>NZ_JAFFIW010000014.1 GCF_018588885.1 Mesorhizobium sp. dw_380
TCGCTGCTGGCAGTGAAACTGGTGAGCCGTGCGCCGAACGCCGGACTCGACTTGACCATAAATGATCTCTTCCAGAACCCCGTTTTGAAGGATCTTGCCCGGAAAAGCAGAGGCCTCCCGTTGCAAGAAGACCGTCCGGAACCTATTCCGGTGCACCGGACCGGGAATGCACCACCCATCTTCTTCCTGCCTTCGGGCTTGGGCGATCATTCATATGTCTTTGAGCTGGCCCGGGAATTCGATCCAGACACCCCCGTCTATGCCTTGCCGTGGCCGGCCGCGGATGAACCGCTCACCTACACACTAGGGGCAATGGCGACACGCGCGCTGTCGATGATGCGGACGATCCAGCCTCGCGGCCCTTATCGCCTAGCCGGATATTCGTCCGGCGGCATACTCGCCTACGCGATGGCGCACGATCTCCTCGAATGTGGTGAGGCCGTCTCGTTTCTGGGACTCATCGACGTCCATCTGCCCTCCGATCTGAAATCAACGGCGGAGCTCCTTGCACGGTTCGAGGCAACCGATGTGCCGCAACACCCCGGAGAACGTACATTGCTTCGTGAACACGCAGATCGCTCTGTCTCTCAAGTGATGCAGGAAGGACAAAGGCCGAATACCGTGGACGCTGATCTTGATGCTCCTGCTGGGGCCAAGATGCGGGATCAACGCAGACACTTCGAGAAGCTTGTCCGATCCTACAAGGTCCCTCGGTTGCCTGTGGCCGTTCACCAGTTCAATGCGCGCACGTTTGGTGCCGCCGATGGCGAGCATGGATGGTCAATGATGCGGTGGCGCGACGTCCTGCCGTCATCCCTTTTGCACGTGCACACCGTTCCCGGCGACCACTGGACGATGATCACAGAGCCTGCAAACAGAGCCATTCTTGGCCGACAGGTCTCAGCAGCGTTGCAAGCTCGCCAACCTACGCCGTCCGATAGCGTACAGGAGGAGGCGTGAGAGTGTTCGAGGGCCTTTATTCCGACCGCTCGGCGATCCGGCTGCGCATCTGCTGGTATCCGATCTACGGCTTGAGCCTGCAGGGTTTTGCAGCGGAACCAATTTTGAGGATGGGCGCATCGCGTCCACGCGAACTGTGACCCGGTTTCGTTTCGATGTAAATCGCAGCACCTTTGCGAAGGTATTCTACTTCGTCGGCGTGTATTGGCGTAGGAAAATATGGCACGTCGCGTTCATTTTTGTCACAACAACGCTGGCAGCCGTGGCCGATGTGTTGATGCCATTGTTTGCCGGGCGGCTGGTGGATGCGATGTCGGTCGGAGCGCAAGATAGCTATCTTTCGTACAGCAGTGCGATAAATGCGCCGTCTGTCTTTGTTGCTCTTGCGATTTCGAGCCTGATATTCAGGCAAATCGCGTTTGCAGGTATATCGTTACTTTCGTTAAAAACGATGACGGACATGGCGTCCGATGCAATCTACAAAGTTCAGCGTCTCTCGACGGATTGGCATGACACCAATTTCGTCGGCTCCACCGTGCGTAAGATTACTCGAGCGGTGTGGGCTCTCGATGCATTCGGCGACACGGTACTGATTTCTCTGTTTCCGACACTGGTGGTGCTGGTTGGCACGACGCTGGTGTTCGGGATTTTATGGCCGGTGCTAGGCATGGCTATCGCCTTGGGTTCAGCCTTGTTTATCATTCTTGCAGGATGGTTCTCGCTTGCGTTTGTTGCACCTGCGGCCAGCCTTTCGAATGCATGGGACTCGAAACTGGGTGGCGCGCTGGCCGACACGGTGAGCTGCAATGCCATTGTAAAAAGTTTTGCCGCCGAGTTGCGCGAGGACGAGCGGCTGGGCGCGGTTCTGAAGAAGTGGCGGAAGCGCACGCTTCGTACCTGGATGCGGGTCAGTATTGCTGGCGTCAGCCAGGGCACAGCCCTGCTTTTACTAAAAACTTCAGTACTGGGTTTGGCTCTGTGGCTATGGATCTATGGTCAGGCCACGGCCGGTGATCTTACGTTCGTCCTGGCGGCGTTCTTCCTGTTGGAGGGCTATCTTCGACAGGTCAGTCGTGAATTGCACAATCTGCAGCGCACGGTGAACGACATGGAAGAGCTTGCGGAAATAGCCAGCAAGCCGCTCGGCATCTCTGACCATCGCGATGCCGCCGAAATCAAGATCGCAAACGCTTCGGTCAGTTTTGATCGTGTGACGTTCCGATACACTGGTCATCGCGAGCCCCTTTTCCGCGATTTCTCAGTGTCGATCCGTTCAAACGAACGCATAGGCTTGGTTGGGCCGTCCGGGGCAGGCAAGACAACATTCATCAAGTTGCTGCAGCGACTCTACGATGTAGACGGGGGCGCGATTCTCATCGACGGCCAGGATATTGCCAGGACGACCCAAGCTTCGTTGCGGCGACAGATTGCCATTGTTCCACAGGAACCAGTCTTGTTTCATCGCTCGATTGCGGAGAACATCGCTTATGCTCGGCCAAATGCGACGATGTCGGAGATCGAGCAGGCGGCACGCCTTGCCAATGCGCACGACTTTATTGCGGGCCTTCCGAAGGGCTACGGCATGGTGGTCGGAGAACGAGGCGTAAAGCTCTCTGGTGGAGAGCGTCAGCGCGTAGCGATCGCCCGTGCATTTCTGGCAAATGCCTCGATTTTGATTATGGACGAGGCAACGTCGAACCTTGATTCAGACTCTGAGCTGATGATCAGGACGGCAATGGACCGACTAATGGTTGGCCGCACCACGTTCGTGATTGCGCATAGGCTGTCGATTGTTCAAGCGCTCGATCGCCTTCTTGTTTTCGACAAGGGAAAAATTGTCGAAGAGGGGACCCACGAGCAGCTTATTCTGCGGGATCTTGGTCTATATCGAAGATTGTTTGAGCGTCAGGCGTTGTAATAATACGAATGCAGAAGCTAAAAGTTCTAGGAGGAGATACAATGATGCCATCCGCGCTTACAATAATCGGCGCTTGCCCAACCTTTGACGATGCGATGACTAACGACAAATATATAGAGGAAATAAAAACTTCCGCTATCCGATCCGAACGCCACGGCTTTTCCGCAATGCTCGTATACTCCGACCATCAACAATTCGATCCTTGGCTGGCGGCCAGCCATCTTATGAGTTTCACGAAAAATATTTCACCCCTCGTCGCCGTGCAGCCTCTCTATACGCACCCATTCACCGTTGCAAAGTTGGTGGCATCTTTGTCATTGATCTATGATCGACCTGTGCACTTGAATTTCATCTCTGGGGGTTTTCCCCATGACCTCGAGGCGTTCTGCGATAAAAATAGTCATGATCAGCGATACGAGCGTGTGGGGCAGTACGGAGAGATTGTTCGCAATCTGTTGAGTACGAAGCGACCTCTGACCTACCACGGCACGCACTATCAGGTTGACGGGCTCCATCTGAAACTTGCTGCACGCATGAATCCCGATTGTGCTCCCATCTTTACCGTCTCCGGGTCGTCACCCGCAGGTATGGCTGTTGCCAGACGCCTGGGCGCGCGGGCGATCGAGTATCTTCGCCCAGCTAACCACTACGATGGCATAACACGTCCAGAGGGCATTCAATATGGAACGCGACTCGGCATCGTTTCGCGCGCAACAACCGGAGATGCTTGGGCCGTTGCCAGGAGCCGGTATCCCGATGATGAACTCGGACAGGAAGTGCGGCAGTACTACACCCGAGTATCCGATTCCGTCTGGGTCAAGGAATTGGGTTTGGAAGTGGTCATTCCTGAGGGCCACCCCTATTGGTTAGGCCCTTACAGGAACAACCAGGCCTCCTGCCCCTTCCTGGTTGGATCGCGCGAGGATGTCGCTCGGGAACTGGTTGGCTATTTCAAAATGGGTCTTCGTACTTTTCTTGTAGATGATCCCCCCACCGACGAGGATGCCCTTGAAATCCAAAGCGTCTTTGCCATGGCGGAGGAGGAGTTTGCTGGTCGCTGAACCGGAATTTGACTGTATCGCGGACGCTGTCGATGGCCCGGTAACCCGTAGGCGAGATATCACCGCACGCACAGCAAGATCATCGACTGGTCGAAACGGTGCCCCTTGAACATGATGCAATTTCCGGAAAACAGGATCGCTCTCGTGCCCGCCATTCATTGTCGAAAAGTTTGGTAACAGAACCCGGATGTTCTGCCTACTCGTGCAAATCACGGGGCAATCCCAGTCTCGAAGACCTCGGGGTGCCGCCGATGACAATAGTCATTGCATGCCCGGATGACGGCGAGGCGTCATGGTTTTGTTGATATCGCGGACATCCGACAGTCCAGCAATGGATCAATTGCGATTGACCACTCGGTCCTGCCACTTTCGATGGACGCCAAAGCGACCGGCGAACACAATCTGGTGCGACCGCACCAATTGGCGTGAAGCGCGCACGGCGGAGATCGACGTCGCCGAGCCCCTGACCGGTAAGGAAGCCCTGGCTGTCGACGCGCCGCCTACATTGATCCAAGCCGTGCCAAAACGGCGCGCCGAATTTTTTGCCGGCCGACTTTGCGCAATGCTGGCGATCGAGGAGTTGTGCGGCATAGCGCATGCGATACCCGTTCAGCCTGATCGCAGTCCGTGTTGGCCAGAGGGTTTGCTCGGAAGCATCACGCACACCGACCATAGGGCGCTAGCGGTGGCTGCCTCAAGAGCCTTCTATCAATTGCTTGGCGTTGATCTTGAGCCTGTAATGCCCAACGATCAGGCTGAGGCGCTCTCGCAACTGATTGTGACGCCGGTCGAGAAACTGTTTCGGCCACTTGCTATGTCTTCCGCAACCTTTGTCACGTTAGCATTCGCGGCGAAGGAGGCTCTTTACAAAGCAATCTACCCGATTACCCGGCGGGTAATCGAATTCCACGATGTGAAACTATTCGGCCTCCACAATGATGCGATCGACCTCGAACTTGATCCGCTGGCGCGCTCGCATGCGCTTCCGACAAATCGCTTTTCGGTGAAGTACCAGTTGGCGGATGGGCACTGCCTCTGCCTACTTGCGGTGGAGCAGCCATGAACCTCTTCGTTCCGGCAATTCCGCCTCGAAGTGACGCTAGATCTAGAGGGCAGCGCGCGTTTTGAGATCCTCATACTCGAAGGCGGCGGCGAGACGGATTGTCCGCCCTTGCGGCCAGGGCCGTCGTTGCGTGGATGTCGACGGTTGCTCCTTCAGGCGGCGCGGCGGAAGCGATCGACCCTGAAATCATCGAGTGGCGTTTCGCATCGGTCGGTCGTGATGAGTTCTGCCATGGCGTCGCCCACGCCCGGTCCGAGTTGGAAGCCGTGTCCACTGAAGCCGAAGGCGTGGAACAGGCCTGGCGTCGTCGCCGAGCGTCCCATGACCGGCAGCATGTCCCGTATATAACCCTCGCAGCCGGACCACGTGCGGATGACCGCGACCTGCGCGATTGCCGGCAGCAACCGTGCGGCGGCGCGCAACTGCGTCGGCAGACGCATGGGGTCCGCGTTCGCATGGCCCGGATCCAGGTTAACCGCCACCCTTTCGGCCGCCCCGCCGAAGACGATGTTGCCCCGCTCGACCTGACGCAGATAGGCGCCATGATCCTTGTCTCGGGTCCAGACTCCGACGACCGGCAGGATCCGATGCGGCAGCGGCTCGGTCACGCCCATTTGCGGGCCGCGGGCGTCGAGCGGAACCTCTTCGCCGAACTGTGCGGCGATGCGAGCGCCCCAGGCTCCGGCTGTATTGAGCAAGCAGCCGGCGGCCAATGTACCTTTGGAACTGGCGATGAGGAAACCGGAGCCCGTGTACGTGATCTTGCCGACCTCAGCGTCCTCGATGATTTCCGCGCCGAGCTTGCGGGCAGCTTCGGCGAAGGCCGGCGCGATCAGCCGCGGATTGCCGCTGCCATCTTGCGGCGAGAACGACGCCGCTATCGCCTCGGGACCGAGCCCGGGAAAGCCTGCACGGATCTCACGTGGTCGGAGTTCCTCCAGCTCAAGCCCCCAGGGTCGCGCTGCCTCGGCATAAGCCCGCATGTCGGCGAGACCGCCTTCATCGAAGATCAGCCGGATATGACCGGTGGCGCGGAATTCCACGTCGCGCCCAAGCATTTTTTCGGCCTCACTCCACAACCGAAGTGAGCGGTGAGCCAGCGGGAGCTGGGAGAGATGACGCCCCGTGCGCCGGATGTTGCCGAAGGAGGCGATGGTTGCCCCGGTGCCGATCCGGTTGCGTTCGATCAGCGTTACGCGTGCGCCACGCCTGGCGAGGAAATAGGCCGAAGCCGACCCCATCAGTCCGCCGCCCAGCACGATCACATCCATAGTCATTCCCTAGCACAGAGCGGCTGATCCTTGGATGCGCCCATCTTGTTCGCGCCACGGCATTGCGTCAAAGATGGGTTTTGGCAACAGCCATAAGCTTAACCTATGGAGTGGCAATGCGAGCTCGGCAACTCGAAGTGTTCATCGCCGTCATGCGCGCGGGGACCGTGACCGCCGCAGCGCGGATCCTGAACATTTCCCAGCCTGCGCTCAGCCAGATTCTGCTTCACACAGAGGACGAACTCGGCTTCGCGTTGTTCGAGCGGGTGAAGGGCCGGCTACGCCCGACTCCGGAGGCTCTGGAGATATTCCCCGATGCCGAGAGGCTGTCGGCAGGGCTGGACGGGCTGCGCCGCAAGACCACGGATCTGCGATTGGGCCGGACAGGGCTAGTGCGGGTCGCGGCCTCGCCGCCGCCGGCCATGGCGATATTGCCGCGCGCATTCACGAAGTTCCGGGCGCAGCATCCCGATATATTGCTGCGTTCCCATAGTGCGCCGATCGCGGCGATCATCGACATGCTGCGCGCTGGCGATGCCAGCGTCGGCGTGGCCATGGACGACCGTTTGCCTCCCGACATCGAGGCGGAAGTGATCGGCAGCGTCGGCTTCGCCTGCCTGCTGCCCGCCGGGCATGCCTTGGCTGGGAGTGCCGAGCTAACGCTCGCCGATCTCGTCGGCGAAGGATTGATATCCTATCGCGGAAACACCCGTCCCGCCGACGAACTGGCCCATGCGGCCCGCGCACAGGGCGTCACGCTTTCGCTGTCGCTCGAGATCGACGTATCCATCTCCGCAGTCGGCTTTGTCCAGGCCGGTTTGGGTATCGCGCTCGTCGACGCGCTGCTGCCGTGGCACCAGTTTGCCGGGCTTGCCGTCCGGCCGCTCGCGGCGGGGCCGGAATTTCCGATCGCGCTGCTCACCTCGCGCGCACGAGGGCTTTCACGGGCCGATGAGATGATGCGCGATGAAATCCGCGCAGCCTGTTCTGCTGTCCTGCGGGGAGATCCCGCAGGAGCATAAGCCAGACTTATATCCTTGCCTGTCATCCATCTTGGACCCGAACCATTCGGCCATGCCAGCTTCAGTCGGCAGACAGGAAGGGACGCATCATGGATGGTGCCATCGCAGCGAACGAAGCGCAGAACGGAGCCGACTGGAAAGTCGGCGTCGATATCGGCGGGACATTCATCGATTTCTGCGCGCTTGAAGCCCGTTCCGGTCGCGTCGCCTCGCTGAAAGTGCTGACGACGCCGGAAGATCCGGGTGCCGAGCTCATGACAGGCCTCACCCTTCTTGCCGAACGCGAAGGCTTTGATCCTGCCCATATGACGCGCTTCGTGCACGGCACAACGGTCGGCATCAATACGATCATCCAGCGCAAGGGCGCGCCGCTCGCGCTGTTCACCAATGCCGGCTTCGAGGACGTGATCGAACTCGCGCGGCTGCGAATGCCGGACATGTATTCGCTGTTCTGCTCGCGACCGGAACCGCTGATCTCGCGCGACATGGTTTTCGGCATTCCGGTCCGCATGCGTGCCGACGGAAGCGAATTCCAGGCACCGGACATGGCGGCGGTGGAGAAGGCGGTCGCGGCGGCGAAGGCGAGCGGGGCGCTAGGGATTATCGTGTCCTTCCTCCATTCATGGCGCAATGCCGCGCAGGAGGCCTCGGTCAAGGCGGCGATCGCGCGTCTTGCCCCCGACCTCTTCGTCTTCTCATCGGCCGAGGTGTGGCCGGTCATCCGCGAATATGAGCGCAGCTCGACCGCCATCCTCAACGGCTATGTCCATCCACGCGTCTCGGGCTATCTGACGGCGCTGGAAGAGCGGTTGGGGGGTCTCGGCGTGCCCGCCCGCCCCATGCTGACGAAGTCGAATGGTGGGCTGATGAACGCCGCCGAAGGCAAGCACGCCTGCGTGAACATGCTTTTGTCGGGAACGGCCTCCGGCGTCATCGGCGCCTCGTGGCTGGCGCGTCAGGCCGGGGAAGACAAGGTCCTTACCCTCGACATCGGCGGGACCTCGGCCGACTTTGCGCTCATCATCGGCGGCGAGGCGCAGTTCGGCACCGGTGAACTGATCGGCGAATTTCCGCTGCACATACCCTCTGTCTCGGTAAGCTCGATTGGCATCGGTGGCGGCTCTATCGCCAGTGTCGACGCGCAGGGGGTGCTGCGGGTCGGGCCGGAGTCGGCCGGTTCGACGCCGGGACCGGCGTGCTATGGCCGTGGCGGCGAGCGGCCGACGGTGACGGACGCCATGGTGGTGTGCGGATGGCTCGGTCACAGCGAGATGGCCTACGGCCAGCTGCGGATCGATACCGGACTGGCTCATCGCGCCATCGGCGACCTTGCCGCCCGACTCGGCCGCCCGGCCGAGCAGACCGCGCAAGCGATCCTGGACATTGCGGTGTCGGAAATGTTCGTCGAGGTCGAGAAACTTGCTTCGCGCGCCGGAGTGGACTTGCGCGATTTCACGCTGATGCCGTTCGGCGGCGGCGGCCCGATGCTCGGAGCTTTCCTTGCCCGCGAGCTCGGGATGAAGCGGGTCATGGCGCCCCGCCGCCCCGGCGTGGTGTCGGCGCTTGGGGGGCTGGTGGCTGATCTGCGCGGAGACTTCATTCGCACCATCTTCAGCCCGCTGTCAGGGACATCGCTCTCCGGAATTCGCGACGCCTTCGAGACCCTCGCGCAAGAGGGCCGCGATTGGCTCGCGGCGCAGGGGCACGACGCGGCCGCGCAACTCAATCTCTCATGCGACATGCGCTATATCGGGCAGAGCTATGAAATCGAGGTCGTGTTGTCGCCAGAATGGCTGACGGACGGCAATGCGGCCGCCATCGCGCAGGCCTTCCACCTCACCCATGAGCGGCTCTACGATTTCCACGACCCGGACGGCGAGATCGAACTTGTGAATGTCCGGCTATCCGCCATAGGCGCGGGGCCGAAACTCTCTTTCCCTGAGGTCGATGTGATCGACGCTCCGGCCATTCCGGCGCGCCGGCTCCCAGTCTACACGGGCCTGAGCGTCGAGACCATCGACCTCCATGACCGGCAAGTCCTTGTGCCGGGCAGCACGTTTCATGGGCCTGCCGTGGTCGTTCAGGAAGACACCACCCTCGTCATTCCCGCTGGAGTGCAGGCAAGGGTCGACCGCCATCTCAACCTTCTGCTGACCTTCCCGGAGTGATGACTTGTTTGACCGGACAAACCTTCAGGTTCTGGCGAACCATGCCCGCGCGGCGGCCGAGAACATGGCACACACGCTGCACCGCACCGCCCACTCCGCCTTCGTCAAGGAGACGCAGGACTTCACGGTGATGCTGATGGACAGTTCAGGGGCAACCTTCGCTGTGCCGATGGAACTTGGCGCCACCTGGTATCCGGGGCTTTCGTATCACCGCGCTATAGCGATGGTCGACGACTACCGGCCGGGAGACGTTGCGTTCACCAACGATCCTTATTCCGGTTATGTCGCCACGCACGCACCTGATACGCATCTGTGGAAGCCGGTCTTTGTCGAGGGCGAGATCGTCGCCTGGACCGGAGGGCATATCCACAACACCGACATGGGCGGTGCGGTGCCGGCTTCGCTCAGCCGGGCGCTGACTGAAATCCATCAGGAAGGCATCCGCTTTCCTCCCATGAAGCTGGTGAGAGATGGCGTCTTCGACGAGACGATCCTGCGGATCATGAGCACCAACGTGCGCAAGCCCGACCTCAACATCGGTGACATCAAGGCGCTGGTCGGCGCGCTCAACACCGGCGAGCGCAAGATCCAGGCGATGGTGAGCAAGTTCGGCAAGGCCGGCTTCGTCGAAGGCGTTGCCGCTCTTCTCGACCATGCGGAGGCGCAGGCACGTGACGTGCTGCGCTCCATGCCCGACGGCACTTGGGAATTCGCTGACTACGCCGACGAGGATTCGGTCGAGGCCAATCCCTGCCGGCTGAAGCTGACGCTGACGATCAGGGGTGACGAGGCGGTGCTCGACTTCACCGGCTCCGATCCGCAGCTAGGCTCCTCGCTCAACGTTCCTTCAGGCGGTGACCCGCGACACACCATGCTGCTGGTGGGTGTCTATTACGTGCTCTACACGCTCAACCCGAAGATCCTGCTCAACACGGGCCTCACCCGGCCCTTCACCTGCATCACACCTCAAGGTTCGGTGCTGAATCCGGTCCATCCCGCCGCCGTAGGCATGCGCTCGCTCACCTGCGCGCGGCTGCGGTCGGTCATCTTCGGCGCCTTCTCGCAAGCGGTGCCGGAGCGCGTGCCCGCGGCGCCGGCCGGCAACAACTGCATCGTCAACGTCATGACCACGGACGAGCGGACCAGCCGGACCGTCATCGCGGCGGTAAACCCCGTGGTGGGCGGCGGCGGCGCGATGCCGCATCGCGACGGGACCAACGGATCGGGCGCGGACGCAGCCTATCTCAAGAACACGCCGATCGAGATCACCGAGACCGAGACCCCGGTCGAATTCCTGAAATACGGGCTCGCCAGGGACAGCGGCGGTGCGGGGCGTTGGCGCGGCGGCTTGGCGACCGAGATGGCCTTTCGCGTCTTTGCCCCCGATTCCAGGATCACGGCGCGCAACCGCGACCGCAGTTTTTTTCGTCCCTGGGGCGTGCTGGGCGGCAAGGCGGCCGGTCTGTCGGATATGGTCGTCAATCCGGGAACCGAGCACGAGCGGCGGCTGGGCAACATCGACACCGCGGTTCTGCAGCCTGGCGACGTACTCGATATCCGCTCCGCCGGGGGCGGCGGGCGCGGCGATCCGCTTGAGCGCGAGCCCTGGCGGGTTATGCAGGATGTGCGGCGCGGTTATGTCTCGCCGGTCGCGGCCGAACGCGACTATGGCGTCGTCATCCGCGGCGGCAAGGTCGACGAACAGGCGACGGAAAGGCTGCGCCCGCGGCAGGGGCCGGCCCCCAACCATTTCCATTTCGGTCCCGAGCGCGAAGGTTACGAAACGCAGTGGACGCCGGCCGCCTATGAACGGCTCACCGCCATACTAAGGGATTTGCCGATCCACTGGCGGTTCTTCGCCAAGACGGAGATATTCCGTCGCATGAAGGGGCGCTCGGGACCGGAGGGTGTCGGGGCGGCATTCGATGCGGTCTGCGAACGGTTCCCCGAATTGCCGCGTCCTCGCCCGGTGCGAGAGGCCGCGGAATGATCACGGCCGGCCGCGTCGTCCGGCTCGCCGAGTTCGACCGGGCGCAGCTGCGTTTCTTTCTCGACGGGCAGATGTGTGCTGCACTGGTGGGCGATACGGTGCTGACCGCAATGCTGGCTTCAGGGCACGCGTTGCGAAAATTCGAGTTCGGACCCGAGCTGCGTGCCGGGTTCTGCCTGATGGGAGCCTGCCAGGATTGCTGGGTGTGGCAGGAGGAAGGACCGCGCCTGCGGGCATGCTCGACCCTTGTCACGGAAGGCATGCGGCTGCGCACGACGCCGCCGGAGAGCTGGCCGTGAGTGATGCCTCATCGCCGCTGGTCGTGATCGTCGGTGCCGGTCCCGCTGGCATAAGGGCGGCGGCGACCCTGGTCGAGGCCGGGTTCCATCCAGTGGTGATCGACGAAGGGCATCGCGCGGGCGGACAGATCTATCGTCGCCCGCCTACTGGGTTTCTCCGCACGCCAGAGCAGCTCTACGGGTCGGAGGCGGCGAAGGCGCGTGCGCTGCATGCACTCTTCGACCGGTTGGCGGCAGACGGGCGGCTCACCCTTTGCGCGGGAAGCTCGGTCATCGCTGTGCAGGAGGGTCGGCTGCATGTGCTGGGGGAGGGTGGCGTGCAGGTGATCGGTTACGACCGCCTGATCCTTGCCACCGGAGCATCGGACCGCGTCGCTCCGGTCTCCGGTTGGCAGAGCGCCGGCGTCTACAGCCTCGGCGCGGCGCAGATCGCGCTCAAGGCGCAGGGCGTAGCCCTCGGGCGGCGGATCGTCCTGATCGGATCGGGGCCTCTGCTGACGCTGGTCGGTGCCCAACTCCTCAAGGCAGGAGCGGATGTGGCAGCAGTGCTGGACACGTCTCGCTGGCATCAGCAGATGCGGGGGGGCTGGCAGCTTGCCGCCCGTCCAATTGTCGCGCTGCGCGGTCTGGCCCTGCGGGCGAGGCTCGGCGGCCGCTACCATGCGGGCGTGGCGTTCGAACGGATCGAGGTCGACGGGCAGGGTGTCACAGCGATGCGCTGGCGCGATGCCGGCGGCCGGGCGCGCCTCACGCCTTGCGACATGATCGGCATGGGCTGGCACCTGCGGGCGGAGACGCATCTGGCCGATCTGGCGGGATGTAGCTTCACCTATGATGAGCAGTGGCGGCAATGGCTGCCTAAGACCGACGAGATGGGTCGGGCCGGCAACGGAGTCTATCTTGCGGGCGATGGAGTTCGTCTCCTCGGGGCGGACGGCGCGGAGATCGCGGGACGCCTTGCCGCGGCGGCGTGCCTTGCCGATCTCGGATTGCCGGCACCTTCCCTCCGTGCCGATCTGCGCAAGCTCGCGCGGCTGGAGCGCTTTGCCCGCGGTCTGGCCTGCGCCTTTCCATGGCCGGCGGCGATGGTGCAGGCACTCCCCGACGACGCGATCGTCTGCCGCTGCGAGAACGTCACCGCCGGAGACGTACGCCAGAGTGCGGGTTTCGGCGGCGGCGAGGCCAACCGGGTGAAGTCGCTGTCGCGCGTCGGCATGGGCCGCTGCCAGGGGCGCTATTGCCAGTTGGCCGCCGTTGAGCTCGCAGCGGTGCAGGCCGGCTGTACGCCAGCCGCTGTCGGCCGGTTTCGCGGGCAGGCCCCTGTCCGGCCGGCGCCCATCGACGCTTTTCTCCGGGAAGGCTGATGCGGTTCCAGAGGCTGGATGTCGGCACGGATCAGGTTAGAAATCGGCGACCTTCCCCCAGGCCGACGCGTCGAAGCGCCGGGGATCATAGGATTTCGGATCGACGATCGGTTTGGAGCCAGTAACGAGATCGGCGACGAGGTGTCCGGCGCCGGGTCCGATGCCGAAGCCATGCCCCGAGAACCCGGCAGCCAGGAAGAAACCCGGAACGGTATCAATCTCGCCGATGGCAGGCACGCCGTCCGGCGTGCTGTCGATGTAGCCGGCCCAGGCCGCGCTGATCCTGGTCTGGCGCAGTGCCGGCAGCAGCTCGAGCGCGCGGGCATGGGTAAGCTGGATGGTGGCCTGATCCGGGACCGGATCAAGGATGCGCATCCGCTCCATCGGCGTCGGCTGGTCGAGCCGCCAGTGTCGGAGCGTCTCGTGGCCCGAGCGCATGCCCTGCAGGCCGCCCGGCGCGAGGCTCCGCCAACGCTTCAGGAACATGGGCAGGAACTGCGACGAGAAGCGCAACTGCTGCGGCGTCACGTCCACGCGGCCGCGTCCGCTGATGGCGAGCGTGTAGCCGCCGTCGCTGCGACGCGTGGCCGAAATCCTTGCCGTGTGCAGCGCATCCGGAAGGCCCTCCGCGCCGGGCGAGACGGACAGGATGGAGGAGCGTATCGACGCCTGCGGAAAGCGGAACCCGAACTGGTGGCAAAACGAGGAGGCCCAGGCGCCGCCGGCCAGCACCGCCATCTTCGTCCGGATCGTTCCGCTTTCCGTGATCACGCCGCTCAGGCGCCCGCCTTCGGTCTCGATGCCGCGTGCGGCGCAATTCTGGTGCACGGTGCCGCCGAGCTTCAGGATCGCGCGGGCGACCGCAGGCGCGGCCCGCGACGGGTCGGCGGTGCCGTCGGTCGGCGAGAAGACGCCGCCCCTCCAGGTCCGGCCGGTGGCACGACCCCGCGCGCTGGCCTCGGCGCTGCCGAGCATGTGCGTGGTGACGCCGGCTGTTTTGGCGAACTCACGCCAGCGCGCCCAGCCGGCCAGTTCGGCCTCGTCATTGCTGAGATAGAGCAGACCGCAGCGGCGGAAGCCGGTGTCCTCGCCCGTTTCCGCCGCAAAGCGCTCCCACAGATCGAGACTGTGGGTCGCCATCGGCAGCTCGCGGGCGTCGCGGTTCTGCTGCCGGCACCATCCCCAGTTCCTGGAGGACTGCTCGGCGCCAATGCGCCCCTTTTCGACAAGCGCGACCTTCATGCCGCGCCGTGCCAGGTAATAGGCCGCGAATATGCCTACGATGCCGCCGCCGATCACCACCGCGTCCGCGGATTGCGGCAGTTCGCCGGATGTCTCGATTTGCTGTAGCGGTGCGCGCATGGTCTCTCTGCCTTGAAGCGCCAATCTACCGCGTTGCACAGGCAGCCGCTGCTGCAGTTGAGGCCGAGGCAGAATTTTATTCCGACGAACCCGCACAATTCGAGAGCCCGTGCGTTTTAAAGCGCTGTTCGTTCGGATGGACAGGCAGGCGGGCTGTGGTAGTGTCGACGGTGATTGGCAAGGCAGCATTTTGTGCTGTGGCACGCATTCTGCGGAGACGACCGTGAAACTGGATCGGATCGACATCAAAATTCTTCACGAATTGCAGAAGAACGGCCGCATCACCAATGTGGAACTGGCTGATCTGGTGCATTTATCACCAAGCCCGTGCCTGATGCGGGTCAAGAAATTGCAGTCGGAAGGCTACATCGAAGGCTATTCCGCCCAGGTCAACATCGGCAAGCTCGGCCAGACGCTGACCGTGTTCACCGAAATCACCTTGAAGAACCATCGCCAGGTGGACTTCGCCCGCTTTCTCGCCGTCGTGGAGAAGATCGACCAGGTCATCGAATGCCACCTTGTATCGGGCGGCTACGACTATTTGATGAAATTCGTGACCGCCGGCATAGCCGAGTACCAGACGATCATGGAGCGGCTGACCGATATGGATATCGGCATCGACAAGTATTTCAGCTTCGTCGTGCTGAAGTCGCCTATCGTCAAGGCGCACATGCCGCTGCCCAGCCTGTTTCCGAGGTAGTCAGCGATGGCCGTACTGGCTGACGAGCTCGGGGTCTCGGACAAGGCCATCGAGCCACGTCGGATCGAGCTTCGGCACGGAGGAGAACAGAAGCTTGGAATAGGGGTGGGTGGGCGCCTTCAGCTTGTCGGGTGTGATCTGCTCCACCCGCTCCCCGTTGTACATGACCATGATTTCGTCGCAGATCGCTTCGACGACGGAGAGGTCGTGGCTGATGAAAATGTAGGAAAGGCCCAACTCTCGCTGCAGTTCCTTGAGCAGCTCGATCACTGCGGCCGCCACTACCGTGTCGAGCGCCGAAGTGATTTCGTCGCAGATGATGAGCTTGGGTCCGGCCGCCAGAGCGCGCGCGAAGTTCACGCGCTGCTTCTGGCCGCCCGAGAGCTCCGACGGGCGACGGTAGCGCAGCGCCCTGGGCAGGCGAACCATGTCGAGCAGTTCGTCGACGCGCTTCGAGCGCGCCTGCCTGTCGAGCCGGTGATAGAAGGCCAGCGGCCGGGCAATGATGTCCTCCACCGGCTTGGCCGGATTGAGCGCGGTATCGGCATACTGGAACACGATCTGCATCTCGCGCAGCTGGTCCTGGCTGCGTTTCCCTGCGGCGCGCTGCAATTCCTTGCCGTCGAAGATGATGTCGCCGGCCGCCGCTGGGTGGATGCCGGCGATGACGCGCGCGAGCGTCGATTTTCCGCAGCCGGATTCGCCGATGATGCCGAGGTTGCGCCCCTTCTCGACGACCAGGTTGATGCAATCGACAGCGCGGATGAGTGGCAGTCCGTCATCCCGCACCGCGCCATAACCTGCCGTCACATTGTCGATGCGAAGCAACGGTTTCGCGCCGGCATCTGCGTCCGCATGCACTTGCCGCGGCCTCGGCTCGAAGGCCGCCAGCAGTTCGCGCGTATAGGGGTGCTGGGCAGCCGAAAGAATCTGAGCCGTGGTACCGGTCTCCTGCACTTCGCCGCCTTTCAGCACCACGATGCGGTCGGCGATCTGGGCGACGACCGCGAGGTCGTGGGAAACGTAGACACCCGCTATCCCGCCCGCCCGCATGACCGACTTGAATGCCTTCAGCACATCGATCTGCGTCGTCACGTCGAGTGCCGTCGTCGGCTCGTCGAAGATCATCAGCTTGGGATCGCCGATGAGCGCCATGGCCGCCGACAGCCGCTGCAATTGCCCGCCCGAAACCTGGTGCGGATAACGCGCGCCGATTCCTTCCGGGTCCGGCAGCGACAAGGCCCGGAACAGCTCGACCGCTCGCTTTCGCGCCTGCTCGGGCGGCATCAGCCTGTGGATGCGCGTAACCTCGATCACCTGCTCCATGATGGTGGACGAGGGGTTGAAGGAGGCGGCGGCACTTTGCGGAACATAGGCAATGGCGGTGCCTCGGAACCTGGCGCGCTGCTTTTCGGAAAGTGCGGCCATGTTCTTGCCGTTGACATTGATCACGCCGCCGGTGATCCGGCAACCCGGCCGTGTGTGCCCCATGAGCGAGAGCGCCACCGTTGTCTTGCCGGAGCCGCTTTCACCGATCAGGGCGACGATCTCGCCATCGGCGATGTCGAGGCTGACGCCCTTGATGATTTCGACGACGCGTCCGGCGTCGGTCGTCGCCTCGATCCTCAAGTTCCTGACCTCGACGAGATTGGTCATGGGTTCCTGTCCCTGATCTTCTGCGGCAGGTTGTCGATCAGCAGGTTGACGCTGATGGTGAGGCTGGCGATCGCCAGCGAAGGCACGATAACGGCCGGGGCCGCGAAGGGCAGGCCGCCGATGTTCTCGCGCACCAGCGCGCCCCAGTCGGCGAGTGGCGGCTGCAGACCGAGCCCGAGGAAGGACAGGCCGGAGAGCAGCAGAACGATGAACACGAAGCGCAGGCCGAAATCAGCCAGCACAGGGCGGATGATGTTGGGCAGGATCTCGGACCCGATGAGATAAACGGTGCTTTCGCCGCGGACACGGGCGACGGTCATGAAGTCCATGGTGTTGATGTTGACGGCGAGCGCCCGCGTAAAGCGGTAGGCGCCGGGTATATAGATGACGGCGAGCGTCAGGATCAGCACCGGGATCGAGGAACCGACCGCCGCAACGACGACAAGGCCGAACAGCTTGCTGGGAATCGAGGTCATGGCGTCCATGAAACGGCTGAGGCACGTGTCGAGCCAGCCGCCGGCGACGGCCGCTATCATCCCCAGCACGACGCCGGAAAAGCAGGCGATGGAGACGGCGGCGAGCGATATACCGACGGTATAGCGTGCGCCCATCAGAACCCGTGAGAGCATATCACGGCCCAGATAGTCGGAGCCGAGCCACAGCCCCTGGCGCATCGGGCCGAAATAATCGTCGTCGACGATGTCGCCGATCGAATGGGGAATGATGTAGGGCGCGAAGATGGCGATCAGCGTCCATGCCACGATGACCAGCGCGGCCACCACGCCCACGAGATTGTAGCTGTGGCCCAGCAAGGACCGTCGGGAAGCTGCCACGCGCGCCATCGTCACCTGAGCCTCGGGTTGGACATGATGGCTATGATGTCGGCGGCCGTGATGAGGACGAGGTAGCCGAGGCAGAAGATCATCGCGCAGCTCTGGATCAGCGGCAGGTCGCGGGTCGCGACCGCATCGACCATCAGCTTGGCGATGCCGGGATAATTGAAGATCGTCTCCACGATGATGACGCCGCCGACCAGATAGGACAGCGAGAGCGCAACCGCATTGACGATGGGCCCGAGCGCATTGGGAAGCGCGTGCCTCAGAACCATGCGGCCGCGCGAGGCGCCCTTGAGGAGCGCCATCTCGACATAAGGCGTTGCAAGCGTTTCGATGACCGCGGCGCGGGTCATGCGGATCATCTGGGCGGAAATGACGAAGGTGAGTGTGATTACGGGCATCGCATAGATGCGCACCAGGTCGGTCAGCGAATGCGCCTCGTTGACCGAGGACAGCGCCGGCAGCCATCTGAGATAGACTGCGAAGAGCAGGACCGCGAGGGTCGCGACCATGAACTCCGGCACGGAGATGACGCCGATCGAAAGGACGGTGACGGTGCGGTCGTAGAGGGAGCCGCGCAACATGGCGGCGGTGATGCCGAGCGTCAGGGCCAGCGGCACCGAGAGCAGCGTGGTGATGCCGGCGAGCTCCATGGTGTTGACGAAGCGCCCGCCGATCAGCGCCGCGACAGGCATCTCATTGGCGTAGGAGGTGCCGAGATCGCCGTGGAGCAGACCGAGAAGCCAGCGCAGGAAGCGCAGGATCGCCGGGTCGTTGAGATGCATGGCCTCGCGCAGGCCGGCTACCGCTTCGGGAGTCGCCGCCTGGCCGAGCAGCATCGACGCAGTGTCGCCAGGCAGCATGTTGGTGGCGAAAAACACGGCGAACAGGACGATCAGAAGCGTGACGACCGCGATTGCCAGCCGCTTCAGCACGAGGTTTAGAACCCCAGATGTCATGGAAGCGCTCCTGCGGTTGCGTTCGGCCAAGCCATGTTGCGCAATAGGGTGACAGGGACCGGCTGTTCGGCCCCTGGCAGGCGCCTCTCAGGCTTCGAGCCAGAGATATTCCGCCATTGCGTAGCCCATCATGCCACCGAGTGGGTTCGCCTCCAAACCCTTCACCTTGCTGGAGAGGGCATCCACGTTGGAAATGTAGGCCGGGATGATGGTGCCGGCCTCCTCGGAGACCATGGTCTGCATCTGGCCGTAGATTTCCTTGCGCTTGGCCTGGTCGAGCGAGCCGCGCGCCTCGACGAGCAGCTTGTCGAACTTCTCGGACTTGTACTGGCTTTCGTTCCAGGGCGCGTTGGAGGCGTAGAGGAGCGAGAACAGGATATCCGGCGTCGGACGCGGGTTGATGTTGCCGAAATGGACCGGCGCCTTGAGCCAGTAATTATCCCAATAGCCGTCGGCCGGGACGCGCTGGACATCGAGCTTCATGCCGATATCGGCACCGGCCGCCTGGATGATCACTGCCATATCGATCGACGAGGTTGCGGCATCGGAGGCGATCACGGGGATGGATTGGCCGAGCAGGCCCGCCTTGTTGAAGTGGAATTTCGCCTTATCCGGGTCGAAAGCCTTCGGCTTGAGGTCGGCATTGTGGAAGATATTCGCAGGCGAAACGGGTTGGTCGTTGCCGATCTCGCCGAGGCCGCGCAGCGCCGATTTGACGATCTGCTCGCGGTTGACGAGATACTTCATGCCGGCCACGAAATCGGCCTTGCTACCCGGATCCATGTCGAGCCGGATGTTGAGGTCGGTGTAGTTGCCCGAGGTCGTCTTCGACAATTCGAAGCCCTGCTGGCCGCCGATGAGCTTCATCGCACGCGGATTGATGGAAGCGGCGAAATTGATGTCGCCGGACAAGAGCGCGTTGACCCGGGCGCTATCGTCGCTGATGGCGATGAATTCGAACGAATCGAGATAGGGCTTGCCCGACTTCCAGTAGTTCTTGTTCTTGGTGACGACCGAACGCACGCCCGGCTCAAATGTCTGGAGCACGAAGGCGCCGGTGCCGTTGCCCTTGGAGAAGTCGGTGGTGCCGTCAGCCACAATCATGAAGTGGTGCAGCGCCAGGATAGTCGGAAGGTCGGCATTCGGATCGGCCAGCGTGATTTCCACGGTCGACTTGTCGACGGCCTTGAAGCCGGTCATCTGCGCGGCGATCTTGGCAACCTTGGAGCCGACCGATTTGTCGAGATGGCGCTTCAGCGAGAAGACGACGTCGTCCGCGGTGAGGTCCTTGCCGTCGTGGAAAGTGACGCCTTTGCGCAGCTTCACGGTCCAGGTCTTGGCGTCCTTGCTGTCGAAGCTCTCGGCCAGCTCCATCTGCGTGACGCCATCCTTGTCGAGGAAGGTCAGGCGGTTGTAGAGCGAGCAGCAGCGGACATAATCGGTGGACAGCGACGCCTTTGCCGGATCGAGCGTGTCGGCGGTCGAGGACGACCAGCCGGCGGCCTTGAAAGTTCCACCGGATACCGGCGTGGCGGCGAGAGCTTGAGTGGCACGGCCAAGCACCACGCTGCCCGCGGCAACCGCGGCACCGCCGGCCAACAGCATCTTGAGGAGTTCGCGGCGGCTCGCGCCACGCCGGATGGCGTTTTCGACCATGGCATCGTCTGCGCTGGTCCAGTTGGTGATCTTGTTGGTCATATCATTCCCCTTTCTGTTTGTTTTCTCTTTGTTTGGTCGGGATGCTCGTCTTGTTGCGGCTTTCCGGGCTTGGGCTCAGGTCCGTTCCTTCAGGCTTTCCCGCACGGCCGCCGCCAACGCGGCCATTGAGGTGAAGTGGTAGTCCGGCGTGGTGAAGCGCTCGGGCTCGATCGTGCCTCCATAGCCCTTCTGGGCATGCCGGCGCTCGATCCAGCAGTTGGTCAAGCCAAGCGCCCGGGATATGCCGATATCGTGATACTGGCTTTGCGCGACGTGCAGGATGTCATCCTTGCTGTCGCCCTGGAAGGCTACGAAATCGAAGACTTTCCGGAAAAAGGCCGGGTCCGGTTTCTCCGTGCCGGTGTCGTCGGTGGTGAAGGTGGCGAAGAAGGGCGATCCAAGCTGCTTCTCGAAATGATCGAGCGCCCAGCGCCGGGCATTGGTCATGGCGATCAGTCTGTGCGACTTCGCAAGGTCCGCCAACGCCGCCGCGCTGTCGGGAAACCCTTGCCAGGCGCTGGCGGAGTCCCGCAGGCGGACGCCGTATTTCTCCTCGGCCGGCAGCCGGAGCTGCGGCGCGATGACCATGTAGACACGGACGAGATCGTCGGGAAACAAGCCCGCATCGGGCATATAGCGGCCCTGCCGGTAAAGGCTCAGCGCTTCCTCGCTGTCGATGGCAACGCCGGCCTCGGCGGCAATTCCGGCCAGGCAGGTCGTGATGCCGCCTTCGAAGTCGATCAGCGTGCCGACCACATCGAAGGTCATGTATTTGAGTTCGCTAAAGCCCCTGGCCAAATCTAGCTCTCCTCTGCGCGCGGCCGAATTGCATGTTCTGAACAGAACAAAATTCCGTGCTGTCCGGGGCGTTGGCCTTTTTGAAAAGCCCGTAAATCTCGGGTTTCTGGCCTTGTCTTAATTGCAGTCTGGCACTTCCCCCGCGCTGGATTCGCCGAAAAGGCGCGGGGCAGCGGCACAAAATTGCGAAATCGTCTGCCCCGGCGATATTTCGAGACGCGACATATTTCGCCGCCATCATGCGACAGCCTTGCGGACATCCGGATCGTCCAGCGTCTGGTCGAGCGTTCGGCGCGTTCGCTCGATGATCGCATCGATATCGCTGTCGGTGCAGCAGAGCGGCGGTGCATAGCCCAGAACCCCATGCGCGAAGGCACGAATGATCAGGCCGTTGTCCCACGCCCTGTCGAAGACCCGTCGCGCCGGCATCGCCGCTGCGGGAAGCGGCGTCTTCTTCTGCTTGTCAGTCACCAGCTCGACCGCGGCAAGCATGCCGCGACCGCGCACGTCGCCGACGAGCGGGTGATCCCTCAGGCCCTCCAAGCCCGCCATAAGCCGAGCGCCGGCCTTGATGCCATTCTCCAACAGACCGTCTTCGTAGAGCTTCAACACCTCGAGCGCGACGGCGGCGCTGACGGGATGGGCCGAATAGGTGTAGCCGTGGCCAACCGCTGAGCTGCCCGCGGCATCGGCGATGACATCATAGACGTGATCGGCCATGAACACGGCGCCCATCGGAACATAGCCAGAGGTCAGGCCTTTCGCGGTCGTCATGAAATCGGGAACGATGTCCTCCTCCGTGCAGGCGAACAGCGGCCCGGTGCGGCCGAATCCTGTGATCACCTCGTCTGCTATGAACAGGATGCCGTATTCCCGACAGAGCTCGCGTATCGCCCTGATCCAACCCTTCGGGGGGACGATGACACCGCCGGACCCTTGGATCGGCTCGGCATAGAAGGCGGCAACCCGCTCCGGGCCGATCGCCTCGATCTTGGCCTTCAGCGCGGCGAGCGATGCGGCGATGATCGCGTTCCCGTCCTCGCCTACAGGGTTGCGGTAGGGATAGGGGGAGGGGATCTTGTGCTGCCATTCGAAGGGAATGCCGAAGCCGGCGTGAAAGGCGGGCAGCGCGGTGAGACCAGCGCCGACCACCGATGACCCGTGATAGCCCTGCTCGATCGAAATGAACTGGTCGCGTTGCGGCTCGCCTCTGGCATTCCAGTAGTAGCGGACGAAACGGATCGTGCTGTCGACCGCGTCCGACCCCCCCAGCGTGAAATAGACATGATTGAGGTCACCGGGCGCGCGCTCGGCCAGTTCCGAGGCGAGCCGGATGGCCGGCTCCGAGCCGAGGTCGAAATAAGCGGTGGCATAGGGAAGCTCACGCATCTGCCGGGCAGCGGCCTCTACGATACTGTCGTGACCATAGCCGGCGTTGACGCACCACAGCCCGGCGAAACCGTCTACGAGTTGCCGGCCGGACGCATCGGTCACAGTCGCGCCCTTCGCCGATTTCAAGACGCGCACGCCGAGCGCCTCATGGCCGCGATATGAGGAGACCGGATGGATGAGGTGGGCGCGGTCGAGTTCTATCAGGGAATTGGCAAGCATTGTTGTCCTCCGGGCTAGAGCATGATGCCGAAAAGTGTGAGGCGGTCTTCGGACGACATCATGCTCTATCTCTTTGATTTAGAGACGGATTCAGATTTCAGGTCATTCGACCTGAAATCATCCGGCTCTAGCCGAGCGCCTGATTGGCGAGGGCGTAAACTCTTGGCCTGGCGTATTGCGCGTCCTTCTTGGGCGGGCGGTCCATGGCTACGCCGCCGCCGACATGGGCGAGGCCGATTTCCCCGAGCCAATCGGCGATGCCGGTCCGGCTGTCGGTATCCACACGCAGAAAGGCGCCGGGGCGCGATGTGGCGAAAAAACTGATGAGTGCCCTGGCGTCCTCGATGTTTCCGGCGATGACCGGGCCGATCACCTCGCCGCGTCCGAACGGGCGAATTGCGGCATAGGCCTCGATGGCGCCATTGCGGCGGATGACAGCGAATTCGCCGCGCTCGGCCAGCGCATCGATCAGAGCTTCTCGATCCGCGCCATAGGCCTCGCGGTCCATCGCCTTGATTTCAGGCAGATCGTCGATGCTCGCGGCTTCCACGCCTTCAGGCGCGTCAAGCTCTGCGACCTTGCCCTGATACTGCAGAACGGCGCCAGAAGGTACGAAGCCCAGTTTCTCATAGAGAGGCATGCCGTCCGTCGTCGCTACCAGCCGCAACGGACGATCCTCGGCAAGGGCGAATGCCTGTTCCATGAGCCGGCGTCCGAGTCCCTTGCCTCGCACATTCCTGTCGACGATCACCATGTTGATCATGGCGCAATCGGCGCCATAGGGCGTAACCAGGATGGTTCCGGTGACTTGGCCATGGCCGTCGAGCGCGACTGCACCGATCGAGAGCTGCAGCGCCATCTGCCAGTCCTGCGGGCGATGCGGCCAGTTCTCCTGACGAGAAAGCGCTACCGCACCCTCGATATGATCCGGTCCGAAGGTCCGGATTTCGATCTCGTCCTGTTGCATGAGACATCCTTCCGTCTGCCTTCAAGTCTCGACCATCGGCGCACCTAAGATCGTCTGAAGGCTTCGGTCTCGGCGATATCTTTCGCCTTTGCGCGGGGCGTGCGCCGCATCTTCTGCTGGCGCTGTCCGCCAGCGGATGCGCTTCACAGTCGCGGATGGCGCTTCTTGACAGGCAAGATGCTACAGCGTGCCAAACCCGATGGCGGATACGGAACTTTCTGCTTTCGGCAAGCCCATTTCGGTCAGGTGGCTGGTCGCCTGCCGGCTTATGATGAAGTGCATCGCAACGCTTGTGTGCTTCCACCGGAGATCGACGGACATGGCTTCTTTCAGGCCCAAATACATCACCTTCGACTGCTATGGCACGTTGACCCATTTCCAGATGGCGGAGGCGGCACGCGACCTCTACGGCAGCCGGCTCGACGAACCACACATGCAAGAATTCATCAAGAACTTCGCGGCGTACCGGCTCGACGAGATCATGGGCGACTGGAAGCCCTATGCCGATGTCGTCCACAACGCGCTCGAGCGCACCTGCAAGCGCAATGGCGTCGCCTTCAGCCCCGACGACGCCAGGATGGTCTATGAACGTGTCCCGACCTGGGGTCCCCACGCGGACGTCCCGGCCGGCCTCGCCAAGGTCGCCAAGGAAATTCCGCTGGTCATCCTGTCCAACGCCATGAACGCGCAGATCATGTCCAACGTCGAGAAACTCGGCGCGCCGTTCCATGCCGTTTACACGGCCGAACAGGCACAGGCCTATAAGCCCCGCTTCAGGGCGTTCGAATACATGCTCGACATGCTGGGCTGCGGCCCGGAAGATATCCTTCACTGCTCGTCTTCGTTCCGTTATGACCTGATGTCGGCACACGATCTCGGCATCAAGAACAAGGTCTGGGTCAATCGCGGCCACGAGCCGGCCAACCCTTACTACGGCTACGTCGAGATATCGGACATTTCCGGTCTTCCGGGCGTGGTTGGGCTTTGAAACAGGCGGATTGTCGATGAAGCTGGTCTCCTACTGGCACGACACGGCCCCGGTCTTTTCCGGCGGCGCGCAGGGCCCTGTCGAGGGCCATTACGATGCCGCCATCATCGGCGGCGGCTTCACCGGTCTCGCCGCTGCGCGCCAGCTGGCGAAGTCCGGCGCCAAGGTGGCGGTGCTGGAAGCGGAGCGGGTGGGCTGGGGCGCGTCCGGGCGCAATGGCGGGCACCTGAACAACGGCCTTGCCCACAGCTACCTCTCGGCCAAGGCGGAGCTCGGCAAGGAGCGCGCAATCGCGCTCTACCGGGCGCTCGACGACTCCGTCGACACCATCGAGGCGCTGGTCGCCGAGGAAGGCATCGACTGCAATTTCCGCCGCGCCGGCAAGCTGAAGCTCGCCTCCAAGCCGCAGCATTTCGAAGCCATAGCCCGCAACTTTGAAACCCTCCATGCCGAAGTGGATCCGGACACGGCGCTGCTTTCGGCTGCCGACCTCAAGTCCGAGATCGGCTCGCCGTTCCATGGCGCGATGCTGTCGAAGAAGAGCGCCATGATGCATATGGGCCGCTATGTGGCGGGTCTCGCCACGGCCGCCACCCGCCATGGCGCCGTCATCCATGAGAACACCAGGGTGACGGACCGCAAGCAAGCCGGCAGCAGGCATGAACTGACCACCTCGCGCGGCCGGATCAGCGCCGACAATGTGCTGGTGGCGACAGGCGCCTACACCACGCCGAATTTCGGCTATTTCCGCCGCAGGATCATCTCCGTCGGCAGCTTCATCATCGCCACGCGGCCGTTGAGCGACGCCGAGATCGCCGCGACCATGCCCGGCAACCGGACATGCGTGACCTCGATGAACATCGGCAACTACTTCCGGCTCTCGCCTGACAACCGGCTGATCTTCGGCGGCCGCGCACGCTTCTCCGCGACATCCGACCAGCGCTCCGACGCCAGGAGCGGACAGATCTTGCGGGCAGGCCTCGCGGCGATCTTTCCGCAACTCGCCAAAGTCGAGATCGACTATTGCTGGGGCGGGCTGGTCGACATGACCAAGGACCGCTTTCCGCGGGCCGGTTACCATGACGGCGTCTGGTTCGCGATGGGCTATTCCGGCCACGGCGGGCAGCTCTCCACCCATCTCGGCATGATCCTGGCCGATGCCATGCTCGGCCGCGAAGACCGCAATCCGATGAAGGGCCTCGAATGGCCTGCCATTCCCGGTTATTCCGGCAAACCCTGGTTCCTGCCGATGGTCGGGCTCTACTACAAGGCGCTCGATCAGGTGAGGTAGGCAGTGGGCAGTGGGCAGTAGGTGTATCTTCCTGTTGCCTACTGCCTACTGCCTACTGCCTATTCCCTATTGCCTATTGCCTATTCCCTATTGCCCTATTCCCATGTGGAACGTTTTCATCTCGAGATATTCCTCGATGCCGGCCTGCGCGCCCTCTCGCCCGAGGCCGGACAGCTTGACGCCGCCGAAAGGGGCGACCTCGATCGAGACCGAGCCGGTGTTGAGCCCGACCATGCCGAACTCCAGCGCCTCGCCGACGCGCCAGGCGCGTTTCAAATTCTCGGTGTAGAAGTAGGAGGCAAGCCCGTAGGGCGTGCCATTGGCCAGCGCGATCGCTTCCTCTTCAGTCTCGAAGCGGAAAAGCGGTGCGACCGGGCCGAACGTCTCTTCGCCGGCGAGCTGCATGTCCTTTGTAGCGCCGCTCAGCACCAGCGGCGCGACATACTGAGGGCCGTCGGGCAACGCAGGCTTCTCGGTGATAATCGCGGCACCCTTGGCGAGCGCGTCCTCGACGTGGCGGTTGATCTTCTCGACCGCCGCCATGTTGATCATCGGCCCGATGGCGACGCCGGGCTGTGTGCCAGGCCCCACCGTCATGGCGTTGACGCGGGCGGAAAGCTTCGCGGCGAAGGTTTCATAGACTCCAGCCTGGACGAGGATGCGGTTGGCGCAGACGCAGGTCTGGCCGCCATTGCGGAATTTCGACACCAGCGCGCCCTCGACGGCGAGGTCGAGATCGGCGTCGTCGAAGACGATGAAGGGGGCGTTGCCGCCGAGTTCGAGGCTGAGCCGCTTCACGCTGTCGGCCGCCCCTCGCATCAGCAGCGAGCCGACCCGCGTCGAGCCGGTGAAGGAGATCTTGCGAACGGTCTCGTTCGCCATGATCTCGTTGCCGATCTCGGCCGGCATCCCGGTGACGATGTTGATGACGCCGGCGGGAATGCCCGCGCGTTCGGCGAGCACGCCAAGCGCCAGCGCCGAATAGGGCGTGAACTCGGACGGCTTGATCACCACCGTGCAGCCGGCGGCCAGCGCCGGCGCGACCTTGCGGGTGATCATCGCGTTGGGAAAGTTCCATGGCGTGATGATGCCGCAAACGCCCACCGGCTCCTTCAGCACGATGATGCGGCGGTCTTGCGTCGGCGAGGGGATGGTGTGGCCGTTGATGCGGCGCGCTTCCTCCGCGAACCATTTGACGAAGGACGCACCGTAGCGGATCTCGCCTTTGGCCTCGTCCAGCGGCTTGCCCTGTTCGGTGGTCAGGATCAGCGCGAGATCGTCCAGATGTGTCAGCATCAGGCCATGCCATGCTTCCAGGAGCGAAGCGCGTTCGGCATTGGTCTTCTTCCGCCAATCTCCATAGGCGGAAGCCGCAGCCTCTATGGCCGCGCGGGTCTCCGGACCGGCCATGTCGGGCACTGTGCCGATCGGCGACTGGGTTGCCGGGTCCAGGACATCGACCGTTTTGCCGGAGCCGGCAGCGACCCATTCGCCGCCAATCAGGCCGGCTTCGCGGAAGAGACTTTTGTCTTTCAGGTTTTTCATCGAAAACGACCTTGCAATCAGGTGAGCGCCGCGACGATGGCGGCCGTTATGGCCTCCGTACGGTCTTTGCCGGGAGTGGTTCCAATGCCGCGCGCGGTTGTCGCTTCGAGCGCCTTCATGATGCGGCCGGCCGCGGCCGTTTCACTGAGATGACCGAGCATCATGGCGCCGGACCAGATGGCGGCGATCGGATTGGCGATGCCGAGATGCGCTATGTCGGGCGCCGAGCCGTGGACCGGCTCGAACATGGACGGCGCCGAGCGGCCGGGGTTGATGTTGGCGGAGGCGGCGTAACCGAGCCCGCCTTGGATCGCCGCGCCGATGTCGGTCAGAATGTCGCCGAAAAGGTTGGAGGCGACCACCACGTCGAGGCTTTCCGGCGCCATGATCATGCGCGCCGCTAGCGCATCGACGTGATAGCTGGTCACGGCGACGTCAGAGTACTCCGCAGCCAGCTTTCGCGTGATCTCGTCCCAGAAAACCATCGAGTATTTCTGCGCGTTGGATTTGGTGACGGAGGCGAGCTTTCCGCGCCGTGTCCGCGCCTGCTCGAAGCCGAAGCGCAGGATGCGCTCGACGCCGGCGCGGGTGAAGATTGAGGTCTCCACGGCGACCTCGTCCAGCGTGCCTTGATGTACGCGCCCGCCGGCGCCCGAGTATTCGCCTTCGGTGTTCTCGCGGATGCACAATATGTCGAAGTTTTCCGCCCGCAGCGGGCCTGTCACGCCCGGCAGCAGGCGGTGCGGCCGGATGTTGGCGTATTGCACGAATGCCTTGCGGATTGGAAGCAGCAAGCCGTGCAGCGAAACGGAATCCGGCACTTCCGCCGGCCAGCCGACCGCGCCGAGAAGGATGGCGTCAAAGCCGCGTAAGGTCTCGATGGCGTCCTCCGGCATCATGCGGCCGGTATCCTTGTAGAATTTGCAGGACCACGGGAATTCGGTGCTCGTCAGGGCAAAGCCGAAGTGTTTGGCTGCCGTTTCCAGCACTGTCCAGGCGGCGGCGGTCACGTCGCCGCCGATGCCGTCACCAGGGATCAGGGCGATCGAATAGGATTTCATCGGCATCTCTTCACAGGCTGATCAGGACGCTCTTGGTCCTGCGGTTGGCGAGATAGGCGTCGCGGCCGAGGTCCTTGCCGATGCCGGAGCGCTTGTAGCCGCCTGTCGGCAGGATATGGTCGCGCGAGCGGCTGTAGCGGTTGACCCAGACGGTGCCGGCTTCGAGCTTGCGCGCGAAGCGGATGGTGCGGGACAGGTCGGAGGTGAACACGCCGGAAGCCAGCCCGTAAGTCGGATGGCTGGACAGCGCCAGCGCCTCTTCCTCGGTCTCGAATGTCTGGACGGTCAGGACCGGGCCGAAGATTTCCTCGACGATCGCCGGGTTCGCCTGATCGACATTGGCAATCAGCGTCGGCTCGTAGAAATAGCCGGTGTGGTCCATGACGGTGCCGCCGGTCAGGCATTCGGCGCCAGCCTCGACCGCGGCTCGCACGATGCCGTCGATACGCGCCCGCTGCCGTTCCGAGATAACAGGCGAATACTGCGTCGCCTCGTCCCAGGTCGGGCCCGGGCGTACCGTCTTGATGCGTTCCAGGATGGCAGCCGTCAGCCTGTCGGCGACGCTCCTCTCGACGATCAGGCGCGTGCCGGCCACACAGGCCTGGCCGGCATTGAAGGTGACGCTGCCGGCGATCGCCGCCGCGGCTTTGTCCAGATCGGCATCGGCAAAGACGATCTGCGGGCTCTTGCCGCCGAGCTCCAGGGTCATCGGCTTAACGCCGGTGCGGGCGATGTTCTCCATGATGGCCGAGCCGGCGCGGGTCGAGCCGGTGAAGCTGATCTTGGCGATCTCGGGGTGGCCGGTCAGCGCCGTGCCGGTTGTCGGGCCGTCGCCGAGCACAATGTTTATGAGCCCCGCGGGCAGGCCTGCCTTTACAGCGAGTTGCGCGATGTAGACTGTCGAGAACGGCGTCATCTCGGAGGGTTTCAGGACAACCGCGTTGCCAGCGGCGAGTGCCGGGCCAAGCTTCCAGCCGGCCATCGAGATGGGAAAATTCCACGGCGTGATGGCGCCGACCACGCCATAAGGCTCGCTCATGATCATGCCGAGACTGGCGTCGTCGGTCGGCACGAGCTCGCTGCCCTCCTTGTCGGCGAACTCGGCAAAGAACCGGATCTGCTCGGCGGTCACGGCGATGTCGCCGGCGACGAGCTGGCCAACGGGTCGCGTCGAACATAGCGCCTCGATCCTGGCGAGCGTTTCGGCTTCCGCCTCGATCAGATCGGCCCAGGCCTGAAGTGCCCTGGTGCGCTCGCGCGGTCGAACGCCGCCCCAGTTGCTGGCCTTCAGCGCCGCCTTGGCGCTTTCCACCGCCCGGTCGACCATGTCGACGCCGGCCACGGGGCAGGCGGCGTATGCCTTACCGTCCGAAGGGCGGCGCATCTCGATCCCGCCCTCAGCCGAGATCAGCTCCCCGCCGATGAAGTGGCCGACGGGAAGGGGGATCGTATCGGGATCAAAGCTCAGGCTCATCGGCAATCCATCACTCTGGCAGCATCGGCGGGAGTCTAGCGCATGCTGGCGCGCAGCATGCACCGTTCGGTGATCCGCCACCGACGAATGTTGCGTGCCAGACCTGGAGGACGGCAAAATCTTCCGCGCAGGCCAGCACCTCACACGGTTATCCCACGGTCACGTAGATCTTGCGCACCGTTTCGATTGTCTTCCAGACACCGGTGAAGCCCGGTTTCATCACAAAGCTGTCGCCGGCGCGGTAGGTCACGGCCTCGCCGGTGTCGGGCGTGATTTCGATCACGCCGGAGAGGATGTGGCAGAACTCGAACGTGTCACCCTTGATCGAGCGCGTCTCGCCCGGCGTCGCTTCCCACACGCCGGTATGGACGAGATCACCCTTGGCGGCGTCCTGCGCCCAGGTCTTGAAGGCGGGGTTGCCGGCAATCAGCCGTTCGGGCAATGCGCTGGATTCGCGTGGCGGAAAGGCAGGGCTGGTGTCGACGGTTTTGAGCAGGGACAAGGGATGGCCTTTCAGGTTGGACTTCAATAGCCGCGCGACCGGTCGACGAGCCCGACTGGGTCGAGCCCGCCGCGGTGGCGCCTGATGTTTTCGACAACGGCCCGCGCGGCGGTCGCTGGTTGGGTGACGCTGGCGACATGCGGGGTCAGGATGATCTTCGGATGCGACCAGAAAGGATGGCCGGCCGGCAGTGGTTCGGGATCGGTGACGTCGATCATCGCCGCCGAAAGTTGGCCGCTGTCGAGCGCGGCGACAAGCGCTTCGTGATCGAGCTGCGGCCCCCGGCCCGTGTGGACAAGCGCCGCGCCGTTGGGCAGTTTCGCGAACAGGTCGGCATCGAGGAAACCGCGCGTGTCTTCGGTCAGCGGCAGCAGGCAGACCAGTATGTCGCTGGCCGCGAGCATCTGTTCCAGTCCAAGCTCGCCATGATGACAGGTCACGCCCTCGATCTGCCGCGGCGAGCGGCTCCATCCGGCGAGCGGAAAGCCGAAGGGTTTCAAACGGTCGAGGACGGCCTGGCCGAGCTGCCCGAGGCCGAGTATGCCGAGCCGGCGCGACTTGGCCTGGAGTTGCGCGATGTCGCTCCATTCGCCGGCGCGCTGCTGTACCAGATAGGCCGGCAGGTTGCGGTGAAGTGCCAGCACGGCCAGCGTCACATATTCCTGCATCATGCGCACGATACCTTCCTCGATCATGCGCACGATTGCCACGTTCGCAGGTACTGCATCGAGGCGAAACTGGTCGACGCCGGCGCCAATGGAAAACAGGATTTCCAGGTTCCTGTAGCGGGCGAGATTATCCGGCACGGTCCAGCTGATCAGATAGTGCACCGCGTCGGGATCGACCGTTGCGGCATCGATCGTGAAGGGGATGTCCGGCAGTTCTCTCGCGAACGCTTCGGCGAAGATCGCCCCGCGCCGCGCATCGGAATTGAACAGGAATGTCATCGCCGCTGTCTCTTTTAGATCATGCAGCGGGCGCCGAGCGCCTCGATCATTCGCTGGCAAGCAGTGAGTTCGCTGGCAAGAACATATTCGTCCGGCTTGTGAGCACGACCGATGTCGCCGGGGCCGCAAATGATCGCATCCAATCCGGCGGCTTGGTAGAGCCCGGCTTCGGTGCCGTAGCTGACGGCCGTTAGCGGCGCTTCGCCGGTCAGTTCGCTCAGCAGTGCCGCCAGCGCTGCGCCTTGCGGCAGCGACAGCGCAGGGTAGGCGCTCATCGGCGTCCACTCGACCAGAAAGCCGTCGGCTGCGAGGGCCTCGGCCCGCGCCTTGACCGGCGCGAGCAGGCTCGCCGGATCGACACCGGGTATGGCGCGTGCCTCCAGGTCCAGCGTGCAGGTGTCGGGGATGATGTTGACCGACTGTCCTCCTGCGATCACACCGGTCTGCAGCGAGGAATAGGCCGGCTCGAAGGCGGGGTTAAACGGACCGTGCGTCAGCCGCTCGGCTTCGCTCACGGCCGCGCTCAGTGCTTCGGACATCGCATGGATGGCGTTGAGCCCGAGGTCAGGCCGTGAAGAATGGCCGGAGCGCCCTTTGATGGTCACGCGGGCGGCTGCCTTGCCCTTGTGGCCACGCACGGCGCGCATGCCGCTCGGCTCGCCGACGATGACGCCGAGCGGTTTGGCGCAAAGATCGGGAAGCCGGGCGATCAGATGTGGCACGCCGCGGCATCCCACTTCCTCGTCATAGGAGAAGGCGAGATGGATAGGTTTGGCGAGGCGCAGTCCAGCCAGCATGGGCACAGCCGCCAGCGCAGCGGCGAGAAACCCCTTCATGTCGGTGGTGCCGCGTCCGTAGAGCCTTTCACCCTCCTTGCGCAGCGCGAAAGGATCCGAACTCCATTGCGGCTCATTGGCGGGAACAACGTCCATATGGCCGGACAGGATGTAGCCGGGGATATCGGTGGGGCCGATCGTCGCGAAAAGATTGGAACGGTCGCCTTCCGGTCCAAGGATCACGGTGACCTGCGCCCCGTATTCCGTGAGATAGGCCTCGATCCAGCCAGCGATGTCGCCGTTCGGCTCGCCGGCGACCGATGGGAAGGCGACGAGACGGTCGAGGATGTCGAAGACGTCCATTCCAGCCCTCAAGGCATTTGGATTTGGCATTCCGGGTTCGCCGGGCCGGTACCGTCAAGGATGTCCGCATTCTTTCGCGATTGCGTGCCGAAAGCGGAAATGTTTCAGTTGAATCTTGCGTTAGCACGCGGCTTTCGAGCAAATCGTACGGGGCCGGTTTGTTTAGCGTTGGCGAGCAGAGGCCGCTGCAGCGTGTCGCCCCTCAATTTGCGGGTAATCTTTCAGAGGCATGGAATTGAAGCCGTCCGGAAGCTTGAAAATCGATGCCTTCTCGATGCGCATCGGCGACATCGATGGCGTCGAGCTGGACCGGTTGCACGCGCTCTCCCTGTCCGTGGGATGGCCGCATCGGGCCGAAGACTGGCAATTCCTGCGTGAATCGGGACATGGGTTCGTGGCGCTTGATGAAATCGGCCGGGTTCTCGGTTCGGCCATGTGGTTCGCGCATGGCGCCGATTTCGCGACCGTGGGCATGGTTATAACCTCGCCGCGACTCCAGACGCTGGGGGCGGGCCAATGGCTGATGAAGCAGGTCTTCGAGAGGGTCGTCGGGCGCGATCTGCGGCTCAATGCAACCCGGGCGGCAAGGCGGCTCTATCTCTCGCTCGACTTTCAGCCGGAGAAGACCGTTTATCAATGCCAGGGCATTGCCCGCGCGCAGACGACGGGTGGATCGACGGTGACGCGAGGAGATATCCGGGCTCTGGATGCAAGAGATATTCCCTCGGTAATCGAGCTCGACGCGATGGGATTTGGCGTCAGGAGGGCGGCGCTCATCGAAAAGCTCTTCGCGCACTCGGCCGGTTATGGTCTTTTCAAGGGTGACACGCTGAACGCGTTCGCGCTCTGTCGGCCGTTCGGGCGGGGGCATGTCGTGGGGCCGGTCGTGGCGGAAAGCGACGCGGACGCCATGGCGGTCGTGCGGCCGCACGTGGCCGACCATTCGGGATCTTTCCTTAGGGTCGATACCCACATGGACAATGGCGAATTCGCCGCCTTTCTGGCGCACAGCGGAATGCCGGTCTTTGACACGGTATTGACCATGTCGATGGGCAAACGCCTCACCGATTTTGCGGTCGACGGTGCAGCTACATCGGTAACCTATGCTCTCGCCAGTCAAACTCTCGGATAGGTCAGCCGAGGACGAAACCCTGCCACCGTGAGCGGCCGGGATTTTAATTTGGATTGGCATTTCTTTTTTAGGAAACTCTAATATCATTCCTGATGATGACCGCTGAATCGCTGACGCTTGGCAGAAGCAAAGAAGGGTCAGCGTTGAAATCGGCATTTTTTTGAGGGGGAAGTGTCATGCCCAAGGTTTCAGATCTTTTCTTCAAGACAGCTGTCGTGTGGCTCATCCTGGGGATCGCCGCAGGCTTGCAAATGGCCATATCGGGCGATCATGGTGCCTTTCCGGCACATGCTCATATCAATCTGCTCGGGTGGGTGACCAGCGCGATATTCGGTGGGTACTACGCCCTTAACCCGGCTAAGGCAGAGCGGAAAATCGCACTGATCCACTACGGCCTCTACAACCTCGGGCTGGTGATCATGCTGCCGGCGCTGTATCTGATGCTGCATGGAGGCAACACGGCCGTTGAGCCAATCGTCGCCGTCGGTTCGCTGATTGTGGCTGCTGCCGTTCTGGCATTTGCGTTCGTGGTTTTCTCCAGCGCGAGCGTGCGGTCGGCGTTGTCGCCAGCGACTCGCTGAATCGACGAAAGCCGTCCAACGAAATGAGCCCGCCCGCCCATGAGGCGGCGGTCCTCTGCTCAACGCAACCAAGATCGCCGTTCTGCGTTGTGGACCGTTCCACTGGAGCGCGATGGATGGATCCGGCAACTGCTGTGGCGATGGTTTTGCTCCATTGCAGCCCAGGCGCGGCTACTGTCTGCAAACCGGTTTCCACGCCACCAGCCATGTTTACATCGGTCGACGAATGCCGGAACGCGTTGGCTGACAGACTGGCAGGCGCTCCAAACGGGGACCTCATCGGGCGTTGCCGTCCAGTCGACCTCACCGTCACAGATTCCCTTCCTGCCGGGTATAGGACGGTTGTCGTCACCCGGGGTGTAGGGGTCGACGCTGTGAGCAGTCGTTACATCGTGCAGCACAAGGACTGAATATCGCCACCGTGGGAATAGATCAGCGTTGAGTTCCACCTCGCTAGTGAGGAGCACTGCAAGGGCCCATTGCCCGCATGTGCGGGGTGACGCTTCATGTCATGCAAACAGGCGAGTAAGCCGTAGGGACCCCGGTGTCTTCAGCGCATCCGTCGCTGGATCGAGCTTGGCGGTTGCTTCGGATCCGGTGAGGCACGCCGGTGCTGGTCGACACTCATTGCGGATGGTTCGGCTCTGAGGTAATTTAGACCTTGATCGGACGGGGAAGGTGCCTGCTGTCGCGACCCCTTTCACTCTGTTGCTGTCTCGGCGGATTGTGAGTTCTTCAACAGACTTGATACCGCAATCTGGGGAGCTTGTGGTCGTCAGGTAGTGGCGGTTGAGGCAGTTGCCATGCTCCGACTTTGCGGATTGATCGCGTTTTTCCTCGTAACGGCTTTTACGACCTTCGACGCGTCGGCCGATCGACGGGTCGCACTGGTGATCGGCAATTCCCAGTACCGGGAAATCCCTGCTCTCAAGAATCCCGACAAGGATGCCGAGGACGTATCCAAGACGTTTCGGATGGCCGGCTTCGACGTGTTCGTCGCCAAGGATCTCACAAAACTGCAGTTCGAGGAGCAGTTCCGCAGCTACCTCGCGGCGGCGGACGGCGCCGATCTGTCGGTCGTCTACTATTCAGGTCATGGCTTTCAGATTGGTGGCGAGAATTTCCTGATCCCCGTGGATGCCTCGCTGAAGAACGCCGCCGACATAGAGGTCCAGGCGGTCAAGCTCGACGATGTCCTGCTGCAATTGCGCGCCAAATCGAAGATCCAGGTGATCATCCTCGATGCCTGTCGCAACAATCCGTTTCCGCGCAAGGATTATTGGCTGAGGGACCAGCTGATCACGGCGGGCAATACCGGCCTCGCGCAGGTCAAGAGCTCGCTGAACACATTGATTGCCTTTGCCACCGAACCAGGGGCGGTCGCCTATGATGGAGCGGGAGACCTCAGCCCGTTTTCATCCGCATTCTCTCGTCGGGCACTGGCGCCGAACCAGGAGATACGCACGGTCATGGCCGCGGTGCGCCGCGATGTGGTCGAGGCCACCGACGGCAAGCAGGTTCCCTGGGAAAATTCGTCTCTCATCGATGAGGTTGTCCTGATGCGCCGCGCCAGCCGGCCTTCGCTGCCGCCGGTTCTGGAGAAGGTTGTGCCGTCCGGTGTCGGGCCTGTTGCCCTGGACCTGCCGGAACCCGTCGATGTCGATGGCGGGTCGATCACCGTCAGCATCGAAAGGCCGCCTGCGCTCGGACGCCTGCTGCTGGACGGCAAGGCTGTCTCGGTGGGCGGACAGATCGAGGGCAAGGACCTGCCGCGCCTGAAGATGGAGGTGCCCAAGGGCGTCGGTGCGGCCGAAGAGGTGGACATGCTGGCCTACGCCACGCATGACAATTGGGGTGGCGAAGCCCAGGGCATCATGGTTTTCCGCGTCAAGGACGGCCAGGGCGCCCAAGGCGAACAGATTGTGGCCTCGCTGGAGACCGAGCAGAAGCAGCAGGTGCTGGAGCGGGGCATCCATATCACCGGCGCCGCCGAGGCGATCGAAAACCGCGAGATCAGCGTTCCGGTCGGTGTCGGTCCGGTTCCGCTGAAGCTGGACTTCCCGACAAAGGATCCAGCGGTCAGCCTGAAACTCGCGAGCTATCCGGCAACGGGAACCCTGTCCCTCCCGGATCGTACCCTGTCGCCCGAGTCGAGCCTGATGGCGGATGAGGTTGACCAGCTACGTTACGAACCCCAGATCGGTACTGCCCAGCCGGTCGAGGTCGGTTTCGAGATCCGGGCCGCCAGCAGCTCATCATCCAAGCCCGCCACCATGAAGCTTTCGCCAAGCGTTGATCCTTGCGATCAGGCAGCCGGCGAGCCTCTCGACCTGCAAGGCGTCGTCCCCGGCCTGCTCCCGAACGAAATCGGCGCCGAGGCCGTGAACGCCTGCGAGGCAGCGGTGAAGGCCTATCCCGATGTCGCCCGCTTCCGCTACGAACTCGGGCGCGCGCTGCTTGCGGCCGGCAAGGTCGACCAGGCAAAGAAAGCCATCCAGGCGGCAGCCGACAAAGGTCACGTTCGCGCCGTGTTCGAGCTCGGCTACCTCAATGCGACCGGAACGGGAATGCCCGCCGACCGCAAGCAGGCCAATACCTTCTATGCGATGGCGTCGGACAAGGGCGATCCTTACGGGATGACGTCATGGGGTCGCGCCTTGTTCAACGGCTATGGCGTCGAGCGCGACACCGGCAAGGGACTGGACCTGCTGCTCAAGGCGGCAGCTATGGGTCATACCTACGCCATGAACGATCTCGCCGCGATCTTCACGGAGGGCCGCAACGGCGTACCCGCCGATCCGGCCCGCGCCGTGGCCTTCCTGAAAGCTGGCGTAGAGCGGCAGGACATGTATTCGATGAACCTGCTCGGCCGCAACTACCTGGCCGGCGTCGGCGTCGAGAAGAATCCCGGGCAGGCGCAGGGGCTCTTCCAGAAGGCCATGGATCTCGGCCAGCCTTACGCTCCGGGCAGCCTCGCCCGCATGTACCGGGACGGCGTGGGCGTGGAGCAAAACCTCGCCGAAGCGCAAAGACTGTTCGAACTGGCCACGGCGCGCGGTGATCAGTCTGGCGCTTATGATCGTGCGGCTCTCGAAATGGAGAAGGGCGACAACGCCGACCAGGCGACAGCGGTGCGTTATCTGGCCTTCGCGGTCGCACTTGATCTTCGCAAGGAATTGCCGGGCGCCCAGACGACGCTGACAAAATTCGGAGTGAAGGTGAAAACGGCGGCGCTCAAGCAATTGCGCGGAGAACTCAAGGCTAAGATTCCGGCGAACGGCTCGCTGGACGACCAACTGGTCAACGCGGCCAGAGCGGTCTGGGAGCAGGCCAATCCGCGTCGGGACTTGTTTTGATCAACAAGGAGGCAATGGTGGGCAGGGCAGTGAAGCAGGCATTGATTGCGACAATTCTATCCGGTGCTCTGGCGGCGCTCACGGGCTGCATGTCCATGACGCCCAAGACTGAGCCAACGCTGACGACGACGAAGCACAGGCCAAAGCTGGTTCGCACGACGACCTCGCCAAAGATCGGCCAGCAGAAGAAGGTCATCGCCAAGAGGGCGGTCAAGCCGGTTGACGAAACCGCACCTGTTGTCGTTCCACCGTTGGGCGGTGGCAATAGCGGCACCGGCGGCACCGGCGGGAGCGGCGGCACTGGTGGCGGGGGTACTGGCGGCTGGGGATGAGCGCTCAATAGCCAGGCAAGGTCTTCGCGGCGCAGTGCGTTGACTTCGGTGCCTGTTGCCATGGATCGCCCGCATCGTTTGGCATGCCAATTCCGTAACCCAGGCCTCGACCGGAAGACTGACCGCAACTGCTCGCCAACCAGTCGCAAGTGCTTTATGCTCCGGCTTGGTGTCGGTATCGATACGGCTGTCCTGGGCAGGGGGTTCGATGTTCGAAGTCGTCGCATTCTGGTGGAAAACTGGGCTTAGAGGCCTCACCACAAAGGCTCTCGGCGTGATCGTAGCGCTATCCGGCCTGCTGTTGCTCGGATCGCAAGCCGTCAGCGCCGCGCCGAATTGGACGCTCGATCCCACCGCTTCTGTGATCACCTATCAGTCGGTCAAGAAGAACACGATCGTCGAGACCAACAAGATCAGGAACATCACCGGCACGCTTAGCTCGGTGGGTGACGCCAAGGTCACGTTCGACCTCAATTCGGTCGATACCGGCGTTGACCTGCGCAATGTCCGCATGCGCTTCCTGTTCTTCGAGACATTCAAATACCCGACGGCCGAGCTGACGGCGAAGGTGGATCCTGCGGCGTTCGCCGATCTGGCGACAAAGCGCAGGGTGAAGGCAACCTTGCCGTTCCGCCTCAGCCTGCACGGCGTCGACAAGGACCTCGAGGCCAGCGTCGTGGTCACCATGATCAGCGACAACATGGTGTCGGTCGCTTCGGAAGCTCCGGTCGCTGTCCATGTGGAGGATTTTGGCTTGCTGCCGAACGTCGACAAGCTCCAGCAGGCCGCCAATGTCACCAACATCGTGCCCACCGCGTCGGTGTCGTTCGATTTCGTCTTCACCGCCGACGGCAGCAAGCCGGCCGCCGCCCAGACCGTCGCGGCGAGTCCAGCCGATGTCGGGCCTGTTGCCACCGATGCCGCCAAGGCGAACTTCAGCGACGAGGAATGCCTGAACCGGTTCGCCGTGCTCTCACGCACCGGGGCCATTTACTTCCGGCCGGCCAGCGCGCGGCTCGATGCGAAGAGCCGGCCGCTGCTTGAGGAGGTCGAAGGTGTCGTCGGCAAATGCCCGAGCCTCAAGGTAGAGGTTTCCGGCCACACCGATTCCGACGGGTCGCCGGACGCGAACAAGCTGCTGTCGGAGCGGCGGGCCCAGGCGGTTGCCGACGCCATCGTGGCCGCCGGCATTCCTCGCACGCAGATCACGGCGACCGGCTATGGCGAGGAGCGGCCGGTTGCCGCCAACGACACGCCAAAGAACAAGGCGCTCAATCGGCGGATCGAGTTTTCCGCCACCAAGCTCTGAGGTTGCGGTGAAGTGCCATCTGATCGCCGGTTGCGGTGGCCTCTTTCGCGCCGCCGGCCTCGCCGCGCTCTCCTTGCTTTTGACTTTGACGGCCGCCAGTGCCGAGCGCCGCGTAGCACTTGTCCTCGGCAACGCCCAGTACCAGCACGCAGCGCCTCTCGCCAATCCGGTGCGCGACGCCCAGGCCATGGCCGAACGCTTGAAGAAGCTCGATTTCGAGGTGGTTTCCGGCTTCGACCTGACCAAGCCGCAGACGCAGGCGACGATCGCCCAGTTCGCAAAACAGGTGCGTGGTGCCGATATCGCGCTGTTCTTCTACGCCGGCCACGGCTTGCAGGTCTCGGGAAAGAACTACCTGCTTCCGGTCGACGCGGCGCTGGAGGACGAGACTTCTCTCGACTTCGAGGCTGTTTCGATGGACTTCATTCTGCGCCAGATGTCGCGCGAGACCAGCATCAGGCTGGTGTTTCTCGACGCGTGCCGCGACAATCCCCTCGCGGAGGTGCTGGCCAAGACCGCGGGCGTCAACGGCGCGAGCAGCGGCCTGGCCGAGATCCCGATAGAGAATGGTGGCGCCGGCACGCTCGTCGCCTTCGCCGCCAGCCCCAATCAACTCGCCTATGACGGGTCGGGTGAGCATTCGCCGTTCACCGCAGCGTTGCTTCAGAATATCGGCGCGTCCAACGTCTCCATCACCGAGGCGATGAACAGGGTCACCAGCGACGTCTTCAAGGCAACCGGCGGCAAGCAACGCCCCTGGATCAATGTTTCACTGACCACGGACGTCGTCCTGCACAGGGTCGATCTCAACGCGCCATTGATCGTGGGCGAGGCAAACACACCCCGGACCGAAGGCGGCTCCGATGCGCGCAACACCGGGGCGGCAGGTGCATCAGGCCAAACTGACGACCAGCTTGCGCTCGATGTGCTGCGCCAGAGAATCCCCAAGCTGGCATCGGATGCCCCGATCCTTTTTGACCGTCCGATCGACTTCGGCGATGCGGCAATCGACGGCAAGAGCATCGCCGAATTGATCAAGGGCAAGCCCCTGTTCAGCCCGGTGGAGGGATTGGACAAGTCGGTCTGGGAGGGCAAGCACTGCGACGGCTGCCATGAATGGAACGAGGCCCGGTTGTGCGATCAGGCGAAGAATTTCGCCGCCAACGATGTCTCTGTTTTGCGCCTGCAGCATCCGCTTGGAACCCGCTTCAAGGTGGCGCTTGCCAAATGGGCGCAAGGCGGCTGCAAATAGGGGAGGAAGGGTGATGGCATCCATCCGATTTCTGCCGGGATGCCGGCTCTATCTCTCAGTTTGACGCAATTCCCAAGGGAAAGCGCTACGCGCTTTTCCCGGGAAGACCGTTTCACACTTTTTCTGGAATTGCTCTAACTGGAATTGCTCTAATATGCATCCGCCGATTGGCCCAGTGCCTCGATCTCGGCCATCTGGATGCCCATTTCGACAAAGGCCGAAAGCACGGAAAACCGGTCCGTGAGTGCGACACGGGCCAGTCCGGCCAGAATCCCGGCATTGACCGCATGGGCAGCTGGAAATGGCAAGCCCGATACCATCGTCGCCGTTACAGCCGAACCATTGTCCCGCCATCCCGCGGCCAGCGCAATCCAGCCGGCCGGCGTTGTTGGCGGTGTCGCCGCGGCTGCGCTGACGGCTGCCCGGTGACGGGGGCTGTCCGGTTCGCCCACCCAGTCGCGAACGAGCGCGAGCAACTGGAGATCGGTCTCATCGAACAGGTCGCTCAGGTGGCTTAGGCATTCATGCGCCCACCAGACCGCGGCTCTCTCGGGAAGCAAATAGGCACAGAAGGTGATCGCTTCCTCGGGAACGTGCCCGGCGAGGAGGTCGCGGCAAAACGCGATCGAGTGTTGATCGGTTGGAAAGGTTCTCATGTCCCGGGCAATAGCGGGACAACCCATGAAAAGATCCCGTGCCGTTTTGAATCGGAGCCCATTGGCCATGATCGCAACGCCTTCATCGAGAAGCTCTGGCCACTCAAGCCTCAGGCGCGGCGCGGGTCAAGTCTCAACTGGTGACGCGGCAACAACCGGCGGCACTATCGTGCTCCCAGCGTTTATCGACAGACAATTGCCTTGGATTTTGGTATGATCGATCATCGAAATCGGATGCTCAAACAGGAGTAACCGCTATGCGGTGGGGCAGTTCAGCCTTTGTGTTGGCGGTCGTGTTTTTCTCGACCCACGCTTCCGCCGACCCCGTTCAGAAATCAGAAGACATCGTGAAGTTTTTTGCTGGCGCTGCCGATCTCGGCAAGTCGCGAGGAATTTGTGTCGGCACCGAGGAAGAATGCAAAAGCAAGACCAAGGCAAAAGACGCGCCGGGAGAAAAATCCAGCCTCGATATGCGGATCAATTTCGGCCTGGATTCGGCCGCGCTCGACACCGTCGCGCGCGCCGAACTCGATGAGTTCGCCAAGGCGCTGAAGGACAGCCGGCTGAGCACGTTCAGCTTCGTCGTCGAGGGCTACACCGACGCCACCGGCACGGTGCACTACAATGAAGGCCTGTCACAACGGCGAGCGAAATCGGTGGCCGCTTTCCTGACGGCCAACGGTATCGAGCCTGCCCGCATCAACGCGATCGGCATGGGCGAAAAGAATCCACGCAGTCCCAACCCGTACGATCCGCTTAACCGCCGCGTGGAAATGCGGATAAAGACGCAGTAGCGCTTAGCTCTCACTATTTGAGCACGCCACCCACGGCCATGCCGGCGCCGAAGATCAGTGCGTTGGCGAGGAAGTTGTCCCGCGGCGGAGGATCGTCCTGCCGCACTATGATCTCGCGGTTGCGCCACCTCTGTTGTTTGCGGGGTTGCGCCACCGGCCTCAGCGTTCGGACTTTATGCGTCACCTGCTTTTTCGGCTGCGCCGCGTGGGCTTGATCGGCGGCATATCTGGCACGCACGGTTTCCATCATCGGATCTGTCTGGATCACGAGGAACGCCAGTTGCTCGCGCGTCAGATAGCTGGTTTGCGGCAGACCGTTCTTAGCTTGCCAGACGCCGATCGCCTGACGGGTCTGTTCGCCTATGGTCCCGTCGATGCGCCCAAGCTCGTTGCCCAACGCTTCGATCCGCAATTGCAGGTCGATGCGACCCTGGCGATCGAGACCGATCGAACGTTCCGTCAGCTCGGTGCCCGGCATCTGCTTCACCTCGTCCGGAACGCTGACCGTGGTGCGCACGGCAGATCCGGAACTGCCGTTCGCCTGGTCCGCAGCGAGTGCCGCGACCTGCCGATTTTGGGTTTTCGGCCCGTTCGATTCGTCGATGTTCAGCCGTGCCACGGTGGCGAAGCGACCGTTCGGAAACTGGTCGAGATAGGCCTGGTAGAACGGAACGGAATTGTGCTTCGATGCCTCATCCCAAAGGCGTTGCTCGACTTCCCACGAAGGAGGATCACTGGCAACTGGGGTGGGAGCGGATGCCGCCGCGGCGTTTGAAGCGTCGGTCACGGGATTTGCAGCAGGCGCCGCTGCCGCGACGGATTTTCCCAGGAATACCTCGCGTCCCAGCGATGCGTTATGCCAGGGCCTCTGGCGGCCTTGCGTGGTTTCGGTCACTTCGCCGCGCACGCGTGTCAGCGCGCTCTGGATTTCGACGCCGGGTTCTGTCAGATGCCTGGCGAGCGCCGTTGAGTAGGGACTGTCGATCCCGTCGCCGTCGAAAGCGATGGCGCCCGGATCCGTTGCATAGGCAATCAGCAGGCCGCCAGTGCCGGCACCGTCCGATCTTGCTTCGACTGGTGCCAGACCGGCGCCCAACGAAGTGGAGCGGCTTTTCGGCAGTGAGGCCGCCAGCGTCCTTGCCAGCGGATTGTCGCGGCAGGCGTCGAGGATGATGACGCCAATCGCCGGGTCGGGCGGTAACGCAGCCATGAAGTCGTCGATCTGAATGGTCCGGGTCTTGAGATAGGCCGGCGACGTCAAATCGGCGTCGACCGGTATCAGGTAGTTCTTGCCGTCGACCTGCATGCCATGACCGGCATAGAAAATGACCGCGAGGTCCGCGTCGTAGGATTGCTCGGTGAACCGGCTGATGAGGCTGTGCATGCCTGCATTGTCCTGGTCGACCCCTTCGATCACCTCGAACCCGGCATTGCGCAGCGTCGATGCGATGAGGTGGGCATCGTTGGCGGGGTTGGGCAAGGCAACCGCATGGACATATTTGCTGTTGCCGATCACCAGCGCGACGCGCTTGGCGTCAGGTGCCGCGGCCCCGGCGCCGAAGGCGGCAAGGAAAAACAGCGCAGTTCCGCTCAGAAAAACCGCCAACGCTTTCATGGACCATTCCCTCCATCCACCAGTGTGCAGTGTTGATGTCTGCGCAGCTGGATTTCGTCAGCGACTGGGTCGCTTGTGCCAAAAATAGCTCCTGAAGGTATGTGATCTTGACCGCGGTTTTGGTTCACAAAGGGCCCGAAAAAAGCTGCCTATGGCAACACCAAAGGGCTGAAAGACTGATGCCGCCACGGCTCGGTTTAAAGCGTAGTCTGAATCGAGCTTATCAGGGCGGCGACGGCTTGCTTGTATTTTTCGAACTCCGGCGACGTCTGGCGGATCTCCGTTGTCGTTGTCTGCGGGCTGGCATCGGTGGCCACACGGATAAGTTTCTGGCCCATTTTTCTTTCGGCCCAGTCCACCACATAGCTGGCTGTTTTGCCGGTGAGAAACGGGTTGGCCTGGATCACGGGCGACCCCAGCACGGCGCTCAGTAGCGCCGAACCTGGCGCCGACAGCACTTGATGCGCGCCTTCCATTCCCAGGAAATGACAGAGATAGAGCCGGCCTGCCGTGATCTCGTGACCGCGTGCGCGAAGATAGGCCTCGCCTTCGCGCGCCAGATTGCGCACCATCTCACGCGAGATCGTGGCGTCGTAACGCAGAGCGAGCAGGTCGGCGGTCGACAGCGTGCGTGCAAGTTCCGGGCGGTAGGTATTCATCATCCTGATCCAGGTCTTCGTTATGAACTGGCCGGCGCCGGTGGCTGAAGAATTGGGGTTCTTGGCGCGAGCGCTGCCGCCACTTTCGACATGAACGATACGCTCGGTCAGCGTTTCGACAGCGGAATCCGTCGAAGCGACCGCAGTGACCGTACCCAGGGGGTCGATCGCCTCGCCATTCTGATAGAGCTCAAAATGCAGGTGCGGCCCGGTCGAAAGGCCGGTGGTGCCGATGTAGCCGATGATGTCGCCGGCTTTCACCTTGGTGCCGACACCAGCCTCGATTGCAAACTTCTGCATATGCGCATAGCGCGTTTCGCGCCCGTTTCCGTGCGAAATCTTCACCAAATTGCCGTAGCTCCCGCCATCGCCCTGGAAGGTGATCTCGCCGTCGAACGCCGCCGCGATCGGCGTGCCCACGGGAGCTGCCCAGTCGACGCCCTTGTGGATGCGAACGGTTCCCAGAATTGGATGCTTGCGTGGCCCGAAGGTGGAGGTCATGACCCCGTTGACCGGCGTGACCATGCCGTTGGTGACTGTCAGCGAGCGGACCTGATCGTCACCTGTAACGCATGCAAACTGGCCGTCGCTCTGCTGGAAGACGAAACAGTCGAGGCTTTTCTCGGTGCCCTGCACGCCCACATACAGCACTCGCCCGGCACCCTCGTCCTTGCCGCGCGGCGTCTGCGAATAGATCAGCACAAGGCGCTGGTCCTCGCTTGCAAAAGCGTCCAGATCCTGTCCTCTCGACAGATACATGATCGCCTCGCCGATCACACCCGTCGGAACATTGTTGCGGGCCGCCGTCGAGTAGATCGCGTCGAGCAGACGATACTGCCTTTTGTGCGTGCCTTCCTCCTGTGAGCCCGAATAGTTGAACAGATCTTCGCGGACCCAGGGATCGACACCTGACACGAAGGCGCCCGCGGCGTTGCGTGTCAGCGTGCCGACAAAAACATTCTTGGCGTAGATCGAGACCTGCATCAGGGACATTGTTGTCGTCTCGCGGTTCGGCCGGAATCCGCGCATCGCAACGACATAACCCGGCTCCAGGCCGTCCCGGTTGAAAAGCGCCTTCAGGGCTTCGCCCGCCAGCTTGGCGTCGTCGGCGGAGAAATGTGCATCGAGCGCGACGCTGTCGAGGCTGCGGTCGTTGAGGATCTTCACGAACGTGTCTTCGGTCGCTTCGAACCGCTGATATTCATTGGTGACGACCGCGACGCTCGTATTGTTTTCGATCTGGGTCTTCTGGAATGCGGGCAGCGCCGCGTCGCCGGCGTCGATCGTCTCCCCCCAGCCGGCTTCGGGATCGTCGGCGTCCGCCTGCGGGCCTGCCGCGGGGGCCTCGTTGGTGGCGGGCGATGGCTGAAGATCGTTCTGCAGATCGTTGGATGGCGCGGCGGCAGTCTTTCGTTGCGCCTGGAAGAATGCGAAATCCTCCTGCGTCGATGGTATCGTCGTCATGAATTTTTCGCTGGCGCTAAGCATGACGTCGGACAGAATCTCGATCTGGGGCGAAACGCCCGCCTGATCGAGTTCTGCCGGGCGCGGGACTGCCTGGCCTTTCGTCGCGGCGCCGACATCGGGCGCGAGGGTAATCCACATCGGGTCTCCGGCCAGGTCGATAATGGCAGGCACATAGACGGATGCATCGGCCGGCACGTCGTCCGCACCCTCGACCGCGTGCAGTTCCTCGTCTTCGTCGCCGAACGACCAATAGTCCGCGGTGAGGTAGAAACCGGCGGCGATGGAAAGCAGGACAAACACAGCGAGACCGGCAACAAGCCTGCGCCAAAGCCTTCGCCTGCGCAGGGCAGCGCGCGCCTGCTTTTTTTGCTTGAAGCTCGTGTCGATACTGTGCGTCACGGATTGCTTCCGGTCAGGAAGAAGGTCCACCGCACCTGTTCAAGCGTATCGACTTCGAGAAATTGCGCCGCGATATGACCGCGCTGCCAGCATTCGTCGATGCCACGGATCGAGAAACGTCGCCGCTCGATGCACATCTCGGTCGATCCGGTGAGGATCGCGTGGCCAAAGACGTCCGTCGCATAGATGTAGATGAAGCGGTTGGTCAGTTCGTCGCGGACGACGTTCACGCATTGATTCGCGCCGATGGTCCACCAGCCGTCGGTCTGGTCGGCATTGTCGACCTTCTGGCCGACCGCGAGATTGACGACGTCCAGTGTCTGGTTGCAAACCGTGAATTCGGCGCGCGCCTCGGTGGACGACAGCACGGCCAGCAGTGCCGCTCCTGCCATGACGGCAAGCTTCATGCGGCCTGTCAGGGCTGGCAAGGTTCGAACCGGATCACGCTGCTTTATCGGCAGGCCGGCGGACGAGTGGGGCAAACACGCGCGGCGGAGTTCCATCGGGCGCCCATGCTATCCGCCGAGCCGGAAATACTTGGCAGTGGCTGAAAATTGAGATCCGTTGGTCTCGATCTCTTCGAGAATCTTGGGCAGCAGCACCGAGGCTGGCGTCGGCGTCGAGAATGCAGCCGCCTGGATATCCTGAGGGCCCGTGATCACCATTATGATCTGCGGCACGGCCTTTCCAGCGGCCTTGTCCGCCGCGCCGAGACCAATCGGGATGCTGAAGGAAGCCTTGTCCGATTGTGCGACGATGCGGTCGTCGAGATTGAACACCATGCCTTTGTGATCGATCAGCAGCACGCTGGAGATGAGCCCGCCACGCGTCACCAGCGTGCCACTGATCGGCGTGCCGTTCGGCACCGATGTCCGGTCGAGAACCAGCTGCGGCTTGTCGGCCGCACTCTGTCCCAGAAAGCGCAGAAAATTGGTGACTTCGCATTGGCTTGGCTCAATGAGGCGGACGCTGATGTCCGGCTCGACATGGAACTTTGCCTGGAAATCGCCCAGCATCCTCTCGAATGGCTGGACCGCCGTGCCAAATCCTTCGATCGCGGCGGCTGTGTCGGTTGACGTCGTCATGGTCGCATAGAAACAATCGCCGCCGCCGAAGTCGCGAACCCAGGAGACGCGTTGCGCACTGTCGGCGACGACCGGGGGTATTGCTGGTTTGGGCACATTCAACGCGACACGTTGATCTGGCTGCTTGGCTGCCGGTGATACCGCCTTTTGACTCTCGTCGTTCGCGACATCCGTCGGGCTTGCCGTGGGTTTGGGCGCCGGCTCGGTCGCCTTGGGCGCTGTCGGCTGGCTGATCTGTGGCTCGGCCTTTTGGGTCCCCACAACCTCCGGCTGGGCCGGCGGCGTTGAGACCTTCTCCGCTGGCGGGGCTGGAGCGGTCGTGACAGGAGGCGGAGCTGGCGTTTGAACACCGCTGGCCATCTTGTCCGGCTGTATTGCCGGCGGTGCCTTTTCGGGCGGCTGCTGCGCATCGGTTGCGGATGGCTTCGGGAATTCCTTGGTTTGCGGGGGAGCAATGGGCTTCACCGGCTCCGGCGCTTGCACTGCCTTGGCATCTGCCTGGCTTCCGGCCAGCGGCGGGCTCGCCTCCGTTTGCGGCTGCACTTCCGTTGTTGGCGGCTTCGAGGGTTCCTCGGCGGGCTGTGCCGGCTGCGGCTTTTGAGCCGCCACGGCATCGGCCTGATTTTCAGGCGGCGGTTCGGCGGTCCCTGTTTGCGGCTGCGCGGGCAGAACCGCCTTTGCCGGCTCAGGAGCGTTCGCGACTTTGTCGGTTTGGGCCGGCTCTGACGTTTCCGGTGTAGGCTTTGATGGTTCGGGCGCGGAAAGCGACGTCTTACCGGCAATCGGCAGGGCAGGCGTCATGAAGCCGCTCAGGTACAGGCCGGCACCTGAGGCGACAGCCAATGTCGCCAGGGCAGCGATCGCGATGGTTCGGGTCTTTGCGGATTTTGCAGGCGCATCCGCCGCGCGCGCGCGGGGCGGGCCGGCGGCCGGCGAAGGCTGCGGTTGGGACAAATGCGCAGGCCGGACATGCGGGACGAAGCGCTGTTCGCCGGGACCTGTTGCCGTCGGCACCTTGTGCCCCGCGATATTGGAGGGCTGAGGCTGGGCCTTGGGGCCAGGCGCAAGGGTTTGCCCGGCTCGCTGCAAACCCGGCCGGTCGCGGGGGGTGATCGACGTCGGCGGCGTTGTCCCCTCGTCTTCGTCACGCGTCATCCTGGCGATGTCCGCCATGCTGACCGGCCGGTCTCCCGGATCCGGCTGCAGCATGGCTTCAACAATGCCACGAAAATCGTCGTCAATGCCGGAGAGATCAGGCACGGTCCGGCGCTTTTCGATGATCTCGAACTGGGATCCGCTCATATCGATTGGTTTTCCGCGCAGAGCGGCAGCCAGCACCAGGCCAAGGCTGTAGATGTCGGACTGCTCACTGACGTCGCCGCTGTACAGCCCGAGCTGCTCGGGTGAGACGTAGTTGTACTTTCCCGCGAATTTTCCGCCGATCAGCGTCTCCCCGCCTACGGTCGCCGATCGTGCGATACCGAAATCGATGATCTTCGCGCGGTCGACCCGGCCCCCCGGCAGGATGATATTGTCCGGCGAGAGGTCGCGATGGATTGCTCCGGCCTGATGCACGGCGCTCAGACCGGATGCGAGGCGATGGCAGAGCCTGCGAACCTCTTTCGTCGGCATCGGCCCACGTCGCATGATGTCGAACAACGACTCGCCGTCGACGAATTCCATTGCAAGGTAGGGACGGCCGATCCCGGGATCGATCGTGAACACGTGGTATCGCACGACCGCGTCATGCGACAGGTGATTGAGGATCGAGGCCTCCTTGCGGAACAAGGACAGGATTGTCTGATCGCGGGCAAACTCGGGCAGCACGATCTTGATCGCGACGTGGTCGCCGGTCTGGATGTTGTGGCCACGGTAGACCTCGCCCATGCCGCCGAACGCGATCCGCTCGTCAAGTTCGTAGATGCCGCTGAGCTGCGTGCCCACGGCGGTGTTGGCCAACTGAGGCGATATTCGCGTCTTGTCGTCGGCGCTCATCGACCTCAGCCCTCCGCTCTGGACAGATCAGGGTGCAGCGACTGTCCATTGCGTCTGTTCCCGATCTTCACCAGCACGATAGTCACGTTGTCTGTTCCACCCCGCGCCAGCACCGTTTCCAGCAGACTTTCGCACGCCGCCTGAGGTGTCGCCGATACCACCGCCGCCTCGATCTCCGCGTCGGTGACATGTGCCGTCAGCCCATCTGTGCTCAACACGAAAATGTCTCCCGGCATGAGTTCGCCTTGCTGGAAATCGATGACGAATTCGTCGCTGACGCCGACTGCATGCGTGATGACATTGCGGCGCGGCCAGGTGAGCGCCTCGGCTGCGCTGATCATGCCTTGGTCGAGCAGTTCCTGCACTTCGGTGTGATCCTTCGAAATCTGCGAGATCGAGGCGTTGCGGATCAGATAGACCCGGCTGTCACCCGCCCACAGGCAGGCAAACCGTCCGTCCATCGCCAACAGGGCGGCCACCGTTGAGCCGATGGTAATGCCACGTGACTCGGAGATACTGCGGATCTCGGCATTGGCCCGGCTCAGCCTGTCCTCGAAGCGCGCCCGCAGATCCGGAGCGGAGCTTGCGATACCTATCGTTGCCAGATGGTCGACAATGCTGGCTGAGGCGACCTCTCCGGCCTCATGCCCGCCCATTCCGTCGGCCACCACCCAAAGACCGGTTCGTGGCTCGAGCAGGTAGTTGTCCTCATTGTGCTCGCGGACACAGCCTTTGTGGCTCACGCCGAAACTGTCAACGGGAAGGGCGACATCGCTCAACTTGCCACCAAGCGCTTCTCAAGCGTCCTCTGCGGCGCACTCCCGGGCGCTCGCTCGCGCCACTTTGCCACAGGCTCGACCATTAAAGTATCGAAATTAAGGGATGGGCTCCTGAGGTTCATAGGAGGTGTCCAAGGATTGAAAAGCTCGAAGCGCATCTCAAAACGCCTTCGGACAGCTGAATCCGGAAAGTGCGGGAAGGAAGAAGGGGCTGGGGCCGGAGCCGGTCTGGATCGTATAGGTGACGTCGCGTCCGCCGATCACGAAGCGCGCCTCGACATTGCTGTCGTTGCCGGTGATGGTCGCCTTGTCCAGCAGCCGCTTCAGCGCCCACGGCCCTTCGAACTTGATGGTGGATTCTCGGCCTGGCATCTCCGGCGTCAGGCTCAGGCTGGCGGACCCGGAGGCGGTGCCGCTCGGCCAGGTCACGGTGCTTGGCGCGTTGCCCGCCTGGTTGCTTTGGACGGTCTGACCATCGATATCGAGCACCGCAGCATCGGCATCGCCATGCAGTGAGAACGGCGTGAAGGTAACGCTGACTAAGGGCACCGAACCGCCCTGGGGAAAAAAAGCACTGCGGATTTCGGCCGCCAGCTGGAAATCTTTCAGCGTCGACTTCGACAGGTCGCGCCCAAAGCGGGCATCCTGTTTCCAGCTCCAGTCCTGGCCGGTCATGTCGATCAGCGATGCGAGATGTTGCGCGAAGAACCGGTCCATCAGCCCGCCTGGGGCGAACAATCTCGCGAAATCCGCCATCGCAATGTCATCGGTGCCATTGCCGGCGAAAGGATAGTGGCCATTGACCGCCGCCTCGCAGGGAGCCGTGACCGCTTGGTCGAGCATCTGGTTCAAATTCGCCACCGAGGTCTCGGCGACGTTGCCTTCGAACTCGTCCGCCGTCGCATTGACCATTCTGGCGAGTTGCTTGGGCAGGCGCGAGACATTGGCACGGAGGGTGGCTATCTGGAGCTGCAGATTCGCATTGACGCGTTCCGTTTGCGAAGGCACGTCGGTCGCCAGTTGCAGGCTCTGGTAGATGTCCCGGAAATTCTGGGTCAAGGCATCGATCGGGCGGTGTCCGGCAGGACCACTCACCAAGGCCTGGAATGACCTGAACTGCGCTTCGATGTTGGCCCCGGGATTCTGGTTTTGCGCGTTCGCCGATCCTGTGCCGGCGCGGCTTTGCGACTTTCCGGTGGCGATTTGAATGCCGATGCGAGCCAGACCCTTGGCCATGTTCGTGGCATCCTGTGACTGGCCTTGAACCGCGCCGGTTCCATCCTCGGTGCCTGAGTCCTTGCCGGAAGCATTGTCCCGTGTCAGAGCGGTTTCGTCGGCGATCGCCGTAAACAGCTGTTCGATCGGTGAGGTTGGCGAGGCGACGGCGGAAAGCGCGAAATAGTGTGGCTTGTCTTTCAGCATCGCTTTGAGTTTCAACCCATCGAGAACGCTGTTCCACGCCGTTGCGAATTCCTTCCCATAGCGATCGAGCAGTTCGGGGCCGAGCTTGAGCAACTCCTGATCGATGCCGCCTTGTTCGCCGCCGCCGCCAAGGACCCACTGGTCGTCGACGAGCGTCTGCGCGATGCGTGAGAGTTGTCGGAGATAGAAATGGCTGAAGCCGGCATAAGTATAGAGGCCGGGAACACGAAGGCCCGACAGATCGCCGCCATCGGCGCGCTCGAACAGCAGCTGCGCTTCCGGGCCGCCCTTCACGGCAACAGAAAAATCATCCAGCGCTGCCGCGTATACCGCCGACTTGATCAACGCCGAGGCCCGGTCGGCAAGGCTCATCCGCCCGAGCGAGCGCTGAGCGGCTTCGACGAGCGGCTGGTTGAGTTCGAAGACCGGATCATATGCGTCATCCAAAGCAAGCATGGCGCGCAAGTGCTTTTCGAGCTGCTCGCGTCCTTCGCGGTTGTTTTCGCCTGGATACCGGTTTTGCTCCCAATCCTGTTTCATCCAGGAAATGATCAGCGCGTCCTCGACCTTCGGCGCCTTGCCGCCAAGCATCAGATAGATTTTCAGCGGTTCGTAGAGCGCGGCGGGATCGGCCATTTTGGCCTGGATCGTTCGCTCGGCCTGAACAAGCAGGCGCGATCGCAACATTCGTTCCAGCGCTTGCCTGTAAGCCGTCTTGGATGCCGACAGAAGTCTCTCCCGCTGGCTTAGGCCGAACGTCTCCTCGATTGGTGTCGGCACTTCACTGGTCCCGAACCCGGTCGGCAGATTGCGCAACTGGTCGAGCGGGCCGATGACGTTTTCGAGGTCGACATCGGTCACCTCGGTGCTTTTGAGCAGCGCGTCCGCCGTCTCGCGATACTGGCTCATGGCCTGCGTGGTGGAAGCGATCAGCGATCTGTTGGCTGTGAAGCTCAGGGCCAGGGTGCCGAGGGCCGCCGCGGCGATCAACGCGACGGCGCAAAGCCCCGCAAATCTGGCGATCGCCGCACGTCTTACAGCCGATTTGTCGTACGAGACCCATCCGGATTCAGCAAAAATGACGTTCGTCAGCAGATCATGCAAAAAGAAGCTTTTGCCGGTTCCGGACAGATGGGCGCGGGAATAGCTGCCGAAGCTGCGGCCTATCGCGCCCAGCACCTGATCGATGGGCGTTCCCTCTTGTGTGCCTGACGAGAAATAAAGCCCGCGCAGGCTGACATTCACCTGGCTGCGAGCCGGATCGAACAGGCTGGCGACAAAATTCGAAATTCGGCCTTTCAGCGCGCCAAACTGCGCCGGAAAGCCCAAGACCGATATGCGTGCGACCGGATCAGCCTCTTCCTGTAGACGGTCTGGCATCTCCTCCGCCAGGCGTCTTGCCAGTGCATCGAATTCGGCCGGGGCCTCGCCGGCCATGTTCTTGTTGCGATCCGCGGTCTGGAATGTCGCGCCCCAGACCTTGCGCCGGCGTGGCTCTTCAAAAGCGCCGAAATATTCCATGAATCCGGAAACCAAGTCGGCTTTGGTGAAAAGCAGATACACTGGAAACTGGATCTTCATCGTCTCGTAGATTTCCCGCAGACGACTGCGTATCTCGACGACGTGAGCGTCAAGCTGCTGATCGTCGAGGCTGATGAGATCAGCAAGGCTGATAGCCAGGATGACACCGTTTATCGGTTGCCGTGTGCGGTATCTCTTGAGCAGCGACAAGAAGGCGAGCCAGCTCTTCTTGTCGCTCTGGGCATTGGAATCCTGCGTCGTGTAGCGTCCCGCGGTGTCGATCACCACGGCCTCGTCGGTAAACCACCAGTCGCAGGAGCGGGTGCCTCCAACACCGGCGACTGGCTGGGCATCACCCGAACCAGCCAGCGGAAAATTCAGGCCCGAATTGACCAGCGCCGTCGTCTTGCCTGCGCCGGGCGGGCCGATGACGATGTACCAGGGGGTCTCATAAAGGAAATTGCGCTTGCCGCTCGACCGTTTGAGCGCAGCGATCGCCTCGTTCATGCGCGCCTCGAGCACCTGCGAGTCGTCATCCCTGTCGTCGTTGCGGGCAACGACCGTTTCGAGCGCCTTCTGCGCTTTGCGCATCTGCCAGAAACGCAATCCGTAGAAGAGCGCCACGATCGCCACGATCACACCGATGATCGTCGCGCGCAGCCAGACAGGTCCAAGAGGACGGGTATCGGCGAAGCGGATCAAAGGTCCGGCAAACCACACTGCCGTCGCAAAACCGGCCAGCGCGATCACGCTGAAAATCCGCAGCAGCCAACGCTTCATCGGCACTTCCAACGGGCCATGCTCACAATGTTTCCTCCTTGGCGATCATCACATCGACACGGCGGTTTTTGGCGCGGCCTTCCGGCGTCCTATTGTCGGCAATTGGTTCGTCCTCGCCCTTGCCGTCGACGGCCAGCCGCGAGGGATCGCTGAATTTCGGTGCCATCATTGTTTCGACAGCCTTCGCCCTGGCGACGGAAAGGTCGAAGTTGGACTTGAACAGGCTCGATTTTCGCGGCTTCACATTGTCCGTATGGCCGACGATCCTGATTGGTCCACGCTCGGGCTCCAGGGCCGCGGCGATATCGGCGGCGATGGGCTGGAATTCTGGCTTGGCTTCGGCTCTGCCGGACTGGAACAGCAGGAGATTGTTGATTTCGACCACGATGAAGTCGCCTTTGGAGCCGATGGTCAGGCCGCCGCCTTCGACTTCCTTGGCCAGTGCAGAGCGGATACGATCGATCTGTGTGGTTGTGGCGGCGGGTGGAGCGACTTTCGCCGGTTCCGCCAACGGCGCCACGCTGGCGCGCTCGATGGCGATCGGCGTCGATGGGTTGAGTGCCAGCAACTCACCGGCGGCGGCGTCGCCTTCATTGGTGATCAAGACCCGCAGCGCGAAGTATGCCGCTGTCAGCAGCGCCGACGCTGCTGCCGCAACCACCCAGAGCGGCAGGCGTACCGATGACTGTGTCATCGTCGCCGCCAGGCCCTGCCAGCGGGGCGAGATGTCATCGTCGGCGCGAGGTTTGAAATAACGAAGCGTTTCGTAGACGTCGCGGCGAACGCGTTCGAGATTGGTGTCTTCGCGTGTCAAGCCGCGATACTGGCCCTCGAACCCCAGAGACAGGCAGATGTGCATCAGTTCGAGCAGGTCGTAATGTGCCTCCGGGCTGGCCAGGGTCTTGTTCAGCGCTTCGAAGAAACCCGTGCCGTTGGGCTCGACGTGGAAGAACTGCGACAACATGCTGTGCTGCGCCCAAGCGTCTTTCCGCGGCCAGGGCAGGTTGCCGATCAGATCGTCGGCGGTCTCGCAGAGGACAAATTTCGCAATCCGCGCATCCTCTTCGGCAACGCCTGATTTCTCCAGTGCCCTGTCGAACCTATCAATCGCCTCAGTGACATGTTCGGCCAACGTTTCCGCTTGTCTCTCGACCGGGACAAGCCTGAGCTGGCCGAAAAGCATCAGCAACGGTGCGGCTGCGGCAAGGATCGGGTTTGCAGCGGAATATCTGACACTGTCGGTGACATTGAACAGGGTCTCCTGCCGCAGAGCCGATTTCGGCGTTGCCGCGGAAGCGCCGGCCGCCACGGCGGATGGAGTTCCTTGATACATCACTGTTCCGGATGTCCAGCCCGGCGGTTTATGCCGGCCAACGCCGGGATCGAACACTGTCGATTCCTTGATCTGTGGGGATTGCCCGCCCTCCGCGACGGGCTCCTGAGGGGCTGGCGCCGGTTTTCGCTCACGCCGTGGGGTGACGCGAATGACGGTCTTGCCCGCTGGGCCGAAAGGATCGTCCTTCGAGCTCATCGCCGATCGTCCGTCCACGCGCGGAGCCCGCGTCTGCGCCAGATGGGCGCAAAGCGGTTCGCGGTCAGGTAAAGCGAATGCAAACCCTGCATGCCAGGGCAGTGTCCGGAGGAAGGTCGGCTATATCTTACAATCCCGCCATAAGATGACATTTGCCGCAGACCCCCAGGTCGATCAGCCTTACCCGCTTAGCGAATTGTCGTATGTGATGGTAATCTCAGAAACTCTCGAATGGAACCGGATGCCTCGCACCGAAGAGGTTTTCTTCGTCGACTGCAGTGCGACGGCTCCCTTCAAAAGCTATTTTTGCTTGTCGGCCTTGGCATAGGCTTCGCTGAAATAGGCCAGGAATATATCCAGCATGCCGTTCTCATGGGCTTCCTCCATGGTTCGCCAGGTCGCAACAAAAGCGTCCCAGGCATGGCTCTTCTTCGACGAGAACGACGTCGGCGGAAGCTTTTTGCCGATCGCTTCGGGAGACAGGTCGTCAAGCAGCCGCGACAGCGCAGCTTGCATCGCGGCATAGGTGGCGAATTCGTGCGTCTTGAGATCGCGAAACGCATCTTCGATACTACGTCTCGCATCAAGATAGCCGGCTCGGCGCCGTGCGAACATGATTTCGAGGATGTCGTCGGTTCCTGGAACGAACTTCAGGGGATTGTTGTCGGCGGCGCTGATCATCGTTCGTTGCGTGCTCTTGGCCAGCATTTTCGCGGCCGCGCGCGCTTTCAGCAGCAAGGTCAGTTCCTCGACCACTGTCCGCAGGACCGCGCCGATTTCGGCGGCAACTTCACGCGGGTCGCGCGATTGAAGCAATTCCGGCGAGATGCCGGCCGCGATCGCGATCTCCCGCAGCACTTCGTCGCCGGTCGAGGGGAGAGGCGCGGGTTGCGACGGGAACGTCGGCGCTGAAACCCGCTGTCCGGACCGTTGCTCCGCAGGATCGAAGAAAGGCCCATCTCCGAATTCCAGCGACCGGCCTGCCACCGCCGGCATTTCCCGCTGTGTCGAACTGTGGCTGGGATGGCTTGCCGTGGCGCGCTCCTCGTCGATCGATACGAAGATGACATAACGGCCGATCAGCATCCGGTCGCCATGGCTCAGCCGATGCGGGCCGGTCATTCGCTGGTTTGATCCGTTGAGGTAGGTTCCATTGCGCGAGACATCGTGCAGCCAGAACACGCCGGCCTCGTATCGAACCTCGCAATGCCGGCCCGAGATGAACTTGTCGGGGTCCGGCAAGGTCCAGTCACTAGCATCGCGTCCGATTTCAAAGCTGCGATCCCGCGCTGCGTAGCCGGTCGGGATGCCGGCGGGCAGGGCGTCGACATTGTTGATTTGCAGACTGATGTACATCCAGGATCGCCGTCGAACGCTGATCGATACTCCACCATTCTAGCAGTTTGCGCGCACAACAGGACAGCAGCGTTTGGAGCTGACCTATCGGCAGGGGCCAAGGGCCAGTCACCGTGCGTCCTCTTTGGTCAGCAGGACTCATGTGGTAGGCTCAACATGGCCTTGTGCGGCGGGTCGAAAAAAGTTCCACCGCGCTGGCGGCCGCGTCCAGGAGGGGCACGACCCATGCCGAACGAACGTGCCACGGTTGTGCAGACACCCGTTGGCGCCGAACTGACCTTCACGCATCTTGTCGGCCGCGACGAGATCAGCCGTTGCTATGCCTATACGGTTGGGTTCGTCAGCCCCAGCTCCGACATTGATCCGCTGAAGATGCTGGGGGGCGTGGTTTCGGTCGAAGGGGAATCCGATCCGAAACGGTGGTTCAGCGGCCTGGTGTCCGAATTTCGCCTGACACGCATTGAGGACCGGCTGGCCTACTACGAAGCGGTCGTCAGGCCGTGGCTCTGGTTCCTCGGCAACACCACCGATTGCCGGATCTTTCAGAACATGACCGCTGTCGAGATCGTCGAAAAGATCTTCTCGAAATACGGTTCGGCGAAATTCGAGAAGCGGCTGCAAGGGTCGTATCCCTCGCGCGAATACTGTGTGCAGTACGACGAGAGCGACCTGGATTTCGCGCAGCGCTTGCTCGAGCACGAAGGCATCTTCTATTTCTTCGAGCACGATGAGGGCAAGCACACGCTCGTGCTGTGCGACGCGATGAGCAAGCTGAAGCCAGCGCCGGGCTACGAGAAGATACCTTATAATTTCGAGGGACATGGCTCGCGGCGCGACGTCGAATACATCACCGAATGGATTCCGGGGAGTTCGGTACGGCCGGGCGCTTATGCCCACACCGACTATGATTTCCAGAAGCCTGGCGCCGATCTGATGGCGAAGTCCGCCCAGCCGTTCAGTCACAAGGAAGCCTCCGGCGAGAATTATCGCCAGCCTGGGGCGCATCTCGATGTGGGGCGCGGCGACACCCTGGCCGGTATCCGGCGCGAGGAACTCCAGGCCGTGCACCAGCGCATCACTGCTGTCGGAACCGTGCGGGGTCTCCATTCCGGCTGTACTTTCAAGCTGGAAAGCTTTCCGCGCGATGACCAGAACCAGGAGTATCTGGTGGTCAGCGCCGAATACAGGTTGTTCGATCCGGGCTACAGAACCCAGAACGAAGTCCACAGCGAGAATTTCAAGGTCGTGCTGGCTGTCGCGCCGACTGCCTTGCCCTATCGTTCCCCGCGGATCACGGCGCGGCCGATCATGCGCGGGCCGCAGACGGCGACGGTGGTCGGCCCTTCAGGCGAGGAGATATTCACCGACAAATATGCCCGGGTGAAGGTGCAGTTCCACTGGGACCGCCTGGGCAAGAAGAACGAAAACAGTTCCTGCTTCGTCCGTGTCTCGCAGACCTGGGCCGGCAGCGGCTGGGGCTTCATCCAGATACCGCGCATTGGCCAGGAGGTGATCGTCGACTTCCTCGAAGGCGACCCTGACCTGCCGATCATCACCGGCAGGGTCTACAACGCCTCGCAGATGCCGCCTTACGGCTTACCGGGCAACGCAACGCAATCGGGCTGGAAATCCAACTCTTCGAAAGGCGGCGGCGGTTACAACGAGCTGATGTTCGAGGACAAGGCCGGCTCTGAACTGGTCAATTTCCAGGCGCAGAAAGACCACCACCTTCTGATCAAGCATGATCGCAAGAAGCTCGTCCAGCACGACCAGTCCGACCGCATCGATCACGACGCCAAGCATTCCGTCGGCCACAACCTCGACGAGGACGTTGGTAATAACAAGACGGTCAAGGTCGGCGTCGACCAGACCACGAACATCGGCTCGAACGATACCGAAACGGTGGGCAAGAACCGGTCCCTGACGGTGGGGTCCAACGAGACGATCAGTATTGGCTCGAACTCCACCGAAACCATTGGCGCCAATCACTCACAGACGGTCGCGATCGTCCAGACGGTAAGCGTCGGCGCGGCCCGGGTCGACTCGGTGGGCGCCACCGAGACCAGAACCGTGGGCGCGGCGCAGACCAACACCATCGGCGCAACACGCTCCGTCACTGTGGGCTCGGCACAGAGCCACGACATCGGCACTGCGGATAGCTGGAACGTGGGAGCGGCGCAAACGATCAATGTCGGAGCTGACCAGAGTGTCACCGTTGGCAGTGCCCAAACCTTCAGTGTCGGCGCGGCACGTAGCGCCAGCATTGCCGCCGACGACAGCACCGAAATCGGCGGCGGCCACGCACTCAAGGTCGGCAAGGGCAGCGGTATTCAAGTTGCCGAAGACAGTTCGATCAAGGTCGGCAAGAAGTTGATGATCGATGCCGGCGACGAGATCACGCTGATATGCGGCGACGCCTCCATCAACATGAAAAAGGATGGCACGATTTCCATCAAGGGCAAGGATATCCGCATCCAAGGCAGCGGCGATGTCCAGGTCAAAGCTGACGGCGACGTCAAGATCAAGGGTAGCAATGTCTTCAACAACTGAAATGATTGGACAAGACGGATCGGTCGAACGCATCGATGGTGTCGTTATCGGGCTGCTGATCGGCTTCGAGGATGGCGCGCCGCTCGTGGTGTTCGTCGGCAATCCCGGCGAGACGGCACTCAGGGCCCGTAGCCTGGCGAGGTTCGACTCCTCGGCGGTAGGCGCGGAGGTGGCGCTGCTCTTCGAAGGTGGCGATCCGGGCCGCCCGCTCGTCGTCGGACGTATTGTGGATCCTGCACGCCCGAGCGACCAAGTGCAGGTGGTTCGCGACGGCGAAACGGTGACGCTGAATGCCAAGGAGCGCATCGAACTGCGTTGCGGCCTGGCCTCCATCATTCTGGAGAAGAATGGCCGCATCTCGATACGCGGCAGTCAGCTGAGCAGCCAGGCAAGCGGCGTGAACCGCGTGCGGGGTGCGGCTGTTCACCTCAATTGAGAACTCCATGCAGCGGATTGCGACGATCCCGGCGATCATCGAGCAGCATGTCGAGGATGCCGCGTTCCTGTGGCACCGTCGTGCACGGGAGATCGATGGCCACCTGATGGGCCCCTTCGACATAGGCCGCATCGACCAGCGGCTCGACGCCAATCTCGACGGGCTGTTCGCAGCCGGCCAGGCGGCGTGGGATCTCGTGGCGGCACGCTTTGCCGACTACCAGGAGCCGCCCGAACTTTTTCTACTCGGGTCCCTGGCGTTCGAATGGCGATCCGCGCCCGCCATCAAGTTTGCCCTTGAGAGCGCGGGACCGCTTGGGAAGTCCGGGCTGTCGGCGCTGTCGGGCGCGGTTGCGCGCAGCTCGCCGGACAGGTTGAAGCCGTTCGTTGCGCGTTGGCTGGATTCGACGGTCGCAATGGAGCGTGCATTGGGGGTTGGCGCGCTGTATCACCATGGAGCCAATCCCGGGCCCAGGCTCGCGGAGCTGCTGACCGACCGCGACGCCGAAGTGCGGCGTAGGGCGCTGAAGCTCGCCGGTGCGCGGCGGCGTCGCGATGTGATCGTCGAGGTTGCGGCCTGTATGGAAGCGCGTTGCGCGGAGGAACGGCTGCAGGCGGCGGTCGCGGTATCCTTGCTGGGCGAGGCTCGGCTGGCGCAACCCGTGCTTGACAAGATGTTGGTCGGCTATCCGGAGTTTGCGGGAGCCGTCATGGAAATCCGGCTGCTCACCACACCGTCGATCGCGGCGCGGTCATGGTGGCAGCAATTCGTATCCACCTCGGCAACGCGGGAAGCGGCAGTCGCGGCGAGCGGACTGCTGGGTGACATGGCGATCATGCCCTGGCTGATCGAGAAGATGCAGTCGCCGGAACTTGCTTATGCAGCTGGGCTCGCCCTTCGCGACTTGATCGAGATTGACTTCAACGACACCGACGTGTTCGTCACGGAGCCGGCCAAGCTGGGGCCGGAGTTCGAGACTATAGAGGCGACGCTGCTGCCTTCCGCTTCGCGGACCCAGGCCTGGTGGGACAATGGGAAAGGCCCGGCGAGGTTCGATAAATTTCAATCAATGCGGCGGCTGAAGCTGGACGCAATGAGGAAGGCGCTTGCCAACGCGGAGATCGCGCTGACCAATTGGAGGCGTTCACGCCCAATTCCGGCGTGGATGTGAAGGACTGTCTAAGGACGCGGGGCGCTTCAATTCAATCACACACTAACGAACCTCGCTCACAAGCGCGGCAGCACGCATGCCGGCCTCTGATGCGGCTTCGCACATGGCGACACGGCCGGGAGCATAGGCCTTGGCGAAACTGTCGGCGGCAATAAGCAGGGTGAGCGCACCAGCTCCGGCGCCGATGTCGCCGATCGTCATTGCGGGATAGGCCATCGGAAAGGTCTCGCGGCGTGTCCGGTAGAAGCGTGCACGCCCGATCAATGTCTCCCACGCGCTGTACCGTTCGCCATTGTCGCTGCCAACAATGAATTTGATGTCGGACTCGGTCGGCCCCTTGCCTTCGATCGCGGTACGGCAGGCAGCCACCAACGCCCTGCCTTGGCTGTTGTTTTCCGACAGCACGGAGTTTTCCTCCATCGCGGCGCCGACCCCGTGAATGGTGCACTGGGCGGCCAAACCGCGACCGGGCGAGCGGCGCAGACAGACGACGGCTGCACCTTCGCCTGGCACAAGACCCTGCGCATTGTCCTCGGCCTTCAAGCGGTTGGCAGCCATGAGCCGCGCGATGTCCTTGTCGTTCACTAGGCTGTCGACGCCACCCAGCAGAACCTGCTCGACTCCCGACGTTGCCAGGAGGTCCGCCGCCCGATCCAGCAGCCCGATGCAGGCCGCTGCGCCCCCATCGAAGACGCGCGAGGATGGATGGAACCTTTCGCCCAGGTTGTCTTGCAGGCCGGCGAGAAACTGGCTGGCCGGTATCTCCGAGAAAGCCAGGTGGTCCCGGAACGCCTCCGGCGTCACCAACAGCAGAGCGCTGGCGCCAGCAGAAACACCGCTTTTTTCGAGCGCCTCGCCCACCGCGCGCGCAGCCATGCTGGTGAGCCACGCGTTCTCGGTGAGGCGAAGGGAATAGTGTGAGGGGATGCGGGAAACGGTCTGATCCTCGCCGAACGGGTCGGTGAGGGTACGCCGCTCGAACGCGGAAAGGCTGGCCCGGATTGCTGCAAGTGTCTGGCGGGCATTGAGGCCGGCTGGTGTCACGGCGCCACCGCCCATGATGTAGATCGGAGCCCTCAGCCCAGCCATGTCGCCCTCGCGGCGATCAGTCCGTCGTCGCCGCGCGGGCTGAGATAGGCCTTGCGCTTGCGTCGCGCGAGGAGAAAGGCAGGCGTCACATGGCCGAAGACGATCTCCCTGAGCACGGGCGTGTTGCGCCTGGTAACCATGGACAAGCGCGATTTAAGCGTGACGCGGCGCAAGTCCGGCTCAATGACGACCGTGTCGATGTGGAACGGATGATCCTCCGCGCGGTTATCGTAAAGAAGGCGGATCGGAGCCACGACACGTGGTATGCGGAAGTCCCAGCGGCCATCCGGTGTCATGCCGATGACGCTGACCTCCTCGCCCTCGTTCAACCGCTGCAGTTGCTGGTCGGCGGGCGCGCAGAGATTGTGGCGCGGATCGAAATTCCTTGGCGGAAGAGGCCACTGATTGTCGATCCAAGCCTGATCGTAAGTGCCCGCTAACGGCAGCCTTGGATGCCAGCCACGCCCGATCACCCCAAACCCGGCCGGTCTTGGCTGATCGGACGGGCTACGGAACGGCTCACTCGCATAGGTAACGTTTGGTGCATGCGTCTTCACGGCCCTGTCGGCGGAGCGGGCGTGATGGAAACCGACGCCAAGCGGGTTACGCGGATCGGTCCTGCCGCTGTCATCGGTACCGCCGTAAGCGCGCTCGTAGATGATCGGCATCCTCGCGAAGGGGTGTGGCTGGCTGTAGCTGCCCGCATCGTAGAGGCGGTCGCCGGTCACGTTGAGCACCTTGCGGATGCTTGCCACCTTCAACCCGACCTGCATCTCTTGGACGCGCCCCTCGCGCGGCGCATATGCCTGGCCGTTCAAGATAATGTCGATCCCCGGCTTGGTCCAGGCGATCTCGCCTTCATAGCGGGTTGACGAGCAGGCAGGGTCGCCGAATGGCACGTCGCCAAAGCTTACCGGCAGTTGTTCCACGGCTGGCTGAAATTGCGTGGCATCTCCCGGCATATCGAAGCTGGCCGAGAAAACCGCCAGGAAAACCTCGTTGCCGTCAGCATTTGCCTGGACAAAGGTGCCGGCAACGAACGGCGTGCGATTCTCGATCCAGACCGCGAACATCATGGATCAGCACCAATTGCCTTTTTCGTTCTGGCCGATAGGCCAATACGGCATGCAGGCGACGAGCTTGACCAACTCCTCCTCGCCGGCGTCGATCAGCCATTGAAGCAGGAAGATTTCGGCCGCGACGCCAGTTTCTTCACCCGCGCTGACATTGACCGTGACGCATTTCAGCCAGTAGCGGCGTATCACCCAGACCACCTGCGGACTGGCTGCGGCACCCGCGACACGGTCATCGAAGGCTTTCTCAAGGGCCTTCTCGCGGCTGCCCTGGAGCTCCTCTTCGGTGGAAATGATGTCTGCCCACCATTCGGCCGCGATGTCGTAGGCATCCGTCAGCTCCGCCACATACTCGGCGAACAAGGTCCTGTGCATCGGGCTGGCCTCGTCGTGCTTGCGAGCGACACGGATATCGTGCGGCGGGGCGACATCACGGGGCTGCGCGAGTAAGCGCCTGATACCGAGATCTGAACTATAGCGTGTGATCAGGGCCACTATTCAACCTCGTCTTCGGGATTCATGGCCATCGGCACAAAGCACAGGCCATCGATGAGGGGCTGGAGTTCCGGGGCAAAATGCCGGACGTTGATGATGAGGACTTCGACCGGCCACTCGAAACCCTGGCTTCGGCCACCGCTATCGACGCCCCACTTCTCTTCTGGCTCATCGCCCTCAGGGCGTTGCGCATTGTTCCAGGCCACAATCTCAAGGTAATGCTTGCGGAAGATCGCAAGCACCCGTGGGTGCCCCGCGATCCCGGTCGGCCAGCGCTTCCAGACAGCCTGCCCTTCGTCGGCGATCATGTCATCCCACCAATCCTCCAACTCGGGCTGGATGGTGATCAGTTCGCTGATGTAGCTGTCTCTGATTTCTTCTATACCGCGCATTGCTCGTCACCCAATTGCCACGGGCATATCGTCGATAAAGTTCTTGGCATATTTCGCGGCTGGAGAGCCTTGCGATGTCGAGCATCGACCACAATGGGGTTTGACCGATTCCGGCGTCGAGAAATGAGCCAGGAAGGCGTCGGGCGAATTCTTCATGTTACACCCACCCATCTCCCACGCAACGCAGAGCGGCGGTTGATGATCATGGACCATCTCCTGCTTCATCTCGTCGTTGGGAGGCGTTGGAACCAGTTTTGAGTAGCGACCCCGTCGGGTCTTCTTGCATTGCCAACAGGCCTTGCCGTTGACCTTGGCCGACTGGTCATCAGTGCGTTTTGGACGGTGCGCGACCCGATCATATTTGACCGCGCATTTCGTCGTCTTCTGATCGGTGGTCAACGTCGCCAGAAACTTGTTGAACGCGGCCGGGTTGACGCAATTGGGCGGCGGGTCGCTGGCGGTGTTCTGGTCCATCGTGTCGCCATGACGGTCGACGCCCTTGCCTTCCGCCTTTACCGTGAACGACCACAGCTTGAAGACGCCCTTCCCCTTGATCTTATGGGTTATGACGCCCGCGCCGAGGCCTTGGGTGGCGGGCTCGTTGCCGGTGCTGGTCGAGATTTCCGACGCATTCTCGATAGCTGTCGGCTCGCCATCGATCTTGACGCTCTTGGTGCCCTTGGTCAGGTCGGATGATGACAGCATATTGACGTAGGGTACCGGAACCGGACCCGCGGGCGGGGATGGCGGCGACAGACAGACATCGCCGGGCGCAATGCCCTGGCCGTTGCTGCCCTTATGGAAAAAGCCCATCTTCTCGGCATAGACGCTCAGCCCCATGGTCAGGACTCCTGCGGCACGGCACGCGCCGCGCGCATTGCCGGCAGCGCGTTGTCGGCGAGGTCATGAATGTCAGCGAAGGCGAGTTCACGCACCTCCCAGTCATCCGTCCAGAAAACGATGCGATTCAGTGCGGAGAACTGTCTTGGCGGTTCCAGCGCCCGCAGGCGCGCCGCGATGTATTGCTGGTCCCAAAGCTCCTTCACAGTCAGTTTGGCGATGTTCGCCATGCCCTCAAACCAGGGATCCGCTGCCTCTGGCATCGCGCCAATGCTCACAACAGCGAACGGATAGCGGCGGCCGATACGGTCCTGGCTCATGCGCCAAGCACCGGCGCAAGGTTGTTCAGCAAAAATCGCGCCCTGGACGACGAAGCGCCAGACGCGGTCATCGAGGTCCTCGTGCTCATCGGGCCGTGCCAGCAATTCCATCGACATCCATCGGTCCCAGCGGTCGATGAAGGTGCGCGGCAGGTTCCAGGCGACGAAGTCTCCGGTTGCCGGGATCTTGCCGAAGAAACCGATGCTCATATCTGCGGCGGACATGTGAACTTCTTGAACATTTCCAGATTGTAGGGGTTCTCGACGCTGGCGGCCTTGAGTTCGAAATCGGCGTACATGCCTTTCGTTCCCAGGCGCAGGCTGTAGACATCGGACAGCGACGTGCCGGCGAAGCGGCCGCTGCGCAGCATCCTCAGCCATGCCCAGCTGCCGGTCTCGTTGAGCAGGATTTCGGGCGACCCGTCGATCGGCTGGAAGGCGAGCGAAATCACGCCGGTGCCATCCTTGCCGGGCCACGTCATCGGTTGCGGCCGCGTCGCATTGTTGTAGTAGGCAAGGGTCTGGCCGTCGAGATTGAGCGTCACGCGCGTGACGTTCGGAGACAGGTCCTTCGGTTCGAGCGTAAAGCTCATCACCGGTCCGGTACCCCCGGGAAAGAGATCGTCGCGGATATGCCTGGCCTGCTCGAACGCCGCCAGCGCCGAAGGATCGAGGCCGAAATCGGCGCGCCATTTCCATGGCTGGCTGGTCGTGTCGACATAGTTGATCAGGTGGTCGTTGATGAAACCGTCGATCAGCCCAGCCGGTCCGAACAGCCTGGCGAAATCACGCACATTGACGTCGACCGCGCTGTCGGCGCTGAACGGATAGCGGTCGTTCAGCGCCGCCTGGCAGAAAGGCAGAATGTCAGCCCGCCAGATGGCATTGAGTTCTGAAGCGACCGCCTTCTGGGTCAAATTGCTGGTGTCACCGGCAATCCCGCCCAGCCAGCTGTTGATAGGGTCGGGCAGGATCTGTGCCTGCCTGCCCACCGCGCCCGTCAGTTCTGCAAGGCCACCCTGCTTCTTGATGGCATCCTGCGGATTGGGGTTCGCGGTGACAGTCTGCAGTACGTTCGAAAGCGCGGTCAGCGCGACAATTGCGGCATCCAGTGCCGGCGGCTGGCCGTCGACCTCAGCAATCGTGCTCTTGAGCGGCTTGAAATGTTCGGCCACCAGATTGCCGGTCATGTCCACCTCGCTGGCTGATCCGGCGCGGGGAAGCAGCTTCGCACCGCTTGTCGCCAGCTTGCCGAGCTTGCCCAGCTTGCCGAGCAGTTTGGAAGCGCCCTTCGCCGCCGCCTTGTCGTCGGCGGGCGCCTCGTCGGAGCGCGTCAGTTCGGTCTCCTGGACGATCGCTGTCAGCAGCCGCTTCAGTGCTGAATCAGCACTCGAGAGATCCTTCAGGTTCTCGCTGGCGACATTGAGATCGGTCAGTGGCGCGAGCCTCATGTCCCGCAGGAAGCTGTCCCATTGTGCGATATAGTCGTCATAGTAGAGCTTCAGAATATCCTCGGACAGCGCCGAGACCGACGTTTCGGAATTCTCCGAGCAGCCGCCGGCGAAAACCGCACGGTCGAGTGCCGCCTGGGCGGCGACATCGTCGATGCCGTCGAGGATGGCGTCGTGGAAGCCGGAATAGGTGAATGCCCCGGCAATGCCGACGCGAAGTGTCTTGTCGGAACGCCGCGCAAACACCTTGCCGCCATTGGGGCCGGCGAAATTGGCCGGGATCCACTCCTTGAGCCCGGCCACCGCCGGATCGGCCAGCAACTGTTTGTAGGCACGGGCCGGCAACGAGATCGTGCACACCGTTTTCAGCGCTTCGGCAACCAGGGCCTGGTCCGGCGCGACATAGCTTTCGTCGACCGTCATCCGGCGGATGGCGGCAAGCTGATGTTCCTCGGCATCGGCGGTCGGAAATGGTGCCGCGGCGGCGAATTCGGGCAAGTTGTTCACCCACCAGTTCTGGGCGAAATCGGGGTCCATCTGCGACAGACCCGTCATCATGCGATAGGTCTTCAGCGCGCCGAGCATGAAATCCGGATCGCGGATCTGCCGCCACATGGTCGCCTCGAGCAGTGCGATCATCCGCGGCTCGAGGACGTTGCGCAGCGCGTGGTCGTAGGTGTCGGCCTGTGCCCGCACCAGTTCCGCCGAGGCCGATGGCCCCAGCAGATCCTGGGCGGCTCCCGGCGGCGCTGTCCGTGCATTGGCGACCGCGTCCATCGCCTCGAGCGCGCTGTCGATGGCAGGCTGCTCCACCGATGCCGGAGTTGCGGCGGCAGAGGTCAGCGGCGTTTGCAGGGCCTCAAACTGGCTCGCCTGCGCCGTGATCGCGTTGCGATTGTCAAAATAGGACCAGGTGAACAGCCCGCCGGCCAGCAATGCCGCTACGCCACATGCCGCCGCCGCGCCCCGCCAGATCCAGGCGCGGCGGCGTTGCGCCAGCGGATCGAACGTTCCGAGACCGGCTTCCTTGAAGATGACATCGGTGAGCAGGTTCTTCAGGAAGAAGCTGCGTTTCTCGACCCTTGGTGCGGGCAGGACCCGCCGTGGCGGAAGGCCGAAGGACGAAGACAGCGCCGCGGTCAGCCGGTCGATGGGTGCTCCTTCCTGCGTCGCCGACGTCAGATAGAGGCCACGCAGCCAGGCGGCCTCCTCATACCGGCTTTCGCCGAACATCGCCTCGACCAGCACCTGGATCGGTTCGGACAGGCTGGACAACTGGGCAGGAAATCTGAAGATCTCGGCACGGGCGGCGAGTTTGTCCTCATCCTCCAGGCGCGGCACCAGCCGCCGCTCGAGTTCCGTTGCCAGCGTCGAAATCTCACGTTCGATAGCCTTGGCATCCACACGTGCGTCCAGCGCGAAAGTCGTTCCCCATACCTGCTCGCGCGCGGCGGTGGACAGACCGCCGAAGAAAGCCTCGAAGCCCTTGATCAGATCGGCCTTGGTCAGCATCAGATAGACCGGAAGGCGGATTTCGAGCCGGTCGTTGAGTTCGGCCAGCCGGCGTCGGATCTTGCGGCCGTGTGCCTTGATCGCTTCGTCGCCCTCCGAAAGCACGTCGATCGAAAGCGCGACGATCACGCCGTTAAGCGCCCGGCGGCCGCGATGCTTCTTCAGAAGGTCGAGAAAGCCCAGCCATTCCGCCGCGTCCACGTCAGGCTGGCTCTCCTGCTGGACATAGCGGCCGGCGGTGTCGATCAGAACCGCGTTCTCGGAAAAGAACCAGTCGCAGTTGCGGGTGCCGCCGACCCCCTGCAGGTCGTCCGTGAGGTCGATCGGAAAATTCAGTCCGGACTGCCGCAGGGCCGTGGTCTTGCCGGTGGCCGGTGGCCCGACGATCACATACCACGGCATCTCGCGCAGGAACTTGCGTCCACCCAGCTTGCGGCGTTTCAGTTCGGCCATCACCTCGGCGAACTTGGCACCCACGGCCGCGACGTTTTCTTCGCCGGGGCTGAGCGGCTTTTCCGCCACAGGTGCTGCGATCTCGGCGACGAACATGCGGTTGGCGCGGATCGCCCGGCGTTGGGCGACGATCAGCCAGATCAGCCAGAAAATGACCAGCAGCGCGATGATGACGATGCGCACATTTTCAGAGGCGAACGGTTCGTAGGGACCGACCCTGACGATCGGACCGAACACCCAGATAACCAGGGAAAGCAGCGTGATGCCGATCAGCGTCCACAGCCAGCGTGATGTCAGAACTGCCCAGAGGAAGCGCAGGATGAACATCTCACAGCCTCTTTTCGACGAGCACCTCGACGCGGCGGTTCAAGGCTCGCCCCTCGCGCGTGCTGTCGCTGGCCACTGGATCGGTGGCCGCACGGCCCTCGGCATGAATACGGTCCTGCGGCACGCCGTTCTGGATCAGCATGTCGGCAATCGTCTGGGCGCGAGCCTCCGACAGTCGCTGGTTGGTCGACAGCGGATTGGTCTTTTGCAGAGGAACGCTGTCCGTGTGACCGATCACCGTGATGTTTCCGATCAGCTCCTGATTGGCGAGGATCACCTTGGCGATCGAACCGATCAGGGGCTCGAAGCCTTCGGTCAGTTGTGGCCGCGACGATTGGAACAGTTCGGGGTTGGAAGCCTGGATGATCAGCTTGGCCAGCGAAACGCTTTCGGTGCCGCTGAGGGCTGACCTCAGGTCGGCCGGTGCGCCTGCCTGGAATTCCGGCAACAGCGCAAAATCCACTTTCTCCGGCGGCGGGGCCTCGACCTTGGGCGACGTACGGCTGATGTCGCCGCGTTCAGGCGGCGGCAATGCGCGCACAAGCGCGGAAAGCTCGACCGCCTGGCTGCTCAGTCCCATCGAGAGCCCGACATGGATTGCCGTGGCAATAACCGCCGCACCAAGCGCCATGACCCAGATTGGAACGATGAAGCGCTGCGGCTCGTCGGACGCGATCACACCTTTCCAGTTTGGCGACAGCGGCGCGCCTTCGGCATCGGCATCGCGCAGGAAGCGAGCCGCCGCCACGCGAACGGCGTTGAGCGAGCGGTCGCCTGACCGGCCGGGCACGCGATATTTGCCGCGGAAGCCGAGCGCCATGCAGTCATACTGCAGTTCCAGCAATTCGCGGTCGCGGTTGGGATGGCGCTCCAGTTCGTCGAGACGCGTGAAGAACTGCGTGCCGGCATCGACATCGCCGCGCAGCATCACCACAAGCGGCTGCCGCGGCCAGGCGCTGGCCCCGCCCCATGGCGTGTTCAGGGCGAGATCGTCGAGCAATGCCGCCACGACCCATGCTGCCTGGTCGGCCCGCTCCAGCGAGGACCCCGTCGCCATTGCCGTGTCGCGTGCCCGAACCAGTTCTTCGAGCAGACGGGTGCGCAAAGCTTCCGGATTCTCCGGCGGCAACGCGCTTTCAAGCTCGGGCGCGAATTCCAACAAGGGCGCGAATGCGTTGACAAGCGCGTTCGGATGGGTGCGAGACCGCTTTACTGCCGCACCCGACAACAGCGGCGCCATCGGCCGCGGCATCGGCGCGCCGGTTAGCCGTATGCGGGTGCGTTCGCGATCCTCCGACAGTCCGAAAGGATCATCGCGGCTCATCATCTCACCTGTTCACCGAATAGCAGTCCACCTGCGGCTCACTGGGCAACACGCCCGAAACGCCGATGACGAAGCCGGGGGCATCGAGCAGCGACGCCCAATGCTCGCTTTTCTGGTCCAGTTCGAGGCATAGCCGATCGCCATCGTAGGGGATCTCGCGCGGCTGGGAATGAAGCGGTTTCAGCGGAATGCCGGGCAGACGCGATTTCCACAGGCCCTCGAACTGGTCGGCCGAGCCGACAGTCGCCTGATTGACGAAGATCTTGCGCAGCGCGTCCTCCGACAGCTCCGAACCGACCCGGATGACGATCCGGCTGGCCACCAGCAGCTTCGGGTTGTCGATGCGGATTTTCCAGACATTGGTCGAATGCCGCATGACAGGCAGCGCACGCGACTTGGGCTCGATGTAGCGCAGGCTGAGGATCAGTGAGCGCAGGGCATCCGCCAGCGCCGAATACGCAGGGCCGGGCGCCATGTGATCGTAGGCCGGCAACTCGCCCAGCCGCCGGGCACTCGATCCGTAGGTCGCCATCGAACCGGCGAGCCCGGCAAGTTCAAGGTAAAGCTCGGCCGGATGGAAGACGTCCTGAGCCAGCATGTGGGCCAGCCGCGGACGCGCCGCATTGGCGAGATTGAGCATCAACAGGTCTTCGACGCTGCGTCCTGGCCCGCCCATGACCATCTTGCCATGTGCTTCGGCGATCTGATCCAGGCCCGTGACCACTTCCAGCAGTAATTGCCGGTACCAGCCCACGGCGCCGGTCACCAGCGCCGGCGGCAGGAACGCCTCGTCCAGAGAGACACCACCATCGGCTCGAACCCCCTTGAGGTCGGCGATCGGCAAGGCGGTGTAGCCACCGACCGACTTGCCCGGTGCAAGCAGCAGCGCCTGTGGCCGGGCGATTTCGATTTCTTCGGGGTCTGAACCGCCCTGGACGGCATCACGCACCGAAACGATCCGTCCGTGATAGCGCGCGCCCGAAGCGGCGGCGTGTGCCGGATCGAAGCCGACACCGCCGGGAGGCTCCAGCGGCAAGGCGACCAGCACCGGTCCAGCGCCCGTATCTGGAGTGACCGGCAACGGTCGCGGCGCGTCCATCAGGTCTGGAATGGAGAAAGGTGTCCCGTCCGGGAAGATGCCCCGTGCGGACAGGATCGAGATCTGGCCGGCCTCCAGCAATGCCTGGTCCAGCGTCAACTGTTGGAAGCCAAACGTGTGCAATTGGCCGGCCTGCAACGCGCCGCGCACCGTCGCCTCGAAGAAGCGATCCTGCTGCTGGAAATGCTGGGTCCGCAGGAAAAGGCCCTCGGACCACAGCACCCTGTTTGCATCGCTCATGCCGCTACTCTCTGCATTGAGCTCCCCTTGCCCTGGCCGCTAAGCGGAAATGCCGCCGCTGCCAAGCGTGACATTGATGGTGAATTTTGATCCCGGCGACACGGACTTGGTTGTCCGCCAGTTCCTGCCAGTGGGCTCGCGGATCAGCGCAACAAAGCCCAGCGCCGTCGCGTCCGGCTCGACGGTGATGGTCTTGGACGCGCTCTTTCCCGGCCCGACGGCGATCTGGTCGGATCCGATGAGATCACCTGCCAGCGCGGTGCCGGCATCGCCCTGCAGGGCAAAGTAATCGGCGGAATTGAATTTACCGGTGCCGCGCAGCCGCATGACGAGGACGGTTACCGGCCGGTCGCCGCCGCCTGGTCCCGGGTTCATGCCGGCCCCGCCGGTCACGTTGACGGTGATCACCGAAGGTTTCGGCGGACCGCTCTGGCACGCCGCCAGCAGCCCGGTTGCGCCCAGGGCAACGATAAATTCGCGTCGATCGATCATGCCTCACTCCTCCTCATATGCGTCCCGAAAATCAGCGCCGATTTCGCCAAGAAAGCTTTTTTCCGCGCTCTCGGCGATTTCACGATGGCGTTTCTGGTAAAGCTCCCACAGCTTGGCGCCGCGCCCGCCCGAAAGCAGGGTGCCGATCGCGGAATTCGATTTCAGCTCCTGCTCGATCGCTGCCGGATCAAAACGGTCGATCATCCGCCGCAAGGCGCCCTGTACGCCGCGCCAGGCACGCACGTGATGTTGAGCGAGATCTCGAACCGCGTCGGCGATTGCCGCTTCGCCCGCCAGAAAGCCGGGGCTGCGCTCGGCGATAAGCGTGACGATGGCATCGTCGACCGTCGGCAGAAATTTGAGCGGATTGACTTCGGAAGCTCCGACCATGGTCTGGGCGACACGCGCGTTTCCCTTTTCCTCCGCTCGCTTGCGCAGAAGCTGCATCAGGCCTTCCATCATCAGCCGATATTCGCGGCCAAACTTCTCCATCTCGGCGATCGTGTCGCGGCCGGGGAAGTCAGCTTCCTCGATGCCCATGCCGTGCAGGAATGCGGTACGAAGCGCCATGTCCGCCTGCGGCGGCGTTGCCGGCGACCGGGCTGGTCTGGGAGCAGCGTTCGCTCGAGGCAAAAGAGCGGCTTCCCCCGTCTGCACGGGCAAATCCCAGGGGTTGGCGGATTGCGGTCTTTCGGCGACGCGCTCGCGCTTTCCAGCCGCGCCGGCGCCGTTCACCGAACTGGGTGGCGGGGCTGGTCCGAAACCAAAATCGTCGCTGAAATCGGACGGCTTTCCGGCAACGACGTCGGCTGCGCGGTTGAGGGACGGCACCGGGTCGAGGCTGAACGGGTCCGCCTGGTTCGCCACGCCGCCCTGTTCGAGATGACGGGCCACGCCTTTCGAAACAGGTGTTGAAACCGGATCGAGGCTGAACGGGTCATCGAAAGCAGGCGAGCTGCGCTTGTCGGAGGTGGCACGCCCGAACGCGCCCGCGACCGGCTGCTCGAACGGGTTCGGCAGGTCGGCCGGACGTGGCCGTCGCGGCGCCTCCTCGACCTTGGCGGAGAAGAAGTCATCGCGGCCGATGCTCACCGGCGCCCGCGATGCCGGCGGCAGGCGGTCCGGAACCGGATGGCCGGCAGCTTGTGCCTGGGCGGTCGGTATCTGCAGGTCGACATGGATGACGTAGTCGCCCAGCCTCAGCCGCATGCCGCTGTGAAGGCGTGTCGACTTGCCGGGACCGAGCGGACTGTCGGAGTCATTTATGAACAATCCGCTGCTCGACGTATCGGTCACGAAATATCCGTCGCGCCCGCCAGAGATCTTGCAATGGGCCCGCGAAACGAACATGTCGGGATCGTCGATCTGCCAGCCCGCATCGGCGCTGCGGCCGATCACCAGCTCGCCCTCGTCCAGCCGGGTCTGCCGCACCGCCTGGTTGCGTGGCCCTTGCTCCAGCGTCAGCAGCAGACTCATGCCGCGACCCCCGCCATCTCCGGCCGCCATCCGACGATTGTCCGCAGCCGCATGTCGTCAGCATCGCCCCTTTCAGCGGGCCGCGCAAGCCAGGCGGTCCGGCCGAGCCGCACCGCTCCGATGCGGGGCGGCGGCACGGCTTCACGCGCAAGCACGATGCGCAGGTCGACGTCGAGCGATTCCCCGACCATGTCGTGAACGGCTTGCTTGAACAGTTTAAGCCGCTGGCCGCCAGGCAGGAACGCCTTGAAGGCCTCATAATCCAGAGGGCCGACCCGCAGTTCGATCCTGCTTTGACGGTTGAAAACCCGAGGGCCGATCGTCGCCCCCCGGCCGAGCGCTGCATAGGCTTTTGCAAGGCGGGTCTGGAGCCCGGTTGGTATCGTTATCCAGGCGGCAATGAACTCTTTGATCTCAACCGGTACCTTGAATGCTTCCGCCAGGAACAGCGTCAGCCGTTCCGGGCCATCGACCTGGCTGGCGAGCGAAGCCGCCTGGCGAAGTTTTACCGTATCGAGATCGGGATTCTGCGTGCCTGGAAGACCAATCCCAGCCATGGCTTCTAGCATGGCGCGAACGCGCCCACCGACGGCGCGTTCAACCTGTACGGCCGGATGCGCATCCGCCCATGCCCGATAATAAAGGGCGATCATGCGGTGCTGCAGAATGTTGACGAAGTCCACGAATGTCGTGTCGCTGGTCTGCTGCGCGTCGGCGCCGGTAAACCAGCGCTGCGACAGACGATCGAGCACCCAGCGCGTCAAATGAAGGGGCATGGGGCCTTCGGGTCCCATCAGGCCGAGATTTGCGATCGTGACCCGGGCCGGAGCCTTGTCGTTCGCATCGCGGAATTCAACCACGTCCCTGGCCGAAAAGCTGAGACGCACATGCTGCCCGAGCCTTGCCGGCTCGCGCTCCGGCGAGCCGGAATAGCCGAACAGCCCGCCCCGCCGTTCGAGCCTGCGCAACAGTTCGAAAAAGTCGAACGTCTCGGAAAACCCCTCGGCCCGGTTCGGGTCGGTCATGTCTAGATCAGGTAGCGATTGCCGGGCGTCATCGGCCATGGCACATCCTCCTGCTTCTGCAGCAGCCGCGTACGGGTACGCACGAAGCCATTTATCCCGGCATGACGGGCAAACAGCCGTGCGAGCAAGGCCGAAAGCAGCAAGGTGCTTTGGCCTGCCAGGACTGACTGGTCCACATGCAATGTCACTTCCGTGCCGCGTCCGAAGCACATTGGCCCGTCGATCTGCAGCCGTTCGATGACCGACCGTGAGTCGATGCGGACGATCGAATGCACGTTGCGGGCGAGGCTCGGATCGCCCCGGTCGGCATAAAGATCAAGCAGCGCATGCAGCGGATCGACGCCGCGACCTTCCTTGGCGAGGCTGAGAAAATTGAGCGCCAGCTGTGCCACGAGCCGCCAGGCGAGATTGTCGGCGCGGGATTCGCCCGCCGCGCCCGCCGGCAGCGCCGCGGGGATAGCCGGGCGAGGCGGACGCAGCGCACCGAGAAGCCGCACCGTTTCGACCGGGTCGCCGGCTTCCAGCGTCAAGGTAGGATTGTCATCGAGGATCGGCAGATCGCGGTTGGTGCAAAGCGCCACGACGTCGACACGCTTAAGCGGCCGGTTCGCCTGGCTTTCCACCGGGCGTGAAATCGCCAGGAAAACATCATCCCCCGTGTAGGACGTGCGGGTCAGCCCATCGCGCCGCTCTTCTTCTGTGGCGCGTCGTGGGCGCCGCTCGGTGGAATAGACCCAGCCGCTGCCGCGGTTCTGTCCGAGACTGAAGAGCTCCGGAATTTCGGCGTCGCTGCCCCCTGTGTCGGCGTCCTCGACGCGGATGACCCGGTAGATTTCGAAGTCGCGCGCCCGCGTTCGGTCGGCGTGCAGCACCTGGCGCGTCTTGCGCGGATCAAGCTCAATGACGTTGCACTCACGCTCGAAGAGATTGATGATCGGCGTTGCGAAAAGCTCGAAATCAGCCGGTGTCAGGTTGGCAAGCTCAGGCACTGGACGCCTGAACATGAAGACGATCTCCAGCCCTGCCGCGCAGCGGCGCACGACGGGCTGCAGCCCGCATACCCGCGCATAGTGAAAGCGCTCGGGCATCATGAAATATTCGCGTAGCAGACGGTACCCCTCGAATGTCGGACGGGTACGGGGCATCAGGGCCTCGTCGTCGCTGATGCCGATCATTTCGGGTTCCGGCAGGGGCGACAGGGGGTTGGTCTTGCCTTCCGCACGTGCGCCGACGGCTGAGCAAGCGCCGAAGATGGCGTCGAAAAGCAGCGGCGCTTTGGTGCGTCCGGCAAAGTAGAGATCAAGCCGGTCGAGCGCCAGTTCGTCGAGCCTGCCTTTTCCGGTTCGGGCCAGCACGATTCGCAGCGCCGCCTCGCCGCCCGCACCGCCGATCGGCGCTATGCCCGCCGCCGCCAGCGCGCTGCGATCCTGGAAATAGCTTACCGAGGTGATCGCTATCGGCCACAGCGTGATGTCCTGGGCGGTGCTGAACGTGCAGCGCGTCGAAAGGCCAGGCTGCAGGCCCGAGACCAGCCGGGTGTCGCGCTTGACGACATGGCCGGTGACCATCGTCTGGACCTGTTGACCAGGTTTCAACACCACGATCGCGGTTGCCGGCGCAGGCGTGACCAGATCGGGATAGAGGACGTCGAGCACGCTTCGCGAGAACCGCGAGCGTTCCGCATCGACCTTCAGTCGTGTGCGCGCGGCGAGAAAGGCGACGCCGTCAAGCAACCGTTCGACATATGGATCCGGGCACGGAACCGTGTCGAGCGACAGGTTGCGGGCGACCGCCGGGTGCATGTCGGCAAATTCCGCCGCGAGCGCACGGATATGGGTCAGTTCCTCCTCGTAATATTCTACGAAGACCCGATCCATCTCAGGCCTCCCTGAATTCGGTCCGCGCCAGGCCGTTATCGAGATTGATCGTGGTGCGCAGGCGCATTCGTTCCGGCGTCGGCGTCATGATCAGAACCGCGTCAATCTCGATCTTCAGGCCCACGCTTTTGTCGCCAAGCGTCACCGTGACATTCGTCGCGCTTTCCTTCAGACGCGGTTCGAACGTTGCAAGCACCGAGCGGATTTCCCGCGCCAGGGCTTCGCGATCAAAGTCGCGGGACGAACGACCAGAGAAGGAGGGCACGCCATAGTTGACCACGCTTCGGCGCACCTCCGGAAAGTCGGCGAGCGACGGTGGGTTGTCGCCTGCCTGCTCGCTTTCAAGATCGGAAAGAAGCGGGACAGCCTCGAAGCGCTCGGTGTTGAACAGGGCCTCGATATCGCGACGCACGGCCTCCCTGAGCACACGGGCCGACACGACCACCCCGCGGCTTTCTATCTCCGCGCGGTGCTGGGTCTGAAAGGCCAAGCGGTGCAGACGCCGCTTCTGATCGGCTGTCAGCTCCGCATCGGCATCGACGAGCCGAGCGTTGCCTGTGACCAAGGTCTCCAGCCGGTCCAGGCCGAGCTCGTCCTGCAAGGCCCGATGCAGCCCGTCTATCTCGGAGGTCATGCCCGGCAGGTCATTGACGAGGCGGTCCCAGAGAGAGGGCTGGACCGCTTCGCGTTTTGCTCGCGAACTGCCGGTACCCTGCAGCTTGTCCGCGTCGGGCCGCCGGCCCTCACTTGCCGACATAGACATCCATTTCAATTTCGTCATTGCCGTCATAGACGAACTTGATCTTCTTGTAGGCGAAGCTGACTTCCTCCTCGATCAGGTCTTCCTCATCCTCGGCCTGCGACATGTCGTATTCCATGATCGAGGCATCGGTCAGGGTGACGACCAGGTAATCCTTGGTCTCGCCATCGATGGTTCGGCGTGCCGAGAACACCACTTCGTCCAGGGCTTTGTTCTCGAACAACGCCTTTTTCAGGTAGGGCGAGGATTTGTCATAGTGCTTTGTGAACTTGATCATGCCCAAGGAGACACGACCCCGGCGCGAGAGCGAATTCGGATCGTAAGGGGCGACTATCTTGTAATCGACGCCATGGACTTCAATTTCGTCCGAGTGGCCGTCTCGAACGCTCGGGCCCTTGATATCCGGAACTTTTAGAAAGCCATCAATCTTCATGCTCGTGGGCATTGTCTTTCTCCACCGCTTTCAAAAAACCAAGATGTTGTTGCTGCAAATCAAGTCTTCACGGAAGGGAGTTCCGACACCAGCCGGAGCGAGGCATTGATGCCTTCCAACTGGTAATGCGGGCGTAGATAGAAGCGGGCATTGTAGTAGCCCGGCCGTCCTTCCACGCTGTCCACCTGGACTTCGGCCGCGGCAAGCGGGCGTTTGGCGCGCGCCTTGTCGTCGGCAAAGGCAGGGTTGGCCAGCACGTAGCGGTTGATCCATTCGGTCAGCCAGATCTGCATGTCGGAGCGCTCCTTGAACGAGCCGACCTTGTCGCGTGCAATGGCCTTGAGGTAGTGCGCAAAGCGCGAGACCGGGAAGAGATAGGGCAGGTTGGCGCTCAGCCTCTCATTGGACTGCGCGTCGGGGTCAACCAGCCGTCCCGCCCGTGTCTCGTCGTCCTGCAGTGAGTGTGCGCCGATGAATGCAGCGAGATCGGTATTCTTTCGATGCAGTATCGGCATCAGGCCGAGCTTGGCCAGTTCCGCCTCGCGTCGGTCGTCGATGGCGACTTCCGTCGGGCATTTCATGGCTATCGACCCATCATCGGTCGGGAAGCTGTGCACCGGCAGGTTGAGGACCGTGCCGCCATTCTCGACGCCGCGGATCTGCGTGCCCCAGCCATAGAGCTTGTGGCTGCGGTTAATGTTCACGCCCATCGGGAAGGCGGCGTTCATCCAGACATATTTGTTGTGATCACCCTGCACCTCTTCCTCGAAGGTGAAGCCCTTCACCGGAACGGTATCGGTGCCATAGGGCAGCCGGGCCAGGACGCGAGGCATGGTCAGACCGATGTAGCGAGCGTCCTCGCTTTCGCGTAGCGATTGCCACGAGGCGTAAGCGGGGTTGGAGACGATCTGCTGCAGGTCTTGCGGGTTGGGCAATTCCTGCCAGCTGTCCATGCGGAACAGCCGCGGCGAGGCGGCTGCGATGAACGGCGTGTGCGCCGAGGCGCAGATGCCCGAGATATTGCGCAACAGACCGACGTCGCGCGGGTGATTGGAGAATTCGTAGGCGCCAAGCACACAACCGATCGGCTCGCCGCCCAGCATCGAATACTCGTCCGTATAAACTTTCTTGAAGATCGGGCTCTGGTCCCACATCTGACCTTCATAGTCTTCGAGCGTGTCGGCCAGCTGTTCCTTGGAAATGTTCATCACCCGGATCTTCAGCTTCTGATCCGTCTCGGTGTTGTTGACGAGATACCAGAGGCCGCGCCATGTGCCTTCCATTTCGCGCACTTCAGGCGCATGCAGGATCTCGTTGACCTGTGTCGTCAACATCTTGTCGATGCCTGCTATCAGCGACTTGATCGACTTGATCGCATTGGACGAGATGGTCGTGGTGTCGGAACGCGACTGTGCCGCGAGCGCGAGATTGCGGACGAGTTGCTGCAGCTTCTCACTATCGTCCTTCTTGACCTTGAAATCCTTCTCGAGGAGCCCGCTGAATTCTCCGAGGTCGATGGCTTCGGCCTCGGCGGTGACGGCGGCAGTCTTTTGCTGTTCGGCCATGATTCACTCCCCTGCCTTGTCGTCGTCGGCCAGTGCCTGGCTGGCGATCCTGCCAAGCAGCGGCTCGTTGTTCAGAAGCTGCGCAATGCGTTTTTCGGCGTCGACGCGGCCATCCATGAAGCCGAGCAACTCCTCGAGCTGGCGCCGCATCTTGAGGATCTCGGCCAGTTGCGGCACCTGCTCGGCGATCTTGTCCGGAGCGAAATCGCCCATTTTCGAGAAGGTAAGATCGAGCGCCAGTTCCTCATCGCGCTCCTGGCCTTCGGCCTGCGGCAGCGTGTTCTTCACCCGGGCTTTGACGCGGGGCCCGAGCGCCTCCATGAATTTGGGGAAGCGGTTCGCGTCGGTCTCGACAAAGGAGCGGTCAAGCACCGACTTTGACGCCTCCTTGGTTTGCGATGCACCTGAAAGGTCGGCCATCACGCCCATCACAAACGGCAGTTCGATCGTCGTCGGGCTGCCGTAAGTCTCCACGTCATAGGCGATCTGCACCCGCGGCGCGCGATTCCGTTCGATGACCTTCGCTTTGCTTTCGGCTGGCATGTGCTGTTACCTTTCATCCTTCTGGGCCGTCTTCTTGACTTCGGGAACACCGGCAAGGAGCCGGAATTCCTTCAGCCCCGACGGGGCGAGATCTTCCATCAGTTCAACGAAATCCATATGCACCATCCGGCGCACACGCCGCGCCAAATGCGGAATCGGGCTCGATGGTTCGGTGCGGTCATAGAAGGCGACGACGAGGTCGAGGCATTTCACCACGTCGTCGCGCGAGGAAATCCGGTCCGGAAGCCCCGTGCTCGAGTCCGCGTAGCTTGCCACACTTGCCATAGTGTCGGCTCCATGACCGTTTCGAGCAGGCGTTGCCGGTTCTGCCGGCGGGGGCGGCTTGGCCGCGCCATTCGCCATGGCACCGGCTGCCGAATTCCGTTCGAGGGTCGTCAGCAAACGCTGCAGGAACCGCTTTAATTCCGGAACAGGAGCGCCACCGCCCTCGAGACGAGCATTGAGGGCGGTCTCGACCGCATCAAGGGCTGCGATCGCTGCCCGGGCGTCGGCGACCAGCGAGACCATCTCGGCGTTGGCTTGATCCATCTGTGCCGCGCATCCGGCACGCACCCGGTTCAACAATTGTCCGTGCGCACTGACCAGTGCGGCCTTTTCTGCTGCATTCAATCCCGAGGCGGCTTCCTGGAGCATGACACGGTCGTCGAGCGCGCCTTGTTCCAGATCGCGTCCGCTGATTGGCCCGATCGAACGTGGCGCAAAGAACGTCATTCGCCGCAGGTTCGCCAGCAACCCGTCCTGACCATTCTGGAGGTCGAGCAGCGCGTTGATGCGGCGCAATGCGGCATCGCGTGGCGACGCGTTGGGCCGCAATGCCGGATGCATGGTTTCCCAATGCTGACCGAAGGTCTGCGCAATGAGGGTCAGACCCTGCGCAAGCCCGGCCAGTCCTTGTTCATTGGCCAATGCCCGTGTGACGATGACGAGCAGGCGCAGATCCCGGCCATGCGCGCGCAATGCCTCCGCCTTTGCAAGCACGGCGGGCCAGTCGACCGGGATGGTGCTTTGCGAGGTGGCTCTGTTGTTGCCGTCGTGGACAACCTTGATCTCGGGTTCTGTCAGGCGCTCCAGCTCATGAAAAGCCGGGTCGTTGCGCAAATCCTCCCCGGACGGATTGTCACCGTCGAGTGGAGCAAGCCAGAGTGCGACATCAATCACACAAACCCCCAGCGACCGGCCCTCGAACCGTATGTGACCCAACGTTATCACACCGTTGTACTTTACCACAATTCAACGACTGCTCAAAAATTAACAGAAGCTAAACGCAACCTCCGCCTGAGTGCCGAAATCCGTGGCGTGATCGCCGAACGCATATGCGAAATGCACCGCGCAGGGCCACCAATTCCGTGGTTGTTTGCAGCCCGTGCCGCGGAACCTTCCACAAACGGAAGGAGCCGGCTGAACCGGGCAGCGAGACATCGGTCCGTCACCCGCTTTGTCAAGTGACGGCTTATGTGGCAGGTTATCGACTGGCAGATTGCAGGAGCACGTTCGATGGAACAGCGCCGGTCATCGCAGACCTTCAAACGCAAGGAACTGGTCGGCAAGCTCAATCCTGTGGGTTTGCGCGCCTTCAAGGCTGCCGCCGACGCCGCCAAATTGCGCGGCAATCCCTACGTCGAACTCGTCCACTTCATTGAGCAACTGGTGCTTTCCGACCGCTCGGATGTGCAAATGATAATCGCCGATGCGGGCGTGGATGCGAGCCGGTTTACAGCCGATATGACCCGCGCGGTGGACAAGCTGCCTTATGGCGCCACGTCGATCGAGGAATTTTCCGACCATATCTTCCACGCCATCCAGGAAGCCTGGAATCTGGCAACGCTTGAGTTCGGCGTCGAGGAAGTCCGCAGCGCACATATTCTCCTTGCTTGCCTGAAGACGCCGGTGCTGGAGGGTCTGCTGTCGAAGATCAGCGGCGAGTTTGACAAGATCGACGCCGAAGCGGTCATCGCGCGGTTCGCCGACGTCATGGAAGGTTCGCTCGAAGCCGGCGCAGCCATCACGGTTCCCACAGCCGAAGCGCCGAAGCGGGCTCTGGGCGGGGATTCGGCGCTGGCAAAATACGCCACCGACCTGACCCAGCGTGCCCGCGACGGCAAGATCGATCCGGTCGTTGGCCGTGATCCGGAGATCAGGCAGATCGTCGATATCCTGATGCGACGTCGGCAAAACAATCCGATCCTGACCGGAGAAGCCGGGGTCGGCAAGACCGCGGTCGTCGAGGGCTTCGCCTTGCGTATCGCCGAGGGCGACGTGCCGCCCACCCTGCAGAACGTCAGCGTGCGCATGCTCGATGTCGGATTGATGCAGGCGGGGGCAAGCGTAAAGGGTGAGTTTGAAAAACGGCTGAAGGCTGTCATCGATGAGGTTCAATCGTCCGAAACGCCGGTCATCCTGTTCATCGACGAAGCCCACACCCTGATCGGCGCTGGCGGTGCGGCGGGAACCGGTGATGCCGCCAACCTCCTGAAACCGGCGCTGGCGCGCGGCGAACTCCGCACGATCGCGGCAACGACCTGGGCCGAATACAAACAGCACATCGAAAAGGACCCGGCGCTGACCCGCCGTTTCCAGGTGGTAAAGATCGACGAGCCGTCGGAGGCGGTGGCCGTTCTCATGTTGCGCGGTGTGGCCGGCGTTCTGGAGCAGCACCACAAGGTACAGATACTCGATGAGGCGATCGAAGCGGCGGTCGGCCTGTCGCATCGCTACATTCCGGCACGGCAACTGCCGGACAAGGCGGTGAGCCTTCTCGACACCGCTTGCGCGCGTGTCGCCATATCGCAGCACGCCACGCCAGCCGAGGTCGAAGACATCATGCGCCGCCGCCAGGCACTGGAGGTCGAGCGCGGCATCATCGGTCGCGAGGCGGCGATCGGCATCGACGTGACTGACCGGCAGGCTCGGGTCGAGACTGGGTTAGCCGAAAGCGAGGTCGCGCTGGCCACAGCGCAGCAACGTTGGGATCGCGAAAAGGCCCTCGTTGCCGACATTCTCGAATTGCGCGCCAGGCTGCGCGGCGAAGGCGTGCCGCTCGATGCGGTCGAGACGCCGGAGACCAATGCCGAAACGGCAGGCGCGGACGCAGTGGAAATTCAGCCGCCCAAGTCCCAAACATCCAAGACCGAAATGCCTGAGACCAAAACAGCCAAGGCCGACGCGGAGACGCTGGCGGCTGCCGCCCCTTCACCCGATCCGGCCGCTGATCTTGCCCGGCTGCGCGAACTGATGGCCGAACTGGCCGAAGCCCAAGGCGAGACGCCACTGATCCTGCCGTCGGTCGACCGCAACGCCGTGGCTGCCGTGGTTCAGGACTGGACGGGTATTCCGACGGGACGGATGCTGTCGAGCCAGACCGAAAAGGCGCTGCGGCTCGCCGCAACCCTGTCCGAACGCGTGGTCGGCCAGGATCACGCCATGGAGATGATCGCCAGGCGCGTGCAGACCAGCCGCGCCGGTCTCGGCGCGCCGGAAAAGCCGGTAGGCGTGTTCCTGCTTTGCGGCCCTTCGGGCGTCGGCAAGACCGAAACCGCTTTGGCCTTGGCCGAGACGCTCTATGGCGGCGAACAGAACCTGATCTCGATCAACATGTCGGAGTTCCAGGAGGCGCATACGGTCTCTACCTTGAAGGGCGCTCCGCCGGGATATGTCGGCTACGGCAAGGGCGGCATCCTGACTGAGGCGGTTCGCCGCAAACCCTATTCGGTGATCCTGCTCGACGAAGTCGAGAAGGCGCATCCGGACGTGCACGAGATCTTTTTCCAGGTCTTCGACAAGGGGATGATGGACGACAGCGAGGGCCGGCGGATCGATTTCAAGAACACATTGATCCTGCTCACCTCGAATGTTGGCTCGGAGGTCATCATGGATCGCACCAGGAACGGCACGATACAGGCCGGGCTCGACGATCTGGACACTGCCTTGCGCAGCCCGCTGCTGAAGGTCTTCCCTGCGGCCTTTCTCGGCCGGGTGGTGACCATTCCTTACTATCCGCTCTCGGATTCAATGATCGAAGCGATCACCCGTCACCAGTTCGCCAAGATCGCCCGCCGCCTGCGCGCAACCAACGATGCCGAGCTGGTGATCGGCGACGGTGTCATGGATCTGGTCAAGGCCCGCTGCACCGAGATCGAATCCGGCGGGCGGATGATCGATGCCATCCTGACCAATACGTTGCTGCCGGAATTAAGCCGCGGCGTGCTCAACCGCTCGCTCGAGGGCGAAAAAATGACAAAGGTAACCGTCGGTGCCTCCAAGGAGGGCTTCACCTATTCCTTCGAGTAGGGAATGTTTGATGACGATTTGCTTCGGTTTCTTCGTGCATAGGCAGGCTGCGCCGAGCAGCCAGGGCCCGGCCTGTGGTGGTGAATTCGAATGACACAGTCGGTCGGAAGAATGGCGGTGAGCGTTGGCTATCGCGGAGAACCGTTCTCGAGTGAGCGTAGCTGATAGTTGTTGGTCGGCCCGACTGCTCGCGGGCTCTTACGGTCTGATCCTTTCGTCGCCATAGCCGCCCCATGCGGCCGGCGCTCTTGCGGCCTGCGCCGCTTAAATGCCGACGCAGCTATCAAGAGGCGCCGCAATCCAAGACCGCGACCCAGGTCTGCGTATTGCTCGCCGAAGTTCAGCCCTGCTGACTAACTTTATGGTCGCCGCTTTGACTAATTCGGCCGCCAATCCTGGAGCACGGTGCGCCCACTCAGGAACGCGTCGATCAGTTCGGATAGGGCTTCGGGTCTCTCTTCAGGGATGAAGTGCCCTGTGTCCTGCATCAGAACGGCGCTCACATTGGCCGCCACTTGGCCCATGCTTGCGGCCACTGCCCGGCCTAGACCGTAGCTTGCGCCAACCGCGAGCACGGGGATCGATAGTGGCTTGCGTGAAAACTCGATGTTGTCAGCGATATCGCGATCGATCGTGCGGTAGACCTGAAGGCTTGCCGCGAGCCGGCCGGGCTGCGCGTAGACTCCTTCGTAATAGGCGATATCGGCCTCGGAGAATCCACCTGGAACCACGTGAAATTGTTTATTGCGGTAGAACCAGTCTAGGAATTCCCTCTCGTGTCCCGCCAGGACCCTCTCAGCAAAATCGGGAATCTCGAAGAAGCCAAAGAACCACAGTGGATTGTGAAGAAAAGGAAGGGACTGTTTCGCTGTCCATGGACCGTCGGGCGCGCCTTCCACGATGACAAGCTTGTCGACCGCCTCGCGATGGATCGCCGCGTAGGCGTAGGCGATGGGCCCGCCCCAGTCATGCCCTACGATGGTCGCGCGCTGATATTTGAGGCTCGCCATAAACCGAAATAAATCCTCGGCGAGTGTCTTCTTGTCATAGCCCGATGCAGCGACTTGCGACTCGCCGAATCCGGGTAAATCGACGGCGATAATCGTGTGCTTGGCTGCCAGGAGAGACATGACTTTGCGCCACTCTCTCCAATCTTCTGGCCATCCATGGATCAACAAAATCGGCGGTCCCTTACCGCCAATCACGTAATGGATGCCAATGCCATCGGCGAATCGGGACTGAAAGCCGGCCGGGATGTCGGCTGCAGCACTCGCGGTGACCGGATGCAGATCTCGTTCCTGCGTAACGGCGTTTTCCGGGCCGGCAAGCGACAGGATGGTCGCCGCAACTGCGGATAGAATGAGCTTCTGGGTCATGCGCATAGCTTGGTCCTCTCGCAACCTTCGGGACGATGTCTTCCCGCTCGCGATGAGATAGCTCGCGATCTCTTCTCAATAAAATTGAATGTCGTTATGCGACGTATAGTACCGGTGGATCGATTGCAGGGAGCCATGATCAGACGACAGATCGGATTTCCAGGACCTGGGCTCAACCTTTCGGATCTGAATATCCGGCCGCCACAAGAACCTGGTGGCGGAGCCAAAGATGGGCGGGGTCTCGGTCATGGCGCATGTGCCAAGCCATCCGCATGGCAAAAGGTGGGACGGGCAAAGGAAGCTCGCAGATCTCGGCGCCATCGCCTAGGGTGCGAACAAACTGCGTCGGCATCGTGCAAACGAAATTGGTGGCCCTGAGAATAAGCGCCACCAAAGTAAAGTTTGGCACTGATAACGCTATCCGCCGGCCTCGACCCATCTTGGCGAGTTCTCCATCGACACGCCCCGCGAATCCTCCGCCATCGAGGGATACAAGGATGTGATCGAGCGAGCAGTATTCATCGAGGCTCGGCGGCAAGTTGCCGCGTGGATGACCCTTACGCTGAACCATCGAATAGCCTTCGTCGTATAGATGGCGGGTCTTTAGCGCTGGCGGGGTCATACTAGGCGGGGCAATCAGTAGATCGACCTCGCCCCGATCTATCTTTCCCACGACGCCCGCCGCATCGAGCAATTGGAAGGCGAGCCTAACTCCGGGACCCGCTTCACTCTGCAGTCGGCGCAGTAAAGGCAGACCGACCACGACCATGCCGTTGTCGGTCGTCACGACCTGAAAGTCGCGAATGTCTCGCATTGGATCAAAGTTGGGCCTGCGCTTGATGACGACCTCTAAATCCCGGAGGGCCGCGTGGAGAGGAGCGACAAGTTCAAGCGCCAGGGCAGTCGGCGTCATTCCCCGCCCGAGGTCGGCCGGAATCAACAGGGGATCTTGAAATGTATGGCGCAGGCGATTGAGTTGAGCGGATAGCGCTGGCTGGCTCAAATGGAGCCGACGTGCAGCCCGAGTGACATTCCTCTCTTCCAAAAGCACATCGAGAGAGACTAACAGATTGAGATCTATCCCCTTGATATCCATTCGACTTTCTCATCCCGACCAACAGTTCGCAGGTTCCGCTATTTCGAGCGGCTCGCGCGTAATTCGAAGCAGTTTACATGTGAGTCGGCGCGATCCCAGGCGCGTCTAGCATCTCAGGGGCCTGAAGAACGCGCGAATGTCCTCCGCTAACAACTCGGGCTGTTCCATCGCGGCGAAGTGGCCGCCCCGAGGCATTTCTGTCCAGCGAACAACGTTGTGGCAGCGCTCGACCCAGGAGCGCGGCGGCATCGGCAGCTCATACGGGAAAACAGCAACGCCGAGCGGTGGCCGCACGCGTTCGCCAGGTTTGAAGTGAAGCGGCTGGAGACGGTTCTCCTTGTATATTCGAATCGAGGCGTCAACCGTTCCTGAAAACCAGTAGAGCGAAATGTCGGTCAGCAGCGCGTCAAGGCTGAAAACCTGCTCGACATCCCCGCCGCAGTCGCTCCAGGCGCGGAATTTCTCGGCGATCCACGCGGCGAGGCCAACCGGGGAATCGTTCAGGGTGTAGGCCAAGGTTTGCGGCTTCGTTCCCTGCATGTGCGCATAGGCGCCCTCGACGGCGGCCCATGCGGCCGCAGTGTCAAGGAATGCCTGCTCTTCCGCGGTGACCGGCGCTAACCCCTCGCCGAGCGGTGGCCGATAGCCACCTGAAATGTAGTTGAGGTGAAATCCGACGATGGATTCCGGATGACGATGCGCCAGCCAGGTCGAAACCCCGGCACCGATATCGCCGCCTTGAGCGCCGAAGCGTGGATAGCCAAGGCCGTCCATGAGTTGGAGCCACAACTCGGCAATACGTGACGAGGAGAAGCCTTGCCGATCCGGCGCTTGCGAAAACCCATAGCCGGGCAGAGACGGCACAATGAGGTGGAATGCATCGTCAGGATCAGCCCCAAATGTTCCTGGATCAGTCAGCAGCGGGATGATCTTCTCCATTTCGATGAAAGAACCGGGCCAGCCATGGGTCATGATCAGCGGCAAGGGGTCCGGCCCGATTCCGCGCTGGTGAACGAAATGAATCGACAAGCCGTCGATCTCCGCCCGGAATTGCGGGAGTCGATTGAGACGCGCCTCCTGCGCCCTCCAGTCAAATTGCGACCGCCAATACCCCACCAGGCGCTGCATGAAGGCGAGGCCGGCGCCGTCGTCCCAACTTTCGGCGTCAAGGGACCGCGGCCAGCGAATGCTCTCGAGACGTTGCTTCAGATCGGCAAGTAAACGCTCATCGACATGAATATTGAAAGGTCGGATGTCCATGTTTTCCCCTGACCAGCCAGGATCTCACCTATGGGCTATGAGCCGCTTCGAAAATCGTGGCTCTTTGCAAGTCGTTGTAGGAGGGCCATAGCAAATGCGGTGTGAAGCAGATTGTCACAGAACAGATGGCAGCCTGGCTACCCCGATACAAGATCAGGTCTGGGGAGCAAGTGCCACAGTGCTTGCGCGACTTTCGAAGCACAAAAGCGAACGTCGAGTTCCCTCCGACGGGCCGAGGGATTCGAACCTGCTGGGGGATAGGAATTGCGAACAACGCGCCTATCTCCTCGGACGAGTACCGCCGCCGATTCACGCTTCGGCAAACTTCAACTGTTCGAGGTCGAAGATCAGCCTGGACCCCGTCGGCTGCCAACTCAGCTTCTCCCGGAACGTTCATAGTCGTCGACCGTTGTCGGGGGATTACCCACTGTTTGCGAGAAGAATGATGCCACGCTTCAAGGACAAGGTTGTGATCGCTATAGGGTGAATGCGGTTAGTCCAGGCCCAATCGCGACGACCATTCTCGACAAGGCTCTGGGGAAAGAGGCGGCAGACAAAGCGCGGGGCGCCATGCGGGAGAACAATCCCATGAAAAGGTTCGGCGATCCTGACGAGATCGCGCACGCAGTTGCTTTCCTGGGGTTCGACGCGACCTTCACGACGGGCGCCGAATTACCGGTGGATGGCGGCGCGTCTCAACTATAGGGCCCCAGGGCGTCGGGAACTCGCCCGGGGCGCCTTGGAGGCGACGGGACGGGCCGATTACTCACCGCCCCCAGACTACGGCATTCTCATGCCGTTTGATGATGTGCTTCAGGTTTTCGAAGGCGGTGGTGACGTGGCCCGCGAAGCGCTCTGCCGCTGGCGAGCGTGGCCCGTTAACCCGGCGCAGGATGCCGAGCGAGCGGCTGGGCTGCGGGATTTCATAGGGGAGCACCGTCACCCTGTTCTCCTTGCGCTGCGCGAAGACCACGGAGAACGGCAGCACGGCCAGCGCATCGGTTTCGGCGAGGAAGTTGATCACGCTCATCAGCGAGCCTCCCGAATAGCGAACGTTGAGGTCCGACATGCCGATGCTCATCAGGATCATCTGCAGGTCCGACATCAGCGGAGAGCCGGGCAGGGGAGCCACCCAGGGAAAGCTGGTCAGGTCATGCGCCCTGAGGCGGCGATTTCGCAGCAGAGGATGGTCGGGCCGGCATGCCACGACATTGCGTCCGGGCAGGATTTCGGTGAATTCGAAGCCGGGTCCAAGGTCGAGCACGCCGATCGGCACGATCCCGAGATCGATCTGGTTGCTCTCCAGCGCCGCGACCATCTCGGGCAGGTTCATATAGCTTTGCTGAACGGTGACCTCGGGCTCGAGCTTCTGGAATTCTCCGATCATCCGGCTGATCATCGCATCCATGAAGAAAGGCACGCCGCCGACGCGGACGACACCCTTCGTGCCTTTCATGAAACCCTGCACCGCATCCGACGCCTTGCGCGACGCCGTGATGATCGTACGGCCCTGCGCCGCCAGCTGGAAGCCGAGCGGTGTCGCCTGCAGCGGCCGGCGGCCCTTGAGGAAGAGCGGCTCACCCACCCGCGCCTCCAGCATGGCCAGCGATCGGCTGACTGCCGGCTGGGTCAGGCCCAGCATGGCCGCTCCTTCCGACACGCCGCCAGCATCCAGCACCGCGGCGAGCTGCATGAGGTGGCGCTCGTTCAGCTTCATAACAAAACGCTATACAAGGGACGTCACATCTCATCAAGCATTGCGTCGGGCCGTGCTATCCCGCTTGGCAAGGGGAAGGGAGGCCCCGGCGGAATGCACGGCCAGCACGACCCGAAGAGGGATGAAGTTCCCAACGCGATCTCGACGCAGGCCGAGGAATTCTCGCGGCGTCTGACCGCAATCGGCCAGTCCCGTCTGGCGGCGGCGGCACAGGCAGCCGTGGATGGTTTGCACGCGCTGACCGTAGAGTTGCGACCCTCCGGCGAGGAATTCCGGCAGGCGATCGATTTTCTGACCGAGATTGGCCACTACGCCGATGCGCGGCGCCAGGAGTGGGTGCTGTTCGCCGATGTCCTGGGCGTGTCTTCGCTCATTGAGGATCAAAACAGCCCACGCCCTGCCGGCGCGACCCCAAACACCCTGGCCGGCCCCTTCTACCGCGCCGATATGCCGGAGATGCCGCTTGGCGCGAATATCTCGCGCGATCACAAGGGCGAGCCGCTGGAGGTTGCGGGCCGGATCATTGCGCTTGACGGCGGGGGGGTCGGCGATGCGGTGGTCGAGATATGGCAAGCCAATGCCGAGGGTCTCTATGAGAACCAGGAACCGGACAAGCAGCCAGAGTTCAACCTGCGCGGACGGTTCCGGACCGATCCGCAGGGCCAGTTCCGCTTCACGACGGTAAAGCCGAAGGGCTATGCGCTACCGTCGGACGGACCGGTCGGTCAATTGATGTCAGCGCTTGGCCTGGGCCTCGAGCGGCCGGCCCACATCCATTTCCGCGTCTCGGCGGAAGGCTTCGAAACGCTGACGACCCACATCTTCGACCGGTCGGATCCCGCGATCGGTCGGGATGCCATTTTCGGGGTCAAGCCCGAACTCATGGCCGAGTTCCGCGCGCTGCCGCCCAATGGAGGAAAGCGGAAGTACGCGCTCGACCTCACCCTCGTGCTCTGCCCGCGGCGGCGGGGCGAAACCGCAACCTCTGGGAGGAGATGAAACGATGGCGCGTGTCAGCGGCTACCATCATTTGACGTTGTCGACCGACAGCGCTCAGGAAGACTTTGATTTCTATACCAAGGCACTGGGCCTGCATTCGGTGAAGCGCACCGTTTTGTTCGACGGCGTCATCCCTGTCTATCACCTCTATTACGGCTCGCCCAACGGCGATGCCTCGACGATCATCACCACATTTCCGTTCCGCAAGCCAGGCATCTATGGCCGCCGCGGGACCAACCAGTCGCGCACCATCATGCAGTCGATCCCCAAGGGCGCCGCGGATTTCTGGGTGGACCGGTTGAACGCGCGTGGCATCGCGGCCACCAAGATCACACGCTTTGGCGCCGACCGTGCGGCTTTCGCACATCCCTGTGGCATCCCGCACGAGCTGGTCGAAAGCGACAGCGATCCGCGCGCGCCCATCACCAACGAGGCACAGGGCATCGGCAAGGCCCAAGGCATCAAGGGAATCTACGGTGCCGTGGTGGCGGTAATGGACCGCACCGCCATGGACGACTTTCTGACCATCGCCTTGCCGTTGGAGAAAGAGGCCGACAACCATGAGGGGCTCGTGTTCCGCGTGCCCGACGCGACCGGCGTCGCGCAGCGCGTGGAGGTCATTGTCGACCGCGATAGCCCGCAGGGCACCTGGACGCTCGCGGGCGGCACGATCCACCACCTCGCTCTCAACACCGGCGACGAAGAGAACCAGTTGAAACTGCGCGCTCACATCGAGGGCCTCGGCTTCACGGACATATCGGAGCAGAAGGACCGCAACTACTTCAAGTCCTGCTATGTCCGCTCGCCCGGAGGCGCACTGTTCGAAATTGCCTGGACGACGCCGGAAGGCTGGGCCAAGGACGAGCCCCCGGGCCAGATCGGCAAGACGCTGGTCTTCCCGCCGTGGTTCAAGGATCGCGAGAGCGAATTGCAGGCCGGCCTGGAGCAGGCGGATTTCGCATGAGTTCGGGCAGCGGTCCGCTCCGGCTTGGGCCAAGGGGCCCGGAGGCGAAGGCGATTTGCGTCTTCGTCCACGGCCGCGGCCAATCGCCCGAAGAGATGCAGTCCCACGTGCTGTCGCGGCTTTCCGCTTCCGCCGTGGCCTTCATCCTGCCGCGCGCGCCGCTCGGCATGTGGTGGGAGGCGCGTGCCGTCGACCCGTTGACACCGGTCGCCCGCGCGCAGCTTTCCGACGCGCTCGATCACCTTGCGGCCGCAGTGGCCGCGGCGCGGGCGGAACTGCCCGGACTGCCGCTTCTCCTCGCGGGCTTCTCGCAAGGGGCGTGTCTCTCGATCGAATATCTCTGCGCGGGGCTGCCGCCGCCGGACGCCTTGGCGGCCTTCACGGGCTGTCGTGTCGGTGTTCCGGCCGACGAAAGGTCCGAGGCCGTGCCGGCCCGAATGCCGATCTATCTTTCCGGTGGCGATGCCGATCCCTGGATTCCGGTCTCGGCGTTTGCCGATGCCGCGCAATCGCTGGGCCGCGTTGGCGCGAGCCTGCGGGCCGACCTGTTCCCGGGCCGGGGCCATGAGGTCTCGGACGCCGAGATCGTAATGCTGGGCACGATCCTCGACGACCTCGCGGCCGGGCGTGGCCCGCGCATGGAGGCAGCGCGATGATGGACAGCTTCACCTTTCCGGGCCTGACGACACGGGTGGTCTTCGGTGCCGGCACCATGGCTCGCGTCGAGGAGGAAGTCCGGCGGCTCGGCCACGACAAGGTGATGGTGCTGTCGACGCCGCACCAGAAGGGCGATGCGGAGAGACTGGCCGCAAACCTTGGCGGCCTCGCCGCCGGGATCTTTGCCGGCGCGGTCATGCATACCCCCGTCGAGACTACGGAAAAGGCCGTCGATGCCTTCCGCGGCAGCGGCGCTTCGGCGGTCGTCAGCCTCGGCGGCGGCTCGACCACTGGGCTCGGCAAGGCAATTGCGGTGCGCACGGGCGCCGACCAGGTGGTTATTCCCACCACCTATGCCGGCTCGGAAATGACCGACATCCTCGGCGAGACGGCGGCCGGTGAGAAGACCACCCGCCGCTCGCCGGACATCCGCCCCGAGACGGTGATCTATGACATCGATCTGACGCTGAGCCTGCCGGTAAGCCTCACCGTCACCTCGGCGATGAACGCGATCGCTCATGCGATGGAGGCCTTCTATGCTCCCGATCGCAATCCGGTGGTCGTGCTCATGTGCAGGGATGCCATGGTTGCCTTCCGGGACGGCATTCCAAGGCTGATCGGCGATCCGCAGGATCGCACGGCGCGGACGCAGGCGCTCTATGCGGCGTGGTGCTGCTCGACCGCGCTCGGCTATGTCTCGATGGCGCTGCATCACAAGCTGGCGCATGTCTTCGGCGGCTCGTTCGACACGCCGCACGCCGAAACCCACGCCATCCTGCTGCCGTACACGACCGCCTTCAACGAAGCGGCGGTGCCCGATCTGCTGCGCCCGATCGCCGAAGCATTCGGTGGTGGCTCGGCGGGCGGCGGGCTCTGGGATTTCGCACAGTCGGTCGGCTCTCCGCTGAGCCTGAAGGCGATCGGCATCGAGGAGGCTGATCTCGACCGCGCGGCGGCGATCGCGGTGAAGAATGCCTATGCGAATCCGAGGCCAATCGATCCGGGATCCATAAGGGAACTCCTTCAGGCGGCGTGGGAGGGACGCCGTCCGGGGGACTGAGAACAAAAACAAGAGGGAGGAACCACCATGATCACAAGACGGAACCTACTGAAGGCCTCGGCGGCGACAAGCCTGGCGCTCGCCGGTTCGCGCCTGGCGACGCCGGCCATCGCACAAGGCGCCAAGATCCGCCTGGGCTATGTTTCGCCGCAGACGGGGCCGCTCGCCGGCTTCGCGGAGAGCGATGCCTACAACATCAAGACCTTCCTCGCTTCCGAGGCTGGCAAGAACTTCGAGGTCATCGTCAAGGACAGCCAGTCGAACCCCAATCGCGCGGCGGAGGTGGCCAAGAGCCTGATCGTCGACGACGAGATCAACCTGATGCTCGTCGGCTCCACGCCCGAGAACACCAATCCGGTGGCTACAACCTGCGAGGCGGAGGGCGTGCCGGTCATCTCGACGATGGCGCCGTGGCAGCCCTGGTTCATCGGCCAGCAGGGCAATCCGGCCGATCCGTCGTCGTGGAAGCCCTTCAACTTCGCCTATCACTATTTCTGGGGTCTCGAAGACATCATCACTGTCTACACCGGCATGTGGAAGCAGCTTTCCACCAATGGCAAGGTGGGCGGACTGTTCCCGAACGATGCCGACGGCAATGCCTGGGGCGATCCGAAAAATGGGTTGAAGCCGGGCCTCGATGCCGCCGGCTTCGGTCTTGCCGATCCCGGTCGCTATCAGAATCTCTCGGATGATTTCACCGCGCAGGTCAACGCCTTCAAGGCGGCCAATGCCGAGATCGTCACCGGTGTGGTCATTCCGCCCGACTTCACCACCTTCTGGAACCAGGCCCGCCAGCAGGGTTTCAAGCCCAAGGCGGTGACGGTGGCCAAGGCAATCCTCTTCCCGCAATCGGTCGAGACGCTCGGCGATGCCGGCCACAACCTCTCGTCCGAAGTCTGGTGGTCGGCCTCGCACCCGTTCAAATCGTCCGTGACGGGCGAGAGCTCGGCGGAACTCGCGGCGGATTTCACCGCCAAGACCGGGCGTCCCTGGACCCAGCCGATCGGTTTTGTCCATTCGCTGTTCGAGGTGGCGGCGAATGTCATGGGCCGCGTTTCGGATCCGACCAGTGCCGAGGCGATCGCGGCGGCCATAGCGGCCACCGACATGACGACCGTGGTCGGCAAGGTGGCCTGGAGCGGTGCGGGACTGCCGCCTTTCGCCGCAAAGAATGTTTGCAAGACGCCGCTCGTTGGCGGGCAGTGGCGGAAGAGGGCCGGCGGCGGTTTCGATCTGGTGATCGTCGAAAACGCTGCTGCCTCCGGGATTCCCACCGCCGGCAAGATGGAAGCCCTGGTCTGACGCTGCCGAGGGCGGCTGATGCCGCCGTCGTCGTTCGTCGCAATCCAAGGATGGTGGCCCAAGAATGGCAGCAATGATGCTCAGGCTGGAAAACGTCTCGAAGTCGTTCGGCGCCCTGAAGGTTACGGACGGCGTGACCGTCACGGTGCCGCGCGGCGAGGCGTTGGGCATCATCGGTCCGAATGGGGCTGGGAAGTCGACGCTCTTCAACCTGATCACCGGCAATTTGTTCGCCGATGAGGGTCGCATCAACTTCCTCGGCCGCGACGTGACCCGCGCTCCGCCGATGGAGCGGGTGCGCATGGGCGTCGGCCGCAGCTTCCAGATTCCGCAGCCTTTCGAGGGGCTGACCGTGTTCGAAAATCTCCTGACCGCCGCCGCCTTCGGCCGGGTCGGGCGCGAGGCCGAGATGGTCGACGATTGCGCGCGCATCCTCGAGGAGACAGAGCTTCTCAGGAAGGCCAACGTCGTGGCCGGCTCGCTGAGCCTTCTCGATCGCAAGCGCCTGGAACTCGCCCGCGCCCTGGCTACGGGCCCCGAGCTTCTGCTTCTGGACGAGATCGCGGGCGGCCTGACGGAGGGCGAATGCAAGGCCCTGGTCGCGACGATCAGAGCCATCCATGCGAGGGGAACCACCATCATCTGGATCGAGCATGTGCTGCATGCCCTGACGTCGGTGGTCGAGCGGCTTCTCGTGCTGGATTTCGGCCGCGTGATCGGGATCGGTGCGCCGAATGAGATCATGGCCTCGAAGGAGGTTCGCGACATCTATCTGGGGCTCGAGGTCTGATGCTGGAAACGCGCCACCTCACCGCGAATTACGGCCAGTTCCGGGCGCTGTTCGGTGTGGATATCACCGTCGCCGCGGGCGAATGCCTGGCGATCATCGGCGCCAATGGCGCCGGAAAAACCACCCTGATGCGTTCGATCACGGGCGTGATCGGCAACGAGCCCCGCATGGTGCTGCACAGGGGCGAGCCGATTGGCGGGCTGTCTTCGGCCGAGATCGTGAAGCGCGGCATCGCCATGGTGCCGGAAGGACGCCGGCTGTTCCCCTCGCTGACTGTCGAGGAAAATCTGCTGGTCGGCGGGCAGGCGCGCAAGGTGCCCGGGCCGTGGAGCCTCAACGCGGTCTATGACCTTTTCCCGATCCTGCGCGAGCGGCGCAAGAACCCCGCCACCACGCTCTCGGGCGGCCAGCAGCAGATGGTGGCGATCGGCCGGGCGCTGATGTCGAACCCCGAATTGCTGCTCTGCGACGAGATCAGCCTCGGCCTCGCGCCTGTCGTTATCCGCGATATCTACGCCGCGCTTCCCAGGATCCGCGAAGGCGGCGCCGCGATCGTGGTGGTGGAGCAGGATATCGGTAAGGCGCTGGCGGTGGCAGACCGCGTCTACTGCATGATGGAGGGTCGCGTCACGCTGGTCGCCAAGGCGGCCGAGGTCACGCGCGATGAAATCCATTCCGCCTATTTTGGAGTGGCGGCATGACAAGGGAACCGAGGCTCCTTCGTTTGCTCGCGCAGCGCTCTCGTGGCCTGAACGGGGTGGCGCGGCGATGATCTGGCTGGACACCCTCGTGCAGGGAGCCCTGCTGGGCGGGCTCTATGCCCTGTTCGCAGCGGGATTGAGCCTCGTCTTCGGCATCATGCGGCTGGTGAATCTCGCCCATGGCGACCTCATCATTCTTGCCGCCTATCTGGTGTTGATGGGTGTCACGCTGCTCGGTCTGTCGCCCTGGATCGCCGCGCTGGTCGCCATGCCGGTGATGTTCGCGCTCGGGTGGCTGTTGCAGGCCGCTGTCTTGAACCGCGTGCTGGGCAAGGACATCCTGCCGCCGCTTCTGGTCACGTTCGGCCTGTCGGTCGCCCTGCAGAACGGGCTGCTCGAGCTCTTCTCCGCCGACAGCCGCCGCATCCCGGCGGGCGCATTGGAGGGGGCATCGCTCGATCTCGGGCTGGTCACGGTGGGGATCATGCCGTTGATGACCTTTGCGTCGGCGATCGTGACGATCATTGCCCTGAACGGGCTCTTTTACCACACGGCCCTCGGCCGTGCCTTCCGCGCCACCTCGGACGACGCCGTGACGGCGGGGCTGATGGGGATAGAACCGAAGCGGATCTTCGCGGTCGCCACCGGGATCGCGATGGTCGTGGTGACGCTGGCGGCCCTCTATCTCGGCATGCGAGCGAACTTCGACCCTTCGATCGGGCCGGCGCGGCTGATCTATGCCTTCGAGGCGGTGATCATCGGCGGACTCGGCAGCCTATGGGGAACCCTGGCCGGCGGGATCATCATCGGCGTGGCACAGACGTTTGGTGCGGCGCTGAATCCGGAATGGCAGATCCTGGCCGGCCACATCGCCTTCCTGACCGTGATGCTGCTCAAGCCGCGCGGGCTTTTTCCGCGCGCAGTGGATTGAGGGGCGGCATGTATCGACTGACAACCCGCACCCGCGCCGGAACCGTGACCGCGATCACCGTGCCCGTCTTTATCGTCGTCGCGCTCGCGCTGCCCGCCCTGGCCTCGCGTGGCGTCATGCAGGATCTTTTCTTCATCCTCACCATGCTGACGCTGGCGCAGATATGGAACCTGCTGGCGGGCTATGGCGGCCTGGTCTCGGTGGGCCAGCAGGCCTTCGTCGGCATCGGCGCCTATGCGATGTTCGCCGGCGTGATCCTGCTCGACTGGAACCCGGTCCTGGCGATCCCGCTGGGCGGCCTTGCGGCTCTGGTGCTGGCGGTTCCGACGGCCTTCTTCGCATTCCGCTTGCAGGGCGCCTATTTCGCCGTCGGCACCTGGGTAATCGCTGAAGTAACGCGCCTGCTGGTCGCGCAGTGGAAGGCGCTCGGTGGGGGCACCGGTACCTCGCTGCCGCGCGAGGCGACGAGCAGCATCATGGGCACCGATGCGATCCGGGCGCTGTTCGGCGTCCGTGAGGCCGCGGCACGCGACGTGCTGGCCTATTGGCTGGCTTTGGCGTTGGTGGTGGCTGTGACGGGTGGCGTCTATTGGCTGCTGCGCAGTCGCCTCGGGCTGGCGCTGGCGGCGGTGCGCGACAATGTCGACGCGGCGCAATCGGTGGGTGTCGATACCGGTCGGCTCAGATGGGCGGTCTTTCTGATTGCCGCGGCCGCCACCGGGCTGACCGGCGCGCTGATCTTCCTGCAGACGGCCCGTATCTCGCCGGGTGCGGCCTTTGCCGTCACCGACTGGATCGCCAACGTCATCTTCATTGTCGTCATCGGCGGCATCGGCACCATCGAGGGGCCGATCCTCGGTGTGCTGGTCTTCTTTGCGCTGCGTTCGGCGCTGGCGGACTGCGGCAGCTGGTACCTGATGACGCTCGGCCTCATCGCCGTCGTCGTGATGCTTTTTGCGCCAAAGGGGCTGTGGGGGCTGATCGCGTCCCGCAGTGGCCTGCACCTGTTTCCGGTCCGCCGCAGGCTGACCGGTCCGAAGATCGAGGGAGGAATTTGATGGCGGATATCGAAACCGACGTGCTGATCGTCGGCACGGGCCCAGCCGGCTCGGCCACGGCGGCGCTGCTATCCAGCTACGGCGTGGCCAATATGATCGTCAATCGCTATCGCTGGTTGTCGAACACGCCGCGTGCCCACATCACCAACCAGCGCACGATGGAAGTGCTGCGCGACCTTGGGCCGGAGATCGAGGCCGAGGCCATGATGCACGCCTCGCCGCAGGAACTGATGGGCGAGAACGTGTTCTGCGAAAGCCTGGCGGGCGAGGAGATCGGCCGCATGAAGAGCTGGGGCACTGGCCCGCTCTCCAAGGCCGAACACCTCCTGTCGTCTCCCTGCTTCATGAATGATCTGCCCCAGACCTTCATGGAGCCGATCCTGTTCAAGTCGGCCTGTGCCCGCGGCACGCAGGCACGCATGAGCACGGAATATGTCAGCCATGTCCAGGATGCGGACGGCGTGACCACGACCTGCCGCGATCGGCTGACGGGCAAGGATTTCACCGTGCGGTCGAAGTTCATGGTCGGCGCCGACGGCGGCAATTCGCTGGTGGCCGAGCATCTGGGCCTGCCGCTCGAGGGCAAGATGGGCGTCGGCGGGTCGATGAACATCCTGTTCCGGGCCGATCTATCGAGGTTTGTCGCCCACCGGCCGAGCGTCCTCTACTGGGTCATGCAGCCCGGCGCCGACGTCGGCGGCATCGGCATGGGTCTCGTTCGCATGGTGCGGCCGTGGGACGAGTGGCTGATCGTCTGGGGCTATGACATCAACCAGCCGCCGCCGGACGTGACGCCGGAATTGGCCACCAGCGTCGCGCGTCAGCTGGTCGGAGATCCCGCGCTCGAGATCGAGCTCCTGGGCGCCAACACATGGACCGTGAACAACTGCTTCGCGACGCACATGCAGAAGGGGCGGGTGTTCATCATGGGCGACGCCGCGCACCGGCATCCGCCCTCGAACGGGCTCGGCTCGAACACCTCGATCCAGGACGGGTTCAATCTCGCCTGGAAGCTTGCCAAAGTCGTCAAGGCGCAGGCAGGCATCGGGCTTCTGGACAGCTACTCGGCCGAGCGCGCACCGATCGCGCGCCAGATCGTGACGCGCGCGAACCGGTCCATCGCCGAATTCGGCCCGATCTTTGAGGCGCTCGGCATGGATGGCGGCGTGGACCACGACAAGATCCACAGGAACATGGAGGCTCGCGCCGATGCGACGCCCGCGGCCGAAGCGCAGCGCGGGGCGCTCCGCAAGGCCATCGCCTTCAAGAAGTACGAATTCGACGCCCATGGCGTCGAGATGAACCAGCGTTATGCGTCGGGGGCGGTGGTGACCGACGGCCAGTGCGAGCCGGCTTTCGAGAAGGATCGCGAGTTGCACTATGCGCCGACGACCTGGCCGGGCGCGCGCTTGCCGCATGTCTGGGTCTTCGAGCGCACGGGCAGGAAGGTCTCGACGCTCGATCTTTGCGGGCATGGCGAGTTCACGATGTTGACCGGCATTGGCGGCGAGGCGTGGGTCGCCGCGGCGGAGACGGTTGCCGCCGAGTTCGGTCTGCCGATCCGCAGCCATGTGATCGGCCCGCGCCGCGCGATCGAGGATCATGCCGGCGATTGGGCCGGCGCGCGGGAGATCCGCGACGCCGGCTGCCTGATCGTTCGTCCCGACCACCACGTTGCCTGGCGCTCCGAGAGGTTGGCGGCCGATCCTCTCGCCGAACTGCGCCGGGTCTTCAAATCCGTTCTGGCGCGCTGAGGAGGATCCCATGATCGACGAACACGAATCCGGCTATTTCACCGAAGCGAACTCGGCCGAGATCGTCGTGGCGCGGAACAGGAACGCCAAGGACGAGCGGCTCGGCCAGTTGATGGAGGTCATCACCCGCAAGCTGCACGAGGCGGTGAAGGAGATCGAGCCGACACAGGAGGAATGGTTCGGTGCGATCATGTTCCTGACGGAGACGGGCCAGATCTGCAACGAGTGGCGGCAAGAGTACATCCTGCTGTCGGATGTCCTGGGCGTCTCGATGCTGGTCGATGCGATCAACAATCGCAAGCCGTCGGGCGCCTCGGAATCCACGGTGTTGGGGCCCTTCCACGTCGCCGATGCGCCCGAACTGCCGATGGGCTCGAACATCTGCCTCGACCAGAAGGGCGAGCCGATGTTCGTGCATGGCCGCATCCTCGACACAGAAGGCAATCCGATCGCAGGCGCCAAGATAGACGTCTGGCAGGCCAACGACGAGGGCTTCTACGACGTGCAGCAGAAGGGCATCCAGCCCGACTTCAACCTGCGCGGCGTCTTCCGCACCGGCGCGGACGGGCACTACTGGTTCCGCGGCGTGAAGCCCAAATACTACCCGATCCCAGATGACGGCCCGGTCGGCAAGCTGCTGGGCGCGCTGGGGCGTCACCCCAATCGCCCGGCGCATCTCCACTATATCGTCGAGGCCGAGGGCTTCGACGCGCTGACCACGCACATCTTCGATCCGGACGACCCGTACATCGATTCAGACGCCGTCTTCGGCGTGAAGAAGAGCCTGCTCGCCGAATTTCGCAAGGTCGAGGACGCTGAGGCCGCTGCCAAGGTCGAGGTTGCGGCCCCGTTCTACGACGTGGAGTTCGATTTCGTGCTTTCGCGAAAGAAGACCAAGTGACCCTGCGCATCAGGCGCCGAACGGGAGGAAACTGATGGCCGCACTTGAGAAAATGTTCGATGTCGCAGGCAAGTCGGTGATCGTCACCGGCGGCGCAAGCGGCATCGGGCAGGCCTATGCCGAGATCATGGCCGAGCATGGGGCGAAGGTCTGCATCTTCGACCTGAACCCCGCGGGGCTGGAGAAGACCGTGGCGGCGATCAGGGCGACGGGTGGCGATGTCTGGGGCCAGATTGTCGACGTTGGCGACCGTGCGGCCATGGCCGAAGCTTTCGACAAGGTGGCCGAGAAGGCGGGCTCGATCGACGTCGTGTTCGCCAATGCCGGGATCGACGCCGGACCTGGCTTCAACACCCCGACCGGCGAAAGGAATCCCGAGGGCGCCATCGAGAACCTGCCCGACGAGCACTGGGACAAGGTGATCGAGATCAACCTGACCTCGGTCTACACCACGATCAAACATGCCGTCCGGCACATGAAGCCGAATGGCGGCGGCCAGATCATCGTCACGTCGTCCATCGCCTCGCTGATCAACGAGAGCATCGTGGGCACGCCCTACATGCCCGCCAAGGCCGCGGTGAACCATCTCGTTCGCCACATGGCGATGGAACTCGGCGCCTATAACATCCGCATCAACGCCATCTTGCCCGGACCGTTCATCACCAACATCGCCGGCGGCCGGCTGCGCAATCCGGCGGACCGCAAGGCCTTCGAGGCCCAGTCGCTGCTCGGCCGGATCGGCGACCCTGAAGAGATCAAGGGTCTGGCGCTTTATCTGGCCTCGCCTGCCTCGTCCTACGTCACGGGCTCGCTGATCGTCATCGATGGCGGTTCGTTGCTGCGGATGACCTGAACACGTTTTGAACTGTGGCCGGTTCCCGTTGAGAGGGCGGGCCGGAGAGACTTAACCAAGGGAGGAAACGACGGTGACCTATTACAACAGACTGGTGAAATCGGGATTGCGGCCCAGCCGCCGAAGCGTGCTCAAGGGGATTGGAGCCGGCCTTGCCGCCAGCACGCTGGGCATGCCGGCCTATGTGCGCGCCGCGACCGCGGGGAAGATCAAGCTCGGCTATCTCAGCCCGACGACCGGACCGCTCGCCCTCTTTGGCGAAACCGATGGCTACACCTTGCAGAAGATCCGCGCTCTGCTTGGCGGCCAGCTGCAATGCGCCAACGGCAATACTTACGAGATCGAGATCCTCGATCGCGACAGCCAGTCCAATCCGAATAAGGCATCCGAAATCGCCGGCAACCTCATCCTGAACGACGAGGTGCATCTGCTCGTTCCGGCCTCGACCACCGACACGATCCTGCCGGCCGCCGAGCAGTCCGAGCTCTATGAGACACCCTGTATTTCCTCGGGCGCTCCCTGGCAGGCGGTGATCATGCCGCGCGGCGGCGGCAAGCAGACCTTCGACTGGACCTATCATTTCTTCTGGGGTCTCGACGAGGCACTGAACACCTTCGTCGGACTGTGGAACCATCTGGAGACCAACAAGAAGGTCGGGATGCTGTTTCCCCAGAACATCGACGGCGAGACCTGGGGCAACGACGAATACGGCCTGCCGGCGCCGACCCGCAAGGCCGGCTACGAGGTCGTGGTGCCCGGCTACTTCCAGCCGCGCACCAATGATTTCTCCGCGCAGATCGCCGAGTTCAAGAAGCAGGGCTGCGAGATCATCGGCGGCATCACCTATCCAGACGATTTGAAGACGTTCGTCACCCAGTGCAACCAGCAGGGCTTCAAGCCGAAGGCGATCACGGTGGCGGCGGCCCTCTTGTTCCCGGGCGGTGTCGAGGCGATGGGTCCTCTTGGCAACGGCATGTCCTCGGAGGTCTGGTGGACGCCGGCCTTCCCGTTCAAGTCGTCGCTGACCGGACAGGTCAGCAACGACATCGCCAGCCAATGGGAAGCCGATACGAAACGCCAGTGGACACAGCCACTGGGCTATTCGCACGCCCTGCTCGAGGTTGCCCTCGACGTCCTGAAGCGCTCTTCCAATCCGCTCGACCGTGCTGCCAACCGTGATGCTCTGGTCGCTACCGATCTGCAGACGCTGGTCGGGCACATCAAGTTCGACGGCTCTACCCACAAGAATATCTGCAAGACGCCGATCTTCGGCGGTCAGTGGGTGAAAGGCGAGAAATGGCCCTATGACCTGAGGATCGTCGACAACACGGTCAATCAGCTCTTCGCGCCCCAACAGGCGATCAAGCCGATCGCCTGGTGACATGAGCGGGGACGCGGGCAGAGCCATGGATAGAGAAGTCCTGCTGAAAGCGCATAGCGTGTCGAAGTCCTTCGGCGCCGTCCGCGTCCTGCATGAGGTGAGTTTCGACGTGCATCGGGGCGAGGTGCTGGGCATCCTCGGCCCGAACGGAGCGGGCAAAACGACGCTGTTCAACATGATCAGCGGCGATTTGAAGGCGTCCGGCGGCGAGATCCAGCTCGGCGACACAGTGCTCCGCGGCGAACCGCCTTTCCGGCGCTGCAAGATGGGGATCGGGAGGACCTACCAGATCCCGCGTCCCTATTCCGGCATGACAACCTTCGAAAACCTGCTGGTCGCCGCCGCGTTCGGCGGCGGCCGCACGGAGAAGCAAAGCTATGCGTTCTGCGCCCAGGTCCTGCGCGATTGCGAGCTCTCCGACAAAGCCAATGTCTCGGCGGGCGCCCTGACACTGCTCGACCGCAAACGGTTGGAACTGGCGCGCGCGCTGGCATCGGATCCGAAGCTGCTGCTTCTGGACGAGATCGCGGGCGGGCTGACCGACGATGAATCGAAGGCGCTGGTGGCGCTGGTGCGCCGCATTCGCGATCGCGGCATCACCATCGTGTGGATCGAGCATGTGCTGCACGCGCTGCTCGCGGTGGCCGACCGGCTGTTGGTGCTGAACTTCGGTGAAAAGATCGCGGAAGGCGTGCCCGCCGAAGTGATTGCGCTGCCCGAGGTCCAGCGCGTCTACATGGGAATCGAAGCATGACGGCCGTTCTTTCCACCCACGGGCTCGTGGCCCGCTATGGCGACTTCCAGGCACTCTACGGCGTCGACATCGAGCTGCACCAGGGTGAGGCCGTGGCTCTGATCGGCGCCAACGGCGCAGGAAAATCCACCCTCCTGCGTTCGATCATGGGCCTGCTCCCGGTCGGGCGCGAGATGGTGCTGCTGCACGGCGAGCCTGTTGGCGGCACCGCTACCGACCGCATGGTGCAGAAGGGCGTCGCTATCGTGCCGGAGGGCCGCCGCCTCTTCACCGGTATGTCGGTCGAGGACAATCTGCGTGTCGCCATCGACCAGGCCGCGCGCATGGGCGCCAAGGGTGGATGGACGCTGCCGCGGCTGCACCGGCTGTTCCCGATCCTCAAGGAAAAGGCCCGCGCGCCGGTGCAAAGCCTCTCGGGCGGCCAGCAGCAGATGGTGGCAATCGGCCGCGCACTGCTCTGCCAGCCGCGCGTGCTGCTTTGCGACGAGATCAGCCTCGGTCTTGCGCCCAAGGTGATCCGCGAGATCTATGCCGCCTTGCCCGAGATACGTGCCACCGGCACCGCGATGATCGTGGTCGAGCAGGATGTCGGCCTCGCCCGCTCCGCCTCGGACCGCCTTTACTGCATGCTGGAGGGCCGCGTGACCCTGACCGGCAGGTCCGCCGAAATCACGCGCGAGCAGATCGGCAAAGCCTATTTTGGAGCGGGCCATGCAGTGGTTTGACGCCTTGGTGCAGGGAATCCTGCTGGGCGGCATGTATGCCCAGTATGCGCTCGGCATGGCGCTGATGTTCGGGGTCATGCGGATCGTCAACATCAGCCATGGCGATCTGGTGATCCTTTTGTCGCTGATCGGCATCTCGATCGCCACGGCCTGGGGTCTGGGACCGCTGCCGGTGCTGGTCGTGCTGGTGCCGCTGGCGGTGCTGATGGGCTGGGTGCTGCAGAAGGCCGTGCTGAACCGGGTGGTGGGCAGCGACCCGCTGCCCTCGCTGATCGCGACCTTCGGGCTGTCGATCGCGCTGCAGAACCTGATGCTCCAGATATGGTCCGCGAACAGCCGATCGTTGCCCGGCCATGGGATCGAGAGCCAGTCCCTCGAGATCGGCGGCATCTATGTCGGCCTGCTGCCGCTGATCGTGCTGGCCGTCGCCACGGGGCTGACATGGTGCCTCGACCTGACGCTGAAACGCACGCGCTTCGGCCGGGCGCTCCGCGCCGCGTCGGCCGATGTCGAGGCGGCGGCGATGACCGGCATCAACCCGCGCGCCGTCTATGCGATGGCGACGGCGGCTGCGGTCGGCATCCTCGGCTTTGCGGCCGTCTTCCAGGCGCTGCGCTCGACCGTTGCGCCGGCCGATGGACCCGCCCAACTGATCTACGCGTTCGAAGCGGTGATTATCGGCGGCATGGGCACGGTGTGGGGTGCCTTCGTCGGCTCGATGGTTCTCGGCATCTCGCAGGCCATAGGCTTCCGCATCGATCCGGGCTTCGGCGTGCTCGCCGGACATATCGTCTTCCTGGCGGTGTTGGCGAGTCGACCGCAGGGTCTGTTCGGAAAGGCGTTGTCATGAGTGCAATCCCCTATGCCGCAACGGAGGTGCCCGAGGTCTTGGTTCAGCGCCAGACGCCATCGGGCCGCATCGCGATGGCCCTGGCGGTGCTGGCGATGATCGGCGTCGCTGTCATGCCGTTGTGGGCTTCGACCGGCACGATCCGGTCGGTCCTGGTGCTGTGCTGCTATATCGCCGTGGCGCAGATGTGGAACCTGCTCGCCGGCTATGCCGGCCTCGTCTCGGTGGGCCAGCACGCCTTCATGGGCGCGGCCGGCTATGCGCTCTTCGTGCTGGCGCAGACTTACGGCGTCGATCCGTTTGTGGCGGTCTTCCTTTCGCTCCTGGTGCCGGCCGCGCTGGCCGTGCCGATCTACCTGCTGCTTCATCGCCTGGACGGCCCCTATTTTTCGATCGGCACATGGGTGGTGGCCGAGGTTTTCCGGCTGACCGCCTCGAACCTGCCGCTCGTCAATTCCGGCGCCGGCATGTCGCTGCGCGTGATGAAGGACTATTCGGCCTTCGAACGGAACATCGCCATGTCGCTGCTCTGCGCGGGGATGCTGCTCGTCACGCTGGGTGGCAGCTATTGGCTGCTTCGCTCGCGCTTCGGCCTCGCGCTGATCGCTATGCGCGACAATCCGGTCGCGGCCGCCAGCCAGGGCGTGAACGTCGTGAGGCTGCGCTTCCTGATCTACGTCGCGTCGGCAGTCGGCTGCGGCCTTGTGGGCGCGATCTATTTCATGGCGCAGCTGCGCATCACTCCGGGTTCGGCCTTTGATCCGATGTGGGCGAACGTCGCGATCTTCATTGTCATGGTTGGCGGCATTGGGTCCATCGAGGGCGTTCTGATCGGGTCTCTGATCTTTTTCATCGCCGACCGTTGGTTCGGTGAATACGGCGCAACCTATTTCGTCGTCCTCGGGCTGATGACGCTGCTGGTGGCGCTCTACGCCCGCACCGGCGTCTGGGGCCTGATTTCGAAACGATGGGACGCGCCATGGTTCCCGATCCAGCGCAAGCTGGTCGATTCGTATCGCTGACAGGGAGGATCTCATGAAAGCGGCCATTTTCGATACGGTCGGCAGTCCGCTGCGGATCGCCATGGTGCCCGACCCGGCACCGGCGCCCGACGAAGTCCTGCTGCGCGTTGCCGCATGCGGCATTTGCGGCAGCGATCTCCACATCACCGAGGATCCGGCACCCTTCGGCATCGGCGGCGGTTTCGTCCTCGGCCACGAATTCGCGGGTGAGGTCGTCGGCACCGGATCGGAGGTGACCGGTCTTCGTATCGGTGACCGCGTGGCCGTCGTACCGATGCGCGGCTGTGGGCACTGCGAAGCCTGCGCACGAGGCGATCCGGCGCGCTGCCCCGAGATGGTGCTGATCGGCGGCGGCTATGCCGAGTACGTGACCGTCGCCGCGCGCCAGTGCCACATCCTGCCCGACGAAGTGGCACTCGAGGATGGTGCGTTGGCCGAGCCGCTCTCGGTCGCGCTGCATTGCATCATTCGCTCGGGCATGAAGCCGGGAGACCGGGTCGCTATCCTGGGCGCCGGACCGATCGGCCTGCTCGTCGCTTTCTGGGCGCGGAGGATGGGGGCCTCGCGTGCCGTGGTCGCCGACATCCACAGCCATCAACGCGAGCGCGCGCTTGCTCTCGGCGCGACCGGCTTCGCGCTCTCAGGCGAAAAGCTGGCCGAGAACCTCGCCGATCTCTGCGGCGGGGCGCCCGATATCATCTTCGAATGCGTCGGCAAGCGCGGCCTTATCGGTGCGGCGGTTGAAGCCGTCCGGCTGCAGGGCACGGTGGTCGGCGTCGGCCTGTGCATCGGCGGCGACGAGTGGGACCCGTTCATTGCGCTGACGAAGGAAGTGAACCTGCTGTTTTCGGTTTTCTTCCATCAACGCAACGAATTCGGCGTCGCCCTCGATGCGCTGCGCGGCGGACCTTTTGCGCCGCAGGCGCTGATCACCGATCGGATCGACCTCTCGCCGGTTCCGCGGATATTCGAGAGCCTTCGCCGCCGCACCACGCAATGCAAAGTGCTGATCCAGCCGGCCCTGGTTTGAGGCCGGACCTTGTTTGAGGAGAGTGAAATGGCCGTTCAATTCGAAACGCTCGAATACGATGTCGGTGGCACGAAAACTGTGGTCAAGGCCATCGGTGAAGGCAAGCCCGTGCTGTTCCTGCATGGCGCCTCGACGCTTGAAGGCTTCGACTTCGCGGAAGGCCTCGCCGACCGCTTCCGCGTGCTCTGCCCCAGCCATCCGGGCTTCGGCTTTTCGGGCGCGGCGCCGCATGTGGCTGCGATGTCCGACATGGTTCTGCACTATCTGAACCTGCTCGATGTTCTGGACCTGCCGGAGAAGCCTCATCTCATGGGCTTTTCCATGGGCGGCTGGATGGCGACCGAACTCGCTGGCGTTGCGCGCGAGCGTTTCGACAAGGTGGTGCTGATTGCCCCCGCAGGGCTCAACGACCCCGCGCATCCGGCCACCGATCTGGGCGCAGTCGCGCCACAGGACCTGCCGGCCTATCTGGCGCATGACGTCGCGGTGGCGCTCCGCTACTTCCCGGATGGTTCGGATCCCGCCTTTGCGGAGGCCTTCGGCGCTGACCGAGCACGCGAGGGCGAGACGCTCGGCCGTCTGCTGACGCCCTTCGGCATGGGGCACCCGAACCTGCGCCGCTTCCTGGCACGCATCACCAATCCAACGCTGGTCGTCTGGGGCACCAAGGACCGTATGTTGCCGGCGAGCCAGGCGCCGCTCTTTGTCGAGGCGCTGCCCGACGCACGGCTGATCCTGGTCGAGGACGCCGGCCATTTCGTACAGCAGGAAAAACCCGGGACCCTGACCAAGATCGGCGATTTCCTCGCGCGCTCAACCGATTTCAATGAGGAGAAGAGATCATGAATAAACCTATCAAGCATGGCTCGTGGGGGACGACAGTCGATCATCGCGACTTGCTGGAGAAGATCGCGGAGATCGGGCCGATCCTGGAAGCCAATGCCGCCGCCGATGAGGAGAGCGGCGAACTGACCCCGGGCACGTTCGAGGCGTTGAAGCCGCTGCGGATGTCGCACATCTTCGCTGCCGAGAGCCTTGGCGGCGCGCAGCTGCCACCCACCCAAGGCCTCGAACTCATAGAGGCGATCACCTGGCATTCGGGGTCGGCTGGCTGGGTTTCCATGGTGCATTGCTGCATCGGCGCAATGTCGGCGGCCTTCTTGCCCGACAGTGCGGTCGAGCGGCTTTTTGCACCGGGCACCGACAACCGTTTCTCAGGGCAGGGCGCGCCGCTCGGCATGCTGAAGAAGGTTGATGGCGGCTATAGGCTGAACGGCAAGTGGAGCTATGGCAGCGGCTTCAGCCACGCCACATACAGCCATAGTGCCGCCTTCGTCGACGATGGCACCGGCAAGCCGGCCAAGGACGACAAGGGCAATATGATCATCATGTGCGCCCATGCGCCGATCTCTCAGCACAAGCAGCTCGGCAATTGGGACGTTCTGGGCCTCGGCGGCACCGGCAGCATCGACTACGCGGCCGAGGACGTCTTCATCGCCGACGATCTCGTCTTTCCGATCATGACCGCACCGCCGCTGCGCCAGAAGGAGTTCTTCAGTCTCGGGGTCGTCGGCTTGGCCGCCATCGGCCATACCGGCTGGGCTCTTGGCACCGGACGGCGGATGCTGGACGAGATCGCCAAGTTCGCGCGCACCAAATCGGGCCGCGCCGGGCTGATCGGCGAGAGCGAGAAGTTCTGGCACGATTATGGCCGTGCCGAAGCCCGCTATCGCGCGGCCCGTGCCTTCGTCTTCGAAGTCTGGCGCGACATCGAGGCGACGGTCGAGGCGGGCAACAGAACCTCCACGCGGCAGATCAGCCTCGTCCACCTGGCCAAGTCCGAGATCCATGAGGTCGGCGTCGATATCTGCAACTTCGCCTATCGCGCGGCGGGCGGCGCATCGCTTCGCGCAGGCGTGATGCAGCGCGTCTTCCGCGAGATGATGGTGGCTGCGAACCACTTCACCATTGCACCCTCGATCGTCACCTCGGCAGGGCGTGAGATCGGCGGCTTGTGGAGTGATCGCGTCTGGCAGTTCTACGACCTGATCGAGAAGAAGTAGTTCGAAGGGCTGGGCAGCGGACGCCGCCTGGCCCCCTTTTCATGTTGCAGAAGAGATATTTCGATGAGCTTCCCGCATCCGATGACCAACGCCTTCCGCGAAGCTTTTCGCCGCCATCCAGCCGGTGTCGCCGTGATCACGGCCGACCCCGGTGACCGGCCGGTAGCGATGACCGTGTCCTCGCTGATTTCGGTAAGTGCCGCGCCGCCGGTCGTCGCCTTCTCGCTCTCGATGAAATCCACCTCGTCCGAGCCCCTGCTGCGGGCCGAGACGATGGTGATCCATCTGCTCCGCTTCACTGACATCGACCTGGCGCAACTCTGCGCGTCAAGCGGCGCGGAACGGTTCCCGCCGGGAGGTGCCTGGGCGCGGCTGCCCACTGGCGAACCGCGCTACACCGGCGTTTCGACCTGGTTCCGTGCCCGCCGGCTCGGCGTTCTGCCTATCGAGGGGGCGACGCTGGTCGCGGCGGAGCTGCTGGAGGGCGAGGTGCAGCCGGACGAAGTCCCTCCTGAGGCGCATTCGCTGGTCTATCTCGATCGTCGCTGGCATCGCCTGCACAAGGAACTTGACGGCGTTGCCGAGCTTCTCGATTCGTCGCGTTTTCTTTAGCGTGTCCGGTCTATCAAGATTTGGGATTGGCTTTCCGCCAAGCCTCGTACTCTTCGCCCGCGCTTGGGTGCAGCGGATAGTAGCGTTGCAACGATCCGCCCTCCATCAGCTTCTCTCGCGAGAACTCCTCCCAATCGTGATGCTTCTGTGATTCTTCGATTACCTTCCGGGCCATTGCGACGGGAAGCACCACCACCCCGTCGTCGTCGGCCACGATAATGTCGCCTGGGATCACAGTAACACCGCCGCAGGCAATCGGAACGTTGACGGCATTGGGATAGATGCTGGTCTGCACATGGTAGTTTGGCGTCCAACCGCGCAGCCATAGGGGCAGATCGAGCTTTTCGACATTGGGCCGGTCGCGCATGCATCCGTCGATGACGATGCCGGCGCCGCCTCTGCCCTTGAAATAGGTCGACATCATATCGCCGAACACGCCCGAACTCATGTCGCCGCGCGCGTCGACCACCACCACATCGCCTTGCTGCGCATGGTAGAGGACGTGCCGGTGCAATTGCGTTTCCGGATCGGCATATTCACCTTCGTTGAACAGGTCAGGCCGCTGCGGCAGGAACTGCAGCGTCAGGGCCGGCCCGACGATCGATTTCCCGTGGTTCTGCGCCACCGGACCGACCATGTGCGGATTGCGGAAGCCCATGTGGCCAAGCGTGCCGGCAACCGTCGCGGCGCCGATCTCCCTCAGCGCATCGATCAGGTCCTTGGGCGGCCTCGTGATGTCGGGAGTATGCGTCATTGTCGGACTCCGGTTGAAGGGAACTACCAGTTCGTAACAGAACCGTCGCGGCGCTTGAGGTGAGGGGCTTCCCAGAAGCGCAGGCTCTGCGCCTGGACCGCCGCTTCGTTGACTTCGATGCCGAGCCCCGGCAGATCCCCGACCGGATAATCTGCGCCGTCGAGCCGCGGTTGTACGGGAAAGAAGTCCGAATTGTCGAAGCCCAGCTTTCTTTCGGGTGCCCTGGTCTCGAGCCACGCGAAGTTCGGCACCGCGGCGGCGAGATGCACGGTCGCGGCGGTGCACACCGGACCAAGCGGATTGTGCGGCATCAGGTCCACATAGTGCGCCTCGCTCCAGCCAGCGACTTTCATCGCCTCGGTGAGCCCGCCGACATTGCAAACATCGAGCCTGTTGAACTGGTGGATGCCGCGCTCGATGTAGGGCAAGAAATCCCACTTGCTGGCAAATTCCTCGCCGATGGCAAAGGGGATATCGGTCATCGTGCGCAGGGATTCGTAGGCCTCCGGTGTCTCGGCCCGTATCGGCTCCTCAAGGAAATCAAGCACGCCGCGGCCGAGCTTGTTGCAGAAGCTCGCCGCCTCGGCCACAGACAGGCGATGATGATAATCGAGGCCAAGGACGACGTCGTCGCCCAGCGCCTCGCGCGCTTTGTTCAGCATACTTGCGGTAGCGCCGATCGACTCGCGCGGCTCGAAGATGTCCCTGCTGCTTTGCCCGATGGGGAAGAAGCGGATCGCCTGCCAACCCTGTGCGCGGAGTTCGCGGGCGCGTTCGATGGCAACATCACCCTCGGCCTCGTCACCGGTCGAGGCGAAGGTGGGGATGCGGTCGCGCTGCTTGCCGCCCAGCAGTTCGTAGACCGGCACCCCCAGCGCCTTGCCCTTGATGTCGTGGAGGGCGATGTCGATGGCGGAAATCGCCGCCTGCAGAACTCGCCCGCCTTCGAAGTACTGGCTGCGATAGACCTCCTGCCAGATCCGCCCGATCTGCATGGGGTCGCGGCCGATGAGAAACTCGCGATAGTGCTCGACCGCGCCGGCCACGGCTTTCTCGCGACCGCTCAAGCCGCTCTCGCCCCAGCCGAAGATTCCCTGATCCGTCTCAACCTTGACGAGCATCTGGTTGCGCGTTCCTACCCACACTGGGTAGGGCTTGATCGCGGTGATCTTAAGCTTCTCGGTCATCCAGCCCACCCAACGAACCGCCTTGTCTCAGTCGGCCTTGAGGGCCATTTCAGTTTCGCCGTCGAACAGGTGCGTGCGCTCCTGGTCGAATTCGAGCCAGATCTGCTCGTCGGGTGCGACGGCGACGTTGGGCGACACACTGATGTTGACGATGGCGCCGGACAGCAATGCCTGCACGAAGGTGACGTCTCCGGTTGGTTCCACAGTGTAGGCCTTGGCCGGAATGGCACCGGGGACGGCGCTCTTGTGCAGCTTGATCGTCGAGTGTCGCGCTCCGAGCACCACCTTCTTGGTCGTTGCCCTCGCGACCTTCCGGGCGTTGTGCGGCGAGAGCTCAAGGCTCCAGCCCTCCGCGCCGGTCAACACAGTGCTGCCGTTTGCGGTCGATGCCGTGAGCGGAATAAGGCTCATCGCCGGGCTGCCGATGAAGCTGGCGACGAACATGTTCACCGGATGGGCAAAGACCTGCGCCGGTGAATCATATTGCTGCAGGTTGCCGCCGTTCATCACCGCCATCTTGTCGGCCATCGTCACGGCTTCGAGCTGGTCGTGCGTCACATAGATGATCGTCGCCTTGAGATCCTGGTGGAAGCGCTTGATCTCCGACCGCATCTGCACGCGCAGTTTGGCGTCGAGGTTGGAGAGCGGCTCGTCCATGAGGAACACGGCCGGGTCGCGGACGAGCGCGCGGCCCAGGGCGACGCGCTGCTGCTGCCCGCCTGAAAGTTCGCGCGGCTTGCGTTCGAGCAGATGCGTCATGTCGAGCACGCGTGCCGCTTCCTTGACCTTCCTGTCGATCTCCTCCCTGGGCAATCTGCGCATCTGCAGCGGGAACGCCAGGTTCTTGTAGACCGATTTCTGCGGGTAGAGCGCGTAGTTCTGGAACACCATTGCGATGTCCCGGTCCTTTGGGTCGAGGTCGTTGACCACCCGGTCCCCGATGACGATGTCGCCCGATGTGACCGGGATCAATCCCGCGACGAGATTGAGCGTGGTTGTCTTGCCGCAGCCTGAAGGGCCGACGAGCGCAACGAACTCGCCGTCATTGACCGTCAGCGAAACATCGTTGACGGCTTTGAAGCCGCCATAGGCCTTGACGAGATCTTTGAGGACCACGTGGGCCATCGGCAACAACTCCCTAGTGCTTGACCGCGCCTTCTGTAAGGGCGCGTACGAAGTATCGTTGCAGGACGAGGAACAGCACCACGACGGGCACGCTCATCATGAAGCTGGCCGCCATCAGGCCGGGAAAGTCCGTCGTATTTTCCGAGAAGAAACGCTGTATGCCGACCGGCAGGGTCAACTGCTCGTTCTTGGAAAGGAAGGTATAGGCATAGATGTACTCGTTCCACGCGCCGATGAAGGAATAGATCGCGGTGGCGATGATTCCGGGCGTCGAGAGAGGCATCACGATCAGGATGAAGGCCTGGAACCGCGTCGCCCCATCGATGCGCGCCGCCTGCTCGAGCTGCACCGGGATGTTGTCGTAGAAACCCTTGAGCAGCCAGATCGCCAGCGGCAGGCCGAAGGTGAGATAGGTGAGGATCAGCGAGCCGTGCGTGTTCACCAGCCCTATCGCGCGCATCAGGATGAAAAGCGGCACGAGAAAAATCACCGCCGGGAACATATTGCGCAGCAGCACGGTGAAGAAGAGGAAGTTCCGGCCGGGGAAACTGAAGCGCGAAAACGCGTAGGCCGCGGGGACAGCCACGATCACGGAAAGGATTGTCGTGGCGGTCGATACGAAAAGGCTGTTCCAGAAGAAGCGGAGGAAGTCCTGGCCGACGCTGTTCTGCGGATCGAGCAGTTTCTGGTAGCTGGCGAGGGTAGGCTCGTCCGGCCACCATTGCGGCGGGAATTGCGTCGCCGCGAACCCGGATTTGATCGAGGTGATCAGCATCCAGATCATCGGCACCGCGGTGTAAAGCAGCATGAACACGAGGAAGATGCGTCCGCCCCACCGCCATCCGTCAACGCGCACGCGGCGGCGGGTCTGAGCTCGAGAGGCTGTCTCGGCAATCGTGCTCATGGGCTCCCCTCCTTCCGGTCGTTGCCGCTTAGTGCGCGGACGTAGAAATAGCCCAGCGTCATCAGGATGAGGAACAGGAGCACCGAATAGGCCGATGCGACGCCCCAGCGCTGCCGGCCGAAGGCGAGCTCATAAATGTGCGTGATCCAGATATGCGATGCGTTGGACGGTCCGCCGCCGGTCATGATCCACGGGATGATGAAGGAATTGAAGTTGGCCACCGCGAGCAGCAGGATCGTCACCGTCGAGACGTTGCGCAAATGCGGGAAGGTGACGTGCCAGAAGCGCTGCCATGCATTGGCTCCGTCGACTTCCGCGGCGCGCAGCAACTGGTCGGGGACTGTCTGCAGGCCGGCCATCATCATGATCATGGCGAACGGAAACTCGCGCCAGATGTTGACGACGATCAGGGAGGGCAGTACCGTGCTGACATTGTCGATGAAGTTCGGCGGCCGGTCCGCCAATCCGAGGCCGACCAGCACCGCACCGATGATCCCGAAGTCCGAATGGTAGATCCACTTCCAGATATAGGAGGCGGCAACCGCGCTGATGACCCAGGGAATGATCAGGATAGCGCGCAGGACACCACGGCCGACAAAGTCCCGGTGTAGTGCCAGCGCGGCGGCAAATCCCAGGACAAAGGAAATGAAAGTGGATCCGATTGTCCAGATCACCGTGTTCCAGGTGACTCTCCAGAACACGTCGCTGGTGAGGATGGCCGTGTAGTTGCCGAAGCCGATGAAGGTCTTGTCACGGAGCTGCAGGCCAGGCGGCGTCTTGAAGAACGACAGTTCGATCGTGTAGTAGATCGGATAGGCGATGACGACGAGCATCACGGCGATCGCAGGGAGCACGTAGGCGTAGTCCGCGCGATGCTCCCATATCTTGCGCAGCACGCCGAACCTGCCGGGTGGCAATCTTCGGCGAACCTCGGCCTTGCCGGTCACGGTCGTCACTTGTGGTATGCCCTTGTTGTTCGGAACGAACCGGCCGCGCTATTGGCGCAGCCGGTCAGATCGCAGGTCAGGCTTGGACTAGAGTCCACCCATCAGGTCTTTTACCTTCTTGGCCGCGTCGTCCGCCGCCTGGTCGACGGTCATCGCTCCGGTCAGGGCATTCTGCAGCATGTCCGGGATGATGATGTTCATGATCTCGGGGGACTGCGGCAGTGCTGGGAATGGGATGCCGTATGGCAGCATCGACGTCGTGACATCGAGGAACTTGATGTTGTCCAGACGTTCCTTCATCCATTTGGTCTTGAAGCCGTTAAGGTTGCCTGGGTTGGAGCCGGCGTAGGCCATCTTCAGCGACCATTCAGGGCTCGTCCACATGCAGATGATGGCCTTTGCAGCCGGCTCGTCCACCTTGCCGCCCTCGACATATTCGGGCTTCAAAATGTGTATGTTCGATCCCCCGAACACGACGGCGCGCTTGCCGTCGGGGCCAGTCGGAATGAGGCCGTAGCGCATGTTGTCGATGACGGTCTGGGCCTTGTCCTTGTCGGTGCCCGTCGCCTTCTTCTGCAGGTCGAGCATCACATTGTAGTCGGACGGGTGCGAGATCATCATGCCGAGCTGGCCGGCGACGAACAGCGGCTGGTTGTCGGCCTGCTGGTTGGTGAGCGCCGAAACCGGAACCGACTTGTCACGAACATACATGTCGTACGATGCTTGCAGCGCCGCCTTGCTCTGCGGGCTGTCGAGCTCGACCTGGCTGTAGGTCGGGTTCGCCGTCGCTTCGTCGAAGACGCCGCCGCCATAGGCCCATAGCTGCGGCATGAAGCGGTACGGCGTGTTGCCGGCATTCTTGCGCGCCACGAGGCCGTAGCCGGCAATGCCGAGCTTGTCGTGGATCTGCTTGGAATATTTGACGACGTCGTCCCAGGTTGCCGGGGCCTTGTCCGGATCGAGGCCCGCCCGCTTGAAGATGTCGGCATTCCAGATGAACGCCATCGTCTCGTTGTTGGTCGGGATGCCGTAGGTCACGCCCTCCCAGGTCACGGCCTTCATGGCGCCGGGCCAGAAATCATCGGTCGAATAGCCCACATCCTCGGGCTTGAGCGGCTGCAGATACCCCTTCGAGGCGAACTCGGTACCCCCCAGGATTTGCAGGCGGACCGCCATTGGCGCGGCATTACCTAGGAGCGCCGTGCGGAACTTGTCGAGAAGGTCGTTATAGGTGAGGGCTTGATCTTCGAGCTGGATGTTCGGATAGGTCTTGCGGAAGGTCTCGAAGAAATCCTTGTAGTACTGGCGCAGGAGATCGGGGTCGCCCTCGAACACGCCCTGGTACCAGAAAGTCAGTCGCCCCTTGTAATCGAGCGGGGTGACCTTGGCGCAATCGGCCGCCGTGTCGAAATCCTGTGTTCCCGCGATGGAGCGCACATATTCCGGCGACCACTTGCTCAGGTCGACCGGCGGCGCACCCAACGCCGATGTGGACATCAGCGATGCCGTCAAAACACCGACGACAGTGCCGCGCAGGACCGCACTGCCGAGCGTAATCCTCGTCATAGGTATCCTCCCTGGTTCTCCGCCCTGCGATCGCGAGGCTGCCTTTGTCGGCACGGTGTACCCTCTCGATCACTTAGTACGTTTTCAGATCGTGGATTGCCTGTCAACGCACTGGATCGTACATTGTTTGTGAAAGCCGTGTGTGATATCGGGCAAGCTGTGTATTGATCTGAGGAGCCCGCCTTGGCCGAAATAGGCGATTTCAAAGCCATGCCACCTGTTGGGATTGATCCCATCGGGGCCTCCAGCGAGGGCGCCTCGCTTTACGAGCGGATCAGGGAAGACATCATCGAGGGACGGCTCGCCGCCAACGAACGGCTTGTGGTCACCGATCTCGCCCGGCGTCACGGCACATCGACCAACCCCGTGCGCGAAGCGCTGCAGCTGTTGCGTGGGGAGGGCTTTGTCACCTTTGTCGCCAACCGCGGCGCGCGCGTCCGACCCATAGATCAGGATTTCGTCCGCGATATCTACGAGATCGGTGTCCTGATCGAGCCGGCCCTGACGCGATGGTTTGTGAATATGGCCACCAGCGAGGACATCGCCGAACTCGAACGTCTCCAGGGCCTGATCGAAGAGAACAATTTCGCCGACACGTTCAGGCACAGTGAGCTGGATACCGCCTTCCACACCGTGATGTACCAGCGGCATTACAACCGCCATGCCGCCGAGCTTTGGTGGAAGCATCGCGAAGTGCTGCGAGCCGTGAGCCGGCGTTTCAATTTCACGCTCGCGCGGCGGGCCGCCATCATGCGCGAGCATCGCGAACTCATCGCGCTGGTGAAGGCGGGAGAAGCCGACAAGGCGGCCGAGCTCGTTTCCCGCCATGTCGAGGGTTCCGGCCGGCATATTCTCGAACAGATGCGTGCGCGCAACGCCGCTCGGGCCGGATAGGACGAGAGGTCTAGTCCAGAACATCGTGCCTGACATTTCAGACAAAGGGAGTTGAGATGAAAATCACGAGCATCCGGCCGTGGCTGATCAAGTCCGATGCTTCCTATTGGGGAGAGTACCTGTTCGTCGAGGTGACGACCGACGAAGGGGTGAGTGGGTGGGGAGAAATCACCACCACGACGAGGCTCGCCAACCGCGCCCTCTGTACGATCCTGCGGCAGATCGGTGCCGCGGTGACAGGCGAGGACCCAGCGCGCATCGAGCATCTCTGGCACAAGATTTTCCGCAGCTTCACCTATATGGGCAGCCGCGGCGCCGCCGTCGAATGCGTGAGCGCCATCGACATAGCCTTGTGGGACATCCGGGGCAAAGTTTTGGGCAAGCCGATCTACGAGTTGCTGGGCGGACCAGTCCGCGATGAAATCGCGCTCTACACCCATCCCAACCAGGCCAAATTCACCAGCAAGGACGCTGTGGTCCGCGAAATCTTGGACATCGTCGAGTCCGGACACACCGCGCTCAAGTTCGATCCTTTCCCCCACCAGGGCCGTAGTGCCGACGGCGTGTCCCGCGAACAGCGGGACGGCTACCTCGATGGCGGCATGACGCGCAAGGACGAGCGCGAGGCCGCCGAACTCACGGCTTTGATCCGCGAAACGGCGGGGCCCGATGTCGACATTCTCATCGATGCGCATGGCCGCTTCGACGTTCCGACCGCCATTCGCCTCTGTCGGAGCCTCGAGGAAGCGGGCCAGATCGACTGGTTTGAGGAGCCGTGCCCGCCCGAGAGCCTCAACGCCCTCAAGCAGGTGCGTGAGAAGGTCAGTGCCGCCATCTCGTGGGGCGAGCGCGGCCACACGAAGTGGGATTTCGTGCCGGTACTCGAGAACAGGCTTGCCGACTACATCATGCCGGACGTCACCTGGACCGGCGGCATTACCGAGCTCAAGAAGATCTCCGCCCTATGCGAAGCCTATTACATCCCCGTCTCGCCACATGACGCCGCGGGACCGATCAACGTGGTCGCGGGAGCGCAGGTGATGATGACCGTTCCCAACTTCTACAAGCTCGAAACGTCGGAGTGGAACCTGGGCAAATACGATCACCTCATCGACAGACCGCTCGACGTTTCGAACGGCAGCCTCAGGCTGACGGCGAAGCCTGGTCTCGGCGTTGAGATGAACCGCGACTACCTGCAGGCCCACGAGATCGAGCTGGGCTAGCCCCGCGAGCCGCACAGCGTGTGGCGCACAAGTCCGCCAACCAGAACGAGGATAAGTCATGCCAAAGACGGGTGGAGCCGACGAGGCGCTCAATCGGGTAAACACGAACTCCAAACCATCCGAGCTTCGCATCACCGACATGCGGGTAGCCGAGATCGTCGGCGCACCGTTTACCACGGCGCTGCTCAAGATTTACACCAACCAGGGCATCGTCGGGCTTGGCGAGGTGCGCGACGGCGCCAGCGCCACCTACGCGCTGATGCTGAAGAGCCGGCTGCTTGGCGAGAACCCCTGCGACATCGACCGCCTGTTCCGGCGGATCAAGCAGTTCGGCGGGCACGGCCGGCAAGGCGGCGGCGTCTCCGCGGTCGAAATCGCGCTGTGGGATCTCGCCGGCAAGGCCTATGGCGTCCCTATCTACCAGATGCTCGGCGGCCGGTTCCGGGAGAAGGTGCGCCTCTATTGCGATACTGACGCCGAGAAACCGAGCGGCACCGAGACCGGCAAGCGCCTCAAGGAGCGGATGGACCGCGGGTTTACTTTCTTGAAGATGGACTTGGGCTTGATGCAAATAGCCCATATTCCGGGCGCGGTGGTCGCGCCCGCCGGCGCGCTCGAAGGATTTCACGGCAATCCGCGCGGCCGCGGCGGCTCATTAGAGGAGCGCAAGACCCGCAACCTCGCCTATGGCGCGCAGAACGTGCAGCATCCGTTCACAGGTCTGCATTTCACCGAGAAGGGCATCGACCTGCTCGAGCAGTATATCCACCAGGTTCGCGAGATCATCGGCTACGAGATCCCGCTCGCCATCGACCATGTCGGCCACATCTCGCTGCAGGACGGAATCCGCCTCGCCAGGCGGATTGAAAAATACGTGCCGGCCTGGCTCGAGGATGTGATCCCGTGGCAGCACACCGAACAGTACCGCCAACTGCAGGACGCCACCACTGTGCCGATCTGCACCGGCGAGGACATCTACCTCAAGGAGGGCTTCGAGCCTCTGCTCAAGAGCGGCGGCCTCTCCGTTATCCACCCGGACCTGCTCACCAGCGGTGGCATCCTCGAAACCAAGAAGATCGGCGACATGGCGCAGGACCACGGCGTCGCCATGGCCATCCATATGGCCGAGAGTCCAATCGCCGCAATGGCCGCGGCACATGTCGCGACCGCCACCGAAAATTTCATGGCGCTTGAATACCACTCCGCCGATGTCGACTGGTGGGACGATATCGTGACCGGCGTTCCCAAGCCGCTCGTCAAGGACGGCTTCATCACCGTGCCCGACAAGCCGGGGCTGGGCATAGACGATGTGGTCGACGAGCTGATCAGCCAGCATCTGCAGCCCGGTGTCACGGGGATATGGCAATCCACCGAGCATTGGGACAATGAATATAGCTGGGACCGGACCTGGAGTTAGCCCAGACCCCCTGCACTCATTCCCCCCAGGCTCACAGGGCCAACGACCGACCATTCGTGTCGACCTCTCCCAAGGGAGAGGCGAAGAAAGAAACGGACGAAACCATGATCTACGAACTGCGTATCTATGACTGCCTGCCGGGCAGGATGCCGGCTTTGCTCAAGCGCTTTTCCGACCAAACGCTGGCCATCTGGGAGAGGCATGGCATCCGCCAAGCCGGGTTTTTCACCACGGCGATCGGCGAAAACAGCAATCGCCTCACCTATTTCCTCGCCTGGGAATCGCTGGCCGAGCGTGAGGCGAAATGGGCGGCTTTCGTCACCGATCCGGCATGGCACAGGGCCCGGGACGAGTCTGAGTGCGACGGGCAGATCATTGCCAATATCAGCAGCCAGCTGCTCACGCCGACAGCTTTCTCGTCTGTGAAATAGGACTGCGCCATGAAGATCACCGACCTGCGCTGCGCCGTCATCGGCAAGCACCCGATCGTCCGCATCGTGACCGACGAAGGCCTCCATGGCCTTGGCGAAGTCGAGTTCACAAAGACCTATCTCAAGCCCTTTGTGCTGCATTTCCGTGAAGCGCTGATCGGCGAGGACCCGACCGACGTCGAGCGGGTGATGCTGAAGATCCGCCAGCGCGGCTCGTTCAAGCCCTATGGCGCCGCGGTCTCCGCCATCGAGCACGCGCTGTGGGACATTGCCGGCAAGGCGGCAGGCGTGCCGGTCTACAAACTGCTCGGCGGCAAGGTGCGCGACAAGGTGCGCGTCTACAACGGCTCGATCCGCCGGAAGCGCAGCGGCGACCGGCCGGAGGATTACGCCGCCGACGTCAAATGGATGATGGAGCAGCCGCAGAACTTCTTCATGGTCAAGCAGGGAATCTCGTTCCACTCCAACATGAAGGACAGCATCGAGGGCTTCCATTACGGCGTGACGCAGAAGAAGGCCGGCTATCACGGCGTCATGGATCAGGGCGTGATCAGCGAGCGCGGTTTCAATCACATGCTCGACTGCGTGATCGCGATGAAGGAAGTGCTGGGCGACAAGGTCAGCCTGGCGCTCGACTGCGGCCCGGGCTGGATGCTGCCCGATGCGATCAAGTTCGCTCGCGCGGTCGAAAAGTACAATTTGATGTGGCTCGAGGACATGCTGACCGGCGACTATGTGCCATGGGTCAATCCGCAGGCCTATCGGGAGCTGACCACCTCCACCTCGACGCCGATCCACACCGGCGAGCAGATCTACCTCAGGCACAATTTCAAGGAGTTGATCGAGACGCAAGCGGTGCGCGTCATCGGTCCCGATCCTGCCGATATCGGCGGTATTGCCGAGCTCAAATGGGTCGCCGAGCATGCCTATATGCACTCGATCCTGATGGCGCCGCACGGAACAGCGAACGGCCTGCTCGGCCTCGGCGCGCTGATCAATGTCTGCGCCACTCTGCCCGCCAACTACATCGCCTTCGAATATCCCAGCGCCTCGGATCCCTGGTGGAACGACATTGTCATCGGCCTGCCCAAGCAGGTGGTGGAGGATTCGATGATCGACCTGCTCGAAGCGCCCGGGCTCGGCCTCGATATCGACCCCGAGGGCGCCAGGAAGTATCTGCTGGAGGAGGACGCCGGGTTCTTTGACTGATGGGGCATCGACCGGGCTATCCATGCCGGCGCCGGATCGGCGGACGCAAGGCGTTATTGCCGCTGCTTCTGTGCGCTGCCGCCTCATCAAGCGGCCGTCCTCACTCGCTCTTTCTCAACCCGGGCCGGTGAGGCGCGGATTTTCTGGCGCGGCACCCAGCTCCGATCGCGCCAGGCGCTTTGGCCTGATCCATTCGCCGCGCGCTTTTTCGGATAGTACCAATCCATGGCCAGGCCGATCGGGCGCATAAATATAACCGTCTCGGATTTCGACAGGCTGTTCCACCAGATGATCGAAGTTCTGGAACGAATATTCCAGCCATTCGACTTCAGGAAGCGCAACCGCCATATGCACGCCAACCTCGAGGAAAGTGTTGCCGATGCTGACCGGTATCCCGAGTTCAGCGGCCAGCCATCCGATGCGCATGACATCCGTCACTTGGCCGTGGACATTCAGGATATCGGCCGCATCGGCTTGCAGAAGAAGCCGCTTGCCATGGAGGTCAAGATACTCGCCGCTGTTGATCTGGGTCCATGTCACGGCGTGCCTGAGCGTTCTCAAGCCTTCATGGTCGTGACGCAGGATCGGATCCTCGACCCAGAGAAGGTCGTGACCGGCGTCGCGAATGGCCATCAATTTCACCAGCGCTTCCTTCGAGCTCCACGCCTCGTTCGGATCGATCATCACCTTCGAGCCTGCCGGAACGCAGGTCTTCAATAGCTCCAGGCGGTGCAGATCGCGGTCGAAATCCGGGTGGCCGACCTTGATCTTGAACGCGGAATAGCCAAGCGAAGCCGCATGGGAGAACAACGTCACGAAGCCGTCATCGTCGAGGTGGAAATCGAGGCCGCTTGCATAGGCTTTCACGCGGTTGCGCCGACTGCCAAGCAGGACGTGAAGGGGTAGGCCAGCCTCTTTTGCCGCAAGATCCCAAAGCGCCACCTGAACCGCTTCGTGAAAAGGAAGGGAGTAAGCCCGTTGATTGCCGCCGCGCGGGCGGTTCACACGGTGAACCAGCGCGATCGCCTTGTGTCCCTTCAAGCTCGGCCAAACCTCATGTTCGAAAACGGTCTCGATCTCCGTCTGATCAGGCAGTGGATTGAAGAGCGTCTGGATGAAACCCAGCCCCACCTCGCCACTTTCGGAAACGAGTTCCAGCGCGGCGACGTTGACATCATCCGCTCGAACCTGACTGTCCCCGATAACCCGGTCGCGGGCGAACTGAAATCGGGTTATACGAAAATGCGAAAGGCTCATCACAGGGGCTTTCTGATCGCTTACGATCATCAACTGATCTATCAGATGGCATCTTAGTACCGGACCAATGGAGGTGCCGCAAGTGGCGGGCAAAGCAAAAACTGTCTCTCGTCCCCTCGCGGCGGCCGCCCGCATGAGCGATGTCGCCTACGAGCGTATCCTGGAAGGCTTGTTCGACCGACGCGTTCCAGCTGGAGCATTCATCTCGCAAAACGAGCTGTCCGCGATCGTCGACGTGCCTGTCGCCCCGCTTCGCGACGCCCTGCGCGTTCTGGAAGCGGAAGGGATTCTGACCATCCACCCGCGCTCCGGCATCCAATTCATCAGGCCCGGCATGGAGCTTACGCGTGCCACCTACCAATTCCGCTCCATCATTGAGCGCGCGGCGGTCCGTGTCTTTGCAGAGCAAGGCGATGAAGCCGTCATGAATGCCTTGGAAATCCGCCATTCCAGGCTACTTCGGCGTGTGGAGCGGGACGGCCTCGGAAAGGAACATCTGGAGGAGATGGATGCGCTGGAGGGAGAGTTGCACGGCGCGGTTATCGCCGCACTGCGCAATCCTCTGATCGACAGCACCTACCGGCGCATGCACAATTATCTGCGTCTGCTGCGGCTCGATAGGAAGATTACAGCACCCATCATGGTCCGGACGCTCAAGGAACACCTCGACATCCTCGAAGCTTGCAGCACAAGGAATGCCGACGCCGCCGAAGGAAGACTGCAAGCACATTTTCAGGCAGCGATGCAGCGGAACCTCGGTCTCGTCTGACAGGTCAAGGGCGATCCCTCTGTTTGCCAGTTGCGCGCGCCGGCGCGGTTGCATGGCGTGGGAAAGGATGCTACCGAAACTTCACCTGATCGATCAGATTGACGATCTGATATCTTGGAGGAGATCGCATGCAGTTGAACAAGAGGCAATTTCTCATGGGTTCGGCGGCCCTGGCGATGGCAGGGCATATCGGCGGCGCCCGTGCGGCGAGTGCCATCAGTTACTGGCACCATTTCACCAGTCAGTCTGAAATGACCAGCCTGCTCAAGATCATCGAATTGTTTCAGGCGGCGAATGCGGATGTGGCGGTGACGCAGGAGAACATCCCGAACTCGGAATACATGGCGAAGGTCTCTTCGGCGGTGCTGGCCGGTGGGCGTCCGGATACCGCCATGGTCATCGCCGAGCGCTTTGCCGATCTTACCGCGATGAACGGGTTGATCGATCTTACCGAGCGGGTGAGCAGCTGGAAGGGCAAAGCCAATTTCCCCGACAATCGCTGGACTGGGCTTTCCAGCAACGGTGCCATCTATGCGGTTCCCGCCTTCGCTTTCGTCGATTGGATGTACTACCGCGCCGACTATTTCGAGGAAGCCGGATTGGCGGGGCCACCCCGGAATTTCGACGAATTCCTGGGTGCTTGCCGCAAGCTCACCGATCCGTCGAAGGGCAGATATGCCTTCGGCATGCGCGCCGGGGCCGGCGGCTTCAAATATGTCATCGACGTCATGGAGGCGTTCGGCTCGCCGATCGTTAGGGATGGGCAGCCAGCCATCGACAGGGCCGCGGCGATCGAGGCGATAACGTTCTATTCCGATCTCTTCTTGAAGGAAAAGGTCGTGCCACCGAGCGCGCCGAACGACAGCTACCGCCAGATCATGGAGGGCTTCCGCACCGGGCAGACGGCAATGGTGTGGCATCATACCGGTTCGCTGAACGAAATCTCGGCAGCGATGAAGCAGGGCAAACAATTCTCGACCGCACCGATGCCGGCCGGTCCGAAGGCGCATGTCGCTCGCGTTGCCTATGCCGGCAACGGTATCATGAAGGAAGACAATATAGAGGCTGCCTGGAACTGGGTGAGTTTCTGGGGCCAGACCGATGCTGCCCTGACCTTGCTAGAAGGGACGGGCTATTTCCCGGCCTCGGCCGCTGCCCTGCAAGATCAGCGTATCACCGGCAATCCAATCTATAGCGCGGCGGTCGAAACGCTCGAGTTCGGGCGCTTGCCAAACAATTTCGTTGGCGCCGCGGGTTGGTCTGAGAATGTCGTCAATCCCGCTTTCCAATCGGTGCTCACGGGTCAGTCGACGCCGGAGCAGGCTGTGGACCGTATGGTCCAAGGCCTCGAAGCGGCCCTTCGCTGATACATCCCGGCACGGCCTGCTCCGACGTACAGCCATGCTCTGAACGCAACGGGACGGTGCTTTCGCATCGCGGATACATGACATCAAGCCCCAGCAAATATAGGCCTTTGTGGGTTCTCGGCGAACTGTCCGAGACCCGATATTGGATGTATTTGCTGCTCCTTCCCAGCCTCGTCATGATCCTTCTGGTGATCGCCTATCCGACGCTCTACGGCATGGCCATCAGTTTTCGCGAGATGCGTCTGACGCGTCCGGGGCTGGGTGGCTGGATCGGCTTCAAACACTATGCTGGAATGTGGTCCGACCCAGTCTTCTGGGTCGCCCTGAAGAATACAGTTGTGTGGGTCACTGCCGCCGTCGTGCTGGAACTGGCGCTCGGTCTTCTCGCCGCGACGGCCCTCAACAGGGATTTGCCGGGCACGAAGATCTTCGCCGTGCTCATCCTGCTTCCCTATTTCCTGCCCAACGTCGTGGCGGGTCATATGTGGGCCTTGCTGCTCGATCCGCGGCTTGGGGTCATCAACGATCTTCTTGTTCGCGTGGGTGTACTGCAGACCTACAAGGCATGGTTCGCGGATCCCAATACTGCCCTTGCAGCGACCATCCTCGTCGAGGCATGGCATGGCTTTCCATTCTTTGCCCTGTTGTTGCTGGCGGGCCTGAAGAGTATCCCTGAAGATCTCTACAGGGCAGCGGCCGTGGACGGCGCAGGCGTTTCGGCGCAGCTCAGGCTGATTACCTTGCCCATGCTCAAGACCGTGATGGCGGCGGCGGTGATCCTGCGCGTCATCGGTCTGGTCAATTCGCCCGATCTGCTCCTCATTCTCACCGGTGGCGGGCCGGGAGATGCCACGCAGGTTCTGTCCTTGTACGCCTTCCAGACCGCCTACAAGGAATTCAATTTCGGTTACGCGTCCGCCCTGTCGGTGGTGATGTTCGTGATCCTGATGATTTTCGCGGTGGGCTACATCCGCCTCTCCAGGATTACCAAAGGAGGGGGCGATGATTGAAAGCAAGCGCCGTCGGCGGATGATCGCAAACATCGCCACCTACTTCGTCCTCGCGACCCTGTCGATATTCTGCATCGGTCCGATGATTTGGATGCTTCTGACATCGCTCAAATATGAGGCCGACATTGTCACCCAGACGATGCAGTACATACCGAGGCGAATTACCTTCGACAATTATGTGGCCATCTGGACGCAGTCCGGCTTTCCGCGGCTTATCGGCAACAGCCTTGTCGTCACCTTCCTGACGGTGACGATCTGCGTCGCCACGGGTACGCTTGCGGCCTATGCATTTTCACGCTTCGCGTTTCGCGGCCGAACTCAACTCATGCTCGGCTATCTCATCGTTCGCATGTTCCCGGCAGTGATGATGATCATTCCGCTCTATGTCGTCATGCGCGGCGTTGGTCTCGTGGACAGCCGTTTCGGACTTGCGCTTGCCTATACGAGTTTCCTGCTGCCGCTGTTCGCGTGGATGCTCAAGGGCTTCTTCGATTCCGCACCAAAGGAACTCGAGAGCGCGGCGCGCATCGACGGGTCGACAAGGCTCGGTGCCATGATCCGCATCGTCCTGCCGCTCGCGCGCAACGGCCTGGTGGCAAGTTCGGTGTTCATTGCCATCGCTGCGTGGAACGAGTTCCTGTTCGCCCTGATGCTGACGACGGGGCAGGGGTCTCGCACCTGGCCCGTCGGCCTGCAACTGATGGTTGGCGAGTTCCAGCTACCGTGGGGCGTCCTGGCGGCGGGCGGCATTCTCAGCATACTGCCTGTCGTCGTTCTTTTCGCCATTGTCCAGCGAACCATGGTTCAGGGGCTGACCGCAGGCGCCATCAAAGGTTAGGAGTATTCGCATGGCGACACTTTCCATCAAGGACGTGCGCAAGTCCTATGGCTCCGTACAGGTGCTTCACGGGGTTGACATCGAGCTCGAGGACGGAGGCTTTCTGGTTCTGCTCGGACCGTCCGGATGCGGCAAGTCGACCCTGCTCAATATGATTGCAGGGCTCGACGACACGTCCGGAGGTGACATCCTGATCGGCGGACGCTCCGTCGTGGATCTTGCGCCCAAGGACCGCAATATCGCGATGGTGTTCCAGTCCTATGCACTTTACCCCACGATGTCGGTTGCGAGAAATATCGGCTTCGGATTGGAAATGCGGGGCGTGGAGGCCGACCAGCGCAAGCGCGCCGTCGACGACGCCGCGCAACTGCTGCAGATCTCGCATCTGCTCGACCGACGTCCTGCCAACCTTTCGGGAGGACAGCGGCAGCGCGTTGCAATGGGGCGCGCGGTCGTGCGCGACCCGGAGCTATTCCTCTTTGACGAGCCGCTTTCCAATCTCGATGCGAAGCTGCGCGTGGAAATGCGCACCGAGATCAAGCGCTTGCATGAGCGCCTCGGCACGAGCATCGTCTATGTGACACATGATCAGATCGAGGCGATGACGCTGGCCACCAAGGTCGCGGTGATGAAGGGAGGCCACATCCAGCAGTTTGCCGACCCTCGCACCATTTATGAAAGACCCGCCAACGTGTTCGTCGCAAGTTTCATCGGATCGCCGGCGATGAACTTCCTGCCCGGACGACTGGTCCCGGACGCGAATGGCGTGCGTTTTGCAGCGAATGGCGTATCGGTCGCATTGCAGGCCCGCAAGCGGCCGGCCGATTTCGAGCGCCCGGTGATCCTGGGCATAAGGCCTGAAGAACTGAAGGCGGTTGCGCGCGATCAAGCTTCAGTCACGGGGGTTATCGACGTGGTGGAGCCTACCGGACCTGAAACAATGGTGACGGTGCAAGTTGGCGAACAGTCGATCATCGCCCGCTTGCCACCGAGGTTTGCAGGCCGGCGAAACGAGCCGATATTCCTTACGGTCGATCCGGCAAGCGTCAACCTGTTCGATCCTAGCAGCGAGCAGCGCATCGATATTTAGGGGCATGGCAACGCCGATATCGGCAGGTAGCTCAGCGGTCGTTGGCAATCAGTTTTATCAGGCACTCGCCAGCTTGGGTCCCCGGCACACCGAGATCTCGGACACTGTCCATGTGGTTGCGGTTCTTGAGAACAAGCGAGGTTGTCGACGATCCCTGTCGCTGCAAGTTCGTCACGAATCGAGCGGCTTGCCGATGGAAGGGTGGCGTCTCGTTGGCTCCGACCATAACCGTCGCCTTGGTTAGCGGGTCATGCCGATGGGCAAGCGGTGTAAACATGGCGACCTCCTCATCTGTGATCCCAATCTCTTGGGCGAGAAAGGAATCCTGGAGCGGTTTCAAATCGTAGAGCCCGCCGAGCAGAAGGGCGGCTCTCACATTCGAGGGAGCAGGCTCGCCGTTGAAAAGAAACGTAGCAAGATGCGCTCCGGCGGAATGGCCGCTGACGGTCAGCGCTGCCGGGTTCCCGCCATGGTCGGAGATATTGGCCAGAACCCACTGCTTGGCGCGGCGCACCTGGTCGATGATCGTCGCCATCCTGACCTTGGGCATCAGCGCATAATCGAGGATTACGGCAATGGCTCCTGCCTCGGCAATCGTTGTTGCGACATAGGAATAGTCGCGCTTGGAGAACATGCGCCAGTAGCCGCCATGGATGAAGATATGCACCGGAAGGTCTCTGCGCCTGCCCGGCGGAAAGAACACGTCGAGCCTCTCGGCCATGCCTTCGCCATAGGCGACATCAGCCACCATCGACAGCGCGTTCCTGGTTGCTGCGCTGCGCGCCACGAGATCGGCCACGATGTCGTCGAAATCGGCAACGTGGTCGCGGATGCGAAACGGATCTTTCGACATGGTGGCCTGTTCAGAAAGTAACGGCAATATATTTGGCTTCCATGAATTCGGCGATACCGTGATGCTGGCCGCCTTCGCGGCCGAGGCCGCTCTGTTTGACACCGCCGAAGGGTGCGGCCGGATCCGACATCAGTCCACGGTTGAGGCCGATCATGCCGGCCTCGATCCGGGAGGCGACCCTCATGCCTCGGCCAACATCGCGTGTATAAATGTAGGCGGCAAGACCGTATTCCGTGTCGTTAGCATGCGCGATAGCCTCGGCCTCGGCCTCAAATCTGGTGATGGGAGCGACCGGTCCAAAAATCTCCTCATGCGCCATCGCGGCATCTGGCGGCACGTCCGCCAGCACCGTGGGCGGATAGAAGAAGCCTTCGCCCTCCAAAGTCGAACCGCCGCAAAGCACCTTGGCCCCCCGGCTCACCGCGTCGTTGACCAGACGGTCGATCTTGTCGACAGCCCTTTTCGTGATCATCGGCCCGCATTCGGTGTCGGCATTCGTGCCCGCCCCCACCCTAAGTGCCGCCATGCGCTTGCGTAGCCCATCGGCGAAAGCATCATGAATTCCCGACTGCACATAGAGGCGGTTGGCAGCGGTGCAGGCTTCGCCGGCGTTGCGCATCTTGGCGATCATCGCGCCGTCGAGCGCGGCCTCGAGATCGGCGTCGTCGAAGACGACGAAAGGCGCGTTGCCGCCGAGTTCCATTGAGCAGGAGATCACGTTCTTCGCTGCCTCGGCAAGCAAGGTTCGGCCAACACCCGTCGACCCGGTGAAGGAGAGCTTCCTGACACGCGGATCGGCGAGCATGGCCGATGTCAGCGGTCCGGGATTAGTCGTGGTCAGGACGTTCACCACACCGGCCGGCACGCCGGCTTCGCTGTAGAGCGCCGCTAACGCATACGCCGTCAGGGGCGTTTCGCTGGCCGGCTTCAAGATGACCGTGCAGCCCGCCGCGAGCGCGGGCGCGATTTTCCGTGTCGCCATTGCGGCCGGAAAATTCCACGGTGTGATCAGCACGCAGATGCCGATCGGCTCGTAATCGACCATGATGCGGTTCGTGCCCGAGGGCGCGGTGCCGAACTCGCCGGTGATGCGAACGGCTTCTTCCGCGTTCCAGCGGAAAAACTCTGCGGCGTAAGCCACTTCGCCGCGCGCGTCGCGCAGCGCCTTGCCGTTCTCCAGCGAGATCAGCATGGCGAGCGTTTCAGACCGTTCCACCATCAGCTCGAAACAGCGCCTGAGAATTTCCGAGCGCTTGCGCGGCGCGGTTTCCCGCCAGCCCCTGGCGGCTTTGGCCGCTGCTTCCACGGCGGCGGTGGCGTCCTCGAGCGTCGCATCGGGAACCGCCGCGATCACCGCCCCGGACGAGGGATCGACGACGTCGATGAGCCGGCCATCGGATGACTGCCGCCAGGTGCCGCCAATATAGAGCCCATGCGAAAAGCCGCGCACGTCGTAGCCGTCCTGGTCGAGCTGGTGAGGGTTCAGATTCATGGCTTTGTTCCATTGTTTACATAACGCAGGCGGCCAGGTCGCCGTCATGGGCGGCCTGAACGAGGCGTCGCATCGCTCCGAGATCGAAGGGGCGCGGGTTGTTCTTGATAAGGCGGTCAATGCCGAGCGCCTGTTCGGCTGTCCAGTCGAGCTTGTCGGCGGGAAGGCCGAGATCCGCCAGTGTTGGTGTGATGCCGATCGCCGCGAACAATCTCCGGATCTCCTCGATGGTGATGCGCGCCATCTCATCGGCGGTTCTCCCATTCACCTCAAGGCCAAGTGCAGCACCTATCTCGGCCATTTCGGCGCCGGCGACGCGGCTGTTATAGGTCATGACGTAAGGCATCATTGTTGCCACACCCAATCCGTGAGCTGTGTGGGTGAGCGCGCCCGCCGGATATTGCACGGCATGCGCCGCGGCTGTGCCGGCGGTGCCAAACGCGCAGCCCGCAGCCAGCGCCCCCATCATGACATCGGCACGCGCATTTGCGTCGGTGCCGTCGGTGCAGGCCCTCTCCAGACTACGCCCCAGCAGTCTGATGGCCAGCAACGCGAAATGGTCGGTCAGCGCGGTCTTACCGATGAAGACATGTTGTTGCGGCAGGTTGGGATCTTCGCCGCGCCGCATGGCGGTGAAGGCCTCGATGGCATGCGTCAAGGCGTCGGCGCCGGCGATCGCGGTCAAGCCGGGCGGACAGGTCATCGTCAGCTCGGGATCACAGACAGCGACAGCGGCGATGAGATAAGGGCTCGATATGCCGACTTTCAGCGTCCGGTCCGGATCGGAAATAACCGCGACCGGCGTCACTTCGGAACCGGTGCCGGCCGTGGTCGGCACAGCGATCAGTGGCAGCGTCGGGCCGGGCACCTTGAACTCACCGTAGTAGTCCTGGAGCTTGCCGCCATGGCTGAGCAGCAAGGTGGCGCATTTGGCGAAATCGAGACAGCTGCCACCGCCGATGCCGATCACCATGTCGGGCTTGAACCCCTTGGCCTCCTCGACGCAAACGCCGACCGTGTCGCGCGGCACGTCGGGCAGGACGCGGTCGTGCACGAGTACCCCGATCGAGGCCGATTGAAGCGAATTGATGATCTCGGCGAACGCCGCCGTGCCGGCGAACCGCTCGTCGGTACAGACCAGGGCGCGACGACCGAACCTTCCGGCTATCGTCGGCAGCACGTGGCGTTGCCCGTTGCCGAACAGGATTTCACGCGGCAACCGTAGGGCAGCGAAGAGGCTCATGATTATCGGGTCCTTTGACGGCGGCTGAACTGAAACGCAGGCATTAAACACGGAGTAGGGGGTAGGGATCGGGCAGTCCAAGAGCCTATCTCTCGCACCTAAAACGTATCCGCTTTAAAATCGTATAGGATATAGGATTGCATCGACCGGAGCATCGTGTTAGCAGTGCTCACTGTCAAGAGGCAAAAAGATGCAGACCGCAAACTTACCCGATACGATCGATGTCACCGTTGGAGCTGGTCGCATCCAGCGCGCCAACAGCCTCGTCGAAGATGTTTATGAAGCCATCTTCGCACAGCTGATGGCGCTGAAGATCGCGCCTGGGTCACGCATTACAGTCGACAGCCTGGTCAAGGAATTCAACGTCTCGCACACGCCGATCCGCGAAGCGCTCGGCCGCCTCGAAGGCGAAGGCCTGGTGCTCAAGACGCATCTGATCGGATACCGAGCCGCGCCCCAGATCAGCCGGCGCCGTTTCGACGAATTGTACGAGATGCGTCTGCTGCTCGAACCGCATGGCGCCGCAAAGGCCGCCGCAGCCATGGACGAGGCCAAGCTTAATATCTTGCTCGAGGCCGCCGGCGTGATGTCGCGCCGCGAGGGCAAGGACGATCGCGTTCGCTATTCGAACTTTGCCAGGCAGGACGCGATTTTCCACGACAAGATCATGGAGTTCTCTGAAAACGAACTCATCCGCGAGACGTTGGGCCACCAGCACACCCACTTCCATATCTTCCGCCTGATGTTCCATGCGCGCGTGACCGAGGAGGCGCTCGACGAGCACGAGGCGATCCTCGCTGCGTTCGGCGCAGCCGATCCCGACGCCGCCGAAAAGGCGATGCGCATCCACATAGAGCACTCGCGCGATCGTCTGCTGCCGGCATTCGATTGAGGCCGAAGCCCATGTCCATTGCCGCGAATACCGCCGAGGAGGGGGGATGCACGTTGTCGCCGGCAAGCTCGATGCGCCGCTGATCACCCAGGCAAGCGCCAAGGATACTATTTCCCGGACTCGCCATTCTGACCCGGTCCTATTTCGAAGACAGGCAGGGCGCAATCGCGCCTTGCCAAGCCCAAAGAGAGAGGAAGAGCCATGCCAGGCAAAAAAATCCTGATGCTGACCGGTGAGTTCACCGAAGAATACGAAATCTTCGTCTATCAACAGGCCATGGAGGCCGTTGGCCATACCATCCATGTCGTCTGCCCCGACAAAAATGCCGGGGACCTGATCAAGACGTCGCTGCATGACTTCGAAGGCGACCAGACCTACACCGAAAAGCTCGGCCACTACGCGCTGATCAACAAGACTTTCTCGGATGCCGAGAAGCAGCTTGACCAGTATCACGCCGTCTACTGCGCGGGCGGCCGCGGTCCCGAATACATCCGAACCGACAAGCGCGTGCAGTCTATGGTCCGCCACTTCCACGACGCCAAGAAGCCGATCTTCACGATCTGCCATGGCGTCCAGATTCTGATCGCCGTCGACGGCGTCGTTCGCGGCAAGAAGGTGGCGGCACTCGCGGCTTGCGAGCCGGAGGTGACGCTTGCCGGCGGCACTTACATCGATCTGTCTCCTACCGATGCCTATGTGGATGGGACGATGGTTTCGGCCAAGGGTTGGACGGCGCTTGCTGCGTTCATCCGCGAATGTTTGAAGGTGCTGGGAACGGAAATCCGCCACGCGTAAGCTTTTGGAGCCGACGCATTCCCAAGGGGATGCGTCGGTTCCCTTCGATGGGTTGCGCCCTGCTGGTCTCGTTGCGGCACGCCGCGGCTGCTGTCCGTCAGGTTGTATTTCGCCGTTTCAATGACGCCGGCTTCGCCGTCCTTTGGCGACTTGCTTTACCGCAAAGTGCCGGCAAAGCCTGGCGGCCGCCAGTCCGGCAAAGCCCGTGCCGCGGCAATTCTTAGGTACTACGCCGTCTTGCGTTTCGGTGAAGCGCTCTTCCCGGGCTTTGCCAATCCTTCCTGTCTGAGGCTCTTCTTCAGCACCTCGGCCAGGTTGATGACATTCTCTCTCGGCTTCGGTGCCGACTTCGGCGGCTGCTTGCCCTTTCGCTTTGCGTCGATCATGGCAATCAGCGCATCTTCGTAGGTGTCCTCGAACTCAGAGGGATCGAACGTCGTCACCCTCTTGTCGATGAGCAGGCCGGCGATTTCGAGCAGCTCGGGGTCATATTTTTGCTTCTTCAAGTCGCCGAACACGCTGTCTTCCGAAACCATTTCACGCTGGTTGCGTAGCTCGGTCATCACCATGCCCTTGCCAAGAGGTTGGATCAGAACCTCCCGGCCGCGTTGGTAAAGCACGACGCAGGAGCGAGCGGCGACGCGCTTGTTCTTCATGGCATCGCGGATCACGCCATAAGCCTCGGCGGCGGTGCCGTCGGACGGTATGAGATAATAGGGCTTTTCGAGATAGCGTGTGTCGATCTCCTCGACCGGTACGAACTCACCGACTTCAAGCGTATGCTTCGACGTCAGCTTGAGTGCCTTGATGTCGTCAGGTTCGATCTGAAGGTACTCGTCCTTCTCGACCTCGAAACCCTTCACCTGATCCCCCGGATCGACAGGCTCTCCGGTCTCCTCATCGCCATAGACGCTTTTGACGGGAAGTCCGTCCTTGCGATTCAAGATCTTGAAGTGAATTTTCGACGCCTCGCTTGTGGCGCCGACGATCTTTACGCCGCACGACACTGAACCAACCTTCAAAAAACCTTTCCAGGCAGCGCGGGGAGCGACCATTTTGTCCATCCTGTATCCGGTGAGGCAACGACTTTTCTGCTAAATCGTTCCGCCCGGCCCACGTAAGCTGCCGCGCCCGTGTGAAGCCAGGATGCCTCCCAATCCACCTGCCGTCCGCTTCCAGGAACATCCTTCGCTGGATTGCGTTTCCTATCCGAAGCTGTCCGAAGCTTTTCAAGAACCAAGGGGAGCGTGTGATGGACTGGAACCGCGTGGAAGGAAACTGGAAACAGGTGAAAGGCAAGGTCAAGGAGCAGTGGGGCAAGCTCACCGACGATGACCTTGACCGCATTGCCGGCAAGCGCGATCAGCTCGAAGGCAAGATCCAGGAGCGTTACGGCATCGCGAAGGATCGTGTGCGGCGCGACGTCGACGATTGGTGCAACAGGCAAGGTTGGTAAGACGTCATTCCGCAGGGCGCCGGCGATCGCCGCGCCCTCTGCATCGAAATTTCTCCTACGGAAGGAGACGAGTGATGGAACTGATCGATACCCGGGTGCTCCACGAAGCAGGAACCGACCGGGTCGAATTCTGGGGAGAAGGCGGCGAGTCCGTCAGGGTGACGCTTGCCTCCGGCGACACGAAGCGGACGGACGATGAAATCATAAAGGCCGCCAAAGTCGTGCTGGTGCAGATCGCAACCTTCGGCATGACGGACGAAGAGGCGAACGCCCGTGCGCAACACGTTCCGGCATTTGCCGTTGCCAGGCAGAACTGACATGGGCCCGTTTACACGTGTTGTTGAATTCTTCAGAAGGGCTCGATCCCCCTCCGGCGAAATGCGCAAACAGACGGGAGCTGGCCCGGCCGTTGCCACCCACTCCAAGGATGCGGCCTCGAACGCTCCGACAGGCCAAAATCCGCTGGCTTCGGAAAAGAAAGCACGACCCGAAAGGCGGCGCGACGGCCTCCGGGACGTTGATTGACGCCTGCGTACGCAGGAGGGCAAAGGCGCATTCTCAGGTGGCAGCAAGGAATCGTGCAGTGGCAGAAAATCTTTCGCGAGAAGAGGAGCAACAGGGCACCAGGAGGATCGTCATGTGGGCGGTGGCGGCTGCCGCCGTGATCTTCATTGTTCTCCTGGCTATTTTCGTGTTCGGCCCGTTGGTGTGACTTCCTCTGTGGCGACTTAGCTGGCTGTCTCCAAACTGGCCCGACAGGGATCGCGCGCTTCAGCGACATTAAGAAGCCCACCCAGCGTTTGGCAAACGGCTCACGGATTGCGCCCGACAAATTTGCTCCTGGGCGAAACCGCGGTCTTGCAGGCGCATGCCAAGCCCCAGCAGGCTCCTAAATTCTATATGGCGATCGCAATGATCACGCTGGTGGCAGTGGGTCTCAATTTCTTCGGCTTCAATCCGATGAAAGCCCTGGTCAGGCATCGTGCAAGGGTTTTCCACGCCTCCTCTCCTGCTCCTCCTTCTCATCATGACCAACAACCGCAAGATCATGGGTGACAAGGTCAACAGCAAAAGCACGAAT
>NZ_JAFFIW010000139.1 GCF_018588885.1 Mesorhizobium sp. dw_380
CAACCGGAATGTCGTCGACGATCGAGATGACGATCGAAGCCGGGGTGGCGTCGCTGTCGCCGGTGGCGTCGGTGACCGCCATGGTGATGGTGTCGCTGAGCGGGTTGACCTCGCCCTGGCCGGTGTGGGTGAGCGCACCCGACAGCGTATAGCTGTAGCCGTAGGTGACGACGCCGCCGGCATCGGGCGCCGAGATCGAGGTGATCGTCAGCACGCCCTTTGAGGTGGTGACATGGTCGCCCACCGCCGTGATCGTCACCGGCCCGCCGGCATCGCCGTCGAGGGTAAGCGTGTAGCCTTCGTTGTTGCCGTCAACCGTGAAGGAGCCAGTCGTCGTCTCGCTGGTCGCGCCATGCTGCACGCCGTCGGCAAGGCCGTCTTCGTAGACGGTGGCCGTCGAGCCTGTCGTCTCCGGCACGTTCAAATCCTGGTTGAGCCCGATCACCAGTTGCGCGAGGTCGGTGTCGCCGTCGCCGTCCTTGATCTCGTAGGTGAAGGTCTCGTTCGTCACGCCCGCCGGGATCGACGCCGTCGTCAGTGCGTAGGTGTAGGTCCCGTCGGCGTGCAGCGTCAGATTGCCGTAGGTGCCGGCAATCACCGTCGCTCCCGAGATCGTCGTGTAGGTCGCGCTGCCGGCATTGGCCTCAAGGCCAAAATAAGCCCGCGTCACCGCACCGGTGACCGCCGCGCCGTCCGCACCGATGGTGTCGGCATGGTCGCCGGCACTCGCTCCGGCAGCACCGAACACGTTGCCGCCTGTCGAATGGCCAAGCCCTTCCGTCACGCTGTTGGCATCATTGGCCG
>NZ_JAFFIW010000140.1 GCF_018588885.1 Mesorhizobium sp. dw_380
TGCAACAAATGCTTCAAATAAATTTATAGAATCTTTGCGAGCGCAAGTCCCTGAAGGTTATAGGTTCATCTTAAATCTGAGGTCAGGCGCGCTGAAAGAGGCTAATACCCTGTTTACGCCCGGACCGCCGCAGCTCGCAATGGAGAAATGGGTGCCAAGAGCAACGAGAGCGCTTATCCTAGTTGAAGGTCATAGGGTAATTGGTCTGCGATACGTCCAAGCGGCCCAGAGTCTTGGTTTCCATCCAATTACCCTGTCGGCTGATCCTGCTCGGTATGACTACCTTGCGGCGGAAAGTGTCGAGACAATCCGTGTCGATACAGACAATCTCGATGCGCTGATTCACGAATGTTCGCGGCTACGTGCGACGTATGACATTGCTGGCATTACTGGCTTTGCGGGCGACGACGAGTCGATCTACGCGACAGTTGGCAAGCTCTGCCTGCATTTCGATCTACCGGGACCGAACCCCGCATCGATTGAACAATGCTGCGACAAATTTACTCAACGTCAGCTCCTCGCGGAGGCCGGCATTCCAATACCTGCTTATCGCTTAGCAGCGAATGCAGCGGAGGTTGAAATCTCTGCCGCCGAGATCGGCCTGCCGGTGATTCTGAAGCCAGCCATAGGCAGCGGCAGCATCGGTGTGCGATTATGCAGCACCGTCGATGAGTTAGCCGAACATACCACCTACCTATTGGGTGGGAAGCATATTTGGCGATCTTCACCGAGGATACTTGTTGAAGAATACGCGAATGGTCC
>NZ_JAFFIW010000141.1 GCF_018588885.1 Mesorhizobium sp. dw_380
TGAGACGGTGCCGGGCGGGATTGCCAACGTCGAGGACATCTATGCGCTATCGCCGCTGCAGGACGGCATCCTGTTCCACCACCTTCTGGCGCAGAAAGGTGATCCATATCTGATCCGCGGCCAGATGGCTTTTGCCGAGCGGGACCGGCTGGACCGCTATCTGTCGGCGGTGCAGCGCGTGGTCGACCGGCACGCCATCCTGCGCTCGGCGTTTGTGTGGGAGGGTCTGTCGTCGCCGGTGCAGGTGGTGTGGCGGCATGCGCCGCTCAGCATCACTGAGGTCGAGCTCGACCCCGCCGCCGGACCTGGCGTGGAGCAGCTGAGGCGTCGCTACGCCCCGCAGCACCTGCGGCTCGACCTGACCCAGGCGCCTTTGATGCGCTACGTGGTGGCGCGGGATCCCGAGAGCGACCGCTGGCTGTTGCAAGTAACAAGTCACCACCTGATAGAAGACGCTGCTTCAGCAGAACCCTTTTTCATGGAGATCGATGCGATCCTGGCGGGCCGGGAGGATGATCTGCCGGTTGCGGAGCCGTTCCGCAATGTTGTGGCGCAGGCACGTCTCGGGATCCCAGAGGCGGAGCATGAGCGGTACTTCCGCGAGCGGCTTGGCGATGTCGATGAGCCTTCGCTGCCATTCGGCCTGACGGAGGTGCGGGGCGATGGCGAAGGTGTGGTGGAAGTGTACCGGAAGCTGCCGCAGGCCCTCAACGATCGTCTTCGAGGGCAAGCCCAGCGATTGGGGGTGAGCCTG
>NZ_JAFFIW010000142.1 GCF_018588885.1 Mesorhizobium sp. dw_380
GAGCTCGCAACATGATCTGGCGAAAACCAGGGGAGCGGCGTGCACTTCATCTTTTTGTCGGCTCGTGGGGCTGGTCCTGTGCAGCAATGCGTCGATGGTTTACTTCGCTTTGGATTCGCTCCGTGTGGCAGTCGTCACGACGCTGGCCTGTTCGCTGCTGCTTCAGGCCGGCTCCTTCGGCCGCGTGCTCTTTCTGATCTGGCAGTCCTCTAGCCGCGCTCGTGGAACTCGCCACAGGGGCCAGCATGCCGATGGTTACAGGAAAGCTCGGGTACCAGTCGTCTGACTCTGATCAACTGCGGAATGCAATTTTCAGCTGTGTCCCGGCTTGGTCGAATGCCCAGCATGTGCTGCTGCTTTGATGCGCGGATGACAGGATCAGTGCTCAGACCCACACCAATTTTGGTCACCCTCTGATGACTGAGCTGATCGTATAGGGAATCTGTGTTCGGCTAACACGCGACCATACCCCTGGGCTGACCGGTGCGTAGCCGGTTCAGGTACTTTTTTGCTGGAGATAGCATGCTGGAAAAATTCGAACGTTATCCGCTCACCTTTGGACCCACGCCGATCGAGAGGCTCGACCGCCTCGGCAAGCATCTGGGCGACAAGGTGGAAATCTACGTCAAACGCGAGGACTGCAACTCCGGTCTCGCGTTCGGCGGAAACAAGCTGCGCAAGCTCGAATACATTGTGCCCGACGCGATCGCGTCAGATGCCGATACGCTCGTCACAAT
>NZ_JAFFIW010000143.1 GCF_018588885.1 Mesorhizobium sp. dw_380
TAGCGTACGATTTTGAGCAGTTCTTGTTCCGACCCCTCTTCATTCATTTGCATGGTCCGTCAAGGTCGACATCGGCGTATGCCTTCGAAGAGCCGGCAGTCCCCAAGCCGCCGGCCAAGGCCCGGTTGTCTTGCCCGCCCAAAGCAAGGCGCCGGGTCGCCTCGGTGTTCGAATGGCCCGAATGTCGGCTTCCAGTCTTTGACGGTGAACCTCCGCGTCCCTGAGTCACGGTCGACGCGAACACAGTGCGCGCCTAGTGCAAAGCTATGTGCCGCAGAAAAGAAGGAAGGCGCTAATAGACAACCCGGATTGACGCCAAGACAGGGCGCGTGGCCTGTGGGCCCGCACCGCTTGCGGGCGGTGCGAGCCCGGCCAAGGGTTGCCCTACCTTGGCCAGCAGCGTTGGACGCTGCCACCGTTGAAACATGCCTCGGAATATCAGGTTCCGCTTATGAAAAAAAACTCGCCACATTTCGGCGCGTCAACGACAACTAGTGGGCCCATCCGGCGCCGAACTGTCGCCCGTCAAACCATGGCACGCCACCGCGCTTCGCCCAACTTTCTTACTTGCCCGAGGAACATGCTTCCGACATCGACGTTCTGACTGGGCTTGGTGTCCTCCAAGCAATTGGTAGGGGCCCGCCACTGTTCCCCTCAATCCAGTGACGGGCCTTCGCCATTCTGTTCGAGGCGCTGGGCAGTCGATGACGAAGCTATCCGACCTTGGACCC
>NZ_JAFFIW010000144.1 GCF_018588885.1 Mesorhizobium sp. dw_380
AGTCCGGTAGAGCCGCGCTCCAGCCTCGCCGCTGAAGCGATCCGCCACGAACCGCTCCGCCGTCAGCTCCGGCCGGTTCAGGTAACCGCGCGCAACGCCCACCCCGCCGATATAGAGCTCGCCCGCAACACCGATCGGAACAGGCTCGCCATGCCCGTCCAGCACATACATCTTTGTGTTCGAGATCGGACGCCCAATCGGGACGGTGGCGCCTAAATACGGTTCAAGATCTGGAGCGAGCCGATGCCATGTGGCGACATCCGAACATTCGGTAGGGCCATAACTGTTGACAAACTCCACGGAGAGATCGCGCAGCATCTGGAGTTTTGCCGGCTGGACAGGCTCACCACCCAGAACAACACGACGCAGGCTGCGAAGCCTGTCTAAAGCACCGGCATCAATCAGCGCATGGAATGCGCTTGGCGACAGATTGATATGTGTGATGCTCTGCTGCGCAATAAGCTCGGCCAGAACCTCCGGAATGAATGCATCCTGCGCCAGGTGCAGGACACCGCCAACCATCAGCGGCCCAAAGATATTCTTCTGCGTCAGATCAAAATTATACGAGGAGAGCAAAAGCACATTGTCGCTCGGCATCAGCCCAAGATCGTCAAGATACCATCGCATCAGGTTGTGAAGTCCCCGACGCTCGACCATGACGCCCTTTGGCGTTCCGGTTGAGCCTGAGGTGTAGATGACATAGGCGAGATGGCGCGCGGTCAGGC
>NZ_JAFFIW010000145.1 GCF_018588885.1 Mesorhizobium sp. dw_380
TGGGGATTCACAGCGTGACATATGGCCGGGCGGATGGCGTCGTCAAGCAGGTTGGGTTTCTTTGGACAGCGAACTGGACATTCGTCTTCATGGCATTTTTGCCACTGTTTTTTGCCTTCGTGACCGAGCTAGTGACCTTTTGGAAAGATGAAGGCCGCCCAAAGCTTGTAGCGCAGGGCGACAAGATGGAAAGCGATGATGCCTGGGCGCGCAGTATAGAAGCTTCTTCGTATTCATATTGGGCGGTTTTTTTGATTTGTGTGCTGTTCGCCGGTCTTTTTCAGTGGATCGGCGTGTCATTGATCCCGTTGATGAAAGGTGGTGGCAACTATGCGACGGATTGGGGCTCGTTAGCGATTGTGCGCCCTGAGGTCATATCGGTGCCAGAAGCGGTCGTGTTCACGGGGCTCGCTTACCTATACATGTGCCGCTGTTTTTACCTGTTCTTCGTAAGTCTCATTTTACTTCATACGGTGATCTATGATCTTTGGAGAATTGGAAAAGCAGCGAGCAATCGGCCGGATATGGATTATCAACTCAGCCAGCCTCAGGGTTATGCGTGGGATTTTTCGGTGTACTGTTTTGGGGGTTCTGATCGCCATAGTCATGAAGCTCCAGAGTGCTTACTTGACATCGCGTGGAGAGAATATTGTGGCTTGGTTGGTCGGCGATATGTCTTCCGCCTTCTATG
>NZ_JAFFIW010000146.1 GCF_018588885.1 Mesorhizobium sp. dw_380
GGCTTGGCCACCGGCTCGAAGGCGCCCAGCATCATCTTGCCGGCGTCTTCCTTGTAGTAGGCGCACTCGTCCGGCACCCGCAGCACCGGCAGACGGGTGAGGCCGGGGATCGGCTCGGTGACGAGATAAAAATGCTCGCAGGCGTGTAGCGGGATGGTGACGCCGTTCTGGGCGCCCAGTTCGCGCGCCCACATGCCGGCGCAGTTGACGACTATATCGGCCTCGATGGTGCCCTGTTCCTCGCCTTGCGCCCAGGATACGCCGGTAACCCGGCCGCCCCTGGTATGGACCTTTGTCACCTTCACATTCTCGATGATGGTGGCACCGCGCTGGCGCGCGCCCTTGGCCAGCGCCATGGCGATATTGGCCGGGTCGCACTGGCCGTCGAGCGGCAGATGCACGGCGCCGACGACATCGGACACGTTGAGATGCGGATACATCTCCTTGACTTCGCGGGGCGAAATCTCGCGCACGTCGACATCGAAGGCGCGGGCGAGAGACGCCTGCCTGTAAATCTCGTGCTTGCGCTCTTCGGTCAGCGCCACGGTGATCGAACCGACCTGGCGCATGCCGGTGCCGACTTCGGTCTCGGCTTCCAGCTTGACGTAGAGGTCGGCGGAATATTTCGCCAGCCGGGTCATGTTCTGCGAGCCGCGCAACTGGCCGATCAGGCC
>NZ_JAFFIW010000147.1 GCF_018588885.1 Mesorhizobium sp. dw_380
GCCGGAAGACCAGCTTCTGCTGGGGCTTGAGGAAGCCGAGCAGATCGAGGCCGCCGGCGAGGAGGAGAACGAGCAGGCCGCTCCCACGGAACGTCGGGCAAAGACTGCCAAGCGTCGGGCCAACCGTGGCTCGCTGCCGGCGCATCTTCCTCGCGTGGAGATGGTCGTCGACATCGAGGACCATGCCTGTCCGTGCTGCCGCAACGGCTTGCATCGGATCGGCGAGGACGTGAGCGAGCGGCTCGACATCGTTCCGGCGCAGCTGCAATCACGAAGGCTTCGAGGTAGTAGTAGTAGTTCAGGGCGGCGGTCAATTGTGGTCGATCCGAGCACGCGCAAAATTGTGAAGGTCTACGACTGACGGAATTGCACTCGCCCGCCGCCAGATCTGGCGGCGGGACGTGCTGGGGACCGCAATTTACCAGGAAAAACGAAGATGATGAAAGAAGTTCTGGACGTCGATTGCCCTCGATGCTCGCCTGGCTGATCTCCAAGCCGAAATCAGAACGTTCCATTCCGCAAATATCTTGATTGGTAGGACTAATGGCGCTCTCTGAAGACCTCTATTCGGCTCGGCTGACATTGCATTGCCAAGGGTGCGGCTTGCCATTGGTAAAACGGTCGATGGGTTAAATATGCTGCGCAATTTCAATGCGCCGGAACAGGCCTT
>NZ_JAFFIW010000148.1 GCF_018588885.1 Mesorhizobium sp. dw_380
CATGCCGGCAGTTCCGCACGCTTCTCGTTGCAATCCTCCGCTGTCAAACTCGATCCTCGTAGAACTCAATGGGGAGACCGTCGGGGTCTGCCACGAAAGTAAACGAACGTCCTGTGTGAGGGTCTATGCGAATAGGCTCAACTTCGACGCCTCGTGCCCGAAGCAACCGGGCTGTCGCCTCTACTGAGTCCACCGAGAATCCTACGTGTCGTAGTCCGCATGCCTCAGGCCTGGTCGGCCGGCTGAGTGGCATGGGAAAACTGAACAATTCGATCTGGACAGGACCATGCCCCAAGTCGCACTTCCAAGATTGCTTTTCGGCGCGCCAATTTTCGTCGACCATGACGAAATCGAGTTTGTTATAGAACTCCTTCGACAGCTCGTAGTCACTGCAGATGATTGCAATATGATGGAATCCTAGAAGCAACGAACTAACCCCATATGAGCATGGACAAGCCTGACGCCGCAGATAATAGCAGCCTTGAATCAAGAGAAGGACTGCCGCCTAGATGAATGGATCGATCAAGCTTGTCCCAGAGCGCATTTTTCGCCAGCGCCCGCAATTCGGCTGGTGGCGCGAGACAGAAAGTTCGAAAAGCTTCAGGAAAGCCAATCGATCGCGAATTGTAGAAGCTTTCAACGACGCCTATT
>NZ_JAFFIW010000015.1 GCF_018588885.1 Mesorhizobium sp. dw_380
AGCCTTGACGTCCAGGGGCACGAGCTTGCCAGCTTCGTCGCGGGCGCCGGAACCGACGGCGATGATCTCGCCTTCCTGCGGCTTTTCCTTCGCGGTATCCGGGATGATGATCCCGCCGGCGGTCTTGGATTCGGATTCGACCCGGCGAACGACCACGCGGTCATGAAGCGGGCGGAACTTCGACTTTGCCATTTTTTCTTCCTCGATGAGAACGGTGAGAAACAGTTCCTCCGTCCGGCGGCGCCGGACACATAGTTAGCACTCGCTAAGGGCGAGTGCTAACGTGGCGCTGAAATAGGCTGGCGGCTTGCGAGAGTCAAGGCGCACGGAGCGCCTGTTGGCACCATGATGCCGAACTTATCGGAGCTTGGCTGAGCCGAGCACTAGAAGCGGGCAACGCTCCGCCAGCGGATAGCTGCCACTTGGCGTGACACGCACCTGCTCAAACCAGTCGCTCGCCTCATCCACCAGCATGGCCAGCGTCGCGAAACTGTACTTCGTTTCGGAACCTGCATAGACGTCGATCGTGTTGATGGACGCCATGCTCCATCCTGTCTTTGCCGCAAGAACTTCGCGGTCCGGGAACAGGCCCTCGAAGGTGTAGCGGATTGCCTGCACATTGACGGTATTGTCGCAGTCGTCGGTCGTGCACGCCATCGCGATGCGCCATTTGAGCGCGTGGAAATTCTCGACCCCGCCGGCCAGGACCAGAGCTTCGATGCCACGCAGATCATCCGTCTTTTCGGGCCGCGCAAAAACGCGGATCGCCGCACGCCTGCCAGGCTTCAGCACCCTTGCGATTTCGCCGAACAGCGCATGGCGGGCGGCCTTGGAATCGACCGCGGACAGGCAGCCGTCGCCGATGATAGCATCGAAACTTGCCCGCTCCACGGGCAGATCAAGCCAGTTTCCGGCCAGCGCCCTTCGCGAAGCGTTGTCGCCGGCCCAGACGCCGGAAATCATGGTTGCCGACTGATCGACCGCCAACATCGATCTCCCCAGGATTGCCAGTTCGGGGGTCACGCCGAGCAGAAGGACATTGGCATTTCCGAGATCAAGTTCGCGATCGAATATGCCAACGGTTTCCGCGGTTGGCCGCAGCGGAGCATCCAGGAGCTTCCAGTGCCGATGATAATTATCCCAATGATTTGTCATTCAAACCCGTTGGAGCCCAGGAAAGTCTGGCATCGACCGATTAGAGCCGCTTAATAGAAGCGGGCATGCAAGCCAAGGGGGATAGCTGTGTCGCGCGTCGTTGTCATAACGCATGAACATGACCGGTTCCTGGGCAAGCGCAATCTTATGTTGCGCCGGGGCAGCCGCTATTTGCTTTTCGATGTTCTGGAGGAATTGAAAAGGCGCGGCCATTCGGTCCGGATTCAACAAGGCCTGTCAAAGACATACGAGGGCGATATCGCGGTTCTGCATGTCGACGCGACGACAACACCTGCGGACCATGTCGACTATGCCAGGCGTTTTCCATTCTGCCTCAATGTCGGGGCAACAGACATATCCAAACGGCGGATCAGCGGAGCGCTGATATCAGAACGCGACGCCTGGCAAGGTCCGGTCATCGTCAAGACCAATCTCAACAATCAGGGCTTTCCGGAGACGCGCCTCAATCGGCGATCAAAGCGTGCGGGCAAGCCGCCGCCTTTTCCGCATCTGCCAGGCCTTCAGCCCTATGAGGTCCATGGATCTCTTGGCGAGCTTCCAGCCGGCATCTTCGAGCGCGATGATCTGGTCGTGGAAAAGTTCATTCCGGAAAGAGAACCCGACGGTTTTGCACTGCGTTTCTGGGTGTTTTGCGGAGAGCGCGAGCGCTGCACCCGCTATGTCTCGCCAAACAGCCTTGTCAAGGCATCGGAAACGATCCGGCGTGAGCCCGTCCCGGTTCCCAACGAATTGCGCGAGCGGCGGCGTGAACTCGGCTTCGACTACGGGAAATTCGATTTCGTCATGCATGAGGGCAGGGCCGTCCTCCTCGACGCCAACAAGACTCCCGGCCGTCCCCAAAATCTCGTGAAGATGTTCGCGGCCGGCGCTGCCGATCTTGCCGACGGCTTCGAAGGGCTCATCCATCGGGCGAGATAGGCCTCGCCGAGATCGCGTCGCGCCGCTTTAAAGAAACAGCCGCAGCTGGGTGTGGATGATCGACCTGTAATCCTCAATGGTCCGGCGGCTTTCCGCTTCGCCCTGCGCCAGCGCCAGGCGCACCACGCCGCCGGCGAGCTGGAAGATCAGCAGAACCATGCGTTCGAACTGCTCGTGTTTCTCCGGTTCGAGCAGGGCGATGACATGATCGCAGAACATCTTGGCTTGATGCCGCGTTTCGGCGATGTCGAGATTCTTGAGCGCCTTGTCGGCTTGGATGGCGTTCTGCAGGTCCTGGATGGCCGGATCGCCGGCGACGCGGCTGAGGTAGTCGTCAAGCAACCGATCGGCCGCGGCGATGATATCAGTCGCTTCGCGGACGTCGGCGATGATGTCAGTCAATCGCGCGCGGCTGACTTCTGAGAACCGCTCATAGAGCATCGCCAGGATAGCCGACTTGTTGGGGAAGTAGTGATAGACGGTGGCGATCGGCCCGCCCGCCAGCGCGCCGACCTCCTTCATGGTGACGGCGTCGATGCCCTTCTCGCCGATCAGCCGCATGGTTGTCGACAGGATCGCGTCGATGCGCTCGCGGCTGCGCTCCTGCTTGGGCTTGCGCCTCGGTTCGGTCGCCGTTCGCTTTGCTTCCGCCATGCACCGATCTTTCGCGCGCGTTCCCAAATTCTGGTTGACAAGAAATATGATCAAGTATCAGCTTCTGAAATGCTGACAGGTTGTCAGCTTTTTTGCGATCCGGCAAGGGACGTTGGGAGGCGGCTTTGGCATCTGGTGACGCGCATACCGGAAGCGGCGATTGGCTGGTCGGCAATCCGACCGGCGGACAGCTTGCCTCGGCCTTGTGGATCGGGTCGGTCGGCCTGCTCATTCTCGGTCTGCAGCCCGTCTTGCTCGGCGCGCTCTACACCGAGGGCCATGTCAGCGGCGATGAACTGGCGCTGGTCGCCACCGCCGAGATGATCGCCATCGCGATCGGCTCTGCGATCGTGGCGATGCTGCTCTCGGCCCACAGGATGCGCTGGAAAAGTGCGGCCCTGCTGCTCCTGCTGGCACTGGCGAACGTTTGGACGGCTTACGCTGCCTCCGCCAACATGCTGATGGCGGCGCGTGCTTTGGCCGGTCTTGCCGAAGGTGGCCTTGTCGCGGTCGCCACCGAACTGATTGCCCGTTCGCGCCGTGCCGAACGCATCGGCGGCTATTTCGTCACCATGCAGACGCTGGCGCAATGCGCGCTTGCCCTGCTGCTGGCACTCTACGTCATCCCCGCCACCGGATCGGATGGCGGCTTCCTCGTTCTCGCCGTCGTCTGCGTGGCGTCGCTGGCGGTCGCCTTCACCGTCCCGGCTGACTATGCCGACCTGCCGAAGGAGGAGAACCTCGCCAATGTGCTGACGGTTCCTTCGTTGACAGCGCTGTCGTGCGTCTTTTGCTACTTCATGTTCTTCGGTTCGGTCTGGGCCTTTCTGGAGCCGCTTGGCGCCCAGTTCGGCATCGATGGCCGCACGGTCGGGCTGATTGTTTCGGCCAGCCTCGCGGTGCAGGTCCTTGGCGCGATGACGGCGACCGTGTTCGAGGCGCGCATCGATTATCGCCTTGCCATCGCGGCCATTGGCACTGTCGCGCTTGTCGCTTCGCTCGTGCTGGCCAGCGGACCTGGCCTCACGATCTTCTGGGTCGCCGCCCTGGTCATGGGTTTTATCCTCCTGTTCATCGTGCCCTACCAGATCCGGCTGGCGATCACCGCTGACGAGACGCGCACCGCCGTGCTGCTGGTGCCGGCCGCCCAGCTCTTTGGCCTGGCGATCGGGCCGGTGGCGGCGTCCCTGCTCATCGACGGCAAGGATTTTCGCCCGGTTCCGGAATTCGCCGCCGCCAGCGCTGTCGCCAGCGTGGCGCTGCTCGGACTGTTTGTCATCGTGGTGCGGCGTCGCCGGGTTGTTGCGTGAGCGCCATGCCGAACAACTGGAGCAACTGGTCCGGTTTTGTAACCGCCGAGCCGCGGCTGATTGCCAGCCCCGCTGATGCCGGTGAACTCGGTGATCTCATTCGCACCGCGCCCGGCCCGGTGCGCGTCGTCGGCGCCGGCCATTCCTTCACGCCGCTGGTGAAATCGCAGGGCACGATCCTCTCGCTGGAGAAGCTCGAAGGCCTGGTCTCGCATGACGCGCAAAAGGTTCAGGCACGAGTGCGGGCAGGCACGCGGCTTGGATCGCTGATGCACATCCTGCAAGGCATCGGCCAGGGCTTGCCCAATATGGGCGACATCGACTGCCAGGCGATAGGCGGCGCGCTGGGAACCGCCACCCATGGCTCGGGGCCGACGCTCGGCGCCTATCACACGCAGCTGGAAACGGTGCAGATCGTCGACGGGCTTGGCAAGGTTCGCGAATTCAAGCGGGAAGGGGATCAGGAGACGATCCACGCCATCGGCGTCGCGCTCGGTGCTTTCGGTGTCTTGAGCGAAGTGACACTGAACAACATCCCGTCCTACCGGCTGCGCCGCCGCAAATGGGTGCTGCCGATCGCCGACATGTTGTGCGATTTCGAGAAGATGATGACCGCGCACCGGTCGGCCGAATTCTACTACATTCCGTTCTCAGGCTATGCGCAGTTCATCGCCAGTGACTTCAGCACCGAGGCGACCACTGCGCGCCCGACCGAGGATGACGAGGGCTCGTTGAGGACGTTGCGCCGGCTGCGCACCGGACTTGCCTGGCTGCCGTCGCTGCGCCGCCGGCTGATCCGTGACGCCGTCGCCAAGGTTTCGGCCGAGGATTATGTGCAGGACTGGCTCAACGTCTATGCCAGCGACCGGCAGACCAAATTCAACGAGATGGAATATCACCTTCCTTTTGAGGAGGGGCCGAAGGCGCTGGCCGAAATCATCGACCTCACCGAAAAGCGCTTTCCCTCGGTATACTTCCCGATGGAGGTGCGCAGCGTCGCGCCCGATCGGTTCTGGCTCTCGCCATTCTACGACAGGCCGACCTGTTCGATCGCCATCCACCATGACGCGGCGAGCGATCCATTGCCATTCATGCAGGCGGCCGAGCCGATCTTCCGCAGATATGGCGGCAGGCCGCATTGGGGCAAGATGCACAGCCTGAAGGCGGCGGACCTGAAAAAGCTCTATCCGCGCTGGGATGATGCGATGGCGGTGCGCCGCGACATCGATCCGCAAAACCGCTTCGTTTCGCCCTACATGGCCGGCCTGTTCGGCATCGAATAATGAGCGCTTATTTCGCCACGCTTTCGGAGGCACTGAAGCAGGCCGGCATCTTCCAGCCGTGCCTGCTGCTCGACCTTGATCGGCTGGACCGTAACATCGCCCTGGTGAAGGAGAGGCTTGACCCCAGCCTTGCCGTGCGGCTGGTCGACAAGTCGCTCGCTTGCCTGCCGCTGCTTTCGCACATCGGCAACGCGCTTGGAACCGATCGCCTCATGACTTTCCATCCGCCGATCAGCGAGGCGGTGCTGCAAGCGTTTCCGGATGCGGATCTGCTGTACGGCAAACCGATGCCGGTCGGGGCGGCAAGGCCGGTGCTTTCCAGAGGCGACGCAGCCTGGTCGCGTGTCTGCTGGCTGATCGACACGCAGGAGCGACTGGCGGAATACGCCGCCCTCGCGGCCGAGCTCGGCATCGAGCTTCGCATCGCCTTCGAGATCGATGTCGGGCTGCATCGCGGCGGTTTCGCCGAACCGGAGGCCCTGTCGCGGGCGTTGAAGGTGCTGTCGGCTCACAAGGAGCTGCGCTGCGAAGGCGTCATGGCCTATGAGGCGCATGCGCCGCACATTCCTGGCCTGTTCGGCGGGCCGGCCAAGGCGTTGGCGCGGGCCTCGCACCGGGCCGCCGCTTTCGTTGCGTGCCTTGGAGCGGACCAGCGTCGCATCCTGAACATCGGCGGCAGCAAGACCGCGCTGCTTCATCGTGGCAGCGTCACCAACGAAGTGTCGATGGGCTCGGCCTTCGTGCTGCCCAGCGATTTCGATACGCTAGGCCTCAACGGCTTCCAGCCGGCAGCCTTCATCGCGACGCCGATCCTGAAAGTGGTCGAGCCGATGCTGCCCGGCCCGCCGGCTGTTTCCCGCCTGCTGCAGGCGCTCGGCTGGTTTCCCCGCAAGGGCTGCTACCTCTATGGCGGCAAATGGATGGCCGAACCGGTATTTCCCGAAGACATGAAAGCGAACGGCCTGCTCGGCCTGTCCTCCAACCAGCAATTCATGGGCCTGCCCGCCGACGCCGTTGCCCGGCCCGGCGATTACGCGTTCCTGCGCCCGACGCAGAGCGAGGCCGTGCTGCAGCAATTCGGGCCGATCGCGGTGTTTTCTGGTGGCAAGATTGTTGATCGCTGGCCGGTGTTGCCGATGATGTGATCAGCAGAATAGTTGACTAAGTCAAGTAAATGGTCGATCCTGCGAACACCAGGAGATGCCCATGACGATTCACCATCAGCCCAGCAACGATGCGCCCAACAAACAGCTGATCGATGCAGTACGGGCGTTCAACCGCTTCTACACCCGCCAGATCGGGCTGCTCGACGAAGGGCTGCTGAAAAGTGCCTTCTCACTGACCGAGGCGCGCGTGCTCTACGAACTGGCGCACCGTGACGGTCTGACCGCGACCGACCTTGGACGCGATCTCGGTCTCGATGCCGGCTATGTCAGCCGTTTGCTGAAGAAGTTCGAACGGCTTCACCTCATCTCGAGGTCGACGCTGGCCACGGACGCCAGGCAATCGTCGATTGCGCTGACGCCGGCGGGCAGGAATGCCTTCGCCCCGCTGAACAAGGATTCGCACGACCAGGTCGCGGCTTTGCTCGGTCGGCTGCCTGCATGGGAGCAGGACCGGCTGGTGAAATCCATGCGGACGGTGCAGCATCTGCTCGGCGACAGCGCCGAGCCCAAGATCCCTTATCTGTTGCGGCCGCTGCAGGTCGGCGACATCGGCTGGATCATCCGGCGGCAAGGGATGATCTACGCGCAGGACTATGGCTGGGACGAAACCTATGAAGCGCTGGTCGCCGAAATCCTCGCGGCGTTCGTAAAATCCTTCGACCCGAAATGGGAGCGCAGCTGGATCGCCGAGCGGGAAGGCGAGGTCGTCGGCTCGGTCTTTGTGGTGCGCAAATCCGATCAGGTGGCGAAGCTGCGCCTTCTCTATGTCGAACCTTCGGCGCGCGGCTTCGGCATCGGCAAACGGCTGGTCGAGGAGTGCATCGGCTTTGCCCGCGCCAAGGGCTACAAGACGCTGACCTTGTGGACCAACGACATCCTGACCGCCGCCCGGCACATCTATCAGGCCGCCGGTTTCAAACTCATCGAGGAAGAGCCCCACCATTCCTTCGGCAAGGATTTGGTCGGCCAGAACTGGGATCTTGACCTGTCGCTGATCAAGCCTTGATCGGTATCCAGATCTCCAGCCCGCCATTGCCGCTGCGCGGATCGAACTCCGGACCATAGCGCTCGAATTCGGGCGCGTCCGCTATCTCGTGCCCGGAGGCTGGCAGCCACTTGTTCCAGATCGTGTTGACGGTGCGGCGGATGGTCGAGATGTGTTCCCGATGCGAAAACACGGCATATTTCTGCGCCGGTATCCGCACGCGGCTGAGTTCCCTGGGGAGGTCGGAAAAGTCTGATACCTCGACGCCGGCGATGTAGTCGAAATTGCCGGCATCGTCGCCATTGACGCAGACGCCATAGGCGACGTCGCCGGTCTCGCCCGGGATATTGCCGATATATGGGCCGAAGCGCTGCCATTGCATTGGAATGGCGGCGCTGGTTTCGCAGCTGTAGCGTTCGCCCAAGCCAGCGATCAGGAATGGCCGGCTGGTCTCGAAGCGTGGCGGTTCGAGGTTTGTCAGAATGGACTGGTCCATCAGGATCGGCTCCACGAGGTCGAGGGTCTTGGTCGAGCCTTGCGCGCGCACCAGCTCCGGCGTGGTGCCGAACTGGTCGCGGAAAGCCCGGGTGAAAGCCTCATGCGAGTTGTAGCCGGCGTCGAGCGCGACCGAGAGGATGTCGGGCGCCCCGCCGGCCAGCCTACGCGCCGCCTCGGTCAGCCGGCGCGAGCGCATGTAACCCATGACGGAGCGGCCGGTGGCGGCACCGAAAGCCCGTGTCACATGAAAACGCGACACGCCGCTGCTCTGGGCGATGTCGTCGAGTGTAACAGCCTCCGGCAGATGGCTCTCGACGAACCACAATGCTTTCTCGGTTGGGTTCATGTGTTCCTCGCATTGGCCGAACCATCTTGCCGCCTCTTCACCCGGCCAGTTTGATCGAAATTGCGCCGGGCGCAAATTTGGTCGAAAAAGGCCGTCGAAGCGATTGCGCAAACGTTTCGATGGCATTACGGTAGCCGCAAATCCGCCAGAACCAATAAGAGCGGACTGGAAACGCATCATCAGGGAGGAGCGCTTGCCAGCACTCCAATTGAGTCGCCATGCCGACAATGGCTGAGGTCGCGCGCCGCGCCGGCGTGTCGGTTTCGACCGTTTCGCATGTCATCAACCGGACCCGCTTCGTCTCGCCGGAGAAGGCGCGGCTGATCAATGACGCGATTGCCGCGATGGGCTATCAACCCAACGAACTGGCGCGGTCGCTGAAAGTCGCCTCGACCAACAGCGTCGGCCTTGCGATCTCGGCGATTTCCAACCCCTATTTCACCGACATCATCTGCGCGGTGGAGGCCGAATGCGCGCGCCTCGGCCTCATGGTGTTCCTCTCCGACACGCAGGAGGATCCCGACCGCGAGCTGTCGGTGGTGCGCGCCTTCCACCAGCGGCGTGTCGATGGCGTTATCCTGGCGCCGTCGGGCGCGCCGCAGCGCGCCATTGACTATCTGGCCGAGAAGAAGCTGCCTTGCGTGCTTATCGACCGCTTCGCCGACCCGCGCTTTGACCAGATCGGTGTCGAGAACGAAACGGCGATGCGGGCGCTCATCGACCACGTCGCCTCCTTCGGTCACAAGCGCATCGGCTATCTCGCTGGCCAGCCGGGCCTGGCGACGACGCGCGAGCGCATCGAGGCTTTTCGCGCTTCGCTGGCCGCGAACGGACTCGAATGCCTGCCGCACTATGTCTCGTGCGAGAACGTCGACACCGCGAGCGCCACGGCATCGACCCACGCCATCCTGTCCCTGCCGTCGCCACCCACGGCATTGGTCACCGGCAACAATATGACGACCATCGGAGCGGTGCGGGCAATCCGCGAAAGGGGCCTCTCGATACCGGGGGATCTGTCGGTTGCCGGTTTCGACGATTTCGAATGGGCCGATTGCTTCGAGCCGCGACTGACACTCGTCGCGCAGCCCTGCACGGAGATCGGCCGGCAGGCAGCGGCCTTGCTCTGCGCCCGCATTGCGTCGAGCGGTCTCGAGCCGCAGGCAGTCCGGCTGCAGGCGACGCTGCAGGCCCGGCAATCCGTGGCGAGGCCGGCATGAGCGCGCCGCTGCTTTCCGTCACCGGTGCAGTCAAGCGCTTCGGCGGTGTCCAGGCGCTGCGCGGCGTCGACTTCGACCTCAAGGCCGGCGAGATCCACGCACTGCTCGGCGAGAACGGCGCCGGCAAGTCGACCCTCATGAATCTCTTATCGGGCGTCTACGCGCCAGACGAGGGCACCATCCTCATCGACGGCAAGCCGGTAGCCTTCAACAATCCGCGCGAGGCGCAAGGTGCCGGCATCGCAACCATCTTCCAGGAACTCGACCTGGTGCCGACGCTCGACGTCGCGGCCAATTTGTTCCTCGGCCGCGAACTGTTGCGACCGGGCGGCTTCCTCGACGTGCCGGCGATGCGCAGCGAGGCCCGCAAACGGTTGGAAGCCATCGAGCTTGCCATAGATCCGGCCAGCATGGTCGCCGATCTGTCGATCGGCCAGCGCCAGGTCGTGGCGATCGTCAAGGCGCTGTCCTACGCCTCGCGCGTGCTGATCATGGACGAGCCTACGGCGGCACTCACGGTCGGCGAGGTCGAAAGGCTGTTCGACATCATGCGCAAGCTCGCCGCCAGCGGCGTTGGCATCGTCTATATCTCGCATCGTCTCGAAGAGGTGCCGCAGATCGCCGACCGGGTGACGGTGATGCGCGACGGCCGGGTCGCCGGCGTCACCGAGCCGCACGCGCCGCAGGCGGAGCTGGTTCGGCTGCTGGTCGGGCGACCGCTGGACGAGCTTTATCCCGAACGCGCCCGGACGGCCGGCAAGACGCTGCTCAGCCTGCGCGACGCGAGCTTCAGGCTTGCCCATGAAAGTGCCGGATGGCAGCCGCCGACCGGCATCTCGCTCGACGTCAACGAGGGTGAGATCGTCGGGCTGGCCGGCATCATGGGGGCAGGGCGCACGGAACTGCTGAGCGCTCTCTATGGCGCCGGACTGTCCGGCCGTTGGGAAGGCGAGGTCGCCATATCAGGCCGGCCGGTGAGGCTGGATTCGATCAGAGCGGCCCGCGCGGCCGGTATCGCCTTCGTCACCGACGACCGCCGCGGCAGCGGCCTGATGCTCCGGATGGCGGTTGGCCTCAATCTCGTCATGTCGGTGATCCGCCGCATCTCGCCGGCAGGCCTGATGTCGCCGCGCCGGCAGGCGGATGCGGTGAGGCAATCCTTCGGCCAGTTCGACATCAGGCCGAAAAACCCCGACATCGCGGTCGGCGCGCTTTCGGGCGGCAACCAGCAGAAGGTGGTGCTGGCGAAAGAAATCCTCGGCAATCCCCGGCTCCTGCTGCTCGACGAGCCGACGCGCGGCGTCGATGTCGGCGCAAAGGGCGAGATCTATGCGCGGCTGCGGGCGCTCGCCGCGCAAGGGCTCGGCATCCTGGTCGCCTCCAGCGAGATGCCCGAGCTGATCGGCCTGTGCGATCGCATCGTGGTGCTGCGCCAGGGGCGCAATGTGGCGGAATTCATCGGCGGCGTCGACGAGCACACGGTGCTTGCCGCGGCAAATGGCAGGGAGGCCTGATGACGCAGGACAAGATTTCGGTCGCGGGGGCGCCGGTGGTGCCGGCGGCCGCACCAAAGCATCGCGACCCGCTGGCCCTCATCGTGCGCTTCCAGAGCTTGATCGGCCTGGTGCTGGTGGCGATCGGCGGCATCATCTTCTCGCCGCGCCGGCATGGCGAGATCCTGTTCCTCAACCCCGACAATATCGCCAACATCGTGCGCGCCGTGTCGGAGACCGGCATCATCGCCATCGGCATGACCTTCGTTATCATCACCGCCGGCATCGACCTCTCGGTCGGCGCCGTGCTTGGCCTGTCCAGCGTGGTGACCGCATCGATGATGATTTCGGGCGGCTTTGGCCTCATCCCGACCATTCTTGCCGTGCTGGTCATGGGCATCGTTTTCGGCACGATCCAGGGCACCATCTCCAGCCGCTTCCGGCTCGAGCCGTTCATCGTCACGCTGGCTGGCCTGCAGGCCGCGCGAGGTCTCGCTCTCGTCGTCTCCGGCAATCAGTACATCAACATTTCCTATGGCGACGGGCCTGGCCTGGCGCCCCCGGTGTTCGCGGTGCTTGGCGAACGCCTGTTCAGCAACACCGTTCCGGTGGCCACCATCGTGTTCATCGCCTTCGCCGCGATCGCCACAGTGGTGCTCAACACCACACGTTTCGGCCGCTACGTCTTCGCCGTCGGCGGCAATGAGCGCGCGGCGCGCATTTCCGGCGTGCCGGTCTCGATGGTGAAGATCTCGGTCTATGCTATCACCGGCTTTGCCTCGGCACTTGCCGGTATCGTGCATGCCGGCCAGTTCAATTTCGGCAGCGCCAATGACGGCATGGGCTACGAGCTCACCGCGATCGCCGCCGTGGTCATCGGCGGCACCAGCCTGTTCGGCGGCGCCGGCTCGATGGTCGGCACCGTTGCCGGCACCATCATGCTCGGCGCGCTCGCCAACATCCTTCAGCTCAACAATATCACCCCCGCCATGCAGTTGCTCGCGACCGCCGCGATCATCGTGCTGGCGGCAGTGCTTCAATCCCTCGTTCGCCGCCGCGAGGGTTTGGGCCGTTAGGAGGAAGACGGCGGTAAGTGGACGTCAACCAAGGTCCGGCCCCCCGGCCGACAAGGAGGAGAGCGAATATGGAAACCACAAGAAAAAGGCGTGCCCTCAAGGCCGCGCTTCTGGCAGGCGCTGGCCTGTGCATTGCGGGAACCGCCCAGGCTGCCGACCCGATGGTCAAGGCCTGCGCCAAGGACGGCCAGTTCATCATCGGGTTTTCGCAGGCGAACAATGCCGAACCCTATCGGCAGCACGTCAATGACGAGCTGACCGCTGCGGCCAAGGAAGTGCCGGGCTTCACGCTGCAGATCGCCGACGGGGCCGGCAACGTCAACACGCAGACCTCGCAGGTCGACAACTTCATCACCCAGAAGGTCGACCTCCTGCTGATCTCGCCCTTCGAGGCGGCACCGCTGACGCCGGCGGTCAAGCGCGCCATGGATGCCGGCATTCCGGTCATCGAACTCGACCGCAAGACGGTTGGCGATCCCGGCAAGGACTACACCGCCTTCATCGGCGGCGACAATTACAAGATCGCCATGGAAGCGGGCAAATACACCGCCAAGACCCTGCTGCCGGACGGCGGCGAGGCGGCAGTGCTGGAAGGATTGCCGAGCTCCACGCCGGCCGTCGAACGGCTGAACGGCTTCAAGGATGGCGTGAAGGCGAATGCCAAGATCCAGGTCGTGGCCGAACAGGCCGCCGACTGGGTGCCGGATAAAGCCCAGACCGCCTTCGCCGCCATGCTGCAGGCGCACCCCGACATCAAGGTGCTCTATGCCTCCAACGACATGATGGCGGCCGGCGCGCTGCTTGCCGCCAAGGGCGCCGGCAAGGACGTCAAGATCATCGGCACCGACGGCCTGCCGGGCCCGGCGGGTGGCATCGAAGCCGTCGCCAAGGGTGACTGGGCGGCGACCTTCACCTACCCGACCGGCGCCAAGGAAGCGATCGACATGTCGAAGAAAATCCTGCTCGACTGCGCGACCTCGGTGGAGCCGACGGTGACGGTGGAAACGACCGCGATCACGGCCGAGAATGCCAAGGCGTTGGCGGGGAAGTGAGGGCGATTAGAGCCCGGTGCTGAGGTTGATGCGCAAGGCCCCGGAAGGGGCCTTGTTTTTTGGAGACTGCAAAGACAAGCGTCGGATCCGAGCCGCAACGAACTTCTATGGCTATCTCATCGGTATCGGCGGAGCCGCGAATCTGTGTTAAGCCGCCGCTCAATCAACCAAAGGACGACATCTGTGAACGAACCGACCGTGGCCCAGGCGACCGAAAATATCTATGCCTCGCTCCGGGCGGACAATGCCGACATCGACGCGCATATCGCGACGCTCAAGGCGGCGCTGGCACGAGAAGGGATAAAACAGGCGGTGTTCGATCCGGCCAAGTTGGCGCAGAACAACCGCCAGGGCCGCAAGCTGATGCAGGCCTATTTCCGGCAGCGCGGCGTGAGCGTGAGATTTTCGGACCAGTAGAGCCGCGCCCGGCGACTGGGTGCCGGACATGATGGCCGCCGGCGCCATGCTGCAGGCGCGCCCCGAGATCAAGGCGCTGTATGCCTCGACGACATGATGGCGGCGCGCGCGCTGCTTGCCGCCAAGGGCACAGGCGATGTCGTCGAGTTCAGTGGCCCGCAGTTGAGCGACCGTCGAACGCAATTCTTTGATAAGGCTTCGGCCCCTTCGTGTTTTAACGGTCGAGACCCCAAACGTCCGGATTTCGCGCGAAGTACTCGATCAGCATCTCGGTGAGGACCCGGACTTTCCGTGTGGGGTGCTGACCCGGCGGGCGGACGACATACGCGGCCCCCGAAGGCACCGGATAGCGTGTCATGATCGGGACCAGCGCGCCGGAGGCCACATATGCATGTGTGATGCAATCAGGGAGCCAGGCGATGCCGAGACCTGCCGCCGCCGCGGCGGCAAGCGCCGTGGCGCTGTCGGCCTTGAACCTGCCCTGCGGCTGGACCGTGACGATCTTGTCGCCATCCATGAACTGCCAGGCTTCCGTTCCCTGCATGAGGGCCTGATGGGTGACGAGTTCGTCCAGGGTTTCGGGTGATCCGTGCGCTTCGATATAATCCGGGCTGGCGACAAGCTTTCCATGGATCGGCCCGACGCGCTTCGCGATCAGGTTGGAGTCCTGAAGGTAGGCGCCCCGGATCGCGCAATCGAAACCCTCTGCGATGAGATCGACGAAGCGATCGCTGTAGGAGGTATGAATGTGAAGCTGCGGGTGCTGGCGCGCCATTTCCGCGAGCACCGGGGCGAAATGGGTTGGGCCGAAAGTAAGCGGCATGGCAACCCTCAGGCGGCCGCGAAGGTCGCCGGTCGGGAGGATCGTTTCCCTAGCCGTATCGATCTCGGCGCTGGCTCGGGCCGCATGGTCTCTGAACGTGATCCCCGCTTCCGTGAGCGCGGCGCCGCGGGTCGTTCGTGCAAGAAGCTGGACGCCAAGCTCTGCTTCAACCCGAAAGAGCCGTCGACTGACGATTGACTTGGAGACGCCAAGCCGGCGCGCGGCGGCCGATACGCCCCCTGCATCGGCCACTGCGACGAATGTCTGCAGATCTTCGATGTCCAATTCGGCGTTCCTCGTTTCGCGACACAGCTTGCCTGACTATGGCACTACCGCACCACCAAGAGGAACAGCAAATTGCGTCCAGACAACGTCGCCCGCCGGCGCATGTCTCCCGTGAACCCATCGCCGTCCATGGCGGCAGAGAAAGGAAGTCTTGATGACCCCTCGTAACGGCCTCGATTCGCTTCTTCGTCCCGAAGATTCGGTCCTCGTTCTGATCGATCACCAACCTTATCAACTCGCGAACCTGAACAGCCACGATCCGCATATGGTGGTCAACAACACGACCGCGCTGGCGAAGCTAGCAAAAGCCTTCAATGTTCCGACCATTCTCACCAGCGTGATCGCGGCGCGCGGTGGACTTCTCTTTAAGCAGATCACCGACGTATTTCCGGACCAGGAAGTCATCGATCGCACCTGGGTGAACACCTGGCAGGACGAGAATGTGGTGAACGTCGTCAAGGCGACCGGACGCAAGCAGCTGATAATCGCCGGCCTGTGGACCGAGGTCTGCGTCGCAATGCCTGTCATCCAGGCCGCCGGCGAAGGCTGGGACGTGACCGTGATCACCGACGCGTCGGGCGGGATTTCGAAGGAGTCTCACGAAGTTGCCATCCAGCGAATGATCGCGGCCGGCGCGAACGTGATGACCGTGATGGCGCTCGCTGGCGAATGGCAACGCGATTGGGCGCGCACCGAGCATGTCGAGGAGCTGACCGAGATTCTCATCCAGCACTTCGGCGGCAGCGGCATCGCGTATCTTTGGGAGCAGCAGCTCCTCAACACGCCGGTGCCGAGCAAAGGCTGACCCGGGCCGGGATGGCGAGCATTCCGGTGAGGGTCGGGATCGATCCGTTCGCCGGCCCTCGCCATCCTCGCCTCACGGGGAGGCGTTCTACCGAAACAAATCCGCTCATGTGCGGCCACTGCGTGTGATCCCACCCGCCGCCTTTTGAACAACTCGCGGAGACTCCTCGATGCCTCCCACCTTCACCCTCGGCCTGCCGCTCAACCGCCGCGACGTCCTGATCTCGGCCTCGGCGCTCAGCGCAAGTTTCGCCCTTTCACTGGGTACCGCGCGTGCCGCGGGGCCTGGCACCCACGACACTCCAGAAGGAGAACACACCATGGGCTTTGTCACGACCGACGACGACGTACGGATTTTCTATAAGGACTGGGGTCCCAAGGACGCCCAGCCCATCGTTTTTCACCATGGCTGGCCGCTCAGCTCCGACGACTGGGACGCGCAGATGCTTTTCTTCCTGTCGAAGGGCTATCGTGTCGTCGCGCATGACCGGCGCGGCCACGGACGCTCGGAGCAGGTCGCCGACGGCCACGACATCGATCACTACGCGGCCGACGCGTTTGCCGTCGCCAAGGCGCTGGACCTGAAGAACGCGGTTCACATCGGCCATTCCACCGGTGGTGGCGAAGTGGCACGGTACGTGGCGCGACATGGCGAACCTGCCGGCCGGGTGGCCAAGGCCGTCCTAGTCGCTGCCATTCCGCCGCTGATGCTGAAGACCGACGACAACCCCGAAGGCACGCCGATGGAGGTCTTCGACGGCTTTCGAACGGCACTGGCCGGCAACCGTGCACAGTTCTTCCGCAACGTCCCGTCAGGCCCGTTCTACGGCTTCAACCGCGAGGGCGCGGCGGTCCATGAAGGCGTGATCCAGAACTGGTGGCGGCAGGGCATGATGGGTAGCGCCAAGGCGCACTACGACGGCATCAAGGCCTTCTCGGAAACGGACCAGACCGATGACCTCAAGGCGATCACCGTGCCGATACTGGTGCTGCACGGTGAGGACGACCAGGTCGTTCCGATCGCCGCCTCGGCTTTGAAGGCGGTCAAGCTGCTGCCGAACGGTTCGTTGAAGACCTATCCCGATTTCTCGCACGGGATGCTGACAGTGAACGCTGATGTGCTGAACGCCGACCTTCTGGAGTTTGTCACGACCTGAAGTGGCTGCGAGGCGCGGCTCTCAGCACTGTCCCCCAGTACGAGCCGACGCTTGAGAAGGTGCGTGTGCGTAGGTGCAGTACAAGAACTCCATCTCGCAGCTCCGCCATGTTAGGATCCGGTCCCCGGGGTCACACGCCAATGCTAGCCAACTACGAGATCGACCAGGTTGGTGTGATCCACCAGATCGACGCCACACCGATCAAGTACGATAAGCAATACATGTCCTATTACGAGGATCTGAGCGACCGCACCATCAAGCTCGGATATCAGCGGCTTGGCTGGGTGTTGGGGATATCAGGTGAGATACCTCGGTCCGTGCTGGAGATTGGCTATGGCACCGGTACATTCGTCGAGGCCGCGAAGATTACCGGGGTTGCGGACTGCGCCGGCTGCGACATCACCAGGTTTCCGCTGCCCAAGGGCGTGCGCTTTGTCGATTGGGATGAGGCGCTCGCCGGCGCGTGGGATCTCGTCGCCATGTTCGACGTGCTCGAGCACATCCCTGACCTGGGTTTCCTCGCCCGCCTCCAGGCCCGCCACCTGGCCATCGCCGTTCCTTATTGCCGCTGGCGCGAGCTCGGGGCGGATGGCGACGCGTGGTTCCGGACGTGGCGCATGCGTCTGCCCAACGAGCACCTGCACCATTTCGACCGGAACTCGCTGGTGGCGCTGCTGGCACACCACGGCTTTGAACGCGTGACGCTGAACGGCTTCGAGGACGGGATCAGGCTGCGGCCGGGCGAAACGGGTCCGAATATTCTGTCTGGGTTTTTTAGAAAGCTATAGAGACCGGTTTCCTCCGCGGCTGCGGTGAGTGTCATGCCTTCTGCCTGGTGAGCCGGTCCAGCCCATCCACAATCTCGCGCGACAACAGGGGTTGACATTATCGAGAAACATCGCTTCAAACGTAATGTTATTACATATTGAGCAGAGGGCGTGGTATCGCAAAAACTCATTGCGATGCGTTCGATGGAAATCTACGGTGAGCCGGTGATGGTCCCCGCGCCGAAAGGCAAGGGGTGAAAAGGGAACACGGTGAGATCCCCGAGGGGTCGAGGCCGTGGCTGCCCCCGCAACTGTAAGCGGTGAGCAAGATCCGAAATGCCACTGGCCGGCAAGGCTGGGAAGGCAGGATTGCGCTAGGACCCGTGAGCCAGGAGACCTGCCATCAGCATGAGTTGACCGGACGGGGTGTGCCGGGAGGAGACGTGGACGTCGGTCTTGTCGGCCGGCTCGCCAACATCCTTCCGTCGCCTATCGAGAAAGACGGAAAAGTTGGACGGCGCCACCATTCACCGCATCATCGTCTGCACGCTTTGCCGCGACGTCCCGACAGGGATCAGGTCGGGCGAAACTCTGTGCGGCGATTTGCGCTCCCGGCTCTCGGCGCATCATGACCCTGATGTGGCGCATGGTTTCACGGTCGAGGGCGTGGCTTGCATGGCAGGCTGCGCACGGCCGCTCGCGGTGGCCTTCCACGCGCCGGGCAAGGCCGTCTACCTCTTCGGGTCCATCGATGCCGAGGCCGATGCCGGCGATCTCGTGCGGTTTGCCGGCCTTTACGCCTCGCTCGCCGACGGCTGGTGCGATTCCGGGCAACGTCCGCCGCGACTGGCCAGCAAGACGCTGGCCCGCATCCCGGGATCGGGCACGTCCGCGGAGGGAAGCCGATGACGATGCCGCTTCTCGAGGCCCGCGACCTCGGCGCGACGGCGAATGGCCGGGATCTGGTCCAAGCGGTCAGCTTTTCGGTGACCGCTGGCGATCGCCTCGCCATCATCGGTCCCAATGGCGCCGGCAAGACCACGCTGCTGCGCATGCTGTCAGGCATGCTCAGGCCAAGTTCCGGGGAAGTGAAGCTTGGCGGACGACGCTTGGACAGGATCTCGGCCGCCGAGCGGGCGCTGGACATCGCCGTCGTCGGCCAGACCGACCAGCCTGATCCGCGACTGGCGGTGATCGACTATGTCGAGCTTGGCCGCGTCCCGCATGCTGGCCTGAGGCGCAGGAGCGAGGAGCGCGACATTGTCGTGGACGCACTGCGCCGGACCGGCCTGCTGCCGCTGCTTGGCCGCACCATGGGCTCGCTGTCGGGTGGCGAACGTCAACGCGCCCAGCTTGCGCGCGCCATCGCTCAGCAACCGAAAGTGTTGTTCCTCGACGAGCCGACCAACCATCTCGACCCGCGCGCCCGCGGCGAGTTGCTCGAACTCGTGGCCGGCTTCGGCATGACGGTGATCGCGGTGCTGCACGATCTGGCGCTGGTGGCGCCCTTCGCCACCAGGGTCGCGGTGATGAACGAAGCCGGGCTGCATGCGCTGGCCGCACCGCGGGAGGCGCTGACCCAACAGCTGATCCGCGAGATTTTCGGCGTCGACGTGTTTCGCCTGCGCCACCCCACCGAGGACCGCGAACTGACGGTGTTCGACGTTCCGAACCGCGCCGCGCCGCCATCCTGATCAAACCCGTCCTTTATCCCCGTTCAACCAAGGAGCAAAATCCGTGAAACGCCTTGCCTTGTCGCTCGTCTTCTCGCTGCTGGCTTCGACGGCCTTCGCCTTCCCCGTCACCGTCGACAGCTGCGGCAAGCCGCTGACCTTCGACGCGCCGCCCAAGCGCGCCGTCATCCACGATCTCAACATGGCCGAGATGGCCTTCGCGCTGAAGCTGCAGCCGTCGATCGTCGGCCTGACCGGCATCACCGGATGGTACAAGGTCGGCCCCGAATTCAAGGCCGAGCAAGGCTCGATCCCGGAATTGGCGCCCAAATACCCAACGCTCGAAAACCTTGTCGCGGTCGAGCCCGATTTCTTCTTCGCCGGCTGGTATTACGGCATGAAGCCGGGCGGCGAGGTGACCCCTGACACACTCGCCCCGCATGGCATCAAGACGCTGGTGCTAACGGAAAGCTGCGTCCATCTCGACAAGAACCGGCCCGCCGCATCGATGGACCTGCTCTACAGCGACGTCGAAAAGCTGGGCAAGATTTTCGGCAAGGACGCCGAAGCGGAAAAGCTTGTCGCCGGCTGGAAGGCGCAGCTGGCTGACATCATCGCCAAGGTCGGCAGCGCCAAGGGGACGCGGGTGTTCCTCTACGATTCCGGCGAGGACAAGCCGTTCACCGCCGGAAAATTCGCCATCCCCAACGCTATGATCACGGCGGCCGGCGGCGACAACATCATGGCCGACATGGAGACGAGCTGGGGCAACACGGACTGGGAAACGGTGGCGTCGCGCAATCCGCAATTCCTCATCCTGCTCGACTACCAGGATGGCGGCGGCTACAGGAAGCTGCTTGATTTCCTCAAGGCGCACCCGGCGATGAAGGAGACCGACGCCGTCAAGAACGAGCGTTTCGTGGCTCTTCGCTATGCCGAACTGACACCCGGACCGGCCAACATCGAAGCGATCGGCAAGATCGCCCGGGCGATGCATCCGGAAGCCTTCTGATGCATCTTGCGCTTAGGCATAAATCCGGCGCGCTTTCAGGGCACAAGGCATTCGCGCTGGCCATGGCGGCGGGCGCGGTGGCGATGGTCGCTCTCGTGCTGCTGTCGATCGCCTACGGTTCGACACTGATACCTCTGACGGATGTCATTGCCGCGCTTGGCCGTGCCGTCGGGTTGAATGAGCACCCGGTCTCGGGACCGGTCGGCAAGATCGTCGTGGATCTGCGGTTGCCGCGCACGATCCTGGCGATCTGTGTCGGCTCGGGTCTGGGCATCGTCGGCGCATTGCTGCAGACGGTGACCCGCAACGATCTTGCGGATCCCTTCCTGTTTGGCCTGTCGTCGGGGGCCGCCGCCGGGGCGGTGTCCGTCATCACCGTCTTTGGCGACAGTTTTGGCATCTGGACCCTGCCGGTCGCGGCCTTCACCGGCGGCATACTGGCCGCCTGCATCGTCCTGCTGCTGGTCGCGCGGGTAAGGGGGCAGGGCCCGGAGCGGTTGATCCTCGCCGGCCTTGCCGTCTCCTTCCTGTTCACGGCGTTGACCAACTATCTGGTCTTTGCCGGAGACCAGCGCGCGGCCCATTCGGTGCTGTTCTGGACGATGGGCGGGCTCGGGCTGGCGCGTTGGGACAATGTCTGGCTGGGTGCGGTGGGCGCTGGCACGATCGCGGCTTACGGGCTGTGGAACCATCGCAGGCTGGACGCTTTCCTGGCCGGTGAAAGTGCCGCCGAAAGCCTTGGCGTGCCGGTGGCGCGGATGCGCAGGGCGATATTTCTGGTCGCCGCCTTCTCGACGGCAATTCTCGTCTCGGTCGCCGGCGTCATCGGCTTTGTCGGACTGATGATCCCGCACCTGTCGCGGCCGCTGGCCGGGCCCTTGCATCTGCGCCTGATTGCAAGCTGCGCGCTGTTGGGGGCTGTGCTCCTGCTGGCAAGCGATCTTCTGGCCCGGATCTTGCTGCCGCCGCAGGAACTGCCGATCGGCATCATCACCAGCTCGCTCGGCGCCTTCTTCGTCGTCACCATGGTCGTCCGGAACCGCCTGTGAAAACGGCCGGTTCTCCCTTGTCCGACCGTCTTCGAAGGTCCTCGGCATTCACCTGTCGCTAACCATGACCGCGTTGCACGCCTGAGATGCACATTTGCGGGCTTGCGCAGCAACATGGCACCTTGAATAGTAAGCACGCTTATTATATCTATCGCTCATGGTTTCAGATGGCATAGACAGACTGGGATTCTTGATCCACGACGTGCAACGCCTGATGCGCAAGCGCTTCGAGACGCGCGCCAGCGGGCTCGGCCTGTCGTCGGCGCAATGGCGCCTTATGGTTCGTGTCGCCAAGGAGGCGGGCGTCACCCAGGCAAGGCTCGCGGAATTGCTCGAAATCGAGCCGATCAGCGTCTCGCGCCTTGTCGACCGGATGGAGGAGGGCGGCTGGATCGAACGCCGCGCCGACGCCGCCGACCGCCGCGTGCGCATGATCTTCCCGACCGCCAAGGCGAGCGCCGCCTACGCCGAGGTCAAGAGCCTGGCTGGCGAAGTCTACGAAGAGTCGCTGGTCGGCGTTTCGCCGGAGGACCGTCGCGTCCTGATCAGGGCGCTCGATGCAATGGCACGGAATCTCGGCGACGGCGATTCGTCGTCCGACGAAAAGGTCAAGAATACAGAAGGCGCAGCAGCATGAACGCGGTAGCCAAGATTGACGAGAATGTCCCCAAGATGGAGATGGAAGCGCCGGCCAAGCCGGCCGCCGCTCCAGTCGCTGTGGCTCCTTCGGTGCAGGTCCCGGTCCCGGCACCAAAGAAGAAGCGCCGCATCGGCCGCTTCCTTTTGATGTTCGCCTTGCCGGCGGCATTGATCATCGGCGGCGGCTATGTCTGGGTGACCGGCGGACGCTATCAGGAGACGGAGAACGCCAATCTGCAGCAGGCCAAGGTGTCGATCGCTTCGGATACGGCGGGCCGCATCGTTAAGGTCGCCATCTCCGACAATCAAATGGTGAAGCAGGGCGATCTTCTGTTTGCCATCGATCCCGAGCCGTACCGGATCGCGCTCGCGCAGGCAGACGCCGCGGTTGCCGCGGCGCGCCTCAATGTCGAGCAGCTGCGCGCCGCCTACAGCCAGGCGATGGCGCAGGAGAAGTCCGCCGGCAGTGAAGTTGCCTATGCGCAGTCGCAATATGATCGTGCCGCCGATCTCGCCCAGAAGGGCATCAACGCCAAGTCTTCGCTCGACGAGGCCAGAAACGATCTCGACAAGGCCAAGCAGCAGCTTGCCGTTGCCGAACAGGGCATCATCAGCGCCAAGGCCGCACTCGGCGGCAATCCCGATATCGAGACCGATAAGCATCCGACCGTGATGTCGGCGCTCGCCGCGCGCGACAAGGCCGCCTACGACCTGGCGCAGACCACGGTGAAGGCACCCGCCGATGGCGTCATCTCCCAGGCCTCGTCGTTCAAGGTCGGTCAGTTTGTCGGCTCCGGCACACCGCTGTTTTCGCTGGTCGAGACGGGCGACACCTGGATCGATGCCAACTTCAAGGAAACGCAGTTGACCCACATGAAGCCCGGCCAGAAGGCCGAGATCGTGGTCGACACCTATCCCGGCCGCACTTTCGAGGCGATGGTCAAGGCGATCGGCGCCGGCACCGGGGCTGAGTTTTCGCTGCTTCCGGCGCAGAACGCCACCGGCAACTGGGTCAAGGTCACGCAGCGCATTCCGGTGCGCCTGGAACTGAGCGATCCCGACGCCAAGATGGCGCTGCGCACCGGCATGAGCGCCGCCGTCACCGTCGACACTGGCGTGGCACGTGGCTGGCCATCGATCTTCGGCCACGCCACGGCAGGCGAGACCGCGCAGTAGAAACAGCAAAGCCCGCTGCGACCAGGCGGGTGGAAGCGAGTAGCAGGATTGGTCTGATGGAGAGGCGGGAAGGATCAGCATTTGGGGCAGAACCGCGTCGCGGCTTGACCGAAATTCTGAAACTTTCGACACGGACCCGTCGGTCCTCATGTTTCCGGGCGGCAGGCATCCGCCAGACAGAGACTTTCGGTCGATGTAACCCCCACATCGATAATCGCGTCCCACCGCGATGAGGGTCTCTCAACGGAAGGCTTTGCCGCCCGGAAACCCCATGTACACGTTTTTGTTACCGGCTGGAAGTTCCGCATCATGAGCACGCCAGAACCATTTCGAGAAGTGCCGCATCGTGGCCTGATCACGGTTTCGCTCATGCTGGCGACGATCATGCAGGCGCTCGACACCACGATCGCCAACGTCGCGCTGCCGACCATGACCGGCGATCTCGGCGCCTCGCCTGATAACATCAACTGGGTGCTGACGTCCTACATCGTCGCCGCCGCCATCATGACGCCGGTCACCGGCTGGCTCGCTGACCGCTTCGGCCGCAAGGAACTGTTCCTGACGGCAGTGGTCGGCTTCACCATCTTCTCCATGCTGTGCGGCCTGGCGTGGAGCCTGGAAACCATAGTGCTTTTCCGGTTGATGCAGGGCGTGTTCGGCGCCGCGATCGTGCCGCTGTCGCAAACTTTCCTGCTCGACATCAACCCCAAGGAGCGTCACGGTCAGGCAATGGCCATCTGGGGCGCCGGCATCATGCTGGGGCCGATCCTCGGCCCGACGCTGGGCGGCTGGCTGACCGAGAATTTCAACTGGCGCTGGGTGTTCTTCATCAACCTGCCGGTCGGTATCGTCGCCTTCCTTGGCATGGCGGCCTATCTGCCGGCCGTTGCCCGGCGGGTGCGCAGCTTCGATTTCTTCGGCTTTGCGATGATATCGCTCGGCGTCGGCGCGCTGCAGCTGCTGCTCGATCGCGGCGGCGAGGTCGACTGGTTTTCCTCGGTCGAGATCTGGATCGAGCTTGGTCTTTCGATCACCGGCTTCTGGGTGTTCATCATTCACACGGTGACATCGGAACATCCCTTCATCGATCCGAAGATTTTCCTCGACCGCAATTTCGTGACCGGGCTGGCGTTCATCTTCGTCATGGGCGTGCTGATACTGGCGTCCATGTCGCTGCTGCCGCCGATGCTGTCGACCATCTTCGGCTATCCGACCATCACCATCGGCATCGTCATCGGTCCGCGTGGCGTCGGGACGATGATTTCGATGCTCGTCGTCGGGCGCCTCATGGGCAGGATCGACGCCCGGATCCTGGTCGTCATCGGCTTTCTCCTGACCGCGCAGTCGCTCTACACCATGGCCAGCTTCACGCCGCAGATGGACAACTGGCTGATCATCAGCTCCGGCGTGATCCAGGGCCTGGGCATGGGAATGGTGTTCGTGCCGCTGTCGACGGTTGCCTTCGCCACGCTCGACGCCCGTTACCGCACCGACGCCACGGCCCTGTTCAGCCTGGTGCGCAATCTTGGCTCGTCGATCGGTGTGTCGGTCGTGACGGTGCTGCTGGTGCGCAACATCCAGGTCAACCACGCCGAGCTTTCAGCCTTCATCAGCCCGTTCAATCCCAATCTCTGGGCGGTCTCGCCGGCCGCGGCGAGCGGTGATCCGATGGCGCTGTCCGAGGTCGATCGCATGGTCAATCTCCAGGCCATGATGATCTCCTACGTCAATGACTTCAAAATCCTGATGGTGATGACGCTGGTCGCCATCCCGTTCGTCTTCCTGTTGCGCAAGCCGGCGCAGGCGCCAGCCGGTGGCGGCGCGCCAGCCGCGCATATGGATTAAATCTGGAAGCTGGGAAGCTCTATTTGCCGAGCACCAGCGCCCAGTAGCGAAGGCTGGGGTCGCGGCCGTCGCGCACATAGGCGAGACCGAAGCGGCTGAAGTCCGGATCGAGCATATTGCGGCGATGGCCGGGCGAATGCGCCCAGATGTCGAACAGCTTCTGCTGGTCGAAGCGGCCCTCGGCGATGTTTTCGGCCGCGGCACCGGCAATGCCATTGTCCTTGACGCGCGAAGCGAAATCCTTGCCCCAGCCGGTGGTGTGGCTCATGCGGCCGCGCCGCGCCATGTAGCCGGCCTGCTGGAGCGCGGCCTGTTCCAGCTGTGCGTCGGAAACGAGCGGTCCCAGCCCCGCAGTGGCGCGCAGGCCCGCCAGCGTGCCGGTTGCGGAGGAGGAGACCCCGGCACCTTGCCCGGTCGGCAGCGAGACCGTGCCGCAGGCGGCAAGTCCGGCCAGGGCCGCCAGGCCGGCCGCCTTGAGCAAGGTGCGCCTGTTCAGCTTCGCCATCTGGTGGTTTTCGATTCCCGAAGTGGTCATGCCCGCCTGAGATAGTCGCGATCATGGCTTTTGCCGGGCAGGCGGCGAAAATCCGTGGTCGAAACGGCGACGACCCGCTCATTTCACAAGCGTGATGAGGCGGCCGGCGTAGATATCGCGATTTCCAAATACGGCCGTGCAGTCGGTTTTGATGGATGAGTTTCCGGTCATCTGCACGGTCAGGCCAACAAGCCTCAGGCAGTCGCCCTGACCGCTCATATCTGAGTTGCCAGCAAAGGAAATGGCCGCGTCAGGCGCATAGACGAACCCGCTGATCACGGAATTTGCGCCGCCATTCAGGGTCAAGGCCGAGGTGTTCCCATGGTTCTCGAAAATGGTGATGCCGGTATAGGGACCGCTTGCAGACGGGGAGAGGTTCACCGTTTCATTGGCATTTATGTAGATCTGTGCGCCCTCCATGAGGAATATGGTCACGCCCTGGCCGGTCAGGCTGCCGTTGCCGCCCGGCTTTATGGTGGTGCCGCGCAAGATATAGACACCTGGATTGAGCGTGATGTTTCCCGACAAGGTCTTGTCGCAATAGGTGCCGGGCGACAGCGTATAGGTTTTGCCGTTGGGGACCGGCAGGCACAATGTGTAGGGGGGCGGGACGACGTCCGCCAGAGGATCGAAGGACGCATATTGATGTTCGAGCGGCGCTCCGCAGGTGAGATTGGCGCTGGGCGGCAAAAGCCCGGAAGTGCTGCCGACGGTCGAGACGCAGCCCGCCGACACCTGCGCGGAACCGCCTCTGCTGACGGCATCGGACGCGTCCGAGTTTGACGCGATCACGCAATTGCTCATCGAGACATCGGTCGAACCCTGCAGGCTTACGGCGGCCGAAGCATGTGGATCGAGCGCCAGCACACAGGCCTGCGCGCCGGGATGCATCTTGACCGTGGCCGTGCGATGGGCTGCCCAGGGGGCGGCGCCATTGATGAAGCTCGGATGGTTGATGCTGGAGGAAAGCGAGATGTAGTAGGCGCTCGGGTCGCCGCTGGCGGTTGCCGAAAAAGCGGCGACGCTGTCTGAATATTCTTGCTGGTCGGCGACGCTCATATTGGCTGTAAAGAATGTCAGCCCAAGCCCCTGGACATCGCTCGCCGCCATGCTGGGCAGGTACTTTGTGCCGACGGCAAGCCCAGCCGCGTCCAGCGAGTTCTGCAATTGCGCGGCGTCGTCGCTCGTGCCCGTCAGATCGATAGTGCCGGCCACGACCGCTATTATCGGCACCATCGCTATGGCGGTCGCCATGGCAAAGTTACCGCGCTCCGAACGCCAGAAGCCCTTCAATGCGAACATCGCCCCTCGCCAAGCTCTGTAAAGCTCGGTGATACGCTCGGGGTCTCTACGAGTAATTTAAGCAATTACTAAAATGCATGCATTCTAAAAACGAAACTCACTGGGTCGCCAAGGAGGCGCAGGGCCGAGGCGGGCAAGCTGTGAAGATTGCGAGAACGCAACTTCGTCGGTGCCCGCCTCGATTGCGTCTTGCGGCCGCCGTTGCAATCGCGGCCGCCGCAGATGCCGGTGAGCGGCGTTGGCGCCCCAGGCTATGCAGGCTTCCGCCGCAATTGGCTCACGCTCAGCCACACCGCCGAAACCAGGAAGTAGAAGGCGCCTACCGCGGCATAGCCGGCCACGTTGGTGATGGATGGCGGCGCCGGCATCCGTGCCTGCACGACGAAGAACGTGCCTGCCAGTGCTGATTGCCCTCCGCTCAGGATCATCGCCCACTGCGCACCATAGCTTTTCCAACGGCGGACGGCTGTGCCGAGTTGAAGCAGGCCAGACAGGATCGCCCACACGCCGAACACCCCGAGCACAAAATTCATGCTCATCGTCAGCGCGACAACCACCGCGAGCGTTGCCGCCATGCTGACCACCAGGTTGATGGCCTGCGTGCGGTTCTGTCCCAATCCTCCGCTGCGCGATGCGTCGACGAAGTTGGCGACCGCATCCCATGCAGGATAAGCCACCAGCAAAACCGCAGCGATCACCCAGGATTGCTGTCCCACCGTAAAGGCGGCCGCCACCCAGACAGCCGAGAACGCCGTCCGGGCGAAGTAATAGAACTTGAGCCATTGCTCCTGGCTGGCGCGGGAAAGACCGCCATTGTGAATTGTCATTGAATCGTCCTTTCGACTAGTAGGTAGGTTTCTCGGCAAATGTGACGGGAGCACCGCAATGGTTGTTCGGGGACCTAGGACCGTATCTGGAGGGAAGCCGGAGCGAGCCGCTCCAAGAGCGGGCCGGTCACGACGCCAAATATCTTTGGATCGCCATAGGCCCGCGCCGAAAGCATCGCGCCGTGAACCGTCGCCATGAACGCTTCAGCCTCGGCACGAGGGGTACGCATCAGTTGAAATTGGCCGTGCCGCGCCCCGCGCTCCAGCACGGATGTCAGCCACGCTGACAGGGAGCGGAAATGCGCCCGGACCTCCAGGCCAACTTCCTCGGGCAGGACGGGGAGCTGGCTTGCCAGCAGTGCGCAGACGCAGAACGGAGCGCTTGCGTCGGTGATGCAGGCTTCCCAATACCCGACGTAGAGCCGAAGCTGCTCGAGCGGACCGGATACCTGACGTTCGAGATTCGCCATCCCCGCTTCAGCTTCTTCCCGATATCGCGCAACCAGCGTTCGGACCAAATCGACCTTGCTTGGGAAATGGTGATGGATGCTCGCCTTGCGAATCCCGACCACATCGGAAATGTCAGCATAGCTGAAGCCGTTGTAGCCGCCAGCGACGATCAGAGAACGCGCGCAAGCCAGAATCTCGTCAGAGGTGGTGGACAAGTTGCTCATGCCTCTGTCTACCTTCTGGTAGGATGGCTGTCAAGCCCATGCGGCGCGACCGACGAGCATAGGACTGAGGGGGCCGCGACAACGGCCCGCCGAGCCTGCGACCCGGACGGAACAGCGCGTCGCGGCGGCATCAACTCGCTGCAACAGCAAAATTGGCCTCGCCGGACTGGGATGACAATCCCGTGATGACCTGTCCGGAATCATCGATTTGGCGACAACCCCTGGCAAATCGGCTATGCTGTCACATCTACTAATGGCAGCTATGGGCGGCCATCACGGTGGTGACCGTCCCGACAAACGGGAGGAAGCTTATGGCCAGCTTTCATGTCATGGCGGATGCGCGTGGAATGCATGTGCAGCCCACGGTGCGCCACATCACCATATCAGACCTTTGGGATGCGCTGCGGCTCGGCGCCGAGGATTTCTGGGCAAAGCCGTCGCACTACGTGTTCCTGTGCCTGATCTACCCGATTGTCGGCCTGATCCTTGCCCGGTGGTCGTCGGGTTCCAACGCCATCCAGCTCGTCTATCCCTTGATGTCGGGTTTCGCTCTGGTGGGACCGTTCGCGGCGATCGGGCTCTACGAAATCAGCCGCCGCCGCGAGCTCGGCATGAACACCAACTGGCGGCATGCCTTCGATGTCCGTCACTCTCCGGCACTGCCTTCGATCGCGGTCATTGGCATCATGCTGTTCGCGTTGTTCCTGTTGTGGCTGTTCACCGCGCAATCGATCTACACCGGCCTGTTCGGCAATCAGCCGCCGGCTTCGATCTCCGCCTTTGTCCGCGATGTGCTGACGACCAGCAAGGGTTGGACATTGATTCTGCTCGGCAATGCGGCCGGTCTGGTGTTTGCCGTGGTGGTGCTGGCCACGACGGTGATCGCCTTTCCGCTGCTGCTCGACCGTGATGTCGGCGCCGTCTCGGCAGTCGAGACCTCGGCTCGAGCGGTGATGGCAAATCCGCTGCAGATGGCGCTGTGGGGACTGCTGGTCGCCGTGCTTCTGGTGATCGGCTCGATCCCGCTGTTTGCCGGACTGGCCGTCGTGATGCCGATCCTGGGCCATGCCACCTGGCACCTCTACCGCAAGGTAGTCGAGCCGGAGAGGGCGCAGCAGACAAGACGGCCGATGTAACCCGAGCTTTCGGAAGAAGAAGCTCTCAGCGCTGCGCGTCGGTCGCCATCTTCAGCGCCAGCGCCGTCAGTACGGTTCCCATCATCCAGCGTTGGATGACCAGCCACAATGGCCGCCCTGCGAGGAACGCGGCGATGGAGCCGGCCGTCACCGCGATGACGGCATTGACGGTCAGGCTGATCGTGATCTGCGTCGCGCCCAGAACCAGCAGCTGCGACAGGACATGGCCTTTGCCGATGCTGATGAACTGCGGTAGCAGCGACAAATAGAGCACCGCCACCTTCGGATTGAGCAGATTGGTCATCAGGCCCATGGCGAACAGCTTGCGTGGCCGGTCTTTCGGCAGGTCACGCACCTGGAATGGCGAGCGCCCGCCAGGCTTCACGGCCTGCCATGCCAACCACAAGAGATAGAGCACGCCCGCAAAGCGCAACGCATCATAGGCGAAGGGGACGGCGAGCAGCAGTGCGGTGATGCCGAACGCCGCCGACAGCACATAAAACAGGAAGCCGACCGCAACCCCGCTAAGCGAGATCAGTCCGGCCTTCGGCCCTTGCGACAGCGAACGCGAGATCAGGTAGATCATGTTCGGGCCTGGCGTCAGCACCATGCCGAGGCAGACCAGCGCGAAGGCGATATGATTGGCGGTGTCGGGCATTGTTCGTCCCCAAGCTGCCGCGATGGATGGGCGATCTCGCGAGCGGCCACTATCTGCCCGTCACGGCAGGCGCCCGCAAGGGCTTGGCGTCGCCAGCCATTGAGCCAGACAAGCCGTCCTGGCTGAGTTAACCGACCACCCGCAGGTTCGACAGTTCGTTGCCGATTTCCTTGAAATCGTTCGACAGGCTGGCGCCGGTCGCGTTCCAGAACAGCTTCGCCGGCTTGCTCGCGTCCGTCGGATCCTTTCGGAAGCGCGAATCCGACGAACAGGATCTCAGCGCATCGATCGCCAGCTTGTCGCTGGCCTTGGTCGTCGACAGGTCGAGCGCGACCGTCATCACCATGATGTTGGCCGCCTTGGCGTTGTTGCAAAGCGTTGCCATCTGCTCGTTGAGCGCGTTCGTGTAGTTGCCGTTCGAATAGTCGAACTGACCGATGGCGTTCGACGTGCCCATGAACATCCGGCCGACCGAGGTGCCGTTGTAGCCGGGGTTGAGATAGCCGTAGGACGCATAGGTCGATTTCGAGTTGGCGGGATCTGAATAGCCTAGCGAGGATGGCGTATAGTAGGTGTTGGCGCCGTCGGTCAGCACGATCACCACCTTGTCGTTGCCTTTTTCTGTTTCGGGGCGCCCTTGTGTGAACGGCTCGCCGCTCGAAACCACGCGCCAACCCCACGCCATGCCCTCGGGAACATTGGTGCCGCCATTCGGCTGCATCAGCTCGATCGCGGCCTTGATCGAGGTGGCGCCATCGGCGACGCTGACATCGGTCAGCGGCGTGATCGGATTGGTGGTGCAGCTGTAGTTCGGACCGTTGCCGGCGGGCAGCGCCGGCGCATCGATCGGCCGCGGCTGGAAATATTTGGCCATATTGCGCAGCCGGGGTTGGCCGCTGCTGCTCGAAGGATCGTCATTCCACCAGCTGTTCACCGCGCCGTAGGTCGCTGGTGGCGCTTCGTCGGGGTCCTGGGTGAGCTTCCAATGATTGCCGGGTTCGTCCGGGGCGAACATGGGCACGAACATCGTTGCCGGATTGCCGACGCCGATGCCGGTGTTGGCCGAGCCGCCAGACGGCGGGGCATCGTTGACATTGTAGGGGTAGGGCCGGGCCTCCACGCAGCCCTGCCAGCTGGCGAACGGGCCGTAGGAATCGATATAGTCATATTCGTCGTGGTTGCGTTTGCAGGTGTTGTTCGAATTGTATTCGTCGCACACGACCCGCTTGCTGTTGACGACACGCTCGTGGTTGGTGACGACTTTCATGTCGTGGTAGATCGAAAATCGGGTCAGCATCTGGCCTTCCTCGCTGCCCCAGCCGGTGCCGCGCTTGTACCAGATGCCGTTGGTCTGCTGGGCGTATTTGTTGGCCGCATTCAGCGTCGACCAGTCGAAATTCTCGTTCGACACCGGCGACAGGCCCTCGGTGTCCATCCACGACGCGTTGCCGTTGCCAGGACCGACATTGACGGAGGCGGCGAATGGCACGAGGCCGAACTGCACCGGCTTGTCGACCTGCTTGATCATCGCCGCCTGCAGGGCAAGGGTGTCGACCAGCTGTTTGGCCGCGCTCTTGAGAAGATCGATGCGCTTCTGCTGCGAGCCTGTTCCAGCCGTGGTCATCGATCCGGAATTGTCGAGCACCAAGGCAACTTCCAGCGTGTTCTTCAGCCGCACCTCGGAAGTGACGTCGAAGCTGATCTTCTGGTTCGCATCGGTTGCTGATTTGCCGACGAGCTGGGCGAAGCCAGGATAGAAATAGGGCTTGTAGTTGAGCCGGGCGGTCATCTTGAGCAGGCCGCCACCGCTGGTGTTGCTGGGCAAGATCACGTTGAGCGTCGCGCTCGCGGGATCGAGATCGTTCAGGTTGGCGTTGAAGAAGTCGAGCGCATAGGCTTTCAACTGATCGTCGGTCGCGCCTTCCGTCAGCCGGCGCGCCGTGGCGAAGTTGGCGGCGTCGAGCGCATTCGACACCGTCTGTTTTTCGCGGTTCATTTCCGTGTAGTCGACCGCGATCGCCAGGCCGCCCATCAGCGGCACCATGGCCACGACCGTCATAAGAGCATAGTTGCCGCGCCTGTCGCGGCGGAACTGACGCCAGATTTCATGCATGTCTTGCAGCGGCCCCCGCCGGCGGATTCTTGGTCGTCGCCAGCTTTCCACAAAACGCTGAAGGACGGGTTTGGGGAACCGCTCTATTGCTTGGTTGGCGGTTCACCAACCGCTAACCATCCAAAGGCCACGACCCTCCTCCGTTCAAAACAGAAGGCCTGCCGGGGCAAGGTTTCTGAGCCACGGGGTGGACGAATAGGACGGAGTTCATGGTCGCCAAGTCCAATGCTCATGATGGATCGGCGAGACAACCAGGTGAAAGCTGGTGACAGCATGGACCGGTTCGGATAATTCGAACGCGCTGCGGCGAACCGTCGGCCGCGGCACTAGCAACGGTCACATTGAAGGAAACGGCATGGCGGATTCGCCTGAAATCGTCGGCTCGCTCGAAGACGCCTCGAAAGCCTATTCGGCGATCCTTTGCGATGTCTGGGGCGTGGTGCACAATGGCGAATGGCATTTTCCGGCGGCCGCGGCGGCGCTGGCACGAGCAAGGGCAGCCGGTATTCCCGTAATTCTCATCACCAATTCGCCTCGCCGCAGCGCTGATGTCGTGGCTCAGATGAGCGTGATCGGTGTTCCCCTGTCTGCCTACGACCGTGTGGTGACCTCGGGCGATGTGACCCGTGACCTGATCGCGGAGGGTCCGCGCAAGGTCTTCCACATTGGCGCCGACCGCGATCTGACCCTCTATGATGGCCTCGATGTCGAGCTCGTCGAGGAATTCGAGGCCGCCGGCGTCGTTTGCACCGGGCTGTTCGATGACGAGGTTGAAAAGCCCGAGGACTATACGGACCTGCTGCGCCGATTGCGCGCCAGGAATCTGCCGTTCATCTGTGCCAATCCCGATATCATGGTGGAGCGCGGCGAACGGATCATCTGGTGCGCTGGCGCCCTGGCGCGCGACTATGCCCAACTCGGCGGCCGCACCCTGATCGCTGGAAAACCCTATGCGCCGATCTACGATGTCGCGGTGAAGGAGGTGGCCGAGGTTCTTGGCCGGCCGGTTGAGCGTTCGAGTATATTGGCCATCGGCGACGGTATGATGACCGATGTGAAGGGAGCGGCCGACAATGGTTTCGACGTTCTCTATGTCTCCGGCGGCATCCATGCCCGCGACTACGGCGATGCGTCCCGACCCGATCCGGCAAAGCTCGCGCTCTTCCTGGAACGGCACGGCTATCGTCCGGTGGCCGTCATGGCCAGATTGCAGTAGGTGGCGATGGTAGCCTTCCAGCATCTTTCGGCAACCGCGCCGCTGCCCGCCGATTTGCGTGGCGGCGTTGTCGCGATCGGCAATTTCGATGGCGTCCACCGTGGGCATCAGGCGGTGCTCGAACGGGCGTTGGCCGAGGCTGCGCGGCGTGGCGTGCCGGCCCTGGTGCTGACCTTCGAACCGCACCCGCGAACGGTCTTCAGGCCCGACATGCCCTTGTTCGTGCTGACGCCGCCGCCGATGAAGGCGCGGCTCCTCTCGTTGCTGGGCTTTGCCGCACTCGTCGAGCAGCCGTTCACGCGCGACTTTGCCTCGCTATCGGCGGAAGCTTTCGTTACCGACGTGCTGGAGAGGACGCTCGGCATCACACACGCCGTGACCGGTTTCGATTTCCATTTCGGCAAGGACCGCCAGGGCGGACCGGCCTATCTGATGGCGGCCGGCGAACGCCATGGCTTCGGTGTCACGCTTGTCGACGCCTTTCGGGACGAGGGCGCCGAGGTGGTTTCGTCAAGCCGGATCCGGGTTTTGCTCTGCGATGGCGCGGTGACTGAGGCCGCCGGTCTGCTCGGCTATCGCTTCACGGTGGAAAGCAAGGTCGTGGGCGGCCAGCAACTCGGACGAACCCTCGGCTTTCCGACCGCGAATATGAGGCTTCCCGCTGAAGCCGCCCTCAAGGAAGGGATCTATGCCGTCCGCTTTCGGCGCGCCGACGGCGCGCTGCACGACGGCGTCGCCAGCTTCGGCCGCCGCCCGACCGTCGACGACAACGGCGCACCGCTTCTCGAAACCTTCGTTTTCGATTTTTCCGGCGATCTCTATGGCGAGACCTGCCAAGTCTCGTTCTTCGGCTTCCTGCGCAGCGAGATCAAGTTCGAAGGGCTCGATGCATTGGTCGCGCAGATGAAGCGTGACGAAGCCGAGGCGAGGGCGCTGCTTGCCGGCGTCAGGCCGCTTTCGCAGCTCGACGCCGCCGTCGCGTTCTAAGTTAATCTTTCAGCGCCAGGCCGACAGCGATGAAGGTCCAGCCCTGGAAGATCAGGTCGATCGCCAGGAACAGCCCGAGCACCCACAGGCTGTTGACTGGCCAACCCATGGCGATGATCAGGCCCGCGAGCACGCTGATGACGCCCGCCGCGACGATCCAGCCCCAGCCGCGTTCCGGGCGGTGACTGTAGCCGACCCAGGCCCTGAGCGCGCCGGAGGCGACGAGCGCAACGGCCAGCAGGAAGGTCAGCACCGCCGAAGCCAGCAGCGGATTGTCGAACGCGAAAAACCCGGCAACCGCGTAAAGCAGGCCGCTCAGCAGCCAGTAGAAGAAGCGGCCCCAGGTCTTGACCCCGAATGCGTGCATGATCTCGATGATGCCGGCCACCAGCATCAGCCAGCCCACGACATAGACTGAAGCCACCGTGGCGATGAACAGATTGCCGAAGGCAATACCGCCAAGGATCAGCAGCAGCACGCCCAGACCGACAAACCATCCCCACTTTGCCCGCGTCTGGCCGATCGCGTTCCTCAGTGTGTCGCCGTTCAAGGTCATGTCACCACCTCCATTGAGGACCGCCAGTGTTGAACGAAGCTATCCCCTGTGCCGATCCGCGTCCAGCCGATGGCGGGGCCGGACGGTGCCAGCAATGCGAGCCGGATGTCTCGTCCTTAAATCAAATTTTACCAAAGCCTCTTCAATGCTGTCACCGAAGGACAGTTGCATCGTGTTAGTGGAGTGGCCATGAGTCCGGTCGGGAAGATTTCTGCAGCCTTGGCTACCGTCATGCTGGCCACGTCAGGCGCGGCCGAGGCCGGTGACGGCGCTTTCGGCTGGCTGTCCGGCGATTGGTATCTGACGGTGGGCGCCACCGGCCTTGTCGCGCCGAATTTCGAGGGCGGCAAGAAATACATGCTTAGCGCCCAGCCCATCATCTCCTTGGGCAAGGCCGGTCCCCAGGCACGCTTCACCTCGCGCAACGACAACATTTCGCTGGCGCTTGTCGACGATGGCAGCGTTCGCGCCGGTCTGACCGGCAAGTTCCTGTTCTCGCGCAGCAGCGACGACGAACTCAAGGGCCTCGATCCGGTCCGCTGGGGCGGCGAGGTCGGCGGCTTCTTCGAATTCTATCCGACGGATTGGCTGCGCGCCCGCGCAGAACTGCGCCACGGCATCCGTGCCCATAACGGCTTTGTCGCCGATATCGCCGCCGACGCCTTCTACGATGTGACGCCAACCGTCAGGATTTCGGGCGGCCCGCGCGTGTCCTTTGCCTCGGCGAACTATTTCGACGCCTATTATGGCGTCAATGCGCGGGAAGCCGTGGCTTCGGGCCTGAGCGAATACAATCCCGGTGGCGGCTTGAAATCAGTCGGTCTCGGCGGTGCGGTGACGTGGAAGGTGACAGATCCGATGACGGCCAGCCTGTTCGGCGAATATTCGCGCCTCGAGGGCCCGGCGGCCGATTCCAGCCTGGTCAAGGAGCGCGGCGACCGCAACCAGTTCATGGTCGGTGTGTCGACCACCTATCGCTTCGACTTCAAGATGTAGGCGAATCGAACGAGACGCTTTATTCCTGCGCGTATCTCCGCTAAAAGCCCAGCAATGACGAGCTTTTCGCGCCTTCACGCGCCGACGATACGAATTACCAGCCCGGTGTTCCTGGCAGCCTGAAGGCTGTCGGAGCCGCCGGGAATCTTGCGCGCGGCCTCTCGCGCTCTTTCCAGATCATCAAATGCATATCGCCCAAAAGTGGCTCCGGTTTTGGGAAGCGATATGCGTCAAAGCGAAGACTTCAACGCCGCTGGCCGCTTGGCCCGGCACGCACATGGCAGACCAATGACCGACGAAAACCATTCAACGATCGACTATTCGAAGACGCTTTACCTGCCGCGGACGGATTTTCCGATGCGCGCCGGCTTGCCGGAGAAGGAGCCGGTGCTGGTCAAGCGCTGGCAGGACATGGACCTCTACCGCAAGCTCCGCGAGAGTGCCGCCGGCCGCGCGAAATATGTGCTGCATGACGGCCCGCCCTACGCAAACGGCAACATCCATATCGGCCATGCGCTGAACAAGATCCTCAAGGATGTCATCACCCGCTCGTTCCAGATGCGCGGCTATGACTCGAACTATGTGCCGGGCTGGGATTGCCACGGCCTGCCGATCGAATGGAAGATCGAGGAGCAGTACCGCGCCAAGGGCAAGAACAAGGACGAAGTGCCGGTCAACGAATTCCGCAAGGAATGCCGCGAATTCGCCGCGCACTGGATCTCGGTTCAGGGTGCTGAGTTCCAGCGGCTCGGCGTCATCGGCGATTTCAAGAACCCTTATACGACGATGGCTTTCCATGCCGAGTCGCGCATCGCTGGCGAACTGTTGAAATTCGCCATGTCGGGCCAGCTCTATCGCGGCTCGAAGCCGGTGATGTGGAGCGTCGTCGAGCGCACCGCGCTGGCCGAGGCGGAGATCGAATACCAGGACTACGAGTCGGACACGATCTGGGTGAAGTTTCCTGTCGCCAGCCTGGTCCGCCCGATCGATGACGGTGCGGCCAAACTGACGGAGGGCGCGCTCGATCTGTTGCAGGCCCATGTCGTCATCTGGACGACCACCCCCTGGACGATCCCCGGCAACCGTGCGGTCAACTATTCGCCGCGTATCAGCTACGGCCTTTACGAGGTTACCGCGGCCGAGAATGCTTTCGGCCCGCAGCCGGGCGAAAAGCTGATCTTTGCCGATGCACTGGCCGAAGACGCCTCGGCGAAGGCCAAGGTCATCTTGAATCGCCTCCGCAGCGTTCCGGCGCAAGAGCTTGGAAGCCTTACGCTTTCGCATCCCTTCAGAGCTCTTGGCGGCGGCTATGAATTTCCGGTGCCGATGCTCGCCGGCGACCATGTCACCGAGGAAGCGGGCACCGGTTTCGTCCACACCGCTCCTGGTCATGGCCGCGAGGACTTCGACGCCTGGATGGATGCGGTGGCCGAGCTGCTTAAGCGCGGCATCGATCCGGCGATCCCGTTCACCGTCGATGACGCCGGCTTTTTCACCAAGGACGCGCCGGGCTTCGGCCCGGACCGCGAGAGTGGCGCGGCGCGCGTCATCGACGACAACGGCAAGAAAGGCAATGCCAATCAGGCGGTCATCGATGAGCTGATCAAGCGCAACGCTTTGTTCGCGCGCGGCCGCTTGAAGCACAGCTACCCACATTCCTGGCGGTCGAAGAAGCCGGTCATCTTCCGCAACACGCCGCAATGGTTCGTCTACATGGACAAGGACCTCGGCGACGGCTCGACGCTGCGCAGCCGCGCTCTGAAGGCCATCGACGACACGCGCTTCGTGCCGGCCGCCGGCCAGAATCGCATCCGCGCCATGATCGAGGAGCGCCCCGATTGGGTGCTGTCGCGCCAGCGCGCCTGGGGCGTGCCGATCGCCGTCTTCGCCGACGAGGACGGCAATGTGCTGAAGGACGAGGCGGTCAACCAGCGCATCATGGATGCCTTCGAGGAAGAGGGCGCCGACGCCTGGTTCGCGGCGAACGCCAGGGAGCGTTTCCTGGGCAATCACGATGCCTCCCGGTGGAGGCAGGTGATGGACATCCTCGACGTCTGGTTCGATTCGGGCTCGACGCACGTCTTCACCCTGGAGGACCGTCCCGACCTGAGGTGGCCGGCCGACGTCTATCTCGAAGGTTCCGACCAGCATCGCGGCTGGTTCCACTCCTCGCTGCTCGAAAGCTGCGGCACCAGGGGCAGGGCGCCCTACGACACCGTCGTCACCCATGGCTTCACCATGGACGAGGACGGGCGCAAGATGTCGAAATCGCTCGGCAATACTGTCGTGCCGCAGGACGTCATAAAGCAATCGGGCGCCGACATCCTTCGCCTGTGGGTGGTGACGACGGACTATTGGGAAGACCAGCGGCTCGGCAAGAACGTGCTGCAGACCAATATCGACGCCTACCGCAAACTGCGCAACACCATTCGCTGGATGCTGGGCACGCTCGCCCATGATGACGGCGAGAAGGTGCCGCTGGAAGAGATGCCGGAGCTGGAACGGCTGATGCTGCACCGGCTGGCCGAACTCGATGAGGTGGTGCGCCAGGGTTACGATGCCTTCGAGTTCAAGCGCATCACCCGCGCGCTGCTCGATTTCATGGTGGTCGAGCTGTCGGCCTTCTATTTCGACATCCGCAAGGACGCGCTCTACTGCGACGCGCCGTCGAGCGTGAAGCGCAAGGCCTCGGTGCAGGTGGTTCGCCATCTCTTCGACTGCCTGGTGAAATGGCTGGCACCGATGCTGCCCTTCACCATGGAAGAGGCCTGGCTCGACCGTCATCCCGATGCTGTGTCGGTGCATCTCGACCAGTTTCCGGACATCCCGGCGAATTGGAAGGATGAGGCGCTGGCGGAGAAATGGCGCAAGATCAGGCAGGTGCGCCGCGTCGTCACCGGCGCGCTCGAGATTGCGCGTGCCCAGAAGGTCATCGGCTCCTCGCTGGAGGCGGTGCCCGTGGTCACGATCAACGACGCAGCGCTCGAGGCGGCGATATCGGATGTCGACATGGCCGAGATGGCGATCACCAGCGATCTCGTCATTGCCCATGGCCAGGCGCCGGAAGGCGCATTCACGCTCGACGATGTCAAGGGCGTCTCCGTGGTTGTCGAGAAGGCCGAGGACCGCGGCCTGGTCAAATGCGCGCGTTCATGGCGCTACACGGCCGATGTCGGGCAGGATCCGGAATTTCCCGATGTCTCGGCGCGAGATGCCGCCGTGCTGCATGAGTTGAAGGCGCTCGGCCGGCTTTGATGCATGTCGCCCAAAAGTGCATTGCGGTTTTGGGATCATGGCATGCGTGGCCAGAATGCCCGGCATATCGGTGCACAAATGCCACGCCGGGCGGTGCAAATCCGCCCGTGCGTTGCCCTTAACGGGCGGTTGAGGTAAACACGCGAAACTCCGGAAGACAAATTGTCGCCGGAATTCCGTCGCAAGTGCTGGACGATGGGGACCGGACATAGGACCGGTGGCGATCGAGAGGCTGTCTAGAGTGGGACTTTTTGGCATGACCGAGAGATATAATGCGCGCCTTGCGCTGCTGGCGCCGCTTGTCGCATCGGGGCTTGCTCTGGGTGGCTGCGTCGGCTCTCCGACCTACGGCACCGACAAGACCGCTGCCGAACAGCTGGCCGGCGATCTCACCGGCGCCGTTTCCTTCGCGCCGAAGCGCAAGGACCCGATCGACTATAAGCCGCGTCCCACCTTGGTGAAGCCGGCACCTGGCCAGAAGGAAGCGCTGCCGGCGCCGCAGGACAGCATCCAGACGGCAAACGCCCAATGGCCCGAATCGCCCGAGCAGCGCCGCGCGCGGCTGCGCGCCGACGCCACCGCCCACCAGAACGATCCGGCCTACCAGGCGGAGATCGTCGACGATGTGCAGACCGATCCGGCCTCGGTCAAGAAGGCGATGGCGGACTCAGGCTCGAGCCATCCGCCTGCATGGACACCCGCGGACTCGGATAAGGGCCGCGCCGCCGAAATCCAGCGTCGTCTTGCTGACAGCAAGCAGGGTGACCCCAACACCCGCAAATATCTGAGCGAGCCACCGCTGGCCTACCGTGTCGCGTCCGGCACGGCCCCGCAGGGTGAACTCGGCGAGGACGAATACAAGAAGGAACGCCGCCTGAAGAAAGAGGCGGAAGGCAAGAAGGGCGGCTGGTTCGACTGGTTGCCGTCCCTGTAACAGCCGGCTTCGTTGATTGGACGGGCACAGCGCCCGGTTTAGTCGCGACGTTCCCTGAAAAATCCTTTGAGCAGCAGGCCCGCTTCGGTCTCGGCCATTCCCGCATAGATGTCGGGCGCATGATGGCAGGTCGGCGAGGCGAAGAAGCGTACGCCGTTGACCACGGCGCCGCCCTTTTCGTCGGCGGCGCCGAAATAGAGACGGCGTAACCTGGCGAAGGAAATGGCACCGGCGCACATCGCGCAGGGTTCCAGCGTCACATAGAGATCGTGGCCGGCTAGCCGCTCGCTCGCCAGCTTGCCGCAGGCTTCGCGGATCACCAGCATCTCGGCATGTGCTGTTGGGTCGGCAAGCTCGCGGGTGCGGTTGCCAGCTCTGGCAACGACCGTATTGCCGGTGGCGATGACGGCTCCGACCGGCACTTCGCCGCGCAAGGCTGCCGCTTCGGCCTCCTTCAGCGCCAGCGCCATGAAATCCGGCCGCTTCACGCGGTTTCCATTCCGATTATCTCCTCGCCACCCCAGGCTTTTGGTTTTCGTTTGTCTTTCCGGAAAAACCGGTCGCCACTTTTCCCTGACAAACTCTGATGATCCTGTTATTGAGCGCATCAACCCGAAAATCGGACTCGATTTTCGGAAAAGATCATGCGCCAGATCAAAGTGCTACAGCGTTCGTTGCGCGTCCGAAAGGATGCGCCACGCTGTAGCAGCGCAAACGGACAAAGGCCACATGGACGACAACGACAAGAAATCTCCGCGCCAAAAAGGCCCGGGCAAGAAACCTGCGGCTCCGCGAGGCGACGGTAAGCTATCCTTCGGCGCCAAGAAACCTTACGCGCCGCGCGGCGCGCGGCCAATGGCCGCCGAGGGCGAGCGCCCGAAGCGCGATTTCAAGGGCGGCGACAAGCCTTACAGCAAAGGCCCACGTAAACCTTATGCGCCACGCGGCGACCGTCCAATGGCGGCCGAAGGCGAGCGCAAGCCCTACGAGAAGCGCGAAGGACCGCGCAAGCCCTACGCGCCACGCGGCGACCGTCCAATGGCGGCCGGTGGCGAGCGCAAGCCCTATGAGAAGCGCGAAGGACCGCGCAAGCCCTACGCGCCACGCGGCGACCGTCCAATGGCGGCCGAAGGCGAGCGCAAGCCCTATGAGAAGCGCGAAGGACCGCGCAAGCCCTACGCACCGCGCGGCGACCGTCCGATGGCGGCCGAAGGCGAGCGCAAGCCCTATGAGAAGCGCGAAGGACCGCGCAAGCCCTATGCGCCACGCGGCGACCGCCCGGCTGCCGCCTCGGCGGAGGGCGGTGAAAGGCGCTTCGACCGGCCCAAGCGTGATTTCGGCGATCGTCCGAAGCGTGACTTCGCTGACCGGCCCAAGCGAGACTTTGGAAGCGACAGGCCCAAGCGCGACTTTGGAGGCGACAGACCCAAGCGTGATTTCAGTGATCGGCCGCAAGGGGCATCGGGTGGCGGCTTCAAGCCGCGACCACGGCCTGCCGAGGCCACGGAAGAGGCAGGCGAGCGCATCGCCAAGCGGCTGGCGCGCGCCGGCCTCGCTTCGCGCCGCGACGCCGAGGACCTGATTGCCGCCGGCCGCGTCAAGGTCAATGGCCGGGTGCTGGCCTCGCCGGCTTTCAATGTAATGCCTGGCGACATCATCCATCTCGACGGCATGGAAATCCCGCCGATCGAACGCACGCGCCTGTTCCTGTTCCACAAGCCGGCCGGCGTCGTCACCACCAATCGCGATCCCGAGGGCCGCAAGACCGTCTTCGACGTGCTGCCGGCCGAATTGCCGCGGCTGATGACCATTGGCCGGCTCGACATCAACACCGAAGGCCTGCTGCTGCTGACCAATGATGGCGGCCTGTCGCGCGTGCTCGAACTGCCGGCCACCGGCTGGCTGCGCCGCTACCGCGTGCGCGTCCATGGCAAGGTCGAGGAAAGCGCGCTCGCCGGCCTGCGCGAAGGCATTGCCGTCGACGGTGTTTTCTATGGCGCCATCGAGGCGAGCCTCGACCGCGAGCAGGGCTCCAACGCCTGGCTGACGATCGGCCTGCGCGAAGGCAAGAACCGTGAGGTCAAGAACATCCTCGGCGCGCTCGGCCTCGACGTGACGCGGCTGATCCGCATCTCCTACGGGCCCTTCCAGCTCGAGGATCTTCCCGAGGGCCATGTGCTGGAGATCAAGGGTCGCGTCCTGCGCGACCAGCTTGGCGAGCGCCTTGTGGAGGAATCCGGCGCCAATTTCGACGCCGAGATAGCAAAGCCGTTTTCCAACAAACCGGTGCGGCGCACCGAGATCCGCGAGGCCGAACCCGAGCGGCCGAAATTCACGCGCGACGGCGAGCGCCGGCCGATCGGCGAGGGTGGGCTGATCAAGAACCGCAAGCGCCGGGAAGGCAGCCGTGACGAGGCGCTCGGCAAACTGTCGACAAGCCCCGACAGAAGCACGCGGCCGGAAAAGAGCTTTGGCGAACGCGGTCCGAGGCCGGAACGCGGTTTTGGCGATAAACCGCGTGGCGGCTTCGGCGACAAGCCGCGCGGCGGCGGCAAGAAATCCGAGCGCGAGCAGCGGCCGATCGAGCCGCCAGACCAGCGCAAGGCCAATGTCTGGATGGCGCCTGGTGCCCGGCCGATCGGCAAGGGCAGGGCGGAAGCCGATGCCGCCAAGGCGGCGGACGCCAAGGCGCGCAAGGCAGCGTTCAAGCCATCCTATGGCAAGCCCGGTGGCAAACCGGGGAGCGCAAGACCGTTCGACAAGCCGCGTGGCGAGCGTCCGGGCGGCGGCGGTGGCGGTGAGCGGCCGCGCGGCCCCAAAGGTCCCCGGACAAGATGAGGATCGTTGGTGGTGCGTTTCGTGGGCGTCCGCTGGCGACGCCGCGCAGCAGCGCCATCCGTCCAACGACTGACCGCACCCGTGAGGCGGTCTTCAACGTGCTGGCGCATCGCTTCGCGGCGCAGTTGGACGGTGCGCGCGTGCTCGACCTGTTTGCCGGCACGGGCGCGCTTGGTCTGGAAGCGCTGTCGCGCGGTGCGTCCTATGGCGTCTTCATCGAGGAATCGGCCGAGGGCCGTGGCCTGATCCGCGACAATGTCGAGGCCTTCGGCCTGACCGGCCGCACCAAGATTTTTCGGCGCGATGCCACGGCGTTGGGCGAAGCCGGAACGCTGGCGCCGTTCGGCCTCGTCTTCGCCGACCCGCCCTATGGCAACGGCCTTGGCGAGCGCGCCCTGCGGTCGGCCAAGACCGGCGGCTGGCTGCGCCCCGGCGCGCTGTGCGTGGTCGAGGAGACGGCGGCGGTTCCATTCGAGCCTGGCCCCGGCTTTTCCGTGCTTGACGAGCGCAATTATGGCGAGACCATCATCCGCTTCATCGAGGCTGGGTGAAGCCATCGCGATTAGCTGCTCCTCCCCACCAATCCTTTATTGGGGAAGAGGTGGCCGCGAAGCGGCCGGAGAGGGGGCGGTTATCGAGACTGTAGCCTCGACGGCTCTCAAGACGGTCAGGCCAGCTTTTCTTTGGCTCGTCGGCGCGTTCCCCTTCTCCGTCTCGGCTCGCCGAGCCACCTCTCCCCGCTTAGAGGGCGAGGAACTGAGCGCACTGCCTCGAAAATGACCAACAATTCACTTTGCCTCGTCCATGAACCCCGCCTATCGTCGTTCAGAGGAAACCGGAGCCATTGATGACATCCAAGGTTGAATGGCTGCGCAGGACGCTGCTGGCGACGTCACTGGCCTTCTTTGTGACGGACCCTGTGCTGGCCGAGAGCCCTGTGTTGCCCGACACCGTGCCGGCCGAGTTCAAGGTGACGGATTTCCTGCTCGACAACGGTATGGAAGTGGTCGTCATTCCCGACCACCGCGCGCCGATCGTCACCCAAATGGTTTGGTACAAGATCGGCAGCGCCGACGAGACGCCGGGCAAATCCGGCATCGCCCATTTCTTCGAGCATCTGATGTTCAAGGCGACGGCCCATCACGCGGCCGGCGAGTTCGACCGCGCCGTCTCCGACATTGGCGGCTCCAACAATGCCTTCACCTCCTACGACTACACCGCATTCCATGAGACGGTGGCGCCGTCGGCGCTCGAACTGATGATGAGTTTCGAGGCGGACCGCATGCGCAACCTCATCCTCACCGACGAGGTCATCAAGACCGAGCGCGACGTCATCCTGGAGGAGCGCCGCTCGCGCATCGACAACAATCCGCAGGCGGTGCTCGACGAGGAAGTGGACGCCACGCTGTGGCAGAATCAGCCCTATCGCATTCCGGTTATCGGCTGGATGCAGGAGATGGAACAGCTCAACCGCACCGACGCCACCGCCTTCTATAACACGTACTACCGGCCCAACAACGCCGTGCTGATCGTCGCGGGCGATATCGAGCCGGATACGGTCAGGGCTCTGGCCGAGAAGACCTACGGCAAGGTGGCGCGCGGGCCCGACTTGCCGCCGCGCGTGCGCCCGGTTGAGCCCGAGCAGAACACCAGGCGCACGGTCACGCTCTCCGACGCCCGCGTCAGCGTCCCGAATTTTTCGACGCAATGGGTGGTGCCGTCATACCACACGGCCAAGCCGGGCGAGGCCGAAGCACTCGACCTGCTGGCCGAGATCCTCGGCGGCGGCAACCGCAGCCGGCTCTACCAGGCGCTGGTGGTCAAGCAAGGCATCGCTTCCAATGCCGGCGCGTATTTCCAGGGCACCATGCTCGACGACACCAATTTCACCGTCTATGGCGCGCCGCGCGGCGACGCCAAGCTCGCCGACATCGAAGCCGCGGTCGACGCGGAGGTGGCGCTCATCGCCAGCGACGGCGTCACGCCGGGTGAACTCGAAAAGGCCAAGGACCGCTATGTCAGGTCGATGGTCTTCGCCCGCGATAAGCAGGACTCGATGGCCAACATCTATGGCGCGACGCTGGCCACCGGCGGCAATGTGCAGGATGTGCAGCAATGGCCGGACCGCATCCGCAAGGTCACGCCGGGCGAGGTCAAGGCCGTTGCCGCGCGTTATCTGGTGCTGGCCCGCGCGACCACCGGCTATCTCTTGCCGCAGCAACAGGCGGGGAATTGATGATGATGTACATGCGCGAAGCGGCGAAAGCGCCTTACCTTCTCCCACAAGGGGAGAAGGTAAGATCGCGCGTCGCCGTCCCGCTGGCCACCCTCTTCCTCTCCGTTCTCTTCCTCATCCTGCCGGCGCTTGCCGCCCGTGCCATGGAGATCCAGTCCGTCACCTCGTCGAAGGGCATCACCGCCTGGCTGGTGGAGGACTATTCCGTGCCGGTGGTCTCCATTCGTTTCGTCTTCGGCGGCGGCTCGACGCAGGATCCGCCGGGCAAGGAAGGTGTGGCCAATCTGATGACCGGCCTGTTCGACGAGGGCGCCGGTCCTCTCGACAGTGAAGCCTTCCAGATCAAGCTCGACGACGCCGGCGCCGAGATGAGCTTCGAAGAGAGCCGCGACGGCATCTATGGTTCCATGCGCATGCTGGCCGAACAGCGCGACGAGGCGTTCGACCTGTTGCGGCTGGCGGTCAACGAGCCGCGCTTCGACCAGCCGCCGATCGACCGCATCCGCGCCCAGGTGCTGTCCGGCATCATCGCCAACGAGAACGATCCCGACACCGTGGCGCAGAACCGATGGGCGCGCGCCGTCTATGGCGACCACCCCTATTCGCGCTCCGACCAGGGCACCAGGCAGAGCATTGCCGCCATCACGCAGGATGATCTGAGGGCCCTGCACAAGGCGGTGTTCGCGCGTGGCGGCCTGCATGTCGCCGTGGTCGGCGCCATCGACGCCGAGACGCTGAAGAAGAAGCTGGACATGGTGTTCGGCGACCTGCCGCAAAGCCAGGCGCTCGCCCCCGTCGCCGATATCGAGCCGAAGCTCGCGCAGCACGTCGAGGTCAACTACGACCTGCCGCAGACCTCGCTGCAGCTCGCCTGGCCGGGCGTGAAGCGCAACGCGGCGGATTTCTTCCCGGCCGTGCTGATGAACGAGATCCTCGGCGGCGGCACCTTCACCTCGCGCCTGTTCCAGGAGGTGCGCGAAAAACGCGGGCTGGCCTACAGCGTCAACTCCTCGCTGGTCAACCAGGACCATGCCGACGCGCTGATCGTCACCACCGGCACCCGTTCGGACCGCGCCGCCGAGACGCTCGGCATCGTGCGCGACGTCGCCAAGCGGCTGGCCGAAGAAGGCCCGACCGAGGCCGAACTGGCGGCGACCAAGAAATACCTGATCGGCGCCTACGCCATCAACAATCTGGACTCTTCGAATTCCATCGCCGCAACGCTGGTCGAGCTGCAGCTCGACGATCTCGGCATCGACTACATGCAGCGCCGCGCCGGCTACATCAACGCGGTGACGCTCGATCAGGTCAAGGCGGCGGCGAAAAAGCTGCTGACGGCCGAGCCGACCATCATGGTCGTCGGGCCTCCGCTGGCTGGAGCCGGCAAGGGATGAGAGCCGGCACGTCACTTCCGAAGGTCGGCGCTGCCCCTCATCGCCCTGCCGGGCACTTCTCCCCGTATAGTGACGGGAAGAAGGAGGCTGATCGCGAAGGCGGCGCCTGTCTTGCGACGTTGGTGACTGGCGAAGCCGGCGATGACTGCGCCCCTCTCCCCGTCTCTATACGGGGAGAGGACGCCGGCAGGCAGGTGAGGGGCGGCGCGGACCGCAACGATTGGCGGTTCGGAAGCGGGTGTTGGCTCAAGCCGACTACCCTGCGGCCAGGAGTCACCAAAAATGGCGCCTAGCTTCGGCATCGCCTTCGGCGGCGGCGGCGCGCGCGGGCTGGCGCATATCCATGTCATCGAGGCGCTGGACGAGCTCGGCATCCGGCCGGTGGCGATCGCCGGCTCGTCGATCGGCGCCATCATGGGCGCCGGCATGGCCGCCGGCATGACCGGCAAGGACATCCACGACTATGCCCGCTCGATCCTCGGCCGGCGCGCCGAAGTGGCGAGCCGCATGTGGCGCGCGCGCCCGGGCACGATCGCCGAAGCCATGCAGGGCGGCATCCGTGTCAGCCAGTTCAATGTCGAGCGCATCCTCAAGGCCTTCCTGCCTGAGGCCATTCCCGAAAGCTTCGCCGAACTCAAAATCCCGCTGAAAGTGACGGCGACCGACTATTTCGGCCACAAGCTCGCCGTCTTCGACGATGGCGACCTGCACTCGGCACTTGCCGCCTCGGCCGCCATTCCCGCCGTGTTCCGCCCGGTGATGCGCGACGGAAGGCTGCTGATCGATGGCGGCATCTATAACCCCGTGCCGTTCGACCTGATCGAGAACGACGCCGACATCATCATCGGCGTCGACGTGGTCGGCGCGCCGGAAGAAGCCGACCGCAAGCACCCCACCTCCGTCGATCTGATGTTCGGCGCCACGCAGCTGATGATGCAGTCGATCATCGCCAACAAGCTGAAACAAACCCAGCCCCACATCCTGGTCCGCCCGACGGTATCGAAATACCGCGTGCTCGATTTCCTGAAGATCGACGCGCTGATGAACGAGACGGTGGCGATCAAGGATGAGCTGAAGCGGGAGGTCGAGCGGGTGGTGGAGGCGCGTGCTGCCAAAGCCAGGGCAAAACGGAGCAGAGACGCAGTCTGAGTCTTGTCTCGGTACGTCTCCCGATACCTCAGTCCTTCGCCCGCTCCACATAGGCCCCATCCGCCGTCATCACCACCACGCGGGTGCCCGGCGCGATGTGCGGCGGCACTGTGGTGCGCACGCCGTTGGAGAGTACTGCCGGCTTGTAGGAGGACGAGGCCGTCTGGCCCTTGGTCGTCGGTTCGGTTTCGACCACTTCGAAGGTGGCGCGCTGCGGCAGAACAAGGGAGATCGCGATGCCGTTGAACTGCGAGACCTGAACCGGCATGCCTTCCTGCAGATAAGGTGCTGCGTCGCCAACCACGGCTTCCGACACCGCCACCTGGTCGTAGGTCTCCGGGTTCATGAAGTGGTAGCCTTCGCCGTCGGCGTAGAGGAAGGTGTGCTCGCGCTCCTCGACATAGGCGCGCTCCACCTGTTCGGTGGTGCGGTAGCGCTCCGAAACCTTCACCCCGTCGCCGATGCGGCGCATGTCGAGCTGCGTCACCGGCGTGCCCTTGCCTGGATGGATGTTTTCGGCAAAGAGGATCACATAAAGCTTGCCGTCCTTGTCGACGACATTGCCTTTGCGGAGCGAACTGGCGATGACTTTCACCACGGTTTTTTATCCTGCGAGAGTTGACGGGCGTTTGCCGGCTTGTGCGGCGCTGGAAGGGGGCCTAGCGCATCTTGGCGCGAACCGCCAGCCCCCAATGCCAACTGACATGGGGCGAACTGACATGGGGCGAACCGGCATGCCCTCAATCCGCTCATGACCGCCGCATCGCCTTGGTGGACGCCGCATGTCCACGCCGACCGCCGCCCGCGCCTGATACTGCGCAACAGCCTCACGGCGGCCTTGCGTGACTGGTTCGCCCGCCACGATTTCATCGAGGTGGAAACGGCGGCGCTGCAGGTCTCGCCCGGCAATGAGGCACATCTGGCGGCTTTCGCCACGGAAGCGGTCGGGCCGGACGGCACGCGTTCGCCGCTTTACCTCCACACTTCGCCGGAATTCGCCTGCAAGAAGCTGCTTGCCGCCGGCGAAGTCAGGATTTTCAGCCTGAGCGCCGTCTGGCGCAACCGCGAGCGCGGTCCCTTGCACCATCCCGAATTCACCATGCTCGAATGGTACCGCGTGGGCGAGACCTATGAGAGCCTGATGCGCGATTGCGCTGATCTGCTGGTGCTCACCGCGACGAGGGCAGGGGCAACGCGTTTTGCCTTTCGTGGCCGCGACTGCGATCCGTTCGCCGAGCCCGAGCGGCTGACGGTGGCCGACGCCTTCACCCGCCATGCCGGCATCGATCTCCTGGCCACCGTCGCCGCCGATGGTAGCACCGACCGCGACGCGCTCTACGCTCTCTTGATCAAGGCCGGCCTGCGCACGGCGCCCGACGATAGCTGGACCGACCTGTTCAGCCGCGTGATGGTGGAAAAGATCGAGCCCAATCTCGGCATCGGCCGGGCCAAAATCCTGTACGAATATCCGGTCGCCGAGGCCGCACTTGCCCGGCCGAGCCCGCGCGACCCGCGCGTCGCCGAGCGCTTCGAGCTCTATTGCTGCGGGGTCGAGCTTGCTAATGGCTTTGGCGAACTGACCGATGCGGCCGAGCAGCGCCGGCGGTTCATCCTCGAGATGGATGAGAAAGAGCGCATCTATGGCGAGCGCTACCCGCTGGACGAGGATTTCCTCGCTGCCCTTGCCATCATGCCGCAGGCCAGCGGCATCGCGCTCGGCTTCGACCGGCTGGCGATGCTGGCGACAGGTGCGCAAAAGATCGAGGATGTGATCTGGACGCCGGTGGCCTAGAGGGTTTCACCGTTTTACGGAAACGGTGAAACCCTCTATCTCTTTGTCTTGACGCAATTCCGGACGGAAAACCGTTTCACACTTTTCCTGGAATTGCTCTAGTCTTGAGTCCGGGCTCGCTCCACCTCAATGCGCGAAAACCTGCTCCAGCGAGCGAAAGCCCTTGAACTCCAAGGCGTTGCCCGAGGGATCGCGGATGAACAGTGTCGCCTGCTCGCCGGGTTCGCCCTTGAAGCGGACCATTGGCCGTTCCAGCCAGTCGATGTCGTCGCGCGCTTCCAGCCGTGCCGCCAGGCGCTGCCAGTCGTCCATCAACAGCACTGCGCCGAAATGCGGGATCGGCACCAAAATGCCATCGACCTTGCCGTCGCTTGCGGCCGGCGCGGCTTGTGGCCGCAAATGCGCCGACATCTGGTGGCCGAAGAGATCGAAATCGACCCAGGTCGCCGAGGAGCGGCCGATCGCGCAGCCCAGCACCTCGCCATAGAAAATGCGGGTTTCATCGAGATCACGGACCGGAAAGGCGAGATGGAAAGGCGTCATCGAAGATGCTCCGTGCAAGCTGCGGGAGGGTTTTTTGCTTCACTCGGTTCCCGACGGAAGCCGTGAACCTGCATTTTGATAGAGGCCTATGCCATTGCACAAGCCGGACTGGAACAATAGATGGGTGGGCAGCGGTCAGACGCTGGCCGCAACAGCAGGAATCACAGGCATGGCCGATATAGCAGACGCTGCAAAACTGACCGATCGCGTCGCGGCGCTGGTCGAGGCCGCCAAAAAGGCCGGCGCCGATGCCGCCGACGCAGTGGCCGTGCGCGGCCGTTCCACCGGCGTGTCGGTGCGGCTCGGCAAGGTCGAAGCCACCGAATCGTCGGAGGCCGAGGATGTTTCGCTGCGCGTCTTCGTCGGCCAGAGAGTGGCGAGCGTCTCGGCCACAGCAGCATCCGACCCGACAGCACTCGCCGAACGCGCCGTGGCCATGGCGAAAGTGTCGCCGCAGGATCCTTATCAGGGCCTTGCCGATCCGTCGCTGCTTGCGAAACATACGCGCGATCTCGACCTGTTCGACGCCACCGAAGTTTCCGCCGATCAGTTGAAAGAGGCGGCATTGGCGGCGGAAGCGGCGGCCCTCGCCGTCAAGGGCGTTACCAATTCGTCCGGCGCCAGCGCCGGTGCCGGTCTTGGCGGTTTGGTGCTGGCCACCTCGCATGGATTCCTTGGCCACTATGTCGGCTCGCGTTTCTCGCGTTCCGCCAGTGTCATTGCCGGCGAGGGCACCGGCATGGAGCGCGACTATGAATTCTCCTCGCGCCTGCATTTTGCCGATCTCGATGCGCCGGAAGATATCGGCCGCAAGGCCGGCGAACGCGCCGTGCGCCGCATCGGCGCGCGCAAGGCGGCGACCGGCCCGGTCGACGTTGTGTTCGACCCGCGTGTCGCGCGCGGCATCGCCGGCCATCTCGCCGGCGCCATCAATGGCGCCTCCGTCGCGCGCAAGACCTCGTTCCTGCGCGACATGATGGGCAAGCGGGTGGCGGCTGCCGCGATCACGGTCACAGACGAACCGCTCAGGCTGCGCGGCCAGGCCTCGCGCCCGTTCGACGGTGAAGGCATCGAGGGCGAGAAGCTGTTGATGGTCGAAAAGGGCGTCCTCAACCATTGGTTCCTGTCGACGTCCGCCGCGCGTGAGCTTGGGCTCGTCACCAACGGGCGCGGATCGCGCAGCGGCTCCTCCGTTTCGCCGTCCTCCACCAATCTCGCCATCGAGCCGGGCGAACGCTCGCCGGAGGACCTGATCAAGTCGCTCAAGACCGGCTTCTATGTCACCGAAGTGTTCGGCCAGGGCGTCGACATGGTGACAGGCGAGTACAGCCGTGGCGCCTCCGGCTTCTGGATCGAAAATGGCGAGCTTTCCTACCCCGTCGCCGAAGTCACCATTGCCTCGAACCTGAAGACGATGTTCCTCAACATGGTGCCGGCTGATGACCTCGACCGCAATTTCGGCACCGCCGCCCCAACACTCCTGATCGAAGGCATGACCCTTGCCGGAGCTTGACCTGACCGCTGCCGGTACCACCGACGATCTGCCGCTGCTGCGCGATGCCGCCCGCGAGGCGGGTCTCATCGCCATGCGCTACTTCGGCCAAAGTCCGCAAGTCTGGATGAAGGGGGGCACCTCGCCGGTCAGCGAAGCCGATCACGCGGCGGACGCCTATCTGCGCGAAACGCTGCTGGCGGCGCGGCCCGACTATGGCTGGTTGTCGGAAGAGACGGTCGACGATCCGGTGCGGCTTTCGGCGCGCCGCACCTTCGTCGTCGACCCGATCGACGGCACGCGCGGCTTCCTGGAAGGCCAGCGCACCTGGTGCGTCAGCGTCGCCGTCGTCGAGCAAGGCCGCACGCTCGCCGGCGTGCTCGAATGTCCGGCGTTGGACGAGACCTACTGGGCGCTGCCCGGTCAGGGCGCGTTCCGCAACGGCAAGCGCATTGCGGTGCGCCAGCCTGGGGACACGGCTGAAATTTCCGGGCTGAAGCAGTTGATCGATCTGGTGCCGGCCGACTGGCAGAAGCGGCTGACACGGGCGCCTTACAGTCCCTCGCTCGCCTACCGCCTGGCGATGATCGCCAACGGCTCGCTCGACGCCACCTTCGTCAAGCCGAATGCGCATGACTGGGACATCGCCGCCGCCGATCTTATCTTGCGCGAGGCGGGCGGCCAGCTGCTCGATCCGCATGGCCGCGCGCCGCTCTATGCCGGCGAGGTCACCCGTCACGGCGCGCTCGCCGCCGGCAGCGGTGAATTGCTGGCGGCGCTCGTCGATGTCATCGCCGGGCTGTGAAAGCATTTTCGAAGGTTCCAAAGTCGGCGGCTTTGGTCTAGACCTGTCACAAACTCACGATATGTGAAGGACCGACATGACCGCGGAAGACGGAAAGAAACAGCTTTTGCATCTGGTGTTCGGCGGCGAACTGAAGAAGCTTGGCGGCACCGAGTTCCGCGATCTCGACGGGCTCGACATTGTCGGCATCTATCCGGACTATCAATCCGCGCACACCGCGTGGAAAGCCAAGGCGCAAGCCAGCGTGGACAATGCCCATATGCGTTATTTCGTCGTTCATCTACACCGTCTGCTGGATCCCGACAGCAAGGCCGCCGGTTGATTTCGATGGAGAATGATCTGGCGAAAGAGCCAGCCAGCGAGGCCGCGCCCTCGGGCAGGGGCCGCAGCCGCACGACCAAGACCTTCTGGCGCAAGATACGCGAACCGCTCGCGCAGTCGCGATTCGTCAAGAACGCCATAGCCAGCCTGCTCGCGCAATTCGTGCGGCTGGTTCGCCTGACCAGCCCCCTGGTTGACGGATCGGCACGCTTTTCGGCCGGCGCCTACGCCGAGTTCGAACCCGGTATCATCGCGCTTTGGCATGGCCAGCATCTCTTGACGCCGGCCTATTACCCCAAGCGCAAGCCGCTGGTCGCCATGGTGTCGCGCAGCGCCGATGCCGAACTCAATGCGCTGATGCTGGAGAAATTCGGCATCGAGGCCGTGCGCGGTTCGGGCGGGCGCGAGAATGCCAGGCATCTCGACAAGGGCGGGGCCAAGGCGCTGATCGCGCTCAAAAAATCGCTCACATCAGGCAAGAACGTCGCCATGATCGCGGACATTCCGCACGGCACGCCGCGCGACGCTGGCCTTGGTATCGTTCTCCTGGCGCGCCTCTCGGGCAGGCCGCTCCTGCCTGTCGCCATCGCCACCAGCCGCCGCAAGGTGCTGAAAAAAAGCTGGGACAAGACCACCATCAACTTGCCGTTCGGCCGTTCCGCCGTCACCATCGGCACGCCTATCTTTGTGGCGGCTGACGCGGACGATGCCGAAATGGAGCGCAAACGCCAGGAAGTCACCACCGCCCTCAATGCCGCGACGGCCGAGGCCTACCGTCTCGTGGACCGTCGGCGATGAGCGGTCGCTGGGCGCGCGCCATGCTGTCGGCATATCGTTTCGCGGGAGCCGCGGCCTATCCGCTGGTCGGGCCCTATGTCGCCTGGCGCACCTCGCGCGGCAAGGAAGACCGCAACCGTCGCCGGGAGCGCTATGGCGTCGCCGGCCGGCCGCGCCCCGAAGGGCCTGTCATCTGGATCCATGCCGCGAGCGTCGGCGAGACCATAGCCGTCGTGCCGCTGGTCGAAAGCATTCTCGACTATGGCGTCAACATCGTGCTGACGACCGGCACCGTGACATCGGCCCAGGTTGCCGACGAGCGGCTCGGCGACCGCATCATCCACCAATATGTGCCGCTCGATCTGAAGCCGGCGGTCAGCCGGTTCCTCGATCACTGGCAGCCGGACCTGGCAATCATCGCCGAATCCGAGATCTGGCCGATGACCATCCTCGAGCTTGGCGCGCGCCACGTGCCGCAGGTGCTGGTCAATGGCAGGCTTTCCGACCGCTCTTTCAGGTCGTGGAAGAAGCGGGCCAACATCGCCGAGGCGCTGTTTGAGAACCTCGCCCATGTCGTTGCCCAGTCCGATGTCGACGGCGAGCGTTTTCGCGCCCTCGGTGCCAGGCCGGTCACCGTGTCGGGTAACCTCAAGGTCGATACCAGGCCGCCGCCGGTCGACGAACGGGCGCTGGCCACGTTGCAGCGGCAGATCGGCGACCGGCCGACCTGGGCGGCGATCTCGACCCACGATGGCGAGGAGGTGGTCGCGGCGGAAGTCCACGCGATGCTGCACAAGCGTCACCACGGCCTGCTGACGATCGTCGTTCCGCGCCATCCCGATCGCGCCGGGGCCCTTGCCGCGCAGATTTCCGGTATGGGCCTGAAGGTCGCGCGGCGCAGCAAGGGCGACCGTATCGCCCCCGACACCGATATCCTGCTCGGCGACACGATCGGCGAAATGGGGCTTTATCTCAGGCTGACCGAGATCGCTTTCGTCGGCCGCTCGCTGACCTCTGAAGGCGGCCAGAATCCGCTCGAACCGGCCATGCTCGACACGGCGGTACTTGCAGGGCGCAATGTGCAGAATTTTCGCGAGGCCTATCAGCGCCTGATCGACAGCGGCGGCGCCAAGCTGGTGCGCGATCGCGACATGCTGGCCGGCGCCGTCAACTTCCTCCTGACCAACGAAGTGGCGCGCCACGAGATGATGGCGGCAGGGGTCGCGACCGTCGATGAGATGCGCGGCGCGCTGGCGCGCACGCTGAAATCGCTTGAACCCTATATCCAGCCGCTGGTCGTCAAGTCGCGCCTGAAGGGCGCCAACGGGCGCTAGCGTGGCCTCCGAAGCACCACCATTCTGGTGGGAAGAGCCGGACTGGAAAGTCCTGGCGCTGTCGCCGCTGTCGGCCGTCTATGCGCTTGTCGCCGGCCGCGGCATGCGGCGGGCCCGGCGCGAGAAGATCGAGGCACCGGTTCTGTGCATCGGCAATTTCACCGTCGGCGGCACCGGCAAGACCCCGGTGGCCATCGCGCTCGCCGAACAGGCCAAACGCATGCATCTGAAGCCAGGCTTCCTGTCGCGGGGCCATGGCGGCTCTTTCGCCGAACCGCATGTTGTCGATGCCCATCACGACAGCGCCAGGCATGTCGGCGACGAGCCGCTGCTGCTGGCCGACCACGCTCCGGTGGCGGTGACGCCGAACCGCGCCGCCGGCGCCCGGCTGTTGCTTGAAAAACACGGCTGCGATTTCCTGATCATGGATGATGGATTTCAGAGCGCGCGAATCCACATCGACTATGCGCTGGTCGTGGTGGATGCCCGCTACGGGATCGGCAATGGCCGCGTCATCCCGGGCGGTCCGCTCCGGGCCAAAATCGTCGACCAACTGGTCTTCACCAGCGGGCTGTTGAAGATGGGCGAGGGCACTGCCGCGGACGCCGTGGTGCGCCAGGCCGCGCGCGCCGGCCGGCCGATCTTCGAGGCCCACACCGAGCCGAGCGGCAAGACGGGGCTTACCGGCAAGCGGTTCCTGGCCTTCGCCGGCATTGGCCATCCCGACAAGTTCTTCGATACGGTGCGCGAGGCCGGCGGCGAGGTGGTTCTCTCCAGGCCCTTTCCGGACCATCATTTCTACGCCGAGGATGAACTGGCCGAACTGGCCACCACGGCGCGCGCCAAAGGCCTCGGCCTCATCACCACGGCCAAGGACGCCGCCCGGTTGCGCCACGGTGCCCCGCAGGACTTTCTCGACCGTCTCCAGGTGCTGGAGATCGACACGGTTTTCGAGCTGGACCACGTTCCCGAACGCATCATCGAGGAAACGCTCGATGCCTGGCGGCAGCGCAAGCTGAAGGGCTAACCCCGTTTGCGTAATTCCGGATGCACCTCGATTTCGCGGCGCAGCGAAGCGGTCGCATTGAGGTAGGGCTCCTGCCTGGCGACGCTCCAGTATTTCAGCTCGTCCAATGGGATGCTTTCCCCGGTCACGGCGCAGCGCACGAACGAGCCCGGGCTGGTGACCTGGAAATCGCCATCGAGGTAGCGGATGCGGGCTTCCTTGCCGCCCGGGCCTTCGAAACGGTTCATCATGCGGTGGTGCCGAGTGTCATGCAGAGTTCATCGCCACAAATCTGCGGCCGGGTCAAGCATACGACAAGCCTCAGACAATGCTGATGCGTTACGACAGGCTGAAAAGCGCTCGATCGGGGGCATGATGGATATTTCTTCCGCCCGCCTGGCCTCCTTGCTCAAGGAGGCGATGACACCGCAACCCGTGCCGCTGGCGAAGGCCGATCCGGTCAGGACGGCGCTGATCAGGGAACTGGTCCAGCCCCCGGCGCCCTCACTGTTCGCAGAGCGGACCGCGCCGGCCCTGTTGGCCATGCCGGCCGCGCCGATGGCCGTCAGATCGCAGCAGATTGCTTCGTCCGGAATCGTCGAGGCCTATCTGGCGCAGCTTGAGACAAGGGACGAGGCGGTACTGGCCACGGCGGTGGCGAGAAAACCGGCGCCCGACGGCCAAACGCAGCGCGACGTCGTGCCGCCTTCGGCAACTGCCAATGACAACGCTCCAGCCAGAGCTGCGGGATTATCCTTGCTGTCGCTTATACCGCCGCAGGCTCCGGTCCCGCGCAACGCCGTCGCCTTGGATACGCCGGCGGGACGGCGAAGGCCGGCCGGTCAATCCCACGGTGCGGCACCGAACCCCGAGGGCCTGCTGGTGAGGATCGGCTTTGTTTCGATAATGACCGGTTTGTTGGCAACCGTGATCTTCGGCTTCGTCCTGCTGCTGCTTCGTTGAACGTCGAATCGGCTGACCCCACGGGTCTATCGATCGGCTTCGATGAACGCTTCGATCTTGTCCGGCGCCAATCCGGCCTGCTGCGCGATGCGGCGGGCAAGGTCCGCCGCGGCCGTGCGCGGCCGTCCCATTGGCCGGTCGAGCCAATAGGACACCGGATTGAGCGCGGTGCGCTCATCGACCGCGGTGATGCGGCCTGATTTCAACTGATGCCCGGTCAGCGGCGGGCGCGCCAGCGCGATGCCGAGCCCGTAGGCCGCGGCATCCAGCACCAGATTATAATCCTCGAACCGCCGGTCTTGCGGGCGTGGGCGGTAGTCCATGCCTTGCGCCGCGAACCAGGCGCGCCAGCCGGAGGCGTCGGAATCGTTGATCAGCGGAAATTTGAGCAGCCGGGCCGGGTCGCCGCGACCGATCTCGCGCGCCAGCCCCAGTGAGGCGACGGGGAAGACATGCTCCTCGAAAAGCTGCACCGAGACGCGGCCCGGAATGCCGCCGCGGCCACAGCGGATCGACAGGTCGATGCCTTCGTCGGCAAGGTCGGCCTGGCGGATATCGACGTCGAGCACGATGCGCAGCTTGGTGGGACTGTTCTCCAGCGCCGCGATGCGCGGCATCAGCCACAGCCCGCTGACCGAGGGGATCGAGGTCAGCCGCACCACGGCGGTGCCGCGCGGCTCGACCCAGCGGTCGGAATGGCTCGATATCAGCGCGAAAGCCTCCGAGGTGCGCAGATGCAGCCTGTTGCCTTCGATTGTCAGCGTCACGCCGCGCGCGCCGCGATCGAACACTTTCAGTCCGAGCCAATCCTCAAGCTTGGCGATCTGCCGGCTGATGGCGCCATGGGTGATGTTGAGCTTCTCGGCGGCCGCCGAAAAACTGCCGGTTCGCGCGGCCGCATCGAAGGCGCGCAGCGTTTCGAGCGGCACCATCGTCTCTGAGCTGTGATCCATAGTCACAGGTGATCCTCGATTTGGTCGTTTGTCAATCGGCATGAAAAGGCGTTTTCTGCGTTTCGGGGCGGAAGAACACGAGGACAACGAGATGAGCGCGACGACGAGCACGTTGAATAAGACACAGCGGATGGACACCACGGCCGCCATCGCCGTGGCGCTGACGGTGGTCGGCTGGGCGTCCGCCTTTCCGGCGATCCGCGCCGGCCTTGCCGCCTTCCAGCCGCTGGAACTTGGCGCCCTGCGCTTTGCCATCGCCGCGGTGCCGGCGGCGATCTTCCTTGCCGTCAAGCGCCCGGCGCTGCCCAGGGTCGGCGAGTTGTGGCGCTTCGCGTTTGGTGGCGCCATCTTCGTCGCGCTCTACACCGCCATGCTCAATTTCGGCGAGCTGACGGTCTCGGCGGGAGCCGCGGGCTTCATCATCAACGTCAGCCCGATCTTCACCGCCATCATGGCGATGGCGCTTCTGGGCGAGCGCTTTTCCGGCATGGCCTGGGCCGGCACGGCTATTTCCTTCGCCGGCATCGGCATCATCGCCTTGGCCGACGGCCATGGCCTGCATTTCAACGCCGGCGCGCTGCTGGTGCTGGGTTCCGCGCTGTGCTCGGCCGTCAACACCATCGTCCAGAAGCCGCTCTTTGCCCGTCATCACCCGCTGACCATCGCTGCGTCCAACATGGTGCTCGGTGCGCTCTGCCTGGCACCCTTCCTGCCTGCCGCTTTCCAGCAGGCGGCCGTCGCCGACACCGCCGGTCTCGGTGCCGTCATTTATCTCGGCATCGTGCCGAGCCTGATCGCCTATGCGGCCTGGGCGACCGCTCTGTCGCGGCTGCCGGCGGCGCGTGCTTCGAACTTCCTCTACCTGGTCTCGCCGATGTCCGCCCTGATCGGCTTCTTCTGGCTGGGCGAAGTGCCGACCTTGCTCGGCATCCTCGGCGGCGCGCTGGCGCTTGGTGGTGTGATTGTGGTCAATTTGAAGAGATAAAACGGGGAGTTGTGGTCATTTCCTGACTCGAAATGAGCCGCTTTGCAGCGGCTCTTTTCGGACCCCCGCCCGGACCTTCGGTCCGACCTCCCCACAAGGGGGAGGTGGAGCAGAGCCTTCACCCTCCCCCTTGTGGGGAGGGTCGCTGCGAAGCAGCGGGGTGGGGGTCTGCGCCCCGCTGGCCTTCACCGCCGTCCGAACAGCCGCTCGATATCCGCCAGCTTGAGCTCGATATAGGTCGGGCGGCCATGGTTGCAGGTGCCGGATCCCGGCGTCGCCTCCATCTGGCGCAGCAACGCGTTCATCTCCTCGGCTTTGAGCAGGCGACCGGAGCGGACCGAGCCGTGGCAGGCCATGGTGGCGGCGATCTTGTCCAGCCTTTCCCTCAGCGTCTCGACCGTGTCATTGTCGGCGATCTCGTCGGCGAGGTCGCGCACCAATTGCTGGACATTGGTCTCGCCCAGAATCGAAGGCGTCTCGCGCACGGCGACGGCGCCCGGGCCGAACCGCTCGATGCCGAGGCCGAAGCGGGCGAGCGTTTCGGAATGCATGGCGAGCCGCTCGGCGTCCTCTTCCGGCAGGTCGACGATTTCAGGCAGCAACAGCATCTGCGACGGCACCGCGCGCGAATGCAACGCATTCTTCAGGGCCTCGTAGACCAGCCGCTCATGCGCGGCGTGCTGGTCGACGATGACGAGTGAATCCCTGGTCTGCGCCACGATATAGTTCTCGTGCACCTGCGCGCGTGCCGCACCCAGGACCGTGCCAAGCAGCGTCTCGGCCGCTTCGCTCTGCCCGGCGCGCGCATCGGCGCTGGCAAGCGGGCCGGTATCGAACGCCGCCTGGTCGGGTTCACCGAGGCCGCCGGTCCTTGGCGCGGCACGTTCAAAACCCGCACCTTCGAATTGCATGTCGAGCGGTCGCTGCGGCGATCGCGAGGGGTCGAAACCGGCGGAGCCGGACGCGTGGTACGCTGCGTCATAGCTGCGGTGGCCATTGGCCGGGCCGCCGTGACCGTAGGATGCAGCACCCGGCCGGAAAGCCGCCATCATGCCGGCGGCTCCCGTGGTGGCTGAACGGATGCCGGCATCGGCCAGTGCCTGGCGAATGGCGCCGACGATCAGCCCACGCACCAAGCCCGGATCGCGGAAGCGCACATCGGCCTTGGCCGGGTGGACATTGACGTCGACGATGGCCGGATCGAGCGTCAGGAACAGCACCGTCACCGCGTGGCGGTCGCGAGGCAGGACGTCAGCGAAGGCGCCGCGGATGGCGCCGGCGATCAGCTTGTCGCGTACCGGCCGGCCGTTGACATAGGCATATTGCTGCAGCGCATTGGCGCGGGTGAAGGACGGGATCGACACATGGCCGGTCAGCTGCACGCCTTCGCGCATGGCGTCGATGGCAATGGAATTGTCGGGAAAGTCGGCGCCCATCACCTGGGCGACACGGCGCAGGCTGCCTTCCGGACTGTCGTCGGTCGCCGGCAACTCAAGGGTCGAGCGGTCGGAACCGGCCAGCGTGAACCGAACGGCCGGAAAGGCGATGGCGATACGCTTGACCACATCGCTAATGGCCGAACTTTCGGCGCGCTCGCCCTTCATGAATTTGAGCCGTGCCGGCGTGGCGAAGAACAGGTCGCGCACCTCGACGGTGGTGCCGCGGTTGGCGGCCGCCGGCCTGACGGGCAGGATGCGGCCACCCTCGATGCCGATCTCGGCTGCACTGTCGCCCAAGGCCGTGCGCGAGCGGATCGACAGCCGCGACACCGAGCCGATCGACGGCAGCGCTTCGCCGCGAAAGCCAAGCGAGCGGATGTCGTGAATGTCCTCGCTGAGCTTGGAGGTGCAATGGCGTGCGATCGCCAATGAAAGCTCCTGTTCGGGGATGCCGGAGCCATCATCGGTGACGCGGATCAGGTTAAGCCCGCCGCCTGACGTGACGACCACGACGCGCGATGCACCGGCATCCAGCGCATTCTCCACCAATTCCTTGACCACGCTCGCCGGACGCTCGATGACTTCGCCGGCGGCGATCTGGTTGATCATCGTTTCGGAAAGCTGGCGAATGGGCATAGCGGCATTATAGGCGGATTCGAGCCCGATGCGGAAGGCTTCCATGGAGACGCTGGCGGGACAGCACCCCCCTCTGGCCTGCCGGCCAACTCCCCCGCAAGGAGGTGAGATCGGATGTCACCACGGCTTTCGCCAATCTTCAGCGTTCCGAAGAGCTGCATGGCCGAAACTGCCAATCTCCCTTGTGGGGGAGATGTCCGGCAGGCCAGAGCGGTGTGAAGGATCGCTACGGTTCTGCGACACTCAAGCCTGCGCCGCCAGCCAATCCCTGACCTTGCGGGCGTTGTCGCTGAGCTCGCGATTTTTCGGCCAGACGACGTAGAAAGCCTTGCCGGTCCTGAGCACATGATCCGTCACCGGCACCAGCAGCCCCGTCGCCAGCAGCCGCTCGGCAAGGTGCCGCCAGCCAAGCGCGATGCCTTGTCCTTCCATGACGCCTTGGATCACCAGGCCATAGTCGTTGATGCGCAGGCCTCGCGCGGTATCGTTGAGAGCGTGGCCGGCCGACTGGAACCACTCGTCCCAGCTGGCCGCTTCGCGGTACGGCTCCTCGAGATGGATGAGACGGTGCATGGCCAGTTCCGCGACCGTCCTTGGCATGCCGAATTTGGCCAGATAGCTGGCGCCGGCGACGGGGAAGATCTCCTCGTCGGCAAGCGGCTGCGAATGATAGTCCGGCCATTCCCGGGGCTCGCCCCCGCGCACGGCTAGCGGGATGCCTTCGGCGATGATGTCGAGGTCGCGGTCGGCGGTCTGGATGCGCAGGTCGATGCCCGGCAGTTCGTCGCGGAACTGCTGCAGGCGCGGCATCATCCAGAAGGAGCCGAAGGCGGTCGAGGCGGCGAGGGTCACATGGCCGCCGGTCGCTTGCAGGCGCAGGTCCTCGGCCGACTTGCGGATGTGTGAGAGCCCCAGGGAGACGTCGGCGTGGAAGCGTTCGCCGGCTTCCGTCAGGCTGACCTGCCGGTGGCGGCGCTGGAACAGCTTGGCGCCGAGCTGCTCTTCCAGCCCGCGCACGGCATAGGAGACGGCCGCCTGCGTCATGCCAAGCTCCCGCCCGGCGGCGGTGAAGCTCGACAGCCGGCCGGCCGCCTCGAAGACGATCAGGCTGCCGGCGGAGGGCAGGAGGTGGCGCAAGCTTCGCATAAGCTGAGCTTATACAAGAGATCAGGATTTTCCAACGTCACAGACACGTTTGGCCTTACTAAATTGACACAGATGGACAGACGGAGTTGTCATGAACGCACCGGCCGCTGAGTTGACTGGAAACACCAACCGCCGCAGCGGCGGCCGCTTGGGGCGAAAGGCGCTGCGAGGCGCTCCGGTCACGTCGTTCCCGACCCTGGTCCGCAAGATCCCGGTCTATCAGATGGTCCCGGACGAGGCGGTCGAACTGATCCACGAGGAGTCGCTCTCGATCCTCGAAGAGGTGGGATGCGAGTTCCGTGACGACGAGGCGATCGCCCTTTGGAAAGCGGCGGGTGCCGACGTCTCCGAGACACGTGTCCGCATCGATCGCGCTCTCCTGATGGAGCTTGTGTCGAAGGTTCCGTCCGAGTTCACGCTCAACGCGCGCAACCCTGAACGCACCGTGCGCGTGGGCGGGAACAACTCGATATTCGTGCCGATGTATGGCGCGCCTTATGTGCGCGACCTCGACAATAACAGGCGTTACGGCACGCTTGCAGATCTCAACAACTTCCACAAGCTCGCCTACATGGCGCCGGCGCTGCACTCCTCGAGTTCGATCATCTGCGAGCCGATGGAAATTGCGGTGCCCAAACGCCATCTCCACATCATCCATTCGGCGCTCAAGCACTCCGACAAGCCGTTCATGGGCATCGTGACCTCCAGGGATCGGGCCGAAGACACGATGGCGATGGCAGGCATCGTCTTCGGCGAGGATTTCGTCCGCGACAATCCGGTCCTGGTGGCGATCACCAATTGCAACTCGCCGCTGGTCTGGGACGCCACCATGCTGGACGCGATGAAGGTCTATGCGCGTCACAATCAGCCGCTGATCCTGGCGCCTTTCGCGCTGTGCGGCGCCTCGACTTCGGCCTCCGCCGTGGGCGCGGTCGCGCAGGTCAATGCGGAAGCACTTGCCGGCGTCGCGTTCACGCAACTCCTGCGTCCAGGTTCGCCGCAGATCTACGGGCAGTTCATGGTCACGGTCGACATGAAGACCGGCGCTCCCATGGGCGGCACGCCGGAGGCCGCCCAGATGATGTATCTGATGGGCGCGCTGGCGCGGAAATACCGGCTGCCGTGGCGCACGTCCGGCTTCCATGTCGGATCGAAACTGAACGACGCCCAGGCCGGCTATGAGGCGAACATGCTGATGCATGCCGCCATTCTGGCCGGCGCCAACTACATCTGGCATTCCGCCGGATGGCTGGAAGCCGGCCTGACCTGCGGCTATTCGAAATTCGCGACGGACTGCGAGCAGCTTGTCGGCTGGTACAAATATGCCGGAGGCCTGCCGTTCGACGATTTCAAGGAAGCCATGGCGGCGATCCGCGAAGTGGGGCCGCAGGGCCATTTCCTCGGCACCCAGCACACGCTCGAACATTTCGAGTCGGCTTTCTTCATGCCCAGCATCATGGATTTCAACTCGTTCGAACAGTGGAAGGCTGAAGGGGCGAAGGACCACGACACGCGCGGTCGCGAGAAAGCGCGCAACATGCTCGCGGACTATGAGGAGCCGAAGCTCGACGAAGGCGTGGCCGAGGGTCTCAGGGATTTGATCGCGCGGCGCGAGGAGAAGCTGCCGGACACAGTGAGTTGAGGCAAGGGACGAAGACCCGACGGGAACCATAAGGGAGGAAGAAATGACACTTTTCAGAAGCAATGGCGATCGCGTCCCGAGCGCTATCGAGGCGATGGCGCAGGAGACACGCGCGGGGCGCATGGACCGACGCGAGTTCCTGGCGCTGGCAAGCGCATTCGGCGCATCGACGGCGCTGGCCTACGCCATGATCGGCCTCTCCGTACCGCAACAGGCCGTGGCCGAGGAGCCGAAAAAAAAGGGCGGAACGCTGCATGTCTCGATGCCGGTCAAGGCGCAGAAGGACCCGCGCACGTATGACTGGGTGGAACTGGCCAACATTTCGCGCAGCTGGCTGGAGCCGCTGGTGCGCTACACCAGACAGTTCACCTTCGAACCCGTGCTGCTCAAAAGCTGGGAAATCAACGACGATGCCACCGAATACGTCCTGCACGTGCGCAAGGGCGTCACCTGGAACAATGGCGATGCCTTCAACGCCGATGACGTGGTGCACAACGTGACGCGCTGGTGCGAGAAGGGCGTCGCCGGCAATTCCATGGCCGCACGCGTCGGCGCACTGATCGACACCAAGACCGGCAAGGCCAGGGATGGCGCGGTCACCAAGGTCGACGACAACACGGTCAAGCTGAAGCTCAGCGAACCCGACATTTCGCTGATCCCGAACTTCACCGACTATCCAGCACTCGTCGTGCACCGCAACTTCGACGCCGATGGCGCCGATCCGATCAGGAAGCCGATCGGCACGGGAGCGTTCGAGCTGGTTTCTTACGATGTCGGCCAGAAGGCGGTGGTGAAGCGTCGCGAGAACGGCAAATGGTGGGGCGGCGAAGCCCCGCTCGACAGTGTCGAGTTCATCGACTACGGCACCGACTTCAACGCTACGGTGAACGCGTTCGACTCCGGCGAGATCGACCTCAATTTCGAGTCGCCCGCCGACTTCATTGACATCCTCGACAAGATGGGGCTTGTGAAGTCCGAGGTCGCGACGGCGACGACACTCGTTGCCCGCACCAATATCACCCACAAACCCTATGACGACCAGCGGGTGCGCAATGCGCTGCAGATGGCCGTCGACAACAATGCCGTGTTGCAGCTCGGCTATGCCGGGCGCGGCACGGTTGGCGAAAACCACCATGTCAGCCCGATCCATCCGGAATATTATCCGCTGCCCAAGAAGACACGTGACGCCGCCGGCGCCAAGAAACTGATGGCGGACGCCGGTCAGGCCGATTTCGAGCACGAGCTGATCACCATCGAGGACGATTGGCAGAAGAACACCGGCGATGCGATCGCCGGCCAGTTGCGCGACGCCGGCATCAAGGTGAAGCGTACGGTGTTGCCTGGTTCCACCTTCTGGAACGACTGGACGAAATATCCCTATTCGATGACCATCTGGTACATGCGCCCGCTTGGTGTTCAGGTATTGGCGCTTGGCTATCGAACGGGCGAGGCGTGGAATGAATCGGCCTATTCCAATCCCGATTTCGACGCCAAGCTCAAGCAGGCGCTCTCGCTGATCGACGTCACCAAGCGCAAGGAAGTGATGAAGGATGTCGAGCAGATCCTGCAGGACTCCGGTGTCATCATCCAGCCGTTCTGGCAGAAGCTCTACAGCCACACGAACAAGAAGGTGAAGAACTACGGCGTCCATCAGACCTTTGAAATGGATCTTCAGAACGTCTGGCTGGGCGCCTGAAAGGAGACGGCGCAGGGGACTTCATGGGTCGCAAAAAAGCCGATATGCAGGATGTGTGGTATTGATTGCCTCAAGCCATCAAAAGCCGGAGATTCTGCATGAGACGGACAGTGCTCCTTGCCGCCCTTTCGATAGCCTTGCCCGCCGCCGCTTCGGCCGGTCCGGCGTCCGAGGCCGTGAAGTTCTTCTATGTTCCGGAAGTGAGGTTCGAGGCCGACGCACAATACCGGGATCGCTTCACCGAGCCGGTGACGAAACTGCTCGATCTCAACGATCAGGCGACCAGGAAGAATCCGGACCAGGTCGCCTGTATCGATTTCGATCCTGGTCTGGATGCGCAGGATTTCGACCAGAAGACCGTCTCCAAGACCTTGAAACTGTCCGAGACGGTGGATGGCAACACGGCGCAGGTGGTGGCGAGCTTTAGCCTTTTTTCGGAAGGAGACGATTCAAAACGCGAAATGCACTGGTCGCTGAAAAAGGTCGATGGCAAGTGGAAGGTGTCGGACATTGCTTCGAAGACCAGCGACTGGACGCTGAGCCAGCTCGAATGCATGGCGGGCCAAGATCCGGAGTGATGCGATGCCGCGTCGTGCGATCCTGGCACTGTCGGCCATGTGCCTGTTGGCGGCGGGTTTGAACGGCGCCGCTGCGCAAGGGCTTTTCGGCGCGCCGCCGGCCAACGCCCCGGCAGGGACCGCGCCCGACGACAGCGGCACGCCGCCTGCCAATGCACCGGGCGGGACCGTCGAGCCGGCGACGCCACCAGTTGGCTGGCCGCCCAGCGAACCGGGTTCGCCGACAGCGGTGGTGCGGCCTTTCTACGATCAGGTTGGCCTGGAGGTCGATCCGGCGCAGCGCAGCCATTTCACCGATCCGGCGAAAACCGTGCTCGACAAGAGCGACGCGCTGCGCAAGTCCGGGCAGGGCGAGTGCCTCGATCCCAACATGGCGCTCGACAATGCCGACTACGACAAGGGCGAGATCGACAAGAGCCTGAAGACGCTCGAATCGATCAATGGCGACCAGGCCAAGGTCATCGTCGCCTTCGTCGTCGCCGGCAATCCGCACCGCCTTGAATGGAAGCTCAAGAAGGCCGGCGGCGAATGGAAGATATCGGACCTGCTGTCGGTGACCGGCGAATGGGCGCTCAGCCAGTACCAATGCGAATGAGGGCCGAGCTAGCCGCGCCCGCGATAGGGCGCGACGCCGGTCTCCGGCAGCCAGGCGCCTTCAGGTGGAGCGCCGGTCTGCCAGAACACGTCGATCGGGATGCCGCCGCGTGGATACCAATAGCCGCCGATGCGCAGCCACAGCGGCTTGGTCGCTGCCACGATGCGGCGGCCGATCATGACGGTGCAGTCTTCATGGAAGGCGCCGTGGTTGCGAAACGAGGTCATGAACAGCTTGAGCGACTTCGATTCCACCAGAGCCGCATCGGGTGCGTAGTCGATGACGATATGAGCGAAATCCGGCTGCCCGGTGACCGGGCACAGCGAGGTGAATTCCGGGCAGGTGAAGCGCACGATTGCCGGCGGTCCGTCGCCGCGCGAAAACGGCACGGTCTCCAGGACTGCCTGTTCGGGGCTCTGTGGCGTCTCGACGTGGGCGCCGAGCTGGGTGAGGGTTTTGGTGTCGATCATGGGCGGGTTTCCTTCGAATTTGCCGCTCATTAGCACCGGACCAGGAAATGCGCAGCGGTTTTCGGACGAATCCGATGCTTAAACGGGAAATGGGGCAGCGTGCTGCTCCGACACGATTTGAAACGGCAGGAAGACGATGACCAGCAACGACCCGCTTCTCCAACCCTATCAGCTCAAGCATCTGACGCTGAAGAACCGGGTGATGTCGACCAGCCACGAGCCGGCCTATTCCGAGGACGGCATGCCAAAGCAACGCTATCGGCTCTACCATGCCGAAAAGGCCAAGGGCGGCATGGCGCTGACCATGACCGCCGGTTCGGCCATCGTCTCGCGCGACAGTCCGGCCGCGTTCGGCAATCTGCATGTCTATGACGACCGCATCGTGCCGTGGCTGGCAGAACTCACCGATGCCTGCCACGAGCATGACTGCAAGGTGATGATCCAGATCACCCATCTTGGCCGCCGCACCGGCTGGAACAAGGCCGACTGGCTGCCGGTGCTTTCGGCCTCGCCGGTGCGCGAGCCGGCGCACCGCGCTTTCCCTAAGACCATCGAGGATTGGGATATCGAACGCATCGTTGCCGACTATGCGTCGGCCGCCCAACGCTGCCAGGCTGCCGGCCTCGACGGCATCGAGTTCGAGTCCTACGGCCATCTGATGGATGGCTTCTGGTCGCCGGCCACCAATCATCGCGACGATGAATATGGCGGCTCGCTCGACAATCGCCTGCGCTTTACCAACATGGTGCTCGATGCGGTGCGCGCGGCGGTCGGCGAAAAATTCGTCGTCGGCATCCGCATGGTCGCCGACGAGGATTTCGAGAAAGGCCTGTCGAAGGAGGAGGGCGTCGAGATCGCCAGGCGGCTGGCCGGCTCGGGCAAGGTCGATTTCCTCAACATCATCCGCGGTTCGATCCAGACCGACGCGGCATTGACCAAGGTCATTCCGGTGACCGGCATGCGCTCGTCCCCGCATCTCGATTTCGCTGGCGAGGTGAGGGCGGCGACAAAGTTCCCGACCTTCCACGCTGCGCGCATTTCCGATGTCGCCACCGCGCGCCACGCGATCGCCACCGGCAAGCTCGACATGGTCGGCATGACCCGTGCGCACATCGCCGACCCGCACATCATCAAGAAGGTGATGGAAGGCCGCGAGCACGAAATCCGCCCCTGTGTCGGCGCCACTTATTGTCTCGACCGCATCTATGAAGGCGGCGAGGCGCTGTGCGTGCACAATGCGGCGACGGGTCGCGAGGCCGAGATTCCGCACATCATCGTCAAGACCGAAGGTCCCAAGCGGAAAGTCGTCGTCGTCGGCGCCGGTGCCGGAGGACTGGAGGCGGCGCGGGTCGCGGCCGAGCGCGGCCATCAAGTCACGGTCCTGGAGGCCTCGTCACAAGCCGGCGGCCAGGTGCGTCTGGCGACGCAGAACCCGCGCCGCAAGGAACTGATCGGTATTATCGACTGGCGGTTGGCCGAACTTGACCGGCTCGGCGTCGAGATCCGCTACGACACTTGGGCCGAGCAGGATGATGTTCTGGCGCTCGCGCCAGACGTGGTGGTGGTCGCAACAGGCGGCCTGCCGCAGAACCCGCCGCTGGCGGCGGGCGACAATCTCGTCACGTCGAGCTGGGACATCATGGCGGGCAGCGTCAAGCCGGCCGAGAACGTGCTCCTCTATGACGACAATGGCGGCCATCAGGGCATGGGCGCGGCCGAGTTGATCGCCAACAGCGGTGCAAGACTGGAACTGGTTTCGCCGGAGCGTTTCTTTGCTCCCGAAATGGGCGGCATGAACCACGTGCCGTATATGCGCGCCTTCCAGGAAAAGGGCGTCACCATCACCATCAACACGCGCCTGCGCTCGGTGCGGCGCGAGGGCAATCAACTGGTTGCCGAACTCGGCTCGGACTTTGCCGATGGCTGGCGCGGGGAGCGCAGGGTGGACCAGGTGGTGGTCGAGCACGGCACGGCGCCGCTCGACGATCTCTATCTCAGCCTGAAACCGCTGTCGCGCAATCGTGGCGCCGTCGATTACGAACGCCTGGTCAGCGGCGGCGACATTTTCCCGGCACGCAACCCGCAAGGCGGCTTCGTGCTGTTGCGCATCGGTGACGCGGTCGCCTCGCGCAACATCCATGCCGCTATCTATGACGGGATCAGGTTCGGCTTACGGATCTGAAATTCGTCATCGCAAAAGTTGGTGGCACGCGGCCGAGCCGGCATACGAGAGCCCGTGTACACCGGCTCGATCCGCGCGCCCGCACGTCATTGGCTCGTTGCCAGACAACGTACGATCCTATGAGGTTGCAGCGTGGCGGCGCTCAAAACATTCTGGCGGTGGCCATGCACAGCACGGTCAGCACCAGCAGCCCTCCGGCGATGCGCTCGCCTCTTGTCATCTTCGCGCGCAACCGGCTTTCCGTAGCCGCATCAGCGCCGGCAAGCTGCCTGCTGGCAGAGCCCACCAGCGCGCCCTGCACGCCGGCGGCGATCAGGGCCGTCACGATGCCCAGCGCCAGCACCTTCTCCATCGAGCCGAAAGCGCCCTCATGGAAGAAATACCAGAGCAGTATGCCGGTCAGGAAAACCAGGCCGGCAGCGCCCATTTGCGGCCGGAAAAACCGTTCCGCGCGGATGTCCGGGTCACGGCCGACCGCGATGGTTGTGCCCGCCCAGAATACGCCTGCCATGACGTGAAGACCGATGACGACGATGTAGACATATTGCATGCCGCTCTCCTCTCGCCCCGCTACCTCGCTTATAATTAGATATCTAACTGTTCGATGTCAATGTATAAACGCGAACCTGTTCCATCCTTGGAAAACAGCGACTAGTGTCCGACGATGACGCCCTTTGAACGCCCGCCAATCGGCATGAATCTTGGCCGCACCGCCAAGCTTGTCGCCCAAGCCTTCGACGCCGCTTTGGTTGAAGCGGGCGGAACCTTGCCGGTCTGGCTCACGCTGCTGTCGGTCAAGTCGAGCAAACTTGCCAATCAGCGCGAGCTTGCCGGCATGATCGGCATCCAGGGCGCGACGCTGACCCACCACCTCAACGCGATGGAGGCGCAGGGCCTGCTGACGCGCCGCCGCGATCCCGTCAATCGCCGGGTTCATCTCGTCGAATTGACGGCAGCGGGAGAAGCTCTGTTCGAGACGCTGCGGCAAGCCGCACTTGTCTTCGACAAGCGGCTTCGCACCGGACTGCCCGACGAGCGTCTGGCCGAGTTCGCAAAGGTGCTGGCTGCATTGCGCGAAAATGTTGAGAGCTAAGACGGATCGTCCGGCTTAGTCGTAGCTCTGGATTGTTCCAAAAGCGTAGCGGCGCAGCTTCAGCTCTGTGATCAGGTCGGTGAGCTTCGTCTTGCCGTCAAAACTGTCCTGGAACATCTCGTCATGCATCAAGAGGATCAGCTTGCCGGGCTTGGCGAAGTGGCCATAGCCGAACAGGTGGTCGATCTCGCTGACCAGATGGTCGACGCTCTGCACCGGCTCGCCGCTGTCCTTGTGCACCCATTCGTGGTCCCAGCCATAGAGATAAAAGCCGGAAGCGGCGACGAACTCGTAGTCGGGATCCTCACGGCCGGCTTGAGCCGGCCCGAGCGAATTGTCGTTCTTTGACATCGAGGGCAGCCGAAACACATCGCGTCCCGGCAGGCGCGCATGCACCGCGGGCTTCAGGCCGAGCACCGCATTCGCCTTGAGCATATCGGCCACCACGCCTTCCGTATCGCCATAGAAGTGCCGGTAGTGATTGTAGGCGTGGCTGTAGCTGTGATTGCCGATCGTCACGAGCGGCATCGTCTTGGCGCGCCGCACCAGGGCCCTGTTGGACGCACTGGCCTCGGCATGCATGCCGACCATGAACAGCGTTGCCGGAACTTGGCTCGCCTCCAGCACGTCAAGGATGTTGCTGGTGCCGTTCAGCGGGCCATCGTCGAAGGTGAGATAGATGATGCGATCCGCCCCATGAGCCGGCAACGCTGACGTCAGCATGGCGGCCAGGACAAGCCGGAAGAATGTCATTAGCCGCCGGATCCGTTTGCGCTCCGACAGGCCGCCATTTCGGCGGCTGGTTGTCAAGCCGAACCTCGCCCGACCTACGCCAGGCTTCCCTGCAATACCGTGAGCTTGGCCTTCTTCGGCATGCGGGCGGTCAGCCATTCTAGCGCCTTGTCCTGCGGCATCGGAAAGGCGATGGAATATCCCTGTACCTGGTCGCAGCCGATCGCCATCAGCGAGTCGAGTTCGGCCTCGGTCTCGGCGCCCTCGGCGACGATGGAGATACCGAGGCCGCGGGCAAGCTCGGTGATGGCGCGCACGATCTTGGAATTGTCGCCGTTCTCATGGATGTTCTGTACGAAGCGGCGGTCGATCTTGAGCCGGTCGATCTCGTTGGGATTGACGTGGCTGAGCGACGCATAGCCGGTGCCGAAGTCATCGAGTTCAAGATGCACGCCGGCGGCCCTGATATGACGCAGTTTCGCCGCGATGCCTGTCTTCTCGTCGTCCAGAATGACGGATTCGACGATTTCCAGCGACAGTTTCTGCGGCGGCAGTCCGGCCTTTTCCAGCGTCTCAAACAGAAACGCATCGAAATCGTGCTCGCGCAACTCGGTGCCCGAAACGTTGACGGCAAGCCGCCCGAAGGCAATCCCGGCACGGTTCCATTCGGCGGCCTCGTTGATGGCCTTGCTGATCACGATGCGGCCGATCTCTGGCATGAAGCCGCACTTCTCGGCGACCGGAATGAATTCGCCAGGCGAGATCATGCCTCGTTCGGGATGGTTCCATCGCACCAGGGCTTCGATGCCGCTGATCGAGCCGTTGGTCAGGGAAACCTGCGGCTGGAAATAAACTTGGAACGCTTTGTCTGAGATGGCGACCTTGATGTCGTGTTCGAGCTGCTTGCGGTAGTCGAGTTCGCGGCGCAATTCCTCCGAGAAGAACGAGAAATTGCCGCCGCCCATCTTCTTGGCGGAGTAAAGCGCCAGATCGGCATGGACGAGCAGGTCCTGCGCGTTGTCGGCGTCGATCGGATAGACGGCGATGCCGCCGCTGGCACCCGGAAGAATGGTTGTGCCCTGGAAGATGATCGGCTCGTTGATGTGCGCCAGGATGCGCCGTGCCAGCATGTTGATGTCTTCGGTGCTGCCGGCACCATTGAGGATCATCACGAATTCGTCGCCGCCGAGCCGCGCGCACAGATCCGACGCCCGGCAGGAATCGCGCATGCGCTGTGCCGTGATGACCAGGACATAGTCGCCGGCGGCATGGCCCAGCGTATCGTTGATCTGCTTGAAACGGTCGAGGTCCAGCTGGACCACGGCCAGGCGTTCGCGTCGCCGATGCGCGCCCTTGATCAGCGTCTCGAAATGATCGGTCAGGAAGGTGCGGTTGTGCAGGCCGGTCAGGCCGTCATGAACCGCGATGAAGGCCATCGAATTGCGCGCATCGACCAGTTCACGCGTCTTGCGCAGGATCGCGTTGGACATCGGCCGGAAGATGAACAGCGCCACCAGCAGGATGACGCCGAGGGTGGCGTAGAACAGCGTGCGATGGAGGGCGAGCAGCTTTTCCGATCGTTCGTCGGCGTCGGCGCTGATGCGCTGGCCGAGAGCGGCATAGCCTGACAAGGTGGCGTTGGCGACCGAGGTATCGAGGTTGACGCGTTCGGCGCCGCCTTTGTAGCCGTCATTGTCGAGATTGGTGAGTTGCGTTTCAAGCGCCGAAACCAGACGGTCGCCATTGGCGATCAGCCCAACCGAGAAATAGTCGAGATGGAAGGGTTTGGCGAAAAGCACGTTTTCGATCGACTTTGGGTCGAGCTTCACCGGCGATTCCGGATCAGCGCCTGTTTGTTTCAACAGCAGATCGTAGTTCGTCTCGAACTCCGCCGTCGCCTGCTTGAGCGCGCTGACCAGCGCCGGCTGCTTGTCGCGCGAGGCGGAGCCGGTTGCGCTGGCAAGGAAGACGATGCGCTGCGACAGGGTTTTCTGCGTGCCGACGATATCGAGCAAGGTGTGGTTGTGCTGCTGCGTGGCCATAGTCTGCTGCAGCAGGACGAAGGAGGCCACCACCATGGCCGCAATGATCAGCAGCGCCACCCAGTAGCCGGCCTTGATCAGCAGTATGAGCTTGCCTGAAACGGTTTGCACCGGCTGCTGCGACATGTTGGGGGCGGCCCTCTCGCCAACGGATTCCTGTGTGAGCACCATTGAATCGCAAACGTTAACAGGACTGGAAATCGACAGCGGGTCGGCAAGGGGGAGGCTCTGAAAGATCGCGAAATGGTTATCGGCCCGTTTCACCGCAGGTCTGCATTTGACCATTCGTTATCCCTGCGGTCGAGGGTAGTCACCTGGACGATACCCACAGCCTTTCATTTGATGCTGACGGCCACCCGATCCGGTCGCTTTTGCGATGGATTTTTTGCGCAGGCGGGACGACAGTCGGGCCACGTCAAACGAGGCCCGATCATGACCGCAGCATTTCTCTCCCATATCGACAGCGAACTTGCAGGGCTCAAATCGGCCGGCCTCTACAAGTCCGAGCGGGTGATTTCCTCGATGCAGTCGGCGCAGATCGAGGTCGGCGGTGAGAAGGTGCTGAACTTCTGCGCCAACAACTATCTCGGCCTCGCCGATAGCTCCGACTTACGAAAGGCGGCCGCCCAAGCGCTCGACCGCTACGGCTATGGCATGGCGTCGGTGCGCTTCATCTGCGGCACGCAGGAGGAGCACAAGGAGCTCGAGGCGACGATTTCCTCCTTCCTCGGCCTGGAAGACACCATCCTCTACGGCTCCTGCTTCGACGCCAATGGCGGCCTGTTCGAGACGCTGCTTGGTGAGGATGACGCGATCATCTCGGATGCGCTGAACCACGCTTCGATCATCGATGGCGTCAGGCTGTCGAAGGCCAAGCGCTTCCGCTACGCCAACAACGACATGGCCGATCTCGAGGCGCGGCTGAAGGAGGCGAAGGATTGCCGTTTCCGGCTGATTGCCACCGATGGCGTGTTTTCGATGGATGGCATTATCGCCAATCTCAAAGGCGTTTGCGATCTCGCCGAGAAGTACGACGCCATGGTCATGGTCGATGACAGCCACGCGGTCGGCTTCGTCGGCCGGAATGGCCGCGGTTCGCCCGAGCATTGCGGCGTCGAGGGCAGGGTCGACATCATCACGGGTACGCTGGGCAAGGCGCTCGGCGGCGCTTCCGGCGGGTATACTTCGGGCAAGCGGCAGGTGGTCGAGTGGCTGCGCCAGCGCTCGCGGCCCTATCTCTTCTCCAACACGCTGATGCCGGCGATTGCCGGTGCCTCGATCAAGGTGTTCGACCTAATCCGCAATGGCGACACCTTGCGCCAGCGCCTATATGCCAATGCGGCGCGGTTCAGGTCCGAGATGGGCAAGCTCGGCTTCACGTTGGCCGGCGCCGATCATCCGATCATCCCGGTGATGCTGGGCGATGCGACATTGGCGCAGGAGATGGCGGCGCGCATGCTGAAGCGCGGCATCTATGTCATCGGATTTTCGTTCCCGGTGGTGCCGAAGGGCCAGGCGCGTATCCGCACCCAGATGTCGGCGGCGCATTCCACTGCCGACATCGACCGTGCGGTGGAGGCATTTGGCGCGGTCGGCAGGGAATTGGGTGTGATTTCCTGAGCGATCAGCGCCGAAAAGCGATTCCGGATCAAGAGCTTCAAGGGACAAAAGAATGTCGAACATGATGAAGGCGCTGGTGAAGGCCAAGGCCGAGCCGGGCATCTGGATGGAAGAGGTGCCGGTGCCGGAGATCGGCCCTAACGATGTGCTGATCAAGATCAGGAAGACCGCGATCTGCGGCACTGACGTGCACATCTACAATTGGGACCATTGGGCGCAGAAGACCGTGCCGGTGCCGATGGTCACCGGCCATGAGTTCGTCGGCACCATTGCCGATTTCGGCGCGGCGGTCACCGAATACAAAGTCGGCCAGCGGGTGTCGGGCGAAGGCCACATCGTCTGCGGCCATTGCCGCAACTGCCGTGCGGGCAGGGGGCATCTGTGCCGCAACACGCTCGGTGTCGGCGTCAACCGGCCTGGCGCCTTCGGTGAGTATCTGGCGATCCCGCAGCACAATGTGGTGCCCATCCCCGACGATGTGCCCGACGAGGTGGCCGCGATCTTCGATCCCCTGGGCAATGCGGTCCATACCGCATTGTCCTTTGATCTCGTCGGGGAGGACGTGCTGGTTACCGGCGCCGGTCCGATCGGCATCATGGGCGCGTTGGTGGCGCAATGCGTCGGCGCCCGAAAGGTGGTCATCACCGACATCAATCCGGTGCGGCTGGCTTTGGCGAAAAAGCTTGGCGTCCAGCATGTCGTCGACGCCTCGAAGGAAAAGCTGCGCGACGTCATGCCGGCGCTCGGCATGACTGAGGGTTTTGATGTCGGCCTCGAAATGTCGGGCGCGGCGCCTGCCTTCCGCGACATGATCGACACCATGAACAATGGCGGCAAGATCGCCATCCTCGGTATCGCCCCCACCGGCTTCGAGATCGACTGGAACAAGGTTATCTTCAAGATGCTGCATCTCAAGGGCATCTATGGCCGCGAGATGTTCGAGACCTGGTACAAGATGATCGCGCTGGTTCAGGGCCCGCTCGATGTGAGCGGCCTGATCACGCACCGCATCGGCATCGACGATTTTCAACTAGGCTTCGACGCGATGCGCAGCGGCAGCTCGGGCAAGGTGGTAATGGATTGGTAGGCAGAATAAGAGGCGTGGCGATCCCGCCAGCCTATCAGCTCTACTTTCCGCCCAACGCCCCCTCCAGCGCCGCCACCCCACTGACAATCGCCGCGCGTTCGCTGGCGCTGAGCCTTGCCAGCAACTCCCGCTCGAACGCCTTCGCCAGCGGCACCATCTCGCGATAGGCCTCAAGTCCGGCCCGGGTCAGCGTCAGATGCTCGACGCGGCGATCGTTCTCGTCAGTGTTTCGGATGAGCCAGCGCCGCCGTTCGAGCTCGGCCACGGCGCGCGAGACCTTGGTCTTGTGCATGGCCGATTGCTCGCCGAGCTCCGTCGCGGTCATCGTGCCGCGCTGGCCAAGCCCGGAAAGCGTGCGCCATTCCGGCCGCGTCAGCCCGTGACTGTCCTTGTATATTCGGGAGAATTCGCGGCTCACGGCGTCGGCAAGCCGATACAGCCGATAGGGCAGGAAGTTTTCGAGTTCGAGGATTTCCATGACCAGCCACCGGCAAATGCCCTCGGCATTGATAGTTACATTTTCAATGGTTACAAATGAAACCAATTTGGTCAAGCATTTCGCGAGGAGGAAGCGATGACCTTTTCCTACATGCCGGGCTTCGGCAACGACTTCGAAACCGAGACATTGCCAGGTTCGCTGCCGCAAGGGCGGAACTCACCGCAACGGCCGGCCTACGGCCTCTATGCCGAGCAGCTTTCGGGCTCGCCCTTCACCGCGCCGCGCGGCACCAATGAGCGCTCCTGGCTCTATCGCATCAGGCCGAGCGTCAAGCACACCGGCCGCTTCAAGGCGGCGAGCTATCCCCTGTGGAAGACCGCGCCCAATGTCGGCGACCATGAACTGGCACTCGGCCAGTATCGCTGGAACCCGGTGCCGATGCCGACGGAGCCGACAGACTTTATTCAGGGCATGCGCAGCATCACCACCGCCGGCGACGTGCTCGGCCAGACCGGCATGGCGGCCCATGTCTATGTCGCCAATACATCGATGATCGACGATCATTTCTTCAATGCCGACGGCGAGTTGCTGGTGGTGCCGCAGGTTGGCGCCTTGCGCTTTGTCACCGAGATGGGCGTCATCGAACTCAGGCCCGGCGAAATTGCCGTGCTGCCGCGCGGCCTGGTGTTCAAGGTCGAACTGGTTGACGAGGAGGTGCGCGGCTATGTCTGCGAAAACTACGGTGCCAAGCTGACCTTGCCCGACCGCGGCCCGATCGGCGCCAATTGCCTGGCCAACCCGCGCGACTTCAAGACGCCCTGCGCCTGGTTCGAGGAGAAGGAGACACCATGCCGGCTGACCGTCAAATGGTGCGGCAATTTCCATGTCACCGATCTCGGCCATTCGCCGCTCGACGTTGTCGCCTGGCACGGCAACTACGCGCCCTACAAATATGATCTGGCGACGTTTTCGCCGGTCGGCGCCCTGCTGTTCGATCATCCCGATCCGTCGATCTTCACCGTGCTGACGGCGCCTAGCGGCGAGGAGGGCACGGCCAATATCGACTTCGTCATCTTCCCGCCGCGCTGGCTGGTGGCCGAGGATACATTCCGGCCGCCCTGGTATCACCGCAACATCATGAGCGAGTTCATGGGGCTGATCCATGGCCAGTACGATGCCAAGGAAGAAGGCTTTGTTCCCGGCGGCATCAGCCTGCACAATCTGATGCTGGCCCATGGGCCGGATGCGCCTGGCTTCGAAAAGGCCTCGCGCACGGATCTGAAACCGGTCAAGCTCGACAACACCATGGCCTTCATGTTCGAAACCCGTTTTCCGCAGATGCTGACCCGTTACGGCGCCGAACTGGAAACCCGGCAGGACAATTACATCGACTGCTGGGCCGACCTGAAGAAGCGCTTCAATGGCACGCCCGAGGGCGACTGGTCTTGAGCGACGAGCCAATGTCGGACCGGCTGGTGCTGCTTGGCTCGAAAGGCGGCCCGGCGCTGCGGCCGGGCGGACCATGGCCGAGTTCGTCGCTGCTGCAGATCGGCGGACGAACCATCGTCGTCGATTGCGGGCTCGGCGTGACGCGCGGTCTGGTCGATGCCGGCGTCAGCCTGAAGGCGCTCGACCTGGTCTTCATCACGCATCTGCATTCCGATCATGTGCTGGAGCTGGGGCCGCTGATCCACACCGCCTGGACGGCAGGGTTGGCGACACCCGTCAGCGTGTTCGGCCCGCCCGGCACCGGCCATTATTGGCACCGCTTTTGCCAGGCGATGGAGTTCGACATCGAAATCCGCATCGTCGATGAGGGTCGGCCCGATATCCGTGAGCTGGTTTCGATCAGCGAGTTCGGCGAGGGCCAGGTGCTTGAGCAAAGCGGCCTGAAGGTGACGGCGCTGCGCGTCGACCATCCGCCGGTGGCCGACAGCTTTGCCCTGCGCTTCGAGCATGGCGTCAAAAGCGTGGTGTTCTCCGCCGACACAGCCTTTTTTCCACCGCTCGCCGATTTCGCCGAAGGTGCCGACATCCTCGTCCACGAAGCCATGCTGGAAGAAGGCATCGAGCGGCTGGTCGCCCGAACCGGCAATGGTGGGCGGCTCAGAGAACATCTGCTTGCCAGCCACAGCTTTGCCGAGGAAGCCGGCCGCATTGCCAGCGATGCCGGCGTGAAGAGGTTGGTGCTCAATCATCTCATTCCGGCCGACGATGCCGAGATCGGCGAGGCCGACTGGCTTACCGCTGTCGGGAAAACATGGGCCGGCGACTTGACGATCGCCCGCGACGGCCTTGTTGTGGAGCTCGCATGATCCCGAAAAGTGGGAACCGGTTTTCGGAAAAGATCAAGCGTAAGCAAAGAACCAAAGCGGCGCCAAAGCCGCATCAGGAGAGGAAACCGCATGAAGCTTGCCACATTGAAGGACGGGACGCGTGACGGAAAACTCGTCGTCGTCTCGCGCGACCTGACACGCTTCACCGACGCCTCGTTCCTGGCGCGCACGCTGCAGGCCGCACTCGATGATTGGCGCAGGATCTCGCCGCATCTCGCGACCATAGCGGAATCGCTTGAGAACAATGCGGTGCCCGCGGCCCGCTTTCACGAAAATGACGCGCATTCACCGCTGCCGCGCGCCTATCAATGGGCCGATGGTTCGGCCTATGTGAACCATGTCGAACTGGTGCGGAAGGCGCGCGGCGTCGAGATGCCGGCGAGCTTTTGGACCGACCCGCTGATCTACCAGGGCGGATCCGACTCCTTCATTGCGCCGCGTGATCCGATCCGCATGCGCGATGAAGCCTTCGGCATCGACATGGAGGCGGAAGTGACCGTCATCGTCGACGACGTGCCGATGGGCGCAAGCCTCGATGAAGCGCGCGCCGCGATCCGGCTGGTCATGCTGGTCAACGATGTGACGCTGCGCGCGCTCACCGGGCCGGAACTGGCCAAGGGTTTTGGCTTTTTCCAGTCAAAACCGTCCTCGGCCTTTTCGCCCGTTGCGGTGACGCCGGATGAGCTGGACGATGCCTGGGACGGCGGCAAGGTCAGCCTGCCGCTGCTGGCCGATCTCAATGGCAAGCCGTTCGGCCGCGCCAATGCCGGCGTCGACATGACCTTCGATTTTCCGGCGCTGATCGTGCATGCCGCCCGCACAAGGCCTCTGGTAGCAGGAACGATCATCGGTTCCGGCACGGTATCCAACAAGCTCGACGGCGGCCCGGGCAAGCCGGTCTCGGCGGGCGGCGCCGGCTATTCCTGCATCGCCGAACTGCGCATGATCGAGACCATTGTGTCGGGCGAACCCAAGACGCCGTTCCTGCGCTTTGGCGACACGGTGCGCATCGAGATGAAGGACAAGGCCGGCCATTCGATCTTCGGTGCCATCGAGCAGAAGGTCGAGAAATACCAAAGGTGAGGGCTGCGGGAGGTTTCGGTGATGAATCTTCTGGACCATCTGCGCCGGCTGGCGGGTAACAATCTGTGGTCGAATGACCGGCTCTATCGTGCCGTGCTCGCGCTCGAACCCGGCGAGTTCGAAGCAAGACGCACCAACTTTTTCCCGTCGATCAAGACGACGCTCAACCATATCCTCGCGGTCGATCTTCTCTATCTTGATTTTCTCGAGGAGGGCGGTATCGGCGCCGCCGCCCACGATGATTTCGTGCCTTTCGATGAACCACAGGCGCTTTTTGCCGCCCAGGTCGTGGCCGACCGACGGCTGATCGCCTTCTGCGATGGCCTGTCGGAGCCCGATCTCGACCGCCGTGTCGTCACCGACCGGCGCGAGGACGGCATGATCCCCGAACGCATCGGCGACATCCTCGCCCATGTCTTCGTGCACGACATCCACCATCGCGGCCAGGTGCACGCGATGCTGTCCGGCACCTCGGTCGCGCCGCCGCAACTGGATGAGTTCCTGCTCGATTATGATTTGAAACTGAGGGAGAAAGAGGTCGAGCGGCTGGGTTTGTGAGATCGAAACTTCGCTGATCAGGCCAAAGCGACATCGTATCGGGTAAAATGCGGGTCCGATGTAAGAATGGTGAGGTTCTCCAGCTGTGCTTGCGCAATCAGCATCCTGTCGAACGGATCGCCATGGTATCGGGGTAGGTCGCGGACGGCGTTCGCATGCTGGAAATTTACTGCGAGCGGTTGAAATTGCATTCTGGGAAGCAACGTCGGCAGATCGTCCGGCGCGCTGAGCTTTCCGATCGAACGTTTGATGGCAATTTCCCAGACACTTGCGGCGCTCGCGAACACCACCGCTTCCGAAGCCAGGACGGCGCGGTGGTGCTCGCTAAGACGTCGGTCATCCGAAATCGACCAGAGGATGATATGTGTGTCGGCGAGAAACGGGCCGACCGTCATTTCACATACTCGTCCCATTCGGGACCGAGTTCGTCAAAATCGTCCGCAATCCAGATCTTACCCTTTAAGGCACCGATACGCGGCAGGGGTTCGGCCACTGCCGGCGGAACGATACGCGCAGCGACCTTCCCATGGCGCGTAAGCACGATCTCCTCACCGGCTTCCGCGCGACTGACGAGTTCCGATAACTTGGCTTTGGCCTCGGCGATGGAAACATTCATGGGCTCGATCCTTTGTGACCATAATTTAGGTCATAATCGATCGAGCCGCAAGCCACCTGGTCGGGGCGGACTACTCCGCCGCCTGAACCTTGATCACGCCGCGCTTGATCTGGTCCTGCTCGATCGATTCGAACAAAGCGCGGAAATTGCCCTCGCCAAAACCTTCATCGCCCTTCCTCTGGATGAACTCGAAGAAGATCGGGCCGATGACGGTCTTCGAGAAGATTTGCAAAAGAATCTTGGTCCTGCCGCCGTCGACCACGCCTTCGCCGTCGATCAGGATGCCATGCTTCTTCATTCGCTCGATCGGCTCGTCATGACCGTTCACGCGGTCATAGGACATGTCGTAATAGGTCTCCGGCGGGCCCGGCATGAACTTCAGTCCGTTGGCGGCGAGCTTGTCGGTGGCCTCGTATATTTCGTCGGTGCCGACGGCGATATGCTGGATGCCTTCCCCATTGTACTTCTTCAGGTACTCGGCGATCTGGCTGGTCTCGTCCTTGGACTCGTTGAGCGGAATGCGGATCTTGCCGCAAGGCGAGGTGATGGCGCGGCTGACCAGGCCGGTGATCTTGCCGTCGATGTCGAAGAAGTGGATCTGCTTGAAGCCGAACAGATTGCGGTAGAAATCCCACCATTTGTCCATCTGGCCGCGATAGACATTGTGGGTGAGGTGGTCGAGGTAGTAGAAGCCGACGCCTTGCGGCCGCGGGTCACGCGCACCAAGCCACTCGAACTCGGTATCGTAAGCCGAGCCCTTCTTGCCGTAAGCGTCGATGAAATAGAGCAGCGAACCACCGATGCCGACGATGGCCGGCACGTCGAGCGCCTTGTCGTCGCCTTCGTATGGCGTGGCGCCCTTGGCAACGGCATGGTCGAAGGCATGCTTGGCATCGACCACCCGCCAGGCCATCGAGGCGGCACAAGGGCCGTGCTTGTCGGCGAACTTCATCGCGTGTGAGCCCGGCTCGGCATTGACGACATAGTTGATGTCGCCCTGGCGCCAGACGGTGATGTCCTTCGTGCGGTGCTTGGCGACTGCGACATAGCCCATGCGGGTGAACAGCTCGGCCAGCTTCTGCGGCTCCGGATGCGCGAATTCAACGAACTCGAAGCCATCGGTGCCGGCCGGGTTGTCCTTGCTGATCGTGGCGGGCGGCGCGTCGTGCGGGAAGGGACCCATGATATTCCTCCAAGAACTGCTGGGCCTGAAAGGCCATCTGACGTCATCATAGCGCGGGGCCGGTGCATGGTGCTTGCATTCAAACGCTTGAAATGATGATGTCATGCGAGAACTGTGCATGATGTTAGGTAAAACCATGGATGAGACGCGCATAGATCGGTTTGATCGCAAGATAATGGCGCTCCTGCAGGGCGATGCGCGGCTGACCAACAACGATCTATCGGAACGGGTCAACCTGTCGGCATCGCAATGTTCGCGCCGCCGCCAGCGGCTGGAGGAGGACGGCTATATCAAGGGCTATCGCGCCGTGCTCGACCGCGACAGGCTCGGCTTCTCGCTGGTCAATGTCATCTCGGTGACCTTGGCTACCCACAACCGCGACAATGCACGGCGCTTCGGTGAATTGGTGGCGCGCCTGCCGGAAGTGCAGGAGGCGCACGCGCTGACCGGCGAGATGGATTACATCCTGAAAGTGGTGACGCCCGACCTGAAGTCGCTGTCTGAATTCGTCAACGGCGTACTCCTGCCGCACGAATCCGTGCAGCATGTGAAGACGGCGATCGTGCTCGAGACGTTGAAGGAAACCGGCGCGCTGCCGATTTAACCCCTCGACTGCTGGATCAGCCCATAAAGATTGGTGCAGCGGGCGCCGGAGCGGCAATAGGCGAAGACCGGCCCGTCGAGTTCGTCGAGCGCCTCGGCCTGATCCTCGACATTCTCGGCCGTGATCTGGCCGCTGATGACCGGGATATAGCGGAAAGCCAAGCCTGCGCCTTCCACCGCCGCCTTGAGCGTGTCGGCCGAGGGCTGGCCGGGCTGCTCGTCATCCGGCCGGTTGCAGATGACGCTCTTGAAGCCGGCGACCTTGATGGCGGCGACGTCCTCGGGCTGGATCTGGCCCGAGACCGAATAGCCTTCACTGATCTCGCGGTATTCCATGGCAGCATCCTCGCAATCTGGTCAGGCGGCAGTCTTGCCACTGCCGGGCACGTGCGGCAATCCGCATCGAGGGAATTCCCTGCCAAATAGACATTGTGGGCAGAAAAATCCAACCGGGCCAGCGCGGCCCGGTTGGATAGCCCTGGCGGATATCAGCTGCCGAGGATCGCGCCTTTGATCTGGCGGATGTTGTTGTGCATCATGTCGATATAGGTCGAGCCCGGCCCATCGGGCTGCGAAAGCGCATCCGAATAGAGCGTACCGCCCACCTTGAGGCCGGTCTCGCTGGCAATCTGTTCGATCAGGCGCGGGTTGGTGATGTTCTCGACGAAGATCGCCGCGGCCTTGTCCTGCTTCACCTGCTCGACCAGCTTGGCGACATCGGCGGCGGACGGCTCGGAATCGGTCGAAATGCCCTGCGGGGCGAGGAAGGTCAGGCCGTATTCGTGCTCGAAATAGCCGAAGGCATCGTGCGAGGTGATGACGACGCGCTTCGCCTCGGGGATTGCCTGGATGGCCGCCCTCACTTCGCCTTCCAGCGCATCGAGCTTCTTGGTGTAGGTCGCGGCATTGGTCTGGTAGGAGACGCAACCGTCGCTGTCGGCCGCGCAGAAGGCCTCGGCGATGTTCTTCACATAGATCTTGGCATTGGCGATCGACTGGAAGGCGTGCGGGTCGGTGACCGTCTTGCCGCCGCCGGTGCCGGCGCCTTCGGCGGCGTCCGCGTCGGCGAATTCAGGCTTGAAATCGATCGGCGTCACACCCTTGGTCAAGGTTATGATCGACGCCTTGGTGGCGCTGGCGTCGACCAGCCGCTGCAGGAAACCTTCGAAATGCAGGCCGTTGACCAGAACGATGTCCGCCTTCGCCATCGTGACCGCATCGGCCGGGCTCGGCTCATAGACATGGGCATCGCCATCCGGCCCGACGATGGCGGTGATGTCGACCCGGTCGCCGCCCACATTCCTGGCGAAGTCGGCGATGACCGTGAAGCTGGCGACCACCTTCAGCGGTGCCGCCAAGGCGGATGACGCCCCGAAGGCAGTTAATGTTATAACGCTCATCGCCAGGGCGGCACGGATCGATTTCAGCATGGGTCAGGTCTCCTTTGGGGGCGGGGATCAGGCCGTTCTGTGACGGTGATGGACGATGCGCGCGCGCAGAATGCCGCGCGTGCCAAACAGGATCGAGGCGAAGTACACGACGCCGGCCGACAGGATGATGGCCGGGCCGGACGGTAGCGAGGCGTGATAGGACAAAAGCAGCCCGGCGATGCAGGATGCAAAACCGATCAGCACGGCCAGCACGCACATGGGCTCGACGCGCGCGGTCCAGAAGCGCGCGGCTGCCGCCGGCAGCATCATCAACCCGACGGACAGCAACGTGCCGAGCGCCTGGAAGCCGCCGACGAGGTTGAGCACGACCAAGCCAAGGAAGATGAAATGCACCGGGCTGCCCATGCGGCTGACCGAACGCAGGAACAGCGGATCGAGGCATTCGGCGACCAGCGCCCGCCAGAAGATGGCGAGGCTGACCAGGGTTACCGCGACGATGCCGCCGATCAACGTCAATGCCTCATTGTTGAGTGCCAGCACGGTGCCGAACAGAACATGCATGAGATCGACGCTGGAGCCACGGATCGACACCATCAGCACGCCGATGGCGAGCGAAATCAGGTAGAAGGCCGCCATCGAGGCGTCCTCGCGCTGGATGGTGAAGCGCGAGACAGCACCGGCGCCGAGCGCGACAATGACGCCGGCGATCAGGCCGCCAATGGTCATCGGCAGGATTTCGAGGCCGTAGAACAAGAAGCCGGCCGCCGCTCCCGGCAGGATGGCATGTGCCATGGCGTCACCCGACAGGCTCATGCGCCGCAGCATCAGGAAGACGCCGATCGGGCAGGCGCCGAGCGACAGCATCAGCGAGCCGACCAGCGCCCGCTGCATGAAGGCGAAATCGGCGAAGGGGGCGATGAAAAGACCGTAGAGCATCTCCATCAGGCAGCCCTCGGCCCGGCGCCATGGTGATGGTCGTGAGCGTGGCCGTGATGATCGTGATCATGGTCATGATGATCACGATCGGGGCCATGAGCGTGCTCGTCCGGCTCGCACCAGGGCGCATTTTCCTCCCAGGCTTCATGGAAGCGGCGGGCGCGCAACAGGTTCTCCGGCTTCAGCGTTTCCCTGGTTTCGCCCCAGGCGATCGGCCGGCGGGCCAGCAGCAGGGTTTCAGGGAAATTCTGGCGCACCAGATCGAGATCATGGACGACAACCATGATGGTGCGTTCTTCGCCGTGCCAGCGCTTGATCAGGGCGATCAGGTCGCCGACCGTCTTGGCATCGACCGCATTGAACGGCTCGTCGAGCAGGATGAGGTCGGCGTCCTGCAACAGCACGCGGGCAAACAGCGTGCGCTGCAGCTGGCCGCCCGACAGGGTGTCGATCGGCCGCTTCTCGAAGCCGCCGAGGCCGACCGCCATCAGTGCTTGACTGACGGACTCGCGGTCTTCCTTGGTGTAACGGCCAAGCATGCCGCGCTTCGGCCAAAGACCGAGCGCGACCAGATCGACAACGCGCGCCGGAAAGGAGCGATCAAGCTCGGATTGCTGCGGCAGGTAAGCCGCACGCACGCCCGGCGCGCGGACAACCTCGCCGGCCATCGGCTTCAGTACCCCGACAATACCCTTCATCAGCGTCGACTTGCCGGAACCGTTGGCGCCGACCACGGCCGTCAGCGAGCCCTTGCGGATCGCGCCGTCGAGATGATGGATGGCCGGGTGGCTGTTGTAGCCCAGCGTCAGGTCACGGAATGTCAGGCAGGTCTGGTTCATGTCGTTCCGTGGAGCGGCGAAACCCTGCCGCGGGCAGGGGACCGATTGGATATGTGATGTTATTACATTAGTCAACAAGCCAATCGGGCGGAATTGCGACCGGCGGCTCAACTTGCCATGAATCTCGCCCCTCGCTGGTCCAAGGGGATTTGGCGCCGGCGGCCTTGCCCGAAGCCCACGCCAACTCTAAACAGGCGCGACCCGTCAAACGAAGGAACCTCCCATGAGCATTCGTCGCATCGATGTTGGCCCGCGCATGAGCCAGATCGTCATCCATGGCAACACCGTCTATCTGGCCGGCCAGGTCGGCGAGCCCGGCGGCAACGTCGCCGCTCAGACCAGGGATATTCTGGCGACCATCGACGAATTGCTGGCCAAGGCCGGCACCGACAAAACCAAAATCGTGCAGGCGATCATCTGGCTGGCCGACATGGGCACCTTCGCCGAGATGAATTCGGAATGGGACAAGTGGGTGCCCCAGGGCCACACCCCGGCCCGCGCCACCGGTGAAGCCAAGCTCGCCGCGCCGGAATATCTGGTCGAGATCATTATCACGGCGGCGATTTGAGCTTTACCCTCCCCCTTGTGGGGAGGGTCGCTGCGCAGCAGCGGGGTGGGGGTCGGCGCTCACCCCCACCCCGTCTCGCCAACCTTGCTTCGCAACGTCGGCTCGCCGACCCTCCCCACAAGGGGGAGGGTGAGCAAGCACTACCCCTGCGGCCTGAACCTCGCCACCAGCGTGTGGCTGTCAGCCGCATAGGTGAAGCGCACATGGGTAACCGGATGTTCGGCGCCCCAGGTCCGGCGCTCGACCACCAGGCAGGGCGCTCCGGGGTCGATGTCGAGGGCATCGGCTGCATGATCATCCGCGGCAACCGCGCGGATGCGGTGCTCGGCCTCGCTCCAAGGCACGCGGCCGATCAGCCACGGGCCGGGCGCGATGTCGAGAAACTCTTCCTCGCCCGCCTCGGGCACGGCGGCGAGGTTGATCAGCCGCTGCTCATGCGCGAACGGCCGCTTGCCGGCGAAGTGCCGGCATTCCAGCGCCAGCACCGGCCCAGCGGCGTCGAGTTCCAGTAAACCGCGATCCTCGGCGCTGCTGCGCCTTTTCTGCCGCGCCACGCGCTCGTAGCGGTAGGCTAGGCCAAGCGCTTCGACTTCGATCCGGATGTCGTGGATCTCCAGCACCGCCGCTTGCGATTGCGGCCGGCGCACGAAGCTGCCGGAACGGCGGCGGCGTTCGATCAGGCCGGCCTTGGCCAACTGCGACAGCGCCTTGTTCACCGTCATGCGCGAGCAACCGTATTGCTCCGTCAGCTCGTGCTCGAACGGAATGCGATGGCCGGGCGCCCAGGCGCCTGACAGGATCTTCTCACTGATGTCGGACAGGATGCGCTGGTGCAGCGAGCCGCCACTGTCCGCCGCCGCTGTCTCGACCGTGCTCATGCCGACAGCGCCGTCATCACACCGCGAAACCGCTCGGCGATGGCTTCGCGCCTTGAATGCCGGCCGCCGCTGACCAGCTTCTGTCCATGCACCCAGACGCAGTCAACCTTGCTGCCATTGGCGAAGATCCAGGCGTCGAGGATCGCGTCGCCGGTCTTGCCGGCCAGCGAAGGGTTCTTGGCGTCCAGCGAGACGAGATCGGCGGCTGCGCCGACAGCGATCCGCGAGGCGCCGGCGCCAAGCGCGGCGCTGCCGCCATCAAGGGCAGCATCGAACAGCGCTCGTCCCGTCGAACCGCCGGCCACGGCAAGCACATTGCGTGCGCGGTGCGCAAGGCGCTGCGAATATTCGAGCTGGCGCAATTCGTCGGGCAGTCCGATCAGCACGTTGGAATCGGAGCCGACGCCAAAGCGGCCGCCATGCTCCCTGAACAGCGGCGCCGCGAAAGTGCCATCGCCGAGATTGGCTTCGGTGATCGGGCATAGACCGGCAATGGCGCCGCTCTTGGCCATCGCAGTCGTTTCCGCGTCCGTCATATGGGTGGCATGGATCAGGCACCACCGCTGGTCGACCTCGGCGTTGGCCAGCAGAAATTCGACCGGCCGTGCGCCGGACCAGGCCAGGCAGTCCTCGACTTCCTTCACCTGCTCGGCGACGTGGATGTGGATCGGTCCGTCCGGCGCGATAGCCGCAACGGCAGTGAGTTCTTCCGGTGTCGCGGCGCGCAGACTGTGCGGGGCGACACCAACGACGGCTTGATTCAAGCCGCGAACAGATTCGCTAGACTTCTCAACAAGCCGTGCGAACCGATTCACATCGTTGACGAATCGGCGCTGGCCCTCATTCGGCGCGGCGCCACCAAAGGAGGAATGCGCATAAAACACCGGCAGCAGCGTCAGGCCGATACCGGTTTCGCCCGCGGCCGCTGCAATCCGCTCGGCCATCTCGGCGGGGTTGGCGTAGGGTTGCCCATTGCGGTCATGATGGAGATAATGAAACTCGCCGACGCGCGAAAAACCGGACTCCAGCATCTCGACATAGAGCTGTGCGGCAACGGCTTCGACCTGGTCTGGGGTCATCGACAGCGCGAAGCGATACATCACCTCGCGCCAGCTCCAGAAACTGTCGGCGGAGGGGCCGCGAAGTTCGGCAAGACCGGCCATGCCGCGTTGGAAGGCGTGGCTGTGCAGATTGGGCATGCCGGGCAGCAGGATGGAGTGGTGTTCGTCGCCAGCCGACGCGGGGGCTCCGGGTTCGACCGCTGCAATGCGCCCATCGGCGAAAGTGATCCGCACATTGCTGTGCCAGCCATCGGGAAGAAGCGCCTGTGCCGCAAAGATGTCAGTCACTTTTCTCTCCGCTTCCCTGTCTCGCATGCGATGATAGCACTTGCAGTGCGTTTCAATATGTATATACATAATTGCCACCGATTGAAACGGAAAAGATGATGGCTGCAGAGAGCAAAAGCCGGGCACTTCGTCTGTGGCGCAATGCGCGCCTTGCGTCCATGGCTGAAAATTCCGCCGGGCTTGGTGTCGTCGAGCACGGCGCGCTCGCCGCGCGGGATGGCCGCATTGTCTATGCCGGTCCGGAATCCGGGATGCCTTCGGCATTTGCCCAGGGCGAGATCATCGATTGCGAGGGCCGCTGGATCACACCCGGCCTGATCGACTGCCATACCCATCTGATCCATGCCGGCAACCGCGCCAATGAGTTTGAGATGCGGCTGGCCGGCGCCACCTATGAAGAGGTCGCCAGGGCCGGCGGCGGCATCGTCTCCTCGGTCAAATCCTTGCGTGCTGCCAGCGAGAGCAATCTGATCGCCCAATCGCTGCCGCGCCTCGACGCGTTGATTGCCGAAGGTGTTACGACCGTGGAGGTCAAGTCGGGCTACGGACTCGACCTTGAAAACGAGCGGAAATCGCTGCGCGCTGCCCGGAAGCTGGGCGAACGGCGGCCGGTGACGATCCGCGCGACCTTTCTCGGGGCCCACGCGCTGCCGCTGGAAGCCAAGGGCGACAAGGACGCCTTTATCGATCTGGTCGCCAAGGGGATTCTTCCGGCGGTTGCCGCTGAAGGACTGGCCGATGCGGTCGACGGCTTTTGCGAAGGCATTGCCTTTTCCCCGGAACAGATGGCGCGCGTCTTCGACGCCGCCAAGGCCGCAGGCCTGCCGGTCAAGCTTCATGCCGACCAGCTGTCCAACCTGCATGGCGCCGAACTTGCCGCTCGTTATGGTGCGTTGTCGGCGGATCATCTCGAATACACCGATGAGGCCGGCGCCGTGGCGATGGCCAAGGCGGGGACCGTGGCGACGATGCTGCCCGGCGCTTACTACTTCATTCGCGAGACAAAGAAACCGCCGATCGAGCTGTTTCGCCGGCATGGCGTCAGGATGGCTGTCGCCACCGACAACAATCCCGGCACCTCGCCGCTGACCTCGTTGCTTCTGACCATGAACATGGCGGCGACCTTGTTTGGCATGACGGTCGATGAATGTCTTGCCGGCGTTACCCGCGAGGCCGCCCGAGCGCTTGGCCTGCAGGCGGAAACCGGTACGCTCGTGTCAGGCAAATCCGCCGACCTGGCGATCTGGGACATCGAACGTCCCGCCGAACTCGTTTACCGCATGGGCTTCAACCCGCTCCATGCCCGCATCTGGAGAGGACAATGACCGAACTGACCCTGAAGCCCGGCAATGCGACGCTGGCCGACTGGCGCGCCATCTACCGTGGCGCCGCATTGAGGCTAGACGATGCGTGCCGCCAGAAAATCAAGGCGAGCGCCGAGGCTGTCGCCAGGATCGTTGCCAAGGGTGAGCCGGTGTATGGCATCAACACCGGCTTCGGCAAACTGGCCAGCGTCCGCATTCCGGCCGAGGATCTCGAGACTTTGCAGCGCAACATCGTGCTGTCGCATGCCGCAGGCGTCGGCGAGCCGATGCCGGTCGCCGTTGCCCGGCTGATGATGGCGCTGAAACTGGCCAGCCTGGCGCAGGGTGCCTCCGGTGTGCGCCCCGAGACGATCGAGCTGTTGGAAGCGATGCTCGCCAACGACGTCATCCCGGTGGTGCCGGCGCAAGGCTCCGTCGGCGCTTCCGGCGATCTTGCGCCGCTGTCGCACATGACGGCGGTGATGATCGGCGTCGGCGAATGCTTTACCCCGCATGGCCGCTTCCCCGCCAAGGTCGCCTTCGTCTCGCACGGCTTGGAGCCGGTGACGTTAGGCGCCAAGGAAGGTCTGGCGCTGCTCAACGGCACACAGTTTTCCACCGCCTACGCGCTGGCCGCCCTGTTCGAGGCCGAAGTGCTCTACCAGTCGGCACTGGTCGCCGGTGCCTTGTCGACCGATGCCGCCAAGGGTTCCGACGCGCCGTTCGATCCGCGCATTCATCGCTTGAGAAAGCACCGCGGCCAGATCGAGACGGCGGACGCGCTGCGCAATCTGATGGCCGGCAGCGCTATCCGCGAGTCACACCGGGTCGGCGACGAGCGCGTGCAGGATCCCTACTGCCTGCGCTGCCAGCCGCAGGTCATGGGCGCGGCGCTGGATGTGTTGCGCAAGGCGGCCGACACACTCGAAACCGAGGCCAATGGCGTTACCGACAATCCGCTGATCTTCGCCGAGGATGACACCGCCCTTTCCGGCGGTAATTTCCACGCCGAGCCGGTGGCCTTCGCCGCCGATATGATCGCGCTTGCCGTCTGTGAGATCGGCTCGCTGTCGGAGCGCCGCATCGCCATGCTGGTCGATCCGGCGCTGTCGGGCATGCCGGCCTTCCTCACCCCGAAGCCCGGCCTGAATTCCGGCTTCATGATCCCGCAGGTGACGGCGGCGGCACTCGTTTCGGAAAACAAGCAGAAGGCCTATCCGGCGAGCGTTGACTCCATTCCGACCTCGGCCAACCAGGAAGACCACGTTTCGATGGCGGCCCACGGCGCGCGCCGGCTGATCGGTATGGTCGAGAATGCGACGGCGGTGATCGGCATCGAATTGCTGGCCGCCGCGCAAGGCTGCGATTTCCATGCCCCTCTGGCATCGAGTGACGCTCTGGAAGCGGTGCGCAAGCTGGTCCGGGCCGAGGTGCCGCATCTCGACAACGACCGGCATTTTCACCCCGACATGGAGAAGGCAATCGCCATGGTGCGCAGTGGCGCGACCGTGAGGGCGGCGGGTGCGATCGTGCTGCCGGGGATAGCGTCATGAATGCAGGCATAGGCCGCGATCCTTCGCGCCCCCCTCTGTCCTGCCGGACATCTCCCCCACAAGTGGGGAGATCAGCAGTTTCCTTGGCGCCGCTCTTCCTTCAACGCTGGCGATTGGCGAAAGCCGTCGCTACGGCCAATCTCCCCCCAAGTGGGGGAGATGCCCGGCAGGGCAGAGGGGGGCGCCGTAGAGCTCCAGCACATGGAGATTTTCTATGACTGCCAACCCCTGGCTCACCGTCACCCGCCGCACCGCGCCGCTGCTGGTGTCGATCCCGCACACCGGGATCGACCTCGCCGGTCTCGAAAATCGGCTGGTGTCGCCCTGGCTTGCTCGCCGCGATTGCGACTGGTGGATCGACAATCTCTATGATTTCGCCGGCAGCCTCGGCGCCACCGTCGTCCACACCGCGATCTCGCGCACCGTCATCGACGTCAACCGCGATCCGTCCGGCGCCTCGCTCTATCCCGGCCAGGCGACAACAGGCCTTTGCCCGACCGAGACTTTCGATGGCGATCCGCTCTACGGCGAGGGCGAAGAGCCGGGACCGTCGGAGATCGACGAACGGCGCCAGAAATTCTTCGTGCCCTACCATGCCGCCTTGCAGGCCGAGGTCGACCGCTTGCGTGGCCTGCACGAGAAGATCGTCCTTTACGACTGCCACTCGATCCGCTCGATATTGCCGCGCCTGTTCAAAGGCACGCTGCCGGTCTTCAATCTCGGCACGAACGACGGCAAGAGCGCCGATCCCGTCCTGCAGGAAAAAGTCGCTGCAATCCTTGCCACGGCCGGCGAGACATGGGTCGTCAACGGCCGTTTCAAGGGCGGCTGGATCACGCGCCATTTTGGCCAGCCGCGGCAGGGCGTGCATGCGCTACAGATGGAACTCTCCAACCGCGGCTACATGCGCGAGCCCGAGGCGAAGGGCACGCCGGACAACTGGCCGACGCCCTATGACGCCACCTATGCGGCGCCCATCCGTGCCACGCTGAAGCAGATTCTCGAAACCGCCATTGACTGGGCCGGGCGCTGACGCGCCGCCATCCGAAAGGGACAATGATGACCAATCCTCGCCACAACATCCGCGAAGTGCGCAGCCCCCGCGGCGACAAGCTCAATGCCAGGTATTGGACGACCGAAGCGCCGCTGCGCATGCTGATGAACAATCTCGACCCTGACGTTGCCGAAAACCCCAACGAGCTGGTCGTCTATGGCGGCATCGGCCGGGCGGCGCGCACTTGGAACGATTTCGACCGCATCGTCGCTTCGCTGAAGACGCTTGGCGAGGACGAGACGCTGCTGGTGCAGTCAGGCAAGCCGGTTGGCGTGTTCCGCACGCACCCGGATGCGCCGCGCGTGCTGATCGCCAATTCCAACCTGGTGCCGCACTGGGCGACCTGGGAGAAGTTCAACGAGCTCGATAAGAAGGGCCTGATGATGTACGGCCAGATGACGGCCGGCTCGTGGATCTACATCGGCACGCAAGGCATCGTGCAGGGCACTTACGAGACCTTCGTCGAGGCCGGCCGCCAGCATTATGGCGGCAACCTCAAGGGCAAATGGATCCTGACCGCTGGCCTCGGCGGCATGGGCGGCGCGCAGCCGCTGGCCGCCGTCATGGCCGGCGCCTGCTGCCTGGCGATCGAATGCAATCCGGATTCGATCGATTTCCGCTTGCGCACCCGCTATGTCGACGAGAAAGCCGAGACGCTGGACGAGGCGATGGGGATGATCGAGCGCTGGACCAAGGCCGGCGAAGCGAAGTCGGTCGGCCTGCTCGGCAACGCGGCCGAGATCGTGCCCGAGATGTTCAGGCGCGGCATTCGCCCCGACATGGTCACCGACCAGACCTCGGCCCATGACCCCATCAACGGCTATCTGCCGAAAGGCTGGACGATGGCTGAGTGGCGCGAGAAGCGCGTCAGCGACCCCAAGGCGGTCGAGAAGGCGGCGCGTGCTTCCATGCGCGAACATGTTGAGGCTATGGTTGCGTTCTGGAATGCCGGCGTGCCGACGCTGGATTATGGCAACAACATCCGCCAGGTGGCCAAGGACGAAGGTTTCGAGAATGCCTTTGCCTTCCCCGGCTTCGTGCCTGCCTATATCCGCCCGCTGTTCTGCCGCGGCATCGGCCCGTTCCGTTGGGCAGCACTCTCCGGTGATCCCGAGGACATCTACAAGACCGATGCCAAGGTGCGCGAACTGACGCCCGGCAACACCCATCTGCACAACTGGCTGGACATGGCGCGCAAGCGTATCTCCTTCCAAGGCCTGCCGGCGCGCATCTGCTGGGTCGGTCTTGGCGATCGCCACCGGCTGGGTCTCGCCTTCAACGAGATGGTGGCCAAAGGCGAACTCAAGGCGCCTGTCGTCATCGGCCGCGATCACCTTGATTCCGGTTCGGTCGCCTCGCCGAACCGCGAGACGGAATCGATGAAGGACGGCTCGGATGCCGTCTCCGACTGGCCGCTGCTCAACGCGCTGCTCAACACCGCGTCGGGCGCCACCTGGGTGTCGCTGCACCATGGTGGCGGCGTCGGCATGGGCTTTTCCCAGCATGCCGGCATGGTCATCGTCGCCGACGGCACGCCGGACGCCGCAAGGCGCCTGGAACGCGTGCTGTGGAACGACCCGGCGACAGGCGTCATGCGTCACGCCGATGCCGGCTACGACATCGCCATTGACTGCGCCAGGGAACACCAGCTCAACCTGCCTGGCATTCTCGGCTAACGGGCCAACTCATGCGCGTCCTGCGGGCTGCCGACTACCGCGTCATGCCGTGGAAGAATGGCGGCGGCACGACGACCGAGATCGCCGTCTCGCCTGACGGCGCCGGCCTCGATGATTTTGACTGGCGCGTTTCGATGGCCCGCGTCGAAAGCAGCGGGCCATTCTCCAACTTTGCCGGCATCGACCGTACGCTCTCGGTGCTGGAAGGCGAGGGGATCGTGCTTGATATCGCCGGCCAGCCGGAGGCGCGGCTGACGCCCGCTTCCCAGCCTTTTTCGTTCCCAGCCGACATGCCGACCAGTGCTGCGCTGATCGCCGGCCCGATCGCCGATCTCAACGTCATGACCCGCCGCGGCCGCATGCTGCATTCGGTCGAGCGCCTGGCGCTTTCGCAGCCTGTGGAAATCGCGACCCGCGCCGGTTCAACCCTCATCCTTTGTCACGGTGGCAAAGCCGATTTCCCGGACGCCGGGCCAGTTCGCCTCGGTCCGCTCGATACGCTGCTGCTCGGGCCGGATGCTCCGGTGCTGCGGGTCGAGCCCGCTCCCAATGCGACGCTGTTCGTGATCCGGATAGCCCCCGCGGTCTGACACTTTCGCGCCAACGGTTACCGCCTGTTTCCAAACATGATCGCAATGCCGGCGAAATATAGCGTAAGCTCTTGCCGGGATCACGAAAAAGCCCAAATCCTCACCGTCGATCGATCCTGACGGGAGCGAGGGGCGCTCGTCTTTGAGTTGGTCGAAAGATGACGCCCCATAGTGGTGTGGAAACAAACTTTCGGCATAGGGGTTGATGCAACCAATTGCATTTCGACCGGTTTTAGGGCCATTGCCGTGGCGGTGACGCCGCTGAGTGCCCGCTTACGGAATTTTCAATGAATATTCAGACGAATCCAGCCCAGATCGAGAAGACAAGCGCGAGCTTTCCGGCCATCACGGAAGAGCCGATAAGATCGACATTCCTGCCAGAGGAACGCCTCCGGCTGCTCGGCGAAAGCCTGGCAAAAGGCGATCTCGCTGATCTGTTCGGCCTGATCCCGTTCGATTTCCAGGCTCGCATCCGCGACAGCGCCAAGAAGATCCTCGAAGTCTACCGTTCAACCAATGCGGCGCAGGCCAAGGGTGAAACGATCACCCCGGCCGCGCAATGGCTGCTCGACAACAACTATCTGGTCGAAGAGACCATTTTCCAGGTCAAGCGCGACCTGCCGCGCCGTTTCTACCGTCAGCTGCCGAAGCTGAAACTGCCCGATGGAGGCAGCGTGCCGCGCGCACTGGCTCTGGCCTGGACCTATGTGGCGCATTCGGACAGTTCCGTCTCGGCGACCATGTTCAAGTCCATCGTCCAGGGTTTCCAGTCGGTCGAGCCGCTGAAAATCGGTGAACTCTGGGCGCTGCCATCGCTTCTGCGCTTCGTGCTGATCGAGAATCTCCGCCGGCTGGCGGTCAGGGTCAATCGCACCCGCCAGATGCGCCAGATCGCCAACGATGTCGCCGACAAGGTGCTGGCGACGGACGACAGCGCCGACCGCCAGGCGATCCTGGCCAATTTCAGCACGCACGCGCAGGACACCACCTTTGCTACCCAGCTTCTCTATCGCCTGCGCGATGGGTCACAGAATGCCGGCAAGGCCCTGGAGTGGCTTGAGGGCGAGCTCGAAAAGACCGGCTCCGATGCCGAGGAGATCATCATCTCCGAGCATCACACCCTGTCCAGCGGCAATGTGACGACCGGCAACATCATCCGCGGCCTTCGCCTCATCAACGACATCGACTGGACGGTATGGTTCGAAGGCGTCAGCCGCATCGATACCGTGCTGCGCGAGCGCACAGATTTCGCCGCGCTCGATTTCTTCTCGCGCGATCAGTACCGGACCGCGATCGAGGAGTTGGCACGCCGCTCCAACCTGTCGGAATACCGCGTCGCCGAAAAGGCGATCGAATTGGCTGGTCATACCACCGCTGAGGCCGGGTTGGACAGCGGCGAGGAGGGTGATGCGCTAATTGCATCCGCTCACACCGACGTCGGTTTCTATCTCGTCGGTCCACGCCGTCTGGAACTGGAGAAAGCGATCGGCTATCGGCCGACCATCAGCCAGACGGTCAAGCGGACCTTCGGCAAGACCGGATGGCTTGGCATCGTCCTGCCCGTCTTCGCATTGACCGTCCTGCTTCTTGTCCTCACCGGCAATGCGCTGGCCAATCTCGGCCTCTCAGTACCGTCGATCGTTCTGATGCTGGCGCTGTTTGCCGTGCCGGCGAGCGAAGGCGCGCTCGCCTTCTTCAACACCGTGGTCTCGCTTTTCCTCAAGCCGACACGCCTGATCGGCTACGACTACCGGCACGGCGTGCCGCCCGAAGCCCGCACGCTGGTGGTTGTGCCTTCGCTGATCGGCTCACGTGACGATGTCGAGGAAAACATCCGCAACATCGAAGTGCACTACCTTGCCAATCTGGCGGAGGAGATCCATTTCGCGCTGCTGTCGGACTGGCCCGACAGCAAGATCGAGATCGATGCGGCCGACGCCGAGATCCTCGAATACGCCCGCGCCGAGATCGCCCGTCTCAACGCCCGCTACCCTTCGGAAGGCGCACCGCGCTTCTATATCCTGCACCGCCGGCGGCTCTACAATGCCGCTCAAGGGTGCTGGATGGGCTGGGAACGCAAGCGCGGCAAGCTGCATGAGCTCGACCTGCTGCTGCGCGGCGACAGCGACACCACCTTCCTGCCGCTCGAGGTCCCGCTGCCGGAAAAAGTCGTCCATGTGATGACGCTCGACGCCGATACACGCACCACCCGTGATGCGGTCTCGAGCCTTGTCGGCAAGCTCTGCCATCCGCTCAACCGCCCGCATTTCGATGCCACCAAGCGAGTCGTCACCGCCGGCTACACGATCCTGCAGCCGCGCATCACCGCCTCGCTCACCAGCGGCGACGAGGCCTCGTTCTTCCAGCGTGTGTTCTCGGCCAATCGCGGCCTCGACCCTTATGTCTTCGCCGTCTCGGACCTTTATCAGGATGTCTTCGGCGACGGTTCCTTCACCGGCAAGGGCCTCTACCATGTCGACGCCTTCGAGGCGGCGCTGCAGGGCCGCATCGAGGAAAACACCATCCTCAGCCACGATTTGCTTGAAGGCGCGCTGGCGCGCTCGGCGCTGGTCACCGACGTCGAACTGGTCGAGGACTATCCGACCCGCTATTCGGTCGACGCTTCGCGCCATCATCGCTGGGCACGCGGCGACTGGCAGCTTCTCGGCTTCATCCTCGATCCGCGCTCCGGCGTTCCGGCCCTGTCGCGCTGGAAGATGGTCGACAATCTGCGCCGTTCGCTGACGCCGATCTTCTGGGTGATGGCGGCGATTGCCGGCTGGACCCTGCTGCCCTTCACGCAGGCCGCGCAGTGGCAGGCCTTGCTGATCCTCAGCCTGTTCATGGCGCCGACCTTCGACGTCGTCAACGCCATCTTGCCGAAGAGCGGCGACCAGACGCCGCGCGGCCATTTCTCGGCCTTGGCGCGCGACGTCGCCTTTGGCACCGCCATGGTGGCGCTGAAGATCGTGCTGATGGCGCACAATGCCTGGATGATGGGCGATGCCATCGTGCGCACGCTTTATCGGTTGTTCGTCAGCCGCCAGAACCTTCTGGAATGGCGCACCGCCTCGCAGGCACACAAGGCGGGCGACAATGATGTCGGCTCCTATTACGGCATGATGTACGGTGCCGTGATCATCGGCTTCGTCGGCCTCGCCATTCCGGTGCTGGCCGATTCCACCGGCGCTTTCGTTGCCTTCTTCTTTGCCCTGTTCTGGATCGGCTCGCCGGCGATCGCCAGCTGGATCAGCCGCTCGGCCGAAACCGAGGATCGGCTGCGCATTTCGCAGGCCGATATCCATACGCTGCGCACCGTGGCGCGGCGCACCTGGCATTATTTCGAGACCTTCGTCACCGCGGAGCATCACAGCCTGCCGCCGGACAATTTCCAGGAAAGCCCGGCACCGGTCGTGGCGCCGCGGACGTCTCCGACCAATATCGGCGTCTATCTTCTGTCGGTCGTATCGGCGCGCGATTTCGGCTGGATCAGCCTGTCCGATGCCATCACCCGCATCGACGCCACGATGACCACCATAGAGAGCATGCCGCGCAGCCGCGGCCATCTCTTCAACTGGTACGACACCACGACGCTGAAGCCGCTCTACCCGCTCTATATTTCGGCTGTCGACAGCGGCAATCTCGCCGGTCACCTGGTGGCGGTGGCTGCTGCCTGCGCCGAGTGGGCCGAAGCCCCTTCCGTTCACCTCCAGGGCGATTTCGAAGGCATTCTCGATACGGTGACCATTCTGAGCGAAAGCCTTGATGAGTTGCCCGACGACCGCCGCCAGCTTAGGCCTCTGCGCCAGCGTCTCATTGACCGCCTCGACGGCATGCGGCGCGCCGTCGATACGATCAAGGCACAGCCGGAAATGGCCTCGATCCGCACCATCAACCTCGCCGTGCTGGCCGGCGAGATCCGCAAGCTCGCCACCGCCATCCACACCGAGGCGGCATCGCCCCAGAGCGATGTCATCGTCGACTGGGCGGCGAGACTGGAAGCCACTTGCGAGGCGCATGTCCACGATGCCCACAGCGACGACAATGCCGTCGAAGCGCTGCGCGCCAAGCTCCTGACCCTGCGCGAGCGCACGCGCCGCTTCGCCTTCGAGATGGAATTCTCCTTCCTGATGCGGCCGGAGCGCAAGCTGCTGTCGATCGGCTACCGGGTCGAGGAACACCAACTCGACGAAAGCTGCTACGACCTTCTCGCCTCCGAGGCGCGACTGACCAGCCTGTTCGCCATTGCCAAGGGCGACCTGCCGACCGAGCACTGGTTCCGGCTCGGCCGCCCGATCGTCGAAATCGGCTTCAAAGGCGCGCTGATGTCCTGGTCGGGCTCGATGTTCGAGTACCTGATGCCGCCGCTGGTGATGAAGGAGCCGCAAGGCTCGATCTTGAACCAGACCAGCAAGCTGATCATCAAGCGCCAGATTCAGTACGGCCGCCAGAAGAACGTGCCGTGGGGCGTTTCGGAAGCGGCCTATAACGCCCGCGACCGGGAACTGACCTATCAGTACACCAATTTCGGCGTGCCTGGCCTTGGGCTGAAACGCGGCCTTGGCCAGAACACGGTGATTGCGCCCTATGCGACCATCCTGGCGGCGCAGTTCAACCCGCGCGAAGCCGTGCAGAACCTTGCGCGGCTGCGTGAAATCGGCGCGCTTGGCCGCCACGGCTTCTACGACGCGGTCGACTTCACGCCGCAGCGCGTGCCGGAAGGCACCAATCATGCCGTGGTGCAGAATTACATGGCGCACCATTCGGGCATGTCGATCGCCGCCGTCGCCGACGCCATCTTCGAGGGCCGCCTGCGCGATCGCTTCCACAGCGATCCGGTCATTGAATCGGCCGAACTGCTGTTGCAGGAGAGGGCGCCGCGCGACATCCCGACGGCGACCGTCCGCACCGAAGCGGACGAGCGCTCCAAGGACGAGACCGAAACCGAGAGCCCCGACACCCGCATCGTGCTCGATCCGCCGCGGGCGCTGCGTTCGACCAATGTGATGTCGAACGGCCGCTATTCGGTGATGGTGACGGCGACCGGCTCTGGCTACAGCCGCTGGGGCGATCTTTCCGTCACACGCTGGCAGCCCGATCCGGTCGAGGACCGGCTCGGCTCCTACATTTTCCTCCGCGACGTTGCCACCGGCGACTGGTGGTCGGCGACTTCAGAGCCCAAGCGCGCGGCCGAGGAAAAGACGCAGACCCTGTTCTCCGACGACAAGGCGAGTTTCGTCAAAACGGTCGGTACATTGCGCTCCGAGGTCGAATGCATCGTCATCTCGGAAGGCAATGGCGAGGGTCGCAGGGTCACGCTCTACAATGAGAGCACATCCGATCGTTACATCGAAGTGACGTCCTTTGCCGAGCTGGTGCTGGGCTGGGAGGCCTCCGACAACGCGCATCCGGCCTTCTCGAAGATGTTCGTGGAAACGGAAATCGCCGCCAACAATGGCGCGATCTTCGCCACGCGCCGCAAGCGCGAAGCCAGCGAGCCCGACGTCACCCTGGTGCATTTCGTCACCGATCCGTCCGGACCGGCGCGTGATGCCGAGGCCGAGACCGACAGGCGCGCCTTCATCGGCCGTGGCCGCACCATCGTCGATGCCGCCGCTTTTGATCCAGGCGCCAGGCTCGGCGGCCGTTCCGGCTTCACGCTCGATCCAATCGCCTCGCTGCGCCGCCAGGTGCGCGTGCCCGCCAACAAGAAGATATCGCTGACCTTCTGGACCGTCGTCGGGGCCAACCGCGCCGAGCTGGAAGAAGCCATCGGCCGGCTCGATCATCAGGAGAGCTTTGCCCGCCAGGCCATGCTCGCCTGGACGCGCAGCCAGGTGCAGACCCGCCACATGGGCCTCAGTCTGACCGATGCCGCCAATGTGCAGAAACTGGCGCGCTATTTGATCTATCCGGATCCGTTCCTGCGCCTGCCGGCCGAATCCATCGCTTCGGGCCTGGGCAAGCAGTCCAGCCTGTGGCCGACCAGCATTTCGGGCGATTTCCCGATCTTTCTGGTCAGGATCGGCGACGTCGCCGATCTGGAAATCGTTGCCCAGGCGCTGCGCTTCCAGGAATATATGCGCACCCGCGGCATGATGATCGACTTCGTCGTCGTCAACGAGCAGGCCTCGTCCTATGTCCAGGATCTGCAGCGCGCGGTCGAGACGCTGTGCGAAAACAGCCGTCTGCGCGGCAAGGAACTAGGCCCCCGACAGCACATTTTCGCGGTGCGCCGCGATTTGATGGAAGAGACCACCTACAGGACGCTGCTCGCCGTCGCCCGGGTCGTGCTGCATACGCGCAACGGCACCATCTTCGATCAGATCGAGCGGGCCGAGGCGGCTGCCCTGCAGGCGCGCGACGGGGTGCAGCTGGCCGGATTGCTGACGCCGCGCGAAATTTCGGCGCCCACGCCCATGACGCACGCATATGCTTCGCAGGCGGTGGTGGATGCCAGCGCCGATGGCACCGGCCTCAACCAGTGGAACGGCTTTGGCGGTTTCGACGGCGACGGTCGGCACTATGTGGTGCGTCTGGCAGGCCTGCGCACCACGCCGCAGCCCTGGATCAATGTCGTCGCCAACGCCTCGTTCGGCTTCCACACCTCGGCCGAAGGGGCCGCCTTCACCTGGAGCCGCAACAGCCGCGACTACCAGCTGACGCCGTGGTCGAATGATCCGGTCTCGAACCGGCCGGGTGAGGGCATCTATATATACGACCAGGCCAGCGGCAGGGCGTTCTCGCCGATCGCCGCAGTGGTGCGCGATCCCTCGATGACCTACGAAGCCTGGCACGGCCAGGGCTTCTCGACCTTCCGCTCCAGGCGTGGGCCGCTGTCGATGGACCTGACCCATGTAGTCGACCCGGTCGATCCGGTGAAGATTTCACGGCTGCGCATCCAGAATTCCGGCTCGGTGCCGGCGCGGCTGCGCGTTTATGCCTATGCCGAATGGGTGCTTGGCGGGCATCGCTCTCGCACTGCGGCAACCATCGTGCCGTCCCGCGACGGGGCGACCGGCGCATTGCTGGCGCAAAACCCCTACGGGCTCGATTTCAGCGAGCGGGTGGCCTTCCTCGCCGCCGATGCCGGTGTCCATTCGGTGACATCGGACCGCGCCGAGTTCCTCGGCCGGCATGGGTCCAGCGAGCTGCCGCAGGCGGTGATGAGCGGTGCGGCGCTGTCCGGCCGTGTCGAGGCCGGAGACGATCCCTGCGCGGCGATCGCCCGCGACGTCGAGATCCCGGCCGGCGGCGACGTCACGCTGCTCTGGCTGCTTGGCGATGCCGATTCCCCTGCGCAGGCGAGCACGCTGGTGCAGAAGCACCGGGGCCAGGATTTCGACCAGCGCCTGGCCCACAACGAGCGCGAATGGCGCGGTTTCCTCGACACCATCCAGGTCGAGACGCCGGACAAGGCGCTCGATGCCATGGTCAATCACTGGCTGCCCTATCAAAGCCTTGCCTGCCGCATCCGCGCCCGCTCGGCCTTCTATCAGGCGAGCGGTGCCTTCGGCTTCCGCGATCAGTTGCAGGACACTCTGGCGCTGCTGGCGCACGATCCGACGCTGGCGCGCGACCAGATCCTCAACGCCGCGCGGCGGCAGTTCCCGGAGGGCGATGTGCAGCATTGGTGGCTGCCGCGCACCGGGGCAGGCGTGCGCACCTTGATCTCCGATGACGTGGTCTGGCTGGCCCACGCCACGGCGCGCTATCTGACGGTGACCGGCGACGCCGGCATCCTGAAGGAGCAACTGCCCTTCATCGATGGGCAGGCGCTGGGCGAGGGCGAGCACGATGCCTTTTTCACCCCGGAAATCTCCAAGAAGACGGTGTCGCTCTACGACCATTGCGCGCGTGCGCTCGACCTTGCCATCAAGCGCAGCAGTCCTGCCGGCCTGCCGCTGATCCTTGGCGGCGACTGGAACGACGGCATGAACCGTGTCGGCGAGCACGGCAAGGGCGAGAGCGTCTGGCTGGGCTGGTTCCTGCTGAAGACGTTGGGCGATTTCGCACCCGTCGCCAAGGCAGAGGGCGACAGCAAGCGCGCGCAGGCCTGGGCAAAGCATGCCGATGCGCTGAAGCGGGCGCTTGAAAGCACCGCATGGGACGGCGAATGGTACCGGCGCGGCAGCTTCGACGACGGCACGCTTTTGGGCTCCCGAACGTCGCAGGAGTGCAGGATCGATTCCATCGCCCAATCCTGGAGCGTGCTTTCAGGCGAGGGCGACCCGGCGCGGTCGACGACGGCCATGCAGCAGGCGACGAAGCTGCTCGTCGACGACAAGCTCAAGATCGTCAAGCTGTTCACGCCACCCTTCTCGAAGACGCAGAAGGATCCCGGCTATATCAAGAGCTATCCGCCCGGCGTGCGCGAGAATGGCGGCCAGTACACCCACGCCGCCACCTGGTTCGTCATTGCGTTGGCCGAGATGGGGCAGACCGACGAAGCCTATCGCTGCTTCTCGATGCTGAACCCGGTCAACCACGCATTCGACGAGGCCTCGGCCGAGCACTATCGTGTCGAGCCCTATGTGGTCGCGGCCGATATCTATGCCGGAGACGACAAGGCAGGCCGCGGCGGCTGGACCTGGTACACCGGCTCGGCAGGCTGGCTTTACCGAGCGGCGGTCGAAGGCATTCTCGGCATAGAACGGCGCGGCAAGCAGATCACGTTACGGCCCAAACTGCCCAGCCACTGGGATGGCTACCAGGCATCGCTCAAGATGCTCGGCGCCGAGGTCAAGGTTCATGTCATCCGCGACAAAAAGGCCAAGACCATCTCGCTCGAAGTCGATGGTTCGAAAACAAAGTCCGCGTCCTTCGAACCTAAAGCTGGCGGTCAGACCGAGGTCGTGGTCAAGATACCCGCGTGAAATCAAAAGTTTAGGTTGTGTCTCGCGCGCCCTTGGTGGCGCGCGAGATCGCGCGCTGTTTACTTGCGCGTGGCCGTTGGCGGCGTAGGCTGCATTCCATCCGATCGGCCGGACACGATCGCTGTGATTAAAAATGTGGCACTGCTCGTCTGCTGCCACGATTTTGCCGCAAGGCTGACATTTCACCTTTTATCTCAAACCGTTAGGTGATCACGCCAGATTTCGCATCGTCGTCATCTTTTGTTCGCTAAATGGGAACGGAAGCGATAGACGGGCATTGTTTTGCGACGCGTCAACCGTTACGTGTCAATAAATGGTGCAGTGCACAATATCGGGTTGGGCACAATAGAGAGTTAGCGGAGTAGCTGAAGTGTCACTTCTGCAGATCTATTGGAGAGCGTTGGGCTATCTGGCCGCCGACAGGAAGCGCGTCGCGCTGATCTGCGGCGCCAATGTCACGCTGGCCATCATCGCGATCCTCGAGCCGATCATGTTCGGTCGGGTGATCGATGCGATTTCCGCTCACGGCTCGGTGTTCTCGACCCTCGCTTTGTGGGCCGGCCTTGGTGCTTTCAACATTATCGCTTTCGTTCTGGTGGCGCGCGGCGCCGACCGTTTTGCCCATGCCCGCCGCAGCGAGGTGCTGTGCCAGTCGTTCGAGCGCGTGATCACCATGCCGCTCGCCTGGCATCATCAGCGCGGCACGTCGAACGCCCTGCACACGCTGCTGCGCGCCGTCGAGACGCTGTTCAGCCTGTGGCTCGAATTCATGCGCCAGCATCTGTCCACCGCCGTCGCTCTGGTCCTGCTGATCCCGACGGCCATCAGCATGGACCTGCGCATGTCGATGGTGCTGCTCGCGCTCGGCGTGCTCTATGTCGGTATCGGCCGGCTGGTGATGAAGCGCACCAAGGAAGGTCAGGCCGCCGTCGAGCGCCACTATCACAAGGTGTTCGCACATGTGACGGACTCGGTGAGCAACGTCGCCGTGCTGCAGAGCTACAACCGCCTCGGCCATGAAGCCGATACGCTGCGCCGCTATGTCAAGAACCTGCTCGACGCACAGAACCCGGTGCTCGACTGGTGGGCGATGGCCAATGCGCTGCACCGCCTGTCGTCGACCATCTCGATGATGGTGGTGCTTCTGATCGGCGCGTATCTGGTCACCCATGGCCAGCTGCGCATCGGCGACGTCATCGCCTTCACCGGCTTTGCCACCCTGCTGATCGCTCGTCTCGACCAGATGTCGGCTTTCGCCAACCAGATCTCGGAGGCCCGCGCCAAGCTCGAGGACTTCTACCATTTCGAGGACTCTGCGGCCGACGCCGCCGAGCCGGATGGCCTGCGTGACCTCACCAACGTCACCGGCCATGTCCGGTTCGAGAATGTCGGCTTCGAGTTCGCCAATTCGGGCCATGGCATCGAGGATGTGTCATTCGAGGTGCAGGCCGGCCAGACCGTTGCCATCGTCGGACCGACGGGTGCGGGCAAGACCACACTCATCAATCTGCTGCAGCGCGTCTTCTCGCCGTCCAGCGGCCGTATCCTGATCGACGGCGTCGATACCCGCAACGTGACCCGCAAGTCGCTGCGCCATTCGATCGCCACCGTCTTCCAGGATGCCGGGCTTCTCAACCGTTCGATCGAGGACAACATCCGTGTCGGCCGCGCCGATGCGACCAACGACGAGATCCATGCCGCCGCCAATGCGGCCGCCGCGCAGGACTTCATCCTGGCCAAGAGCAATGGCTACGACACGGTGGTCGGCGAACGCGGCGGTCAGCTATCGGGCGGCGAGCGCCAGCGCATCGCCATCGCCCGCGCCGTGCTGAAGGACGCGCCGATCCTGGTGCTCGACGAGGCGACCAGCGCGCTCGACGTCGAGACCGAGGACCGCGTCAAGGGAGCGATCGACGAACTCAGGCGCGACCGCACCACCTTCATCATCGCCCACCGCCTGACCACCGTTCGCGACGCCGATCTGGTCGTGTTCATGGACAAGGGCAGGGTGGTCGAAATGGGCGGCTTCGCCGAACTGTCGCTGCGCAACGGCCGCTTCGCCAGCCTGCTGCGCGCCGGCGGCCTGCTCAACGACGAGGAAGTCCGTCGCCTCAGCCGCTCGGTCCAGGGCGAGGCCGCTTAACTTTTTTCCTTCTCCCACAACAAGGGGAGAAGGAAAGTACGCTCCACTGCCTGCGACAACCGCTCGATTGCCGTGAGGCCGCCGCCGGGTTATTTAGATCGGCATGAGCGACACCACTTCACGCTTGACCGGCTGGACCGATTTCGCCAACCCGACACGCTTCGTCGGGCTGGCCGACAAGATCGTCCCGTGGCTGGCAGCGATTGCGGCGCTGATCCTGGCCGTCGGCCTCTATATGAGCTTCACCGCGCCGGAGGACTTCCAGCAAGGCATCACCGTTCGCATCATGTATATCCACGTGCCTTTCGCTTGGCTCGCCATGATGTGTTACACGCTGATGGCGGTCTCGGCACTTGGCACGCTGGTCTGGCGGCATCCGCTGGCCGATGTCGCGCTGAAATCGGCGGCCCCCATTGGCGCGGTCTTCACCGCGCTGGCGTTGATCACTGGCTCGATCTGGGGCAAGCCGATGTGGGGCACATGGTGGGTCTGGGATGCGCGGCTGACCTCGGTCTTCGTGCTGTTCCTGATGTATCTCGGCATTATCGCGCTGACCCGCGCGCTCGACGATGCCGGACGCGCCGCCTGGGCCGCCGCCATCATCACGCTGGTCGGCTTCATCAACATCCCGATCATCAAATTCTCGGTCGACTGGTGGAACACGCTGCACCAGCCGGCTTCGGTGTTCCGCATGGGCGGATCGGCCATCGACCCCTCGATGCTCTGGCCGCTGCTGGTCATGGCCGTCGGCTTCACGGCGCTGTTCTTCACACTGCATTTGATGGCGATGCGCACCGAAATCCGCCGCCGCCGGGTCATCGCCATGCGACGCGTGGCGGCAAGGCAGGCGGAGCGGCCGTAGGGCTGACGCCGAGTTTCTTCACACCCCCCTCTGGCCTGCCGGCCATCTCCCCCGCAAGGGGGGAGATTGGATGTCGCTTCTGCCTTCGCCAATCACCAATGTTATGACGGCTGTAATTGAAACCCGACGACGGAGCTGCCGATCTCCCTCCTTGCGGGGAGATGGCCGGCAGGCCAGAGGGGGGTGCTGTCCCGCCAGCCCTTGCCGGAAGCGGTGATCAGTTCACTCACCCCATCAGCCCACGCGCGGCCACCGGCAGCGTTTCCAGCACTTTGTCGCCGTCGATCAGGTTGACCTCGTTGAACAAATTGGTGACGACGCAGCAATGGTCGGGCACCACGCGCACGCGCTCGCCGATGCGCAATTTGCCGTCGCCCGAAAGCGTGACGGTGCCGTGCTCCTCGCTCAGGCCCGTCACCCGCGCGCCCGCAACGCCCAACAACTCGCCGAAATCGGGTAATCCCAGCGTATCGCTGGACAGCGCCTTGCTGCCGCTGTCCAGAATGGCGCGGGTTGGCGTCGGATGGCTGACCACCGTCGACAGCACCGTCAGCGCGCAATCGTCGAGAGTGCCGACGCCTTTGGCAACCTGGTAGCGGTCGAGATAGATGTAGGTGCCGGGACGATATTCGGTGACGACGGATGCATCGGCGGAGCGCCACATATCAGGCGTGCCGCCGCTGGAGATGCGTTCGCAGGCAAAACCGCAGGCGGCCAGCGCCTGCCTTGCGTTGGCGAGCCAGGCCTCGGCCTCCGCCGCACGGCCCGCGGCCGGATAGGTCATCAGCCCGCCGAAGGCGAGGCCCTTGGCCGTGTCGATCTGTCTTGCCAGCCCAACCGCCTCACCAGCCGTCTGCACGCCGCAGCGCCCCATGCCCGTGTCGCACTCGACCAGCACCGACAGGCGATGGCCGGTATCGGTGAAGGTAGCGGCCAGCCCGTCGATGGTTTCCATGCTGTCCGCCGTCACCGACAAGGTTACGCGCCTGTGCAGCGCCAGGAGCCGCTCCAGCTTGGCGCGGCCAAGGATGTTGTAGGGAAGAAAAACATCGGTCAGGCCGGCATCCGCCATCACCTCGGCCTCGCCGATCTTCTGGCAGGTGATGCCGACGGCACCCGCCGCCATTTGCTTCTTCGCCCAATAGGGCAGCTTGTGCGTCTTGATGTGCGGCCTGAGCTTCAGCCCGTTTTTGTCGGCATGCGCCTGTGCGCGGGCAATATTGGCTTCGGCACGTGCGGCGTCGATCAGGATCGACGGCGTATCGAGGTCATGGATGGTCGGCATCAGCTGTCACCCTGTGAAAGTCCGCAGGGGTTATGGCCTCGAAAGCGCGTGATGTCACGCAGCCAGCGGACCGGATCGGTGGGCCATCCGTTCACGGCCCAGGGCAGGGCAGGCGGCTGGATGGATCGACACCGCACCGGTGTTCGGCTATGCGATTTGCCAATGCATGTCGCCCAAAAGTGCGTAGCGGTTTTGGGACAACGACATGCGTGCTAACAACCTGAAGCGCATCGTATGAACCCCGTCAGACGCTAAGCGCTTGAGCAAAATCGACACGAAGGGTCATGATCATGAAACGCTCCGCCATCAACGACATCATCCGCGAAGCCGACGCTTTCATCCGCTCATTCGGCTACATCATGCCGCCTTTCGCCTACTGGTCGCCGGAAGAGATGAAGGCGCGCCAGGTCGATTCCTCGGCCATCTTCACCTCGCGGCTCGGCTGGGACATCACCGATTACGGCCAGGAGAAGTTCAAGGAACTCGGCCTGTTCCTGTTCACCGTCCGCAACGGCCGCTACGAGGACATGAAGAAGGGCATGGGCATGCTCTATGCCGAGAAGATCATGATCTCGCGCAAGGACCAGCTGTCGCCGATGCACCGCCACAACATCAAGGCCGAGGACATCATCAATCGTGGCGGCGGCAAGCTGGTGCTGGAACTGTTCATGCACGATCGCGACGGTGGCATCGATCCCAAGGCCGAGGTGTCGGTGCCGGTCGACGGGACCATCCACAGGCTGCCCGCCGGCGGTCTGCTGAAGCTCGATCCGGGCCAGAGCGTCACGCTGCTGCCGGGCGTCTGGCACGCCTTCTGGGCCGAGGGCAAGGATGTGCTGATCGGCGAGGTGTCGACCGTCAACGACGATCTCACCGACAATGTTTTCCGCGAGCCGATCGGCCGCTTCTCCAACATTGACGAGGATGTCGCCCCGCTGCACCTGCTGGTCGCCGACTATGAGAAGTGGCTGGGGTAGTTTCGCCGTGAATTGAGGCACCGGCCAGCTGACGGCCAGTGCCCTCGATGACAGCAGCCACGGTCGGCCGAAAGCGGGTTAGCGCTGCCTACTGCGCCCCCTGGTTGATCGATCCCACCGCTTCGTCAGTGAAGACAACCTTTGTGCCTTTCTGCACTCCGGCGGCGAGGTCTTCGGCATCCCAATTGGTCAGCCTGATGCAGCCATGCGAGAAGGTTTTACCGATCTTGGCTGGGTCCGGGGTCCCGTGGATGCCGTAACTCTCGATGGACAAATCGATCCAGACCAATCCCACCGGATTGTTGGGACCGGCAGCGATCGTGAAGGGGCGCTTGGTCCGGACTCCCTTGAAGGCGAACGCGGGATCGTAGTGATAGGTGGGGTTGTGCACCACGCGTTTGACCTCCGCTTGGCCGCTCGGCGCCGGCTTCTCCTGGCTCCCGATCGAGGCGGGGTAAACCGCAAGCACTTTACCGGAAGCGTCGAGCACTCGAACCTGGCGCGCGCTCTTGTCGACTTCGACGTTCGCGATACCTCCGGGCGGATCGCCTCGGGTGACGGCCGGCACCAGCAGCTTTCGCCCCGCCTTCCTGAAGCCGACGCCAGGATTGAGCCGTTTGAGCAGTTGCTCGCTGACGTGGAAGCGCTCCGCCATCTTTTCCACCGCATTGTGGTAGCCGAGCCTGCGCAGGCGGGCCATCCTCTCCATGCGCGCCGGAATTCGCTTCGTGAACGGTCCATGCACATCCTTGCGAGTCAGCTCGTAAGTCTCAAGCGCCGGGCTCGAGGAGGTCGCGGCCAGCTTGTCCCATGTCTCACGGGTGAGCTTGCCATCGGGGGGCAATCCGTTGGCCGCCTGGAACGCGCGGATCGCTTTGGTGAAGTTCTCTGTTCCACGGCCGTCGATCAGGCCAGGTGAGAAGCGTGCGCGATCGAGGAGGATTTCCGCCTTCAGTACGCTTGCACTGACGCCTTTCGCTTCGCTGTCGTCGAATTGAGCGTTGTTGACGGTTGTTGCGTCCAGCTTTGCCGCCGCTGTTGCACCGCATGCCATGACGAGCGCCGCGGCCGCGACAAGAACGAGCCTGATCATCGACGTCACACTCCTGCACTTCTATGACGTTGCACGGCCGATCTGGTTCCATTTACCTGCAGCTCAGTCGCGATCACCGCTGCTAATAGGCCGAAGCGAGCCCGGACCAGGAGCGCCCCCGGCGGTCACGCGGATGCATTTGTTGATAATGGGCCGCCTCATCAAAACGGATGGCGACTCTCGTCCGCGCATGTGTTCGCATTAGCCCAGGTGCGGAGCAGGGACTGGAGCAATAATGGATCAACTTCCATTGAGCGGCCTCTCCGTGGGCTGGGGTGACGATCGAGGAGACTAAAGATGCAATTTCCCGCCCAGAGGAACGAAAGACCGCCTCAACCAGCCGAGGATGAGCGCCAGGCACGGCTTGAGAAGACAGCCAGGCTCAAGCAGCTTCGGTCTTACGCTTCCTGGCTTTCGTCCGATCCACACGCCCAACTTCACGATGAGATAGACTGCTCTGCGCTGATCGAGGACGGCAGATGGGTGGAACGAGGCAAAGTGTGGAGCTTTGGCTGATCGGCCGCCAGGCGGGCGTCGCCTCAGTCACAGCAGCTTGGCGCTGGGTGCACGCTCGTCCGGCACAGACATGACGAGCTGATCGCCACGTCCGCCTTGGCCTGCGCCGTGGCGAGCCTTGCCTGCAGCGCCGGCAGCTCTTCCACCTCACCGCGCCGCTCCAGGCATTCGACCAGCCCATGCAGCGCCCAGACATTGTTCGGGTGCTGGGCGCAGCGCTGCACCTTGCCGCTCAGGCCGAGATCGTCGCGATAGACCTGCTCGGCCTCTTGCGCACGGCCCTGGTCGAGAAGCAATGCCGCCAGCGCATGGCGCGGCGGGTGCATCCACGCCCATGGCTCGGTGTAGGAGAGATTGTCGTCCAGCTCGACCGCTTGCCGCAGATGGCCATACGCCTCCTCGTGCCGGCCCTGATGGTAGGCAAGTTCGCCGTCGAGCAACGCAGCACCGACAGACAGCGAGGCGCGGGTCGGATTGCTCAGAAAACGCCGCTCGGCCGGAATGCCCGCCACATGCCGATGGAACAGCTCGCGCTCGCGCTCGGCTTCGGCAAACTGCCTCAGCGTCGCATGGGCGACACCCCTAGCGTAGTGCTGCATGGCCGCCGTCAGCACATAGAGGCCGGGCTCCTCGGCCACCGGCTCGTCGATGATCTCCTGCCAGCGGCCGAAGCGCACCAGCACATGCGATTTCATCGCGTGGTAGCCTTCCACTGTTTGCGTGAGCTTGGGCCGGTCGGCAAGGCTGACGACGTCACGCGCGACCAGGCTGCGCACCTTGTCGGCGGCCCACAGCGCCGGCCCGTACTGGCCCGACAACATGCAGGTGAACATCATCAGATGCAGATCGTGGCAGCAGCCGAGCAGGTAGTAGGTCGGCTCGTGCGCATAAGCGAGATAGAGATCGTTGGCGCGGATCGCCTTTTCGCTGGCGAGCTTCGCCTTCTCATATTCGCCGCATAGCACATAGATGTGCCCCGGCATGTGGTTCATGTGCCCGGCATCGGGGCAAATTTGCCCCAGCAGATCCGCCGAACGCATGCCGCGTTCCGGCATGGTCGACATCTCCAGCAGATGGATGTGCAAATGGACGACCGCCGGATGCTGCGCGATGCCGGCCTCATCAGCGAGCCGGATCGACCGTTCGCAAACCTCCAGCGCCTCGAGCACATCCGAATTCGGCGCCGGCGCCCCGGTTTTCAGGTTCCAAAGCCGCCGCACCGTACGCATCATCAACGCCTCGACCAGCAGCGCCATCACATCATGGTCGTCGGGAAACCTTTCATAGACCCGCCGCATCGCGGCGGCGTAGGCGTCATCCCATTGCTCGAATTCTTGGAGGCTCACTCGATGTGGCTTCTGGAAGCGGCAAGCCAGCGCCTCGATTATCAGCCTTTCAACTTCACTGGCGGAAGCCGCATTGGCGCGCGCCAGCTGGGCATGCTCGAAGCACCGCTTGGTCGCGCTGTTGGCCTCGGCCTCGCCATGCTCTTTCCAGGTCAGATTGTAGAAAGGCCCGGCCGCATAGGCGATGCCCCAATGCACCATCGCGCAGCCCGGGTCCGTCTCCAGCGCCTTCTCGAAGCACTTGATGCCCTCCTCATGATTGAAGCCGTAGCACCAGTTCAGGCCGATATCGAACCAGCGCTGGGTTTCGGCGGAACGGGTGGAGATGGGGCGGCGGTAGCTGCCGAGGTTGAAGCGGTCCATGGACTTCCATTCAATTTTGGGCGTTTATTTCTCAGATATTACCGCCACCGCTAGCTGGTTCCTTAAGCCGCGCTTCATTTTGCCAGCCGGCTAGCTCTGGCAGGTCGTCAAGCCAACTTTTCTCGCTCATCAAGTCGTCGCCGGTCTGCGGGTCAGCCTCGGTGGCATTTTGAATGAGCCAATCCATCCACTTCCGATAGGCAGCCGGCTCCAGTTGAGGCGGCAGAACCTTGACCTTGGCCAGCATTCGTTTGCGGAAACTAACCTGCCTGCGGAGTTTAGTCGTCGTGAACTTGATTGCCTTGCCTTGGTATTCAACCGTCCAGCGGTCGCCTCCATGACTGACAAGCCTGTCGATAGCGAAACCGGCATCAACCGGCCTATCCCGCCAAGGAAGCTCAATGGCATTCTTCCTCAGATCGAGTGCCCATCGCCTGTAGGCGGCCCCGGCAAGTTGGGGCGGCAGCACACCAGCCTGTTCGAGCATCTTCCTGCGGAAGGTAGGCTGCTTCTTGAGCTGGCCTGTCGTCAACTCGATGCGATGCCCACGGAATTCGACGTGCCACCGGATTCTCCCATTGCCGACATACTTCACCAGCCTGTCGATGAAGAACTCATTATCGGTGAGCATCACGCATCCCTGCTTGATGTTTGCGAGAATGTACTGGCTATCGGTGGGCATGACGCGGTCTCGTGCAGGGAAGCATAGCGATGCAAAAATGAACTGGGCTGAAATTTCCCCGCCAAATCATTCTTTTTGTTGTGGAATTTCTGGCTGGGGAACCTGGATTCGAACCAGGACTAACGGAGTCAGAGTCCGTGGGTCTACCGTTAACCTATTCCCCAGCAGGCGCGGTCATGAACCGCGCGGGCCGAACGGCTGAGCCGCTTGAGCGCTGCCTTGTAGCCGCCAGCGGAAAATAGTCAAGCCTGCTCTGCGCTTCAATCGCTACGTTTTGTCAGCCGGTTTCAGCCGCCATGTTTCGCACGGCCCAGTGGCGTAACCCCTCGGAGCTAATCGCACCTCAGCTCTCCGTCCGGCTGAACTGCGAGCGCTCGAAGAACAGCACGATGCCGAGGCCGAGAATCAGCGGGATGATCAGGTAGAACAGCCGGAACACCAGCAGCGCCGCCAGCACGCCGACCGGGTCCATGTCGGAAAGCCCGGCCAGGAACACCACCTCGAACACGCCGAGGCCACCCGGCGCGTGCGAGATCTGGGCGATCGAGAAGGAGACGAGGAAGACGCCGAGCACGACGAAATAGCCGGGATTGTGAGCCTCGGGCAGCGTGAAGAAGATGATCGCGGCGGCGGCCAAGAGTTCGATCGGGCCGATCAGCAATTGCCTGGCGACGATCGGCAGCGCTGGATAGTGCAGCTGAAAGCTGGCGATCTTCAGCGGTCGCAGATGCAGCCAGCTGCCGAAGATGTAGGCGGCGACGAGGACCAGCATCGCGATGCCCGCCGCTTCCGACAGGCCGTGATGGGCGATGCCGGAGAACCGGTCGATAATTTGCGGCTCGAACACCAGCACAAGGCCGGAGGCGAGGATAGTCGACAGCACGAAGGTGATCCAGCAGATCGCCACCAGCACGCCGACATCCTGGCCGCTCAGCCCCCTTGTGCCGTAGGCGCGGTAGCGGATGACCGCGCCCGAAAACACAGAGCCGCCGATATTGTGCGACAGCGCGTAGGTGGTGAAGGAGCACAGGGTCACGAACAGCCACGACACCTTCTTGCCGATATGCAGCAGCGCGATGTGGTCGTAGCCGGCGAGCGCGGCATAGGCGATGACGGAACTCAACCCCGCCAGCACCCAGCCGCGGGTTGGAATGGCGGCGAGCCCGTCCCATACATCGTCGATCGAAATGCCGCGCAGTTCGTGCCAGAGCAGCAGCAGCGAAAAGATCACCGCGGCGATGCCGACCACCGGCCAGAAATAGCGTCTCCAGTTCATTGCCTGACTGCCATGAGTTGCGTGTCCGCTGCCTTTTCTCTTGATGGTGGGAGGCCCGCTGCCGGCGGCCTCCGTTCATTTCAGAAATGCCTCATCGAAGCCGGCTATTCAACCGCGAACACTTGTCGCCGCAAGATCCGTCCGCGCCGAAAGCGGTGCAAAGGCGTCGGCCAGCGGTGCGGGCATCGGCTTCGACGGGGGATCGTCTCCGACCGGATCGCGCTACCAATCCAGCCTTGCGGGTAGATTGCGGCGGCGGACGAAATGGCGGGTCCCGCACCCAGCCGGCAAAATTCGGCATGCGGCTCTTGGTGATCGGGCACAGCGCTGTTAGTCTGGCGGCAACTTTAAACATGCCAAAGCGCCTGCTGCGTCCGTCACCGGTTCGCGCGGTGCCGGAAGGAACGACAGTGGAAGACCGCGACACCGGCGCAGGCGCGCCGGAGGTGGGCGCGTCCAGCGCTTCCCCAGGGCCGTCGGGCTCGGGCGGCGGTTGGCAGCAACGCCGCCCAATGGCGCCGCGCTCCGCCGACGGGCAGGCGGGCGACGCGACCCATCACCAGAAGGGCAAGCCCAAGAAACGGCGCAAGCGAAGGCGCGGGCGCAAGGTTTTTGCGCGCGATGAAGCGCGTCCCCAGGACAATCGATCGCCAGTGCCAGGCAAAACGCCTGTCCCTGAGCCGATGCTGCAGATGGCGGCTCCGGCGATCTCGCCCGTCGCCCCACGTCCCGAGCAGGGCGCCCGTCGGCCGCCGGTGCACGAGCTGCCGGTGTTCGCGGCCCTCGACCTCGGCACCAACAATTGCCGGCTGCTGGTCGCCGTTCCCACACGCCATGGACAGTTCCGCGTCATCGACGCCTTCTCGCGCATCGTCAGGCTGGGCGAGGGGCTCACCGCCAATGGCCGGCTCGGCCAGCCGGCGATGGACCGCGCCGTCGAAGCGCTGAAAGTCTGTGGCGACAAATTGCGCAGCCGCAAGATCAAGAAGGCGAGGCTGATCGCCACGGAAGCCTGCCGCTCGGCGGCCAATGGTGTCGAGTTCCTGGAACGCGTCGAGCGCGAGGCCGGGCTGAAGCTCGAGATCATCGATCGCCAGACCGAGGCGCGGCTGGCGGTTTCCGGCTGCGGCTCGCTGGTCGAGCGCGACACGCAGGGCGTCGTCCTGTTCGACATCGGCGGCGGCTCCTCGGAGATCGCGCTGATCGATCTCGCCGGCCGCCGTTCGCCGCGGCTCGCCAACCACATCGTCTCGTGGACGTCGCTGCCGGTCGGCGTCGTTTCATTGGCCGAGCGCTTTGGCGGCCGCACGGTGACGCGCGAAATCTTCACCGCCATGGTCGACGATGTCGCCGGCCGGCTGGCTACCTTCGATGGCCGTGACCGGCTGAGCCACCTCAAGGCCAGCCCGAATTTCCACTTGCTCGGCACTTCGGGCACCGTGACGACGCTGGCCGGCGTTCACCTCGATCTCGAGCGCTACGACCGCCGCCGTGTCGACGGGCTGTGGATGGACCGCCACAGTGTCGACCGCATGGTGGAGAGGCTGGTCGGCTGGGATTTCCAGCAGCGCTGCGCCAACCCCTGCATCGGTGCGGACCGCGCCGACCTGGTGCTGGCCGGCTGCGCTATCCTCGAAGCGATCCGCGCGGTCTGGCCTTCGGAGCGGCTGCGTGTCGCCGACCGTGGCCTGCGCGAGGGCATATTGAGCGAGCTGATGGCCGATGACGGCGTTTGGCGCAAAGATGGGCGTGGCAGGGCATGACCCCGAACCGCAGGACCGCGTCAGCGAAAAGTGGCTTCGGATAAGATCATGCTCCAAAAAGAAATCAACCAATGACCAAGAAACCGGAAAAACCAGGATCCGCCGGCATTCGCGTGCTGAAGACGCGGATCAAGAAGAAAAGCGGCTTGAAGGAATCGTCGCGCCGCTGGCTGCAGCGCCACATCAACGATCCCTATGTCCAGCGCTCCAAGGCTGACGGTTATCGCTCGCGCGCGGCCTACAAGCTGATCGAGATCGACGACAAGCACCATCTGCTCAAGCCCGGCATGAAGGTGATCGATCTTGGTGCCGCCCCCGGCGGCTGGTGCCAGGTCGCGGCCGCGCGCACCAAATCGACGGCGGAAAATCCGCATGTCGTCGGCATCGACTATCTGGAAATGGACGCCGTGCCCGGCGCGCCAGTGCTTTTGATGGATTTCCTCGATCCGCAAGCGCCGCAGAAGCTGGCCGAAGCGCTGGGCGGGGATCCCGATGTCGTGCTGTCCGACATGGCTGCACCGACCACCGGCCACAAGCGGACCGACCACATCCGCACCATGCATCTGTGCGAGGTGGCGGCCGATTTCGCACTGTCGGTCCTGAAGCCGGGCGGGCATTTCCTCGCCAAGACTTTTCAGGGCGGCGCTGAGAACGAACTGCTCTCGATGCTGAAGAAGAATTTTCGCTCGGTGCACCACGTCAAGCCGCCGGCCTCGCGCGATGAGTCGGTGGAGCTTTATCTGCTGGCGAAAGATTTCAAGGGGCGAGAGGCCGGTCCGCCGTCAGGCGGATCGGAACGTCCAGTGGACGTTCCGAAGGACTCGAGCGCCCGGAGCCATAGCGAAGGGCCGGGGGACGCCGACGGCTGAGTCGGCCGACTCACTCCCCTGGCGACCTCACCGGTTCCAGCCTCTTGGGCGTCGTCAGCCGGCCATGGCCGGAGACGCCATTGCCGGCATCGGGCGCCAGCCGCATGAACGACAGCGACGCGGCGGCCGAGATCGCGGCGACGATGAAGAAGGCGGTGTGGAAATCGCTCAGCCTCAGCGGGCCGCCATGGATGCCCGTCGACACTTCCAGTATGCCGCCGGCAACCGCCACGCCGAGCGCGATCGACAGCTGCTGGAAGACGGCGGCGATCGGCGTCGCCTTGCTGGTGTCCTCGGCTGAAACCTCCGCATAGGCGAGTGCGTTGACGCCGGTGAAGAACATCGAGCGGATGAAGCCGCCGACCAGGAGCATGGCCAGCATCAGCAGATAGGGTGTGTCGGGCGTGAACAGGCCGTTGATGGCGATCGATCCCGCCGCGACCAGTGAGCCCACGATCAGCACGCGGCGAAAACCGACAATGCGGAAGATCAGCGCGGTGACGAATTTCATGCCGATGGCGCCGATCGCCGAGACGAAGGTGATCATGCCTGACTGGAACGGCGTCAGCCCGAAGCCGATCTGGAACATCAGCGGCAGCAAGAATGGCACCGCCCCGATGCCGATACGAAATAGCGAGCCGCCAAGCACCGAGGAGCGGAACACCTGGTTGCGGAACAGCTCCAGCGCAAGCAGCGGATTCTTGGCGCGGCGCGCGTGCATCAGGTAGAGCGCGCCCGACAGCAGCCCGACGGCCACGGTGATGAAACCGGTTGCCGGCGGCAGATAGGGCAGGCTGACCACCGACAGGCCGAACACGATGCCGGATGCCGCCAGCCCGCTCAGCACGAAGCCGATGAAATCGAGCGGCGGCGTCTCCATGGATTCAGTTTCCGGCAGGAATCGCGTCGCCAGCCAGATGCCGATCAGGCCGATCGGCACATTGATCAGGAAGATCCAGTGCCAGGTGAAGTAGGTGGTGATGAAGCCGCCGATCGGTGGGCCCACCAACGGCCCGACCAGCGCGGGAACGGTCAGCCACGACATGGCGGCGACCAGGTCGCTCTTGGGCGTCGCGCGCACCAGCACCAGACGCCCGACGGGCGTCATCATGGCGCCGCCAATGCCTTGCAGGAAGCGTGAAACCACGAAAGCCGGCAGCGAGCCGGACACGGCGCAGGCCACCGAACCGACGATGAACACCGCGATCGCGGCGCGAAAGATGTTCTTGGCGCCGAAGCGGTCGGCCATCCAACCGCTGATCGGAATGAAGATCGCCAGCGACACCAGATAGGCGGTCAGCGCCAGCTTGAGTGCGATCGGGCTGGTGTGGATGTCGACGGCGATCGCAGGCAGCGATGTCGCGATGACGGTCGAATCCATGTTCTCCATGAAAAGTGCGACCGCCAGGATCAGCGGAATGGTGCGGTTCACGAGCGTGCCCGTTTTCAAATTCTCTTTCCGGCCGGGGGCGAGCCGATACGAGGGGGCGGTATCACGGCTGGCCATCGATGTCGTGTTAATTTGCTGTCACTTTTGTGCGACCGTGAGGATGCGGGCTTGGGCGGGGCATGCCGGGAGAGATCGTATCGCCAGGCGACGAATAGCTTGCGGAGGGAGACAGCTCTCACTATTGTAGTGAATATAACTACAATATGGGCTGTATCATGGAAGAAGCCGTTTCGGCAGCCGATGCCAACCGCAAATTCTCTCTCATCCTGCGCGGTGTTCGCGAAGGACAAAGCTACGTTGTGACCAGTCACGGACGCCCCGTCGCGCGGATCGTGCCCGCGGATCGACAGGAAGGTGTGGTTTCCCGCTCGCGCACAGCGTTGCTGTCGCGCCTCGAACGCCAGCCTGTTGTCGATGCCGGCCGCTGGACCCGCGACGAGCTCTACGAGGACGAGCGGTGAAGGTCGCGCTCGACACCAATCTTCTTGCCTATGCGGAAGGGGTCAACGGTGCCGAGAAGCGCGACATCGTTCTCGAACTGCTGCGCAAACTCCCGCAGGAGGCTGCCATTGTTCCCGTTCAGGTTCTTGGTGAGTTGTATAACGTTCTCGTTCGCAAGGCCGGAAGGCTGCCTCAAGAGGCACGGGACGCTCTTCTGAGCTGGCGCGATGCGTTTCCGGTTGCCGGGACGACACAAGACGTGATGATGATGGCGACCGATCTGGCGACCGACCACCGCTTCAGCATTTGGGATGCGGTCATTCTCTCCACTGCCTCGCAAGCCGGTTGCCGACTTCTCCTGTCGGAAGACCTGCAAGACGGCTTCACATGGGGTGGGGTCACTGTCGTCAGTCCCTTCGCATCGCCGCGTCATCCCCTGCTGAATGCTCTCTTGGGGGAGTCTGCCGGGTAAAACGCCGCAACGATCGGCTTTTCATCGGCGCCGCGACGTGGTACCAGCCAGCGCCAATCCTGAAAGGGAAGAACGAGTCGGCGCTGTCCATTCCGGTCCAGCGCTTTTCCGCATTCAAAGGGCTGGCCATGGCAAAAATCATCGAAACGTCCACCGGCGCGTTGGCGCTGACCTTTGACGACGTGCTTTTGCAGCCGGGTCATTCCGAGGTCATGCCCGGCGAAACCGATGTCCGCACCCGCATTGCCGGCGACATCGACCTCAACGTGCCGATCCTCTCGGCCGCGATGGACACCGTCACCGAGGCGCGTCTTGCAATCGCCATGGCCCAGGCCGGCGGCATCGGCGTCATCCACCGCAATTTCTCGCCGGCCGAGCAGGCCGAGCAGGTACGGCAGGTGAAGAAATTCGAATCCGGCATGGTGGTCAACCCGGTCACCATCGGCCCCGACGCCACCCTTGCCGACGCGCTGTCCCTGATGCGCACCTATTCGATCTCGGGCATTCCGGTGGTCGAGAACGGTGGCGCCGGCGGCCACAAGACCGGCCGGCTGGTCGGCATCCTGACCAACCGCGACGTGCGCTTTGCCTCCGATCCGGCACAGAAGGTCTACGAATTGATGACCCGTGAGAATCTGATCACGGTCAAGGAGAATGTCGACCAGGACGAGGCCAAGCGGCTTCTGCACCAGCACCGCATCGAAAAGCTCGTCGTCGTCGACAAGCAAGGCAATTGCGTCGGCCTGATCACCGTCAAGGATATCGAAAAGTCGCAGCTGAACCCGCACGCCACCAAGGATGCGCAGGGACGCCTGCGCGCGGCGGCCGCCACCAGCGTCGGCGACGACGGCTTCGAGCGCGCCGAGCGCCTGATCGAGGCCGGCGTCGACCTCCTGGTCATCGATACCGCGCATGGCCACTCGCAGCGCGTGCTGGACGCGGTCACGCGCGCCAAGAAACTTTCCAATTCGGTGCGCATCCTGGCCGGCAATGTCGCCACCGCGGAAGGCACGCAGGCGCTGATCGACGCCGGCGCCGACGCCGTCAAGGTCGGCATCGGCCCGGGCTCCATCTGCACCACCCGCATCGTTGCCGGTGTCGGCGTGCCGCAGCTTTCGGCCATCATGTCGGCCGTCGAGACGGCGCACAAATCCGGTGTGTCGGTGATTGCCGATGGCGGCATCAAATATTCCGGCGATCTTGCCAAGGCGCTCGCCGCCGGGGCCAGCGCCGCCATGATTGGCTCGCTGCTCGCCGGTACCGACGAGAGCCCGGGCGAGGTCTATCTGCACCAGGGCCGCTCCTTCAAGGCTTATCGCGGCATGGGCTCGGTCGGCGCAATGGCGCGCGGCTCGGCCGATCGCTACTTCCAGGCCGAGGTGCGCGACACGCTGAAATTGGTGCCGGAAGGTATCGAAGGGCAGGTTCCCTACAAAGGACCTGTGTCTGGCGTGCTGCACCAGCTTGCAGGCGGGCTGAAAGCCGCTATGGGTTATGTAGGCGGCCGCGACCTTGCCGATTTCCGCGACCGCGCCACTTTTGTGCGCATATCCAACGCCGGACTTCGTGAAAGCCACGCCCATGACGTCACGATTACCCGCGAAAGCCCGAACTATCCCGGCGGAGCCTGATTCTTCCGGGCTCTGGCGCAACCTGACCGCGACGGTCCTGCGGCTGCCGCGTCACGCGGCAGCGCTTTGTTTCCTGTCGGCAGCGGTTTTCATCGCCATGACAGTGCTGGAGTTCCTCTATTTCCGCCAGTTGAGCGGCGGCTTGCCGTCGCTCGACATGCGCTATTTCGGCTTCACGCCCGACGAAGGCATGGCCTGGCTGACGGCGCTCGGCCGGCGCGGCGGCGAGATCATTCTCGTCTGGCACTACCTGACCTTCGATCTCTTGTTCCCGGCGCTGCTGTCACTGACTTTGGTGAGCCTGATCCTGGCCACCGGCCGTCGCCTGAAGAATTTCCGCGTGCTGCCGCCGCGGGTGCAGTCGATCCTCGCGCTGGTGCTGGTGCTGCCCTACACGCTTGCGGACTATGCCCAGAACATCGCCGTAGCGCGCCTTCTGTCCGATTTCCTGTCGGCCAACCCGGATTCGCTGTCTTTCGCTTCGGCGCTGATCGTCACCAAATTCGCGCTTCTCGCCATCCCGGTGGTCATCATCGCCGCGTTCTGGTTGATGGGGCAGAAACGCCAGGCTTGATGCCGAACAAGGCAGGGGGCATTTCATGAACCAGACGGCGATCTTCTGGCCTATGTTGGCGCACGTGCTGCTGATCTATATCGTTTATTGCGTCCTGGGCCGTCGCAGATACGGTGCGGTCAGGTCCGGCGAGGCCAAAGCCGGTCAATACAAGGTGCGTTCGACCGAGCCGGCGTCCAGCGTCACGGTAGCCGCCAATCTCGGCAACCAGTTCGAACTGCCGGTGCTTTTCTATGTGCTGTGCCTGTCGCTGCACGTCACCAACGGCGTCAACTATCTGACCCTGGCGCCGATGTGGATCTTTGTCGCCTCGCGCTATGTCCACGCTTGGGTTCACCTGACCAGCAACGATCTGCTGCTGCGCCACCGCTCTTTCGCCTTCGGAGCGGTGATTATCCTGTTGGGCTGGATCTGGTTCGCGCTGCATCTGCTCGCGGTGGTTTGAGCAGAGCAGTTTTCCCTTCTCCCACAACAAGGGGAGAAGGGAAATCTGCTCGTCTACAGATCGAATACCGCGATCTTGCGCTTGTCGAACTTGATGCCGATCTCGCCGCGCACCAGCTTAAGTGCGGTCTCGCCGAACACGGCACGCCGCCAGCCTTGTAGCGCCGGCACATCCGCATCCTCGCCCTCGGCCGCGATGCGGTCGATGTCGTCGCTTGAGGCCAGCACTTTCGAGGCCACGCCCTGTTTCTCGGCGACGATCCTGAGCAGCACTTTCAACAGCTCCGCCGCGGCATTCGAGCCTTCCGGCGGCTGGAAACTCTTCGGCAGCTTCGGCATCTGCTCCTTGGGCAAGGCAAGGGCGGTGTTGACCGCGCCCAGCAGCGCCGTCGCCGTCGAGGAGCGCTCCCAGCCCTTGGGCGTCGTGCGCAGTTTGGCAAGGGCTGCCGCATCGCGCGGCGCCTGCTGCGCCACCTCGTAGATCGCATCGTCCTTGAGCACGCGGCCGCGCGGCACGTCGCGTTCGCGCGCCTCGCGCTCGCGCCATGCCGCCACGACCTGCACGATCGCCAGTTCCTGTGGCTTGCGCAGCCGCATCTTCAGCCGCTTCCAGGCGTCTTCTGGATGCGGATCGTAGGTCTCGCGCGAGGTCAGGACATCCATCTCTTCGTTCAGCCAATGGGCGCGGTTTTCCCGCGCCAGCTCGGCGCTGAGGTGCTGATAGACCTCGATCAGGTGGGTGACGTCGGCCAGCGCGTAATCAAGCTGCTTGTCGGACAGCGGCCGATGGCGCCAGTCGGTGAAGCGCGAAGACTTGTCGAGCCGCGCGCCGGTGATGCGCTGCACCAGTTGGTCGTAGGAAACGCTGTCGCCGAAACCGCAGACCATCGCCGCGACCTGAGTGTCGAACACCGGATGCGGAACGAGGTCGCCGAGGTGGACGATGATTTCGATGTCCTGCCGGGCGGCGTGAAAGACTTTGACCACCGCCTCGTTGGCCATCAGCCTGAAGAAGGGCGTGAGGTCGATGTCCGGCGACAGCGGATCGATCAGCGCCGTCACGCCGGGGGCCGCCATCTGGATCAGGCACAGGATTGGCCAGAAGGTCGTTTCGCGAATGAATTCGGTGTCGACGGTGACGAAATCCGACTTTTCGAAAGCGGCGAGAGCGGTCTCGAGTTCTTTCTGGGTGGTGATGACGTGCATCAAATCGCTTTTGGCAGGAGTAGGGTCTTCCTAGATTTCAGCCGGGGAGGCTTTCGTCAAGCTGTGGCGCCATCGTCAAGGCCTTTCCGGACCCTCCGGATCGCCGTTTCTTCTGGCCAGCCGCGCGAAAACGGTCGAAGTGCGCAACAGCGCGGTGAAACGGCTGCGTTTGCCGACGGGCACGCCGGACCGGGCCTGCATGCGATAGAGGATGACCGCGATGAAGATCGCATAGACGGTGGCGCTGAACACGAACAGCGCGCTCGGCCCGAAATACTGCATCACCGTGGAGGCGGCGAAAGGGCCGCCAATGGCGCCGAAGGAATAGAACAGCATCAGCGCCGCATTGATCAGCACGAACTCGCCCGTATCGGCGCGGTCGTTGGAATGCGCCGCCGACAGCGAGTAGAGCGGCATGGCGAAACAGCCGAAGATGAAGATGATGATGAAGTTGAGCAGCGGATTGCTGCCGGCGATGAACACCAGCGCCAATGCTGAAAGCATCGCGCAGCAGGTCGTCATCAACAGCACCCGGCGCCGGTCCCAGCGGTCGGAGAGATAGCCGAGCGGATACTGGATGATGGCGCCACCGAAGATGCCGATGCTGACGAAGGTGACGACATCGGCAACCGACATGCCGATCTGCTCGGCATAAACAGGCGATAGCGTGCGAAAGGCGCTGTTGGTGACGCCGACCGCGATGCAGCCGAAGCAACCGAGCGGCGAAATGCGCCAGACCCGCGCCAGGTCGAGCTTGACCTCCTCCGGCGGCGTCGGGTTGGAGCGGTCGCCGAGCGAAACCGGCACCAGCGACAATGTGATCATGATCGACATGATGGCGAAGATGGTGAAGCCGCCGGCGCCGAAAACGGGAATCAGGAATTGGGCTGATGTCACGGAGCCGGTGTCGACCATCCGGTAGATCGCGAGCACGCGGGCGCGGTCCCTGTTGGTGACGCCGGAATTCAGCCAGCTTTCGACGATGGTGAACAGCCCGGCGAAACAGAAGCCGCCGGCAAAGCGCACCGCGCACCACATCACCGGATCGAGGACAAGCACCAGGAGCAGAGTGCCGACCGAGGCGATCGCCGCCAGCGCCGAAAACGCCCTGATATGGCCGACCGCCTTGATGATGCGCGTGATGGCCAGGCAGCCGAGCAGGAAGCCGGCGAAATAGAAGGTGCCCATCAGGCCGATGTCGGAGGCGGAAAACCCTTCCTGCGCGCCGCGCAGCGCGATAAGCGTGCTTTGCAGCCCATTGCCGCCGAGCAGGATGCCTGCGGCGAGAAGAAGCGGGATCAGCGGGCGGATGGAGGACATGAAGAGGCGATCACGTATCGGTGATCCCTTCTTGAACCATTGCCCCCGCTAATGCCAGCGGCAATTCCCGGTAACTACAGTGAGGATATGTCCAATTCCTCGTGGAAGGTCCACACGCTTATGAACGGGCCGTCGCTCAGGTCCTTGCTATAGAGGGTAAGGATTACCTTTTGTTGCCGACCGTGGCGCAGAACCAGATGGCCAATGATAAGGCGGAAGCCGTCTGGGTTTATCTCAACGCCGAAGTGTCGTTCCAGGTCTATCCGATCGTAGTCGACTATCAGGCGCGAGCCATCGAACTGCTCCCGCATCGATTCGTCATTTGCAAAATCGCCATCCGAGAGTGATTTGAATCGCGCCCAATCGTCGACGCGAGCAGCCTCAAGCAGCCTGACGATGCGGCTTTGCTCTTGAGACGTCAGATGCTGCCTCGGCTTGGGAGTTTGCATGTAACCATCCCGTTTGCCGCAAACGTAACTCTGGTGGCTGGTAACCGCCATCCATTGTGTCATCGAAGTTCAGACAAGGATGTTGCCTGAGGCTTGCTTGCCTTGACAAATCCGGCCTCCCATGCGCTTTTCGCGCAAATTTTGGGCCGGGCTTTGACGCCTTGGCCTGCCACCCAGCACCCCGGACTTTACCAATGACCATGCACCGTTACCGCAGCCATACCTGTGCCCAGTTGAGAAAGAGCGACGTCGGCTCTTCCGTTCGCCTGTCGGGCTGGGTGCATCGCGTGCGCGATCATGGCGGCCTGCTGTTCATCGACCTGCGCGACCACTACGGCCTGACCCAGATCGTCGCCGATCCCGATTCGCCAGCCTTCAAGGTCGCCGAGACCGTGCGTGGCGAATGGGTGATCCGTGTCGACGGTGAGGTCAAGGCGCGCTTGCCCGAGACCACGAACGCCAACCTGCCGACCGGCGAGATCGAGATTTTCGCCCGCGAGATCGAGGTGCTGTCGGCGGCCAAGGAATTGCCGCTGCCGGTATTCGGCGAGCCGGACTATCCCGAGGACATCAGGCTGAAGTACCGCTTCCTCGACCTGCGCCGCGACACGCTGCACAAAAACATCGTGGCGCGCACGAAAATCATCGCCGAGATGCGCAAGCGCATGACCGATATCGGCTTCACCGAATTCTCGACGCCGATCCTGACTGCGTCCTCGCCGGAAGGCGCGCGCGACTTTCTGGTGCCGTCGCGCATCCATCCCGGCACCTTCTACGCGCTGCCGCAGGCGCCGCAACAGTACAAGCAGCTGATCATGGTGTCGGGCTTCGACCGCTATTTCCAGATCGCGCCCTGCTTCCGCGACGAGGACCCGCGCGCCGATCGTCTGCCCGGCGAATTCTACCAGCTCGACCTGGAAATGAGCTTCGTCGAGCAGGACGACGTGCTGTCGACCATGGAGCCGGTGATGCGGGGCGTCTTCGAGACCTTCGCCAACGGCAAGCCGGTGACGCAGAAATTCCAGCGCATCCCCTATGATGTCGCCATGCGCAAATATGGCACCGACAAGCCGGACTTGCGCAACCCGATCGAGATACAGGCCGTCTCCGATCATTTTCGCGAGTCCGGCTTCAAAGTATTCGCCAACATCCTGGCCAACGACCCGAAGGCCGAGGTGTGGGGCATTCCGGCCAAGACCGGCGGCAGCCGCGCCTTCTGCGACCGCATGAATTCCTGGGCGCAGGGCGAGGGCCAGCCGGGGCTGGGCTATATCTTCTGGCGCAAGGAGGGCGACAAGCTCGAAGGCGCCGGCCCGCTCGCCAAGAACATTGGCGAGGAGCGCACCGAGGCGATCCGGCAGCAGCTCGGCCTTGCCGACGGTGACGCCGCCTTCTTCGTTGCCGGCGATCCGAAGAAATTCGTCTCCTTCGCAGGTGCCGCGCGCACGCGCGCTGGCGAGGAACTGAACCTTGTCGCCCGCGAGCGCTTCGAACTGTGCTGGATCGTCGATTTCCCGTTCTTCGAATGGAACGAGGATGAGAAGAAGATCGACTTCGCCCACAACCCGTTCTCGATGCCGCAGGGCGGCATCGATGCGCTGAACGGCGAGGACCTGCTCGGCATCAAGGCCTTCCAGTACGACATGGTCTGCAACGGTTTCGAGATCGCGAGCGGCGGTATCCGTAACCATCTGCCCGAAACCATGGTCAAGGCCTTCGAGACGGTCGGCCTCGACCGGGCCACGGTCGAGGAGCGCTTCGGCGGCCTCTACCGCGCCTTCCAGTACGGTGCGCCGCCGCATGGCGGTATGGCCGCCGGCATCGACCGCGTCGTCATGCTGCTGGTCGGGGCGAAGAACCTGCGCGAGGTCACCATGTTCCCGATGAACCAGCAGGCGTATGACCTGTTGATGAGCGCACCCTCGGAAGCGAGCCCGCAGCAGCTTCGCGAACTGGCACTGCGCGTCGCGGTGCCCAAGAAGGACTGACGGCAGCGTTGCAACTGCCCTTTCTCCCCGTCTCTATACGGGGAGAAATGTCCCGCAGGACAATGAGGGGCAGCGCGGATGCAGCCGATTGGCGAACGGCCGTAGCAACTGACGCCTTCTGACAGGCAATCGGTTCGGCATTGAATTGCAATTTGCAGGCGTCGGCGCTGCCCCTCATCCGCCTGCCGG
>NZ_JAFFIW010000149.1 GCF_018588885.1 Mesorhizobium sp. dw_380
ACCTTTGAGTACGACAGCGAGCATCGAAAGCTGCTTGGAATCGATTGAAGTGTCGTGTGACATTCGCTTTTCCCTGATGGGGCGAAAGCGTGATCGACTCTTCCAAGCGCCAGCGCCCGTTCTGTTGGCTGGCGACGATCCTTCTTTACGCTTCCGGACAAACTTAGCGAGTCAAATCCGCGCGTCTTTCATTTCCTCAGCCTCACCCCGGCGCCGCCGCCATTCTCAGGAATGAACTCGACGCCGGCCGATTCGAGGGCGCGCTGGATTGCGTCCAAGTTTTTTGCCCCGGCACCCTCTGCCCCTTTTCAAAAGAGACGACGGTATTGCGAGATATCTTGGCGGCCTCAGCAAGGGCGGCTTGGTCTAGTTCCACAAGCCCACGGCTCTGCATTGTGCTGGCGTAATTGTCATGAAGCCCAACGTTTTGCATTAAGTTTGACAGCAGGCGCCCGGCGAAGCTATGCCCGCTGCCGAGGTAATGCCCATCGTCGGAAGGTTTTCGGGCCGCGTATTGCAGCCCTATGGCATGCCAAAGGGCATGAATCCGCGCGAATGGCGCCAGTCTGTCCAGAAGCCAGACCTGAGCGCCGGTGTGGTCGCCGTACGCTACCCGGGTGTCCTAGCACCGAATGGTCTGCCA
>NZ_JAFFIW010000150.1 GCF_018588885.1 Mesorhizobium sp. dw_380
GGCGCTTGTGGGGAATTTCAGTGTGGCAAATGTAATTTCTAAGGCTGTCCTTTTGTCGACCGCACTTTTCCTAGCGGTCGTAGAACCATCGGGTTTGCGCTGACGTTCACGACCCAGTGAGCACGCGTGCCAGAAGGCGATGCCTCCTCAAATCTTTCCTAAGCCGAATCCAATGTCCCAATTTCTTTCATAAGCAGACGAAGTTCGGGCTGAGGCACGACCCAGAAAATTCGAAAAGCTTCCAGGAACCCCCAAGCAAATTGGATACCCTCTGGATAGTTAGCCCATCGAACTTTCCAGCTGCTCATATCCCACGCTTCCCGCCGCGAAATCAGCAGTCAGATCAGCTTCAGTTGCCGTTCGACAGCGCAGTTCTTAACGCCGGAGCTCGAGTCTCGAGGGGTTGGCGTGATCCACCGGCAAAATGTGCTTAACGGCGCGAACGGCCGCTTCCTCGATTGCACCTAACGCCTGATAGCTGTTGGGATCGCCACATCACGCAGCTATCTAACTAAGCCAGCGGACTCTCTCAGAATTTGTAGTTAATTCTGGCGACGACGGTATTTTCAGTCTCACGAGCGCTGAGCACGAAGGTCGGATCTAGGCTGCTCGCGCCATCTTTTGAGCCAAAA
>NZ_JAFFIW010000151.1 GCF_018588885.1 Mesorhizobium sp. dw_380
GCCTGACACCACGCCACCTTGCCTATGTGATCTACACCTCGGGCTCAACCGGTACGCCAAAGGGCGTCATGGTCGAGCATGGAGGCGTGGTCAATATGCTTGCAGACTTGCGAGTGACCTACGCTTTGTCTGCTCGAGACCGCGCGCTTCAGTTTGCATCCATATCGTTCGACGTATCGGCTGAAGAGATATTTCCCGTTCTGGCGACGGGTGCTGCGCTGATCCTGCGAACCGACGCATGGCTGGCATCGACCAAAGCCTTCGTTGATCTGTGCAGCGCCTTCGGCGTCACAATGGTGAATCTCCCTTCCCAGTTCTGGGCCCAGATGATGGTCGAGATGCCCAGCACGGCGCTTCCTGGCACGGTGCGTCAGGTGGTGATTGGAAGCGAGGCGGTCAATCCTGCCGCACTGAAGGCGTGGTTTGGCAACAACGGCCGCCGGCCCATCTTGTTCAATGTCTACGGTCCGACGGAAACCTCTGTCGATGCGACTATGCTGGAGCTGAGCGCGGATACGCCCTGGTCTTCCATTGGCCGCCCGATCTTGAACACGCGCATATATGTGCTT
>NZ_JAFFIW010000152.1 GCF_018588885.1 Mesorhizobium sp. dw_380
CAGCATCTGCGGCTCGACCTGACCCAGGCGCCCCTGCTGCGCTTCGTGGTGGCAAAGGATCCTGGGGCCGATCACTGGCTGGTGCTGGCGGTGCATCACCATCTGATCGGCGATCACTCAACCCTGGAAATCCTGCACGAGGAGATCGAAGCGATCCTGGAAGGCCACGAGGACGATCTGCCCGCTGCGGAGCCGTTCCGCAACGTTGTGGCGCAGGCGCGTCTTGGGGTCTCTGAGGCGGAGCATGAGCGGTACTTCCGCGAGCGGCTTGGCGATATCGACGAGCCTATGCTGCCATTCGGCCTGGCGGAGGTGCGCGGCGATGGCAAGGAGGTGGTCGAGGCGTACCGGCTCCTGCCGCAAGCCCTCAACGATCGCCTGCGTGGCCAGGCCCGGCGGCTGGGGGTGAGCCTTGCCAGCCTTTGCCATGTGGCGTGGGGCCAGGTGGTGGCGCGCACGTCCGGCCGCGAGACGGCTGTGTTCGGAACGGTGCTGCTTGGTCGCATGCAAGCCGGTGCGGGCGCCGACCGGGCGATGGGC
>NZ_JAFFIW010000153.1 GCF_018588885.1 Mesorhizobium sp. dw_380
ATGCCTGCCGCTCGCTACAAACCACACCGACAAAATCCTGCTGTCCGGGTCATATTCGAACTTGCGTATCGAAGTCGACGGCATGGTACGCGCTCTTGTGTCGGATGTTTGAGGGAGCGGCCCCGGCCCCACCTTCACGCAAGGCAACAATAGCCCGCCTCGGACGCCATTTGCCTGTAGTGCGAAACGGGCTGCGGAAGCTTTGGAGTGTCGATCTCGGCTGCAATGCTTCCTGCCGCAAGAACTCAGAAGCGGGAGCTTATTCCATCAGTCTTTGCTAAAATTGACAGGGACTTTCCAAGCCACCGTTGGGCCCGCACCACTCGGGCGATGCGGGCCCGGCAGAGGTTTGCGGACCTCAGCCAGCAGCGACCCACCTTTGAAAGATGCCTCGGGATAATCAGGTTCCGCCTATGCAACAAAAAGGCCCGCCACCGTTAGGCCGCGGGCCAGTTTACCTGTGGTCGCGGACTGGATGGGAACAGTGCAATGGCCGAAGTGTTTCG
>NZ_JAFFIW010000154.1 GCF_018588885.1 Mesorhizobium sp. dw_380
TTGAGCCGGTGGGCGCCGCGCCGTACTCATGGACCGGCTTCTATGTCGGCGCTCAAGTCGGAGGCGCGTGGAATGACAGCCGTTGGTCCCCAGTTGGCGGTCTGGGCTTCGTTCCCTTTAATACAAACGGGTCTGGAGTCGTGTATGGCGGCCAGATCGGCTACAACTACCAGATAAACCAATTCGTCATTGGCATCGAGGGCGACTTCGCAGGCTCGACTGTCAAGGGCGACGACCAATGTTCCACCACCGCAGGCACGACCTGTGAGACCAAGCAGGACTATCTGGGTTCGGTGCGCGGACGCCTAGGCTACGCGGTTGACCGATTCCTAATCTACGGCGATGCTGGTGTTGCCTTCACCAAGTACAAATTCGCGGAGACCGACTTTCCGCAGTCGTTTGGTGGCGGGTCTCGGGTAGGCTGGACGGCCGGCCTCGGCGCTGAATACGCATTTACCGACCATTGGACCGCAGGCGTTGAGTGGAACTATTACGA
>NZ_JAFFIW010000155.1 GCF_018588885.1 Mesorhizobium sp. dw_380
CACGAAGCAGAGCTGGGTTTGGTACGTCTGGCGCGGTGGAGAGTACGTGCCGGTTGAATAGGGCTGCATCATGCATCGCATCATCGCCATAGCGATCATAGTTCTCGCGGCCGTGTTCGGTTTCGCGCGGGCGGAGGTACTAGTTGGCGTCTCGGCTGCGATGACGGGACGGCTCGCCTGGATCGGCGAGCAGGGACAGCGCGGCGCGGAGATGGCAGTGGCCGACGTCAACATGGCGGGCGGGGTACTCGGGCAGAAGGTGAGGCTCATCTCGGTCGACGACTTCTGCGATCCCGAGCAAGCTGTGGCGGCCGCCAAGAAGCTGGTGGCTGACGGGGTCGTGCTCGTCGTCGGGCATTATTGCTCCGGGGCCTCGATCCCCGCATCAAAAGTGTACGAGGAGGCGGGCGTCGTTGAGATATCCCCAGGCTCGACCAATCCGCAGT
>NZ_JAFFIW010000156.1 GCF_018588885.1 Mesorhizobium sp. dw_380
CCACTCGCTGCTGGCGGTGAAGCTGCTGGAGCGTCTGCGCCGGCTGGGCGTGGGAGCGGCGATCCGCGACCTGTTCGAGCATCCCCGACTGTCGGATTTTGCGGCGAAGCTGGGACGGAGCCGCGAGGTGACGGTGCCTGTCAACGGGATCACGCGGCAGAGCCGGACGATCACGCCAACGATGGTGCCGCTGGCGGAGCTGAGCCAGGCCGAGATCGACCGGGTTGTGGAAGCGGTGCCGGGCGGCGTTGGCAATGTCCAGGACATCTACGCGCTGTCGCCGTTGCAGGACGGCATCCTGTTTCATCATCTTCTGGCGCAGAAGGGCGATCCGTATCTGATCCGGGCGCAGATGGCCTTTGCCGAGCGGGAT
>NZ_JAFFIW010000157.1 GCF_018588885.1 Mesorhizobium sp. dw_380
GGATGAGCGTTTCGGCGGATGAGATTGCCGCCCATTGCGACAAGGATCATGGCTTGCGAGACGTCGATGCGCTGCTCGTAGTCGCGCACGAGGCGGCGCCATCTTGTCATCCAGCCGAAGGTCCGCTCGACGACCCAGCGGCGGGGCAGTATCTGGAAGCCCTTCTGGTCGTCGGATCGACGGATGATCTCGACCACGAAGTCGAGATAGGTGGCTTTGTCCATGAGCTTCAGCCGGTCATAGGCGCCGTCGGCGAACAGATGCTTCACCCAGGGCCAGCGCTTGCGGACACCATCCAGGATCGCCTGAGCGCCGGCGCTGTCGGAGATATCGGCGGTGGTGAGGTTGACCATCAACAG
>NZ_JAFFIW010000158.1 GCF_018588885.1 Mesorhizobium sp. dw_380
GAAGCCAAGACCCTGCAGCAGAGCCTCGGCATGGCTTGCGAATTCCTCGATGATTTCGACGCTCCAAACTTGTCCTGCGAGTTCCGCGAGGATCGCGGATTGATAGCCCAGACCAGTCCCGATCTCGAGCACCGTTTCGTGCGGTTGGGGAGTAAGAAGATCGGTCATCAAAGCGACAATGAAGGGCTGCGACACGGTCTTATCGAAGCCGATCGGCAGCGGCATGTCCTGGTAGGCATAAGGCGCGACCGCAGCTGGCACGAAGAGATGTCGCGGGACCCGCCGCATCGATGCCATCACCCGCTCATCGAGCGTTGCCTTGCCGAGTTCTTCGCTTGCAAGGT
>NZ_JAFFIW010000016.1 GCF_018588885.1 Mesorhizobium sp. dw_380
GCAGTAGGGCAGTAGGGCAGTAGGGCAGTAGGGCAGTCATTCGTAGCTGTCTTCCAGCACAAGACATCTTTCACCTACTGCCCTACTGCCCTACTCCCTTATTGCCTTCCTATTCGCCAGGTTTGCGCACCAGATAGGTGTCCATGATCCAGCCCTTTTTCCGGCGGGCTTCCTCTCGGACTTTTTCGATTTCGGCGCCGACATCACTGATGCGGCCGGAGATGGTGATCTCGTCCGGGGTCCCGAGATAGGCGCCCCAATGGATGGTGACATCCTGGTCGGCCAGCGTGTTGAAGGCGCATTTGCCGTCCAGCATGACGATCGCGCTGCCGGCATTGTCCGGCATGCCCTCCTCGGCAAGCCGGCGGCCGGTGGTGACGAGGACGGAATCGCCGATGCGATTCAGCGCCATTTTATGGCTGGCGGCCAACGCCTGGATGGCTGTGATGCCGGGGATGACCTCCAGTTCGAAGCTGACATTGCCTCTCAACCGCACACGCTCGAGGATGCGCAGGGCGCTGTCGTAGAGCGAGGGATCGCCCCAGATCAGGAAGGCGCCGCGGCCGTCTTCGGCAATCTCGTCGCGGATCAGGCCCTCGTAGATGGCGGCGATGGCTTCGTGCCAGTCATCGACGGTCGAGCGGTAGGAGGGCGCCGGCTCGGCGCGCACCGGCACGTCGAATTCGACGCGGCGCGATTTCGGGTTGGTGACGAAGCGGTCGCAGATCTCACGCCGCAATTCGGCAAGGTCGGTTTTCCCAGCGCCCTTGTCGGGGATGAACAGCACGTCGGCGCGGTTCAGGCCTGATATGGCCTGGACTGTCATGTGGTCGGGATTGCCGGCGCCGATGCCGATGACGAGAAGCTTGCGCATGGGGCGAACTCCTGCCCGATCGCAACCTGTTAGTCCAGACCGCTGCTGCGTGTCCAGACTGCTACTGCGTGTCCAGACCGCTACTGGGTGTCCGGACCGCTGCTGGGTGTCCGGACCAGTGTGGCGCACTCACGCTAGCGGAAGGGCTTTGAAACGCCACGTTGAAACGGCTAGGGTCATCAGGACATTCTCGCCGAGGGAGGGCTTTCATGTTGCGATATGTTCTGGCCGCGGTGCTGGCCTTCTCCGCCGCGCCCGCTTTTGCCAATGACTCGGTCGCCGAGCTCGGCACCGGCGGCCTGATCCTGTCGCGCAACGATGCGGTCGCGATGCAAAGCGAGGACCTCTTCATCTCGCCCGAAAAGGTGACGGTCGACTACGTCTTCCACAACAACACCGATAGGGATGTCGATGCGATCGTCGCCTTCCCGATGCCCGACATTTCGGGCGATCCCGAGGAGATGCCGGCGATCCCGGAAAACCAGAGCGACAATTTCCTCGGCTTCGAGGTGACGATCGACGGCGTCGCGGCAAAGCCTCAGCTCGAACAGAAGGTGTTCGCGCTCGGCATCGACATCGGCGCCGATCTCAAAGCGCAGAATGTGCCGTTCAACCCGTTCGGCGCCGCCGCCAAGGCGGCCCTGGCGAAGCTGCCGCAAGCGGTAGCCGAAGACTGGGCCAATCGCGGCATCATCATCGGGGACACCGCCGATGACGGCAGCGGCATGAAATCCACCTATACGCCGTTCTGGCAATTGCGCTCGACCTATTGGTGGCGCTCGACCTTTCCCGCCAACAAGGACGTTCATGTCTCGCACCGCTACAAGCCGAGCGTCGGCGGCACGTCATCGGTCAGTTTCTTCTATGAAGGCAAGTTCCAGGGCACCCAGTATGCCAACTACAAGACCCGCTACTGCATGGACGACGCTTTCGAGAATGCGGTGCGCAAGGCGGCGAAGGACAATCCCGACGGCTATCCGAAATACTACGAAAGCCGCATCGCCTATATCCTGACCACCGGCGGCAACTGGGCGGCGGGTACCATCGGCAAGTTCAAGCTGACCATCGACAAGGGCAACCCGAAGGCCCTGGTCTCATTCTGCGGTGACAATGTCAAAAAGGTCGGGCCGACGACCTTCGAGATGAGCGCGCAGGATTTCTATCCCGAGCATGACATCGACATCCTGTTGCTCGAACCGTCGGACAGCAATGGCGGAGATGCGAACTGATGCATGTCGCGATCTACGTTGCCATCGCCGAGAATGGCGTGATCGGCCGGGAGGGTGGACTGCCGTGGCGGCTCTCCACCGACCTGAAGCGCTTCAAGGCCGATACGATGGGCAAGCCCGTCATCATGGGCCGCAAGACCTATGAAGGCATTGGCCGCCCGCTGCCGGGCAGGCTGAACATCGTCGTCACGCGTGACAAGGCCTGGCGCGCCGAAGGTATAGAGGTGGCGCATACGCTGGAAGCGGCGATCCAGCTGGCGACGGTGCGCGGACGCTGCATGGCTGGCGTGGACGAGGTCTGCGTCATCGGCGGCGGTGAGATCTATGCGCAGGCGCTGCCGCTGGCCGACCGGCTGCACGTCACCCATGTGCTGGCCGCTGTCGAGGGCGACGCGCATTTCCCGCCGATCGACCCTCGGACATGGCGCGTGGTCAGCTCGCAGGATGTTCCGGCCGGGGAAAAGGACAGCCACGCGACGCGCTATTCGGTTTACGAGCGCCGCGCCGAGATACATTGAAAGACAAAAGGCGTATTGAAGGACGACAAAGGGTCGCGACCGGCCCAAATCGATGACGTTGGCAGCGCATCGCGTTGAAAGCGTGCCTTGGCGTCCCTATAGAAGAACGATACTGGATTTGCGCCGTAATGCCGGCGCTTGAGGGAATTCCAAGCGAAAGGACATTCATGCCCTGGAACGACAAAGGTGGCGGAGGCGGCGGCCCGTGGGGCGGCGGCAACAATCAGGGACCCTGGGGGCAGGGGCCGAAGGGACCGAGCGGCCCGCCGGGATCGCCTCCCGACCTCGAAGACATCATCCGCCGCGGCCAGGACAGGCTGCGGCGCGCGCTGCCCGGCGGTGGCGGTGCCAGTCCGGCCGTGTTCGGACTGATTGCGGCGGTGCTTGTCGTTCTGTGGGCGTTCCAGGCGGTCTACACCGTGCAGCCTGACGAGGTCGCGGTCGAACTGCGTTTCGGCAAGCCGAAGCCGCAGCTGTCGCAGCCGGGCCTGCATTTCCACTGGTGGCCGCTTGAAACCGTCGAGACGGCCAAGATTTCCGAGCAGCTCGTCGACATTGGCGGCGGCAACACCAGCGGCAATGGCCTGATGCTGTCGGGAGACCAGAACATCGTCAACGTGCAGTTTTCGGTGGCCTACCAGGTCTCGGATCCCCGGGCTTATCTGTTCGACGTCTCCGACCCGGATGGCATGCTGCGCCAGGTCGCCGAAAGCGCCATGCGCGAAGCCGTCGGCCGCAGGCCGGCACAGGACATCTTCCGTGACGACCGCCAGGGCATAGCGGCATCGGTGCGCGAGATCATCCAGACGACGCTCGACGGCTACAAGGCCGGCCTGCAGGTCAATGCCATTTCGATCGAGGATGCGGCACCGCCACGCGAAGTGGCCGACGCCTTCGACGAAGTGCAGCGCGCCGAACAGGACGAGGACAAGTTCGTCGAGCAGGCCAACCAGTACTCCAACCAGAAGCTCGGCCAGGCGCGCGGCGCGGCCGCACAGGTCCGCGAAGACGCGGCAGCCTACAAGAACCGTGTGGTGCAGGAGGCCGAAGGTGAGGCGCAGCGCTTCATCTCCGTCTACGACGAATACGCCAAGGCGCCCGATGTAACGCGCAAGCGCCTCTATCTGGAAACCATGGAGAAGGTTCTGAAGGACTCGAGCAAGGTCATCGTCGAGCAGGGCAACGGGCAAGGTGTCGTCCCCTATCTGCCGTTGCCGGCCCTGCAGCAGAAAGCGCCGGCTCCGGCTGCGCTTGGCGCGAACACGGGAGGCAGCCAGTGATGGGCAACCGTCTTCCCGTAATCGCCGTCATCGCGGCGGTCATCTTGTTCCTGATCTATTCGTCGGTTTTCGTGGTCAATGCGCGCCAGCAGGCGCTGGTGCTGCGCTTTGGCGAGATCGTCGACGTCAAAACCGCACCCGGCATCTACTTCAAGGCGCCGTTCTCGTTCTTCGATGCCGACACGGTGCAGCTGATCGAGAACCGGGTGCTGCGCTTCGACCTCGACAACATCCGCGTCCAGGTTTCGGGCGGCAAGTTCTATGAAGTCGATGCCTTCATCGCCTATCGCATTTCGGATCCGCGCGTGTTCCGTGCCGCGGTGTCGGGCCAGATCGAACTCGCCGAAGCGCGGCTCAGGACCCGTCTCGACGCTGCCTTGCGCCGCGTCTACGGTCTGCGCGACTTCGAGGCCGCGCTTTCGGAAGAGCGCGCGGTGATGATGCGCGAAGTGCGCGATCAGCTCCGGCCCGACGCCACATCGCTTGGCCTGCAGATCGAGGATGTCCGCATCCGCCGCACCGACCTCACGGCTGAGGTCTCGCAACAGACCTTTGACCGCATGAAGGCCGAGCGTCTGGCCGAGGCCGAAAGGCTCAGGGCACGCGGCAACGAGGCGGCGCAGCGCATCCGGGCACGCGCCGACCGCGAAGTCGTCGAGATCATCGCCGAAGCGCAGAAGGAGTCCGAAATCCTGCGCGGTGAGGGTGAGGCCCAGCGCAGCGCCACCTTCGCGCAAGCCTATCAGCGCGACCCGGCCTTCTTCGATTTCTACCGGTCGATGAACGCCTACGGTTCGGCGCTGGACAACACCGGCACGACCATGGTGCTGTCGCCAAGTTCGGAGTTCTTCCGCTACTTCCGCGACCCCGACGGCAAGGAAGGGCCGGCGAGACCGCCAGCGCCCGCACCGGCAACGGCACCCGCCGCGCCGACGACACAACCCAGCACCGGCCAGTAGCCGCCGGTGCAGGATTTCTTCGCGGCAATAGGCCTGGTCCTCGTCATAGAGGGCTTGGTCTATGGCGGCTTTCCCGGCTTCGCGAGGAAGCTCGCCGGCGAGGTGCTGTCGATGCCGGAGAATGCCTTGCGGATCGCCGGGCTGGTCGCGATCGTCATCGGTGTCGGCATCGTCTGGCTGGTGCGGGGCGGGTGAGGACGGCCGGTTTTCGTCCTCGGCATAACGGAGGATTTATCCATGGCCGTTAGTCCTAGCCGCAAACGTGCCGTATTTTTTGCCAACATGGCGCAACGCGGTATTTTCGCCGTTGCGCTTTCTCTTTCAGAATACCGGGAGGCTTCTCCATGACATCCACACTCCTTTTGCGCGCGGCACGGCGGACATTCATCGCTGGCACGGCAGCGCTTCTTGTCGGCGCCGTCGCCGTTCCGTCCTTCGTGACGCCGACATTGGCGGCCGACGGGCCGGCATCGGTGGCCGACCTGGCGCAGGGCCTGCTCGGCGCGGTTGTCAACATCTCGACCTCGCAGACGGTGAAGGGCACGGAAGGGCCGGGTGCCGTGCCGATGCCGCAGCTTCCCGAAGGCTCGCCGTTCCAGGACTTTTTCGACGATTTCTTCAAGAACCGCGGCGGTGACAAGGACAATAGCGCGCAGAAGGTGCAGTCGCTGGGATCCGGTTTCGTCATCGACGCCGAACAAGGCATCGTCGTCACCAACAACCACGTGATCGCCGATGCCGACGACATCGAGGTCAATTTCTCCGACGGCGTCACGCTGAAGGCGACGCTGGTCGGCACCGATACCAAGACCGACGTCGCGGTGCTGAAGGTCGATCCGAAAGGCCATAAGCTGACGGCGGTGAAGTTCGGCGACTCCACCAAGATGCGCGTCGGCGACTGGGTTATGGCGATCGGCAATCCTTTCGGTCTTGGCGGCACGGTTACGGTCGGCATCGTTTCGGCGCGCAACCGCGACATCAACTCCGGCCCTTATGACGATTTCATCCAGACCGACGCGGCGATCAATCGCGGCAATTCGGGCGGACCGCTGTTCAACAGCGCCGGCGAGGTCATCGGCATCAACACCGCGATCATTTCGCCGTCCGGCGGCTCGATCGGCATCGGCTTCTCCATCCCCTCGCAGCTCGCCGCCGGAGTTGTCGAGCAGCTGCGCCAGTATGGCGAGACGCGGCGCGGCTGGCTCGGCGTACGCATCCAGCCGGTGACGGATGACATCGCCGAGAGCCTCGGCATGGCGACAGCCAAGGGAGCGCTGGTGGCCGGCGTCATCAAGGGCGGTCCGGTCGACAACGGCACCATCCAGGCCGGCGACGTCATCCTCAAGTTCGACGGCAAGGACATCCACGAAATGCGCGACCTGCCGCGCGTCGTCGCCGAAAGCCCGGTCGGCAAGGCCGTCGACGTGCTGATCGTGCGCAAGGGCGTCGAGCAGACGGTGAAGGTGACGCTCGGCCGGCTCGAAGACGGCGAGAAGCTCGCCAGTGGCGAGAGTGGCAAGACCGACCAGGACAAGGGCGGCGACAAGGCTCCGGCCGTTTCGGCCGCCTCGGTGCTTGGCATGACCGTCGGCGAACTCAATGACGAGACGCGCAAGAAATTCGGCATTGCCGCCGATGTCTCCGGCGTCGTCGTCACCGACGTGGCCAAGAACTCCGCCGCCGCCGAACGCGGCATTCAGCCTGGCGAGGTGATCACGGAGATCGCGCAGGAATCGGTCGCCACGCCCAAGGACGTGATGGACCGGATCGGCGCCTTGAAGGAGCAGGGGCGCAAGAATGCGCTGCTGATGCTGGCGTCGAAGACCGGCGAACTCAGGTTCGTGACGATCCGGATGGATTGAGTTTTCAATCCGGCGATAAAAAAGGCGGCTAACCAGCCGCCTTTTTTATCGCCTGCCACTCGGCGCGCGTCAGCCTGTAGAACACATGCCGCTTGAGCGCGGGATGACTGTCGGGAATGCCGGGATGGTCGAAGTCGGCCGAGGGATCGGCGCTCATGCCGAGGCGTTCCATGACGGCAGTCGAGCGCCGGTTGTTCTCGACGGCGAAAGAGACGATCTCACCAAGTCCGAGCGTTTCGAAACCGTAGGCCAGCCAGGCTTCCGAGGCGTCGGTGACATAGCCCTTGCCCCAGAATTCCGGTGCCAGCCGCCAGCCGATCTCGACCGTGCCGGACGGCAGGAACGGCAGGTGATCGGTTCCGGTAATGCCGACAAAGCCGATGCATTGACCGGTGGCGATGATCTCGGCAACGGCGAAGCCGTAGCCGTCTCGTTCAATGGTGGCCCGCAATTCGTCCATCTTGGCGTCCGCCTGGGCGCGGTCGCGGCGGAACGGGAAGAATTCCATGACGCGCTCGTCGGAGTTGATGCGATGGAAAAGCTCACGGTCGCGATCTTCCCAGTTGCGTAGAATCAGGCGCTCGGTACGCATTGGTTTCATTGCACGAATTCTTCCTGGCGATAGCCCTGCAGATAGAGCAGTGCGGTCAGGTCACCATGGTCGATGCGAACCTTGGCTTGCGCCGCCACGCTTGGCTTGGCGTGCAGCGCCACACCGGTTCCGGCGAGGCGGATCATGTCGAGATCGTTGGCGCCGTCGCCAACGGCAATGGCATCAGCCGGCGTCAGGCCGAGACGGGCCGTGATTTCGAGCAGCGCATCGGCCTTGGCGGCGCGGCCAAGGATCGGCTCGCCGACCAGCCCGGTGAAGCATCCGTCCTGTTCAAGCAGGCGGTTGGCGCGGTTCTCCTGGAACCCAAGCATGGCCGCGATGCGCGTGGTGAAGACTTCGAAGCCGCCCGAGACGAGTGCCGTCCAGGCGCCGTTGGCGAGCATGGTCTGGACTAGTGCGCGGCCGCCCGAGGCCAGCGTCAGCCGATTGGCGACGATGCGGTCGACGACGGCGACTTCGAGCCCCTTCAGCAGCGCTACCCGCTCGCGCAGCGCCGGCTCGAAGGCGATCTCGCCGTTCATCGACCGCGCAGTGATGGCGGCGACATGATCCTTGAAGCCGATCTCGTCGGCCAGTTCGTCGATGCATTCCTGGTCGATCATGGTCGAATCCATGTCGGCGATGAGGATTTTCTTGCGACGCGTTTCACCCTGCTGGACGATCACATCGATCGGCTCAGCGGCCAATGCGGCGCGCAGGGCAGCCGTGATGCCGGCGGTGTCAGCTTCTTGTGGCAGGACAAGATCGCAGGCAATGCCTTCGGCCAGCCAGACGACAGCGCTTGCGCCCACCGACCGTGAGGCCATATTCGCAAGCGACGGGGACAGAGCGCGGTCAGCGGGACGGGAAACAAGCGTGGCAATGAGCGACATCGGGAATTCCGGCACGGATGCGGACCAAGGCCGCGTGAAGAACGCGATCCTGATAGCCGGGCCGACCGCCAGCGGCAAGTCGGCACTGGCGCTCGGCCTGGCCGAACGCACAGGCGGCGTCATCGTCAACACCGATTCCATGCAAGGCTATTCGGTTCTCGACGTGCTGACCGCCAGGCCTGAGCCGGCCGAGCTGGCACGAGCGCCGCATTTTCTCTACGGCCATGTCCATCCCGGCAGCGCCTATTCGACGGGCGCCTGGCTGCGCGATGTGATGAAACTCATCGACGACGGAACGCTGTCGCGGCGGCCAGTCTTCGTCGGTGGCACCGGCCTCTATTTCCGCGCGCTGGCCGAGGGTATTTCGGAAATGCCGGACATTCCGCCGCGCATCCGCGACCGCTGGCGCTACGAGCTGAAGGAGCAAGGCGCCGTCAAGCTCCACGCCCTGCTGCTGCGCGAGGATTCGAGAGCCGCCATGCAACTGAAGCCAACCGACAGCCAGCGCATCGTGCGGGCGCTCGAAGTGCTGGACGCCTCCGGCCGGTCGATCCTGGATTGGCAGGCCGAGCGCGGCCGGCCGCTTATCGACAGGCAGACGGCGCATTTCCTGGTCATCGAGCCGGATAGGGCGGCGCTGGTCGACCGCATCGAAAAGCGCTTCGACCAGATGCTGGACAAGGGCGCGCTGGAGGAAGTCAGGCAACTCGCGGCGCTTCATCTCGATCCGGACCTGCCGGCGATGAAGGCAATCGGGGTTCGCGAACTGCAGGCCGCGATGGCCGGACAGTTGAGCTTTCCCGAGGCGATCGAGCGCGCCAAGATCGCAACCCGGCAATATGCCAAGCGGCAGGCGACCTGGTTTCGGCATCAGCTGGGGCCGGAATGGCAAAGGCTGCGTCCGGGTGACGATCTCGAAACCACGATCCAAGCAATTGTTGCTAATGCAACTTAAAAAGTAGACACGATGGGAAGTATTCCCGCCGAAGTTGTCTAAATTAACCCTCCGTAAGGCGGCCCGTGCCATAAGGTCTGTGGGCACTTTTCCATTGGGGAGCAGATGCGTTTCCATAAGGCGGAATCCGCTTTTTTCGTCTTTATTTTCGTGATCCTGGCCGCTGGCCTGGTGACGCTGCACGCCTATGGGCTCTTGCAATCCTTCGCCACCGAACTCCATACGCAGTCAGGCATGGACAAGGTCATCTACCTCAACAAGCTGCTGTTCGCGACGGGCGTGCTGCTTGCGACCGCGCTGTTTTTCGGCATCTTCTTCATCTATCCCCTGATCCGCAAACAGGCGACGGAAGAAGGCAAGCTGCGCGCCATGACGGTTTCGCTCAGCGCCCGCTCCGAAACCCTCGAACACGCCGCCCTGACAGATGGCCTGACCGGCATGCAGAACCGGCGCTATTTCGACGATGCGCTGAAGGAATATCTCGAGGAGTTCCGGCGCATCGAGAAGCCGGTCGGGCTGATGATCCTCGATCTCGACCACTTCAAGCAGGTCAACGACACACACGGCCACGACGTCGGCGATGAGGTGCTCAGGGCCGTCGCCAGCTGCCTCAAGGACATGACACGCTACCACGATGTGGTGGCACGGCTGGGCGGCGAGGAGTTTGCCGTGGTCACGCCCAACATGGAGGCTGAGCTGCTGGCCAAATTCGCCGAGCGCATCCGCAGGGCGATCGCCAACATGTCGATCCTCTCGGGCAATGTCCGGCTCAAGATCACGACCAGCGTCGGACTTGCCGTCTGGGACCGCAAGGAAACGGCCGAGGAGTTTTATCGCCGCGCCGACCGCCAGCTCTACGAGGCAAAGAGGCAAGGCCGCAACCGCGTCTGCGCCTAAAATCCCGAAGAAGAATTCATGAGGCCGGTTGCCTGACGCGGCTTTCTCGACTTCCGGCCTTCGCCGGCCGAAGCACTTATGGGAGGGTGTGGCCAGTTAAGGCTACGGCCGGCGTAGGCCGGTGCTCACGGACTGAATGTCCGCTCCGCTCCGGCTTCTCGAAAACCCCGCCATTCAATCCGGCCTGATGAATTCCCTTTCGGGATTTACCCAAGCTGGTTTGACGATGCGGAGTCCGGGAAGCTTGGTGCGGCTTCCGGATCGGTCGTTAGAGAGCTTGCAGGCTCAATCGTTCTGGGGACGCATGCCGAAGGTGGCGGGCTTCAGGCCGTAGCGCATGTCGAAATCGTCGTCCGATTGCACGCTGGCGGCTGGCGGCTTGCGGTAGTCGGGGTCGCCGGCCTGCCGGCCGGCATCGACCACCTCGGCGAAGGCCATCGCCTGCTGCTGCGGTTTGGGCACGTTGCGCAGCCGCTCGACGATCGCCACCAGGTCGACATCGTCGCCGCTTGTCGACGAAACGGTCTCTTCGCGCTTGGATGTGCCGGGAAGCAGGTGGCTGGGCAGTCTTTCGAACTTCAGCCGCATGGTCGTGGCCACCCCTTCACCGAAGGCGATGGCTTCGCGCTGGCCCATGGACGACAGGAACGCAAGCGTGGAGGCGGACGAGTCGGCAATGGCCGAGCGGATGATCGCCTGGTCCTGCTCATTGGCGAGCCGCATGGCGAAGAAGGTCGAGCATTGCGACAGGATGGTCGGGTCAAGCTCGCCCGGACGCTGCGTGACGACGCCGAGATAGCAGCCATATTTGCGGCCTTCCTTGGCGATGCGCGACAGGGCGTGCCGGGTCGGCGCGAAGCCGAGACGCGGATCTGCCGGCATGTAGCGATGCGCTTCCTCGCACAGAAACAGCAGTTGCAGCTTGCCCTCGCTCCACAGAGCGAGATCGAAGGCCAGGCGCGCCAGCACCGAACAGACGGAATTGACCACTTCGGAGGGCATGCCGGCCATTTCGAAGCAGGTCACCGGCCGGCCGTGATGCGGCACGCGGAAGATGTTGCCGATCGTCTCGTGGATTGTGTCTTCGATCAGGCGAGAATTGAACATGAAGCGATAGCGCGGATCGGCGGCCGCCGATTCGATACGGGTCTTCAGCGATTTGAGCGTCGGGCGCTCGTTCTTGCTTTCGAGCATGCCCGTGCGCTCGTCGATCTGCTTGAGCAGGTCCGCGATGCGATAAGGTACTGGCGTATCGGCGGTCAGCGCATCATTGCCGCGCCTGAGGTAGGCACCCGAATTCGGGTTGCGGTAGAGGTTCTTGGCGAGCGGGATGAGGTCGCGAAGAGCGTCGATCTCTTCCGGCACCGTTTCACGCCCGCGAAACAGCACCTCGGCGAATTCCTCGAGCTTGAACATCCAGAACGGCAGGTCGAGCGTCTTGGAATCGACCCTGACGCAGTATTCGGGCAACGAGCCCGCGAACTCGTTGTGCGGGTCGAGGATCAGGATGCGCAGGTCGGGCCGCGCGGCGATCGATTTGCGCAACAGCAGCGAGACAGCGGTGGACTTGCCGACGCCCGTGGTGCCGACAATGGCGAAATGGCGCGCCAGCGTGTCGTCAATGGCGATGTTGGCGGCAATCGCCTCGTCCTGCGACAGCGAGCCGATGGTGATGGAATGGCGGCCGGCCAGATCATAGACGGCCTGCAGGTCGCGGCTGCGGATGCGGTGGGCGACGGCGCCGATATGCGGATAGGTGGTGATGCCGCGGTCGAAGATCGGCCTGGCGCCGGGCTCGGCTGGGTCGCGAACTTCGCCAATCAGCTCGATGCTGACCTCGATGGCGTTCTGGCCCTCGTTGCTCCAGGCGCGGTCCGATTTGCCGATGGCGTAGACTAGGCCAACGGTCCGCGTCGTGCCCAGATTGATCGAAATCATCTTGCCGACCGTCCACAGGCCGGTGACGGCGCCGTCGACGTCGTCGGCATAGGCGCTGATGGTGGCGCGCGCGCCGTCGCATTGCACGACATTGCCCAGGATGCGCCGGTCGTTCTGTTCCGCGTTGCGGCGCTCCTGCGATGTCGGTTCTCCGACGGAAGCTTCGCGTTCGACAAACATGGACAGGCCAATCCCCATTTCTCTGGAACATCGAGCCTACCGGAACGGGGTTAAGGTCGGATGAGGTCGGATGGTGTAGAGACGATTAAGGGCCTGTTGAAAATTGTCGCAAAAGGGCTCTTCTCTCACGCCTGCGTTTCGCTATAATGGACGAATGGATGATATAGCGAACGACATTTCCTCAACCATTGGCAAGCGGATCCACGCCGAAAGGATCATGCGGGACTGGTCGCTGGCCGAGCTGGCCGAGCGGTCCGGTGTTTCCAAGGCGATGCTGAGCACGATCGAGCGCGGCATGACCAGCCCGACAGCCGCCCTTCTGGTGCGCATTGCGGCGGCCTTCGGCATGACGCTGTCGACCCTCATCGCCCGGGCGGAATTGCAAGGCGGCGGGCTGCTGCGCGAGGCCGACCAGCCGGTGTGGCGCGATCCCGATACAGGCTATGTCAGGCGGCATTTGTCGCCAGCGGGCGACATGCCGCTCGAACTGATCAAGGTCCATCTGCCTGCCGGCGCCAAGGTCAGCTTGCCCGCGGCTTCCTACGCCTTCATCAAGCAGCAGATCTGGCTGATTTCCGGGCGGCTCGAATTCACCGAGGGCGATGTGGTGCACAGGCTCGCCCCCGGCGACTGCCTGGCGCTCGGCGCGCCATCGGATTGCACCTTCCATGCCCTTGAGGGGGGCGCCGACTATCTCGTCGCGCTGGTCAGGGGCTGAGATCATGGCGCGACGGCCAAAGCGCTCCCACAATGGGGGGCCGCCTCTTGATGACTATAAGGGACCGCCTTGGGGCAAGGGTGATCCCTATATCTTCCTGGCCTGGCAGGCCGCCCACGCCAAGGCATGGAAGGCGCCGAGCCGCGACGTCATGCTGATGCGCATGGACAAGGCCGAACGGCTGGGCCTGACCTATGAGGAGTACACGCTCGAAATCCTCGAGCGCGGACGCCATCTCGGGCAAGAAAACACCGAGCGCATCAGCGCCATCAAAGCCGCGCGCAAACGACGGCGCGTGCGCCATCTCGACTGACGCCAGCACGTTCACGACCCCATTCACCATTTCCTGAGGAACAGGCATGAATTCCATCGAAGTTGGAGCCCTGAGCGCAAGCGCGGAAACGCTGGCGATGCTGACCGATCTGCTGGTCGAGACAGTCGCCGCCGGCGGTTCGGTCAGCTTCATGCATCCGCTGGCACCGGAAGCGGCAAGCGCATTCTGGGAGCGATCGCTGGCCGCGGCGGCAAAGGGTGAAAGGGTGGTGCTCGGGGCCTGGGACGGCAAGGTCCTGGTCGGCACCGTCACCTTGCTGCTCGACTGCCCACCGAACCAGCCGCACCGGGCCGAGATCGCCAAGCTGATGACGCGCCTCGACCAGCGGGGCAGGGGCGTCGGAACGCGCCTGATGCGGGCCGCCGAACGTCTCGCCGTCGAGCAGGGGCGCACGCTGCTGGTTCTGGACACGGCGACAGAGGAGGGCGCTTCAGGCCTTTACGAAAAACTCGGCTTCACGCTGGCCGGCGAAATTCCGGATTATGCGCTGAAGCCGCATGGTGGGCTGACCGGCACACTGATCTACTGGAAGCGCATCGGCGCCGCGTCGCGATAGCCCGCCCCGGTCAGGCCAGATCGGCGAGGCGCCTCAGCAGCCACTGGCGAAAATCCTGCTCGGCACTGGTCAGGCGCGCGGCCGGTGCCCTGGTCAAAAAATGGCCTGACGTGCTGGAAAGCTCGAAATTGGAAAGCGGCACCAAGGTCTTGCGCCTGAGCGCTGCGTCGACCAGCGGCCGCGATCCCAGGAGCACACCGGCGCCGGCGGTCGCTGCTTCCATCGCCGCGACGAAACTGTCGAAGCGGTGCGACCGTTGGGGGTGGCCGGCCAAGCCGGCAGCCGCGAACCATTCCGCCCACATCTCGCGCGCGCCGGCGACCAGAAGCAGCGGCAGGGATGTCCAGTCGGCCGCACCGGCCAGGGCCGGACTGGACACAGGTACAAGCCGCTCGGCCGTCAGCCTGTCGGCCTCGCGTCCGGGAAAGGACCCGTTGCCGAAACGGATGTCGAGCGCGGAGCCGGGTAGATCATAATCGGTCGGCCGGTGGATCGTCACAAGGTCGAGCTGGACGCGCGGCAGCGCCTCGGCGAGATCGGGCAATGCCGGGACCAGCACCAGCAGGGCGAAGGAGATCGGCACCCGGATCGAGACGGTCTGGACGGCGCGCGGCTCGAACAGTTCCGCCGTGCTGTTGCCGATGGTGGCGAAGGCCGACTGGATGTGGGGCAGGTAGGCCGCGCCCTCCGGCGACAAGGTGACGCCGCGCGCCAGCCGTGAGAACAGACGTGTCTTCAGCCGCTCTTCCAATAGGCGGATATGCTGGCTGACGGCGGCCTGGGTCAAGCCGAGTTCACCGGCTGCCGCCGTGAAATTCGACAGCCGTGCCGCGGCCTCGAAACTGCGCAGCCAGTCAAGCGGAGGCAAAGCGGGGGTGGGTCTCCGAGCCATTAGCAATTCGCGGTCATTGGCCAAAAAATGATAATTTGAGTTATGCCTTCCGCAGGACCAACATGCAATCGAAACCCACGGATCTAGCCGTGGGCAGCAAGCGGACAGGAATGGATCCATGCTCACCCACGCGCTGATCGGCGACGAAGGCAGAACAATCGAACTTGGCTGGCAGGGCGGGAGGCGCACCCGTTTTCACGCCATGTGGCTGCGCGACAATGCGCTGGACGAAAAGACGCGCAGTGCCGGCAACGGCCAGCGGCTCATCACCATCCTCGACATTCCCGCCGAGACGAGGATCGGCGCGGCCGCGATCAAAGGGGGTGGGCTGGAGGTCAGCTTCGTGCCGGAAGGAAAAACGGTCAGTTTCCCCGCGCAATGGCTGAGCGCCAACGCCTATGATCGCGATGAACGCCGCCAACCCGGTTGGACGGGCGATGTCATCCAGCGCTGGACGAAAGCGACGATGCAGAATTCGGTGCCGCGCGCCAGCTACGCGGCGGCCAGCCATGGCCGCAGCGTCCTGCGCGAGTGGCTGTCGGCGGTGAGGACCTATGGCTTTGCGGTGATGGACGGCCTGCCGGCCGAATCCGGCGCCTTGTGCAAGGTCTCCGACCTGTTCGGCTATATCAGGGAAACCAATTACGGGCGCTGGTTCGAAGTGCGTGCCGAGGTCAACCCGAACAATCTCGCCTACACCAATCTCGGCCTCCAGGCGCACACTGACAATCCCTATCGCGATCCGGTGCCGACGCTGCAGATCCTGTCCTGCATCGAGAATACGGTGGAGGGCGGCGAGTCCAGCGTCGTCGACGGTTTTGCCGTTGCGGCCGCGCTGCAGGCGGAGAACCCCGAAGGTTTTCGGCTGTTGAGCTCCTGTCCGGCACGCTTCGAATATGCCGGGACGTCTGGCGTGCGGCTGCAGGCCAAGCGTCCGATGATCGAGCTCGGACCGGATGGCGAGCTCATCTGCATCCGTTTCAACAACCGCTCGCTGGCGCCTGTCGTCGATGTGCCGTTCGCCGATATGGATGCCTACTATAGCGCCTACCGCCGTTTTGCGGAGCTGATCGAAGATCCGTCCTTCGAGGTGACGTTCAAGCTCGAAGCGGGCCAGGCGTTCATCGTCGACAATACCCGCGTCATGCATGCGCGCAAGGCGTTTTCCGGCACCGGCAAGCGCTGGCTGCAGGGCTGCTACGCCGACAAGGACGGCCTGCTGTCGACGCTCGCGGCGATCGAACACAGCTTCAAGGAGGCCGCGGAATGAGCGGCCAGGATTTGAACGCGGACAACATCGTCGAGTTCATCGCCGATATCTTCGAGCGCCGGGGCGCGGAATCCTATCTCGGCGAGCCGGTGACGATGTCCGAGCACATGCTGCAGGGGGCTTGGCTGGCGGAGCAGGACGGGGCGCCCGAGGTGCTGGTGGCGGCCGCGCTGCTGCACGACATCGGCCATTACACCAGCGAGTTCGGCACCTATTCACCCGACGATGTCGAGGACAAGCACCATGACGAGGCCGGCGGCGAGGTGCTGGCGCCGTTCTTTCCGCCTGTCATCGTCGAATGCGTCAGGCTGCATGTCGCGGCCAAGCGCTATCTCTGCGCCACCGACCCGACCTATTTCTCCAAGCTGTCGCCGGCTTCGGTCCACACGCTTTCGCTGCAGGGCGGACCGATGAGCGCAGACGAGGTGGCCAAGTTCCGCAAGAACCCGTTCCATGAGGAAGCGGTGCGGGTCCGCATCTGGGACGAGGGCGGCAAGGTCGCCAATATGAAGACGCGGGCGTTTCGCGACTATGTGCCGTTGCTGCAGCGCGTCGTGCGCGACTTCGCCAACCGCGCCTGACAGCGGAAAACCGGAGGCAACAGATGTGTTTCTGTTTCGACGGGCAAGGTGCGGTAGCGTCAAACAGACCCGACAAATGCCGGGAACGCGGGCACGCCGCCGGTTCTGAAGTGCCGGTAAACACCCCTCGTGGAGCATCGGACACCGCCAGCGCGGCTGAAACGGTGGAAGCCGTGCACATTCGCGATTGACTGGGCGCGGGTTAGAGGTGCGGCGTTGGCCGCACCTCGCCCAGCACTCCTCCGGCTCAGCTAACCCTTGTGATGCACCTGCTGCAGCCCGTAGACCGGCGTCGCGATGCCTTCGTGCCTGGCTTTCAGCTGCAGCGCCAGGAACTGGGAATAGTGGCGCGACTGGTGCAAATTGCCGCCGTGGAACCACAGCGCTTCCTGTTGCGTCGGCTTCCACATGTTGCGCAACTCGCCTTCCCAAGGGCCGGGATCCTTGGTGGTGTTCGAGCCGAGCCCCCAGCATTTGCCGACCTTGTCGGCGGTTTCGCGCGATATCAGATCGGCGGCCCAGCCGTTCATCGAGCCGTAGCCGGTGGCGTAGACGATGAGGTCCGCGGGCAGTTCCGATCCGTCGCTGAGCAGAACCGAATGCTGCTTGATCTCTTCGACGTCAACGCCGCTCTTCAGCTTGATCGAACCATCGATGATCAGCTGGGAGGCGCCGACATCGATATAATAGCCGGAGCCGCGCCTGAGGTACTTCATGAACAGGCCGGACTCGTCGTCGCCCCAGTCGAGCATGAATCCGGCCTGTTCCAGTCCCTTGTAGAACGCCGCGTCGCGTTTCTTCATCTCGGCATAGGCCGGGATCTGGAACTCGTGCAGGATCTTGTAGGGCAGCGAAGCAAAGATGAGGTCGGCCTTGGCCGTGGTGATGCCATTGCGCACCGCCTGCTCCGAATAGAGCGACCCCAGCCCGATTTCCATCAGCGTGTCGGATCTGGAAATATGGGTGCTCGAGCGCTGCACCATCGTGACGTCGGCCCCGGCTTCCCAAAGTGCGGCTGCGATGTCGTGAGCGGAATTGTTGGAGCCGATGACAACGGCTTTTTTCCCCGCATAATTGTCGGGGCCAGGGTGCTTCGAGGAGTGATGCTGGTCGCCTAGGAAATTCTCCATGCCCTTGAATTTCGGCAGATTGGCCTTGCCGGACTGTCCGGTGGCCAGCACCAGTTGCTTGGGCTTCAAGGTGATGTCCTTGCCGTCGCGGTGGACGACGACCGTCCATTCCTTCTTCTCCTCGTCATAGGAAGCGCTTTTGGCCTCGGTCGACGACCAGTAGTTCAGCTCCATCACCTTGGCGTACATTTCCAGCCAGTCGCCGATCTTGTCCTTGGGCGAGAAGACCGGCCAGTTCTTCGGGAAATCGATATAGGGCAGATGGTCGTACCAGACCGGATCGTGCAGGCAGAGCGACTTGTAGCGCTTGCGCCAGCTGTCGCCGGCCCGCTCGTTCTTCTCGACGATGATGGTCGGAACGCCCAGTTGCCGCAGCCGCGCGCCAAGCGCGATGCCGCCCTGGCCGCCGCCGATGATCAGCGTATGGGGTTGCGTCTTGAAGCCGAGTTCGGCGGCTTCCTTCTCGCGCTCTTCCTTCCATGTCGGACGGTTCTTGCCCGAGCCGTGCTTGGCGCCCATCGGCCGCGCAAAGCCCGCCTGTTCCTCGTGGCCCTTCAATTCGACCATGGTGGTCAGCAGCGTCCAGATCTTGCCGTCCTTCAGCCTGACATGGCCAAAGCCGCGCGCCACCTCGGTCTCGAAACGGATCCAGCCCTCGATCAGTCCATCGCTCTCGGTCGCGTCCTCGCCCTCGGCGATGGCAAAGTGTGACGGCCTGGTCTTCGACAACTGGCTCTTCAGCATGTCGCGGACCTGGTCTTTGCCTTCCATGGTCCTGATGTTCCAGGTGAAGGTGACGAGGTCGCGCCAGTAGCAGTCGTCCTGAAAGCAGGCGACCGCTTTCTCGATGTCATTGGCGGCCAGGGCGCCGCCGAACTGGTCGAGCAGGTCGGAGAGTTTCTTGTTTGGGGTCTTGTCGAGCATGAGGTTTCCTCCCGTGAAATCCAGATCGTCGTGGTTGCTTCGCCGCACTTGTCAGCCGGACGACCAAGTATCGGCAGAGAGGGCGGTCTTCGTCACGCCCCACCATAGTTTCGCGTGGCTTCAAGGACTTATCCGGAAACCATCGCTTCCGGGCGACTTGACAGCGCATCGCGGAGGGACGACGCGGCGTCGGTCGCAAATCGTGACGGTCATCTGTCGAATTGGAAGCGCCTTCATCGCCGGCGCGATTTTTGCCGTTGACAGGCTGCCTTGCCCACCCGTAGTGTCCGCCACCATGAAAAAGGCACTCATTCTCGTAGGAAAGCGCGTGGGCAAGGCGGTGTAACCGCCGGGCGAAAACCTCCCATGCGCACACACAGGCTCCCTCGGGGGCCTTTTTTATTGCCTGAAACACGATTAAACGACCAGCAACGCCGAAATGGCGACAGTACGGGACCAGACCGATGAGCAATGGACAAAGCGAGCGGCGCGAAATGACGGGCGCCGAAATGGTGGTGCAGGCGCTGAAGGACAATGGCGTCAAGCATGTCTTCGGTTATCCGGGCGGCGCGGTTCTCCCGATCTATGACGAGATCTTCCAGCAGGACGAGGTCGAGCACATTCTGGTGCGCCACGAGCAGGGCGCTGGCCATGCGGCCGAGGGCTATGCGCGCTCGACCGGCAAGGCCGGCGTCATGCTGGTGACCTCTGGTCCCGGCGCCACCAATGCGGTGACGCCGCTGCAGGACGCGCTGATGGATTCGATCCCGCTGGTCTGCCTGACCGGGCAGGTGCCGACCTCGCTCATCGGCTCCGACGCCTTCCAGGAATGCGACACGGTCGGCATTACGCGACCCTGCACCAAGCACAACTGGCTGGTGAAGGACGTCAACCAACTCGCCGCGACCATCCACGAAGCCTTCCATGTCGCGACGACCGGCCGTCCCGGTCCCGTGGTGGTCGACATCCCGAAGGACGTGCAGTTCGCCAGGGGCTTCTACGTCCCGCCGCAGATCGCGCCGCGCACCAGCTACCAGCCCAAGGTCCAGGGCGACCTGGAAAAGGTGAAGGCGGCGGTCGAACTGATGGCCAGCGCCAAGAAGCCGATCATCTATTCGGGCGGCGGCGTCATCAATTCCGGCCCGGAAGCGAGCCATCTGCTGCGCGAGCTGGTCGATCTCACCGGTTTCCCGATCACCTCGACGCTGATGGGCCTCGGCGCCTATCCGGCGTCGGGCAAGAACTGGCTGGGCATGCTGGGCATGCACGGCACCTATGAAGCCAATATGGCGATGCATGACTGCGATGTGATGATCTGCATCGGCGCCCGCTTTGACGACCGTATCACCGGGCGGCTCAATGCGTTCTCGCCGACCTCGAAGAAGATCCACATCGATATCGATCCGTCCTCGATCAACAAGAACGTCCACACCGACGTGCCGATCATTGGTGATGTCGGCCGGGTGCTGGAGGATCTCGTGCGGCTGTGGCGGGCAACCGCCAAGGCCGACAAGAAGGCGCTCTATCCCTGGTGGGAGCAGATCGCCAAATGGCGCGCGCGCGATTCACTCGCATACAAGATGAACAACGATGTGATCATGCCGCAATACGCCATCCAGCGGCTCTACGAACTGACCAAACACATGGACACCTACATCACCACCGAGGTCGGCCAGCACCAGATGTGGGCGGCGCAGCATTATCATTTCGAGAAGCCGAACCGCTGGATGACATCGGGCGGGCTGGGCACGATGGGTTACGGCCTGCCGGCGGCTCTCGGCGTGCAGATCGCACACCCGGATGCGCTGGTCGTCGACATCGCCGGCGACGCTTCGGTGCAGATGACGATGCAGGAGATGAGTACCGCGGTGCAGTACAACGCGCCGATCAAGATCTTCATCCTCAACAACCAGTATATGGGCATGGTGCGGCAGTGGCAGCAATTGCTGCACGGCAACCGGCTGTCGCATTCCTACACCGAGGCGATGCCGGACTTCGTCAAGCTGGCGGAGGCCTATGGCGGCCACGGCATACGCTGCGAAAAGCCCGATGAGCTGGACGACGCCATCAAGGAGATGATCTCGGTCCGGAAACCGGTGCTGTTCGACTGCCGCGTGGCGACGCTTGCCAACTGTTTCCCGATGATCCCGTCGGGCAAGGCGCACAACGAGATGCTGCTGCCGGACGAGGCAACCGACGAGGCTGTGGCGAATGCCATCGACGCCAAGGGCAGGGAACTGGTGTAGGGCCCTAGCCAAGGCAGGGCTCTCGCGAGAAGCCGTGCGGAAACAGAGAGTTAGATCAAGAATTCGAAATCGAGATTCATGTCATGAACGCACAGCACCTCCAACCCACCGGCTCCGCCTACTTCATCGCCAAGGAAACGGAGCGGCCGGAAAACCACACGCTTTCCGTCCTGGTCGACAACGAACCGGGCGTGCTCGCCCGGGTCATCGGCCTGTTTTCAGGGCGGGGCTACAACATCGAGAGCCTGACCGTCTCGGAGACCGAGCATGAAAAGCACCTGTCGCGCATCACCATCGTGACGCGCGGCACACCGCATGTGCTGGAGCAGATCAAGCATCAGCTCGAGCGCATCGTGCCGGTCCACCGCGTGGTCGATCTCACCGTGCGCTCGCACGAATTCGGACAGGAGCGGCCGCTGGAGCGGGAGCTGGCGCTGGTCAAGGTTGCCGGCACCGGCGAGGCCCGGGTCGAGGCGCTGCGGCTGGCCGATGCCTTCCGCGCCAGCGTCATCGACGCCAACACCGAGCATTTCATCTTCGAGATCACCGGCAAGGGCTCCAAGCTCGACCAGTTCATCGCCATCATGAAGCCGCTCGGCCTGGTCGAAATCTGCCGCACCGGCGTGGCGGCGATGAACCGCGGCCCGCAGGGGATGTAGACGCGGTCCCATCCAGACAATCGCTGAGGGGCTGGAACTTGGCCCGACCACCGGCCGATCCTGGCCTTTGTGCGGCCTCCGGAAAGCGACAATAATACTGACGTATCTGGGAGGATATCATGTCGTCCGACGCATTCCTCGCACTGCTCGTCTATGCCCTCGTGACCTCGATCACGCCGGGGCCGAACAATCTCATGCTGCTGGCCTCCGGGGTCAATTTCGGCATCGCCAGGACGGTGCCGCACATGCTGGGCATCAGCATCGGCTTTCTTGTCCTGCTGCTGGCGGTTGGGCTGGGTCTGGGTGCGGTGCTGACCGCGTTTCCGGCGCTGCACACCGCGCTCAAGATCGCCGGTGCGGCCTATCTGCTCTACCTCGCCTGGAAGATCGCCATGTCGCGCTCGCTGAGCGGCAAGGGGGAGGCGGAAGCGCGGCCGATGAGCTTCATCGATGCGGCGGCGTTCCAGTGGGTCAATCCCAAGGCCTGGGTGATGGCGATCACCGCCATGGCGGTCTACAGCAATCCGGAGCACCCGTTCCTGTCGGTCGTGCTGGTCTCGGTAGCCTTCACCATCGTCAACCTGCCGAGCGTCTCGGTGTGGGCTGGATTCGGCACGGCGCTGCGCGGATTCCTGTCGGATCCGGTGCGGCTGAAATGGTTCAACATCGCCATGGGCGTGTTGCTGGCGGCGACGCTGTGGCCGATGTTGAAATAGGGTTTCCCCTGAGCTCGCAGCGGCTTCGGCCGGCGGCCACGGCGGGGTGCACATTCATTGTGCAGTGCACATTAAATCTTCGTAATGCCGTGTTTTGGCCCTTTTCCGACAAAGGCGTGTCCTATCTATTCAGCGAAATCGCGGCAGGGTGCCGTGAAATGAGCTAGAATACGACCACCTGGCTATGGCGTGTCGGACGAGAGGGCCTTTTGTCGATGCGTGGAAAAGTCATCCTTTCATTGCTTGCGCTCGCCTGTATCGGCGCGGTCTGGCTCTATCTGTCGCCCGACGCGCTGAGCCGGGCTCAGCAACTCATCGGCGCAAAGCAGGTCGCGTCGGCGGACAAATCGTCAACCGACAAGCCGGCAACGGGCGACAAGCCGGCAGCAGGGGACAAGCCGGCCGCCGGCGGCAATGGCCCTCGCTCGGCCTCGATCGTTTCGGCGACGGCAACGACGGCCGACTTCCCGATCCGGCGCTATGCCATCGGCTTCGTCTCCTCGCCGGCGGTGGTCAACATCAATGCGCGGGTTTCCAGCCAGATCGTATCGATCGACGTCAAGGACGGGCAGATGGTGAAGGAGGGCGACGTTCTGTTCTCGCTCGACGACCGCGCGCTGAAGGCGCAACTCGCCAAGGACCAGGCAACGCTCGCCAAGGACCAGGCGCTGCTTGCCAGTTCAAATTCCGATCTTCAGCGCGCCAAGGACCTCGTTGCCAAGCAGGCCGGCACGCAGCAGACCTATGATCAGGCGCTGGCGGCGCAGAAGGGGGCGGCCGCGACCGTCGATGCGGACAAGGCAACAATCGACGCCGACAATGTCCAGCTTGGTTTTGCCACCATAACGGCGCCGATTGCCGGCAGGCTGGGTGTCGTCAATGTCGCCGTCGGCGATCTCGTCACCGTCAGCAATGGCAACAGCAGCTCGGCAACCCCGCTGGTGACCATCACCCAGATCGACCCGTTGCAGGTCAACTTCAATCTGCCGGAAAGCAACCTTGCGCTGCTCCACAAGGCGCTTGCCAATCCGCAGCAAGGGGCCGTGACGCTGACCAAGGACGGCGACCCGACGCCGATCGGCAAGGGCACGCTCGATTTCGTCGATTCCAGCGTCGACACCGCTTCGGGCACGATCGCGACGCGGGCGAGCATACCGAATGCCGATCTTTCGCTGTGGCCCGGCCAGTATGTGAATGTCGTGCTCGACGCCGGCATCATGCCGCAGATGACCTCCGTTCCCACCGTCGCGGTCCAGCCCAGCCAGAAGGGGCCGTTCGTCTATGTGGTCAAGCCGGACAGCACGGTCGAGATGCGACCGGTTCAGGTGGCGCTGACCGAAGGCGAGAACAGCGCCATCAGCCAGGGGCTGAAAAGCGGCGAGAAGGTCGTCATCGAGGGCCAGACAAGGCTGAAGGACGGTGCCGCCGTGCATGAAGGCAAGGCTGCGGCCGCCGCGCCGAAAGTGGCCGAGGCGACCGGCGCCGGCGAGGCGGCCCAATGATCTCCGAATTCTGCATTCGCAGGCCCGTCGCCACCCTTTTGATGTCGTTCGCCCTGGTGCTGGGCGGACTGTTCGCCTACAAGTTCCTGCCGGTCGCAGCGCTGCCCAGCGCGGAATTTCCGGTCGTCAACGTCTCGGCCTCGCTACCCGGCGCCTCGCCGGAAACCATGGCCACATCAGTGGCGACACCGCTGATCAAGCAGTTCGCCACCATCGCCGGCATCGATTCGATCTCGACCACGAACTCGCTTGGCCAAACGTCGATCGCCATCCAGTTCGTGCTCAACCGCGACATCGACGCGGCAGCGGCCGACGTGCAGGCCGCCATTGCGCGCACTCAAAAATCGCTGCCGCCGCAGATGACGTCGCCGCCGAGCTACCGCAAGGTCAATCCGGCCGATGCGCCGATCCTGCTGATGTCGCTGGTCAGCGACACGGTTCCGCTGACCGATCTCGATGCTTTTGCGGAAAACGTCATCTCGCCGTCGCTGTCGACCATCGATGGAGTGGCGCAGGTCTCGATCTTTGGCCAGCAGAAATACGCGGTGCGCATCCAGATCGATCCCACCGCGCTTGCCGCGCGCGGCATCTCGATCGATCAGCTGCAGGCGGCGATCTCGTCGGCGAACAGCAACACGCCGCTTGGCGTGCTGCAGAACAACAAGCAGCAGCTCACCATCACCGCCAATACCCAGCTCACAAACGCCGCCGGTTTCTCCAACCTCATCATCGCCACCAAGAACGGTCATCCGGTACGGCTGGGCGAGGTGACCCGCGTGGTCGATTCGGTGCAGACCACGACGACGGCGAGCTGGTATGACGGTACCCGCGCGATCATCATGGCGGTGCAGCGCCAGCCCGACGCCAACACGGTCGACGTCGTCGACAAGGTCAAGGCGATGTTGCCGTCCTTCCACGACCAGATGCCGGGCGCGGCCTCGATCAAGTTGCTCAACGACCGTTCGACCTCGATCCGCCAGGCCGTCGATGACGTGCAGTTCACGCTGCTGTTGACCATCGCCCTGGTGGTCATGGTGATCTTCGTCTTCCTGCGCCGGGTGACGGCGACCATCATCCCGGCCGTGGCGGTGCCGATCTCGCTGATCGCCACGCTCGGCGCGATGTTCCTGTTCGGCTTTTCCATCGACAATATATCACTGATGGGCCTGACGCTTGCGGTCGGCCTCGTCGTCGACGACGCCATCGTGATGCTGGAAAACATCTTCCGCCATATGGAGGAGGATGGGTTGTCAGCCTTCGACGCATCGCTGAAGGGCGCGCGCGAAATCGGCTTCACCATCATCTCGATCTCAATCTCGCTGGTGGCCGTGTTCATCCCGGTGCTGCTGATGGGCGGCGTGATCGGGCGCATCTTCAACGAGTTCGCGGTCGTGGTGACGGTCGCCATCCTGGCGTCGATGTTCGTGTCGCTGACGCTGACACCAATGCTGTGCTCGCGGCTGCTGTCGGTGACCAAGGCCGACCGCGAGGCGCACGGCGAGGGCCACAAGCGCGATTTCATCACGCGCGGCTACGACCGGATCCTGAGCTTCTGCCTGCGGCACACCTTCCTGGTGTTCCTCGTCTTCATCGGCACCGCGGCAGCGTCGGTCTGGCTGATCCAGATATCGCCGAAGGGCTTCTTCCCGCAGGAGGATATCGGCCAGGTCTCGGTGACCACCATCGCGCGCCAGGACATCTCGTTCGACGCCATGGCCAAGCTGCAAGGGCAGGTGGCCAGCGTGTTCTCGCATTCGCCCTATGTCGACCATGTGGCGTGGTCGGCGGGCAGCGGCAACAATGCGCTCAACCAGGGGCAGCTCTTCGTCCAGCTCAAGGGCAAGGACCAGCGTCCCGATATCGAGAAGGTGCTTTCGGACCTGCGCAAGCAACTGGCAGGCGTGGCGGGCATCGAGACCTACATGCAGCCGGTGCAGAACCTGAGACTGGGTTCGCGCTCGTCGGCCAGCGCCTACCAGCTCGTCGTCCAGGGCCTCGATACCGGCCAGACCGATATCTGGGCGCAGAAACTGAACGACGCGATGGCGGCCGACCATACGACCTTCACCGACGTCACCAGCGATCTGCAGAACAATGCGCTGCAGGCATCGCTGGTGGTGGATCGCGACAAGGCCGCCCAGCTCGGCATCGATACCGACACGCTGCGCACCGCTCTCTATGGCGGGTTCGGCACCGACCAGGTTTCGACGATCTTCGGTTCGGCCGACAGCTACGAAGTCATCACCGAGCTCGATCCCGAGATCGAGTGGTCGCCCGAGCGGATGCTCGCCATCCAGATGAGGACGGCGAGCGGCAGTCTGGTTCCGCTTGGCGCCTTCGCCCGGGTCGACCGCACGGCCGGCGCCTTGACCGTCAACCAGCTCGGCCAGCTTCCGGCGGTGACCATCTCCTACAATCTGCCGCAAGGCGTGGCGCTGGGCGACAGCGTCACCCGCATCAACGCGCTCAAGGAGCAGATCGGCATGCCGACGGCGATCTCGACTTCCTTCGCCGGCACAGCCAAGACTTTCCAGGATTCGCTCGCCAACCAGGGCCTGCTGATCGGCGGCGCGATCTTGACCATCTATATCGTGCTCGGCATTCTCTATGAGAGCTTCATCCACCCGCTCACCATTCTCACTGGCCTGCCTTCGGCAGTGCTGGGCGCCCTCGTTGCCTTGCGCTTCGCCGGCATGGATCTGTCGGTGATCGCGGTGATCGGCATCCTGATGCTGATCGGCATCGTCAAGAAGAACGGCATCATGATGGTCGACGTCGCGCTGGAACTGCGACGAGAAGGCATGTCGGCCACCGATTCCATCCACAAGGCCTGCCTGATGCGTTTCAGGCCGATCATGATGACGACATTGGCGGCGCTGATGGGCACGTTCCCGATCGCGCTCGGCACCGGCGCCAGCGCGGAACTGCGCCAGCCGCTGGGTGTTGCCGTTGTCGGCGGCCTGCTGGCGTCGCAGGCGCTGACCCTGTTCGTGACACCGGTGATCTATGTCTACATGGAGAACTTCTCGGGCTGGCTGATCCGGCTGATGCCGAAGCGCGAAGCCGAGCTGCACCTGGTCGAATCGGGGGATCAGCCGTCGCTGTTCGACGCCGAAGACGAGACCCAGATCGAGCCCCAAAAGGCGGCCGCGGAATAGAAACCCGCGCCACGCCTGCTGGCCCAAGCCGTCATGCTTGCGGCCGGCGGATCGGAGCCATAGTTTGTGGCCATGTCCCATGATCATGACCATGACAACGAACTCGATCCGTTTGCGGCGCGGGTGCGCGCGCTGGAGACCATTCTTACCCGCAAGGGATTGATCGATCCGGCGGCGATCGACGTCATCGTCGATACCTACGAGACCAAGATCGGTCCGCGCAACGGCGCCAGGGTGGTGGCGAAGGCCTGGAGCGATCCTGCGTATGCCGACTGGCTGAGGCGCGATGCGACGGCTGCGATCGAATCACTGAGTTATACGGGCAGGCAGGGCGAGCATATGCAGGCGGTGTTCAACACCGCCTACACCCACAACCTCGTCGTCTGCACGCTGTGCTCCTGCTATCCGTGGTCGGTGCTCGGCCTGCCGCCGGTCTGGTACAAGGCGCCGCCCTATCGTTCGCGAGCTGTCATTGATCCGCGTGGCGTGCTCGAGGAGTTCGGGCTGACGCTGCCGGCCGCGACAAGGATACGCGTCTGGGATTCGACGGCGGAACTGCGCTATCTCGTCGTGCCGATGCGGCCGGACGGCACCGAAGGCTGGAGCGAGGAGCGGCTGGCCGAACTGGTGAGCCGCGATGCCATGATCGGCACCGCGCTGGCCAAAGAACCGGAACCAACGGGAGGGCCTGTATGAACGGCCCCCAGGATCTCGGCGGGCAGATGGGGTTCGGGCCCGTGGCGCCTGAAAGGGACGAGCCGTATTTCCATGCCGAGTGGGAAAAGCGGGCGCTGGGTGTGACACTGTGCGCCGGCGCCATGGGCGCCTGGAATATTGATGAGAGCCGGCATGCGCGGGAATCGCTGCATCCCGCAGACTATTATTCCTCGAGCTATTACCAGATCTGGATCAAGGCGCTGGAAACCTTGCTCAAGCGCCATGGTTTCCTCAGCGAACGCGATCTCAAGGCGGGCGAGGCGATCGATCCGGCGGCGGCACCGAAAAGGATGCTGAAGGCAGAAAACGTTCCGGCCGTGCTGGCCAAGGGCGGCCCATGCAACCGGCCGGTCGAGACAGCGCCGCGCTTCAAGGCAGGCGATCCGGTGCGGACCAAGAACTTCAATCCGACCGGCCACACGAGGTTGCCCCGCTATGCGCGCGGCAAGCAAGGCATGATCGAGGCGGTGCATGACGGCTTCGTCTTTCCCGACACCAACGCGCATGGGCAAGGAGAGAACCCTCAATGGGTCTACACGGTGGTTTTCGATGGCCCCGAGATCTGGGGCGAGGGCGCCGATCCGACACTGAGCGTCTCGATCGACGCCTGGGAGAGCTATCTTGAACCGGCCTGACGGGATCGCCGCCGATTTACCGCCGGGGGTCGATGCGCCGGTGTTTGCCGAGCCATGGCAGGCCGAAGCCTTCGCCATGACGGTGGCACTGCACGACAAGGGCCTGTTCTCGTGGAGCGAATGGGCTGATGCGCTGTCGGCTGAGGTGAAAAAACCGGGTGCCGCGGCTGAGGGCCATGACTATTACGAGCACTGGCTGGCAGCACTGGAGGGACTGCTGGCGTCGAAGGGGCTCGCCGCCAGGTCCGACATCGACGCGATGGCGCAGGCGTGGGAACGCGCCGCACATGCCACCCCGCACGGCAAGCCGATCCTGCTGGAGAACGATCCCCGCGCCACCAGATGATCGCGCTTGCGGCTGGTGCCTGTTCCCTTTACGTTCTTATCCGCGCCTGATAACCTGAAGAGGAGGAGTTTGCCACCGGCAACGTCGATGGTGACGGCTATCTTGTCTTTCCCTCGCGAATCCGGTCACACGATCAGATGGAATTTTCACCCCAACAGGACGAGGCGCTGCAAGCGGTTGCCCGCTGGCTGAAGGACGGCAAGCCGCAGCTGTTCCGGCTGTTCGGCTATGCCGGCACCGGCAAGACGACGCTGGCGCGCTATTTTGCCGAACATGTCGACGGGCAGGTGCAGTTCGCCGCCTTCACCGGCAAGGCAGCCCAAGTGCTGCGCTCCAAGGGCGCGGTCAATGCCCGCACCATCCATTCGCTGATCTACAGGCCCAAGGGCGAGGAATCGGTGGAGGACGAGGTCACCGGCAAGACCTCGATGTCGCCGACCTTTTCACTCAACCGGCAGAGCCCGATCTCGCGCGCCAAGCTGGTCATCATCGACGAATGCTCGATGGTCGACGAGCAGCTTGGCCGTGACCTCTTGAGTTTCGGCACGCCGATCCTGGTGCTGGGGGATCCCGGCCAGCTGCCGCCGATTTCAGGCGGCGGTTTCTTCACCGATCACGAACCGGACTTCCTGCTCACCGAAATCCACCGGCAGGCGCGCGACAATCCGATCCTGAGGCTGGCGCTCGACGTGCGCGAAGGCCGCGAATTCATGCGCGGCGACTATGGCACGGCGCAGGTGATCGGCAAGGAAGATGTCAATCAGGAACTGGTGCTGAAGGCCGATCAGGTGCTGGTCGGCACCAACCGCACGCGCCGCCGCTATAACCAGCGTCTGCGCGAACTCAAGGGCTTCAATGCCGACTATCCGCAGGCCGGCGACAAGCTGGTGTGCCTGCGCAACGATCCCGCCAAGGGACTGCTCAACGGTTCGCTGTGGAAGGTGATGACCTCGTCGCGCGAGACGGTGAAGCCCGGCATCAACCTGCTGGTGTCTCCGGAAGAGGACGATCCGGACCGCGGCGTCGCCAAGATCAAGCTGCTCAAGGCGGCGTTCGAGGATCCCGACGCCGACATTCCCTGGCAGCAGAAGAAGCGCTTTGACGATTTCGACTATGGTTATGCCTTGACCGTGCACAAGGCACAGGGCTCGCAGTGGAACGAGATCGTCCTGTTCGACGAAAGCTGGGCTTTCAAGGAAACGCGCCAGCGCTGGCTTTATACCGCGATCACGCGGGCCGCCGAACGGCTGACCATCGTCAGGTAGAGTTACGATGATGGCTTTTCTCGCGCACCGACCCGCTGGACCCCGAGCCATTCCCAGGCCTCGGCTTCGTCCTCGGCCTTGAAATGCCTGAATTCGATGGGTGACGACGCGGGCAGGGCGTGTCGTGCGTCCGCCGTCCAGTCCGGCGTACCGATTGCCGCGCACCTGCCTATATGCTCCAGTGCGTGGACGGCACCCTGTTTGAGTGTTTCGTCGGAGATATCGGCCCAATCGACGCCCTCGTGATCGACCATGCGCACGGCCACGTCGATGCGCTGGTGGAGCGCATATGCCGCCTCCAGCAGGCCGAACAGGTTTTCCGCATCGGCCGCCGCGATATGCCCGACCACATCGATGGCGAACAGGTCGTCGCGATCGGTGTCGATGCGACGGATCGCCGGCACGGATTGCAGGAAATTCACGGGCGGAGCCTCCTTTGGCGGAATACCGTTGGTCTTCTGGAACACCGGAAACCCCCTATCTGTTCCCATCAAAGACGCTATAGATGCCCGGTCTCCGCGCGCCGCGCCGGAATGCATGACCATGGCGCGCCTCAACCGCCTGTTCCACGGACGCCAGCCGATGCCCGCAAAGCTTTCCGTCAACCTCAATGCCATCGCCATGCTGCGCAACCGGCGCGACCTGCCTTGGCCAAGCGTGATCGGTATCGGCCGGATTGCGCTTGCCGCCGGAGCGCATGGGCTGACGGTCCATCCGCGTCCCGACGAACGTCATACACGGCATTCCGACCTGCCCGAGATCAGGGCGCTGATCGACGACGAGTTTCCACAGGCGGAATTCAACATCGAAGGTTACCCAAGCGAGGATTTCCTGGCGCTTGTGGAAAAGCATCAGCCCGAACAGGTGACGCTGGTTCCAGATGATCCGGCACAGGCAACCTCCGACCATGGCTGGAATTTCGCCGCTGATGCCGCGTTCCTGACGCCGATCGTCAGGCGACTGAAGAAGGGCGGTTTCAGGGTGTCGCTGTTTTCCGATGCCGATCCCGCCGGCGTTGCGGCCGCGCGCGATACCGGCGCCGACCGGATCGAGCTTTATACAGGCCCTTATGGCAGCTACCATTCCGATTCCGCAAAAGCGGCCAAGGAGCTGGAAAGATTGGGGAAAACAGCCGATGCTGCACTGGCCGCCGGCCTTCAGGTCAACGCCGGACACGATCTGACGGTGGATAATTTGCCTGAGCTGGCAAGGCGCATTCCGGCATTGGCCGAAGTGTCGATCGGCCATGGGTTGACAGCCGACGCGTTGGAGTATGGCATGGCCGGCACGGTGGGGCGGTTCCTGAAGGCTTGCGGCTGGTAAGGTGTAGAGCTTCGCATTGCAGGTATGGCAGCCATCGCGTGCAATTGATATCGTATCGCAGCATGGATAGAGCACCGCGCGCTTATCGGAGAGTGGTCGATGACCCTTGCCAGTAGCGGTAGCGAGGCTGACACCGTCGAACAATCCAGCCATTCCGCGGTCGAGCAGCATAGCACCAAGGTTTTGATGCTGGGAGCGCTTGGTGTCGTCTATGGCGACATCGGCACCAGTCCGATCTACGCTTTCCGTGAGGCGCTTCATGCTTCGCCCGGCACCGATACGCGCGCCGACGTGCTGGGTGTGCTGTCGCTGATCGTCTGGGCGCTGACGATCATTGTGACCATAAAATATGTCGCCTTCGTGCTGCGCGCCGACAACAAGGGCGAGGGCGGCACGCTGTCGCTGATGTCGCTTGCCCGCAGCGCCTACCCGAAAGGCGCGCGGCTGATTCTGGCGATCGGGCTTTGCGGCGCGGCGCTGTTCTTCGGCGATTCGATCATAACGCCGGCCATATCCGTGCTGTCGGCCGTCGAGGGCCTCAGGGTGGTGACCCCGACATTGGATGCCTACGTCGTGCCCATCACGCTGGTCATCCTGGCCATATTGTTCTCGGTGCAACGGTTCGGCACCGGCAAGGTGGCGGCGGTGTTCGGGCCAGTGACGGCGCTGTGGTTCCTGGCCATAGGCGTCGCCGGGCTCTACCACCTGATGGACGATCCATCGATCCTGATGGCCATCAATCCCTATTACGCGCTTGCCTATCTCGCCGGCACACCCACCGCTGCTTTCGTCACCGTCGGCGCCGTGTTCCTGGCGGTGACCGGTGCCGAGGCGCTCTATGTCGATCTCGGCCATTTCGGGCGCAAACCAATCGTGCTGGCGTGGTTCTCGGTGGTTTTTCCATGCCTGCTGCTCAACTATTTCGGACAGGGCGCCTTTGTGCTTGCCAATGGCGGCAGGCCGACCAACCCATTCTTCCAGATGCTGCCGGAATGGGCGCTGATGCCGATGGTCGGCCTGGCGACGGCAGCTACCGTCATTGCCAGCCAGGCGGTCATCTCCGGCGCTTTTTCACTGACCGGGCAGGCGGTACAGCTCAATCTTCTGCCCCGCATCGAGGTGCAGCACACATCCGAAATGCAGCTCGGTCAGATCTATATGCCGCGCGTGAACCTGCTCATCGCGCTGGGGGTGATGCTGCTGGTCGTCGGTTTCGGCAGTTCGAGTTCGCTGGCTTCCGCTTATGGTATCTCGGTCACCGGCGAAATGCTGATGACGACCATCCTGCTGTTCGTGGTGATGCGCAAGCTGTGGAAATGGAAGCTGGCGCTTGCCCTGGCCCTGACCTTGTTGTTCGGCGTCATCGACAGCGGCTTCTTCCTGGCCAATGTCGTGAAGATCGTCGAAGGCGGATGGGTATCGATCACCGTGGCGTGCGTGATGGGGTTGATCATGTCGACATGGATACGCGGCACCCGCTATTTGTTCGACAAGACCCGCCGCAACGAAATCCCGCTCGATTTCCTGGCCGGCAATCTGTTGAAGAAAAAGCCGCAGCTGGTGTCCGGCACCGCCGTGTTCCTGACCAGCGATCCGCTCAGCGCGCCGACCGCGCTGATGCACAGCCTTAAGCACTACAAGGTTCTGCATGAGCAGAACGTCATCCTTTCGGTGGTGACGGCGCCGCAGCCGGTGGTCTCGGACCGCGACCGCGCCAAGCTGGAAACGGTCAACGAGCTGTTCATGCGGGTGACCTTGACCTTCGGCTACATGGAGCAGCCCAACATCCCGCGCGCGCTGACGATCTGCCGCAAGCAGGGCTGGAAGTTCGACATCATGACGACGTCCTTTTTCCTGTCGCGGCGCTCGCTCAAGGCGTCGCCCAATTCCGGCATGCCGGTGTGGCAGGACCGTTTGTTCATCGGCCTGGCGCGCACCGCGGCCGACGCGACCGAATATTTCCAGATCCCGACCGGGCGTGTGGTGGAAATCGGTACGCAGGTTGCTATCTGACGGATGTACGCGCGAGGCGTTGCGTGGCAAGCGGTGATTTTCGCCGGCAGCCGAGCGTTGGCGGCATGGGAGCCATCACGCGACGGCACTTGATATTGCAGCGCAGCAAGCGTAGAGCACCGCGCGCTTATCGGAGTGTCGCCCATGGCCCTTGCCAATGCTGGTAATGAGGCAGAACCCGTCGAACCATCGAGCCATCCTGAAATCGAGCACCACAGCACCAAGGTGCTGATGCTGGGCGCGCTGGGTATTGTCTATGGCGATATCGGCACCAGTCCGATCTATGCCTTTCGCGAGGCGCTGGTGGCGTCGTCCCACGGCCGCGTCGCGGACCGCGGCGATATCCTTGGCGTGCTGTCGCTGATCATTTGGTCGCTAACGATCACGGTCACGATAAAATACATCATGTTCGTGCTTCGCGCCGACAATCGCGGCGAGGGCGGCGTGCTGTCGCTGATGGCGCTGGCGCGCGGCAGCTTTCCGAAACGGTCGGCGGTGATTCTCGGCATCGGCATCGTTGGAGCCTCGTTGTTTTTCGGCGACGCGGTCATCACACCGGCGATTTCGGTGCTGTCGGCGGTCGAGGGCATGAATGTCGTTACGCCCGCTTTCCAACCCTATGTCGTGCCGTTGACATTGGTCATTCTCGCCATGGTGTTTGCGGTGCAACGCTTCGGCACGGGCGGTGTCGGACTGGTCTTCGGTCCGGTAACCGCGGTGTGGTTCCTGGCGATCGGCCTTTCAGGCCTCAACCACATAGTCGCCGATCCGGAAATCCTGCTGGCGATCAGTCCGCACTATATCGTTGCCTTCCTGATCCATTCGCCCGACGTGGCTTTCGTCACGGTCGGGGCCGTCTTCCTCGCCGTCACCGGCGCTGAGGCGCTCTATGCCGACCTCGGCCATTTCGGACGCAAGCCTATCGTGCTGGCCTGGCTGGCGATCGTGTTCCCTTGCCTGCTGCTGAACTATGCCGGGCAGGGCGCCTTCGTGCTGGCTAAGAATGGCGTCGTCGGCCACCCGTTCTTCGAGATGAACGAGGGTTGGGCTCTGATTCCCATGGTCGTGCTGGCGACTGCGGCGACGGTCATCGCCAGCCAGGCGGTGATTTCGGGTGCCTTCTCGCTGACCCGGCAAGCGGTGCAGCTCAACATGCTGCCGCGGCTCGAAATCCTGCACACGTCGGAGAAACAGTCCGGCCAGATCTACATGCCGCGCGTCAACCTCTTGCTGGCGCTGGTGGTGATGATGCTGGTGGTTGGCTTCGGCGAGTCCAGCAAGCTCGCCTCGGCCTATGGCATCTCGGTGACCGGCAACATGCTGGTGACGACCGTGCTGCTCTATGTCGTCATGACCCGGATCTGGAAATGGCGTTTGTCGGTGACGATCGCGCTGACCGCTCTGTTCGCTTTCATCGATATCGGATTCTTTGCCTCCAACATCGTCAAGGTGTTCGAGGGCGGCTGGTCGTCGCTGGCGGTGGCTTTCACCATCGTGCTGGGTATGTGGACCTGGGTGCGCGGCAGCCGCTATCTCTTCGACAAGACCCGCCGCAACGAAATCCCGCTCGATTTCCTCGCCGGCAATCTGTTGAAGAAGAAGCCGCAGCTGGTGTCCGGCACCGCGGTGTTCCTGACCAGCGATCCGCTCAGCGCGCCGACCGCGCTGATGCACAGCCTTAAGCACTACAAGGTGCTGCATGAGCAGAACGTCATCCTGTCGGTGGTGACGGCGCCGCAGCCGGTGGTGGCCGACAGCGACCGGGTCAAGATGGAGACGGTCAACGAGTTGTTCATGCGGGTGACGCTGACCTTCGGCTATATGGAGCAGCCAAACATCCCGCGCGCGCTGGCGATCTGCCGCAAGCAGGGCTGGAAGTTCGACATCATGACGACCTCGTTCTTCCTGTCGCGTCGCTCGCTCAAGGCCTCGCCCAATTCCGGCATGCCGGTGTGGCAGGACAAGCTGTTCATCGGCCTGGCGCGCACCGCGGCCGACGCGACCGAATATTTCCAGATCCCGACCGGACGTGTGGTAGAAATCGGCACGCAGGTGGCGATCTGAAGCGTTCGAACGCTTGACCTGACGAGTTGCGAGGGCGCGCATGAGCGGCGAATTGGTGCTTGTCACCGGCGGATCGGGCTTCCTCGGCGGCCACTGTATCCTCGGACTGCTGAAGGCGGGCTACCGCGTGCGCACGACCGTGCGCTCCGCCGAGCGGCAAGCCGATGTCCTGGCCATGCTCAAGGCCGGCGGCATCGAGCCGGGTCATTCGCTGTCTTTTGCCATCGCCGACCTCATGAACGACGCCGGCTGGCCGCAAGCCGTCGTCGGCTGTGATTACGTCCTGCATGTCGCCTCGCCATTTCCGGCCGGTGTGCCGAAGCACGAGAATGAGCTGATCATCCCGGCTCGCGAGGGTGCATTGCGGGTGCTGCGGGCCGCACGAGACGCCGGCGTCAAACGCGTTGTGCTTACCTCGTCATTCGCGGCCATCGGCTGCGGCAAGATGCCATCAGACGGATGGCCGCTCACCGAGGAGAGCTGGACCGATCCGGCAGGCAAGGTCAGCGCCTATGTGAAGTCGAAGACCTTGGCCGAGCGCGCGGCCTGGGATTTTATTGCCGCCGAGGGCGGGGCGCTTGAACTTTCGGTGGTCAATCCGGTCGGTATTTTCGGGCCTGTGCTCGGGTCCGACCACTCGACCTCGACCGAATTTGTCCAGCGCATGATGAACGGTGCCATGCCGGGGCTGCCGCGCCTGTCTTTCGGCGTGGTCGATGCACGCGACGTGGCGGATCTGCATGTGCGCGCCATGACCAGTCCGGTGGCAAAAGGCGAGCGCTTCCTGGCGGTTGCCGGCGATTTCATGACTGTGCGGGAGATCGCGCAGACCTTGAAAACGCGGCTGGGCGATGCCGCGGCGCGCGTCTCGACCAGGCAGCTTCCCGATTGGCTGTTGCGGGTGGTGGGGCCGTTCAACCCGGAAGCCGCGCAGCTGGTGACAGAGCTCGGCAAGGTCAAGAATGCCACCAGCGCCAAGGCGGTGCGCATGCTCGGCTGGAAACCGCGTTCGCGCGAAGACGCGCTGGCGGCGACCGGAGAGAGCCTTATCCGGCTCGGCCTGGTCAAGGCATCGAAGTAGGCGCGGCGGAAAGCCGGGAACAGGCTCCCCGCCGCGCGGATTTCAACCGGCCAATGCGGCCTTGTTCGCCTCGAGGAATTGCTTCAACGTCTTTGGCGTCCTGCCGGACAGCGTCTCGATCGCGTCCGTCACCATTGAGATGCGGCCGGAGCGCGTGTTCGCGTCGAAGGACACGACGACCTCGGCAAAGTCCTCGGGAATGCCCGATGCCTTCACTCCTTCCGTCAAAGCTTCATCCGGAACCTGCACGACATCGAGCGGCTTGCCGGTGACCTCGCTTACCAGGGCGGCAATCTCGGCCGTGGTGTAGGCGTGCGGACCGGTCAACGTGTAGGTCTTGCTTTCGTTTGAGGCGCCAGCGAGGCCGGCGGCGATCGCCGCTGCCATGTCATCGCGTGCGCCGTGCGCAATGCGGCCTTCGCCGGCGGACGTATACCAGCGTCCCGACGCGATCGCGTGCGGCAGTGCCATGAACAGGTTCTCCTGATACCAGCCGTTGCGGAAGATCGTGTACGGGATGCCGCTCGCCTTGATCGCCTGCTCGGTGCTGTAGTGGTCATCGGCGAACAGGACCGGCGATACCGGCTCCGGATTGGGCATCGAGGTGTAGAGCAGATGCGAAATGCCGGCATTTTTGGCCGCGGCGACGGCATTTTCGTGCTGCTTCAGGCGCCTGCCGCTTTTGAGATCGAGATCGCCGGTCGAAATGATCAGCAACTTGTCGGCGCCCTCGAATGCGGTTTCCAGCGAGGCCGCGTCGTTGAAGTCGGCGGCCCTGACAACGATGCCGCGCAGCGCCAGATCGGCCACGCTTTCTGGATTGCGTGTGGTGGCGATGATCTTTGCCGGCGGAACTTTGTGCGTGTCCAGGAGATAGTGGATGACGCCGCGGCCGAGCTGGCCGGAGGCGCCGGTGATGAGAAAGGTTTTGGTCATGATGGATCCTGACATTGCGCCGCAAGGGCGGGTCGAGTGGTAGTCTCAGAAAGAGACCAGCACTAAAATAGGAATTGACCCGGTGCCGTAAAGAAGGCAGTTTTTCGGGAGGTAGGCACAGGCAGGGAACCAGCCATGGACGGCAAGGTCATCAATCTGAAATCGAAGATGGAGATCTACAAAGCGATAAGCGGGGGCGGCAATATTGCCAATTGTCCGGTTCGTGAAGTCATCCAGGGCGTCAGCGGCAAATGGAGATCGCTGCTGATGATGGCGCTGGCTGAAAGACCCTACCGCTTCGGCGAGTTGAGGCGCCTTGTGCCCGACATTTCGCAGCGCATGCTGACCCAGACGCTGTACGATCTTCAGCGCGATGGCTATGTGCATCGTGAGGTGTTCCCGACCAAACCACCGAGCGTCGAATACAGCCTGACCGGTCTCGGGCGCTCGATGTTCGGCGCCTTTCATCAATTGATTCTGTGGGCCGAACTCAACCATGATGCGGTGCGCGCAGCGCGCGCCGATTTTGATGCCGCTCAAGCGTAAGCCTCTGGACGGCGCCGCGGCTTGATTTTCTTGCGTCGATGGTGGTCGGGACAGTGATCGATACGTTCAGGCGGGCAGGGCTTGCCGAGGCGCGGTGGCTGGATCGTTTCGGCGGATGAGGCTCGACAGGAAAGACCCTTTCGCCTGGAGGAAGGCATGCAGGCGCTGCGGATAATCCGGCGCCACGGCGACCCTGATGGAGGGGCGTCCACTCAAGGCTTGGCGCCAGGCCTGGACAAACGGCTTGCCGTCCATGATGCCGAAATCGCCGATCCGGTCGAAAGCGTCGAGATATCTGAAAACAGGGCCGTAAACGGCGTCGACGAGCGAGAAGCGCTCTCCGGCGAACCACGGTCCACGCCGCAGGGCATTGTCCGCCAGCTCGGCCTCGATGCGGCCAAATAGGACCGCCAGCGTGCTGGACTCGGCAAGGAATCCGGCCCCCGTCGGCGCTGAATAGAAACGGCCGATTGCATTGAGGGTGGCCGATCCGAACTCGATCCAGGCCCGATGCCGGGCTCGGTCGTAGGGATCGATGGGGTGAAGGGCGTTGGGCTGTGTCTCCTCGAGGAATTCGAGAATGACGGCCGACTCGAAGATTACCGTCTCCTCGCCATTTCGCCGCACGCGCAGCAGCGGCACCTTGCCGAGCGGCGAGATCGCCTTGAACCAGTCCGGCTTGTCAGCGAGGTCGATGTCGACGCGCTCGAACGGCACGCCTTTCTCGGTCAGCGAGATCGCCGCGCGCTGGACATAAGGGCAGAGAGGATGACTGACGAGAATGAGCTTGTCGGCCATTTCACTCTCCCCAGACATAGATCTTGCAGGTTTTATGTTTCACTGAGATGTGCCTTTCGGAAGTTGACGCAATTGCATCTATATAGATGCATATGCATTGATCGTCAAGCTTGATGCATCTGCATCTATCTTCTATGGTGCGGCCGTGACAGAGAAAGCCACGCCTTCGCCGCAAGCCATCAAGGCCTGGGCCCGCCTGATGCGCGTTTCGCGCCAGCTGGTGGAGAGTGCCGAAGACGCGCTGAAGGCGGGCGGCCTGCCGCCGCTTGCTTGGTACGATGTGCTGCACGAACTTGCCGAGGCTGGCGAGGCCGGCCTGCGGCCGTTCCAATTGACCGAGCGCACTCTGTTTGCGCAGTACAACATCTCGCGGCTGCTGGCCCGGCTCGAAGCCGACGGGCTGGTCGAGAAGCTGCCGGTGGCCGATGACGGTCGCGGCCAGACCATCCGCATCACGGCCAAGGGGCTGGAGATGCGCCGCCGGATGTGGGACGTCTATGGCCGGTCGATCGCCGAGCTGGTCGGCGTCAGGCTCTCGCCGGATGAGCTGAACACGGTGTCGGCACTGCTTGGCCGACTGCGCCATCCTCCTGCCAGCGATTGAACTTGGACCCGGCACGATCGGAGCGATGTCAGCCCAGATGGTTGCCCCAGAAAAAGGCCAGCGTCGCCAGCACGCCAAGTGCAACGCGAACCAGGTGCAGATTGCCCCACTTGACGATCAGGGATCTGGCTTGCGGATTGTCGGTACCGACATCCATCGCTTCCAGCAGCCTGTTGGTGGGCATCATCGCGATCAGCGTCCACGGCCAGGGCAGGATGATCGACACCGCGCCGATTGCAAAGGCAAGGCCGCCGGTCTGCCACCAAGCAACCAGACCGAGAACGCAGGCGACAATGGCGATCGACGCCTGCATGGCGGCGCCGCGCTTGTAGGACGGTTGCCATTCCTGCAGTAGCGCTCTGTCGCCAAGGCGGAGCCGCGCCGGCTGCTCGGCGACGCTGACATAGATCGCGGCACCAGCGAATACGGCAGCCACGGTTAAGGCAAGCAATCCGATCACCATCTTCTTTCCCAGCGAGGCCCGTCTGGCAGCCTGGCCGTCCGGGAAGAAATAGGGCTTGCATGTTTCAGAACAATACGCGATAGAAATGCCGAACCGTAACGTACGGTACGGCTCGCCGGAACTGCCGGCTTGCCTTGCCGCCGAGGAACGATCGTGTTGCTGGCAAACGCCGACATCGACACCAGCGAGGCGCTGACGGAGCGGCAGAAGGCCGTCCTGGATGCGGCGTTGCGGCTGCTGGTCGAGGAAGGCGATCATCTGACCATGACCGCCGTGGCGGGCCGCGCGAGCTGTTCCAAGGAAACGCTCTACAAATGGTTCGGTGACCGCGACGGGCTGCTGACGGCGACGGTGCAATGGCAGGCCTCGAAGGTGCGGGTGGCGCAGGTCGATGGCAAGGGGCTCGATCTCGCCTCGCTGGCGGCAAGTCTCGAACGCTTCGCTTCGGACTGGCTCAAGGTGATTTCGAGCGACACCTCGATCGCGCTCAACCGGGTGGCGGTTGGCCATGCGGGGTCAGGAAAGGACAACCTTGGCGCCGTCGTGCTGGAGAATGGCCGCTTCGCGCTCGCCAAGCGGCTGAAGCCGGTGCTCGAGGCTGGCCGGCACGCCGGACTGCTGGACTTTGCGGATGCCGAGACGGCATTCCGCACCTTTTTCGGGCTGGTCGCCCGTGACGTGCAGATCCGTCTGCTGTTGGGCGACCGGCTGGAATTGACTGAGGCGACGATCGGTGGCGATGCCGCGCGGGCGACGCAGCAGTTTCTCGCTCTTTACGGAGCAAAACCGGGCCGCGGCCTCTAATATAAAACGGGAAGGAAGTAAAATGCGCGTCTATTACGATCGTGATGCCGATCTCAACCTGATCAAGGGCAAGAAGGTCGCCATCATCGGCTATGGCAGCCAGGGCAGGGCGCATGCGCTCAACCTCAAGGATTCCGGCGCCAAGGAGATCGCCATCGGCCTCAAGGCCGGCTCGGCGACCGCCAAGAAGGTCGAGGCCGACGGCCTGAAGGTCATGACCGTGGCGGACGCCGCCAAGTGGGCCGACCTGATGATGATGGCGACGCCCGACGAATTGCAGGCCGACATCTACAAGAACGAGATCGCGCCGAACATCCGCGACGGCGCGGCGATCGCCTTCGCCCACGGCCTCAACGTGCATTTCGGCCTGATCGAGCCGAAGTCGACCGTCGACGTCGTGATGATCGCGCCGAAGGGCCCCGGCCACACGGTGCGCGGCGAATACCAGAAGGGCGGCGGCGTGCCGTGCCTGGTCGCCGTCAACCAGGACGCGTCGGGCAATGCGCTCGACCTGGCGCTCTCCTACGCCTGCGGCGTCGGCGGCGGCCGTTCGGGCATCATCGAGACCAATTTCCGCGAGGAATGCGAGACCGACCTGTTCGGCGAGCAGGTCGTGCTGTGCGGCGGCCTGGTCGAATTGATCCGCGCCGGCTTCGAGACGCTGGTGGAAGCCGGCTACGCGCCTGAAATGGCCTATTTCGAGTGCCTGCACGAGGTCAAGCTGATCGTCGACCTGATCTATGAAGGCGGCATCGCCAACATGAACTACTCGATCTCGAACACCGCCGAATGGGGCGAATATGTCTCGGGTCCGCGCATCATCACCGCCGAGACCAAGGCCGAGATGAAGCGCGTGCTCAAGGACATCCAGACCGGCAAGTTCACGTCGGAATGGATGCAGGAATACCGTGCCGGCCTGTCGCGCTTCAAGGGCATCCGCCGTATGAACGACAGCCATCAGATCGAGGAAGTCGGCGCCAAGCTGCGCGCCATGATGCCGTGGATCTCCAAGAACAAGCTGGTCGACAAGGCCAAGAACTGAGCGGGTCCGCTCTCCATTGCCAAAACCAAAACGGCGCCGAGAGGCGCCGTTTTCCAATTTTCCATGTTCGGCTTGGCCTAAAGCTCAGCTATAGGGCGACAAGCACTGCCGACGCGGGCCGTAATTGGGCTGGAAGGTGTTATCCCACGCACGATAGGACCGATAGCGGTTGTAGCACCACTGCACATGGGCGCTCGAAAGCCGGCCCGCGCGGTAGTAGCGGCGCGGCGGCGCCTCGTAGTAATTGTAGTTGTTGTACAAGCTGCTGAGGCCGAGCCCCAGGCCAAGGCCCAGGATCGCGGCGCCGGCGCCATCATCATCATAGTAGCGGCCGCCATAGTGGCGATGGCGCCAGCGCCAATTGTCGCCGTCACCCCAATGGCGTCCGGCCCAATGGCCACGACCCCAGTCGCCGCGACCCCAGTGGCCGCGATCCCAATTGCCACGACCCCAGTGGCCACGATCCCAATTACCGCGGTTCCAATTGCCCGACCGGCGCCACCGCCACTCGTTGTTGAACCCCCCGTTGTTGTTGCCGCCGGCCCAGCCTTCACGCACCGGGATGACTGTCGGTGCAGCGGTGCTTGTGGGAATCGACAGGTTCGGCTGCAGGATCGGACCGGCGGCGGACGGTGCCGTGATGCCGGAGACGATACCGAGCGCTATCAGCCCGGATTTGACGGTGGAAGAAAAGAGCGAATTCATAACACTCTCCGAGAGTTACAGGCCCCACGCCTACCCTGGGAATGGGCCTAATGTGGATCTTTGCGTCTGAACGGCGGATGAACGGAAAGGTTCCGTCAACCATGGCGTGAACGCCGCCAGGATCAAACGATCCCCGCTTGTGGCCCGCGATCTTGTTTTCTCCAGCGCTTGCAGGCAAAGGTCAGGGCATGTCGCTGCGCCTTGCAACCTTCAATGTCGAGAACCTGATGAACAGGTTCGATTTTTCCGGCTTTCGCAACCAGCTCAACGAGGATCGGACGCTGGCGCTGTTCGATATCCAGAGCGAGGCCGAGTACAAGATGCTGGAGCAGGCCCGCGCCATCGCGCAGTCCGACGACACGCGGCAGCTGACGGCGCTGGCGATCGCCGCCACCCGCGCCGACATCATCTGCATGCAGGAGGTCGACAACATCGAGGCGCTGAAGGCCTTCGAATACGGCTATCTGTTCAAGATGGTCGGGCAGGGCTACCGGCAGAAATACACCACATCGGGCAATGATTCGCGCGGCATCGACGTCGCCGTGATGATGCGCAACGAGACCGCGCAGGGACAGCCGATCGAATTCGTGCGCATGACCAGCCACGCCTATGTCACTTACGAGCAGTTCGGGCTGCACACGCCGGAACTCGAGGCGCTTGGCAACCAGGCCAACGAGCGCATTTTCCGGCGCGACTGCCTGGAAGTCGACATCACCGTGGGCGGCGCGCGAATGACACTCTACCTCGTGCACTTCAAGTCGATGGGCTCGCCCCGCAACGGGTTCGACGGGCGCGAGGCGACGATGCCGGTGCGCATCGCCGAGGCTCAGGCCGTTCGGCGGATCATCGAGGAGCGCTTCGGCGGGGATCATGCCGCCGACAAGCGCTGGGCGATCTGCGGCGACATGAACGATTACCGCCAGCGGGTGAAGATCGCCGGCGATGAATTCGACGGCTATCGTTTCGAGGTGGTCGACGAGGCCAAGTCCTGCATCAACGTGCTGACGGCAGGCGGCTTCTGCGAAAACGTCATCGAGCGGCGGCCGGAAATGAACCGCTGGACCTTCTATCACACACGCGGGCCGGAAGAGCGGCATCTCTGCCAGCTCGACTACATCCTGCTGTCCAGGGGACTGGCGGCAAAGAATGCCACCGCCGTTCCCGACATCATCCGCAACGGCCAGCCCTGGCGCACGATCTTCCCGGCGGGCCAGGAAGTCGAGCGATTCCCGCGCGCCGGCTGGGACCGGCCGAAAGCGTCGGACCATTGCCCGGTGGCGATCACGCTGGACATGGCGTGACAGGCCCATGAGCTTCGACCTGCCGCGCAATGTCATCCTGCCGGTCGACGCCGTCGACGTCCGGCTCGATCCTGGCCCGCACCCCTTCGCCAGGGATAATGCAGAGGCGATCGCCGAAAACTGGCAGCACGAGATAGCAGCCAATCCGGCGCTGTTCGACGGCATTGTGGTGCTGCTCTCGCAGCTTGCCTGGCGCGGCAATCGGCTCGTCGGCCGCTGCCATGCGATCAATTATTCGACGTTCATGCTTTGGCGCCGGCGGCGTGAGAATTCCGGCGCCGGGCATGCCTATGGCCACGCCATGCTGGTGGCCGGCGACAATGCGCTGGTAGCGATCCGCATGGGACGACACACGGTGGGTGCCGGCAGCGTCTATTTCGCCGCCGGCTCATTCGAGCCGATCGATTTTCGCGACGGGCTGGTTGATGTCGATTTCAACATGATCCGCGAAGTGCGCGAAGAGACCGGCCTCGACCTGTCGAATGCCAGGCGCGGCAAGCGCTATCACGCCCTGTCGACGGATAGCGGGACGGTCATCTTCCGCCGCTATCACGTTGATGAGCCGGCCGATGATGTCGCGCGCCGGATCTCAGCCTTTGTCGCGACCGAAACCGATCCGGAGATCGAAGGGCCGGTGATCATCCGCCACGCCGCCGACCTGCCGGAGGGGCTGTCGCCGCACATGAAGCCGCTGATCGAATGGCATTTTGCCGGCGGCAACTAGAGCAATTCCAGGAAAAGTGTGAAGCGGTTTTCCGTCCGGAATTGCGTCAAAACAAAGATAGAGGACAGCCCTGGCTCTGTTGCCCTTTATTCGTGCCTTAGCGCGTCGATCGGGTCGAGCCGTGCGCCGCGCAGGGCCGGGAAGAAGCCGAACACCATGCCGATCAGCGCGGAGAAGCCGACGGCGAGCAGGATGACCGCAGGGCTTGGCGCGAACGGGATGGTCAGCGTTGCCGAGGCGAGGCCGGCCAGCGCCAGGCCGATGAGGATGCCGATGATGCCGCCGAGTAGCGACAGCACCGTCGCCTCGACCAGGAACTGGATGAGGATGTGCTTTTCATGCGCGCCAATGGCGAGCCTGATGCCGATCTCGCGGGTGCGTTCGGTGACCGACACCAGCATGATGTTCATGATGCCGATGCCGCCGACCAAAAGGCTGACGCCGGCGACCGCGCCCAGCATGCCGGTCATGGTGGTGGTCGCGCTGGCCATCGCGTCGGCGATCTGGGTCATGTCGCGGATGCCAAAATCGCTTTCGCGGTCGGGCGTGATGCGCCTGATATCGCGAAGGATGTCTTCGACGCGCGGCTGCAATTCGCTGGTCGGCGTGCGGTCGTCGGCGGCGATGTAGATGTTGTCGATGTCGCGGTTGCCGGCGATGCGGCGCTGATAGGCATGCAGCGGCATCAGCACCACGTTGTCCTGGTCCTGGCCGAAGCCGGTGTAGCCCTTGGGTTCGAGCAGGCCGATGATCTTGCAGGAGGTTCGGTTGACGCGGATGATCTCGCCTTCGGGATCGCCAGCGCCGAAGAATTGCTGGCGCACGGTCTCGCCGATCAGGCACACGCCGGTGCCCGAGCGGGTTTCGGAATCGCTGAACGGACGGCCCGACACCAGCTTCCAGTCGCGCGCGTCGAGATAGGCGCTGTCGGTGCCGGTGACGCCCGAGGTCAGGCTCTCTGTGCCGAAGATGACACGGACCTGCTTCTGCGAGGCCGGCGAAATGGCGCGCGCGCCGGTGAGATGCGCGACCAGCGCCGCCAGGTCCTTCTCAGCCAGCGGACGCACCGCCTGGTCGAGCCCGCCAGGGGCGCCGGGACCGGCGGGCCGCCCGGCACGAACGACCAGCAGATTGCTGCCGAGTTTGGAGATGTCGGCCTTGACCTTCTGCGTGGTGCCCGAACCGATGGTCAGCATGGCAATGACGGCGGCGACACCGATGACGATGCCGAGCAGCGTCAGGAACGAGCGCAGCACGTTGCGGCGGATCGAACGCAGCGAAAGGCGGATGGTTTCCCAGATCATGATATAGAGCCTGATCCATTCCGACAGAGCCGGGATGGGGCTCTATCTCTCTGTTTGGCCATGATCTCCAGCGAAAACCGGTTTCCACTTCTCGGTATCATGGCTAAGCCGTCTCCAGAACCACGGTGTCGGACGCGACGTGACCGTCGAGGAAGCGAATGGTGCGCTCGGCGTATCCGGCGACATCGGCCTCGTGCGTGACCATAGCGATGGTCAGGCCAAGCTCCTTGTTGAGCCGCGTCAGCAACTCCATGATCTCGTGCGTGCGTGCGGTGTCTAGATTGCCGGTCGGTTCGTCGGCGACGAGCAGGGTCGGCCTGGTGACGATGGCGCGCGCGATCGCCACGCGCTGCTGCTGGCCGCCCGACAATTCGGCCGGCGTGTGATGCTCGCGGCCGACCAGGCCGACCTCGGCTAGCGCCTGCATGGCGAGGTCGCGGCGCTCGCGGGCGGCGACGCCGCGATAGATCAGCGGCAGTTCGACATTTTCGGCCGCCGTGGTGCGCGCCAAGAGATTATAGCCCTGGAAGACGAAGCCGACATAGAGGTTGCGCAGCATGGCGCGGCGGTTGCGGTCGAGCCGGCCGGCATCGACGCCCATGAAGGAGTAGGTTCCGGCCGTCGGCGTGTCGAGGCAGCCGATGATGTTCATCGCGGTCGACTTGCCGGAGCCGGACGGGCCCATGATGGCGACGAATTCGCCGCGCCGGATCCCAAGATCGACGCCGGCCAGCGCATGGACCTTGGCTTCGCCCTGGCCATAGCTCTTCCAGACCTTGTCGAAGGTGATGAGGGCAGCACCGGTGGCCACGGATCAGCTCCGCTGCTGCGACGCGGTGATGACCTGCGCGCCTTCCTCCAGGCCGGACGTGATCTCGGTCAGTTCACCGTCGGTCGAGCCGATCTTGACGCTGACCGGATGCGGCCGGCCGTTCTCCAGCACATAGAGCGCGCGCGAGCCATCGGTGGGTGCCGTCGCGGCCTGGCGCTGGCGATTGCCGCCAGGACGGCCCATGCGGCCGGTGAACAGGTCGCTGAGGCTCCACGCGCGCGCCGCCGGCTGCGCCGGGCGATAGCGGAAAGCGCTGGCGGGCACTGTAAGGACATCCTTGGCCTGCCGGGTGACGACCGAAACAGTGGCGGTCATGCCGGGGCGCAGCAACAGTTCGGAATTGTCGACCTCGAGCCGCGCATTGTAGGTGACGACCCCGTCTGTCGTGACCGAGGCATAGGAGATGTCGCGGATCTCGGCATCGAACGGCCGGTCGGGGAAGGCGTCGACCGTGAAACGCGCATGCTGGCCTGGCTTGACGGCGCCGATGTCGGCTTCGTCGACCGCCGCCACCAGTTCCATGTTCCTCAAATCCGCGGCGATGATGAACAGCACCGGCGCCTGCAGCGAGGAGGCGACCGTCTGGCCGGGATCGACCGAACGCGTCAGCACGATGCCGTCGATCGGCGCGTAGATGGTGCTGTTGGCAAGGTCGGTCTGCTGCGATTTCAGGTCGGCATTGGCGATGGCGAGATTGGCCTCGGCGCTGTCGAGCGCCGCCTTGGAGCGGTCACGCGTCGCGGTCGCCGCCTCGAGCGACTGGTCGGTCGCCATGCCGCGCTTGGTCAAGGCCGCTGCGCGAACCAGCGCGCTCTCGTTCTCGGCAAGCGTCACCCTGGCGTCCTCGACATTGGCCGCCGCCGCCTTGGCGGACGCCTGCGCCCGTTCGATCTGGACCTGGAGTTTCGTGGTATCGAGGGCCGCCAACACGTCGCCCTTCTTCACCTGCTGGTTCTCGTTGACCGAGACCGAGCGTATGATGCCGGAGAGCTGGCTGGAAATGTCGACCTGGGTGAGCGGCTGCAGGGTGCCGGTCGCCGACACCTGGACGGTCAGGTCGGCCCTGGCTGCCGGCACCGTGGTGTAATCAACCTTGGCGGGTGTGCCCGCATACCACTGATAAAGGCCAAGAGCGGCTGCAAGCACGATCAGCGTGAGCAACGCATAGAGCCAGCCACGCCGGCGCGTCTTGCGCAGACCTTGTCTGTCAAGCCCAAGCGCCGTCTCGATGGCGGAATCCGATTCCGTCTTTGGCAGATTGACAATCTGGTCCACTCTGGACCCCTATTGAAGCGTAATGTCCCTATCTGTGCACAGATCAGGCTTGCTGGTTCAAATATCAAATTAAATTTCGCCCATGTTGGGATTGAGGCAGGAATGCAAACCCGGAATTACTTGCTTTACGATGTGTTCACGACCGAGCGACTGGCCGGCAATCCGCTGGCCGTGGTGTTGGATTGCAAAGGTCTGGATACGGCGGCGATGCAGGCCATCGCGCGCGAGTTCAACCTGTCCGAATCGGTCTTTGTGCTGCCGCCGGACAATCCCAAGCACAAAAACCGCATCCGCATCTTCACGCCCGACTATGAAATGCCGTTCGCCGGCCATCCGACCGTCGGTTCGGCAATCGCGCTGGCCGAACTGGCCGGCGAGGGCGAGGCCGGCATCTTCGTGCTGGAAGAAAACATCGGCCTGGTGCGTTGCGCCGTGAGCAAACACGACGGCGCCATCTTCGCCGAGTTCGACCTGGCGAAATTGCCGGAGCCGCTGAAGCTCGAGGCCGATCCGGAGGCGATAGGTGCTGCCCTTGGCCTTGCCCCGCATGAGATCGGCTTCGAGAATCACCGCGTCGCGTTCTGGTCGGCGGGCGTGCCCTATGTGACCATTCCGGTCGCCAACCTCGAAGCGGCGGGCCGCATCCGGCTGGACAACCAGGCGTGGTCGGAACTGGCGCCGCGCAAGAGCGACTGGGCCTTCGCCAGCCCCTATGTCTATTGCCGCGAGACGGTGAACCACGAAAGCGCTTTCCATGTGCGCATGATCGTGCCCGGCACGCCTACCTATGAAGATCCGGCGACCGGCTCGGCGGCCGCCGCGTTCGCCGGCGCCATCATGCATTTCGATGGCCCGACGGATGGCGTTTCGCAACTGTGGATCGAGCAGGGGCTGGAGATGGGCCGGCCGTCGCGCATACGCCTGGAACTCAATGTCGAGGGCGGAAAACTGGCCTCCGCGCGCATCGGCGGTCATGCGATCAAGGTGGCGGAAGGCAGACTGTTCGTCTGATCGCCGCCAGGCCTGGTCGATTTGTCGGGAAATGATTCCGGCAGGGCTAGACATGACCGATGGTGGCGGCTATATGCCCGCCAACGCCGGTTTTTGCCGGCCGAGTGGGTGCGTAGCTCAGTTGGTAGAGCAGCTGACTCTTAATCAGCGGGTCCACAGTTCAATCCTGTGCGCACCCACCAAACGTCTAACAAAATCAAGTTGTTGGACGAGGTGAGGGACCTGACGGATACGACGGAGCCCGTTTCCGTACATGTCCGAAACGCCGAACTGCTCTATCCCTTTGCTCTGACATAATTCCGGACGGAAAAGCGTTCCTGAAATGTGCTAGCCGCGCGTCATGTCGTTCTCCCGGCTGCCAAAATGTCGCGCTGGCGGCGGCTGATCAGCGCTCGGGTCTTGGTCTGATTCACGGCTGGCCTCAATGATTCCGACCAGTGCGCGAACAAACTCAACCATATCGTTTGCCGTGATGGCTGCCTTGTCGGGATCTTGCCCTATGTGCTCGGCGGCTTCGCAACATGACCGGCGGATGAGATCGTAGTGTAAATCCCGTTCATCCTCCGGCAACGCCGCTAGCTTCATGGCTCGGCTATGAATCAACCGCAGCAATTGTTCGAGAGCTGCTCCGACACTCATGCGTTTGCTCCGCATTGGTCGAGCGTCCCGGCGCTTCGGCGCGCGTTTGGAACGTCCGATGAGGAGGTGTTTCCCATCCCCGTACGGAAGGCTGCATCACAGCCGTTAATATATTCTTTATTGCTAATATAAGACGCTTCGCAGGAGCGACCCTGCACAAGCGCGGCCGCCTGCTGCCTCCTCGGAAATCGTGCTCAGTAGCGATGACATCAAAAGAGCCCGCCACCTGAGTAACGTTGGCTTTTGCCCAGGGCCCGGATGCTGGCCAATCGACAGAAGGGCTTCATATAGTGACATCGATCGTGGCTTGCGATCAGTCGCTTCGGCGAAGGAAGGAGAACCATGTCGTCTGTCTTGAATTCGGAACGCTGGCCGGGTCTGCCCTACGCAGCCTGGAAAGATACCTACGAGACGCTCCACCTGTGGACCCAGATCGCTGGCAAGATCCGCTTGATGCGCGAGCCCTGGCTGAACCATTCCTGGCATGTCCCGTTCTACCTGACAGCGCGCGGTCTTACGACCTCGCCGATCCCCGCTGGCGGCGGGCGGGTCTTCCAGATGGATTTCGACTTCATAGACCATCTGCTGTGGGTGAGGACGAGCGACGGTCACATCCGCCACGTCATGCTTGCACCGAAAACCGTGGCGGAATTCTATGGCGAAGTGACCTCTGCGCTTGCCGAACTAGGACTCGCGACACCGATCCTCACGCAGCCCTCCGAAATCGCCGACGGCATCCTGTTCGAGCAAGACCGTGCTCATGCTTCTTATGATCGCGACTACGCCCACCGCTTCTGGCGCATCCTGCTATCGACACACGAGGTCCTTTCGCGATTCCGGACAGGATTTCTGGGCAAGGTCAGTCCCGTCCATTTCTTCTGGGGCGGCTTTGATCTGGCAGTGACGCGCTTTTCAGGCAGGCGGGCGCCGCCGCATCCAGGCGGCATTCCGCATCTGTCCGACGCGGTCACCCGCGAAGCCTATTCGCATGAGGTGAGCAGTGCCGGGTTCTGGCCGGGTGGCGGCCCGATCGACTATCCAGCCTTCTATTCCTATGCCTATCCGTCACCAGAAGGCTTTGCGTCAGCGAGGGTCGAGCCGCAGCAGGCATTCTTCTCCCGGGAGCTCGGTGAATTCCTTTTGCCCTATGAGGCAATATGTCGGGCGCAAGACCCGGAAGCGATGCTCACGGCATTTCTGCAGAGTACTTACGAGGCTGCCGCCGAACTCGGCAAATGGGATCGCGGAGCCCTCGAATGCCCCGTTGGTGTCCCTTGCCGGCCACGCGCACCATAGGCCGCACGGCTGAACTGAACTCGAGACGCTGCGCCCGACATTCTGCCAAGGCGGGCGACAGGATCGGGCCGGCCAGAGCAATGCAGACGGTGTCATGGGCTTTGCCAGCATCCACGGCGAACTGCATCTCAGCCCGGCAAAAGCTCCGCTCCTGCCATCGAAATCTCTGATAGTCCCTGCAAGAATATCGCGATGCCGCCGTTTGGGAGCTTCGAAGCCATCCGCGCTTGGGCCTGCATTATTTCTCCGAAACGCCAGCCTCGGCAAAACTTGCCATGCGGGCATGGCATTCCAGTGCCGAGCGGACGATGTTGACGGCGAGGCAAGCGCCGGAACCTTCGCCGAGCCGCATGCCGAGATCGAGCAGCGGCGGCAGGCCGAGGGCTTCGAGCAGGCCACGGTGGCCCGATTCAGCCGAAACGTGGGCGGCGATCGTGTGTGCGAGACCGGCCGGATGCAGTCTTGCCAGCGGAGCCGCGGCAGCCGTGCAGACGAAGCCGTCGAGCAGCACGGGTATGCCGAGATGGCGGGCGGCGAGCGTGGCGCCGAAGATGGCGGCGAGTTCGCGCCCGCCAAGTGCCGCAGCAATGCCGAGCGGATCGGCGAGGGCCGCGGCGTGGCGCTTCAGGCCAGCTTCGATGGCGACCACCTTGCGCTTCAAGCCTGCATCGTCGACGCCGGTGCCGCGTCCGGTCCATTTTTCGGCACCGCCACCAAACAGGGCGGCTGAAATGGCGGCGGCCGGCGTGGTGTTGCCGATGCCCATTTCGCCGAAGCAGATCAGGTCGAGGTCTTTCGTCACCGCATCATGGCCGGCCGAGACGGCGGCTAGGAACGCCTTCTCATCCAGTGCCGGCACTTGCGTGAAATCGCCCGTCGGATGGTCGAGATCGAGCGGGATGACATCGAGTTCGGCGCCGGCGATGCGGGCGAGCTGGTTGATGGCGGCGCCGCCGCCAGCGAAATTCGCCACCATCTGCACGGTGACTTCCGAAGGGTAGGCCGACACGCCCTGCGCGGTGACGCCGTGATTGCCGGCGAAGACGAAGACCTTCACCCGGTCGAGTTTCGGCATGTCGCGGCCCTGCCAGCGCGCCAGCCATGCGGCGATGCTTTCCAGCCGGCCGAGGCTACCTTGCGGCTTGGTCAGCGTGTCCTGGCGGCGGGCGACCGCGTTGGCGGCCGCATCGCTGCCGGCGGGCAGGTCGAGGCAGGCTGCGCGCAATTCATCGAGGGATTTGAAGGACATGGGGGAAAAATCTCCGAAAGGGAATCAGGTCAAAAGGGAATCAAGAAAGGGCGACGGAAGCGACGAGCAGCACCGCGATTTCGCTCACCTGCTGCAAGGCGCCGATCGTGTCGCCGGTCTGGCCACCGATCTGGTTGAGGCAAAGCGCGTGGAAGCCGACAAACAGCAGGCCAAGCAGGATGAGCGCGGCGATGGCGCCGCCGGGGCCAAGCAGGAGGAGCGGGATCGCGCCGAGCACCGCACTGGCTATGGCGATCTGCCGCGAGACGGTGCCGGCGCCAACCGAGAGGCCGTCGGACCGCGCCGGCGGCAAGAGATGCATGAGGGCGCCCAGCACGCCGCGCGAGGCGGCGTGGGCAGCCACGAGGGCGAAGAGCGCCTGCGTGGGGTCGACGAACTCCGAGAGCGCACTCCAGCGGATCAGCAGCGACAGGACCAGCGCCATGGCGCCATAAGCGCCGATGCGGCTGTCGCGCATGATCTCGAGTTTGCGGCCGCGCGACTTGCCGCCGCCAAACCCGTCGGCGACATCGGACAGCCCGTCCTCGTGCAGGCAGCCGGTGGTGAGCACCGTTGCCACAAGGGCAAGAGCTGCCGCCGGGCCCATGGCAAGGCCAAACCGTTCCGCCGTGGCAAAGACGATCGCGCCGATCAGGCCGACCACAACGCCGGCGACAGGTGCCGCCCAGATCGCGGCGGCAAGGCCGCGGCCGCGAAAATCGAACACGGGCAGCGGCAGCCTGGTGAAGAAGACCAGGCAGAGCGCGATGTCATCGAGGATTTGCCGGGCTGAGAAGGTCAAGTTGGGGAACTTCTTTTTCATGGCCTAGCCCCTCGCAATGGCGTGGAAGAAGGTGCCGCTGACATGGCCGCGCCGATAGCCCGAAGCGCCGATCGGATTGCCCTGGCCGTCGGCGAGGTCGGCCAGCGGCTCGTCATTGCCGGTGGCCGTCATCTGCGCATAGTGGAATTCGTGGCCTCGGATCAGCGCGCCTCGTGTCCCCAACGGGCAGGCCGCACGCAGCCGCGCCTCGCGGTAACCAAGGTTCATCTTGCGTTTGGCGAAGCTGGTGGAATGACCGAGCAGGCCGAGCATGCGATGCGTTTCGCCCGAGGCATCCTCCAGGGCTTCGCCGAGCACCATGAAGCCACCGCACTCGCCATGGACGGGCTTAGTCGCTGCAAACCTTGCCATGCCGGTTTTGAAGGTCTCCGCCGCCGCGAGGCGGGCGGGGTGAAGCTCGGGATAGCCGCCGGGCAGCCAGCAGACATCGCAATCCGGGTGAGGCGCTTCGTCGGCGAGGGGTGAGAACGGAACGATCTCGGCGCCGGCCTTGCGCCAATAGGCGGCGACGTGCGGGTAGAGGAAGGTGAAGGCGGCATCTTCGGCCAGCGCGATGCGTTGGCCGGGCGGCTGCAGCGCGTCGGCGAAGCCGCCTTCTGCCGGGGTAAGCGGCGTTGCCAGCGCCATGATGGCGTCGAGGTCGAGTGATTTCTCCGCCATGTCGGCGAGCCGGTCGAGATGCGCCATCAGGTCATCATATTCGCCGGCCTGGACCAGGCCGAGATGGCGTTCGGGCAGGTTCAGCGTGGGATCGCGCAGGATGGCGCCAACGACGGGCAGTCCAATCGCCTCGATGGCATCGCCGGAGAGCCGCCGGTGGCGCTCGCTGCCCAGCCGGTTGAGCACGACTCCAGCCATGCGTACCTCAGGATCATAGGTGGCAAATCCCTTGGCGACGGCGGCCGCCGTGGTCGATTGGCCCGACACATCGAGCACCAGCAGCACCGGCAGGCTGTAGAGCCGGGCGAGATCGGCGGCAGACCCGGTGCGGCCCGGCGCGGCCGGAATGCCGTCGAACAGGCCCATGGCGCTTTCGAGGATGACGAAATCGGCATCGTCGGCGGCTCGCGCGGCGAGCGCGTTGAGCAGCGACGGAGGCATCGCCCAGCTGTCGAGATTGACGCCGGAAAGCCCCGTGGCTGCGGTGTGGAAACCGGGATCGATATAGTCGGGGCCGGATTTGGCGCCGCGCACTTTCAGCCCGCGCCGGGTGAGTGCGCGCAGGATGCCGATGGTGACGCTGGTCTTGCCGGAGCCCGAGCGCGGCGCACCGATGATGATGGCCCGAGCCGTCATGTCTTGCCCGCCAGTGCCGCGCGCATGGCGACGATGCCGCCGACGACGATCAGCGCGGGTGAGGTGAGCCCAGCCGCGGCCGCCGCCTCGGCGATGGTGGCGAGCGTGGCGACGACGGTTCGCTCCTGCGGTGTCGTGGCGGCGACGATCACCGCCGCCGGTGTCGACGGCGCCAGTCCGCCGTCGAGCAGGGCGGCGGCGATCAGGGGCAAATTGGCCATGCCCATGTAGACGACGACAGGCTGGCCGGTGCGGGCAATCGCCGCCCAGTCGATGTCGTCATCGGTGCCGGCGGCGTGGCCGGTCGCCAGGATAACCGCCTTGTTGATGCCGCGCATGGTGGCCGGGATGCCGGTGGCGGCCAGTGCGCTCAGCCCCGAGGTCAGGCCGGGCAGGACGCGGAACGGGATATCTTCCCGTGCCAGCGCCAGCGCCTCTTCACCGCCACGGCCGAAAATATAGGGGTCGCCACCCTTCAGCCTGACGACGCGGCGGCCGTCACGCGCCAGCCGGACCAGCAAAGCGGTGATGTCATCCTGCTTCATCGACGGTTTCCCGCCGCGCTTGCCGGCAAAGAAAAGCTCGGCATTTTCCGCAACCGCGACGACATCCGGCGAAACCAGCGCGTCATAGACCAGCGCATCCGCCTCGGCCAGCGCGGCCAGCACTTCCAGCGTCAGGCAGCCGGGGTCGCCGGGACCGGCGCCGGCCAGCCAGACATGGCCCGGCTCAAGCGGGCGCGGCTTGAAGTTCAGCCGGGACAAGGCCTGTTCGAGCGTGGCGTTTTCGCCCTTGTTTTTGCTGCTGCCGCTCACAATCCGTCCCGTCCGCGAAACCGCCGCTGGTAATGGGCATCATACAAAGAACTCTCGCCAAACCCTTCCGCAGCGAGAGAGCGGCCGACGAAGATGATCGCCGTGCGCTCCATCGGATCGGCGGCGAGCTGTGCCTCGATCGTTGCCAGCGTGCCGGTCAGCACGCGCTCATCCGGCCAGGAGGCACGGAAGACGATCGCCACCGGGCAATCACCGCCATAGTGCGGCGTCAGTTCGGCGACGACGCGGTCGATGGCATGGATGGCAAGATGGATGGCCAGCGTGGCGCCGGTGCGGCCGAAGCCGGCCAGCGTTTCGCCGGGCGGCATTTTTGATGCACGTCCGGAGACGCGGGTCAGCACCAGGCTTTGCGCGACTTCGGGAATGGTCAGTTCGCGACGCAGTGCTGCGGCCGCGGCGGCGAAGGAGGGGACGCCCGGCGTCAGCGTGTAGGGAATACCGTGCTTTTCCAGTCGACGGATCTGCTCGGCAACCGCGCTCCACACCGACAGGTCGCCGGAATGCAGGCGCGCCACATCCTGGCCGGCTCTGTGGGCATCGAGATATGCGGCCTCGATCTCGTCGAGCGACATCGGCGCAGTGTCGATCAGCTTTGTCCCCGGCACGCAGTGCTGGAGCAATTCGGGCGCGACGATCGAGCCGGCATGGAGGCAGACCGGGCAGCTTGCCAGCAGTCTGGCGCCCCGCAGGGTGATCAGGTCGGGGGCACCGGGACCGGCGCCGATGAAATGAACGGTCATGGCGCGTCTCCGCTGATGGCGATGGCGCAGGTGACGGGCCCGAGCACCGTGCGGGGGCCGAGCAGCCTGGCGCCCTTGCCCGCAACCGCAAGGGCCGATGCTTCGGAAACCGATGGCGTGCCGGCAAGGTCCTGCGACAAATCGGAATGGCTGAGCGTGTCCGGCGAGGCGGCCTGAAGTGCTGTGTCATCGACGATGATGACCGGAAGGTCCAGCGCGCGGCCCGCGGCGGCGATCGCGTCTTCATCTTTCTTGAGCGCGGCGGTTGCCAATGCCGAAAGAGCCGTCATCGCCAGCCCATGCGCTTCGAGGGCGGTCTCGATCGCCGCGAGCACGTCCTCGACCCCAACGCCTTTTCGGCTGCCGATGCCCGCGACGATCATGGCTTCACCCAACTCCATTGTGTGACCGGCATGGCCGGCCGCCATGCCTGCATCGAGCCGACCGGCGAGGCGCGGGAGATGTTAATCCGGGTGAGATCGCCGCCCAGTTTCGTATGTTGGGCGAGAAGCAGGGCTTCCATCTCAAGGGTCACGGCATTGGCGACGAGCCGGCCGCCAGGGCGCAGCGCCTTGATGGCGGCGTTCAACACGCCGGTATCGCTGCCGCCGCCGCCGATGAAGATCGCATCCGGCATATCCAGCTTTGCAAGCGCCTTGGGCGCGATGCCTTCCACCACGACAAGGCCGGGTACGCCGCAGGCAGCGGCATTGTGACCAATGCGAGCGGCGCGGATTGGGTCCGCTTCGATGGCAATCGTGCGCATTGAGGGGTGGGCGAGCATCCATTCGATGCCGATGGAGCCGGAGCCGGCGCCGATATCCCACAGCAGTTCGCCGCGCCTCGGCGCCAGTGACGAAAGCGTAATGGCGCGGATTTCGCGTTTGGTGATCTGGCCGTCATGGTCGAACAGGTGATCGGCAAGCCCAACCGTAAGCGGCAGCACGCGCGCTTGCGGGCTGGGATCAATTTCGATGGCCAGCACGTTGAGCGGATTGATGTTTTCCAGGTCGAAGGCATCGGCGCGGGCGGAGCGCAGCATTTCCTTTGGCCCGCCCAGTGCTTCCAGGATCGTCAGCCGCGAGGCGCCGAAGTCGAGTTCGGTGAGCAGGCGGGCGATCGCCGCCGGTGCATCGCCATCGGATGTCAGCGCCAATATGCGCGCGTTGGGTTGCAGCAGCGGGCGAATCAGATCGAGCGGCCGGCCATGCAGCGAAACGGTCTCGATATCCTGCAGCGCCCAGCCAAGCCGGGCGGCGGCCAGCGAAACGGCCGACGGCGCGGGGATGACATGCATCGCTTGCGGCTTGATCTTGCGGGCGAGTGCGGCCCCGACACCGTGGAAAAAGGGATCGCCGGAGGCGAGCACGCAGACGCGCCTGCCGGCAAGCGCCAGCACGTCGCGCATCTCTGGATCGAAAGGAACCGGCCAGGGACGAGGCTCGCCCTTGGCGAAGGAGGCGACCAGCGCCAGATGCCGCTTGCCGCCGAAGATGATCTCCGCTTGGGCAATCCGCTGCTTGGCCTCGTCGCCGAGACCGGCTAAACCGTCCTCGCCGATGCCGACGATTGTGAGCCATTTGGGCGATGCCTGATTTTTTGACATGTCGCGCCGCCCCTCATCCGCCTGCCGGCACCTTCTCCCCGTATAGTGACGGTGAGAAGGGGACTGGCTGCAACGCTGGTGAGCCCAATGGGCGCGACCCATCATGGTGCAAATGAAGAAAATTCTGATCCTCGGCGGCACCACGGAAGCCCGGCAACTGGCCGGAATACTGGCTGCGCGCGCCGCGGTCACTCTGTCGCTGGCCGGCCGCACTGAAAGCCCGGTCGCGCAAGGCGTGCCCGTGCGGAGCGGAGGATTTGGCGGCGCCAAAGGTTTGGCCACTTATCTCGGTGAGGCGGGCATCGATCTGCTGATCGATGCGACGCATCCTTATGCGGCGCGAATCTCGGCCAATGCGGCACAAGCCGCGCGCATGGTGAGGGTGCCGATCTTCGCCCTGCGCCGTCCGGGCTGGGAGCCGGTCGAAGGCGACCGCTGGACTGACGTCGATACGGTGGGCGATTCCGTGCAAGCGCTTGGACCCGCGCCGCGCCGCGTCTTTCTGGCGCTCGGCCGGCAAGAGGTCGCCGCTTTCGAAGCAGCCCCCCAGCACCACTATCTCATCCGCAGCGTCGATCCGGTCGAGCCGCAGCTGGCAGTGCCCGATGCCAGCTATCTGCTGGCGCGGGGTCCGTTCCGCGAGCCGGACGAGCGGGCGCTGCTCAGGGAACAGCGCATCGACGTCGTCGTGTCCAAGAACAGCGGCGGTGCTGCCACTTACGGCAAGATCGCAGCGGCGCGGGCGCTTGATATCGAGGTGATCATGGTCCGCAGGCCTGATCTGCCGGACGTCCCTTCGGCTGAAACGGTCGAAGCGCTGGCCGCCATTGTCAACCAATTTGGCGTCGATCATCTTGTCGAGCCCGCTGCCGAACGCGGCGTGTAGACCAGCGCCGGTTTGTCGCCGCGCCTGATGATCCGGGTTTCCGGCGAACCGATGATGATGCAGGTTGCCATATCGGCTTTCTGCGCGTCGACATCGGCCAGCAGGAACACCTCGATGCGTTCGTCCGGGCGGCCGGCGGCGCGGCCGAAAATGACAGGCGTGGTGCCGGGCAGGATTGCGGTCAGACACTCGAAGGCGCGGCCAAGCTGCCAGGGGCGCGCCTTGCTGATCGGGTTGTAGAGCGCGATGACGAAGCCGGCGCCGGCGGCCGCCAGCAGACGCAGCTCGATCAAATCCCACGGCTTCAGATTGTCGGACAGCGAGATGGCGCAGAAATCATGGCCGAGCGGGGCACCGATGCGGGCGGCAACGGCGAGCATGGCGGTGATGCCGGGCACGACGGAAACATCGACCGTACGCCACTCGGCCGGGCCGGCCTCGATCGCCTCGCAGACGGCGGCGGCCATGGCGAAGACGCCGGGATCGCCGCCCGAGACGACGGCGACGTCGTGGCCCTCGGCGGCCTTTATCAATGCATCCTTAGAGCGGGCGAGTTCCTCGCGATTGTCTGAGGCGACGCGGGTCTGGTCGGGGCGCAGCTCGAGCCGGTCGAGATAGGGCTTGTAGCCATAGAAGAATTTCGCCTCGGCCACCGCGCGGCTGGCTTCCGGCGTGACCTGATCGGCATTGCCCGGTCCAAGGCCGATGACGGTGAGATGGCCGCTCATGCCTGCGCTCCCAGCGCGCCGGGCCGGCCTGACCAGCCGGCGATCAATACGATGGCGAAATAGGGCGCCTTGTCGTCCTGTTTGTCGGCGAGCTTCATCGACATGCTGCCGGGCATGGTGCCGCGCTCGACATAGACGGCGCGCGTCAGCTTGCCGGTGGCTTCGAGCGCTCGCCTGATCTTGGGCAGGTTGCGGCCGACCTTCATGATGACGGCGGCATCGGTGTCGGCCAGCCGGCGCGTCAGCTCGAACTCGCTCATCGTGCCGGGCAGCACCGTCAGCACGTCATCGCCCTGGACAATTGGCAGGCCGGTTGCCGACCAGCAGCCGGACATGGCGGTTATGCCGGGGATGACCTCGGTCGGGAAGCGATGGGCGAGGCGCACATGCAGGTGCATGTAGGAGCCGTAGAACAGCGGATCGCCTTCGGACAGAACGGCGACCATTTTTCCGGCCTGAAGATGTTCGGCGACTGTCTCGGCGGATTCCTCGTAGAACGCCGTGATCTGCGAGCGGTAGTCGTCGTGATCCTTGTCGATCTCGGTGGTGACGGGATAGAGCAGCGGGAGTTCCAGCATGTCAGGCCGGAAGCGCGCCTCGACGATGGCGCGCGCATTGCTGTTGTTGCCGCGTTTGGCGAAATAGGCCACGACATTGGCTTCGGCCAAGGCGCGCGCGGCCTTCAGCGTCAGCAATTCGGGATCGCCGGGACCGGTGCCGACACCGACGAGACGGCCTTTTGGAATCGCGTTCACAGGCCGGGCCTCGCCAATGAATTGAGCGCGGCGGCGGTCATGGCGCTGCCGCCAAGCCGGCCGCGCACGATGGCATAGGGCACGCCATAGCAATTTTCGGCCAGCGCATCCTTGGATTCGGCAGCACCGACGAAGCCGACCGGCATGCCGATGATGGCCGCCGGCTTCGGCGCGCCGTCGCGCAGCTTTTCCAGGAGATAGAACAGCGCGGTCGGCGCATTGCCGATGGCGACGACGGAGCCTGCCATGCGCTCACCCCACAAATCGATCGCTGCGGCCGATCGGGTGTTGCCGATCGCCTTGGCGATGTCGTGCGTGCGCGGGTCGCGCAAGGTGCAGATCACCTCGTTGCCGGCCGGCAGCCTGGCGCGGGTGACGCCATGCGAGACCATTTCCGCGTCGCAGAAGATCGGCGCGCCGGCCGCCAAAGCGGTGCGGGCGGCGGTCACAAAATCAGGGGAGAAGACAAAATGACTTGATGCTTCGACCTGGCCGCAGGCATGAATCATGCGGATCGCGACATCGGCCTCAGCTTCGGAAAAGCGCGCGAGATCAGCCTCGGCGCGGATGATGGCGAAGGAGCGCTCGTAGATCGCTGTGCCGTCGTGGATATAGTCGTAGGCGGCCATGCTCATTCCTGTCGGTAAGCCTCGGCGATGCCGGCCAGCCCGAGCCTTGTCAGGCAAGCGGTGGCTGTTTCGCCCTGATATCGTGCGCTGCGGATCACCGCCGCAACGCGACTGACACCGCGCGCGGCGTCATAGCCCGGCCTGTAGCCGGCAGGAAGGGCCTTTGCCGTCGCGTTCACGACAAGTCCGGCTCCATTTTCGCCGCCGACGATTGTCAGCGCCGCCGCGCCGGGATGCGCGCAGCCCTTGGCGCAGCCGGAAATGTGCAGGGTGAAGTCGAGGATGTCGGCGTTTTCGGCGGCGATCGCCTCGGCAATATCGCGCGTGGCGATGCGGCCGGAAGCGCAGGCCGGCGCGCCGGGGCAAGCGGCGATGCGCGTGCGCGGGTCGGTGGCGGAGGTGATGAAGCCGAGGGTGGCGGCTGTGTGTTGAAGGGGCTGCTTGGCGGCCGGTGGCTGGCCGAGGAAGAGCAGGGCGCGGCCTGGGGCGAGGCGGATTTCGATTGTGCGGAGAGTGAGGGCGTATTGGGCAAGGGTGATGATTTTGTCCGCCGGCACGCTGCCGTAGGGGAGGCCGATGCCGAGGGCGAAAGTGTCGCCGGCTAAGGGGAAAAGGCCGATAGGTTTGCGCGAGGCGCCCCCCTCTGTCCTGCCGGACATCTCCCCCTCAGGGGGGGAGATTGGCAGCTTCGACGCCGGCTTTTCCTTAACAACACCGGAGATTGGCGAAACCATCAGTGACAGCGTAATCTCCCCCCTCGAGGGGGAGATGTCCGGCAGGACAGAGGGGGGCGCCTCGCGCAAACCTGTCAAACATAGCCAACCGGCGAGAGACGCCAACTGCCTCTCCGATAGATCCCTCGCGTGAGCCTCACGACCTTTCTCGGCCACCATCCTCAGCACCGCTACGGCAATGTCGCGCGCCGCGTCGTCTCTCACCGTGGCGAGCAGCCTCGCATCCTGTTCATCGCCCGCGACCGACACCTGCCACTGGATTCCCGCATCGATGCGCACCGCAACGAGCCGCACATCGGCCGTCAACGTATCCATCGTCAACTGCCCACCGCCGTCGACTATCACCGAAACTTTCGGCCCCAGCCGTTGTGTCAATCCAGCTTCCTCGACCGCCATCCTGATCCGCTCAGCCAGCGGCCGGGGGTCGGCGATCTCTTGGGGATCGATGCCCGCCAGCGGCCCGGTCTCGACCGGCAGGCCGGTGCGCACGGTGATGCCCAGCGCATCGACCTCCGTCGCCAGCAGTGCCGCGCTTGCCTCGGTCAGCCCGCGTATCTGCAGGCTGCCGCGTGCTGTCACTTCCATGATGCCATTGCCATGCCGCAGGGCGGATTCGGCCAGTCCGATCAACAGCTTCGGCGACAACCCTCCTGAAACAGGGTTGAGCCGCACCAACAGGCCGTCACCTGTCTGCATTGGCACCGACAGGGCGGGGCAGGCGCCGCGGCGCGAGAAGGCGTTCATGCCGCCACCCCCAGCGCTTCCGCCTCGGCAATCAGCGCGGCGAGATCGTCGTCGATGGAGTTGCGCAAGGGATGCCAAAGGCCACGCCGACGCGCCGACAGGAAGCGCTCGGCGATGACTTTCGCGGCGGCGGGATTCTCGCGCAGGATAAAGGCGCGAACTTCGGCGTCGCCGACATAGGCGTCGTGCACGGCCTCGATCAGCGTGCCCGATATGGCATGGGTGGTTTCGGCGAAACCGACCAGCCGGTCGACCGTCTCGGCGAATTCGGAGGCGCCGCGGGGGCCGTGCCGCATCTGGCCTGATATGAAGCGGGGATTGACGGCGCGGGCGCGCACGACGCGGGCCACCGCCTCGCCGACCGAACGTGGCTTTGGCTTTTGCGGGTCCGTGGTGTCGAGCACGATGACGTCGGCGTTCCTGCCAAGCGCCGCGAGCGCTGCCGAAAAGCCGCCGATGAAGGCGACGTCGGCGGAACCTTCGAGAATGTCGCGGCCGGGGTCGTCGCCGGTGTGGACCAGAAGATCGGCCTCGGCAATACGCCCCTCGAAGACGCCGGGCGCCGATATGCCTTCGCCACCCGCGCCGCCATAGGCGTGCGAGGTGGCATCGAGATAGGCGCGGCCGATCTCTTCGCGCGCGCCCCAGCCGCCGCCCGACAGGAGATCCTCGACGCCGGCGCCATAGGTGCCGGGCGAGGTGCCGAAGATGCGCGGGCTGATTTTTCCATCGGCGCGGGTTTTGGCGGCGAGCGGGTTTTCCAAACCCTCCTCGTCGCGCGCGGCGACGGCGTTGGCGGCGGCATCGATCAGCGCGATCTGGGTCGGGAACATGTCGCGGAACAGGCCTGATATGCGCCAGGTGACATCGACGCGCGGGCGGCCGAGCGTAGCCGGCGGCAGCACTTCGATGCCGGTGATGCGGCCGGTCGCGGCATCCCATTGCGGCCGGCATCCCATCAGCGCCAGGCCTTGCGCGATCTCCTCTCCGCCGGTGCGCAGCGAAGCCGAGCCCCAGAGGTCTGTCACCAGCGAACGCGGCCAGTCGCCATGCGACTGCATGTAGCCGCGCACCACTTCCTCCGCCGCTGTCCGGCCCAGCTCATAGGCGGTCGGCGTCGGCATGGTGCGCGGGTCGGAGGTGAACAGGTTGCGGCCGGTGGGCAAGACATCGGAACGGCCGCGCGCGGGCGCGCCGGCTGGACCTGCCTTGACGTGGCGGCCATCGAGTGCCGCAAGCAGCGCCATCTTTTCGGCCTCCGCGCTCTGGCGGCGCATGGCGTCGGGCTCGCCCTCGGGCGCGCGGCCATAGATATGCAGCCCATCCTTGATGGCGAAATCCTTGAGGTCGCAGAGCCAGGCGTCGATGCGGCGCAGCGCCTCGTCGGGCGCGACGGTCCTGGCGACGCCAGCTTCCGAGGCGAGGCCGGTTTTCTGTGCGGTGTCGACGATCAGCCTGGCGAGACGGTCGCGACGGCGGCGGTCGAGGCCGTCGGCCTGGGCGTATTCGTCGACCAGACGTTCGAGCTTGTGCTGATCCTCGTCCAATCCGGCGCCGGTCAGCGGCGGCGGCAGATGGCCAAGGGTAACGGCGGCGATGCGCCGCTTGGCCTGTGCGGCCTCGCCGGGGTTGGAGACGATGAAGGGATAGATGACGGGCAATGCACCCGTGACGATCTCGGGAAAACAGGTTTTCGAGAGGGCAACCGTCTTGCCCGGCAGCCATTCCAGCGTGCCATGCGCGCCGACATGGATGAGAGCGTGGACGCCAAGCGTTTTGCGCAGCCAGAGGCCGAAGGCGAGGAGTGCATGGCGCGGGGGGAGCATCGGGTCGTGGTAGTCGGCGCGACGGTCGGCGGAGCGGCCGCGGTCCGGGGCGAGCGCGACGGTGACGTTGCCGAAGGTGGCGGCGCGGAAGGGGAAGTGTTTTTTGCTTGATAGCGAAGGTTCGCGCGAGGCGCCCCCCTCTGTCCTGCCGGACATCTCCCCCACTTGGGGGGAGATTGGCAGTTCCGTTGCCGGCTCTCTTCCTTCAACGGTTGAGATTGGCGAAAGCGGTGATGACGGCGTAATCTCCCCACCTGTGGGGGAGATGTCCGGCAGGACAGAGGGGGGCGCCTCGCGCAAACCTATTTCGTCTTCTGCTTTTCCCCACGCGGCCTCGACGGCAGTCATTGCCTCAACTGGCAGATACTTCGAAAGGTCGATATAATCATCCAACCCGAGCCCATCACTGCCGCGCTCCAGCAAATCCAGCAGCGCACGCGGCGATTGCGGAATCCCCTCAGCCACATAACCCTGCTCGCTCAGGTCATGCAGCATCGCCAGCACGCTCGACGGAACGTCGAGGCCGACGGCATAGCCCGTACGCCCGGGCGCGCTTGGGTAGTCCGGGATCAGGATCGCCAGCTTGCGGTTGGCGCGGGGCGTCTCCTGCAGGCGGATAAAGGCTGCGACACGGTCCGCCACCTGCGCTACCCGATCCAACTCCGGCCGATTGGCGAAGGCGCGGTGGCCAAGCGCGGGGTCGGTCTCGCTTTCGCCCTTGAAGGAGATGGCGCCTGCCAGGATGCGGCCGTCGAGTTCGGGCAGCACGACATGCATGGCAAGGTCGGCGGGCGCCAGGCCGCGCTGGTTGTTCTCCCAGATATCGCTACGCGTGGTGGCGACAATGACCTGGAAGACGGGCACGCCGGCACGGTCGAATAGGGTTTCGACACCGGGTTCGGCGCCGGATGCGAAAGCGGTTGCGGTGATGATGGCTGCGGGTTTCAGCGCGGCGAGCGCGGTTTCCACGAAGGAGAGCGACGCCGGGTCCTTGAGGCTGGAGACGAAGATGGGGACGGGGAGCATGTTGCGCTGCCGTAGCGCTTCGAAAAGCGCGTCTATGGGGGCGACATCGGCGGCCAGCAGCATCGAGCGGTAGAAGAGGATAGGGATGACCTTTCCCTCCCCCTCGAGGGGAGGGTGGCCCGCAGGACCGGGTGGGGTCGGCACGACCGGGCTCGGCGTTTGTTTAAGTTGGCGCGTTTCGGAGAGGACCCCACCCCCGGCCTGCGGCCGGACCCTCCCCTCGAGGGGGAGGGGGACGATGCCGCTACTGGGTTGATAGTAGCCCGCTTTCGGCACGCTGACCGGCTCGCAAACAGCCGCATCCTGTCCCCCCAACCCCGCCAGCCGCTGCATCAGCGCGCTCATATTCGCCGGGCCGCCCTCGCGAAAATAGCCGAGCAGCGCGTCGAGTTCCTCGCGCGGCAGCGTCGAGGCTTCGATGAGCCTGACATCCTCGTCGTGGCTTTCACCGGGCAGCAACGCCAGTTTTATGCCGCGTTGGCGGGCGATCGCGGCAAGCTGGTCACAGCCGTAGCGCCACCAGTCGTAACCGCCGAGGATGCGCACCAGGATGATCTTGGCGTGGCGGGCGACGCTGTCGATCCAGAGGTCGACGGACATGGGATGGCGCAGGTCGCGTAGTGCTGCGAGCCGCATGGACGGCAGCCGGCCGGCATCGGCCTTCCACGCGGCCGCAAGGCCGGCGAGGTCGCTGTCGGTGAAGGACAGGGCCACGATATCCGCCGGCGTCTGCCGCAGATCGACCGGCTCGGCGAGATCATCGAGCGAGGCGGAGGTCGTGGTGAGGATGTGCATCGCGGCCCGTGCCTGAAAATCAGCCGGCGAGTATACGTTCGATCGCCGGCCGGTTCAGCCCCTTGAGGCCGATGACGACGAGGCGTGAGCGGCGGTCGTCCTCGGTGGTCCAGGCGCGGTCATAGTAATGATTGACGCGCGGGCCGACCGCCTGCAGCAGGAGCCGCATCGGCTTGCCGCCGACCTCGACGAAGCCTTTCACACGCAGCACGTTTTCCTGTTCGGCGGCGGCGGCGACGCGTTTTGCCAGTTCGTCCGGATTGGCGATCGAGGGAATGTCGACGATGAACGTGTCGAAATCGTCATGCTCGTGGTCGAATGCACCGTCATGATGGGACTTGCGGTTCTCGATGTCATCCTCGACGGCGAGACCGAGCCCGAGCAGTACGGAGGGATCGACCTTGCCATGAGAGGTCGGCACGATCTTCACGGCGCGAGCGGAGTGTTCGCCAATGATGGCGTTGGCGCGGGCCGAACCGGCGGCGTCCATCAGGTCGCTCTTCGACAGGATGATCAGGTCGGCGCAGGCGATCTGGTCCTCGAACACTTCCTCGACCGGATCGTCATGATCGAGGCTGTCATCCCCGGCGCGCTGCGCCTGCAGGGCGTCCATGTCGTTGGCGACGCGACCTTCGGCCAGCGCCGGGCCGTCGACCACGGCAATGACGCCGTCGACGGTCACGCGGCTCTTCACCGTCGGCCATTGGAAAGCCTGGACCAGCGGCTTGGGCAAAGCCAGCCCCGAGGTTTCGATCAGGATATGGTCGACCTTCGGCGTCAGCGACAGGATCTGGTCGAGCGCCGGCACGAAATCGTCGGCCACCGTGCAGCAGATGCAGCCATTGGCCAGTTCGACGATGTTTTCCTCCGGACAGGTGTCGATGCCGCAGCCCTTGAGGATTTCGCCGTCGATGCCGATGTCGCCGAACTCGTTGACGATGATGGCGATGCGCCTGCCGCCGGCGTTTTCCAGGAGATGACGGACCAGCGTCGTCTTGCCGGCGCCGAGGAAGCCGGTGACGACGGTGCAGGGAACACGGGAGAGGTTGGCGGACGAATCCGGAGCGGTCATGGTTAGTCCTTCAGCATGTCGAGGGGAGGGATGCGGGCAACGAGGCCGCGCTTGAGGCTATCGGGCCGGCCACGCCACGGGATGAGGCCGTCGGTCGAAGTGGCGAAGAGCTTTGCGCCTGTGACAAGGTCGGTGCCGCTGGTCAGGGTTAAATCGCCGAACACATAGCTCCAGCAGCCGTCGCGCAGGATGGCGGCGCTGAGGCGACGCTTGCAATTGCCGAGGCATTCGACCGTGCGGATGCGGATATCTTCGCCCGATGCGGCGCGGCGCGTGTCTTGTGCCAGCAGTTCGCCGGCGCGGGGATGGGCGTCGGAGCCGGTTTCGTCACGACAGGAGGCGCAGACGATCACGGTAACGCCGGCCAAGACGCCACGCTCGCTGGGCAATACGTCCGCTGTCTCAGCCGGGAAACTGCTGTTGCGTTCCAATCTGGCTCCTTGCCCGGAAAACCCGCCAGGCGATCGGATTATCTTGTCGCAGACGGCAGGTCTCCTGGCTCGCGGGTCATCGCCTTGGGTAGCCGCCTTCCCGGGAACTCCCAGTGGCTTTCGGCCTTGGCTCGTCGCTTACAGTTGCGGGGACAGCCGCGGATTTGAGATCGAAATCCCTCACCGCATTCCCTCTTAGCCCCTGCCGTTGCGGGCAAGGGACCGTCTGGACCGGATTTAGGCTCTTGCGGGGAGTTGTGTCAACGCAGGTTACGACACGGCGATGTCGGCGAGAGGCTGGCCCAGATCACCAGCCGGCGTCACTTCCATGCGCTCAAGGCCAAGCCAGCCCTGCATCTGCTTCAGTTCCTCGAAGAGCTGGGCGGCGGTTTCTGGCGGTGCATTGCATTCTGCGTAGGCTGCGTGGACGCGCAGGATACTTGCCGGCCGGTCGGCCTTGAGGTCGACGCGCGCGACGATCCTGTCGCCGAGCAGGAACGGCAGGACGTAATAGCCGTATTGCCGCTTTTCGGCCGGCGTGTAGATCTCGATGCGGTAGTGGAAATCGAACAGCCGCTCCGAGCGCGACCGTTCGAAGACGACCGGATCGAACGGCGCCAGCAAGGCGCGGGCCTCGATCCTGCGCGGCAGACGGGCGTCCTTATGGAGGTATGCCGGCTTGTCCCAGCCTTCGACGCGCACCTGCAGCAGCTCGCCGGTCTCGACCAGTTCCTCCAGCCGGCCCTTCATGTCGGCCGGCGACAGGCGGAAATAGTCGCGCAAATCGCCTGATGTCGCGATGCCGTGGGCGCGGGCGGAGATGCGCAGCAATTCGCGGTGCGCGTCCTCGGCGGCCGGCACCGGCAGGTCGAGGATCGCCTGCGGCAGCACGCGCTCGGGCAGGTCATAGAAGCGCTCGAACCCGCGACGATGCGCCGTGGTGATGCGCCCGGCCCAGAACAGCCATTCGAAGGCGTGCTTGGCGTGGCTCCAACCCCACCAGCCGCCGGAGCCTTTCTGGCCTTCTAGCGCCGAAGCGGCGATCGGGCCGCGCTCGACGACCTGGCGGTAGATTTCTTCTATGTAGGCGGCGTGCTCGCGACCCCATTTGGCCAGCCCCAGATACATTTCATCGCCTTGTTCGGCGCGCTGCATGCGCCAGCACATCAGCGGGTAGGTCTCGACCGGCAGGAACGAGGCCTCATGCGCCCAGTATTCGAAGACCGTGCGCTTGCGGGTGACGGCGGCGTTGTCGAGCAGAGCCAGGGGATAGGGGCCAAGGCGCGAATAGAGCGGCATATAATGAGCACGCACCACCGCGCTGACGGAATCGATTTGCAGCAGGCCGGTACGGGAGAGAACGCGGGCGAAATGGCGGCGGTCGGGCGTGCCGGAGGGGCGGGGATCGAGAAACCCTTGAGCCGCGAGCGCGATGCGCCGGGCCGTGGCAAGCGAGATCTTTTCCTTCATTCAAGCGCCACTCTGAGGTGATTTGACCGAGGGGTCCGATGGGTGATTCCAGCCCATGCTAGCAGGGTTTCGGCGGCAACCATGTCAGGAGAGAAAAGTGGAGTAAAAAGAGAAGGAAATCAAACAGGAGCGTATCGGACCAGTTTCGCCGGATATGCCGTCCAGCTCGGTGTTTTGAACAAGGTTTGACTTGCTTCGCTGGAAGTGCTGCGCTAACCCTCGCCGCGTTGCAGCATAGGCTCCTTAAAACGGTTCAGCGGTTAAACTGTCACGCTTCCGCATTAAGGTCCGGTGCTGTAATCAAAATGGATTGGCGCCAACGGAAAGCCGCTGCATGAACGCACTTCTCAGTTCGTACCTGCCCATCGTCCTGTTCATCGGCGTGGCGCTGGTCGTCGGCCTGGCGCTGCTGGTCGCGCCGTTCCTGGTGGCATACCGCAACCCCGATCCCGAAAAGCTTTCCGCCTACGAGTGCGGTTTCAACTCGTTCGACGATGCCCGCATGAAATTCGACATCCGCTTCTATCTGGTGTCGATCCTGTTCATCATCTTCGACCTGGAAGTGGCCTTCCTGTTCCCGTGGGCCGTGTCCTTCTCGAAGATAGGCATGCTCGGCTTCTGGTCGATGATGGTGTTTTTGGCAGTGCTGACCATCGGCTTTGCCTATGAATGGAAAAAAGGAGCGCTGGAATGGGATTGAACGACAGTTCAGGCACCCTCGTCGCGCCGAAGCCCAAGGGCATCATCGATCCCAACACCGGCAAACCGGTGGGGCAGGATGATCCCTTCTTCCTCGAAATCAACAACGAACTGGCCGACAAGGGTTTTCTGGTCACTTCGACCGAGGCGCTGATCACCTGGGCACGCAGCGGCTCGCTGATGTTCATGACCTTCGGCCTTGCCTGCTGCGCCGTGGAGATGATCCACACCTCGATGCCGCGCTATGATTCGGAGCGGTTCGGCGTTGCGCCGCGCGCCTCTCCGCGCCAGTCCGACATCATGATCGTCGCCGGCACGCTGACCAACAAGATGGCGCCGGCGCTGCGCAAGGTCTATGACCAGATGCCGGAGCCGCGCTACGTCATTTCGATGGGCTCCTGCGCCAATGGCGGCGGCTATTACCACTATTCCTATTCGGTGGTGCGCGGCTGTGACCGCGTCGTGCCGGTGGACATCTATGTGCCCGGCTGTCCGCCGAGCGCCGAAGCGCTGCTCTACGGCATCCTTCTCCTGCAGAAGAAAATCCGCCGCACCGGCACGATCGAACGGTAAATCCATGGCTGCTTCATTGAGCGAACTGTCGACCTATCTCGGCGAGAAGCTGCCTGGCCGCTTCAGCGACGCGGTGTTTGCCTATGGCGAACTCACCGTTCACGTCGAGCCGGAAAACCTGATCGAGGTGGTGAGCTTCCTGCGAGACGATGCGCGCTGCCAGTTCATCTCGATCATCGATGTCTGCGGCGCCGACTATCCGTCGCGGGCCAAGCGCTTCGATGTCGTCTATCACCTGTTGTCGCCGAAGCAGAACGTGCGCATCCGCGTCAAGGTGCAGGCGGACGAGGAGACGATGGTGCCGTCGATCACCGGTGTCTATCCTGGCGCCGACTGGTTCGAGCGCGAGACCTACGATCTCTACGGCGTGCTGTTCTCGGGTCACCCGGATCTGCGCCGCCTGCTGACCGATTACGGTTTCGAAGGCCATCCGCTGCGTAAGGATTTCCCGCTGACCGGCTTCGTCGAAGTGCGCTACGACGACGAAGCCAAGCGCGTGATCTACGAGCCGGTCGAGCTCAAGCAGGAATTCCGCAATTTCGATTTTTTGTCGCCGTGGGAAGGTACTGACTACGTGCTGCCGGGCGACGAGAAGGCAAAGCAGTAAATGGCTGAAACCTCCGTCCGTAACTTCAACATCAACTTTGGACCTCAACACCCTGCAGCACATGGTGTTTTGAGGTTGGTTCTCGAACTGGACGGCGAAGTCGTCGACCGCGTCGATCCGCATATCGGGCTCTTGCACCGCGGCACCGAAAAGCTGATCGAGGCCAAGACCTACCTGCAGGCGGTGCCTTATCTCGACCGGCTCGATTATTGCGCGCCGATGAACCAGGAGCATGCCTTCGCGCTCGCCGCCGAGCGCCTGCTCGGCATCGAGGTGCCGAGGCGCGGCCAGCTGATCCGCGTGCTCTACAGCGAGATCGGCCGCATCATGTCGCACATCCTCAATGTGACGACGCAGGCCATGGACGTCGGCGCGCTGACGCCGCCGCTGTGGGGTTTTGTCGAACGCGAAAAGCTGATGGTGTTCTATGAGCGCGCTTCCGGCTCGCGCATGCATGCCGCTTATTTCCGCCCCGGCGGCGTGCACCAGGACCTGCCGCGCCAACTGGTCGAGGACATCGGCAAGTGGATCGACCCGTTCCTGAAGTCGATCGATGATCTGGACAAGCTGCTCACCGGCAATCGCATCTTCAAGCAGCGCAATGTCGACATCGGCATTGTCTCGCTGGCCGATGCCTGGGCCTGGGGCTTTTCCGGCGTCATGGTGCGTGGTTCGGGCTCACCGTGGGACCTGCGCAAGTCGCAACCCTATGAATGCTATTCGGAAATGGACTTCGACATTCCGATCGGCAAGAACGGCGACTGCTTCGACCGCTATCTCGTGCGCATGGAAGAGATGCGGCAGTCCGCGAAGATCATGCGCCAGTGCGTCGATCTTTTGCTCGGCAAGGAAAGCACGGGGCCGGTGTCGAACCTCGACGGCAAGGTCGTGCCGCCCAAGCGCGCGGCGATGAAGCGCTCGATGGAAGCGCTCATCCACCATTTCAAGCTCTACACCGAGGGTTACCGCGTGCCGGCCGGCGAAGTCTATGCGGCCGTCGAGGCGCCAAAAGGCGAGTTCGGCGTCTATCTGGTCTCCGACGGCACCAATAAGCCGTACCGCTGCAAGCTGCGCGCGCCGGGTTTTGCACATCTCCAGGCCATGGATTTCCTCTGCCGCGGCCACATGCTGGCCGACGTCACCGCCGTTCTCGGTTCCCTCGACATCGTGTTTGGTGAGGTCGATCGGTGATGATGGGAGCCCTCCGGCCATCCAAAGCGTTTCTAGCGGCGGCTTGCCTTGCCGCTTCCGCTGAAGCGTCCCTTGCTGGATCCGGTGATGGTCTGTCGTCGACGGATCTTCTCAAGGAGGGGTTCAAGCTGGTAGCGGAAGGCGATCTGCTCACAGTGCGCGAATTCGGTGGCGATGTGCTTCTGGATTCTGGAATTTTTGTACTCGGTCCGCCGGAGCAATCCAGTTGCAAGAGTGAGAGGACCTTGGTCGCAGAGGTGCCGAGCTTGGCTCGGCGTCGCGATTGCGGACACGTAACATGGTGGAATGACCGTTATGACGAATACGTCCGCTTGAAGCGTGGAAATGAAGAGTTCGTATGCGTGTTACGGCGATCCGAGGATTGCTATCGCGCCTATAGCTCCGCCCAGTAGAAACATAAGAAGCGAATCGCAATGTCAGTCCGCCGTCTCGCAGAAGCCAGCGTCCAGCCAGCCTCCTTCGCCTTCAACCGGGCGAACGCGGCTGCCGCGAAGCAATGGATCAAGAAGTATCCGAAGGGCCGCGAGCAGTCGGCGATCATCCCGCTCCTGATGCTGGCGCAGGAGCAGGAAGGCTGGGTGACGAAGGCGGCGATCGAGACGATTTCGGACATGCTCGACATGCCGCGGATCCGCGGGCTCGAGGTCGCGACCTTCTATACGCAGTACCAGTTGAACCCGGTCGGCACCCGCGCGCATATCCAGGTCTGCGGCACCACGCCCTGCATGCTGCGCGGCTCGGAAGCGCTGATGGATGTCTGCCGCTCGAAAATCCATCATGACCAGTTCCACACCAACGACAAGGGCACCTTGTCGTGGGAGGAGGTCGAGTGCCTGGGCGCCTGCGTCAACGCGCCGATGGTGATGATTTTCAAGGATACGTTCGAGGACCTGACGCCGGAACGGCTGGTCGAGATCATCGATCTCTACGACGCCGGCAAGGGCGCCTCAGTGGCGCCGGGACCGCAGAATGGCCGCACCGGCTCGGAGCCGGCTTCCGGCCTCACCACGCTGAAGAGCGAAAAGGCGATCCTCAAATCGACCCGCGACCGGGAAGCCAGGGAAGCCGCAAAGGCCGCCAAGGCGGCGCCCGGCGCGATCATCGCGGCGCCTGTTCCGGAACCTGCCGCCGCCCCTGTCGCGCCATCGAATGCCAGCAAGCCGAAAACCGACGCGCCTGAGACCAGCCCAGCGCTGAAGACGCCGTCGAAAACCAAGGTGGCGCCGGCGACTGAGAAGGCGGCGAGCGTTGCCGCACCGCGGCATTCGGCGGCCAATGCCAACAAGGCATCCCCCGAGGTCGAGAAGGTCTCCAAGCAGCGCAGTGGTCCGATCGCCAAGGCCGAACCCGCCACCGCCTTCAAGGCGCCGGAGGCCAAGGTGCCGGCGGCAAAGCCGGCAAAACCGTCGCTGGAGGACAAGAACCGTCCGGCCGGCATCGACAGGCCGGCAGCGGTCGACGACCTCAAGCTGATCTCCGGCGTCGGCCCGAAGATCGAGGGCATCCTGCATTCGCTGGGTATCTTCACCTTCGCGCAGGTCGCTTCGTGGAAGAAGGCGGAGCGCGAATGGGTCGACGGCTATCTCAATTTCCGAGGCCGCATCGAGCGCGACGACTGGGTCAAGCAGGCCAAGGCGCTGGCCAAGGGCGGCGTTGCCGAATACATCCGCGTTTTCGGCAAGAAGCCGGTCTGAGGGACGAAAAATGCTTCAGGACAAAGACCGCATCTTCACCAACATATACGGCCTGTTCGACAAGTCGCTGGCCGGCGCGATGGCGCGCGGCGCCTGGGACAACACGCCCGGCATCGTCGCCAAGGGGCGTGACTGGATCGTCAACGAGATGAAGGCGTCAGGCCTGCGCGGCCGCGGCGGCGCCGGCTTTCCGACGGGCCTCAAATGGTCGTTCATGCCCAAGCAAAGCGACGGAAGGCCGAGCTATCTCGTCATCAATGCTGACGAATCCGAGCCCGGCACCTGCAAGGACCGCGACATCCTGCGCAACGATCCGCACACGCTGGTCGAGGGCGCGTTGCTTGCCGGCTTCGCCATGGGCGCGATTGCTGCCTACATCTACGTGCGCGGCGAGTTCATCCGCGAGCGCGAGGCGCTGCAGCGCGCCATCGACGAGGCCTATGAGGCCAAGCTGATCGGCAAGAACAACACCTCCGGCTATGATTTCGACGTCTACATGCACCACGGCGCCGGCGCCTATATCTGCGGCGAGGAGACGGCGCTGCTGGAAAGCCTCGAAGGCAAGAAGGGCCAGCCCAGGCTGAAGCCGCCATTCCCGGCCAATGTCGGCCTCTATGGCTGCCCGACCACCGTCAACAATGTCGAATCGATCGCGGTGGCGCCGACCATCCTGCGCCGCGGCGCGGCCTGGTTCTCGTCCTTCGGCCGGCCCAACAATGTCGGCACCAAGCTGTTCTGCGTCTCAGGCCACGTCAACAATCCGTGCACCGTCGAAGAGGCGATGTCGATCCCGTTCCGCGAGTTGATCGAGACCCATTGCGGCGGCATTCGTGGCGGCTGGGACAATCTCTTGGCTGTCATCCCGGGCGGCGCATCGGTGCCGCTGGTACCGGCCGAGCAGATCATCGACGCGCCGATGGATTTCGACGCGCTGCGCGACCTCAAATCCGGCCTCGGCACGGCGGCCGTCATCGTCATGGACAAGTCGACCGATGTCGTGAAAGCGATCGCGCGGCTGTCCTACTTCTACAAGCACGAGAGCTGCGGCCAGTGCACGCCGTGCCGCGAAGGCACCGGCTGGATGTGGCGGGTGATGGAGCGGCTGGTGCGCGGCGAGGCGCAGAAGCGCGAGATCGACATGCTGCTCGACGTCACCAAGCAGGTCGAGGGCCACACGATCTGTGCGCTGGGCGATGCGGCAGCGTGGCCGATCCAGGGCCTGATGCGGCATTTCCGCGGCGAGGTGGAGCGGCGCATCGACGAGTTTTCGCGCAACGCGCACCGGGCCGAGCCGGTGATGGTGGCGGCGGAATAGAAGAAACTTTTGATGCGGGCGAAAGCCCGGGACGAGAAGAACGGGGCGGGGCGAACGAAGAACGACCAGGAGAACTCTATGGCGGCGTATTCGACACCCTACCCAATGATGCCCAATTTGGACCAGCTCGAGAAGATGAACCAGGACCTGACCAGGATGATGCCGAAGGAGATGGCCAGTGCCGTCAACCTTTTCGTGCACCCTGTCGCGGGTGCTGCGGCAATGTCGGCGCTTGGCATGGGGCTCGCCAATCATGCGTTGGGCGTGTGGCTGGGCGCGGTTTCGGGGGCGGCCGAGGCATCACAGCGCCTCATGCAGCCGCTGATCGAGGATTTCGAGGCGCGTGTCGAGCAATTCGAGGACGCGAACTCATCGTCCACCAAAGCGCGGGCGACGGCGAAGACCCTGATTGCCAAGGCGCAATCCTTCGCGCAGGAGGTCACCGACATCGCCGCCAAGGAAGCCGCCACCACGGCGCCGGTGGTGGACGTCGCTCCGGCAGCGGGCGAGGCCGCCGATGTATTGCTTCCCGAGGATTTCAGGCAGCCCAAGGCGATGGAGAAGCCGGAGAAACCGTCCGACCTCAAGGCGATACCGGGTATCGGCCCGAAGCTGGAAAAGGTGTTGAACGGGCTCGGTATCTGGACGTTCGCCCAGATCGCCGCCTGGTCGCCGCAGGAGATCGCCTGGGTCGACGACTATCTGTCGTTCAACGGCCGCATCGGCCGCGACGACTGGACTGCCCAGGCGGCTGCGCTGTCCACGAAGAAGAAGTGAATGAAATGCCGGGCGCCGCGTCTGTCGCGCCCGGGAAATGAGATTGCGGGAAATCCGCAGGGGTTTGAAGCGAATGGCAAAGCTCAAGGTCGACGGGAAAGAGATCACTGTACCCGACCACTACACGCTGCTGCAGGCGGCGGAAGACGCGGGCGCGGAAGTGCCGCGCTTCTGCTTCCATGAGCGGCTGTCGATCGCCGGCAATTGCCGCATGTGCCTGATCGAGGTCAAGGGCGGGCCGCCCAAGCCGCAGGCCTCCTGCGCCATGGGCGTGCGCGACCTGCGCCCCGGCCCGAACGGCGAACCGCCGGAAATCTTCACCAACACGCCGATGGTCAAGAAGGCCCGGGAAGGCGTGATGGAGTTCCTGCTGATCAACCATCCGCTGGACTGCCCGATCTGCGATCAGGGCGGCGAGTGCGACCTGCAGGATCAGGCGATGGCCTTCGGCGTCGATTCCTCGCGCTATCACGAGAACAAGCGCGCCGTCGAAGACAAGTATATCGGCCCGCTGGTCAAGACGGTGATGAACCGCTGCATCCACTGCACGCGCTGCGTCCGCTTCACCACGGAAGTCGCCGGCATTTCCGAGCTCGGCCTGATCGGCCGTGGCGAGGATGCCGAGATCACCACCTATCTTGAACAGGCGATGACCTCGGAATTGCAGGGCAATGTCATCGATCTCTGCCCCGTCGGCGCGCTGACGTCCAAGCCCTTCGCCTTCCAGGCACGGCCGTGGGAGCTGACCAAGACCGAATCCATCGACGTGATGGACGCCGTCGGCTCGGCGATCCGCGTCGACTCCAGAGGCCGCGAAGTGATGCGCATCCTGCCGCGCGTCAACGAGCAGGTGAACGAGGAGTGGATTTCCGACAAGACCCGCTTCATCTGGGACGGCCTGCGCACGCAGCGTCTCGACCGCCCCTATGTGCGCAAGGACGGCAGGCTGGTTCAGGCAAGCTGGGCCGAAGCGTTCGCCGCGATCAAGGAGCAGGTGTCGAAGACGGCTCCCGAAAGGATCGGCGCTATTGCCGGCGATCTCGCCGCGGTCGAGGAGATCTATGCGCTGAAGCTCTTGATGGCCTCGCTCGGCTCCAGGAACATCGATTGCCGCCAGGACGGCGCCGCGCTCGATCCGGCGCTCGGCCGCGCCAGCTATATCTTCAACCCGACCATTGAAGGCATCGAGCAGGCGGATGCGGTGCTGATCATCGGCGCCAATCCGCGCTTCGAAGCCTCGGTGCTCAACACCCGCATCCGCAAGCGCTGGCGGGTCGGCAATCTGCCGGTCGGCGTCATCGGCGATATTGGCGACACGCGCTATGATTACGAACTGCTGGGCGCCGGACCGGACTCGCTGAAGGATCTGGCCGACGGCAATGGCAAGTTCTTCCAGACCCTGAAGAAGGCGACGCATCCGCTTATCATCGTCGGCCAGGGCGCGCTGGCGCGTGCCGACGGCGCGGCCGTGCTCGGCCAGGCAGCCAAGCTTGCCGCTGCGGTGAACGCCGCAAGGGCCGACTGGAACGGCTTTGCCGTGCTGCACAATGCGGCCGGCCGCGTCGGCGGCCTGGATCTCGGCTTCGTGCCGGGCGAGGGCGGCAAGAACGTTGCCGGCATGCTGGGCGAGACCGATGTGCTGTTCCTGCTCGGCGCCGACGAGATCGACATGGGCAAGACCGGTGGCGCCTTCGTCGTCTATATCGGCACCCATGGCGACGCGGGCGCACACCGCGCCAATGTCATCCTGCCGGCCGCCGCCTACACCGAAAAGTCGGGCACTTACGTCAACACGGAAGGGCGCGTCCAGCAGACCAACCGCGCCGGCTTCGCGCCGGGCGACGCCCGCGAGGACTGGGCGATTCTGCGGGCGCTGTCGGACGTGCTTGGCAAGAAACTGCCCTTCGATTCGCTGCCGCAGCTGCGCGCCAAGCTCTATGGCGAATACCCGCATCTGGCCCGCATCGACCAGGTCGCGGCCGGCAATGCCGAGGACATCGCCGGCGTGGCGAAGCTCGGCGGGCGGCTGAACAAGGGCACATTCACCTCGCCGGTCAAGGATTTCTACCTGACCAACCCGATCGCGCGGGCATCGGCGGTGATGGCGGAATGCTCGGCACTGGCCAAGAGCGGCTTCAAGCAGGCGGCGGAATAAGCATGGACACCTTCTTCTCCTTCTACGTGCTGCCGGCGCTGCTGATCCTTCTGAAATCAGTCGTGCTGATCGTCGTGCTTTTGATCTTCGTCGCCTACATCCTCTACGCCGACCGCAAGATCTGGGCGGCGGTGCAACTGCGCCGCGGTCCGAACGTCGTCGGGCCCTGGGGCACGCTGCAGGCCTTCGCCGACCTGCTGAAATTCGTCTTCAAGGAACCGGTCATCCCGTCCGGTGCCAACAAGGGCGTCTTCCTGCTGGCGCCGCTGGTGTCAGCCGTGCTGGCGATCTCGGCCTGGGCGGTCATTCCGGTCAGCCAGGGCTGGGCGATCGCCAACGTCAATGTCGGCATCCTCTATGTCTTCGCCATCTCCTCGCTCGAGGTCTATGGCGTGATCATGGGCGGCTGGGCGTCCAACTCGAAATATCCGTTCCTCGGCGCGCTGCGTTCGGCGGCTCAGATGGTGTCCTACGAAGTCTCGATCGGCTTCGTCATCGTCACCGTACTGCTCACCGCCGGCTCGCTCAACCTCAGCGATATCGTGCTGTCGCAGCATGATGGGCTTGGTACGCGGCTTGGCCTGCCCAACACCTTCCTCGACTGGAACTGGCTGGCGCTGTTTCCGATGTTCATCATCTTCTTCATCTCGGCGCTGGCCGAGACGAACCGTCCGCCTTTCGATCTGGTCGAAGCCGAATCGGAGCTGGTCGCCGGCCACATGGTCGAATATTCGTCGACGCCGTTCCTGCTGTTCTTCCTGGGCGAGTATGTCGCCATCGTGCTGATGTGCGCGCTGGCCACCATCCTGTTCCTCGGCGGCTGGCTGCCGCCCTTCAACTTCGCGCCCTTCACCTGGGTGCCGGGCGTCATCTGGTTCGTGCTGAAGGTCTGCTTCGTGTTCTTCGGCATTTCGATGGTGAAGGCCTTCGTGCCGCGCTACCGCTACGACCAGCTGATGCGGCTTGGCTGGAAAGTGTTCCTGCCGATCTCGCTGTTCATGGTGATCGCCACCGCAGCCTTCCTCAAGATCACGGGGTTTGCGTGATGTCCGCTCTGTCCCAGGCCGCAAAATCGCTGCTGCTGCAGGATTTCGTCAGCGCGTTCTTCCTGTCGATGCGCCAGTTCTTCGCGCCGAAGGAGACGATCAACTATCCGCACGAGAAGGGGCCGACCAGTCCGCGCTTCCGTGGCGAACATGCGCTGCGCCGCTATCCCAATGGCGAGGAACGCTGCATCGCCTGCAAGCTGTGCGAGGCGATCTGCCCGGCGCAGGCGATCACCATCGAGGCCGGCCCGCGCCGCAATGACGGCACGCGCCGCACGGTGCGTTACGATATCGACATGGTGAAGTGCATCTATTGCGGCTTCTGCCAGGAAGCCTGCCCGGTCGACGCCATCGTCGAGGGGCCGAATTTCGAGTTCGCGACGGAGACGCGCGAGGAACTCTATTACGACAAGGACAGGCTGCTGGCGAATGGCGACCGGTGGGAGCGCGAACTGGCGCGCAACATCTCGCTGGATGCGCCCTACCGCTGATATTTGACGCATGGACGAGGCGAGGGCCTCGTCCAGAGGATGATCCCGAAAGTCGCGGACTTTTCGGACCGGATCATCCTCCGGAATTCAAAGTGGCCCATGTTTCTGTCGATCGGGTCTTTCAACCCGGTCGGAACATGGGCTAGGACACAACGAAACTTGCGGCCGGAGGCGGCGGCAGAAATCGAACAGGACGGTTGTCCTGTTTGGATAGGAACCCGGGGGATCCCCAATGCTGAGTGGACTAGAGGCGGCCTTTTTCTACCTCTTCGCCTTTGTCGCGGTGGCATCGGCGTTCATGGTCATTTCGTCGCGCAACCCCGTGCATTCGGTGCTGTTCCTGATCCTGACCTTCTTCAATGCCGCGGGCCTCTTCATGCTGACCGGCGCCGAGTTCCTGGCGATGATCCTGCTCGTTGTCTATGTCGGCGCGGTGATGGTGCTGTTCCTGTTCGTCGTCATGATGCTCGACGTCGACTTTGCCGAGATGAAGGAAGGCGCCCTGCAATATGCTCCGATCGGCGCGCTGGTCGGGCTGATCCTGGCGGCGGAGCTGATCGTGGTGCTGGGCGGCTACACATTCGCGCCGCGGCTCGCCGCGACGGTTTCGAAGCCCATTCCCGATCTCGCCGCGCGTTCGAACACGGCGGCGCTCGGCGACATCCTCTATACCGACTACCTCTACTACTTCCAGATCGCCGGCCTCGTGCTGCTGGTCGCCATGATCGGCGCCATCGTGCTGACGCTGCGCCACAAGGAAGGGGTCAAGCGGCAGTCGATCGCAGCCCAGGTCGGCCGCACCGCGGCGACCGGCATGGAAATCCGCAAGGTCAAGTCGGGCGAAGGAGTCTGAGATGGTCGTCGGCATCGCACATTATCTGACCGTATCGGCGATCCTGTTCACGCTCGGCGTGTTCGGCATCTTCCTGAACCGCCGCAACATCATCGTCATCCTGATGTCGATCGAGCTGATCCTGCTTGCGGTCAACATCAACTTCGTCGCCTTTTCGGCGGCCCTCGGCGATCTGGTCGGCCAGGTGTTCGCGCTGTTCGTGCTCACGGTCGCGGCGGCTGAAGCCGCCATCGGACTTGCCATTCTCGTCGTCTTCTTCCGCAACCGCGGCTCGATCGCGGTCGAAGACGTGAACATGATGAAGGGTTGACGGAACCACCATGTATCAGGCCATCGTCTTCCTTCCACTGCTCGGCTTCCTGATCGTCGGCCTGTTCGGCACGTCGCTCGGCGCCAAGGCTTCCGAATACATCACCTCCGGCTTCCTGGTGATTTCGGCTGTGCTGTCGTGGATTGCCTTCTTCAGCGTCGGCTTCGGCCATGGCGAGGTGTTCACCGTGCCGGTGCTGCATTGGATCCAGTCCGGCGGCTTGGACGTGTCCTGGGCGCTGCGCATCGACACGCTGACGGTGGTGATGCTGGTGGTGGTCAACACCGTCTCGGCGCTGGTTCACATCTATTCGATCGGCTACATGCACTACGATCCGAACCGGCCGCGCTTCTTCGCCTATCTGTCGCTGTTCACCTTTGCCATGCTGATGCTGGTGACGGCGGACAATCTCGTGCAGATGTTCTTCGGCTGGGAAGGGGTGGGCCTGGCGTCCTACCTGCTGATCGGCTTCTGGTACAAGAAGCCGTCAGCCAACGCCGCGGCGATCAAGGCCTTCGTCGTCAACCGTATTGGCGATTTCGGCTTCGCGCTTGGGATTTTCGGCTTGTTCGTGCTGTTCGGTTCGGTCAATCTCGGCACCATCTTCGCCAATGCGACGACATTCATCCCGGTTGAGGGCGCGCCGCAGGGTGCCGCCGTGCTGACCTTCCTTGGCCATGCGCTGGACAAGCAGGCGGCGATGACCGTCGTCTGCCTGCTCTTGTTCATGGGCGCCATGGGCAAGTCGGCACAGGTGCCGCTGCACACCTGGCTGCCGGACGCCATGGAAGGCCCGACGCCGGTTTCGGCACTCATCCATGCCGCCACCATGGTGACGGCCGGCGTGTTCATGCTGGCACGGCTGTCGCCATTGTTCGAGCTGTCGCATTCGGCGCTGACGGTGGTGACCTTCATCGGCGCCTTCACCGCCTTCTTCGCGGCGACCGTCGGTCTGGTCCAGAACGACATCAAGCGGGTCATCGCTTATTCGACCTGCTCGCAGCTCGGCTACATGTTCGTGGCGCTCGGCGTCGGCGCCTATGGCGCGGCGATCTTCCATCTGTTCACGCATGCCTTCTTCAAGGCGCTGCTGTTCCTCGGTTCAGGCTCGGTCATCCATGCCGTCTCCGACGAGCAGGACATGCGCAAGATGGGCGGCCTGCGCAAACTGATCCCGACCACCTACTGGATGATGGTGATCGGCACGCTGGCGCTGACCGGCGTCGGCATTCCGGTGACCGTCATCGGCACCGCCGGCTTCTTCTCCAAGGACGCCATTATCGAGACCGCCTTTGCCGGGCACAATTCGGTTGCCGCACTTGCCTTCGTGCTTTTGGTCATCGCGGCCTGCTTCACGTCTTTCTACTCCTGGCGGCTGATCTTCATGACCTTCCATGGCGAGCCGCGGGCGAGCCATGAGGTGATGCACCACGTCCATGAATCGCCGCCGGTGATGCTGGTGCCGCTGTTCATCCTGGCCGCGGGCTCGCTGTTTGCCGGCATCATCTTCCACAATTCCTTTATCGGCGAAGGCTATGCCGAGTTCTGGAAGGCGTCGCTGTTCACGCTGGCGGACAACCACATCCTGCACGAGATCCATGAACTGCCGCTGTGGGTCGAGCTATCGCCGTTCTTCGCGATGCTCATCGGCTTCGCGATCGCCTGGAAGTTCTATATCCGCTCGCCGGAATTGCCCCGTAGCGTCGCCGCCAACCATCGCCTGCTCTACGCCTTCCTGCTCAACAAGTGGTATTTCGACGAGCTCTATGATTTCCTGTTCGTGCGGCCGGCAAAGGCCCTCGGCAGGTTCCTGTGGAAGACCGGCGACGGCACCATCATCGACGGTCTCGGGCCTGACGGTGTTTCGGCGCGCGTCGTCGACGTCACCAACCGCGTCGTCAAGCTGCAGACCGGCTATCTCTATCACTACGCCTTCGCCATGCTGATCGGCGTTGCCGCACTCGTCACCTGGATGATGCTCTGATGACCGCTTGGCCAATCCTCTCGCTGGTCACCTTCCTGCCGCTGGTTGGTGTGCTGCTGATCCTGTTCATCAACGATGACAGCGAAAATGCACGCCGCAACATCCGCGCCATCGCGCTGTTGACGACGACGTTCACGTTCATCATCTCGCTGTTCATCTGGACCGGCTTCGACAATTCGCAGGCCGGCTTTCAGTTCGTCGAGAAGGCTGCCTGGCTCGATTCCGGCATCTCCTATCATATGGGCGTCGACGGCATTTCCATGCTGTTCGTCATCCTGACGACGTTCCTGATGCCGCTCTGCATCCTGGCGTCGTGGGAAGCGATCGAGAAGCGCGTCAAGGCTTACATGATCGCCTTCCTGCTGCTCGAGACGCTGATGATCGGCGTGTTCTGCGCGCTCGATATCGTGCTGTTCTACGTCTTCTTCGAGGCCGGCCTGATCCCGATGTTCATCATCATCGGCGTCTGGGGCGGCAAGCGGCGCGTCTATGCCTCGTTCAAGTTCTTCCTCTACACGCTCGCCGGTTCGGTGCTGATGCTGCTCGCCATCATGGCGATGTTCTTCCAATCGGGCACGACCGACATCCCGACGCTGCTGACCCACAGCTTCCCGGCCAACATGCAGACCTGGCTATGGCTCGCTTTCTTCGCTTCTTTCGCGGTGAAGATGCCGATGTGGCCGGTGCACACCTGGCTGCCCGACGCGCACGTCGAAGCACCCACAGCCGGCTCTGTGATCCTGGCCGCCATCCTCCTGAAGATGGGCGGATACGGCTTCCTGCGGTTCTCGCTGCCGATGTTCCCGCTGGCGTCCGAGATGTTCGCGCCGCTGGTCTTCACGCTCTCCGTCGTCGCCATCATCTACACCTCGCTGGTGGCGCTGATGCAGGAGGACATGAAGAAGCTGATCGCCTATTCGTCGGTCGCGCATATGGGCTTCGTCACCATGGGCATCTTCGCCATGAACCAGGAAGGTGTGCAGGGCGCGATCTTCCAGATGCTCAGCCACGGCCTCGTTTCGGGCGCGCTGTTCCTGTGCGTGGGCGTCATCTACGACCGCATGCACACGCGTGAGATCGCGGCCTATGGCGGCCTGGTCAACAACATGCCGAAATACGCTACAGTGTTCATGATCTTCACCATGGCCAATGTCGGCCTGCCGGGCACGTCAGGCTTCGTCGGTGAGTTCCTGACCATGCTCGGCGTGTTCCGGGTCAACACCTGGGTGGCGTTCTTCGCCGCGACAGGCGTCGTCCTGTCTGCGGCCTACGCGCTCTGGCTCTATCGCCGAGTGATCTTCGGCGCGCTGACCAAGGATAGCCTGAAGGGGCTGCTCGACCTGTCGACGCGCGAGAAGGCGATCATGTATCCGCTGGTCGTGCTGGTCATCTTCTTCGGCGTCTATCCCGCCCCCGTCTTCAATGCGACGGCCCAGTCGGTCAAGTCGCTCGTCACCAATGTCACCGCATCCATCGGCGCCGCGCAAACCGCGGCGGCGAATTAACCAAGGGTTTTGCGAACCATGACGCCGGACCTTCTCTCCAGCCTGTCGCTCTCGACGCCCGAGCTGATCCTTGCCATCGGCGCGCTCGCGCTGCTGCTGGTTGGGGCCTATTCGCGTGCCAACACAGCCAACACCGTGACCGGCCTTGCCGTCGCCGTGCTGGTGGTTTCAGGCGCCTGGCTGATCTTTTCCACGGGGCAGGGCAACGCCTACGGCAATGCCTTCATCCAGGATTCCTTCGCCCGCTTCATGAAGGTGCTGGCGCTGGTCGGCTCGGCGGTGACGCTGGTGATGTCGATGCGCTTTGCCAAGGCGGAGCGTTTCGACAAGTTCGAATATCCGGTGCTGATCCTTCTGTGCACGCTCGGCATGCTGCTGATGATCTCGGCCAATGGCATGATCGGGCTCTATCTCGGCCTCGAACTGCAGTCGCTGGCGATCTACGTGCTGGCGGCGATCAACCGCGACAATCTGCGTTCGACCGAGGCTGGCCTCAAATACTTCGTCCTCGGCGCGCTGTCGTCGGGCATGCTGCTCTATGGCATCAGCCTGGTCTACGGCTATACCGGCAATGTCGGCTTCCAGGAGATCGCCACCGCACTTGGCGGCGGCGAGCGCCAGCTAGGCCTCGTTTTCGGCCTGGTTTTCGTGCTGGCCGGCCTTGCCTTCAAGATCTCGGCGGTGCCGTTCCATATGTGGACGCCCGACGTCTATGAAGGCGCGCCGACGCCAGTAACCGCCTTCCTGGCGGCAGCACCCAAGATGGCGGCGATGGCGCTGATCGTGCGCGTCACCATGGGCGCGTTCAAGCCGATCGCCGCCGACTGGCAGCAGATCATCGTCTTCATCTCGATCGCCTCGATGGCGCTCGGCGCCTTCGCTGCGATCGGCCAGACCAACATCAAGCGGCTGATGGCCTATTCCTCGATCGGCCATATGGGCTACGCGCTGGTCGGCCTTGCCGCCAACAGCCAGGCCGGCGTGCGCGGTGTCGCCATCTACATGCTGATCTACCTGGTGATGACGCTCGGCACCTTCGCCTTCATCCTCGCCATGCGGCGCAAGGAGGGCAATGTCGAGCAGATCAGCGACCTGGCCGGGCTTTCCTCGACCAATCCGATCATGGCGACGATCCTGACCATCCTGATGTTCTCGCTGGCCGGCATTCCGCCGCTCGCCGGCTTCTGGGGGAAGTGGTACGTCTTCCTCGCCGCCATCAACGCCAACCTTTACGCGCTGGCGATCATCGGCGTGCTGGCCTCGGTGGTGGGCGCCTATTATTACCTGCGCATCATCAAGATCATGTGGTTCGACGAGCCGGTCGGCGGCTTCGTGCCGATGGCCACGGAATTGCGCGTCGTGCTCGGCGTCTGTGGCGCCTTCGTGCTGTTTTATGTGCTGATCGGCGGACCGATCGGCACCTATGCCGAAGCCGCCGCCAAGACATTTTTCTGACGGGATGGCATTTCGGCTGGCCCCAACCTCGGTGTCGGAAGGGTTCCGGCTGGAGGTCCATGACAGCGTCGGTTCCACCAATACGGTGGCGCTGGACCACGCCCGGGCAGGCGACCCGGGCAAATTGTGGGTGGTTTCCAAGAAGCAGGAAAGCGGACGTGGCCGGCGCGGCCGCGCCTGGGTGTCGCCCGAAGGCAATCTGGCGGCGACATTGCTCGTCATCACCGGCGGTGAACTTCGCCTTGCCGCGACGCTGGGTTTCGTCGCCGGCCTCTCGCTTGCCGATGCGCTGGATGCCGTGGTGCCGAAGGGCCGCATCGCCATCGGCGTCGATGGCGCGAGCCAGGGACAAAACCGTTTCGAACTGAAATGGCCGAACGATGTGCTTGCCTCCGGCGCCAAGCTCGCCGGAATCCTGCTGGAGTCGGCGATACTGGACGGCGACCGTTTCGCGGTCGCGGTCGGTATCGGCGTCAATGTGGTGGCGCATCCCGCGGATTTGCCTTATCCCGCGACATCGCTTCAAGCCATGGGCGCGGCATGCGACGCCGAAACGCTGTTCCTGGCGCTGTCGGATGCCTGGAGCGAGAATGCCCGCCTGTGGGACGAAGGGCGCGGCCTTGCCGCTGTCAGGCGGCGCTGGCTGGCGCGCGCGGCGGGACTTGGCGGCGAGGTTGCTGTCAGAATTGACGGTAATGTGGTGCGTGGGGTGTTCGAGACCATTGACGAGGACTGCCGTTTCGTGATCCGCGACGATGAGGGGTCGGTTGTGACGGTTGCCGCCGGCGACGTGCATTTCGGCGCAGTCGCATCGACAAAGATCTAGGGCCATCGTGAACGGCTCTAACTGTTTGTTTTTGCGCAATTCCTGTGGGGAAGCCGTTACACACTTTTCCCGGAATTGCTCTATGGGCTTGGCCTGAGGGCCAGGAAGGGAAAAATCATGGCGAAAGCGGAAAACGCCGAACTCGTCTTTGTGCCGCTCGGTGGCGTCGGCGAGATCGGCATGAACTTCGCCCTCTACGGCTACGGCCCGCCGAGCGCACGAGAGTGGATCATCATTGATGTCGGCGTCACCTTTCCCGATGCGGCGCATCCGGGTGTCGACCTGATCCTGCCCGATACGCGCTTCATCGAGGAGAACCTCGCCAGTCTGCGCGGCATCGTCATCACCCACGCGCATGAGGACCATTACGGCGCGCTGCTCGACATCTGGCCGAAGCTGAAAGCGCCGGTGTGGATGACGCCGTTCAGCGCCGGGCTGCTGGAGGCCAAGCGGCAGGGCGAGCAGGGCGCGCCGAAGATCCCGCTGTCGATCTACCGCGCCGGCGAAAAGTTCACCGTCGGCCCCTTCGAGATCGAAGCCATTCCGGTCGCGCACTCCATTCCCGAGCCGATGTCGCTGGCGATCACGTCGCCGGCAGGCACCGTCATCCACACCGGCGACTGGAAGATCGACCCGGAACCGACGATCGGCCCCAAGACCGACGAAGCGCGGTTCCGCGCCTATGGCGACAAGGGCGTGCTGGCGCTGATCTGCGATTCGACCAATGCGTTGCGGGAGGGCGAATCGCCTTCGGAAGTGGCCGTCGGGGAGGGGATCAAGGGCGTCATCCAGGCTGCCAAGGGCCGCGTCGCCGTCACCACCTTCTCCTCCAATGTCGGACGCATCGTTTCGATTGCCAGGGCGGCGCGCGATGCCGGGCGCCAGTGCCTGGTGCTTGGCCGCTCGCTGAAGCGCGTCATCGATGTGGCGGACGAACTCGGCTATATGGACGGCCTGCCGGAGTTCATCGCCGAGGAGGATTTCGGCTTCATCCCGCGCGAAAACCTCGTCATCATCTGCACCGGCAGCCAGGGCGAGCCGCTGGCGGCACTGGCGAAACTGTCGCGCGACGAGATGAAATCGGTGTCGCTGACGGCGGGCGACACGGTGGTGTTTTCCTCGCGCACCATTCCCGGAAACGAGAAGGCGATCCTCGAGATCAAGAATCGTCTCATCGATCTCGGCGTCAAGATCATCGAGGACGGCGATGCGCTGGTGCATGTCTCCGGCCACCCCCGCCGCAGCGAGTTGCGCAAGATGTATGAATGGGTGCGCCCGCAGATCGGCGTTCCCGTGCACGGCGAGGCGGCGCACCTTGTGGCGCAGGGCTCGCTGATGTCGACCTCCGGGATCGGCCAGGTGGCACAGGTGCGCGACGGCGACATGCTGAGGCTCGCCCCGGGGCCGGCCACGATCATCGACCAGGTGCCGTTCGGCCGTATCTACAAGGACGGCAACCTGATCGGCACCGACCAGGCGATGGGCATCCGCGACCGGCGCAAGCTGTCCTTTGCCGGCCATGTCGCGGTCAATGTGGTGCTCGACGACAAATATGAGCTGGCCGGCGACCCCGATCTGGTCGCCATCGGCGTTGCCGAGGCCGATGCCCGCGGCGAGGCGCTGGAAGATCTGATGATCGATGCGGCAGTCGGCGCGGTGGACTCCATCCCCCGCCAGCGCCGAAAGGACCTCGACCTGGTGCAGGAGGCGGTACGACGCGCGGTGCGCGGTGCCGCCAACGAAGCCTGGGGCAAGAAGCCGCTGGTGACGGTGTTCGTCACAAGATGAGATAAGGGAGTAGGGGAGTACGGCAGTAGGGCAGTAGGGAAAAGGCGATAGATTTGCACCTCGCCGCCATTTTTTGCCCTACTGCCCTACTGCCTTACTCCCTAGGGACGATGCCAATGCTTGGACGCCTGAACCATGTCGCCCTTGCTGTGCCGGATCTGGCAGCGGCGGTCGCTGCTTACCGCAACACGCTTGGCGCCGAGGTGAGCGAGCCGCAGGCGCTGCCGGAGCATGGCGTCGCGGTCGTGTTCGTCAATGTCGGCAACACCAAGATCGAACTTCTGGAGCCCTTGGGCGAGGGCTCGCCGATCGCGGCGTTTCTCGCGAAGAACCCGTCAGGCGGCATGCATCATCTCTGCTATGAGGTCGGCGACATCCTGGCGGCGCGCGACCAGCTCAAGGCCGCCGGCGCCCGCGTGCTGGGCGACGGCAACCCGAAGATCGGTGCGCACGGCAAGCCGGTGCTGTTCTTGCATCCGAAGGATTTCTTCGGCACGCTGATCGAACTGGAGCAATCATGAGCTGGGTTTCGTTCACCGCCTTGTTTTTCGCGACCTGGTGGGTGGTGCTGTTCGCGGTGTTGCCGTTCAGCGTCAGGACACAGGACGACGATCACGACGTGACTCTCGGCACTGTTCCGAGCGCGCCGCGCGGGCCGCATATGCTGCGCGCCGTGATCCGCACGACCATCGCCACGGCGGTCCTGATGGGCATTTTCTATGGCCTGACGCATGGGCTGGGATACAGCCTCAACGATATCCCGCATATCGTGCCGGATTTCGGCCAGAGCCCCGCGAAATAGATCGCCCGGCAGGGTCCTTTTTCCGACATCGGCGCGCTGCGGTGGAATTTGAAATGCCGCCACATCTCACGGCCGTGCGCCTGCTGACGCAACGTCATGTGGCGTGGCAGCTCGCCGCGCTAAGCTGATGAATGCACAAAAAAAATGCAAGGCACGAGGCCTTGCAGTTAAACGCGTCCCGATCTGTTTCCGGTATCCGGCGGCAGCGAGTTACCGCGCCTAGATCGCATCCTCCCAAGACTTTGACCGCGTAGGAGGGCAGATTTGTCTCCGCCCTCTCGGTTATCGGGGCACATTAGCCTAAGCCAAATGAGAATGTCACGAAGAATTTTGCCTCGAAACAGGCATTCTCGTGCTGCACTGCACAATAGTGCGCCATGCTATGCTTTCGAAACGACCAGCAAGGCGCGGATGAGCCTTTGCGGCATGTCCTGAATTGACGCGCGCAAAGAATTGATGGCCAAATCCCAAAGTGGTTCGGCACGTTCAATTGCCGGCGCGGCCTGATCCGGAAACCGAGGATTCCGGGCCGCAACGCGCTGATGTGCTGCTATGGCCCGTTTCCATTCGGTCATGAAATGGCTATGAAGCCGGGGCAAGCAAGCCTGCGTCGCGCCGATTCTGGCGTGGCCATTCTCATTCACGGACCAGTCCATGCGTTTGTCGCGCTATTTCCTGCCTATCCTCAAAGAAAATCCGCGCGAGGCCGAGATCGTCTCGCACCGGCTGATGCTGCGTGCCGGCATGATCCGCCAGCAGGGGCAGGGCAGTTTTTCGTGGCTGCCGCTCGGTAAACGGGTGCTGGACAAGGTCTGCCAGATCATCCGCGAGGAGCAGAACCGCGCCGGCGCGCTGGAAATCCTGATGCCGACCATCCAGTCGGCCGATCTGTGGCGCGAAAGCGGCCGCTACAATGACTATGGCAAGGAGATGCTGCGCATCAAGGATCGCCAGGACCGCGACATGCTGTACGGTCCGACCAATGAGGAAATGGTCACCGAGATCTTTCGCGCTTATGTGAAATCCTACAAGGATTTGCCGCTCAACCTCTACCACATCCAGTGGAAGTTCCGCGACGAGGTGCGGCCGCGCTTCGGCGTGATGCGTTCGCGCGAGTTCCTGATGAAGGACGCCTATTCCTTCGACCTCGACTTCGAGGGCGCCAGGGCGGCCTACAACCGGATGTTCGTCTCCTACCTCAGGACGTTTACGCGCATGGGCCTGCAGGCGATCCCGATGCGGGCCGATACCGGACCGATCGGCGGCGACCTCAGCCACGAGTTCATCATCCTGGCCGATACCGGCGAAAGCCAGGTCTTCTGCCATCGCGACTATCTTTCGCTCGCCGTGCCTGGCGCGAACACCGACTTCGCCAACGACGCCGAGATCGCCGATATCGTCAAGACATGGACGACGCCTTACGCCGCCACCGACGAAATGCATGACCAGGCGGCCTGGGAAAAGGTCTCCGACAGCGACAGGGTTTCGGCGCGCGGCATCGAGGTGGGCCACATCTTCCACTTCGGCGAGAAATATTCCAAGCCGATGGGCGCCAAGGTGACCGGACCCGACGGCAAGGATCATTTCGCCTCCAGCGGCTCCTACGGCATCGGCCCGTCGCGGTTGGTCGCCGCGATCATCGAAGCCAGCCACGACGAAAACGGCATCATCTGGCCGGACGCCGTGGCGCCGTTCGACATCGCCCTGATCAACATGAAGGCGGGCGATGCCGACTGCGACCGCGTCTGCGACGAGCTCAATGCCGCCTTCACCGCCGCCGGCAAGGATGTGCTTTACGACGACACCGACCAGCGGCCGGGCGGCAAGTTCGCCACCGCCGACCTGATCGGCCTGCCCTGGCAGGTGATCGTCGGACCGCGCGGCGTGGCGGCCGGCGAGGTCGAGATGAAGAATCGCAGGACCGGCGAGCGCATAACGCTGCCGATCGCCGACGCGAAGAAACGCTTCGGCGTCGCCGCATGACCGAAGCCGCGGCGGCAAGATCTGCGGGCGCCGGCCCATTCTCCATGTTCGAACGCATGGTGGCGTGGCGCTACCTGCGCTCGCGGCGCAAGGAGACGGTGATCTCGGTCATCGCCTCGATCTCCTTCCTCGGCATCATGCTGGGCGTGGCGACGCTGATCGTGGTCATGGCCGTGATGAACGGGTTCCGGGCCGAGCTGTTGACGCGCATCCTCGGCGTCAACGGCCATCTGATCGTGCAGCCGCTCGATTCGCCGCTTGAGGATTACGCCCAGGTTGCCGGCCGCATCAACGGCGTGCCCGGGGTCAAATACGCCATCCCGCTGATCGACGGCCAGGTGCTGGCGCAAGGCAATGTCGGCGGCGGCACCGGCGCGCTGGTGCGCGGCATACGCGGTGAAGATCTCGGCAAGATCGCCATCGTTGCCAGCAACATCAAGCAGGGCTCGCTCGCCGATTTCGACACTGGCGAGGGCGTCGCCATCGGCAAGCGCATGGCCGAGAATCTCGGCCTGACGCTCGGTGACACCATCACGCTCATCTCGCCAGACGGCGATGTGACGCCGATCGGTACGACGCCGCGCATGAAGGGCTACAAGATCTCGGCGATCTTCGAAGTCGGCATGTCGGAATATGACACCTCCATCGTCTACATGCCGTTCTCGGAAGCGCAGCTCTATTTCAACATGGATGGCCGTGCGCAGACGATCGAGATCTATGTCGACAATCCCGACAATGTCGACGCCTTGAAACCCAAGGTGGAAGAGGCGGCGCAGCGGCCGATCGACATGGTCGACTGGCGTCAGCGCAACGAGACCTTCTTTTCCGCCCTGCAGGTCGAGCGCAACGTCATGTTCATGATCCTGACGCTGATCGTGCTGGTGGCGGCGCTCAACATCATTTCCGGCCTGATCATGCTGGTGAAGGACAAAGGGCACGACATCGCCATCCTGCGCACCATGGGCGCCTCGCGCGGAGCGATCCTGCGCATCTTCCTGATGACGGGTGCGGCGATCGGCGTCACCGGAACGCTCGCCGGCGTGCTGCTTGGGGTCCTCATCTGCACCAACATCGAATCAATCCGCCAGTTCTTCTCCTGGATGACCGGCAAGGTGCTGTTCAACCCGGAGCTCTACTTCCTCAGCCAGCTGCCGGCCAAGATGGATCCGCGTGAGACCACCTATGTCATCATCATGGCGCTTGCGCTGTCCTTCCTAGCGACGGTGTTTCCGGCATGGCGGGCGGCCCGCCTCGATCCGGTCGAAGCCTTGAGGTACGAGTGATGGCCGAGGCCATTATCGAGCTGAAGAGCGTCGAGCGGCACTATGTGCAGGGGCCGCGCAAGCTCACCATCTTGAACGGCGCCGATTTTTCGCTGCGGCGCGGCGAGATGGTGGCGCTGGTGGCGCCGTCGGGCACCGGCAAGTCGACGCTGCTGCACACGGCCGGCCTGCTGGAACGCCCTGACGCCGGTGACGTGATCTTGTCCGGCCGGGCCTGCGGGCGGCTGTCCGATGACGAGCGGACGTCGATCCGCCGCAACGATGTCGGCTTCGTCTACCAGTTCCATCATTTGCTGCCGGAGTTTTCCGCGCTGGAAAACATCATGATGCCGCAGCTCATCAAGGGCCTGCCGCGCAAGGAGGCGTCCGAGCGCGCCGCACAACTGCTCGATTACATGCAGATCGGCAAGCGCGCCTCGCACCGGCCGGCCGAGCTTTCCGGTGGCGAGCAGCAGCGCGTCGCCATAGCGCGTGCGGTCGCCAATGCGCCGCTGGTGCTTTTGGCCGACGAGCCGACCGGCAATCTCGATCCGGTAACCGCCTCCTATGTGTTCGAGGCCCTGGAGGCGCTGGTGCGGCAGTCGGGTCTCGCGGCGCTGATCGCCACCCACAATCACGAGCTGGCATCGCGCATGGACAGGCGCGTTACGCTGGCCGACGGCAAGGTGGTGCCGCTGTAGGCTGCGCAACGGGGCGCGATGGCGTGTCTGGCCGCCTGTGGTTTGCATACCCGGCTCGTGTTATCGTGGGCTCTGGGAGACGGCGGACGCGCCGTGAGTGCCCGCCCGCTCCCATTTGTGGGAGGAACAAATGGCTTACTACGTGCTGCTGTCGAATTTCACAGATCAAGGTATCAAGAGCATAAAGGATACTCAGAAGCGTGCCGAGGCCTTCAAGGCGATGGCCAGCAAAAGCGGTATCAAGGTCCACAACGTTTTGTGGACGCTTGGTCAATATGATGTCGTGGCGATTGCCGAAGCGGACGACGACATTGCCGCGACGGCACTGGCCCTGTCGATTGCATCGCAGGGCAACATCAGAACTCAGACACTGAGGGCGTTCGATGCGGCAGATATGGCCAAGATAATGGCAAAGATGGCCTGACCGGTGCCGTGCTGCTGCGGGCGATCGAAGCGGCGCCATAGGTTGGAGATAGAAGAAAATTTGCACCGTGGCGCAGCTTGTGGATGTTCATTCGGACCTTCCGATGGATGCTGAAGCCTAGTAACTCCAGTCTCCTCGGTCCGGTCCGAATGGACAACCTCCCGAAAGCTCACATCTAGGGCGAGGCGATACGCGCTCTGCCCGTGTTGGCTACTGCGATCTTTTCCACCTTAATTGCGCTGAAGGCGCACTGGCGGCTCTTGGGATGGCATGACCATCATCCCGATAAACTCGCCGGGCGAAGACCCCAACAACCTCGAAGCCCGGCGAGCCTACAACCTGATCAGAGTACGCGATCAGGACCGGAATCAACCGGCAATAGCTGCGGAGCAAGACGGATGCCAGAGTCTTCGTCCTGAAATGAGACAGGAAGCCTGATCGGCCGGCGCACTTGTCACCACGATCTGCCGTCATGATGCGTCCGTGTCGGTCTGACGCAGGGTCCGCCGGCGCCGGACTGGTCGAACGACCGCCCGGGGACCGGTTAACTCTTCACTAACCGTGTCAAATTCCCCTTCTGTCGCCATTTGTCCGCCCATTGACATTGAAACAAAATTAGAACAAATTGCGAACATATCAACAACAGGAGAGAGTTATGACCGATCTGGTTCAGGATGTCATCTCACTGGTTTGCATGAGCACCTTTCTCATTTCCATGGCAATCTGGATCGGCGCCATGTGATCTGGCGGTCGAGGACCGGCGTGAACGCAAACGTCCCTCGTCGCGCCGCTCCTCACCCTTACCCTCTCCCCGTGAGGAACGGGGAGAGGGGCGTCAACGTTACTGCCGTGGCTCTCATTGAGCACTGACGCGGATGGCCTGCCATCGGGACGCGCGTTTTCCTTATTAAGCCTTTCTTGCCGCCGCGACGTTAGGGTGCGCCTCTGAGGCAGGGAGCAACGTCCAGGTGTCGCCCATCGTCACGGCCATTCTGGTGGCCAGCAATCTCGGACTGATCTTTCTCTTGATGACCGTGCCGCTTGGTTTGCGCACGGTCAGGGTCAGCCGCGTGGTGGCGATGGACCGGCAGCGCCTCTGGCAGGCGCTGTGGCCGCTCGGCAGCGATGCCGGCTGGTCCGGCGAGATCCTGTCGGCGCAGCCGCTGGACGGGGACGGCGTGGCTCGCATCGTGCTGTCCTGGGAAGGCCGCGACGGCAAGCCGATCGAACGCAGGTCGCGATTTCAAGACATTGTCGAGGGCAGCCGCTTCTCGATGCGCGTCGTCGAGGATACCGCGCTCGATGCCTCGTTCTGGAAAGACTATCGCGAAACCACCGAACTCGTCTCCGAAGGCGACGGCACGCGGGTGACGCTCGGTCGGACGGATCGCTATCGCGGCGTTGCCTTCCTGGTGTTCCGTTACTTCGCCATGCGCCGCGAACTCTCGAAACTGCAGCGCTGGGCAGTAACCGGAGAGTACCGCAAGGGCGGCTGGTTCGAGCACCCGCTGAGCCAGGTGGGCTTTGCCGTGCTCTCGGCATTGATCCTGTGGCCGTTCTTCGGCCTTCACCTCGGCGGGCTGGCGCTGGCCGCGGTCCTGACATCGGTCGTAGCCTTGCACGAGTTCGGTCACATGGCGGCATTCCGGCTGATGGGCCACCGCAAGGCGCGAATGATCTTCATTCCACTGCTCGGCGGCATCGCCATTGGCGGCCGGCCATACAACAGCCGTTTCGAAGTGGCCTTCGTGGCGCTGATGGGGGCGGGGTTCTCCGCCTTCCTGGTGCCGATCGTCATTGCCGCCAGTGCGGTTGCGGGCGGCGAGGGGCACAAGGCGGCCGCTGCGCTACTGGCGACGCTCGCGGGCTGTGCGGCCCTGTTCAACATCGCCAATCTGGTGCCGGTATGGAAGTTCGATGGCGGCCAGGTGCTGCGCCAGATCTGCCCGGGGCCGATCGCGCTGGCGCTGGCCTCGTTCTTCCTGCTCTCCGCCTTCTTGGCGCTTGGCCGGCAGGCCGGTTTTTCCTCAGGCTTTCTGCTTGCGGCGGGAGCGGTGTTTTCGATCCTCAGCCTGCTCACCGTTGGCAGCGGTGTGAAGCCGCGCCACGAACTGGAACCGATCCGCACGGTCGACCGCTTCGCCATCGCCGGCGCGCTGGTGGCGGTGTTCGTCATCCATGGCTGCGGCGTTCTGTGGGCCTCGGCGCAGCTGATCTAAGGTGTCTTCAATCCGAAGTTAGCCGGCCTTGCGGGCGGCCTCGGCAGGCAAGGCGGTTGCCGGACCGAACACGTCCTCGAAGGCGGATTTCAGCGCGAGATCAAGGTCGGCCATTCCCAGGAGAAGGCCAAGGTCGACGAGGCTGGTGACGCCATGGTCCTGGACGCCGCACGGCACGATGCCGCCGAAATGGGAAAGGTCCGGTTCGACATTGATGGCGATGCCGTGAAAGCTGACCCAGCGCCGCAGCCGGATGCCGATCGCCGCGATCTTGTCTTCCGCTGGCGATCCGTCTGGCAAGGCAGGGCGATCGGGCCGCACCACCCAGACGCCGACACGGTCCTCGCGACGTTCACCGCGCACATTGAAGGCGGCGAGCGCGCCGATGATCCACTGTTCGAGCGCGGCGACGAAAGCGCGCACATCCTCGCGACGCCGCTTCAGGTCGAGCATGACATAGGCGACCCGCTGGCCGGGCCCATGATAGGTGTATTCGCCGCCGCGACCGGCAGCGAAGACCGGGAAGCGATCAGGATCGATCAGGTCCTCGATGCGGGCGCTGGTGCCGGCGGTGTAGAGCGGCGGATGTTCGACCAGCCAGACCATTTCGCCGGCGGCACCACTGCGGATCGCCTCGGCGCGCGCCTCCATGAAGGCCAGCGCATCGGGATAGGCGGTGAGACCAGGTTCGATGCGCCACTCGACCGGCGCCGAACCGGGCAGGGGCAGGAACGACGTGGCGATCTGGCTGCGTTCTGGCATGGTTTTTCGTTTTCTGCTCATGCCTGTCGCGAGCCAAAACGGCTTTGCGCTTCCGGGCGACATGCATCCGCCTCCCATATGGTGACATCTGGCGCAAACGTCCAGTTCCGGCCCTGTTTTCCAATCCTGTGGACCGTTATGCCAATCGCTTGAGATTATTGCTCGCCGCGCACTTGTTTCGCCGGAAACGATTTGCTACACGCCGCGAGCCGGTCGGTTCCGGCTCCTACCACGTGCGGTCGTGGCGGAATTGGTAGACGCGCAGCGTTGAGGTCGCTGTGGGGCAACCCGTGGAAGTTCGAGTCTTCTCGACCGCACCAGAATTTTCTGAAGCAAGCCTTCGGATGCCTTGAAATCGCCGCCGGTAATCTGGCGATCATCACCCCCCGAGCACGGTGGCCTTCCTATAACGGCTGGACCTTTGGTCCATTCGGCAGATCGATAGTAACAGCGAGCCCATTTGGCTGGTTGTCATGCAACTCGATCTTGCCGCCGTGACCCTGGATGATGTCCGCCACGATCGAGAGGCCCAGACCGAAACCGTGCTTCGACGCCACGCCGCGCGACATGTCTTCCTTGAAGAATGGTTCGAAGACGCGGGAGCGCGCTGTCATCGAAATGCCCGGCCCATCGTCGCTGACCGCGATGCGCGCCGTAGCGTCGGTCTGCATCAATGCAACAGTGACGCTGCCGGCAAATTTGACCCCGTTGTCGCATAGGTTCGTGATTGCACGCGCCAGCGCATTGGGTTTGCACCAGCCCAGAAGCCTGTCCGGTCCGGAATATGAAACCGAAAACCCGACGTCGGAGAATTCGGCACAAACGGTTTGCAGCACGCTGGCAATGTCGGCCCGCTGCAGCTTCTCCGTCGAGACATCGTTGCGCAGATAGGTCAGGGTCTCGTCTATCAGATCTTCGATATGCTGGATGTCGGACAATATCGCTGTTCGGACGGACCCATCATCCATGCGCTCGGCGCGAAGCCGCAGCCGCGTCAAAGGTGTGCGCAGATCATGGCTGACGCTGCGCAACATGCGCGTGCGGTTTTCGATCATTGTCCGGATACGCGCTCTCATCCTGTTCAGCGCTCGTGCCAGGCCGACCATTTCGATGGAGCCGCGTTCCGCGAAAAGCTCGTTGCCATTCTCGATCTCAGCCTCCCCCACTGCCGCCGAGATGCGCTTCAACGGGTCGGTCACGGCCCATACCGCAAACAACCAGATCAGAACGGGCAAGGCCACAAAAGCCATGAACCTGTAGAATGAGGCACGGACGAACCCTGATGTCAGCCAGGAATCAGGCATGCCGAAATGAGCTAGGACGCTCTGCTGATCCAGATCGACGACAAACGCGTATTGGCCGCCGAGCCTTGTCCAGTGTCCATCAGTCGCCCCCTTCTCGATCCCGAAGAGCCATTCGATGCTTCGCCATTGCAGATAGGAATAGGGAAGACTGCGGGTCTGTTCCCCGGGCAGGATCTTGAAATCAAAGCCGGCTCGCGTCGCTGTTGCCAGAATAGAGCTACGCGCTTCGGTTGGTGTTTCGCGCAACAAGGCAGCGACAATGGCAGCTCGCCTGGCGCTATCTTCCATAACGGGAAGATCAACCCTCTCTATCAAGCCTTCGACGACCGATCCGGCGGACAAGATCGCAATCACCGCGATGAAAATGATTGCCGCGAACTGCCCACGCACTGACTGGGGCAGGAAACGGCGGACCAAATCCCTCACGCTTCCTCCACTGTGGCGGTGAAGATGTAGCCACCCAGCCGAACAGTCCTGAGAAGCACCGGGTCGCGCGCATCCTTTTCGATCTTCTGGCGGATCCGGCTGACATGGACATCGATGCTTCGCTCGATCGGGCCGGCAAGTCCGGCATGGGTTACGCTGAGAAGTTCCTCGCGCGACAGAACCCGGCCTGCATTGCGGCAGAATGCAAGCAGCAGGTCGAATTCATGTGTCGTGGTCGCAACGCGCGCATTGCTGGGATCATGCAATTGCCGGCGAACGGGGTCGAGCCGCCAGCCGTTGAAGCGAAGTACCTTCGACCGGTCTCGCTCGTCAGGAGCGTAAGCCGTGCGGCGCAGCAACGCCCGTATCCTTGCCGTCAGTTCGCGCGCGCTGAACGGTTTCGTCACATAGTCGTCGGCGCCGATCTCCAGTCCGAAGATGCGATCGATTTCCTCGCCAAGCGCGGTCAGCATCAGGATCGGAACGTTGGTGTGCGAGCGCAGCCGGCGGCAGATGCTGAGGCCGTTTTCACCAGGCAGCATGATATCGAGCACGATCAGATCGAATTTCTGGTTGAGGAGCGCGGCGTTCATGCGCACGCCATTGCCCGCGATTTCCACGATCATGCCGTTTTCGGTGAGCGTCTCGCCCAGCATGCGCGCAATCTCGATATCGTCTTCGACAATGAGGATACGCGAACCTAGCCTTGCCGATTTGAACTCGGCCTCCGAATCGCCATGAGGCCTTTGCCGTGCCATGTCGGATCTTGTCATAGCCTGCATGGGTGCCTGCGCGGGTGTCAGAACCGGTATCCGACGAGAAGCATCCCTGTAGGCTGGATCTTGTCGACAACGATCGGGCTGTCGGCAGCGTCCCCCACAAGAATGCCGACCCCCGCCTGGCCACGCACCATCCAGTTCTGATTGAGCATATATGTGGCGGAAATAGAAAAATCGGCGCGCTTCAACCCGGCGCCGGCGTCATAGCGCGCCAACCCCGAGCGAGCCGATTGTTCCGGCGTGACGCCGAAATAGGCTTGCATGTATTTTTCGTCGGCGAAGACCACCGATGCGCCGGCGCCGACGATCAACGATTGGGACAAAGGCTGGGTCACCTCGATCCCGATCGTGCCCTCCAGGCCATCGCTGCCGCCGATCGTCTTGTCCAGTTGCGCGAAGATTTCAGCCTGGCCGAATTTCATCGCCGCCTTGGCGCCGACGACCGCGCCCATGTCGACGTCCCCCAGGCCGCGCAGGTGATCGGAATCGTCTTCCTTGCGGCCCATGTCATAGCCAAGCCGCGCACTGAATTCGAACGGCCCTTGTCCATAAACGGAGATGTTGGCGCCTGTCGGATCGATCGTCACGGTGTCGAGGAATGTCGCCGATACGAAAGGCACCGGCATGACCTTGAACTAGTCGCTGCCCTCGTATTTGGGGACGATGATGGCGCCACCACCAAGGACGACATGCCAGTCGGCCAGTTTCTGTTCGAAGCGCCCGAAACGGGAAGGCTCGGGCGGTGCGATGAAATCGTCGGAATTGATCGCAATGGCGTCGGCCGCCAACGCGATCCCCGAATGCGTCGAAAACAGGATTGCCATCGCGGCAAGAGAGGCCCGGCCGCAGAACATCCCAGAAACCATTTTGAACATGCATGCTCCAGAGCAGCGGGGCAGTAAGAGCCCCTGATGCTCCGACTATTTCAGGTGAAAGTGGCTGCATGCATGAAGTGATGTTAAGTTTTGTTGCGCAATCTTGGTCTGATCTTGTCGCCTGTACGAACGTGCCCTGAAACGGCGAAGTGTCAAATTCGGAAGTGTTTGACGGTCGCGCTGCGCAAATTTCCGAATTCGATTTCCAAAGGGCACTGGCGGCGGGTCATGCCGACCACGCCGCCGCTTCGCTCTTTCAGCTGGCCTGAAAGCCGGCTTGGTCGCGAAAATCAGGCCGCCTTCTTCATCCGCGCCAGCGTATCGGCCACCACCTCGCCGAAGGACGACGGCGTCGGCACGATGATGACGCCTGCCTCTTTCAGGATTTCGACCTTCTCCTGCGCCGATTCGCCGAAGGCCGAGATGATGGCGCCGGCATGGCCCATGCGGCGGCCTTTCGGGGCGGAAAGCCCGGCGATGTAGGCGATTAGGGGCTTGCGCATGTTGTCGCGTGCCCAGATCGCGGCTTCCGCTTCCTGCGGTCCGCCGATCTCGCCGATCATCACCACGGCGTCGGTCTCGTCGTCCTGCTCGAACAGCCTCAGAATGTCCTTGAAGGACGAGCCGTTGATCGGGTCGCCGCCGATGCCAACGCTGGTCGACACACCGGTGCCGAGCGCTTTCATCTGCGAGGCAGCCTCGTAGCCGAGCGTGCCGGAGCGCCCGACAATGCCGATGCGGCCGGGCAGGTAGATGTTGCCTGGCATGATGCCCATCAGTGCTTGTCCGGGCGTGATGACGCCGGCGCAATTCGGGCCGATCAGCCGCATGCGGTCCTCGAAGCGGTAGCGGCGCATGTAGCGCTTGACCTGCATCATGTCCTGCGAGGGGATGCCGTCAGTGATGCAGACGCAGAGTTTTATCCCCGCATCCGCGGCCTCCATGATCGAATCGGCTGCGAAGGGCGGCGGCACGAAGACGATGCTGGCCTCGGCGCGGGTCTCGCGCACCGCGCCCTTGACGGTGTTGAAGACGGGCAGGCCGAGATGCGTCTGGCCGCCCTTGCCGGGGGTGACGCCGCCGACAAGCTTGGTGCCGTAGCGTTTCATGTCCTCGGCATGGAAGCTGCCGATCTTGCCGGTAAAACCCTGGACGATGACCCGCGTGCTGCGATTGAGCAGAATTGCCATTTTTCGACCTCCCTCAGGCTGCTTTTTTCTTGGCGGCCGAACGCCAGGCGGCGACGGCTTTTTCGGCGGCTTCGGCGAGCGTGTCGGCGACGATCACCGCCTCGCCGGAATCGGCCAGGATGCGGCGCCCTTCCTCGGCCCTGGTGCCGGAGAGCCGCACCACCAGCGGCACGGTGACGCCGACCTCGCGGATCGCCTTGATGACGCCCTCGGCGACCCAGTCGCAGCGGTTGATGCCGGCGAAGATGTTGACGAGGATGGTCTCGACATTCTTGTCGCCGAGCACGGCGCGGAAGGATTTTGCCACCCGCTCGGGCGAGGCGCCGCCGCCAATGTCGAGGAAGTTGGCCGGCTCGCCGCCGGCGATCTTGATCATGTCCATCGTCGCCATGGCGAGGCCTGCGCCATTGATGATGCAGCCGATATTGCCTTCGAGGCCGACATAGGAGAGGCCGCGGTCGCTGGCGAAGGTCTCGCGCGGGTCTTCCTGGCTCTTGTCGCGCAGCTCGGAGATTTCCGGACGCCGGAACAGCGCGTTCTCGTCGAACGACATCTTCGCGTCGAGCGCGATCAGGTTGCCGTCGCGGGTCACCACCAGCGGGTTGATCTCCAGCATCGAGGCGTCGTAATCGCGGAACACCTGGTAGCAGCTGAAGATGGTCTCGGTCGCCTTGCCGATCAGGTCGTGGTCGAGGCCGAGCCCGAAGGCGATCTCGCGCGCCTGGAAGCGCTGCATGCCGACGCCGGGATCGACTGATGTGCGCAGGATGGAATCGGGCGCCTTCTCGACAATGTCCTCGATCTCCATACCGCCGGCGGCCGACGCCACGATCATGACGCGCTCTTCCTTGCGGTCAAGCACGAAGCCGACATAGAGCTCCTGCGCGATATCGACGGCTTCCTCGAGGTAGAGCCTGGAGATCAGCTTGCCGCGCGGGCCGGTCTGCTGGGTCACCAGCTTGCGCCCGAGCATGGCTTCGGCGGCACTCGAGATCTCCTCGTCATTGGCGCACAGCTTGATGCCGCCGGCCTTGCCGCGGGCGCCGGAGTGAACCTGCGCCTTCAGCACCCATTTGCCGCCGCCGATCTCGCGGGCGCGGTAGGTCGCCTGTTCGGGGCTGTAGGCCAGCCCGCCGCGAGGCACATGCACGCCATGCCGGGCGAGCAGTTCCTTGGCCTGATATTCGTGGATGTCCATCATTGTCCTCCCGTAACCGTCAATGCGTGGCGGCGCGTGTTTGGCTGGCGTGTTCAATGGCCTCGTTGACCACCAAGACATTCCTCGCCATGCGTTCTGACGCGGCGTCGATCATCTTGCCGTCGAGGGCGGCGGCGCCTTTTCCCAGAGCCTCGGCTTCCCTCAGCACTTCAAGGATGCGCCTGGCCCGCGCGACCTCCTTTTCCGGCGGCGAGAAGACGTCGTTGGCGAGTGCGATCTGCGAGGGGTGGATCGCCCATTTGCCTTCGATGCCGAGGGCGGCGGCGCGCCTGGCGCCGGCGATATAGCCTTCCGGATCGGAGAAATCGCCGAACGGCCCGTCGATGGCACGCAGGCCGTAGGCGCGGCAGGCGACGGTCATCCGCGACAATGCGAAATGCCACTGGTCGCCGGGGTAGTCGGGGTTGAGGCCGCCGATGTTGACGGTGCGAGCCTTGCAGCTCGCGGCATAATCGGCGACGCCGAAATGCATGGCTTCGAGCCGGCCTGGCGTGGCGGCGATGGCCTCGACATTGGCCATGCCGAGCGCGGTTTCGATCAGCGCTTCGAGCCCGACACGGGTCTTGAAACCCTTGGCCATCTCGATCTGGTTGACCATCGCTTCGACCATATAGAGGTCGGCCGGCACGCCGACCTTCGGCACCAGTATGGTGTCCAGCCGGTCGCCGGCCTGTTCCATCACGTCGACCACGTCGCGGTACATGTAATGGGTGTCGAGGCCGTTGATGCGCACCGAGACGGTCTTGCCCTTGGCGCGCCAATCGATGTCGTTGAGCGCTTGGATGATGTTCTTGCGGGCACGTTCCTTGTCCGGCGGGGCGACCGCGTCCTCGATGTCGAGGAAGACGAAGTCGGCGGCGCTGTTGGCCGCCTTGTCGATCATCTCCGGGCTGGAGCCGGGAACCGCCAGTTCGCTGCGCTGCAGGCGCAATTTCTTGAGGTGGTTGATGGTGTGGCTCATCGTCGGCTCCTCAGGCGGCTTCGGCGACCGGCACCGCGGCCGAGGCGCGAAAATGCTGGATGGCGGCGCCGACGCCGGAACCCGGCGCCAGCCGCACGCCGCAATCGAGCAGCGCCATTTCGGCCGCCGACAGCGAGGCGAGCACCATCACCTCGTTCAGCCAGCCGAGATGACCGATGCGGAAGACCTTGCCGAACACCTTGTTGAGGCCGCCGCCGAGCGAGGTGCGGTAGGTCTGGTAGGCGCGCTTGACGACATCGGCGCTGTCGATGCCTTCCGGCACCAGGATGGCGCTCACCGTATCGGAATGCCATTTCGGCGCCTTGGCGCAGAGCTTCAGGCCCCAGGCGTCGACCGCCTTGCGCACGCCTTCGGCGAGGCGATGGTGACGCACGAAGATGGTGTCCAACCCTTCCTCGGCGATCAGGTCGAGCGAGGCGCGCAAGCCACGCAGCAGCTGCGTCGCCGGCGTGTAGGGGAAATAGCCGGCATCGTTGGCGCGGATCATGTCCTCGAAGGAGAAGAAGCAGCGCCGGTGGGTCGCGGTTCTCGAAGCCACGAGCGCCTTCTTGCTGACCGACAGGAAGCCGAGGCCGGCGGGCAGCATGAAGCCCTTTTGAGAGCCGCTGACGGCGCAGTCGACACCCCATTCTTCCTGTCGGAAGTCGATCGAGCCGATCGACGACACACCGTCGACAAAGAGCAGGGCAGGGTGGCTTGCGTCATCGAGCGCGGCACGGCAGCCGGCGACATCGCTGGTGACGCCCGTCGCCGTCTCGTTCTGCGTGCAGAAGACGGCCTTGATGCGGTGCGTCTTGTCGGCCTTCAGCCTCTCCGCGTAAAGCTCGAGCGGCACGCCGGTTCCCCATTCGCAGTCGATGACATCGACCTCGAAGCCGAGGCGCTCGGCCATGTCGACCCAGAGATGCGAGAATTGGCCGAAGCGCGACATCAGCACGCGGTCGCCGGAGCTGAGCACATTGGTCATCGCCGCTTCCCAGGCACCGGTCCCGGAGGACGGGTAGATGAAGACGCGGCCGGTCTCGTTCTTGAAGACTTTTTTGATGTCCTCGAACAGCGGCAGGGTGAGTTCGGGGAAGGATGCGGCGCGCATATCCTCCATCGGCACGTTCATCGCCTGCCGGACCTGTTCGGGGATATTGGTCGGCCCGGGAATGAAAAGATGGGTGAAACCGGCCATGATGCGAACTCCTCCTGATCCAGCAAAGCGGTGATGGGGAGTTTCGTTTCTGCGGCTAATGCCAGCAACACCTTGGCGGGTAACATCTCGCCGCGTGCGGGTGGGGCGAGCCTACCCGGCTGGCTACCCGTTTGGCCTACCCGAAAGGCTGCTTCTGGGTACGCCGCTCGCGCGAATAGAGCGCGACGGCCATCGCGCGGTTGCGGACGTCGAGCTTGTCGTAGAGATTCTTGAGGTGATATTTCACCGTGTTCTCGGAGATGCCGGTCCGCGTCGCGATCTGCAAATTGGTCCAGCCGTCGGAGAGCACCGCCAGCAGCTCGCGCTCGCGCACCGTGAGCTGCGCCAAGGGCGTGTCGTTGACCTTGTTGATGTCGATGTAGGGGATGCAGATCCTTCCATGCGCGACCGCCAGGATCGTCTCAAAGATAATGGCCGGGTCGTCGAACTGGAAGCAGTAGCCCTGGGCTCCAAGCCGCACGCACTGCTTCAGGATGCCGATATCGTGGTCGTTCGAAAAGACGGTGATGCGGGTATCGAGCTTGCGGGCATGGACCTCGGCCAGGACATCCGCGCCATCCATGTCGGCGAGCTTCCAGCCGATGACGGCGACGTCGAACTCGCGCGCCATTGCCAGCTCCAGGAAATGCTTGCCGCTTTGCACCGATGCCAAAAGTTCGAAGCGTCCATCGCATTCCAGCATTTCGCGCAGCGCCGATACGACGAGCGGATTGCGTTCGGCCACGACGACGCGAACGCGCCGCTCCTCGATTGCCTTGTTCGGTGTCTGCGACCTGGTCTTCAAGGGCTTCCGGCTGTTCTGGTCAGGGCCTGGGCGTGGACCTGCATCATGACAATTCTGCCGCAACGGCGCGTGGGTGCTCTTTCCCCTGCGACATGCGCTGTCGCGCCACCGGAAGCCGGAGCGCATCGCCTTTTGGAGCATCGACCAGTTTTCGGGATCGCCGGACAACGCATGCATTGGCGAAAGCCGAGGGTGTATTTCGCTGAAATCCCAGCCGGTTAGAGCAGCAGGCTGCGAGGTCCAATCGTCCCGTGTCTCTATCTTTCTTCTGTTTTGCGCGCCGGAGCCAAAACCGGTTTCCACTTTTTGGGATCATGGTCTAGACCTGACTGGCACCTTTCCCGGATTCTGATGCAGGAGGCGCTGGTGGAAGGCCAGGACAAGCAGACGACTTCCGCCAAGGCGGCTGACGAGGCCCATGCCGACATCTACGGCGAGGATGGTGCGGTGCTTTCGTCCTTCCTTGCCCAGATCGGTGCCGCGATCGCCGACCGCGATACACTGACGCTCAAGCATGAGGTCGGCCCTCTGCACCAGTCGGAACTCGGCGACCTTATCGAGGCGCTGCATCCCGAACAGCGGTGGGCGCTGGTCGAGCTCCTGGGCGCCGATTTCGACTTTTCCGCGCTGACCGAGGTCGACGAGGCGATCCGCATGGAGATCGTCGATCACCTGCCCAATGCGCAGATCGCGCAAGCGGTGCAGGAACTCGATTCCGACGACGCGGTCTACATTCTCGAAGACCTCGAGAAGGAAGACCAGGATGAGATCCTGTCGCGGCTGCCATTCACCGAACGGATCAGGCTGCGCCGCTCGCTGGATTACCCGGAAGAGACCGCCGGACGGCGCATGCAGACCGAGTTCGTCGCGGTGCCGCCGTTCTGGACCATCGGCCAGACCATCGACTACATGCGCGAGGACAAGAACCTTCCCGACCGCTTCAGCCAGATCTTCGTCATCGATCCGGGCTTCAAGCTGCTCGGCGCCATCGACCTCGACCAGATCCTGCGCACCAAGCGCGCGGTCAAGGTCGAGGAGGTGATGCATGAGACGCGGCACGCCATCCCGGCCACCATGGACCAGGAGGAGGCGGCGCGGGAATTCGAACAATACGATCTTTTGTCGGCCGCCGTCGTCGACGAGAACGAGCGGCTTGTCGGCGTGCTGACCATCGACGACGTCGTCGACGTCATCCAGCAGGAAGCGGAGGAGGATCTGCTGCGCATGGGCGGCGTCGGCGACGAAGAGCTTTCCGACACGGTATTCGCAACCTCGCGCTCGCGCGTTCCATGGCTGCTGGTCAATCTTGTCACGGCATTCCTCGCGGCTTCGGTGATCGGCCTGTTCGATCACACGATCGAGCGGATCGTGGCGCTCGCCGTGCTGATGCCGATCGTGGCCGGCATGGGCGGCAATGCCGGCTCGCAGACCATGACCGTCACCGTGCGGGCGCTGGCGACCAGGGATCTCGACATCTACAATGCCGCCCGCATCATCCGCCGCGAGGTGGGAGTGGGCTTCATCAACGGCCTTGTCTTTGCCGTGCTGATCGGCATCGTCGCCGCCGTGTGGTTCCGCGATGCCAATCTCGGCGGGATCATCGCTGCGGCCATGGTCATCAACATGTTCGCGGCGGCACTTGCCGGCATCCTGATCCCGCTCATGCTCGACCGGCTCAAGATCGACCCGGCCGTGGCGTCGGCGGTCTTCGTCACCACCGTCACCGATTGCGTCGGCTTTTTCGCCTTCCTCGGCCTTGCCACATGGTGGTTCGGCGTCAGGTAGGCGGTCCCAATTGACTTTTACGTAAACGCCGTGCGAGATTCGCGTGGGGTGCCGCATCGATTCCGGCGCGGCCAGGGTCTGGTTCGGGACAGGAGGAGACGCCGCATGGCGTTCGCCAGGGTTTCCGGCGTGCGGGAGTGACGATGCGGGAATATTATTCGATCACCGAACTGACCCGCGAATTCGACGTGTCGACGCGGACGCTGCGTTTCTATGAGGACGAAGGGCTGGTGCAGCCGGTGCGGCGCGGCCGCACGCGGCTGTTTCGCCCTTCCGACCGTCACCTCATCCGGCAGATCATGCGCGGCAAGCGACTTGGATTTTCGATCAACGAGATCCGCGAAATCATCCAGATGTACAAGGAGCCGCCGGGCGAGGTCGGGCAGCTCAAGCTGATGATCAAGCGCATCGAGGAAAAGCGCGAGGATCTCAGGCAAAAGCGCCGCGACCTCGAAGAGACACTGGCCGAACTCGACCAGGCCGAGGAGTCCTGCGTCGAGCGGCTGGTGGAGCTTGGCGTTAATACGTAGCAGACTGGATTCTAGCGGGCGTTAACGTTCGGAATTAGCGGAAACGTCCATTCCGTCGTCATCCTAGGGCGGAGCAAGGAGCGAAGCGACGCGGCGCAGACCCTAGGATCCATGCCATGACTTCAATGCGCCGCAACGGTGCAGAATTCTGCTCCGCTGCACTCCTCGACCGCGGTCACGGCATGGATCCTAGGGTCTTCGCGACGGAGCTTCGCTCCTGCTTCGCCCTAGGACGACGAAGTTCACAAGACTTCGGCTAATCGCCGAAGTGTGCAACCTGTCACCTCTGCGCCGCGGAACCAGGCGCGCTGAGCTCAAATCCAGCGCCGCACTCTCTTCGCGTAGTCGCGGTACTTCTTGCCGAACTTCGCAGCCAGGATCTTTTCTTCCTTCTCGATCGCCAGCTTCTGTGTCGCGAAGGCGGCGATGAAGGCGAAGAGCAGGAACCAGGCTATCCCCGAGACAAAGGCGACGCCGATCAACATTAGTGTGTTGGCCAGATACATCGGGTTGCGGGTGATGCCGAACGGGCCTGACGTGACGAGGTGGTCGGGCACGGCATTGGGATTGAGCGTTGTCCTGGCCCGCATCATGGTGCGGATCGCGGTGAACCAGAGTGCCACGACGCCGAACAGCGCCACCCAGCCGGCGGCGAACAGGATGTCGCCCAGAAGGTCGCCTATCCAGGGTAGCGGATACAGCAGACCAAGCGCGATGCTGATGGCGATGGCGGCGATATAGATCAGTGGCGGCCACGGGATAACCCCAGGCTTCGGTTGGCTGTCAGTCATTGCGTCCCTCCCTCCGTCATCTTGTCCTCGGTCTTGGCGGTGCACATGCCGGCAAGATCGGACAGATGCGCCCTCCAATCCGCAGTCTGGTCGTTGTTGTAGAGCCGATCAAGAGAAGCTTCGCCCTGGAGCGTATCGAGCATGCAGCCGCAATAGCTCGTGCAGAAGGTTGCGTTGCGCGTCTGCTCGCACGAGCGCTGGCAGGTTTTCAGGAAATTCACCTGCGGGGTTTCGACCTGGGCCGGCATAACTTGCGAAAACAGCCAGACGCAGCCGATCAGCAGCGGCTGGTGGATCAGATAGAAGGCGAGGCTGTGCCGGCCGATGAAGACCAGCGGATTAGCCCATCGGCCGGGCGCGAGGCTCGCCAGGCGCGCCCGTATGCCGGAGGCGGTAGCGAATTTCGCCACCCCGATGCCGAGAAGCACCGCGCCGAACCATGGAAACAGCGGCACGTAGTCGTTGGAGCGCGGATTGACCGCCGACAGGCCGATCCACCACAGCCAGGGATGGTCCAACGCCTCGAAGCGCAGATAGACGGGCGCCGCGATGATAAGCGCGGCAACGACAAGCGTCAGCAATGCCGGCAAGCGCAGGAAGGCGAGGCCGAGCAGGCTGGCAAGCGCGATCTCATGCAGGATGCCGAAGAAGATGAAGCCATCCGGCGTCGCGATGCGGGTGACGACCGAAATCGCGATCGCCGCCCCGGCGACCATAGCGAACCGCCTCCAGAAGCCGTTCCAGCGGATTTTTTGCCCATGGGCGAGGTACAGGCTGACGCCGACCAGGAACAGGAAGGTCGAGGCGATGCAGCGCGCGTAGATCTTCCACCAGCCGAAGGCGGTGAGGCCGGGATCGGTATAGCCGAAGAACTCCAGATCCCAGGTGAAATGGTAGCTCGCCATGGCCAGCAGCGCGATGCCGCGCACGATGTCGATGGTGACGATGCGCTTTGGTGGCTCCGGGATGGGTGCGGTCGGCGTATGGATGCTCATGGTCTCGCGATCTGATTCAGCCCCGCTTGAGGACTATCACGGTTGCACCGGACAGAAGAAGGCCGCGAGCCCCCTATCGGCGATGTGGCGGAGCCTGCATCGCGCGCCGCTTTAGGCCAGTGCCGGAAAGCCTTTGACCGGCTTCGCTTTTTGCCGGGTACACGTCGGTTTCCTCTTATCGGGCCAGAAATCACCACGGCAGATTTGCCGTTACGATTCTGGTTTGGGGAAGCAATGTCCACCCATGTGCGCCATCCGATCTGGCTCCCGGCCCTCAAGGCCGCGGATGCGCGCACCTTCGCCTCGCTCTACGCGGTCGAATCCTTTGCCCGCGCCACGGTGTCGAGCGTCATCCCTATCCAGGCCTACGAGATCCTCCACAACGAGCAGATCGTCTCGATCCTCTACACGATTGTGGCGCTGCTCGGCCTGTCGGTGACCTTGTTTATGCCGATGCTGATCCGCCGCTTTGCCCGGCGCTGGGTCTACACCGCGGGGGCCTGCCTGCTCGCCATCGGCTCGCTGTTCTTCGTCACCCACACGCTTGCCGGGCAATTGGCGGGCATGCTGTGCCGTGTCATGGGCGCCAGCGCGCTGTCGATCACGCTCAACCTCTACATCATGGACCACATCCGCAAGACCGACTTCATGCAGGCCGAATCGCTGCGCATGGCGTGGTCGATGTTCGCCTGGACCGGCGGGCCGACACTCGGCATCTTTCTTTACACGCGCTTCGGCATCTATGCCGCGCATGGCGCGGTGGCGGTGTTTGCCGTGGCCTTGCTGGCGCTGTTCTGGACCTATCGGCTTGGCGACAACGCGCTGATCCGGCCCGGCAAGACGCGGCCGGCCAATCCGCTCGCCAATATCGGCCGCTTCATCGCACAGCCGAGGCTGAGACTGGCCTGGCTGATCGCCTTCGGCCGCTCCTGCTTCTGGACCACATTCTTCGTCTATGGGCCGCTGTTCATGGTGATCACCGGCGAAGGCAAGCTGGCCGGCGGCCTGCTGGTTTCGGCCGGCAACGCGCTTTTGTTCATGGCCATCTTCTGGGGCAAGGCGGGAAAACGGTTTGGCGGGAGGCGAACCATGACATTTGCCTATTTCGCCATGTCGGCCACGCTTCTCGCCGCAGGCACGGTCGGCGAAACCGTGCCGCTGATCACCGGCGCCTTCCTGCTGTGCGGCGCCTTCTTCACCATTGCGCTCGACGCATTGGGCTCGACCGCCTTCATGCGCTCGGTACGCTCCTACGAACGGGCGCAGATGGCGGCGGTCTATCGCACCTATCTCGATTTTTCCGAGCTGACGCCGCCGCTGGTCTATTCGGTGGTGCTGATCTTCTTCGGACTGGGCTCGGTGTTCGTCACGCTCGGCCTACTGGCCGCGGTTTGCGGCTTCGTGACCTGGCGATACCTGCCCAAGTCGTTGTGAGGATTACGGCGAAAGCGCTGCGTGGCGCTCGCGCACCCAGTTGTGGAAGCGGTGCACGTCATATTCCTCGGGCATCAGTACGCCGGCTTGGTGGCGCATCGAGCGCAGGCCTTTCTGGTTGATCTCGCAGATCGCTGCGTCCTCCTCCAGCACCTGGCGACCAAAGCCGACGATGTTGTCGATGTCGGTCTCGGCCAGCGCCTCGGGCGCGAACAGCCATTCCGCGACAAGCTCCGTTTGTTCGGGACCGAGCGGAACCAGCCGCACCGACCTGACATAGTCGACATGACCGACGATAAACATCGAGGGCAGGCTGATGGCGTAGGTCTGGCCGGCGGCGCGTTCGGCTGGCGTCAACCCCGAGAAGACCGGCCCGTGCGTTTGCCCATCGCGCGACCATGTTTCGGCCCCTGCGCGCAGGCCTCCGGAAAACTCCGGCGCGTCGTTGTCGGCGTGGCGGGTCCATTCGGGATCGTCATGGCGGCTCATCAGGCCGCGGCCATAGATCGGCACCAGCCGCGACAGGTCCTTGTGAACGCCCGGGCAGTGCAGGCACTCGTTGAAGTTTTCCCAGAAAATCTTCCAGTTGCAGTTCATCACCTTGCGCAGCACATGGCCTGATACCAGCGATTCCAGCGGCCAGTTGCCGAGATTGCCGGAGGCCGGATCGAAGGATGCCTGTGCGGAGCCGGCCGCATCCTCCTGCAGATTGATGAAAACGAAGCCGCGCCACACCGAGAGTGCGACGCGATAAAGCGGGTGGTCGGCCTTGTCGAAACCGTCAGGCAGCGATTTCGACGGCACGCGCATGAGGTCGCCGCGCAGCGAATAGGACCAGGCATGATAAGGGCAGGTGATCTGCCGTGCCTTCAGCCGGCCTTCGCTTTCCTGGCAAAGCTGCGAGCCGCGATGCCGGCAGGTGTTGTGGAAGGCGCGCAACTCGCCGGTTTCGTCGCGAAGCACGAGGATGTCCTGCGTGCCGATGCGGAATCGGCGGAAAGCCAGCGGCTGGGCGAGGTCGACCTCGCGGCAGACGAGCAGCCAGTTCCGGTACCAGATGGCGTCGAGATCGCGTTGATAGGCCGCCGCGTCCCAATAGGCCGAGGAGGGCAGCGTGGGTTCGGCCCGGGTGAGGCCGTTGTAGGGCGCGCGCTCGCCGGCACCGGGTTGCATGACTGGGGGCTGCATGGCTGGCCTCCTGTGAGGCCGCCAGCCGACATCAGGCCAGCATGATTGTCAATTGTCGTGCCGAGCACGGCTGATGTTGTCGGCATGGCGCAATCGCGCTGGTTGCCGGCGGAATTTGGTTTGCCGCGTGTCGTGATTTTCCGTATAGTCGCGCTGTCGTCGGTTCCGTTTTGGAGCCAAGAGGGAATGCGGTGCGGGCTCGTTTCTTGCCCAATGCCGTGGCTGCCCCCGCAACTGTGTGCGGTAGTCCTCTCCATATGCCACTGAAGATTCTTCTTCGGGAAGGTGGAGAAGGGCGCTGATCCGCGAGCCAGGAGACCTGCCGGCGACAGGAAACTGACTTCGATGCCCTCGGGTGGAGGGTGAAAGGACAAGACATGAACACCGCTTCCGTCTCCCTCGGCGCCTCCGTTTCCTCGCAGTCGCGCCTCATGCAGCTTGCGCTCGCGGCGCTGCTCGGCATTTTCGTCGTCGGCTTTGTCGGCTTCTCGCATATCGATGCGGTCCACAATGCCGCCCACGATTACCGTCATTCGATGGCGTTTCCCTGCCACTGACGAGGATCTGACATCATGAACCTGTTTCGCAACGTCGTGTTCATCGCGGCGATCGCAGGGCTCGTGGCCGGCGTCGTTCTCGCCTGCATGCAAGCCTATGCCACCGATCCACTAATTCTCCAGGCAGAAGTTTATGAAAAGGCCAGCGGCGGCCATCATCATGACCACGCCGTGACGCCGGTCGATACCAGCGCAATGAGCACCGCCTCACCGGTGCCGGTCGAAGTGGCCACTCATGCGGAGGACGAAGGTTGGGCACCGGCCGACGGTCTCGAGCGCTTCGCCTTCAACGTCCTTGCCAATATCGTCAGCGGCATCGGCTTTGCGCTGATTCTGGTTGCGGTCTCGGAGTTCGCCGGTGGCATCGGCAACTGGCGCCAGGGCATCTTCTGGGGCCTCGCCGGCTTCGCCGTGTTCACCCTGGCGCCTGGCCTCGGCCTGCCGCCAAAACTGCCGGCAATGCCTGACTCAGATCTCTTCCAGCGCCAGATCTGGTGGATTTCGACAGTGGCGGCGACTGCCATCGGCCTTGGGCTGCTTGCCTTCCGCAAGTCACTGCCGCTGGCGATCCTCGGTGTGGCATTGATCGTCGCGCCGCATGTCGTCGGTGCGCCGCAGCCGGCCAGTTTCGAGACGCGAATCCCCGAGGGCTTGCATCACCAGTTCGTCGTGGCCTCGACGCTCACCCGTCTGGTGTTCTGGTTGGTGCTCGGCGCGGCCGTCGCCGTGGTGCGCGGACGCTTCACCGGCGCGGCGAGAAGCCTGCGCGACAGCTTTGCCTGATCACGGCGAGCTGACTTTCATCATTGGTGGCGCGCGCTCCGGCAAGAGCGCGCACGCCGAAGCCCTGGCGACGGCATTGCCCTCGCCATGGACCTATATCGCCACGGCTGAAGCCTATGACGAAGAGATGCGTGAGCGCATCGCGCTGCACCGGACGCGGCGCGGCGAGGGCTGGTCGACCATCGATGCGCCGCTCGACCTCGCCGACGCGCTCGAGGCTTTGCCCGACAATCAGCCGGTGCTTGTCGATTGCCTGACGCTGTGGCTGACCAATCACATGCTGGCCGACCACGATCTTGAGCAGGAATGCCGGCGACTGGCTGATGTGCTGTCGCGGCCAAGTGGCCCCTGGTTCGTCGTGTCCAACGAGGTCGGGCAAGGCATCGTGCCGGACAACGCCCTGGCGCGCCGCTTCCGCGATGCCGCCGGCCGGCTCAACCAGCAGGTCGCGGCGATTGCCGACACGGTGCTTTTGATGGTGGCCGGGCTGCCGCTCAAGGTGAAATGAGATGACCGAGATCGACGGCAAGAACGAAGAACGCCATCGCGCCAAGATGGCCAAGCGCAAGGCGGTTCAAGACGCCGAGGTGGCAAGCAAGACGGTTGAGAAAGGCCTTCTGATCGTCAACACCGGCCCAGGCAAGGGCAAGACGACAGCCGCTTTCGGTTTGGCGCTGCGCATGCTCGGCTATGGCAAGCGCGTCGGCGTCGTCCAGTTCATCAAGGGCAAATGGCACACCGGCGAGAAGGATGCGTTTGCTGCCTTTGGCGATCGCGTCGTCTGGCACGCAATGGGTGAAGGCTTCACCTGGGAGACCCAGGATTTGAAGCGCGACATCGCCGCGGCCGAGGCTGCCTGGGCCAAGGCGCTCGAACTGATGGCCGACCCATCGATCAGCCTTGTCGTGCTTGACGAACTCAATATCGCGCTGCGCTACGACTATCTTGATCTCGACAGAGTGGTTGGCGCGCTGAAGGCTCGTCGCGAGGGTCTGCATGTCGTCGTCACCGGCCGCAACGCCAAGCCGGCGCTGGTCGAGGCGGCCGATCTGGTCACCGAGATGGGCGTGACCAAGCACCATTTCTCGGCCGGCGTGAAAGCGCAGCAGGGGATCGAGTTCTAAGAGCCTACCCTCCCCACAAGGGGGAGGGTGAGGAACGTTCACGCCAGAACGACGACCACCGAAATCACCCCGAACAAGCCGATCAGCAGATAATCGGCGACGCGGTAGAGTTTCAGCGCCCGCCTGATGTCGAGACTATCGGCTTCGCGGCGGCCGCCTTCGCCCATGAAGACGTCGTCGACCAGCACGCCGCCATAGCTGCGCGGTCCGGCGAGGGCCAGGCCGAGCGCGCCGGCCATCGCCGCTTCCGGCCAGCCGGCATTGGGCGAGCGGTGTTTTTTCGCGTCGCGCCGCACTGCTTGCCAGCCATTGTGCGGGTCGGCTCCCTTGACCAGGAAAGCCGCCAGCACGATCAGCAGTGCGGTCAGCCGCGACGCCGGCAGGTTGATCCAGTCGTCGAAGCGCGCCGCCGCCCAGCCGAAAGCTTCATGGCGCGGGGTGCGGTGGCCGATCATCGAATCGGCGGTGTTGACGGCCTTGTAGGCGGCGCCGCCGGCGAGCCCGCCGACGCCCGTCCAGAAGGCTGGGGCGACGATGCCGTCGGAAAAATTCTCGGCCAGGCTCTCGATTGCGGCGCGGCAGACAGCGGCCCTGTCCAGCGTTTCGGGGTCGCGGCCGACGATGCGCGAGACGGCGACGCGGCCCATGGCGAGGCCGCCTGAGTCGAGCGCGTCGGCCACGGCCTCGACATGCTCGTAAAGGCTCTTCTGCGACAGGAACGATGTTGCCAGAAGGGCGGCGATGATCAGCCCCAGGGGAACGAACCAGAGGAGAAGGATCTGTAGACAGAGACCGATCACCGTCGGCACCAGCACGATGACCAAAAGCGCCTGGACACCCCGCTGGCGACGCAGCGCGTCGGGATCAGTGGCGTGGTTGAGCCTCAAATCGAGAAAGGATATCAGCCTGCCAAACCAGGTCACGGGATGGCCGATGGCGCGAAACAGCCAGTCGGGGTAACCGAGGGCGAATTCGACGGCCAGTGACAGGAAAGCGATAAGGACTGACATGAAGCTTCTTGAAGGAGCGGTGGACCATGGTGGAAGTCTTGGCCGGGCGAGGGCGCTTTTCCCCGACGCCCCGCTGCCTTTCGTCGACCTCTCGACCGGCATCAATCCGCACTCCTATCCGCTTTTCGACCTGCCCGCCACCTCGCTGTCGCGATTGCCGGAAGCCGGGCGGGCTCGTGAGCTGACAGAGATCGCGGCCAGAACCTATGGTGCGCCGTCGTCCGCCAACGTCGTCGCGGCGCCCGGCACGCAGATCCTGCTGCCGTGCGTGGCATCGCTTGCAAGGCCCGGCAAGGTATTGGTGCTGGGGCCGACCTATGCCGAACACGCGCGGGCGGCAGCGATCGCCGGGCATGCCGTGAGCGAAGTCAATGATTTCGCCGCGCTGGTCGAAGCCGATCTTGCCATCATCGTCAACCCGAACAACCCGGATGGCCGCATCATTGAGCGCGACCGGTTGCTGGCGCTGGCCGCAAAACTGCGTGCCAAGGGCGGGCTGCTGGTCGTCGACGAGGCGTTCATGGATGTCAGCCCGCGCGAGCACAGCCTCGCCGGTGATGTCGGGCAGGGCGGCATCGTGGTGCTGCGCTCGTTCGGCAAGTTCTTTGGTCTGGCCGGGGTGCGGCTTGGATTCGCGCTTTCCGATACGCCGACGATCGAACGTCTGGAGGCGCAATTCGGCCCATGGGCTGTCGCTGGTCCGGCGCTGGAATACGGCATTCGCGCGCTTGCCGATATCCGCTGGCAGGACGACATGCGGGCGTCGCTGGCGAATGCTTCGGTGCGGCTTGATGCCCTGTTCGGCCGCTTCGGCGTGCCGGTCGCGGGCGGCACAGCATTGTTCCGCTATCTCAGCTTGCCGGATGCCGCCTGCCTGTTTTCAGCACTTGGCGAGGGCGGCATCCTGCTTCGCCACTTCGCCGACCGGCCGGCTGTCTTGCGCGCCGGCCTGCCGGGGAGCGAGAATGAGTGGAAGCGGCTCGAATCCGCTCTTGCCGGCTGGGCTTCGCGGCGCGACGATGGCACCAGGGAGATGGCGCGATGATGATCCATGTCTGCTCACTGGCGAAGGTCGAGGAAACGGTGGCCAGGACCGGTGCCGACCGCATGCTGTCGCTGCTCGCCGCCGGAACCGAGGTGGCGCGCCCGGCCTCGATATCGAGCGAAAACCACCTGCACCTGGTCATGCACGACATCACGGTGGCACAGGAGGGCATGACCATGCCGGGCGAGGAGCACGTCCGTAACCTGCTCGACTTCGGGCGCCGGTGGGACCTGATAAGGCCGATGGTCGTGCATTGCTATGCCGGCATCAGCCGCTCGACCGCCTCCGCCTATATCATCGCCGCCGCGCTGGCGCCGAAACGCGACGAGCTTGAGTTGGCTCAAACGCTGCGCGCACTGTCACCCTCGGCGACACCCAATCCGCGGCTGATTGCCGTGGCCGACGCGCTGCTTGACCGCAACGGCCGCATGATCGAAGCAATCGAATCGATCGGGCGCGGTGCGGATGCCTTTGAAGGCACGCCCTTTGCCCTCAAAGTCGATATCTAGCTACTTCAGCCAATCGGCGAGCTTTGCCTTGCGCACATCCCGCAGCAGGCTGATGAAGCCATCAGCTTGATGTTCCGCGGTCAGCCGGCCTTTCTCCGATGTCGCGATGCTGGCGTCGCCGACTACCCCGTTCGGATTGAGATCCCCAGCGATCCAGGCGAAAGCATGGGTGCCGGTGTGGCGCAGCAGCGAAAATTCCTTCTCGGCCTTGGCGACGTTGGAAACGAAATTGTCGGCCTTGCCCATGTCGACGAGATCCGGTCGGAAATGCAGCATCAGCGACGTCTCGACATCGCCGCCATGGATGCCGTGACGGTCCTCGAGTTCGGTGTACATGCCGGCCGGGCGGCCAAAGCGCTGCCAGCTTGTCTTCACCGCCAGCATCCTTTCGCGCACGCGCAATTCGCGCGTGATGATGCCCATGATCTCCTCATTGCCGCCATGCGAGTTGACGACGATCAGCTTGCGCACCCCGGCGCGCGCGATCGACAGGCCAAGCTCGGTCCAGGCCTCGATCAGCGTCGTTGCCGGCAAAGTGAGCGTGCCCGGCGCGTGCAGGTGCTCGTTCGACTTGCCGACCGCCTGGACCGGCAGGATGCGGATGTCGAGATCGTCGGGCAGGCGCGAAATGACCGTGTCGAGCATGCCGGTCATGATCGAAGTGTCGGTCGAGACCGGCAGATGCGGCCCGTGCTGCTCGATCGCGGCCACCGGCAGCACGGCAATCGTCGCCTCCGGGTCGATCGAAGCATATTCGGTTGTCCGGTAGTCACCCCACCAGACGCGTTTTTTGCCAACAGTCATGCCATGCCTCTCTGATGGATAAGCCAGACGTAGCGCGACAAAGGATGTCTGTCGATCACCCGGCCGCGATCGCCTCGACCTCGACCTTGAATTCGGGCCGGGCAAAGCCCGACACGATCATCAGCGTCGAGGCCGGCGCCGGGCTCGAAAACAGCCGGTCGCGGACATCCATATAGGGCCGCAGATGCGCGCGGTCGGTGACGTAGGCGTTGATGCGTACGATGTCCTGGAGCCCCAAGCCGGCCTCGCCAAGGATCGCGGCGATGTTGCGGAAGCAGAGCTCGGCCTGGGCGCCGGCGCCTTCGGGAATCTGGTCGTCCGCCGTGATGGCGACCTGGCCCGAGCACAACACCAGCCGCTTGCCGGCCGGCACCTCGACACCGTGGCTATAGCGAGCAAAGGGCGGCTTGATCGACTTGGGGGTGAGGAACTTGAACATGGCAATCTCCTGGATACCGTCAGCCTAAGGCGGGATGCGTTACGGCTTCAAGATGGCGGTGCATGTTGCAGGTGCGATTGTGGACAGGCGTTCAAAAAATAGGCACGATGCCTCCGGTGCAGCACGACCTTTCCGGCTTTCGCAGATGGCTGTGGTGCAGGCGGGCGGGTCCCGGCGCGAGGCGCCGGTGGCATGTGTCTTGCTTCTTAAATCTTTGGTGTCGAGCCTGGCGCGTGGCGTGCCGGAGCAAACAAAGGGTGGTGTCGATGTACGCAAAACAGAAGATCTCGGTGGCGGTGGTGGCCTTGCTTGCTGCCAGCACGCTCGGGGCCGCGGCGAATGAAAAAGTCACCTTCGGCACCAATTGGTTGGCCGAGCCGGAACATGGCGGCTATTACCAGGCCGTGGCGGACGGCACCTATGCCGCCTGCGGCCTCGACGTCACCATCATGCAGGGCGGCCCGCAGGTCAGCGGCCGGCCGATGCTGCTGGCCGGCAAGATCGATTTCTACATGGGCGGCAATCTGCTGTCGGCCTTCGATGCCGTCCAGCAAGGCATTCCGATGCGCGTGGTGGCAGCCGATTTCCAGAAGGACCCCCAGGTCATCATGTCCCATCCCGGCGAGGGGCTGGACAAGTGGGAGGATTTGAAGAACGCAGAGCAGTACATATTGGGCGATGAGGGTGCGCAGACCTTCTTCCAGTGGATGGTCATCGAGCTCGGCTTCGACGCCGCCAAGCGCGCGCCCTACACCTACAACACCGCTCCGTTCCTGGCCAACAAGAAGTCGATCCAGCAGGGCTACGTCACTTCCGAGCCGTTCGCGGTCAAAAAGGAAGGCGGCTTCGTGCCGAACCAGTTCCTGCTCGCCGACTATGGCTGGGATACCTATTCGACGACAATCGAGGTGATGCAGGACACGATCGACAAGAAGCCGGAGGTGGTCCAGTGCTTCGTCGACGGCTCGGCAAAGGGCTGGTACAAATATCTCTACGGCGACAACAAGGCCGCCAACGACATGATCAAGAAAGACAATCCTGACATGAGCGACGAGCAGATCGCCTTCTCGATCGACCAGATGAAGAAGTTCGGTCTGGCCGATTCCGGCGATACCGAGAAGCTCGGCGTCGGCGCGATGACCGACGCGCGGATCAAGAGTTTTTACGACAAGATGGTCAAGGCCAAGGTTACGCCCGCGGGCATCGACATCACGAAGGCCTACACGCTGGCCTTCGTCAACAAGGGCGTCGGGCTCGAGCTGAAGAAATAGGCCGGTCCCAGCGATGATAAGGGAAAAGGTGGCGCAAGCGCCGGCCTTGGACGTCGCTCCGACCTTGCTGGCGCTGCGCGGCGTCGGCAAGGTCTTTTCCAATGGCGTGACGGCGTTGAGCGATGTCGACCTGACGATCCGGGAGGGCGATTTCCTCAGTCTGCTCGGGCCGTCCGGCTGCGGCAAGTCGACGGCGCTGCGGCTGATCGCCGGCCTGTCGACGCCGACATCCGGCGTGCTCGACTGGCGCGGCGGCGGTTCGCTCGACCGCGCCAACATCGGCTTCGTCTTCCAGGAGCCGACCCTGCTGCCCTGGGCCAGTGTTTTCGACAATGTCTGGCTGCCGCTGCGGCTAAAAGGCATTTCCCGCGCCAAGGCGGCACCGGCGATAACGGAGATGCTGGCGCGGGTGCACCTGACCGGCTTCGAGCACGCGGTGCCGCGCGAGCTTTCGGGCGGCATGAAGATGCGCGTCTCGATCGCGCGGGCCATGGTGACCAAGCCGCGCGTGCTTTTGATGGACGAGCCGTTCGCCGCGCTCGACGAGATCACACGCTTCAAGCTCAACGACGATCTGCTGGAATTGTGGCAGGACGAACGCTTCACCGTCGTCTTCGTCACCCACAGCGTCTTTGAGAGCGTGTTCCTTTCCAACCGCGTCGTCGTCATGGCGGCGCGGCCGGGAAGGGTGTTCGATGAACTCGCCATCAAGGCCTCCTATCCGCGCGACGAGGCTTTTCGCACCTCGCCGGACTACGCGGCGCTGTGCCGGCAGGCCTCCGACGTGCTGGTCAACGCCATCAATTCAACAGCAGGCGCGCATCATGACGGCCATTGACGAGCTCAAGCTCGACCCCGAGGAAGCGCGCCGAGTGCGCCAGGAGCGGTTCGAGCGGATCGGCCGCTGGGTTCTGCCCTTGGCGATCATGATCCTGGCGATCTGGCTGTGGGACCGCATCTGCGTCTGGAACGCTATCCCGCAATACATCCTGCCGCGCCCCGGCGTGGTGCTGTCCACGCTCTACAACGATGCCGGTCTGCTGTTTTCCGCGCTGCTGGTCACCTTGCGCATCACCTTCCTCAGCCTCGTTCTGGCGGTAATAGGCGGTGTCGGGCTTGCGGTGCTGTTCGCGCAATCGAAATGGGTGGAAATGTCGTTCTTCCCGTTCGCCATCGTGCTGCAGGTGACGCCGATCGTGGCGATCTTTCCGCTGATCAACATCTATGTCGACAACCAGACGACCAAGCTTCTGCTCTGCGCCTGGATCGTCGCCTTCTTTCCGATCCTGTCCAACACGACGCTCGGCCTCAACTCCGTCGACCGCAATCTGCGCGACCTGTTCAAGCTCAACGGCGCGACGCGCTGGCAGCAGCTGCGGTACCTGCGGCTACCGGCGGCGATGCCGTATTTCCTCGGCGGATTGAAGATCGCCGGCGGCCTGTCGCTGATCGGCGCCGTGGTGGCCGAGTTCGTCGCCGGTACCACCGGACAGTCGTCGGGCCTCGCCTCGCGCATCATCGAGGCCGGCTACCGGCTCAACGCGCCGCGGCTGTTCGCGGCACTGTTCCTGATCTCACTGACCGGCATCCTGATCTTCCTCGTGCTGTCGCTGATTTCGCATCTTATTTTGCGGCGCTGGCACGAAAGCGCGCTGAAGCAGGAGCGGTAGCCTTGATACCAGCCGCCAGCTCTTACCACCTTGCCAACGCGCGTGTTCATCAATCCATCACGCAAGATCTTTCCGCGACCTTCGATGCTGACGGGTTCGCGCTCGCCGACATTGCTATTGCCGACGGCAAGATTTCCAGCATCGCCGCACATGGCGGATCGAAGGCACCCGCCGATGCCATCGATCTTGGCGGCCGCATAATCCTGCCGTGCTTCGTCGACTGCCACACGCATATCGACAAGGGCCACATCTGGCCGCGAAAACCCAATCCCGATGGCAGTTTCATGGGCGCGTTGAACGCCACCGGCGCCGACCGCGCTCTGCGCTGGAGTGCCGAGGATGTGGCGCGGCGCATGGATTTCTCGCTGCGCTCGGCCTACGCGCATGGCACCAGGGCGCTGCGCACCCATATCGACAGCGTCGCTCCGCAGGAGGAAATCTCCTGGCCGGTGTTCGAGGCGATGCGCGAGACATGGCGCGGCCGCATCGAATTGCAGGGCGCCTGCCTGCTCGGCATCGAGGGCGTGCGCGACAAAAAATGGTTCGACCGGCTGGCGAAAAGGGTTGCCGCGGCCAAGGGCGTGCTCGGCGTCGTCACCTATATGGTGCCGGACCTGGAAGAACTGCTCGACCAGGTCTTCGCGCAAGCGATCAAGCATGGCCTCGATCTCGATTTCCACGCCGACGAGACCGACGATGTTTCCGCGATATCGCTGAAGAAGATTGCCGAGGCCGCACTCTGGAACGGCTTCGAGGGCAAGATCCTTGTCGGCCATTGCTGCTCGCTGGCGCGGCAGCCCGATCTCGAGGTGCTCGACACGCTGGACAAGGTGGCGAAGGCCGGACTGGCGGTGGTGTCGCTGCCGATGTGCAATCTCTATCTGCAGGATCGGCGCGGCGACGCCGTCACGCCGCGCTGGCGAGGCGTGACGCTACTGCATGAGATGAAGGCGAGGGGCATTCCGGTCGCGGTCGCGTCCGACAACACGCGCGATCCCTTCTATGCCTATGGCGATCTCGACATGCTGGAGGTCTACCGCATGGCGACGCGCATCCTGCATTTCGATCATCCGGTCGCGGACTGGCCGCGGACGGTCACCGCGACGCCGGCCAAGGTGATGCGGCTCGACGGCTTCGGCACGCTTGCCGCCGGCGGTGATGCCGACTTCATTCTGTTCAAAGGTCGGAGCTGGACGGAATTGCTGTCGCGGCCCGAATCGGATCGCATTGTCGTGCGCGCCGGGCGGGCGATCGACCGGCAATTGCCCGATTATGCCGAACTCGACGGGCTGATGGTGGAATGATGGATATCGCCGCGCTGAAACGCGATCTCGACGGGATAAAACTCGACGACAATCCGGCGATCGTCCAACAGAAGAGCCGCGACTTCTACTGGTACAGCCCGGTGCTGAAACAGCAGCTCGACCATGTCACCGGCGACCTGATCGTGACGCCGAAGACCGAAGCCGACGTGATGCGCGTTCTCGCCGCGTGCCATCGGCATGGCATTCCGGTGACGCCGCGCGGCAGCGGCACAGGCAATTACGGCCAGGCGATGCCGCTGTCTGGCGGCGTGGTGCTCAACCTTGCCGAGATGAACGAGATCAAGTCGATCGCGCCGGGGCGCGTGGTGACGGGACCGGGCGCGGTCCTGGCCGACATCGACAGGGCAACGCGGGCGCATTCCGGCCAGGAATTGCGGCTCTCGCCCTCCACCTACAACACCGCTTCGATCGGCGGCTTCATCGCCGGCGGTTCGGGCGGTGTCGGCTCGATCAATTTCGGCGGATTGCGCGATTTCGGCAATGTGCTGCGTCTGCGCGTGGTGACCATGGAAGCCGAGCCGAAGGCGCTCGAACTCACCGGCGAGGATTTGCACAAGGTGACCCACGCCTATGGTACCAACGGCATCATCACCGAAGTCGAGATGCCGCTGACCGCGGCCTATGAGTGGGTCGATGTCATCGTCGGCTTCGACAAGTTCATGGACGCGGCGCGCTATGGCAATGCGCTGGCGTGCCAGGACGGCATCCTGACCAAGCTGATCACGCCGATCGCGGCACCCGTGCCGCAGCTCTATTTCAAGCGCCACCAGAAGTTTTTCAGGGAAGGGCAAAGCATCTGCGTCGTCATGGTGGCGCAGCATGGGCTGGATGCTTTCCTCGCCTTCACCCGCCGGGCGGGCGGGGAGGTGATCTTCAACGCCACCACAGCGACGCTGGAGGAGAAAAAAGGTCTGCCGCCGGCCTATGAGCTGGCCTGGAACCACACGACACTCAGGGCATTGCGGGTTGATCCCGACATCACCTATCTGCAGTCGCTCTATCCCTTTCCCAACCAGCTGGCGCTGGTCGAGAAGATGGATGCGATGTTTCCGGGCGAAGTGTTCTCGCATCTCGAATTCGTGCGGCTGGACGGCAACATCACCTGTTTTGGCCTGCCGCTGGTGAAGTTCACCACCGAGGCGCGGCTCGACGAGATCATCCGTCTGCATGAGGAGAATGGCTGCCCGATCTTCAACCCGCATCGCTACACGCTGGAAGAGGGCGGCATGAAGCAGACGGACGCGGTGCAGCTCGCGTTCAAGCGCGAGACCGATCCGCAAGGCCTGCTCAATCCCGGCAAGATGATCGCCTGGGAAAACCCGGATTATGACTACCGTTCTGGCCGGACTTTTTTGTTCAAGGGACTGCAGAGGACGGGATGAAAGGTTTGCGCTTGAACGCCCCCCTCTGTCCTGCCGGACATCTCCCCCTCAAGGGGGGAGATCGACAATTTCAACGCGTCGCAAACCTTGCAGCGCTGGTGTTTGGCGAAAACAGTAGTGACGGCCAATCTCCCCCCTTGAGGGGGAGATGCCCGGCAGGGCAGAGGGGGGTGCCTCGCGGCGACCTCCGGGATAGTCCGCTGTGAACATCCTCGTCCTCTACGCCCATCCGGTCGAGACCAGCTTCAATGCCGGCCTGCACCGGGTGATCGTCGAGCGGCTGACGACGGCCGGCCATGCGGTCGATGATTGCGACCTCTACACCGAGAATTTCGATCCGAGGCTGACTCACCAGGAGAGGCTGGACTATCACAACCAGCGTGGCTCGGCGGACCCGGCGGCGCCGTATGTCGAGCGCCTGGTGCGGGCCGATGCGCTGGTGCTTTCCTATCCGGTCTGGAACTACGGCTTCCCGGCGATCCTGAAGGGCTTCTTCGATCGCGTCTTCCTGCCCGGCGTGTCGTTCAAGCTGGTCGACGGCAAGGTGCAGCCGTCGCTGCACAACATCCGCAAGGTCGCGGCCGTCACCACCTATGGCGGCAGCCGGTTCCGCGCCATGCTGATGGGCGATCCGCCGCGCAAACTGATCAAGCGCATGCTGCGCGCCACTGTAAAGCCGGGCGCGCCGGTGACCTATCTCGCGCACTACGCGATGAACCTGTCGACTGACCAAACGCGGAAGTCCTTCATGACGAAGGTTGCGGCGAGCATGGATGCGTTCTGATGCGGGTCCTCGTGGTCTACTGCCATCCGGTGCCGGAGAGTTTTTGTGCCGCCATTCGCGACACTGCCATTGAGGTGCTGACGCGACGAGGCTGGCAGGTGCGGCTGCTCGACCTCTACGCCGAGAACTTCAATCCGGTGATGGGCTGCGACGAGCGGCGCAGCTACAATGACCAGGCGCCGCGAGACCCAGCGCTGAAGCCGCATTTCGAGCTGCTCAGCTGGGCCGAGGCGATCCTGTTCGTCTATCCGACGTGGTGGTACGGGCTGCCGGCGATGCTGAAGGGCTGGCTCGACCGGGTCTGGGCGACGGACGTCGCCTTCAAGCTGCCGGCGGGCAAGGGGCGGATCAGATCGCTGATGCGGCATGTGACCAAGGTCGGCGTCATCACCACCTGCGGCGCGCCGACCTGGTGGAGCGTCGTCGTCGGCCAGCCCGGACGCAAAACCCTGCTGCGCGGCATGCGCGCGCTGTGCGCGACGCGCTGCCGGACATTTTTCCTGGCGCATTATCTGATGGATTCATCGACGCCGGCAACGAGAGCGGCGTTTCTGGGGAAGGTGAGAGCGAAGCTGGAGCGGTTTTGAGCAATTAGCGTCCTTCTCCCCGTTCACGGGGAGAAGATGGCGGCAGCCAGATGAGGGGCGGCGCGAACCTTCGAGTGCTGGCGCTGCCCCTCATCCGGCCCTTCGGGCCACCTTCTCCCCGTGAACAGGGCGAAGGAAGAAGCGCTACATCCTCGTCCGCTCGGCCTTGGGGTCATACATCGGCTTCAGAGATGCCTCCGCCGCGAAACGCTCGCCGGCGATTTCGATCTCGTAGGATGAGGCCAGCACATCCGCCTCGGTCTCGCCCTGGCTGGGCACGTAGCCCAGCCCGACCGCGCCGCCGAGATGGTGGCCGTAATTGCCTGAGGTGATCGGGCCGACGATCTTGCCATCGCGCAGGATCGCTTCGTTGTGGAAGAGCAGAGGCTGCGGGTCCTTCAGGCGGAACTGGACCAGCCGGCGGTTCAATCCGGCTTCCTTTTTCTTCAGCACGGCGTCGCGACCAATGAAGTCGCCCTTTGCCGTTTTCACGGCAAAACCGAGGCCGGCTTCCAGCACATTGTCCTCATCGGTGATGTCATGGCCGAAATGGCGGAAAGCCTTTTCGATGCGGCAGGAATCCAGCGTGTGCAGGCCGCAGAGTTTCAGGCCGACATCGGCGCCGGCCTCCTCGATCGCCTCGAAGACATGGGCGGCCTGGTCGGTCGAGACATAGAGCTCCCAGCCGAGCTCGCCGACATAGGTGACGCGGTGGGCGCGGGCGAGGCCCATGCCGATCTCGATCTCCTGGAATGTCCCGAACGGATTTTTCTCGTTGGAGAAATCGTTCGGGCTGATTTTCTGGATCAGTTTTCGCGCATCCGGGCCCATCACGCAGAGCACGCTTTCGGCTGCGGTCACATCCGTGATGACAACGAATTCGTCGGCCAGATGCTTGCGCAGCCAGGCGAGGTCGCGCTGCAGCGTGGCGCCAGGCACGACGAGGAAGTAGGCGGTTTCCGACAGCCTGGACACGGTGAGGTCGCTTTCGATGCCGCCGCGCTGGTTGAGCATCTGCGTGTAGGCGATCTTGCCGGGCGCCACGTCCATGTCGTTGGCGCAGAGCCTTTGCAGGAACGCGCAGGCGTCGCGGCCTTCGACTCGGATCTTGCCGAACGAGGTCATGTCGAACAGGCCTACCTTGTTGCGGACCGCCAGATGTTCCTCGCGCTGGTTGTCGAACCAGTTTTGCCGCTTCCAGGAATAGCGGTATTCGCGCTCTTGTCCCTCACGGGCGAACCAGTTGGCCCGCTCCCAGCCGGCGACTTCGCCGAAGACGGCGCCGCGCGCCTTCAGATGCTCGTGCAAGGGCGAGCGCCTGATGTTGCGCGATGTCGCCATCTGGCGATAGGGGAAATGGTCGGCATAGAGCAGGCCGAGTGTTTCCGAAACGCGCTCCTTGAGATAGCGACGGTTCTTCTGGAACGGCTGGGCGCGGCGGATGTCGACTTCCCACAGGTCGAAGGGCGCTTCGCCATCATTGATCCACTGCGCCAATGCCATGCCGGCGCCGCCGGAGGACACGATGCCGATCGAATTGTAGCCGGTCGCCATCCAATAGCCAGACAGTTCCGGCGCTTCGCCGAGATAGTAGCGGTCATCGGGCGTGAAACTCTCGGGGCCGTTGAAGAAGGTATGGATGCCGGCGGTGGCCAGCATCGGCATGCGGTTGACGCCCATTTCGAGGATCGGTTCGAAATGATCCATATCCTCAGGCAGCTGGTCGAAGCAGAAATCCTCGCGGATGCCGTCCATGCCCCAG
>NZ_JAFFIW010000159.1 GCF_018588885.1 Mesorhizobium sp. dw_380
AGCGCAATGATATGAGCGCCGAGATCAGCTATCGTAGGCCGACCCATTATAGTAGCCTTCTTATCGCTATTTCGACCTGTGTCGTATTTCTGTACGGCTCGATCCGTTTAGGTGTCGAACGTCAGTTTTGTATGCCTTTGTGGGGGATGTCAGCGATCATAGCGTTACTCATGGCTGGCTACTTGCTGATCGATGCATTCAGTGGCTTTTCGATCCTTCTGGCCGTTGGAGTGTTGCTCGCAATATACGGCCTGTTTGATCCAGGGTTGTGGCGCAAGACCGGCAACTCGCTACCGCCACCGTGCTCAGCGCATCGCAGAAGCGGACGACCCTCGCGC
>NZ_JAFFIW010000160.1 GCF_018588885.1 Mesorhizobium sp. dw_380
CTCAACGACCGCGGCCGCTTTGGGGCTTCGCCTCGGGTCCGCCGGGAACGTGAAGAGGGTCCCCTCCGCCGCGGGGCCGGCGATGAGGGCAAATTCCTCGGTCGCCAAAGCATCTCCGGATATGAGCTGAACCGTGTAGCCACTGTCGTGTGCAGCGCGAGCTATCAGCGCAACCTCGGCATGATACCCACCCACATATAAGGCGGAGACGCCGGCGGTCTGCAACGCAGCGACCTCGGCCGAATAGTCGTCCTTCCCGGGAATGTATGCGTCGTAGACGGCCTCAGTCACGCCCCGCTTGTTCAGCTGCTTCCTGGTCTCGTCGGCGAGACCCTTC
>NZ_JAFFIW010000161.1 GCF_018588885.1 Mesorhizobium sp. dw_380
TTCAACGACCGCGGCCGCTTTGGGGCTTCGCCTCGGGTCCGCCGGGAACGTGAAGAGGGTCCCCTCCGCCGCGGGGCCGGCGATGAGGCCAAACTCCTCGGTGGACAAAGTATCGCCTGAGACGAGTTGAAGCGAGTATCCGCGGTCGCGTGCAGCACTGGCCATGAGCGCGGCTGCGTGATGGCGGCCGCCGAGGTACAACACGGCAATATCCGCTGCCTCCAGAGCAGCGATTTCAGCCGAATAATCCGTCTTTCCGGGGTCGTAAGCCTCATAGATCGCTTCGGTTACGCCCCGCTTGTTCAACTGCTTTCTAGTCTCGTCGGCGAGACCCTTT
>NZ_JAFFIW010000162.1 GCF_018588885.1 Mesorhizobium sp. dw_380
GTCCCCTGGTCCGGCCTGCGACCCTTGCTCTCTGTTGCAGAAGCCACATTCGGCTCGATGGATTCGTGCTCGGTCGCGATGCCAATTCTCGTAGATGTAGTAATCCATCCCACCCTCAAAATTTCGGAGCGACCCCGCGTTGCGCGAGGGATGCACACCGCCCCCCAATTACCTTCGGCCTATGCAAATCCTCGACCTTCTCGCTTTTCGCCACCCCGCCGCCAGCGCTTCTTCTTCGGAGCAGAACCAGCGCTCGCCGTCCTCTGGTCGGATGATGATCTCCAAATAATGCTCTTGGCCGGGAACGTGGTAGATG
>NZ_JAFFIW010000163.1 GCF_018588885.1 Mesorhizobium sp. dw_380
ATCCCCTGGTCCGGCCTGCGACCCTTGCTCTCTGTTGCAGAAGCCACATTCGGCTCGATGGATTCGTCCTCGATCGCGATGCCAATTCTCGTAGATGTAGTAATCCATCCCACCCTCAAATTTTCCAAGCGACCCCGCGTTGCGCGAGGGATGCACACCGCCCCCGATTACCTTCGGCCTAAGCAAATCCTCTACCTTCTCGCTTTTCGCCAGCCCGCCGCCAGCGCTTCTTCTTCGGAGCAGAACCAGCGCTCGCCGTACTCGGGTCGAATGATGGTCTCCAAATAATGCTCTTGGCCGGGTACGTGGTAGATGC
>NZ_JAFFIW010000164.1 GCF_018588885.1 Mesorhizobium sp. dw_380
CGGCACCAACGACGCGCCGGTTGCGGTCGCCGACAGCAACTCCGGCCTCGAGGACAGCACCATCACCGGCAGCGTTGCCACCAACGACAGCGATGTCGATGACGGCGCCAGCCTCACCTACAGCCTCAATGCCCCGGTCGCCGGCCTGACGATCGGCGCCGACGGCGGCTACAGCTTCGACGCCGGCAACGCCGCCTACCAGCACCTGGCCCAGGGCGCCACCACCGACGTCATCGCCAACTACACCGTCACCGACGAGCACGGCGCCACCTCGATTTCGACGCTGACCATCCATCTGAC
>NZ_JAFFIW010000165.1 GCF_018588885.1 Mesorhizobium sp. dw_380
TCGAATGTCGCCATTCGTGTCGGAGACGGATCTCGCGGCTGGCCCGAGCACGCCCCATTCGACAAGATCCTGGTTAGCGCGGCGGCTGAGCGGACGCCGCCGGCTTTGCTGAATCAGCTCAAGCCAGGAGGGCGACTTGTTCTGCCTTTGGCGTCTGAAGAAGTTCAGTTTCTGACTATCATCGACAAGGATGCTGCTGGGCAACTTGAGACTCGGAAACTCATCCCGGTTCGGTTCAGCCAGCTTGAAACCATCTAACGAGGTGCGCACAACTGGCGCGGCTTCGCTTTTCC
>NZ_JAFFIW010000166.1 GCF_018588885.1 Mesorhizobium sp. dw_380
CGGCATGGATCGCAATCATCTCGACCATGTGCCTACGTAGAACTGCCAGATGCTCTTCGTTCATCGGTTTCATGACGGTGAGGCTTTCCTCGACCAGCTGCTGCCAAATAGTTTTATATCCTGTTCGTCTCGTCACAGTAACCGACAAGGCCGATGCGCTGGGCATTGCCCATTTGATGCACACGGGCTGGTTTCGCGAGGCCTGCATTAAGGCGGAAAGCTGCTACCGCAAGGGGCTTTTGCTAACGCACCGGCGCAATCTGAACGCGAAGTTCCTCGATCTGGAGAACGT
>NZ_JAFFIW010000167.1 GCF_018588885.1 Mesorhizobium sp. dw_380
CGGGTTTCGGTGTAGGTCTTCAAGGTGCCGAGTTCGGTTTCCTGGCCGGTCCAGGTCTTCAGCGTGAAGCGAGCCTGCTTGTAGTAGGTGTCGTGGCTGTCGCCGGCGTTCATGTGGTCCGGAACGTTGTTGACGCCATCGTTGGAGCCGTGGTCACCGACGCCGATGTCGTAACGGACATAGCCGCCGATGCGCAGGCAGGTTTCGGTGCCGGGGATGTAGAAGTAGCCAGCGCCATAGACGTCGCAAATCTTGACGTATTCAGCGGGT
>NZ_JAFFIW010000168.1 GCF_018588885.1 Mesorhizobium sp. dw_380
TACGCCTGCCGCGCATAGGCCTCCTCGTCAGGCGCCGGCAGCGCCTTGCGGTCCAGCTTGCCGTTCGGCGTCAGTGGCAATGCTTCCAGCACCACATAAGCCGCCGGCACCATGTACTCCGGCACAAGATCGCTCAGATGCGTCCGCAGCACCGCCGCAAGATCATCACCGGCTTCATCCCGTGCCACCACATAGGCGACCAGGCGCTTGTCGCCAGGCGTGTCTTCGCGCGCGATCACCACCGCCTCGCGCACCGCCGG
>NZ_JAFFIW010000017.1 GCF_018588885.1 Mesorhizobium sp. dw_380
ATATCATCGCCGCTTTCGCCAATCTTCAGCGATGCAAACAAGGCGCAGCCGGCGAAGCTGCTAATCTCCCCCCTAGAGGGGGAGATGTCCGGCAGGACAGAGGGGGGCGCGACAGAACGCTGCGCGCGCCGATTGGCGCGGTTCATTACGCCATGAACCGCTTCGCCGAACTTCTCGACCGCCTGGTGCTGATGCCATCGCGCAATGGCAAGCTGACCTTACTGACCGATTATTTCCGCAGCGTCGAGGACCCGGATCGCGGCCTGGCGCTGGCCGCCATCACAGGCGACCTGAATATAGCGGCGGTCAAGCCGGCAATGCTGCGCACGCTGGTCACCGAACGCATGGACCCGGTGCTGTTCGGCTATTCCTATGACTATGTCGGCGATCTCGCCGAGACCGTGTCGCTGGTCTGGCCGCAAACGCCGGGGCACATCCCGAACCGCGAGCCGACGCTTGGCGAGGTCGTGGCCAAGCTGCAAGCGGCCAGCCGCTCCGACGGACCGAAGATACTGGCGGGGCTGCTCGACAGCGCCGGCATCTCGTCGCGCTTCGCCATCATCAAGCTGGTCACCGGCGGCCTGCGCATCGGCGTGTCGGCGCGTCTTGCCAAGCAGGCGCTGGCCGATTTCGGCAAGGTCGACGTCGCCGAGATCGAGGAACTCTGGCACGGCCTGTCGCCGCCTTACACCGCGCTGTTCGCCTGGCTGGAAGGCAAGGCCGACAAACCGCGGAACACGGCGATGGCGCTGTTCCGCCCGGTGATGCTGTCGAACCCGGTCGGCGACGGCGATCTCGAAAAGCTCGATCCGGCGGATTATGCGGCCGAATGGAAATGGGACGGCATCCGCGTCCAGGCGGTGGCGGAAGGCGGCATCCGCCGGCTCTATTCGCGCACCGGCGACGATGTCTCCGGCGCCTTTCCCGATCTCGCCGACGCGATGGATTTTTCCGCGGCACTCGATGGCGAATTGCTGGTCGGCGACCCGCGTGAGGCGACGGGAACCTTCTCCGACCTGCAGCAGCGGCTGAACCGCAAGACGGTGACGCCGAAGATGCAGCAGCAATATCCTGCCTTCATGCGCTGCTACGATGTGCTGCAGATGGGTGAGGAAGATTTGCGCGCACTGTCGTTCCGGGAACGGCGCGGCCGCCTCGAAGCCTTCGTGAAGACGCTCGACCCGAGCCGTTTCGATCTGTCGCCCTTCGTCGATTTCGCGGACTGGCAGGCACTTGAGGACCTGCGCCGGGCTCCGCCGCACCCGATCATCGAAGGCGTGATGCTGAAGCGTTGGGACTCGCCCTATGTCGCCGGCCGGCCGAAAGGCCCGTGGTTCAAGTGGAAGCGCGATCCGCACACGGTGGACGCGGTGCTGATGTATGCCCAGCGCGGCCATGGCAAGCGCTCGAGCTTCTACTCCGACTACACGTTCGGCGTCTGGTCCGGGGCCGAGGGCGAGGAGGAACTGGTGCCGGTCGGCAAGGCCTATTTCGGCTTCACCGACGAAGAGCTGAAGCAGATCGACAAATATGTCCGCGACAACACGGTCGAGCGCTTCGGACCGGTGCGCTCGGTGCGGGCGGACCGCGACAATGGGCTGGTGCTGGAAGTCGCCTTCGAGGGGCTCAACCGCTCAACAAGGCACAAATCCGGCGTCGCAATGCGCTTTCCCCGCATTTCACGGCTGCGCTGGGACAAGCCGGCCAATGAAGCCGACCGCATTGAGACGCTGCAGGCGCTACTTCAGGAAAGCTAATCCACGGCCGGAATGGAGTGATGCTCATGCATGAACGTCCACTGGCCGGCGATCTTCTGGAAACAGATGGTCAGGCGGAAATCAAGATCGCTGGACTCGGTCTTCTTCACCACGATACAGCGCATCAGGGCAATCGCGAAAGCGACATCGGCGCCGGCAGTGACTTTGAGATCGACGATGTCGAAGACCGGCCGCTCAGGCGAGGCGCCGAAGAACAGCGGCCAGGTATCCCGATAGGCCTCGATACCGCTGCACTGAAGCGGCGGCGGCACATCGAACATGACAAAGTCCGGCGAATGATGGCGCAGAATTCCTTCCATGTCCTTGCGGCGCACAGCCTCTGCCCACCGCTCGATCAGCTCGCGAACCTGTTTGGCATCTTTCGTCTGCGAAGTCGTCATTCCGCCATGCTCCCGTCGCGGGCCAGACGTCACGGTTCAATCGAGACACGGATCTCGTAGATGTCGACCGCCTTGCCCTGCTTGTCGAAATCGGAATTGATGGCGATGGTTCCAGCCGAACCCGGATGCTTGTCGGGGAACCGCACGTCGAACAGATATTCGTTGCGCTGCTGGCCGACCGCGTAGCGCTTGCGGCCGCAGTCGCCGAGCTCGCCGAAATTGCAATCGACGGAGATCTGCGTGTCCTTGCCGTCCTCGGCGCGGGCGATGATGTCGAACACGGCGTGCTTGCCGGCGAGCTTCTCCAGCACGCCCTGCCCGACGTCGAAGGCGATCGCCGAACCGGAGGCGCCGGACTGGATGCGCAGGAACGGTCCGGTATCGTCCTTCATGACCGCGGCCTTGGCATCCGACGGCGCGGCGACATGCGTCGGGTCGGTCGGCGAGAAGACGTTGATCCAGTCGTGCGACTGGTCGGCAGCACCGGGCTTCGCCGGCGCGTTGGCGCCGTCGGCCGGCGTGAAATCGTCGTCCTCGACGGTTGGCGGTGCCTCCGGGGGCGCCGTATCGAGCTGGGCCGCCGTCTTGAACACGCCGGTCTGCTTGGCGAAAAACAGGCCGATGCCGAGCGCGGCAAGCAGGGTCACGGTGAAGAAAATGGCGGTCAGCGGCAGGCGGCGTCCGCGAATGCGGCGCTCATCGCGGTCGGGCGCCACTTCGGTCGCGGAACCGGGCAGGGCGGGAGCGGACATGTCGATGGCCGGCGCACCGGGGAGCGCAGCGTCCGGCATGATGTCGGGAACGACCGGCAGCACGCGCGAGCGCGGCGTGTCGGATGCGGGCTGCGCTGGCCCTTCGACGGTGACGGCGGGCGACGGCGCCTCCTGGCCGGTCTCGATCGCGGGCGCTGTGCCAGCCGCGGGCTCGCCCGCCGGGGCGTCGACCTGCGGGGCGACATCCGGCACCGCCGGCAGGAACTCGGATTCGATTTCGGTTATCTTCGCCTGAATCGACTTGCGGCGGTTGATGGCCACTTCCACGGTCACGCTGGGATTGGCCTGGAGCGCACGATCGAGCGCGGCAAAGGCCGACCGGTAGACCCTCTCGCGGAACGCGCGGTCCTCGGCATTGCCCTTTTCCAAGGCGTTCCGGATCGCTTTTTCGATCGCGTCCAAGCGAGGTCCCTCTGCAAATCGCCCAATCCTGTGTGATGGTTAGCCGCAGGCGACCAATCAATCAACGGGCGGGCAGCCGCATTCTGCCTCGACGGGCCGTCCAAAGTCCATCTTCGCGATATTCCGGCAAACAAAATCGGATTATGCCGGTAATTCCCGCACTCAAAGTACGCAAACCCGGTTTCGACGAGGGCGAACGCCGCTCGCATGATTTGCCAAGTCGCATCTTGAATTCGCAGCCGGTTGAGTCTATCACCCAGCCATCTTGGAGGCCTTGGCTTCCCGGGCCGCTTTAGCTCAGTTGGTAGAGCACATCATTCGTAATGATGGGGTCAGGTGTTCGAGTCACCTAAGCGGCACCAACGCTTCACCTGTATCTTCGACCGGGAATTGTGCGGAACGCAGCTGCGCATCGACGTGAGACGCGCCACGGAACAGGTGCGCCGCCCCGGCGTTATGGAGTTGCTGAATAGGGGGCGCACAGTGGCTTCCAAGGCGAAAAGAAGCCCACACACGACAGGCGAGCGATCCTCGTTGGTCGACGCAGAAGCAGCCAGTCGCGCCGCATCGATGAGCGAAGATGGCACGGCGAGCCGGAGGTCGCGACGAGCAGACCGGGGTCGCGACGCGGATTGGCCATCACAAATCCCGCGACTCGGCTGGAAAGACATCTTCTGGCGGCTCTGGGAAGAATTCAACAAGGACCGGGTTCTGCTGATCGCGGCCGGCGCCACCTTCTATCTGCTGCTGGCGCTGTTTCCAGCGCTAGCGGCATTCATTTCGATCTATGGTTTTGTCGCGGACCCCGTCACGGTGGCAGACCATGTCGCCTATCTCAACGGATTGCTGCCGTCGGGTGGAATCGACCTTATTCGCGATCAGTTGCAGGCCCTGGCCAGGCAGAAGCCGAGCGCCCTGGGCACCGGTTTCTTCATCGGCCTCGGCATCGCGCTGTGGAGCGCCAACAGCGGCATGAAGGCACTCTTCGATGCGATGAACATCGCCTATGAGGAGCGCGAAAAACGCAGCTTCGTCACGCTCAACCTGATGTCGATCCTGTTCACGATCGGAGCCCTGCTGATCGGCATCGTGCTGTTGCTGACGGTGGGCGTCGTTCCGGCCCTGTTGCGCTATTTCTACCTCGATGCATGGACAGAGACGCTGGTCGCGGTGTCTCGATGGCCGATCCTGATGGCCACCATGCTGACCGGCATTTCCCTGCTCTACCGCTTCGGACCGAGCCGAGAACATGCGAAGTGGCGATGGCTTAGCTGGGGAGCCTCGATCGCCACCGTGATTTTGGTCGCCGCATCGTGGCTCTTCTCATTTTACCTGCAACATTTTGCCAATTACAACGCCACATACGGGTCGCTGGGCGCGGTTGTCGGCTTGATGATGTGGACATGGATCTCCGTCATCATCCTCATCGCCGGCGCGGCAATCAATGCGGAGATGGAGCATCAGACGGCCATCGACTCGACCACAGGCGCACCCCTGCCGATGGGCAAGCGCGGTGCGGTCGTCGCCGACACGCTGGGCAAGATCGCGGATTGATGTGTCGTTACACACCGGTCCGTGCTAACGGCACCCATGGCGTACCGCGTCTGGCGCTGCTGCAATGCGGATGCTGTATGCGGCCTGACTCCACAGCGATATGCAGATGCAAGGCGGGATGGGTAGCTTGTCAAAGTCGTGTTACTTCTTCGCCACGGACGGCAATTACTTCCCGTATGCCTGTCTCGCGGCGCTGCGCGTAGCCGCTGTCTCGGATCCGATCGACGGCTTCATCCTGCAGATGGGCGTCAGCCACAGCGATATCGAAACAGCGCGAAAGCTGCTTGGCGGTCGCATTACCTTTATCGACGTTTCGACCTACCTGTCCGATTTCGCGGCAAACAATGGCAGGCTCGGGCTTTCCACCTACATCCGTCTCTTTGCCGACCAGTTGCCCGAATTCGCGTCCTATGACCACATCGTCTATGCGGACAGCGATGTCCTTTTCAACCGCTCGATCACGGATTTGGCCAATACGGACCTGAAGGCGCCGCTTCTGGCAGCGCATGATATTCCATCTTATTTCGACATGACCTATCGGCGAAGGTTACCGTTGCGGCCGGGTGCGCCCAAATTCAACGCCGGCGTGCTGATGTTCAACATGTCACTGGTGCGCAGCGGTGGGCTGTTGGCCAGTTCCCGGCAATTCGCCGTGGATCACCCGGACATGTGCCAGGCCTTCGATCAGGATGCCTTGAACGTTGTCTTCGAAGGCCAATGGCAAACCATGCATCCTGCCTGGAATGTGATGACCAACTTCAGCGGCCAGATTCCCTTCCACCAAGCCTATGCCCGACATTTCAGCTGGGGAAAGCCATGGTCGGACAAGCCTCTTGGCGTCGAGCCGGAAGCCTTGGCTATCTATCGCGAGATGGCGAGAGCAACGCCATGGTCAAGTCGCTTCGATCGGCCTGCCTCGCACCTCGACAATTTCATCAAGCGATTAGGCCGCAAGTTCGATCCGCTGGTCAGCCTTCTGACACATGACGAAAAGCTGAAACGCCGATCGCGCTTTGATGCCGCCAAGACCAATGATTTGTTCGCATCTCATGCCGATCAGGAGCTCCTCGCCGTGCAGTATCCGGAGAAGGCGGCGGGCTACGTCTAGCAGCACATACAAGGCCGGCAAAGCATGTCCGCCATTGTCGAGACAGGGGTTTGGTGGGAAACTCGTGACGTCAGCATGGGAGGTCCAAATGCCCAATACTTTCAAGACCGGAGACGTCGTCAAGCTGAAGTCGGGAGGCCCGACGATGACGGTCAGCGACGGCGCCGCTTCCGGCATGTATCTGTGCCACTGGTTCAACCGCGAGGGTGATGTGTGGACCCCGCAACATGCGGGCTTCAAGTCGGATCAGTTGGTGGCCGCCGACCAATCGAGATAATCCAAGCCCGTTCGCCAGGAGTGGTGGCCGGCCGGGCATGAATTCGGATGGCGCCGGGCGCTGCGTCACGGACGCGCCCTCGCCGACAATCTGAGGACCGGCACGAGACGACCGACGGATTTCCGCCGTCGCCGCGTTTAACGGTTGAAGCGTGACCATGGCATGGGCCATGGGACGCGCCAACCGGAGACGCTGAAAGCATGATACGCCGTTCTATCCTTGCCACTGCCTTGAGCCTGCTGACCGCTGCTGCGGCTCTTGCCCAGACAGCGACGCAGCCCCCAGTTGCCAAGCCACTTGCCGCCACATCCCCGGCCGCCACGCCGCCAGCCGCCATGTCCCCTGCCGCGGCAAAAGCCAAGTCCGACATCACGCTGGCCAAGTTCCAGAAACGGCGCGAGAAGGCGATCATGGCCGCCGACACAGACGGTGACGGCAAGATCAGCCTGCTGGAATGGGAGGCCTTCCAGGCCAAGCGCAATGCCACGGGCGACGCCGCCCAAGCCTTCGCGCGCATCGATTCCAACCATGACGGCTTCATCGATCGCGCTGAGCTCGACGCGTTCTTCGCCAAGCGCTTCGCCAGGCTGGACAAGAATGGCGACGGCGTCCTGACGGCCGACGAGATGCCAGGCCACAAATCCGCTCCCAAGCCGGAGCAATGACCAAGAGGCTATGACGCGTCATGGATATCAGGGGTGCGCCAGCCGATGAGCGCCGATCCGGACGAGGAGCTGGTTCGTCGGGTCGGCGCTGGCGATCCCGCGGCGGTGCGGACGCTCGTCGCGCGCAAGCTGCCGCGCATCCTTTCGCTTGCCGTGCGCATGCTGGGCGACGCGGCGGAGGCCGAGGACGTCGCGCAGGAAACCTTCGCGCGCATCTGGCGCCATGCCTCGAGCTGGCGGCGCGGCAATGCACGCTTCGACAGCTGGATCCACCGCGTGACGCTCAACCTTTGCTACGACCGGCTTCGCCGGCGCCGCGAATGGGTGACCGACGATTTGCCGGAGGTGGCCGACCCCGCACCGCTTCCCGACTCCCATCCGCGGGAAGACGCACAGCGGGTCGAGCAAGCCTTGCAAGCAATCGCGCCACGCCAACGCGAGGCGATCATCCTGGTCTATTATCAGGAGATGTCCAACATAGAGGCGGCCGCGACCCTGGAGATAAGCATCGATGCCCTGGAGAGCCTGCTTTCGCGCGGCCGGCGGGCCTTGCAGACGATCCTGGCCAGGGATGGCGTCCATGACTGAGAGGAGCGCGGCTATGAATACCGGGCATTCATCGCGCCTTGCGGGCGTCCGGTGGGGGCCGGTTTGCCACGTTTCCAATCCGCGTCGGCACGCGGCGCCAAGGGGCAAGGGGAAAACAGATGGCTGAAGACATCGAGGTCGGCCCGGCAATGGATGCCAAGCGTTTCGCGGCGCTCGCCGAAGCCTATGGCGGCGATTTGCGACGCTGGCCGCACGCGGAGCGCGAAGCGGCCGCGGCCTTTGCTTCGAGCGAGGCAGGCCAGGCCATTTCGCGACATGCCGGCGCGCTTGACGCCCTGCTCGACGGCTACAGTGTCCAACACCCCAGCAAGGCGCTGCATGACGCGATCCTGCGCGTCGCCGACCGGCATCTCGCCCAGCGCCGGCGTCAACGGTTCTGGTGGCTGGGGCTGGGGCTTGCCGGCGTCGGACTGGCTGGCGCCGTCGCGGGGCTGGCCCTGGTGACCGTCGTCACACCAGAGGCTTCGCCCGACCACTACGTGCTCGATGCCAATGCGACGGCATTCGGCGATGCCGGCTCCGATGCCGAGAACAGCGAGGAGAGCCTATGAGCACGCGCTGGATCCGTGGCCTGGTCGTCGCTTCGATTGTGCTGAACGTCTTTCTGGCCGGCGCCCTCGTCAGCGGCGCCGTCTGGCTGAGAAATGCCAGGGCAGGCGCGGGTTACTCGCTGGAATCGGCCGGCGGCCGGCTTCCCGACCAGGACCGCAAGGCGTTCCGCAAGACGCTGCGCCAGGTCCGCATGGACTCCCGTCAGATCATTCTCGATGGCCAGCAGGCAAGGCAAGAGGCAGCGGAGCTGTTGCAGCAGCCCGTTGTGGATGCCGCGGCCTTGTCCGCTGCCCTTGAGCGCGCGCGCAACGCCGACGTGGCCGTGCGCACCCGGCTTGAACAGGCGATTGTCGGCTTCGCGGCGAATACGTCACCCGAAAACCGGAGCGTGCTGGCGCAGGCGCTGCTGCGCCATGTCGAACGCCGCGCCGCCGTCGCGCCAAAAAAATCGCCGTGACGACCGACGGAAAATGCTTGCGACGCCGTTAAACGAAAGGAAGGGCCAAGCCTGGCCGATCGCATGATGCGGGCGGGCTATCTTCCAACTCGAGCACTCGGAGTTCAACGATGAACCGTCTGACAAACTATGCAGCAGCCGCTGTCCTGGCCGTTAGTGGAACCGTCGCGGCAGCCGCGACGTCCAATGCAATGCCGATCGTGCCGGTCGCCAAACCGGCGGCTCCAGCGCTGGTGGAACATGTCCGCTGGGGTTGCGGTATAGGCTGGCATCCGAACCGCTGGGGCCGTTGCGTGCCGAACCGCGTCGTCGTGCGACCCTTTATCGTCGGCCCTGGCTACCATGTCTGGCATCCGCATCGTCATTGGCACCGCTGGCACCGTCACTGGTAGATACGTGCGGGGCCAGGCGGTTTCGCCGCCTGGCCCTCTCCAGCCGAAGAGACTGGATATCTTGGCGGAGCCATGCGCCCCGCGCGTGAAACGAACGATGGAAAGCTCACCATGGCTGTCCCGGCTTCGGATTCCCTTCTGCCAGATCCGGCCCTGGTTGCCTTAAACCGCTTCGGGCTCGGCGCACGGCCTGGTGATCGCGACAAGATTGCCAACGATGCGCGCGGCTCTTTGAAAGCCGAACTCAAACGGCCCGACATTGCCCTTATGTCGCCCGAAGATCCGACCCATGCAGCGCTGATGGGGAGCACATCCGCCATCCAGGCCAGCATGGCGGCGCGCATGGAGCGCAAGCTTGATCGGGAGCAGACAGCCGCGACCGGGCCGCAGGCGCCGATGACCGACCTTCCGGCAACACCGCCGGCGCAGCCAGCCAAACCCGACATTCCCCGGGTCGAGGTCACGCTGTTTCGGGCCGAGGCGCAGGCGCGTCTCGACAAAGCGCTGCAGGCCGATGTCGGCTTCGTCGAACGGCTGGTCTATTTCTGGTCGAACCATTTCTGCGTCTCGGTGGCGAAGAACCCGATCGTGCGCGCCAGCGCCGGCGCCTTCGAGCGCGAAGCCATCCGCCCTTTCGTGCTCGGCCGCTTCGCCGACATGCTGCTGGCGGTGGAACGTCATCCGGCGGTGCTGTTCTATCTGGATAACCAGCAGTCGATCGGCCCGGATTCCCGCGCCGGCAAGAACCGCAAGCGTGGGCTCAACGAGAACCTCGCCCGCGAGATCTGGAACTGCACACGCTGGGGGTCGGCAGCGGCTACAGCCAAGCCGATGTCACCAGCTTCGCGCGCATCCTGACCGGTTGGACGATCGCCGGGCGGGAAGGACGGCTGGGCGAACCCGGCAGTTCCGTCTTCAACGCCAATGCGCATGAGCCGGGCGACGCGGTGCTGCTCGGCAAGACCTATCCGGCCGGCGGCATGGGCCAGGCCGAGGCCGCGCTCAACGATATCGCCCGCCATCCGGCGACGGCACAGCACATCGCCACCGCGTTCGCCCGCCATTTCATAGCGGACGATCCGCCACCCGCGGCGGTTGCCCGCCTTGCCAAAGTGTTCGCCAAGAGCGACGGCGATCTCAGGGCACTGGCGATGGCGCTGATCGATTTGCCCGAGGCGTGGTCGACGCCGATGATGAAACTGCGCTCACCACTCGAGTATGTCGTCGCCGTCCGCCGCGCGGCTGGCCCTGGCCCGACGAATGTGCCCAACCAGTCGCTGGGCTGGCTCAACACACTGGGCGAGCCGCTCTGGCAGCCGCCGGGACCGAATGGTTTTTCCGACCGGACAGACAGCTGGGCGTCGGCCGAAGGCATGAAGGTACGCCTGGACATCGCCTGGCAGGCGGCCCGTCAGGCTGGGGATATCAGCAATCCCAACGACATGCTCGACGCCCTCATCGGCCCCTCCGCCTCGCCGGAAACGCGCCAAGCGATCGCCCGCGCCGAATCCAAGCAGCAAGGCCTGGCGCTGCTGCTGATGGCCCCGGAATTCCAGAGACGATGACGCGAGCGACGATAGTTTTGGCGCCGGCAACTCCCATGGAGACCAAGTCATGAGCCTGCTGTGTGAAACCCCTAATCCTTCTCGCCGCGCGGTGCTGATGACCGGCGGCGCACTGTTTGCCTGGGCCTATCTGCCCCGTTTCGCCCGGGCAGCCGACAATCGCGATCCGCGCCTGATCGTCATCGTCCTGCGCGGTGCGCTCGACGGCCTGTCGGCGGTCGGTCCGGTCGGCGATCCCGACTATGTCAGCCTGCATGGCGACATCGCGCTGTCGCTTGACGGCCCGCACCCGGCGCTGCCGCTCGATGGTTTCTTCGCGGTCAATCCGGCGATGCCGGTGTTCGCCAGGCTGTTCAAGGCAAACCAGGCGGCTGTGGTGCATGCGGCCGCCACGGGCTATCGCGAGCGCTCGCATTTCGATGGCCAGGATGTGCTGGAAAGCGGTTTCGCCGGCCCGGGCCATGTCGCGACCGGATGGCTCAACCGGGCGCTCGAAGGCCTGCCGGCGGGCGATCGCGTGGCGACACTCGGCGGGTTGGCCGTCGGACCGTCGACGCCATTGGTGATCCGGGGCGCCGCTCCGGTGCTCGGCTGGGCGCCGCAATCCCTGCCGGCGCCGGCCGGTGATCTCGCGGCCCGGGTTCTCGACCTCTACCAACATCGCGATCCGATGCTGGCGGTGGCCCTGCAAAAGGGGCTCGACGCCGACCGCATGGCGCTCGATGACCAGATGGACGCTAATGCGATGAAGCCGAAGGGCGGCTTCGACAGCGCCGCCGGCATGCGGCAGGCCGCGCAAGGTGCCGCCAAGCTGATCGCCGCCGATGACGGGCCCCGCGTTGCAGCGCTGGCCTTCGACGGCTGGGACACGCATGTCAACGAAGGCGGCGCGACTGGCCGGCTCGCCACGCTGCTCGGCGGCCTCGACGGCGCCTTCGAGGAATTCGAAAAGGGTCTCGGCGAGCGCTGGAAGGATACGGCGATCGTCGCCATCACCGAGTTCGGCCGCACGGCGCGGATCAACGGCACGGTCGGCACCGATCACGGCACCGGCACGGTGGTGCTGCTCGCCGGCGGCGCGATCAAGGGCGGCCGCGTCATCGCCGACTGGCCGGGACTGAAGCCGGCCCAGCTCTACGAACAGCGCGACCTTGCCCCGACCAGCGATGTCAGGGCAGTGCTGAAGGGCCTGCTCGCCGACCAGTTCGGTCTGTCGGCCGCCGTGCTCGGCGACAAGGTGTTTCCGGAGTCAGGCGCGGTGAAGCCTATGCGGGATCTCGTCGCTTGATCGCTTGAACGAATACCGGCTCCACTGTCGGCCGACGCCTTCGCTGGGCGTCGGCACGGTTTTCACCGCGCGCCATCGAGCATGCCTTGATCAGGCAGCCTCGACCTTGGCGACCGGCACGTCCTCTCCCAGCACGAGCCTGGTCACGCCGGCGAAGTCGAGCTTGCCCGAGCCGAGCACCGGGACTTTGTGGACGACGCGCACTTCGGCAGGCACCATCAGGTCCATGGCGCCATTCGCCTTGGCGAAGGCGAGGAAATCCGCGCGGGTCGCGTTGGCAGCCTCGGTGATCAGAATGAGCTTCTCGCCCTTGCGCGCATCCGCCACCGCTGCGACCGACGACAACGAGCCCTTCCACAATTCACCCGCCAGCGCCTCGACGGCGGCGAGCGAAACCATCTCGCCGCCGATCTTGGCGAAGCGCTTTGCGCGGCCGCGAATGGTGATGAAACCCGCCTGGTCGACGGCAACGACATCGCCGGTGTCATGCCAGCCATCAGGCAGCGGTTCGAGGACGCCTGGTTTGTCGGCGCGCAGATAGCCCGCCATCACGTTGGGCCCGCGTACATGCAGCCGCCCGCCATCCTCGACGCCCGGCACCGGATCGAGGCGATATTCCATGCCGGGCATGATTTTGCCGACGCTGCCGGACCGGTTGTACATCGGTGTGTTGATGGAGATCACAGGTGCTGTTTCGGTCACGCCATAGCCTTCGAGGATGCGCAGGCCGAACTTCTCCATATAGGTAGCGCGCGTCGACGCCTTGACCGGTTCAGCGCCGGCAAAGCAATAGCGCACCGAGCGGAAATCGTACGGGTGCGCGGTACGCGCATAGCCGCTGAGGAACGTATCGGTGCCGAAGATGATCGTCGCGTTCGAAGCGTAAATCAGTTCCGGCACGATGCGGTAATGCAGCGGCGAGGGGTAGAAATAGACCGGCACGCCCGAGATCAGCGGCAGCACCGTGCCAGCCGTCATGCCGAAGGAGTGGAAGATCGGCAGCACGTTGAAGACCTTGTCGCCCGAGTGGAAATCGATGCGTGAGGCGGCTTGCGCGGCGTTGGCCAAGATGTTGCGGTGGGTAAGCACCACACCCTTGGGCGTACCCTCCGAACCCGAGGTGAACAGGATCACCGCCGGGTCAGTGGCCTTTTGAGCGACCCTGGGCGTGCTCTTGCGCAAAAGCCCGAGCAGTTTGTCCTTGAGGCCGATGGTCGTGCGCAAATCGTCGAGCCAGACGATGTCGACTGACCGGCCGAGTTCTTCGACTACGGCGCCGAGCTTTGCCTGTTCGACAAAGGCGCGCGAGGTGAGAACGGTGCGCACCTCGGCGGCCTTGCAGCCGGAGAGGATGTTGGCCACGCCTGCGGTGAAGTTGATCATCGCCGGAACCTTGCCGGCCGACATGACGCCAAGCAGCGTGGCGCAAGAGCCGTTGGCATTGGGCAGCATGATGCCGAGCGTCTGCTGGCCGGCATAGAGCGTCTCGAATTTCTCACCCAGCACAGCGGCCGCCGTCAGCAGCTTGCCGTAGCTCAGCGAACCGGTGACCGGATCCTGCACGGCGAGCTGCTTCATGCCGCGCTCGGTCGCGGTCTGGATGATCTTTTCCAGCACGGTCTTGTCGATATCCTGAGTGCGGAAGACGAGGTCCGACATCACCTGGTAGAGGGCGGACCCGGCCACGGCGCGGCGATTGCGGCCCTTCAACTCCTGCGGCACCGCAAGCTTGACCGGCTCCAGAATGGTCACCTTGACCTTCGGGAACAGCTGGCGGCGAACATGCTGCGCGGTCAGCCGCGAGAAATAGCTCTTTTCCAGCCCGTCGATGCGCACCGGCACCACCATCGAGCCGGTCTTGTCGGCAACCATGGCGGCGCCGTCATAGACCTTCATCAGGCCGCCGGTAACGGTGATGCGGCCTTCCGGGAAGATCACCAACGGATCGCCGCCCTGCACGACCTTGATCAGTGTGCGGGTCGACATGGGCTTCGCCGGGTTGAGCGGCAAGGCACGAGCGAGTTTCATGAACGGCTTCATCCACCAAGCCTGGGCGATCGTGTAATCGATGGCGAAGACCGGCTCCTCATCGGTCAGCGTCAGCGCCAGCGGACCGTCGAGGAAGCTGACATGGTTGAGCGCCAGGATCGGCGCCGGGCCGGCCGCCTTGAGGTTTTCCATGCCCTCGACTTCCAGGCGGTGGAAGGCGCGGAACAGGATCGAGACGAAATCGCGGAAGGCGTTGGTCGGCAAATATTTCAGCATCAGCCAGGCGGCGACGGCGTTGGCCGCGGCGAGGCCGAACAGGATGCCGCCGGTGGAAACGCCAGCCGCCTGAATCGCGGCGACCAGGATGCCGCCGACCGTCATGAAGCCGGCATTGACGATGCTGACGGCGGCGACGACGCGGGCGCGGCGTGCTTCGGGCGACCAGGCCTGCACGGCGGCGAAGGTCGGTACCACGAGGAAGGCGCTGGCGATGGCCATGCCCGCGAGGTCGATCGCAACACGGATCGTGTTCGCCCCGGCGAAGAACAGGCCAAGGGTCTCGGCCTTCGGCGAAGGCTGCATGCTCCAGATGGTCCAGGCCAGGTGGAGGCCGAACAGCGCCAGCAGCGCGGTGCCGACCGGTGCCGGCAGAAGCACGATGCGCCCTTGCGACATCCATGCGGCGATGGCCGAACCGACGGCGATCGAGACGGCGAACACCGCGAGATAGGCAGTGACGGCGATCTCGTTGCCGCCAAGAGAATCCTTGATCAAGGTCGGCAGGATCGAAAGCACGATGGCGCCGATCAGCCAGAACCATGACGTCATCAGTCCGGCGCGCCAGATCCGCTTGTCGCCACGCAATCCGTCGACCTGCCGCCAGGTCGAGCGAAAGATGTTCCGGTCAATGATGAGGTCGGGCGCCGCCGAACCGGTGGACGGAATGTAGCGGCTGACGAACCAGCAGCTGACAGCAAGGGCCATCATGATTGGCCCGAAGACCGTGACGCCTATGCCATCGACCGAGACGACGCCGCCGGCGATGGTGCCGCCGAGGATGGCGGCGAAGGTCGCCGATTCGATCCAGGCATTGGCGCGCGGCAGTTCCTTGCGCTCGAGATGATCGGGCAGGATGCCGTATTTGATCGGCCCGAACAGCGCCGAGATGATGCCGAACATCAGCAGCGCCGTCATCAAGACCGGGATCGACGAAAGCGCGATGCCGACGACGGCGACGGCAGCGGCGGCGATCTCGGTGAATTTCAGCCGGCCGGCGATCAAGGCCTTGTCAAAACGGTCGGCGATTTCGCCGCCAAGGGCGGACAACAACAGGAAGGGGGCCATGAAGACGGCCCCGGCCAAGGTGACCAGTGACGCCGCCTTGTCGGCGGCCAGCGTGAACAGGATAAGGAACACAAGCGTATTCTTCAGGAAATTGTCGTTGAAGGCGGACAGGAACTGCGTCCAGAACAGAGGCGCAAAGCGCCTGGACAACATGAGATGAGTGTTCATGGCGATTTCCATTTGGCGGAACCCTAGAACGGTGTGCCGGTGGGCCCTGCAGGTTAAGGCGCTGTTTCAATCCCGGTGATATCAGTGAGCTGATTAAACTTCCTTACTGCGTTCGACGCTCACCCGTGGCTTTCGGCCTGCCGGAAATGAACATCGTTCACAGCCGCACCCTAGCACATCTTGAACATTGTTCAAGCAGGAAAATGAACGGCGTTCACCGCAACGGAGAACGGGCTGATCGTCAGGCCGGCGACGCCACGGCTAAGCCTCTGGCGCTCCGCGCCCATCAACGGAGCCGTCGCCTGGTGACACCTCAGGAACACCTCAGGATAAGAGCGCTCAGTTGCCGGTTGCCGGATCTGGTCCCAGCGTCGCCACAGTCTTCAGCGCGCCATCGAGCATGTCGCCCCTCTCATCCTTCAACGCTGCCTCGCGCAGGCGGCGGATCCAGTCCGCGGCATCGTCGCGGCCCTTGAGCATGGGAAGTGCCGACAGCACCCGGTCGAATTTCGACTGGGCGCGGACGTGGGTGTCGCTGTAGCCCTTGATCAGCCTGCGGCAGTTGAGGATTTCGACGGCCAGCGCATAGTCGGCCGGCACATGGCCGAGCGCCGATGCGTACCAGCGCTCGAGATGCACGGTCTCGACCCTGTGGCGCAGCAGGCGGCGGCGCCAGCGGCGCAGGCCGCCAATGAACCAGAGCGCTGCAAAGCCGGCAAAGCTGTCCGTGCGGATGCGCCGGCCATGGTTGATGCGGCGGTCGAGGAAGGCGGCGAGTTTCGGCCGGTTCTCGATATAGCTGCCCAGCCCTGCCGGCAGCGTGCCGCAGAATTCCTCGATGCGCGGATGGAAATATTCGGTGACCTGCAGGATCGAGCCGTCCTTGACGCCTACCTCGCGGCGCACGCGTTTGTCACGCGTGGAACGCGTCTTCAGGTCCGCGACGCGGATCATGTCGTCGTAGCACATGGCGTTGGCCAGATGCTTGGCGGCGGCGATGGACAGCGCATGGGCGTGGTCGGCGCTGTCCAGCGCGACGGCCTTGTCCAGCCGGTCGAGATATTCGCGCCCATAGGCGATGTCCTGATAGTCGACCACCTTTCGCAGGCCACGGAGCGCCATGTCGCGCACCGCCAGGGGCATCAGGTCGATGCGGGCGGCGAGAACCTGCCAGCCCTGCAGCAGCTCTTGCGGGCCGCTCACCCGCCCGGCGCCCGAGGCGGATGCGACAATCGCCGGCTCCGCCGGTTTTGGCGCAGGTGCGGCCGTGCCGTGCGCGCGGTCATAGGCGGCACCGAAGGCGGCAAGGCTGGCTTTCACGCCCCGGCCGCCGGCGCCGATCGCCTGCTCGTAGCTTTCGCGCGTGAACGGCAGCGCGTCGGACCCCGCCAGCGCGCCAAGCAAGCTGGCCGAGATCATCGAGCCGTTGTCGGCGGCGATCTTTTCCATGTCGAAGGCGATGAAACGTCTGGACGCCGCTTCAGCCGTCGCATGCACCTTGGAGGACGAGGCCCGGCCATCGCCAGGCTCGATCTTTTCCGACACGGCGGCGATGCGGTGCGACGAGGCGATCAGCGTGGTGCGCTCGGGCGTGACGAAGCCACGGATGATAGCGCGGCCAGCCTCCATCAGCTCGGCGGCGATCAATATGTCGACATCGCCTTGCGAGGGCGACAGCGCGAAGACCGGCAAGCGGCCGGTGTCGCGCGCCATCTCGATATAGTAGATAGTGGCGCCGGTGCGCTGGGCGACGCCGGCGACCGAGGTCGATTGCGCGACATAGAAATTGCGCTCGGCGACGTCGGTGATCCAGTCGGCCAGCACGCCACCGCCCTGGCCGCCGACCGCCAGCACGGCGAGCTTGATGACGCGCTCGCCATCCTGGGCGTCGGGGCGGGCGCGGAATGGCGGGACAGCGTCAAGCATCGGCGAAGGTCAGGCGCCGGCTTTCGCGGCGGCGCTGCAACAGGCTGATGGTGGCGCGGCGCGCGGATTCCAGGAAACGGTCCCAGCGGCTCGGATTGTGCACGACATCGGCGCGGTAGAAAGACGGGCAAAGCACCGCCGCATCGGCGACCTCGCCGCAATTGCCGCAGCCGACGCAGTTCTGGTCGATACTTGCCACCGGATCGTCGCGCAGCGGATCGTCGAGCGACTTCACCGACAGCGACGGGCAGCCGGACAGCCGCATGCAGGCATGATCGCCGGTGCAGATGTCCTCGTCGACGCCGAACTTCGGTTTGATCACGCGCTCGCCGCCCTTGATCGCCTTGTCGACCAGCGGCTTTTCGCGGCGCTGGCGGTTCAGCATGCATTCGGACGAGGCGACGATGACCTTCGGGCCCTTCTCCTCCGTCGTCAGCGCCTCGCGCAGTGTTTCCTGCATCTTGCCGACATCATAGGTGCGGTCGACATGGCGCAGCCATTTGACGCCCATGCCTTTCACCGCCTCGGTAATTGGATGCTTCGTAGACTTGGTCTTGTTGCCCGCGCGCGACGAGAGAATGTCCTGGCCGCCTGTGGCGGCCGAGTAGAAATTATCGACGATGACGATGACGCCGTCGTTCTTGTTGAACACCGCATTGCCGATCGAGGAGGTCAGGCCATTGTGCCAGAAACCGCCATCGCCGACGAAGGAGATCGACCGGCGCTTGGCATCGGGCGAATTGAACGCCGAGGCCGAGGCCGGTCCAAGACCATAGCCCATGGTGGTGGCGCCCAATTCGAAGGGCGGCATGATCGAGAACAGATGGCAGCCGATGTCGGAGGCGATGTGATGCTTGCCGAGTTCCTGCTCGACCAGCTTTGTCGCGGCAAAGATCGGCCGCTCCGGGCAGCCGATGCAGAAGCCCGGCGGGCGGCCCGGCACGACATTGATCAGGTCCGCGGTGTCAACGCCGTCGCCAACCTTATTGGGCGCACGCACCTCGCCCGGCAGAAGATGTGGCGCCTCGGCGCGCAGAAAGGCGCCGATGCCGTCAAGCATCACCTGGCCGGTGTACTCGCCGGCCATCGGCAGATACTCCTTGCCGACCAGCCTGGTGCCGCGCCCGGCCTTGTGCAGCATCGCGGCAAAAGCCTGTTCGATGTAATTGGGCTGGCCTTCCTCGACGACCAGCACGGCCTGCTTGCCTTCGCAGAAGGACAGGAACTCGTCGTCGATCAGCGGATAGACGGCGTTGAGCACATAGAGCGGCACGTCGGTGTCGCCATAGGTGTCGGCGAGGCCGAGGCGCTGGAGCGCGCGGATGACCGAATTGTACATGCCGCCCTGCATGACGATGCCGACCGAACCGTGATCCGAGCCGAAGAATTCGTTGATCCTGTTCTTGCGGATGAAATCCACCGCTGCCGGCCAGCGCTTGGCGACCTTCTCCTTCTCATGCAGGAAGGAGGCGGGCGGTAGCACGATGCGGCCGGTGTCGCGGCGCGGAGCCTCCAGCGCATCGGCCACCGTCATGGGCGGCCGCTTGTTGTCCTTGGCGATGAAATGGCCGTGGACATGGCAGCAGCGGATGCGCACCTGCAGCATGACAGGCGTGTTGGAAATCTCGGAAAGTTCGAAGCCGTCCTCGACCGCCTTGACGATCGACGGCAGGTTCGGGCGCGGGTCGAGCAGCCAGACCTGGCTCTTCATGGCGAAGGCATGGCTGCGCTCCTGCATGATCGAGGAGCCCTCGCCATAGTCCTCGCCGACGATGATCAGCGCGCCGCCGGTGACGCCGCCGGAGGCGAGGTTGGCCAGCGCATCGGAGGCGACATTGGTGCCGACGGTCGACTTGAAGGTCGCGGCGCCACGAATGGGATAATGCACCGAGGCGGCCAGCATGGCGGTGGCGGTGGCCTCCGAGGCGCTGGCCTCGAAATGCACGCCGAGTTCGCCCAGAATATCCTGCGCATCGGCCAGCACGTCCATCAGATGACTGATCGGCGCGCCCTGATAGCCGCCGACATAGCCGACACCGCATTGCAGCAGCGCCTTGGTGATGGCGAGGATGCCCTCGCCGGCAAACTCCTCGCCGGCGCCGAGCCTGAGTTTTTCGACTTCCTTGGCAAAAGACCGTTCAGCCATCTCTGCCTCCTTCCGTTGCCGCCCATAATCGGCGGCGCGTACCTCTAGATATCGTGCTTGCGAATGTTCTTCAGCATCTTCAAAAGCGTGGCGATGAGTGCTGCATATTCAGCGTCATCGATATCGTCGAACATCGCCTCGAACGCGTCATGCATGGCCGGCCAGGCGCGGGTGAATTCGGCGCGGCCCTCGTCGGTCAGGAACACATGGCGGATGCGGCTGTCGGTGACGCCCTGTTCGCGCCGCACGAACCCTTGCCCCTCCAGCGTGTCGAGCGTGCGGCTCAAGGTCGACTGCTCGATGACGGTATAGACCGAGAGGTCGTTGACGGTGACGCCGTCGGTGACCGACAGCACGGCCAGCGTGCGCACCTGCGAAATGGTCAGGCCCTGCTTGCGGAAATCGTCACGCAAGGTGGCGTTGTAGCGGCCCATGATGCGGTTCATCAGATAGGGCGCGAATTGCTGCAGGCCGATCTGGCCGAGAGTCGAAATGCGCTGGCGCTTTTCGGCGATTTTCTGTTCCATCACAGCCTCCCCGCCAGGAGAAAGCCGGAACCGCCGCCGAGACCCGCGCCCGGATGGGTCGAGGCGCCGATATGGTAGAGGTTCTTGATGCCGGTCTGGTGGTTGCGGCTAGTCTTGAACGGCCGCCACAGGAAGGACTGGTCGATGGTGGACGAACCGCCATAAGGATCGCCGCCGACCAGATTGATGTTCATCGCTTCAAGATCGGCCGGAGAATAGGCGCGGCGCGCAATCACGCTGTCCTTGAAGCCGTCGATGTGGCTGGCGAGGATCGCTTCGGCACGGTCGGCATAGGCTTCGCGCAGCGCTTCGGTCCATTGCCCGTCAGCCGGCGCCGGCAGCTTGCCAGCGGCGTCGCCCTTGATATGCCGGGGCGCCTCGGGCAGTTGCAGCCACAGGATCGCCTTGCCTTCAGGGCAACGCGACGGATCGAGCGCGTGCGGCTGGCCGACGCAGATGGTCGGAACCTCCGGCAGCATGCCGCGCGCCGCCTCGTTGCAGGCTTTCGAGACACCGTCGAGCCCCGGCGTCAGATGCAGCAGCGCCACCTTGTCGAGCCCTTCGCCCCGCCATGCCGGCGGCTTGTTCAGCGCATAATGGATCTGGAAATTGCCTTTGCCGTAGCGGTATTTCCGCGTCGCCTCGGCATCCGCCTTGGGAGCATCCGTGCCGAGCAGCCGGCCGTAAAGCTGCGTCGGCGTGACGGAGCAGATGACGCTCTTCGCGGCATGGACCATTTCGCCGGAGGACAGCCGCACACCGGTGGCGCGGCCATCGGCCAGGATGATCGAGGCAACGTCCGATTCGGTGGAGATGACGCCGCCGCGCTCGGTGATCAGCGCCTCGAACGCCGAAAGCAGGTTCTTCGCCCCGCCCTTGACGATCGGCGCGCCGGCCGCTTCCAGCGCGAAGGCGATCACCTTGGCGATCTGGCCGGAGAAGGCGTCCTCGGGTCCAAGTCCGGCATGCAGCACCCAGGGCGCCCACAGCGCCCGGATGGTTTCGGACTGGTAGGTGCTTTCCAACCAGCTGCGCGCCGGCACCAAAGCTTGGCCAAGAAAGGCGCCAAGGCCGCGCGGGCCACGCCGCCAGGCGTCGCCGGCCAGCAGCTTCGCCGTCGGATAGGACCACAGGTTGCCGCCGAGCAGGCCGAAGAGCAGGCCGGCATTGCGTTCGATGCTGCCGACATCCTCCGCGTGGTGGTCGCCGTCGCCAGCAGCGATCGCATTGAAGGCCGCGACATTGGCCGCGCGATCGGTGCTGAGCACGGCATGGCTGCCGTCCGGGCGCAACACCCCTGTCGGCGTCGCCGTGTGGCAGAACTCCAGCCCGTGCCGGGCGAGGTCGGCGCCCAATGCCGCGAAGGCCGGCGAGGTGATGAACAGCACGAAGGTCGTCGCCATCACATCATGGATAAAGCCGGGCGCGGTGATCTCCTCGGTGCGCATGCAGCCGCCGATGCGGTCGTTGCGCTCCAGCACGAGCACCTTTGCTCCCTTGCCGCCCAGCATCGCCGCGCAGACCAGCGCGTTGATGCCGCTGCCGACGATGATGTGATCGGGCGCTTTCATCGGCACGTGTTCCCCAACAAAAGGAGGTGCGCTTCAACTGTGCAGCGTCGCGTTCCTTGGCGCCCCCCTCTGTCCTGCCGGACATCTCCCCCTCTTGGGGGGAGATTGGCTGTCATCGCGGTCTTCGCCAACCTCCAATGTCGCAGGAATGAGCGGGGCGCTGAAGCTGGCAATCTCCCCCCAAGAGGGGGAGATGTCCGGCAGGACAGAGGGGGGCGCTGAAGAGTGGCGGCGTTGCAAGCCTGCCACCACCCCCCACCTGTCACCAACGCATTGCCTTCACGCATGATCTTCTCCCGAAGACCCACCTCATCCTACTGCTTCGGAACCAGCGCCAGCGCGCGGATCGGGCTGCCGGTGCCGTGCTCGATCTTCAGCGGTGCGGCGATCAGGATCGCGCCCTTGGGCGGTAGCTGGTCGAGGTTGCAAAGACTGGCCAGCCCGTAACGGTTGGCCTTGTGCATCAGCGTGTGCGCCGGGAATGGCGGCTCCATGCCGCCGGCCTTGCCGGCATCGGTGCCGATCGTCTCTGAGCCCCAGCCCTTGATGTTCTTGCTGATCAGGAACTGGATGGCTTCGGCCGTCGGGCCGGGCGTATGCGGGCCTGTCTCGTTGGCGTTGAGGAATTCGGCTTCCGAGCCGTTGCGCTTGTACCAGTCGGTGCGCATCACCACCCATTCGCCGGCATTGATCGCGCCATGCTTGGCTTCCCATGCCTTGATGTGGTCGACGGTGAGTAGGAAATCGTGGTCGGCGGCGGCTTCCTTCGAGCAGTCGATGACATTGACCGGACCGACGAAGTTCTGCACCGGAATGGTGTCCGTGGCGCCGTCGGCATAATCCTTGCCGCTGATCCAATGCTGCGGCGCATCGAAATGCGTGCCCGAATGCTCGCCGAGCTTCAGCCAGTTCCACGCCCACCATGGGCCGTTCTTGTCATAGCGGGAGATCGAATGGATCTCGACCTTCGGCGTGTCGACGGCAAGCTCCGGCGGCAGCTTGATCAGCGGTGTGTCGGGTCCGAGCGGCGCCGACAGGTCGACCACCTTGATGGCGCCTGAAAGCAGCTGGCCGGCGACTTCGCCGAGGAGTGTTTGCGTGTCCATGGTCTGTGTTCCCTCTTTTCTGACATGATCAAGGCTCGTCTCGGCCCTTAATATCCTACTAGACGAAAACATATGCATCTGCAATTATCTTTAAGCATAAAGGAAATGGGAACGGGGCGTGAGCGAGTTCGACGCCATCTTTGTCGGGGCGGGCCACAACAGTCTGGCATGCGCCGCGCATCTGGCGCTCAAAGGCTGGAAAACCGGGATTTTCGAGCGCAGTGCAACAATCGGCGGCGCCGTCCAGACCCGCGAGTTCACCCTTCCCGGCTTCCGGCACGATTTCGGCGCGATGAATCTGAGCCTGTTTGCCGGCTCCGCCTTCCACCGGAAATATGCAAATGAATTGAAAGCACAGGGCCTGGAGTTCGCGCCGGTCACCGACTGTTTTGCCAGCGCCTTTCCGGACGGACGCTGGTTCGGCGTCAGCAACGATCTGGAAATGACCGCAGCGCGCATGGCCGCTTTCTCCACCGCCGATGCCGCGACATGGCGCGGGCTGGTTGCCGCCTTTCCGGCGGAGGCCGAGCATCTGTTCCGGCTGCTGGGCTCGCCGATGAGCGCCCGCGCGCTTGCCGGCATCGCGTGGACCCTATGGCGCAAGAAGGGCATTGCCGGCGCGCTCGACACCGGCCGTCTGCTGCTTTCTTCACCCCGCGCGTGGCTGGAGGAAAACTTCGTGTCGCCTCATGTGCGGGCAACGCTCGCCACCTGGGGCATGCATCTCGACTTCGCCCCCGACATCGCTGGCGGTGCCGTGTTCCCCTATCTGGAATCGATGGCCAACCAGAGCTTCGGCATGGTGCTGGGCAAGGGCGGCGCCGACACCATCATCCGGGCGCTGTCCGGCATGGTGAAGGCTGCCGGCGGCACGATCGCCACCGGCGCCGAGGTGGCCGAGATCACGGTTTCCGCCGGCAAGGCGACCGGCGTGCGGCTCGCTTCGGGTGAGAGGCATACCGCCACCAAAGCGGTCATCGCCGGCGTCGCGCCGAAGGAGCTAACCGGCAAGCTGCTGCCCAATGGGTCCGGCGACGCCGGCTTCGACACGGCGATGCGGAAATTCCGCCATGCGCCCGGCACGATGATGATCCATCTGGCGCTGGACGATTTGCCGGACTGGCGCGCGGGATCAGAACTTCGGCAATTCGCCTATGTGCATCTGTCGCCGTCGCTAGACGCCATGTCGCGCACTTATCAGCAAGCGATCGCGGGCATGCTGCCGGACGAACCTGTGTTGGTGGTTGGCCAGCCGACCGCGATCGATCCGTCGCGGGCGCCTGAAGGCAAGCACGTTCTGTGGGTGCAGGTGCGCATGCTGCCAGCGGAAATCCTTGGCGATGCCGCCGGCAAGATCGCGCCCGCACATTGGGATCAGGTCAAGGAGGCGTACGCCGACCGGGTGCTCGACATCATCGAGACCTACGCGCCCGGCCTGCGAAACAAGATTCTGGGCCGGGCGGTGTTTTCGCCCATCGATCTCGAACGCGAGAACCCGAACCTCGTCGGCGGCGACCAGGTCTGCGGCAGCCACCATCTGGCGCAGAACTTTTTGTTCCGCCCGGCACGCGGCCATGCCGGATGGAACACACCGGTGGCCAATCTGCATCTCACGGGTGCCGCGACGTGGCCGGGCGCCGGCACCGGTGCGGCTTCGGGCTTCATGCTCGCGCAACAGCTTGGCGGGAGGTAGGAGCCGAAGATTTTATGGAGGCGACGAGAGGCAAGGCGCTGCTGCCCACGAAGCCTGAACCAATGAACTGACACTGCCGCGCAAAGACAAGAACCAACAAGGGGAACGACCATGACAATCAACAGACGCGAATTGCTGGGATACGGTGCCGCGGCACTTGGGGCGGCCGCTATCGGCCTGCCACGGAGCGCCAAGGCTGCCGGCGAACTGACCATCGCCTACAATGTCAACCTGCCCTCCTGGGATCCGACCACCGGACCGTCAGCCGTCAATCCGACCATCCAGGGCCTTTACCAGTCGGTGTTCGACCAGTTCATCCCGCAGAAGCCGGACCTGTCCTTTGCGCCCGGCCTGCTCACCGAATGGGGCTGGAACGACGACCGCACCAAGGTGATGATGACGGTGCGCGAGGGCGTGAAATGGCATGACGGCTCGCCGTTCACGCCCGAGGACGTCGTCTGGTCGCTGCAGCGGGCGGGCGACGAAAAGACCGGCAACCCGATCCAGTTCGTCTGGAAGAACGTCAACAACTTCAAGATCGACGGCAACAAGATCACGGGCGACGTGGTCCAGTTCGACCCGGTCTATTTCAAATGGATGTCGTTCCTGACCGGCTATATCCTGCCGAAAGCCTATTACGAGAAGGTCGGCGCCGAAGGTTTCGAGAAGGCGCCGATCGGTACTGGCCCCTACATGGTCGAGAAGTTCGAGCGCAACGCCTTCCTGCGGCTGAGGGCCAACCCGAATTACTGGGGCGGCAAGCCGGCTTTCGAGAATGTCACGATCAAGTTCGTCACCGATGCCGCGAGCCGCGTCGCCGAGATCGAGTCCGGCTCCTCGCAGGTGACGCTCGAAATCCCCTACGAGGAATATGACCGGCTGATCGCCAAGGACGGACTTGCCGGCTCGTGCAAGAACGTCTCCGACATTGGCATGATCTTCTTCAACAACAAGGACGCCATGCTGGACAAGAATGTCCGCCAGGCCGCCGTCATGGCGGTGGACAAGCAACTTCTGGTCAAGCGCTTGCTGCGCGGCTACGGCCAGCCGATCGATACGCTGGAAACGCCGGAATATGCGGCCTTCGACCCGTCGATCAAGGTCGAGCACAATACGGAAAAGGCGAAGGAATTGCTGGCCGCTTCCGGCTATTCGCCGAAGAAGCCGGCCAAGATCACCATCCAGACCACCAAGGGCTTCAAGCCCAAGGACTACGAGATGGTGCAGGCGATCGTCGGCATGTGGCGCAAGGTCGGCATCGAGGCGACGATCGAAGTCTACGAGATCGCCAAGCACTATGAACTGCGTGCAGCCCACAAGCTGGCACCGGCCGCCTTCTACAACTGGGGTAATGCGATTGGTGATCCGACCACGTCGACCGGCTTCGCCATGTTCGGGCCTTCCCCGCATTCGTCGTGGAAGACCGACGATCTCGATGCCAAGATCGGTCCGCTCTGGGGCGAAAAAGACGAGGCCAAGCGCATCGCCGGCTGGAAGGCGGTCGACAAATACATCGCCGAGCAGGCTTATGTGCTGCCGCTGCTGCAGTTCGCCCAGCCGATCGTGCATGCCAAGGGCGTCAAGGTGGTGCAGCATATTTCCGGCGCGCTGCTGCCGGCACTGATGACCCCGGCCTGATATCGGCCTGGAATTGCCGCGCGCCGTCGTCGTCAATGACGGCGCGCATTTTCCATTGGGCATTCGGGGCTACGGGCTCCTGCAAAGAATTACATGCTCCTGCAACGATTCCTGATCCGTCTGCTGACGATGCTGATCACGCTGTTCGGCGTGGCCGTCGTCGTCTTCGTCGTGATCCGCGTCGCGCCCGGCGATCCGATCGCCATGATGCTGCCGCCCGGTGCGACGGACGCCGACATTGCCCGGCTGCGGGCGCTCTACGGGCTCGACAAGACCATCGTGCAGCAATTCTTCATCTGGCTGTCCGGCGTGGTCAGGGGCGATTTCGGCACCTCGATTTCGCTCAGGCAGGACGTGCTCGGCCTCGTCTTCAACCGGCTGCCGGCAACGCTGGAACTCGCCATCGTCGCGCTTGTCATGGCGGTTTTGCTCGGCGGCACGACGGCGATCCTCGGCGCGCGCGAACGCGGCACGGCGGTCGAGGCCGGCATCGACATCGCCAGCGGCGCGGCACTTTCCATTCCCGATTTCCTGTGGGGCCTGGTGCTGATCCTACTGTTCGGCGTGCTGGTGCCGATCTTCGACATTTCCGGCCGCGTGTCGCCGCAGCTCGACCTGCCCTTCGTCACGCAGTTCTATTTCTTCGAGAGCTTGCTGCGGCTGCGCCTCGACCTGACATGGGACCTTCTGAAGCACATGCTGATGCCGGCCGTGGCCTTGGCGCTGCCGCTGGCGGCGATCATCTCGCAGCTGCTGAAACAGTCGCTCAAGGAAGTGCTCGACCTCGACTATGTCGTGCTGGCGCGGGTGAAGGGATTTTCGGAAACGCAGGTCATCCTGCGCGAGGCGCTCAAGAACGCCGCTTTGCCGACGCTGACGCTGGTCGGCGTGCAGTTCACCTTCCTCATCGGCGGCACCGTGATCGTCGAGCGGCTGTTTTCCTATGAGGGCCTCGGAAACATGGCGATCGACGCGGTCATCAATCGCGACCTGCCACTGATCCAGGGCATCGTGCTGGTCTTCGCGCTGCTGTTCGTGCTGATCAACCTCGCCGTCGACATGATGTATGCGCTGCTCAATCCGAGGCTGCGCCATGGATAAGGGTCATGCTTCGAGACATGGCGTGTCGCCCCGCTTGTGGCTTGCGGGCGGCTGGCTGCTGCTCGCGCTGCTGGCGGCGATCTTCGCACCGCTGGTGGCGCCGCAGGATCCGCTGGCGCAGGATTTGATGCTGGAGCGGCTGCCGCCCTTCTGGCTCGATGGCGCCGAGCCCGGCTATTGGCTGGGCACGGATAGCCTGGGCCGAGATCTTTTGTCCCGCCTGATCTTCGGCGGACGCATCGCCTTCATCGTCGCCTTCGCGGCGGCCATCGCCGCCTGCCTGGTCGGGTCGACGCTTGGGCTGATCGCTGGCTATTTCGGCGGCTGGGCGGACCGCATCATCTCGCGCGTCGTCGATGTCTGGATGGCGTTCCCGCCGGTGCTGTTCGCCATCCTGCTGGTCGCCGTGCTCGGCACGGGCTTGAGCTCCGTCATCCTCGCAATCGCGATCATCGACTGGACGCGCTTTTGCCGGGTGATCCGCGCCGAGGCGATGGGTCAGTCACGCATGGACTATGTCGAGAACGCCCGCATCGCCGGCTATGGCCGCATCGGCATCATGCTGCGCGAGGTGCTGCCCAATGTGGTGCCCTCGATCGTGGCGCTGCTATCGCTGGAGATGGGCATCGCCGTCATCGTCGAGGCGATCCTGTCCTTCGTCAATCTGTCGATCTCGACCGACGATCCGACCTGGGGCAGCATCATCGCCGAGGGCCGGCTGTCGATCCATCAGGCCTGGTGGGTGCTGGTGTTTCCGCTGATCACGCTGATCCTGACCGTGTTGTCGTTCAGCCAGTTCGGCGAAGCGCTGAAGGCACGCTTCGATCCGGTGCTGCGATGAGCGCTTGCCTCGACATCGCCAATCTGAGCGCCGTGTTGCCGAACGGCCAGCGGGTGCTGCGCTCGGTGTCGCTTGCCGTGCAGCCCGGCGAGGTGCGTGCGCTGGTCGGCGAGAGTGGCGCCGGCAAGACGATGATCGGCAAGGCGGTGCTCGGTGTCCTGCCCCTGAGCGTGCGCATCGTCGAAGGCGACATGCTGCTCGAAGGCGAAGACCTCGGCAAGCTTGAGCCCAAGGCGCGGCGCACGCTGATCGGTGCCCGCACGGCGCTGATCCCGCAGGATCCGCTGACCGCGCTCAACCCGTCGCGCCGCATTGGCCCGCAGATGACCGATCGGCTGGTGCGCATTCTCGGCTGGAGCGGGGAGAGGGCCGATAGCCGTATCCGGCAATTGCTGGACGAGGTGCAGATCCGCGATCCCGACCGCGTGCTGAAAAGCTATCCGCACGAGCTGTCCGGCGGCATGCGGCAACGCGTGCTGATCGCCGCCGCGTTTGCCGCCGAGCCCCGGCTGATTGTCGCCGACGAGCCGACCACGGCGCTCGACGTCACTGTGCAGAAGCAGATCCTGCGGCTGATCGCTACGTTGCAGCGAGAACATGGCACGGCGATCCTGTTCGTCACCCACGATCTCGGCGTCGTCGCCAAGATCAGCCAGAAGGTGTCGGTGCTCTATGCCGGCAAGGTGGTGGAAGAGGCCGACACAGCGGCTCTGTTCGCGGCACCACAGCATCCCTATACGCGGGCATTGATGGCCGCCACGCCACGCTACACCGACCCTTTCGCCTCGCTGAAGCCGGTGGACGAGGCGGTGCTGGCCGGACTTGCTTCGGAGATCGCCGAGACCGACCAGGCCTGGAGACGACCCCATGGCTGAACCGCTGCTTTCCGTGCGCGGGCTCAAGGTCGCGCTGCCCGACATGACGCGCAAGCCGCTGATCGGCCGCGCGCCATTGGCCGAGATTTTGAAAGGGCTGGATTTCGATTTGCCGAGGGGATCGGTGACCGGGATCGTCGGCGAATCCGGTTCGGGAAAATCGACGCTCGGCCGCGCTTTGGTGCGGCTGCTGGAACCAAGCGCCGGCAGCATCAGCTTCGAGGGGCGCGATATCACGCATCTGCCGGATAAAGAGCTGCGGCCGCTACGCCGTCATCTGCAGATGATCTTCCAGGATCCGATGTCGTCGCTCAACCCGCGCCGCACCATTGCCAGCATCATCGCCGCGCCGCTCAAGCAGAACGGCCTCGGTGACAACCTCAGGGATCGCGTCGCAGAGGCGTTGAAGCGCGTCGGCCTGCCGCAGAGCTTCGCAAGCCGCTACCGGCACGAATTGTCGGGCGGCCAGCGCCAGCGCGTCGGCATTGCGCGCGCACTGGCGCTGTCGCCGAAATTCGTGCTGGCCGACGAGATCGTCTCCGGTCTGGATGTGTCGACCCAAGCACAAATCCTGACGTTGCTGGAGAAGCTTGCGGCGGAGATGGGCCTGACCGTCGCCTTCATCAGCCACGATCTGTCGGTGATCCGACGGCTGTGCCGGCAAGTGATCGTCATGCGCGAGGGCGTGATCGTCGAAGCCAGCGCCACCGACGCCTTGTTCGACAAGCCCCAGCAGGCCTACACGCGCGACCTGATCGCAGCCATTCCGCTGCCCGAAATCGATGCGGGCTGGCTGGACATCCCGTCCGCCGGCAAGGCCCCGACATGAATGCATACGCACGCCGAAAAGCGGGCTTCGAACGTGCGACCGCAAATGACCCAGGTCCCGTCAATGGAGAGGACTGACATGAAGACGATACTCCGAAATGCAACACTCGCGGCTGCACTGCTAGGCAGCGTCGACATCGCCACCGCCAGCTCGATTCCCGGCATGCGCGGGCACGACCACACTGGCATCACGGTTCCCGACATGAAACAGGCGGTCGACTTCTTCACCGAAGTGGTCGGCTGCAAGAAGGCGATGTCGTTCGGCCCGTTCGCCGACGACAAGGGCACATTCATGCAGGATCTTCTGGGTGTCAATCCGAAGGCTGTCATCGAGCAGGTCACCATGGTTCGCTGCGGCTATGGATCGAACGTCGAACTGTTCAAATACACCGCGCCCGACCAGAAGGACCTGACGCCGAAGAACAGCGACATTGGCGGCTTCCACATCGCTTTCTATGTCGATGATGTCGCCGTGGCGAAAGCCTATCTCGAGGCCAAGGGCGTCAAGACCAGGATGGGGCCATTGCCGGTCAAGGAAGGACCCGCCGCCGGCCAGACCATTCTCTATTTCCAGGCGCCCTGGGGACTGCAGCTGGAAGCGATCAGCTATCCCACGGGCATGGCCTATGAGAAGGGTGCCGAGACTGTTCTCTGGAGCCCGAAGGACCCGGACAAGTGACTCTGGACGCGCGCTTGCGGAACGACACGCAAGCGCGCCGCCTGATGTTCCATGATGATTTCGACATAAAACTTTAAGCTTGAAATATCTTGCCTCCGGCGCGATACTCGAAGACGCAGCAAGCGAAGAGGAGATCGCACACATGAAGGTTGCGGTTCTCGGCGGCGGACCAGCCGGCCTCTACTTTGCCATTTCGATGAAGCTCAGGGACGCCGCGCACGATGTGACGGTGTTCGAGCGCAACCGGGCCGACGACACGTTCGGCTGGGGCGTCGTGCTGTCGGCCGAGACACTCGAAAACCTCGCCAAGAATGATCCGGTCAGCGCCGTCTGGATCAAGAAGCATTTCGCCTACTGGGACGACATCGCCGTCATCCATGACGGCGTGCGCACGGTCTCGTCAGGCCACGGTTTCTGCGGCATAGGCCGCAAGCGGCTCTTGATCCTGCTGCAGCGCCGCGCGCGCGAACTCGGCGTCAAGCTGATGTTCGAGACCGATATCGCCGACCCCAAGCCCTACATGGAGACGCATGATTTGGTCGTCGCCGCCGACGGCCTGAACTCCAGGGCGCGCAACAGCTTCGTCGATATCTTCAAGCCCGACATCGACACCCGCAAATGCAAGTTCGTCTGGCTCGGCACCAAGCAGAAATTCGACGACGCCTTCACCTTCATCTTCGAAAAGACCGAGCATGGCTGGGTGTGGGCGCACGCCTACCAGTTCGACAGCGACACCGCGACCTTTATCGTCGAGTGCAGCGAACAGACTTGGGCTGCCTTCGGCTTCGGCGCGATGACGCAGCAGGAATCGATCGCCATCTGCGAACGCATCTTCGCAAAACATCTTGGCGGCCATTCGCTGATGACCAATGCCAACCACATCCGTGGCTCCGCCTGGATCAATTTCCCGCGCGTTCTGTGCGAGCGCTGGTCATACAAGAACCTGGCGCTGATGGGCGACGCGGCGGCATCGGCGCATTTCTCGATCGGCTCCGGCACCAAGCTCGCACTCGAAAGCGCCGTGGCGCTGGCCGACTATGTCGAAACCGAGCCGGACCTCGACGCCGCCTTCCGCAAATATGAGGATGCCCGCCGCACCGAGGTGCTGAAGCTGCAATCGGCGGCGCGCAATTCGCTCGAATGGTTCGAGGAGGTCGAGCGCTATCTCGGTCTCGACCCGGTGCAGTTCAACTACTCGCTGCTGACCCGCTCGCAGCGCATCAGCCACGAGAATCTGCGGCTGCGCGATGCCGAATGGCTTGAAAGCGCGGAAGAGTGGTTCCAGCGCCAGGCCGGCGCAGGCGCCAACAGACTGCGCCGGGCGCCGATGTTCGCGCCGTTCAAGCTGCGCGACATGCGGCTCAACAACCGCGTCGTCGTCTCGCCGATGGCGCAGTACAAGGCCGTCGACGGTTGCCCGACCGACTGGCATTTCACCCATTATGCAGAGCGGGCTAAGGGCGGCGCCGGGCTCATCTATATCGAGATGACCTGCGTCAGTCCGGAGGGGCGCATCACACCCGGCTGTCCCGGCTTCTACGCGCCCGAACATGAGGTGGCGTGGAAGCGGCTGGTCGATTTCGTCCACGCCGAGACCGAGGCGAAGATCTGCGCCCAGATCGGCCATTCCGGCGCCAAGGGTTCGACCCGCGTCGGCTGGGAGGGCACCGACGTGCCGCTGGCCTCGGGCAACTGGCCGGTCATGGCGGCCTCGGCGGTCGCATGGTCGCCTGAGAACCAGGTGCCGAAGGCGATGGATCGCGCCGACATGGCCCGGGTGCGCAATGAATTCGTGGCCTCTGCCGAGATGGCCGACCGCTGCGGCTTCGACATGCTTGAGATCCATGCCGCGCATGGCTATCTCCTGTCGTCCTTCATCACGCCGGTCACCAACCGGCGCACGGACGCTTATGGCGGTTCGCTGGAAAACCGAATGCGCTATCCCCTCGAAATCTTCCGCGCGGTGCGCACCGCCTGGCCGGCGGAGAAGCCGATCTCGATGCGTATTTCGGCCAATGATTGGGTCGGCATCGAGGGTGTCACGCCCGCTGACGCGGTCGAGATCGCGCGGCTGCTGCACGAAGTCGGTGTCGATATCTGCGACGTCTCGGCAGGGCAGACTTCGGTGCTGGCAAAGCCGGTCTATGGCCGCATGTTCCAGACGCCGTTTTCCGACCGCATCCGCAACGAGGTCGGCATGGCGACGATGGCGGTCGGCAACATCTACGAGCCGGACCATGTCAATTCGATCCTGATGGCCGGCCGCGCCGATCTCGTGGCGCTGGCCCGGCCGCATCTGGCCGACCCCTACTGGACGCTGCATGCGGCGGTGACGCTCGGCGATCGTGGCGTCAAATGGCCCGATCCCTATCTGCCCGGACGCGACCAGCTCTACCGGCTGGCCGAGCGCGATGCGGCCGCGGGGCTGAAAGTATGATTGTTTTTCGTTTGCCACGTCAGCGCTGTACCCCCGCCCCTAGCCCCTCCCCACAAGGGGGAGGGGGACCAAGTCGCAATTGGCTCTGCCGGAACGGCAGAAGTTTGCAATGGATGGGTGCTGCCGTCGCCTTCTCCCTCCCCCTTGTGGGGAGGGTTTGGGGTGGGGGTACCTGGCGCCAGGTTTCGAGGATACGCGAATGACCCCCGGCAAGCACGCCCTCGTCACCGGCGGCGGCTCCGGTGTCGGCCGGGCCATAGCGCTGGCACTGGCCGATGCTGGTGTTGACGTCACCATATGCGGCCGGCGCGAAACAGCGCTTGTCGAAGTTGTGGAGCAAAGCGACCGTATATTCGGCATTGTGGCAGACGTGACGGATGAGGCGGCGATGGCCTCGCTTTACGAGACGGCGGAGGCTGCGCGCGGGCCCTTCGATATTGTCATCGCCAATGCAGGCATGGCCGGCAGCACGCCGGCGCACAAGACCACGCTGGCCGACTGGCAGCGGACGCTCGACGTCAACCTGACCGGCGCGTTTCTGACCGTGAAACCAGCACTGGCCGGAATGGCCGCGCGCAAGGCGGGGCGGATCGTGTTCATTGCCTCCACGGCTGGATTGAAAGGCTACGCCTATGTCGCGCCTTACGTCGCGGCCAAACATGGTGTCGTAGGCCTGATGCGGGCGCTGGCCGCCGAGACGGCGAAATCCGGCGTCACCGTCAATGCGGTGTGCCCAGGCTTTGTCGAGACTGACATGCTGGATGAGTCTATCCAGCGCATCGTCGAAAAGACCGGCCGCTCGGCCGGCGAGGCGCGGGCAAGCCTCGCCTCGACCAATCCGCAAGGCCGCTTCATCCAGCCGCAAGAGGTCGCTGCCGCCGTGCTGTGGCTGTGCGGCGACGCCGCGCAATCGATCACCGGACAGACGATTTCCATCTCGGGAGGCGAAACATGGTAGCCGGCCCCCTGCCCGCGCCGTCAGGACCCGGCAAGGACCGCTTGCGCCTGTGGATCAGGCTGCTGCGTGCCTCGCGCACGATCGAAGCGGAACTGCGCGAGCGCCTGAAGAAGGACTTCAACACGACGCTGCCGCGCTTCGATGTGATGGCAGCACTCTATCGCGCGCCGGAAGGCATGCTGATGAGCGATCTGTCGCGCTTCCTGCTGGTGTCCAACGGCAATGTCACCGGCATTGTCGACCGGCTGGTTTCGGAAGGTCTGGTGGCGCGCGCGCGCCGCAATGGCGACCGCCGCACCTCGATGGTGCGGCTGACGGACGAAGGCACCAAATCTTTTGCCGTCATCGCCGCCGCGCATGAGAGCTGGATCGGAGAATTGCTGGGCAAAGTCAGCGAGGATGACGCGCGCCGGCTGACCGGCATGCTGACCTCGTTCCGCAGCAACTGGGAGGGACGCGAATGACCGGGATGGCCAGGCTGAAGCCGAAGCATTTCCTATGGGAGGTCGAAGGCCGGATCGCGAAGGTCCGGCTCGACCGGCCGGAGCGCAAGAACCCGCTGACCTTCGACAGCTATGCCGAGTTGCGCGACACATTCCGCGACCTCGTCTATGCCGACGATGTCGACGCTGTGGTGTTCCTCTCCAATGGCGGCAATTTCTGCTCCGGCGGCGATGTTCACGACATCATCGGCCCGCTGGTCAAGATGGATATGAAGCAGCTCCTGGCCTTCACCCGCATGACCGGCGATTTCGTCAAGGCGATGCTGAATTGCGGCAAGCCGATCATTGCCGCGGTCGACGGCGTCGCGGTCGGCGCCGGTGCCATCATCGCCATGAGTTCCGATATCCGCATCGCCACGCCCGAAGCCAAGACCGCCTTCATGTTCACCCGCGTCGGCCTTGCCGGCTGCGACATGGGCGCCTGCGCGATCCTGCCGCGCATCATCGGCCAGGGCCGCGCCGCCGAACTGCTCTATACCGGGCGCACGATGACGGCCGCTGAGGGCGAACGCTGGGGTTTCTACAACAGGCTGGTCGATGCGGCATCGCTCGAGGCTGACGCGCTCGACATGGCGGTATGCATCGTCTCCGGACCGACCTTCGCGCACGGCATCACCAAGACGCAGCTCAACCAGGAATGGTCGATGGGGCTCGACCAGGCGATCGAGGCGGAAGCGCAGGCGCAGGCGATCTGCATGCAGACGGGCGATTTCGAGCGCGCCTACAAGGCATTCGTGGCTAAGGAAAAGCCGGTTTTCGAGGGGAATTGAGGATGAGCGGTTTGATGGAGACGTTGGCGGGACAGCGCCCCCCTCTGTCCTGCCGGACATCTCCCCCTCAAGGGGGGAGATTGGCAGCGTCAGCGTCGGTGCCGTTCCTGCAACGTTGGAGATTGACGAAAGCGTGCGCGACAGCCGATCTCCCCCCTAGAGGGGGAGATGTCCGGCAGGACAGAGGGGGGCGCCGTAGAGCGCAAGGTCTCACTAGCGGAGCCACCCATGCCTGATCGTTCCTTCCTCAACTGGCCTTTCTTCGAAGACCGTCATCGCGAACTGGCCGAACGCCTGGAAGCATGGTGCATAAAAAACCTGCCGGTCGATCACCACGACGTCGATGCCGCCTGCCGCGAGCTGGTGCAAAAACTCGGCCGGGACGGCTGGCTGAAGCCGACGGCGCTCGACACCGACAATCCTGGCCCACTCGACGTGCGCACTTTATGCATCACGCGCGAGACACTTGCGCGGCATGATGGGCTGGCGGATTTCGCCTTCGCCATGCAGGGGCTCGGCACTGGCGCACTCAGCCTGTTCGGCACGCCGGAGCAGCAGCAATGGCTGGCAAAGACGCGCGCCGGAAAGGCGATTTCGGCCTTTGCCCTGTCGGAACCGCGCTCCGGCTCGGATGTCGCCAACACCGAGATGACCGCAACCCGCGACGGCGACAGTTATATTCTCGCGGGTGAGAAGACGTGGATCTCCAATGGCGGCATCGCCGATCTCTATATCGTCTTTGCCCGCACCGGCGAGGCGCCTGGCGCGAAGGGGCTTTCGGCTTTCCTCGTGCCTGGCAACGCCAAGGGCCTTGCCATTGCCGAACGTCTCGAAGTGATCGCGCCGCATCCGTTGGCACGGCTGTCGTTCGACCAGGTCCGCCTGCCCGCATCTGCCCTGATCGGCAAGCCCGGTGACGGCTTCCGCATCGCCATGTCGGTGCTCGACGTGTTCCGCTCGACCGTCGGGGCGGCCGCGCTCGGCTTTGCCCGCCGCGCGTTGGATGAAAGTATCAAGCGGGTGGCCGAACGAAAACTGTTCGGCGCACCGATGGCCGAGCTGCAGATGGTGCAGGGCCATGTCGCCGACATGGCGCTCGACGTCGATGCGGCGGCGCTTCTCGTCTACCGCGCCGCCTGGACCAAGGATATGGGCGCGGCGCGGGTGACGCGCGAGGCGGCGATGGCCAAGCTGTTTGCCACCGACAAGGCGCAGGAGGTGATCGACAAGGCCGTGCAGCTGCATGGTGGCGACGGCGTCCGCAAAGGCCACATCGTCGAAAGCCTGTATCGCGAGATCCGTGCACTGCGCATTTACGAGGGTGCATCCGACGTGCAGAAGGTGGTAATCGCGCGGCAGGTGATGGGCGCGGCCTGACGGCAAGACATTGACGGGCATTCGATTTCGAGAATTGGTTTTTGGAAATGCCGGGAGGCTTGAAATGCACGAGATTCTGCAGCCGGAAGGCTGGGCCAAACCGGTCGGCTACGCCAATGGCGTCGCGGCGCGTGGGCGGCTCATCTTCGTCGGCGGACAGGTCGGCTGGAACGGACAGTGCCAGTTCGAAACCGACGACTTTGTCGGCCAGGTACGGCAAACGCTCGAAAACATCGTGGCGGTGCTGGCCGAGGCGGGCGCCAAGCCGCAGCACATCACCGCGATGACCTGGTATTTCACCGACAAGGCCGAATACCTGGCCAACCTCAGGGGCATCGGCGAAGCCTATCGCGAGGTGATCGGCCGGCATTTCCCAGCGATGGCCGCCATGCAGGTGATGGCGCTGGTAGAGGACCGCGCCAAGGTGGAGATTCAGGCCACAGCGGTTATCCCGGAATAACCTGCTACCATTCCGAAATGAACCGCATGCTTTGGCTATTGGCTAAAACGGCCATCGCTTCGTCATCCTGGGGCGAAGCAAGGAGCGAAGCGATGCGGCGCAGACCCCAGGATCCATGCCGCGACTTCAGAGCGCTGCCCACGGCGTAGAATTCTGCTCCGTTTCGCCCCTCGGCTAGGCCACGGCATGGATCCTCGGGTCTCCGCGACGTCGCTTCGCTCCTGCTCCGCCCGTGGATGACGAAGTTGGGAAGGCTTCGGTCAACCACTACTCGCGAAGCCCACCCTGCCTCAGCAGCGGCAGCACGTGATCGCAGAAATAGGGCAGCTCCTGCGTGTAGTTGACGAAAGACAGAGCGATGCCCTGATAGCCATGTCCGGCAATGGCGGCCATGTCGGCGGCGATCGTTTCGGGGGTTCCAATCAGCGGATAGGTGCCGGCGCCGCCGGCGAAGCGCTGCCGGTAGCGATCGTAGGCGTGCTGGTCGTGCGACTGGGAGAATTCCTTCTTGCCGGCCATATGGGCATCGACCGCGTCGTGATCGGCCAGATCGACGGCATAGCTGTTGTAATAGGCCTGCGCCTCTTCCATCGTCGGGCGGCAGACGACATGCGCGACCGTGTAGACGCCGACATTGCGGCCGACCTTGTCGGCCCGCTCGCTGATATCGGCGACATGCTTGCCAGCGTCAGACATTTCCGAAAAGGTCGTGAACAGATAGTCGCATCTGGCGGCGGCGAAATCGCGGCCAGGTCCGCCGAACGCGGCGTTCATGGTCACCGGGCGCGGAACCTGGAGGCTGGCCGGCCGGCTGACCGCCTCCTTCAGGCGATAGTAGGTGCCCTCATAGTCGAGCGGCTCAGAGAAGGCATAGAGCTTTTCGAGGATTTCGATCCATTCGGCAGCCTGGTCGTAGCCTTTCTCGACCAGCGGCGTGCCGAACATGCCGAATTCCTTCGGGTTCCAGCCGCAGACGATATTGAGGCCGGCGCGGCCCTGGCTGATGTGGTCGACCGTCGCCAGCGCCTTGGCGGCATAGAGCGGATGCACGAGCGGCACATGCACGGTCATGAACAGGCCGATCCGTTCGGTGGCCACGGCAAGCGCCGCTGCCCAGGTGAAGGTCTCGAACGACCATTCGCGCACCTTGTTGCGGCCGCCAAAGCCGCGCCAGCGGGCGATCGGCAGCATAAATTCCAGCCCGGCGCGGTCGGCGATTTGCGCCGCCGTCACATTGTCCTGCCAGCTTGCAGTCCACCGTTCCGGCACATCTGACATGGCCAAGCCGCCATCCGCGTTGGTCGAGAAGACACCGAGCTTCAGTTTGTTGGAGCCGTGCAGGGGATGCGCTTTGATCATTTTGGGAACTCGCGGCGGAAGGGCCCACACGCTAGGCCCGCGCCAAAATATTTCAAGCCTGAAATAGCTTCGCCTCGCCGCCGATTGCGGATATGAAATTGGGCCAGACGAAAGGGGATGAACATGAGCGAGTTCCCCCAGAAATGCATCGGCAAGACGAACCTTGTCGGTTCCTTCGCCGCCATCGGGGCGAGTTTCTTCGTGCTGGCCAGCGACACGATGTTTCTTGGCGCCGGCACTGCGGCCAACTACGCCGCCGCACGCGCCGAACTGGCGTGAGACGAACGCAGCCAGGCAAATACGTATCGGTGACGCAACAGGCCGGGCAAACTTTTTAAGCTTAAAACTTTCGCCTTGAAAAGCGCCTCACTTTGGATAGCATTCAAAGTCGATGGGCGGCAGCGGTGTCGAAGCCGGCCAGTCCATCGTGGTGTTCCGGGTGGGAGGGGTTCCAGTCCTTGTCGTTTCTACCGCCCCAGTTATCATCGAGCGCGCGCTATGCTTTCGGCGTGCGCGCCAGACCCGTGATCCGCATACAAAGACTATCGCCAATCGCGCGCGCATGGTCGCCGCCATGAATTGACGCCCCGCTGGGAGGTGGGACGGCAAGAAACCGTGCGGGGAAATCCCGCCCGATCAACAACCAGAGGGGACACCCCAGAGGGACCACCAATGAAGCTCACCCGTCGCAACCTCATGCTTCTCGCAGCCGCCATTGGTATCGCCGGCGGCCCTGCCACGGCCTACGCCGCCGACGTGCTCAATGTCGGCGCCTACCCGACCAATCCGCCTTTCGAATACAAGAACGAGAGCGGCACCTTTGAAGGTTTTGAAGTCGACATCGTCAACGAAGCGGCCAAGCGCGCCGGCATGACCACCGACATCGCCGACCTCGGCTTCCAGGCGCTGTTCGCCGCCACGACGTCGAAGCGCATCGATGTGGCGATTTCGTCGATCACCATCACGCCGGAGCGGTTGAAGTCGCAGTCCTTTAGCCAGCCCTATTATGATTCCGACATGGGCATCGCGACCAAGACCGACAGCGCGATCGCCACCGAGGCCGATCTCAAGGGCAAGATCGTCGGCGTGCTGTCGGGCTCGACCGGTGAGACCTGGGTCAAGGGGCACCAGGAGGCCGACGGCTTCAGCGACGTGAAGGGCTATGACACGCAGCAGAACCTTTTGCTCGACCTCAGCGCCGGCCGCGTCGATGCCGCCGTCAGCGACATTCCGGGCATGCAGTACTCCTTCACCAAGATGAAGGACCTGGCGGTCAAGCAGCGCATCAAGACCGGCGAACAGTACGGCCTGATGATGACCAAGGATCACCCGCTGCTCGGCAAGCTGAACGACGCGCTGACCGCGATGAAGAAGGACGGCACGCTGGCCGCGATCCACAAGAAGTGGTTCGGCAGCGATGCCCCGGCCGATTCCTCGACGGTGAAGGAAATGCCGCTGCCGAAGGCCTGAGCGGCAATGCATTGACATCGTGCCGGCTTTCACGCCGGCACGATTCATTTCGCGCTCCGGCACCGGCTTCCGCAGACCGTCCCGCTGTCGGGCAAGGCCAACTGGTTTCAACCTGGGCATTCTTTGCTCTGGCGTCACGGGACGCAAAACGGTTCGGGAAAGCTCCCATGTCGCTGATCGACACCTTCTTCAACGCCGACGTCATTGCGTCGAGCCTGCCGGCGCTGCTGCGCGGTTTCCTGAACACGCTGCTGCTTGGCATAATGAGCATCGGCATCGGCATTCCCATCGGGCTGGTGATCAGCCTGGTGCGGCTCTACGCGCCGAAGCCGCTGCGCTGGCTGGCGGTCGGCTACACCGACATCTTCCGCGCTTTGCCGGTGCTGGTCGTGCTGATCCTGATCTATTACGCGCTGCCCTTCCTCGGCATCCGCCTGTCGTCCTGGGCGTCCGCGGTGACGGCGTTCGCCATCATCATGTCGGCCTATTCGGCCGAAGTGTTCCGCTCCGGTATCGAAAGCATTCCGCGCGGGCAGTTCGAGGCGTCGCAGGCGCTCGGCCTGCCGTTCCTTTTGACCTTGCGCAAGGTGGTGCTGCCGCAAGCGGTGCGCGTGGTCATACCGCCAATGACCAGCAACTGCGTCTCGATGTTCAAGGACACCTCGCTCGCCTCGACCGTGGCGCTGCCGGAACTCCTGAAGGAAGCGACCAACGCGCAGTCGCTCTACGCCAACCCCTCGCCGCTGATCGGCGCCGCCCTCGTCTATCTCATCTTCCTCTGGCCGATGGTCCGTCTCGTCAGCCTGCTTGAAGACCGCTTCAAGACCGAGAAGACGCGCTGACATCCCCACTGATCAACCCGCCCAAGTCTTTCTCAGGAGCGTACCCGTGAACAAGCATCAGACCGACAATGCGAACGCCGCAGCGTTCCCCGTCGACACCGTCCGCGCCATGTTCCCCGCCTTGCAGCGGGCCGGCGATTTCATCTTCTTGGACAACGCCGCCGGCGCGCAGATCCCGCAGAGCGTGCTCGACGCGGTGACCAACCATCTGGTTTCGCACAATGTGCAGCGTGGTGGCCGCTATGGCCGAAGCGTCACCGTCGACCAGTCGGTCGCCGATGCCCGGACAAGCGTAGCACTGCTGATCAACGCCTACAGCCCGGCGGAAATCTGCTTCGGCATGAACGCCACCTCGTTCATCCGCCTGGTCAGCCTCGGCATCGGCCAGATGCTGCAGGAGCGCGACGAGATCGTCATCACCGATATGGACCACGACGCCAACATCGCCACCTGGCTGGCGCTGGAGCAGGCGGGCGCCAAGTTCCAGTGGTGGCGCATGCGCGACGACGGCAATCTGCATGTCGACGATTTGCGGCCATTGGTTTCCGAGCGCACCCGCCTCGTCGCCTGCACGGTGACGGCGCATTCGATCGGCTCGATCGTCGACGTCGCCTCCGTGGCTGAAATCGCCCATGCGGCCGGCGCCGAAGTGTTCCTCGACTGCGTGCATTACGGACCGCATGGGCTGATCGACGTGCAGGCCTGGGACTGCGACTATCTCGTCTGCTCCGGCTACAAGAACTTTTCGCCGCATATGGGCTTCCTGTGGGGCCGCTTCGAAACACTGAAGCGGCTGCCGACCTTCCGTGAGGATTTCATCCCCGACGAGCCGCCCTACAAGGTCGAGGCCGGCACCTTCATCTACGAGAATGTGTCCGGCATGGATGCGGCCGTGCAGTATCTGGAGCTGATCGGCCGCAACCTCGCGCCCTCCAACAACCGCTCGCGGCGCGAAAACATCGTTGCCGGCATGGGCGCCATCCGCGACTACGAATTGCTTTTGGCGCGCGAGATGCTTGGCGTGCTGAAGGATTGCGGGGCGACCATCTATGGCGTCGCCGACGAGGCCCGCATCCACGAGCGCGTGCCGACCTTCTGCTTCAACATCGGCAAGCTGTCACCGCAGCGGATCGTCGAGGAAATGGCCGAGATGCAGATCGGCATCCGCGACGGACACATGTACGCGCCACGCCTGATGAAGCGCCTCAACCTCTCAATGGACAGCGGCGCCATCCGTGCCTCGCTGGTCCACTACAACACGGTCGAGGAAGTGCATCGTTTCGGCGAAGCGCTGCGGGCGATTGTTGCGAAGCTGTCGTGAGCTGATCTCTTCGCGAGATGCCGGCAGGACAGAGGGGGCGCGAAGGATCGCCATCTTTCGCGGTATGGCGATCTCCGCGACGGACCTCCTTCGCCCTAGCACGACGACTCTCGAGTCAGGCAGCCTTCTTCGCCAACCTCGCCTTGATCGAGGCGACGTCGGCCCGTGGCGTCGCGGCGAACAGCGTCCTGGTGTAGCTGTGCTTGGGGTCTGAAAAGACCTCGTCTCGCGAGCCGTATTCGACCGCTTCGCCGAAATACATCACCATTACATCGTCGGCGATGTAGCGCACCACGGACAGATCGTGGCTGATAAAGACATAGGTCAGCTGGAACTCGTCCTGCAGGTCCGCGAGCAGGTTGAGCACTTGCGCCTGCACGGACAAATCGAGCGCCGAAACCGGTTCGTCCAGCACCAGAAGGCTTGGGTTGAGCATCAGGGCGCGGGCGATGGCGATGCGCTGGCGCTGACCGCCCGAGAACATGTGCGGGTAGCGATTGTAGTGCTCGTGGCCGAGGCCGACCTTCTTCAGCATCTTCATGGCGAGATCGCGCCGCTCGGCGGCCGGCTTGTCGGTGTTGATCAGCAGCGGCTCGCCCAGCACATCGCCGATCTTCTGGCGCGGATTGAGTGAGCCATAGGGGTTCTGGAAGACGATCTGCACCTTGCGGCGCATCTCCTTGGTCAATCCGCCCCTGGCGATGTCGACCTTGTTGCCGTCGATGAACAACTCGCCGGATGTCGCCGGATCGATCAGCGTGATGATGCGGGCGAGCGTGGACTTGCCGCAGCCGCTTTCGCCGACGATGGCGAGCGTCTTGCCCTTGTCCACCGTAAAGGAGACGCCCTTGACCGCGTGCACCGTGCGCGGTCCGGTGAACAGGCCGCCGCCGATGTGGTAGTCGCGGACGATGTTCTTGCCTTCGAGGACCGTGGTGCTCATGCCGAGGCTCCCGCGGCCGAGGGCGCCGGTTCGAACAGCATGTCGGAAACGGTCGGCAGCCGGTCGCCGACGGCGTTCTCCGGCAGCGCCGACAGCAGCGCGCGCGTGTAATTGCTCTTCGGCGATTCAAACAAAGACAGCACGTCGGCCTCTTCCATCTTGCGGCCCTTGTACTGGACGATGACGCGGTCGGCGGTCTCGGCCACCACGCCCATATTGTGGGTGATCATGATCAGGCCCATGCCGTATTTGGCCTGCAGCGAGACCAGCAGATCGAGGATCTGCTTCTGGATGGTGACATCGAGCGCGGTCGTCGGCTCGTCGGCGATCAAGAGTTTCGGATTGCAGGCGATGGCGATGGCGATCATCACGCGCTGGCACTGGCCGCCCGACATCTGGTGCGGAAACGAGCTCAGCCGCTCTTCCGGGTCGGCAATGCCGACCAGCTTCATCAATTCGATGGCACGCGCCCGGCGCTGGGCGCGATCCATGCCCATGTGGAAGCGCAGCACCTCCTCGATCTGGAAGCCGACCGTGAAGCACGGGTTGAGGCTGGCGATCGGCTCCTGGAAGATCATCGAGATGTCCTTGCCGACGATCTTGCGGCGTTCGGACGGGCTGAGCTTCAACAGATCGACGCCGTCGAAGGCCATGCGGTCGGCCTTGACGGTCGCGGTGTTCGGCAACAGCCCCATCACCGCCAGCATCGCCACCGACTTGCCGGAGCCGGACTCGCCGACTATCGCCAGCACTTCGCGCGGCTCGATCGAAAGGTCGATGCCTTGCACGGCCATGAACGGACCGGCCGCTGTGTCGAAGGAAACGGTGAGGTTCTTGATCTCGAGCAGAGACATACTCACGACCTCTTCAGCTTGGGGTCGAGCGCGTCGCGCAGGCCGTCGCCGATCAGGTTGATGGCAAAGACGGTGATCAGGATGGCAAGGCCGGGGAAAGTCACCACCCACCAGGCGCGCAGGATGAACTCGCGCGCTTCGGCAAGCATGGTGCCCCATTCGGGCGTCGGCGGCTGCGCGCCCATGCCGAGGAAGCCAAGGGCGGCGGCCTCGAGGATGGCATTGGAGAAGGACAGCGTCGCCTGCACGATCAGCGGCGCGATGCAGTTGGGCAGGATGGTGACCAGCATCAGCCTGAGATGGCTGGCGCCGGCGACCTTGGCCGAGATTACATATTCGCGGTTCTTTTCCGCCATCACCGCGGCGCGGGTGAGCCGGGCGAAGTGCGGCTGCAGCACGAAGGCGATGGCGATCATCGCATTGACGAGACCGGGGCCGAGCACCGCCACCAGTACCAATGCCAGCAGCAGCGAGGGGAAGGCCAGGATGATGTCCATGATGCGCATGATCAGCGTGTCGACCCAGCCGCGGCAATAGCCGGCAAGCAGGCCGAGGACGACGCCGGAGATCAGCGCTGATGTGACGACGACGAAGCCGATGGCGAGCGAAAAGCGCGAGCCGTAGATCAGGCGCGAAAGGATGTCACGGCCGACGGCGTCGGTGCCGAGCAGGAACTGCGCATTGCCGCCCGCCTGCCAGGCCGGCGGCGTCAGAAAGAAGTCGCGGAACTGATCGTCCGGCGAATGCGGGGCGAGCAGCGGCGCAAAGAGGGCGATCAGGATCAGCAGCGCGAAAACGAAGAGGCCGATCACCGCGCCCTTGTTGACGGAGAAGTAGTGCCAGAATTCCGCGAACATCTGCAGCCGCGCGTCCTGCGGCTTGACGACGGTCGCGGCTTCGATTGTGGCTGGGCCTTCGTTGGTCATGTCAATTCGCCCGTATGCGCGGGTTGATGACGGCGTAGAGCACGTCGACGATGAGGTTCACCGACATGACGATCAATGCGATCAAAAGCAACCCGCCCTGCACGGTGAAATAGTCGCGCTTGGAGATGGCGTCGATCATCCATTTGCCGATGCCGGGCCAGGAGAAGATGCTCTCGGTCAGGATGGCGCCGGTCAAGAGCGTGCCGACCTGCAGGCCGATGGTGGTAACGACCGGGATCAGCGCGTTGCGGAAGGCATGCAGGCCGATGACGCGGCGCGGCGCCAGGCCCTTGGCGCGCGCGGTGCGCACATAGTCCTCGCCAAGCACCTCGAGCATGGCCGAACGCGTCTGCCTGGCGATGACGGCGAGCGGAATGGTGCCGAGCACGATGGTCGGCAGGATGAGGTGCGACAGCGCCGAGCGGAAGGCGCCCTTCTGCCCCGAGATCAAGGAATCGATGGTCATGAAGCCGGTCACCGGCTTGAAGAAATAGAGAAGGTCGATGCGGCCGGAGACCGGGGTCCAGTGCAGCGTGCCGGAGAAGACGATGATCAGCAGCAGCCCCCACCAGAAGATCGGCATGGAATAGCCTGCCAGCGCCGTGCCCATGGTCAGCTGGTCGAACCAGGAGCCGCGGCGGATCGCGGCGAAGATGCCGGCGGCGACACCGAAGAGGATGGCAAAGATCATGGCGAAGATGGCGAGTTCGACCGTTGCCGGGAACCGCACCAGGAAATCCTTGAGCACCGGCGTCTTGGTGGAAAAGGAGGTGCCGAAATCACCGCTGAGGATGTTGGTCAGGTAGGTCAGGTATTGTTGCCAGATCGGCAGGTCGAAACCGAACTGGTGCATCAGCGCCGTATGGCGTTCGGGCGACAGGCCACGTTCGCCCGCTAGCACCAGCACCGGATCACCGGGCAGGATGCGCACGAAGCCAAAAGCGAGGATGGTTATCCCGATGAAGGTCGGGATGATGAGGGCGAGCTTGCCGAGGATGTAACGCAGCATGGCGGGCGAGGTGGGGCGGCACCGTGCGGCGCCGCCCCGTTTCGCGAACCTTATTCGGCGATATCGACGCCGTCAAAGCGGTGGATGCCGAGCGGATCCATCGCAAAGCCGGAGACGGTCTTCTGCATCGGCATGAACACCTTGGAATGAGCGAGCGTCGCCCACGGTGCCTGCTGCTTGAAGATGACCTGTGCCTGTTCATAGAGCTTGGTGCGCTCGGCCTGGTCGGAAACCGTCTTGGCCTTGTTGATGAGCGCATCGAAGTCCTTGTTGCACCATTCCGCGCGGTTGTTCGAACCGACGGAAGCGCAGCTCAGGAGCACGCCGAGGAAGTTGTCCGGATCGCCATTGTCGCCGGTCCAGCCGACGATGACGGCGCCGTCGTGATCGACCGCGGAAGCGCGCTTGAGGTATTCACCCCAATCGTAGCTGACGATGTTGACGGTGACGCCGACCTTGGCAAAATCGGCCTGGATCAGCTCGGCGGTGCGGCGTGCGTTCGGCATGTACGGGCGCGACACGGGCATGGCCCAGACGTTCATCTTGAGGTCCTTGACGCCGGCCTCTGCAAGCAGCTTCTTGGCCGCATCCGGATCGTACGGATCGTCCTTCACGTCCTTGTTGTAGGACCACATGGTCGGCGGGATCGGGTTGATCGCCACCTGGCCGGCACCCTGGAAGACGGCGTCGATGATGGCCTTCTTGTTGATGGCCATGTTGAGCGCCTTGCGGACGCGCACATCGTCGAACGGCTTCTGCTGGGTGTTGTACATCAGCGCACCGACATTGAGGCCTTCCTGCTCGTCGACCTTCAGGTTCGCATCGGCCTGCAGGCCGGCGATGTCGGCCGGTGCCGGATACGACATGATGTTGCACTCGCCGGCCTTGAGCTTCTGCGCGCGCACCGCCGGATCGGTGGTGATGGCGAAGACCAGGTCGTCGATCTTCTGCTTGCCGCCCCAATAGTCCGGGTTGGCCTTGTAGCGGATGGCGGCGTCGGTCTGGTAGTCGACGAAGATGAACGGACCGGTGCCGATCGGCTTCTGGTTGAACAGTTCAGGCGTCTTGTCGGCCTGCAGCTTGTCGGCATACTCCTTTGAGACGACCGAGGCGAAGTCCATGCCCAGCGTCGGAATGAAGGTGATCGCCGGCTCCTTGAGGGAGAACTTCACCGTCAGGTCATCGACCTTTTCGACCTTGGTGATGTTGTCGCCGAACTGGTCATTGTAATACTGGTAGGCAATGCCCGGAATGTACTGGAACCAGGGGCCGCTCTTGTCGACCTGGCGCTGGAACGAGAACACCACGTCGTCGGCGTTGAAGTCCCGCGTCGGCGTGAAATAGTCGGTGGCGGCGAACTTGACGCCCTTGCGCAGCTTGAAGGTATATTCCTTGCCGTCGTCGGAAATCGTCCAGCTTTCAGCCAGGCCGGGCGAGATCGTGGTCTTGCCGTGATCGAATTCGACGAGGCGATTGAAGACGGTACGCGAGGACGCATCGAATGTCTGTCCCGCGGTGTACGGCGCCGGGTCAAAACCCTCTGGCGAAGCTTCGGCGCAATAGACCAAGGTTTTCGCATTGGCCACGCCGCCCAGGACGCTTGCAGCCAGCAACGCGGCTGCAAAAGTCAATTTCTTCTTCATTGAGCACTCCCTGATGTTCTTCCAAGCCCCTCTATCAGGCTCGCGAAGCGCGCATATAAGCACCGTTTTTCCGGCTTTGGAACACCCCGTTTGCTTACCCCGCGGGAAGCGGGAAAAAAATCCGCGTTTTTGCTAAATGGCAGAAAAAATTAGCAGTTTTTTCCATTCACGGTATTATTAACGACTGCATTTTTTTATTGATCTGGCATCTGGCGACACGGGCGCAGCGTCCGCCTTCATGCGCCCGCGGATGTGGAAAGAGGCTGGTTCCAAGTGTCGCCGCGGGAAAGATTTTCGGCGGCAAATCTTTCGGTGCGTTGCCGCAAGGGCAAGACTTGCACCGCCGCCGATAGAGGCAATACATAGATGGACATGCTGGCGGCAGCGGAGGACGTCCCTGTCAATTCGGGGCGAGCGCGGCACGGGCGTAGAAGAACAAGGATCGTCGAGGAGGAACGGGTGGCAAAAGCATCGAAGGCGTCGGCCAAGGCAGTCTCGAAACCAGCCGCCGCCGACGGGCAAGGCAAAACTGCCAAAGCCGCGACCGCCAAGGCAGAGGCGAAACCCGCCAAGGCGGCAGCAGCAAAGGCGGCCCCAGCCAAGGCCGTCGCGAAGCCAGCGGCGAAAGCCACCCCGGCAAAGACCTCGCCGACGAAGACTTCTCCGGCCAAGACTTCTCCCGCAAAGACGTCTCCCGCCAAGACTGCCCCGGCAAAGGCCACGTCGGCAAAGGCTGGGGCGACGAAGGCCGCCTCGCCAGCCAAGGCGGCATCGACCCCAGGCAAGCGACTGCCGAAGGCGCTCACCGAGCTCGCCGCCGGGCTGCCCGAAAAACCATGGCTGAAAAGCTACCCCAAGAACATGCCGACCGAGATCGGCGCCCTTCCCTACAAATCCATCGGCGACTTCCTTGTCGCCGCCTGCAAGCAGTTTGCCGGCCAGCCGGCTTTCACCTGCATGGGCAAGTCGATCACCTATGCCGAGCTCGAGCGGCTTTCGGCGGCATTCGGCGCCTATCTGCAATCGACGGGACTGCAGAAGGGCGCGCGCGTCGCGCTGATGATGCCGAATGTGCTGCAGTATCCAGTGGCGATGATGGCCGTGGCCCGCGCCGGCTACACGGTGGTCAACATCAATCCGCTCTACACGCCGCGCGAACTGGAACATCAGCTCAAGGATTCCGGGTCGCAGGCGATCGTCATCCTCGAAAACTTCGCGAACACGCTGCAGGCCGTCGTAGCGCGGACCTCGGTCAAGCATGTCGTCATCGCTTCCATGGGCGACATGCTCGGCGGCCTGAAAGGCACGATCGTCAATCTGATCGTGCGCCGCGTCAAGAAAATGGTGCCGGCCTGGTCGTTGCCCGGTCATGTCAAATTCACCGCGGCCTTGAAGGCCGGCCGCGGCATGAATTTCAAACCGGCCACGGTCGCGGCCAATGATGTCGCCTTCCTGCAATATACCGGCGGAACCACCGGGATCTCGAAAGGCGCGACCCTCTTGCACAGCAATGTGCTGGCCAATGTCGCGCAGAATTCGCTGTGGCTGCAGGACGCCTATACCGTCAAGCCCAAACCCGCGCATCTCAACCTCATCTGCGCACTGCCGCTCTACCATATCTTCGCGCTGACCGTGAATGCGCTGATGGGCATGCAGATGGGCGGCCAGAACATACTGATCCCCAATCCGCGCGACATTCCCGGCTTCGTCAAGGAGATGGGAAAGTATCCGATCCACATCTTTCCCGGCCTCAACACGCTGTTCAACGCGCTGCTCAACAATGAGGATTTCCGAAAACTCGACTTCAAGCCGCTGCTGCTGACGCTGGGGGGCGGCATGGCGGTGCAGAAGGGCGTCGCCGAACGCTGGAAGGCGCTGACCGGCTGCCCGGTCAGCGAAGGCTATGGCCTGTCGGAAACCTCGCCGGTGGCAACCGCCAACAAGTTCAGTTCCGGCGACTTCACCGGCACCATCGGCCTGCCGCTGCCGTCGACCGAAATCGCCATCCGCGACGATGACGGCAACAATGTGCCGCTCGGCGAGGTCGGCGAAATCTGCATCCGCGGTCCACAGGTGATGGCCGGCTACTGGAACCGGCCGGACGAGACCGCCAGGGTGATGACCGGGGACGGCTTCTTCAAGTCGGGCGACATGGGCTTCATGGACGAACGCGGCTACACCAAGATCGTCGACCGCAAGAAGGACATGATCCTGGTCTCCGGCTTCAACGTCTATCCGACGGAACTCGAAGAGGTCGTGGCCTTGCATCCCGGCGTGCTCGAGGTGGCGGCGATCGGCGTGCCAGACGAGCATTCCGGCGAAGTGCCGAAGCTGTTCATCGTCAAGAAGGATCCGGCCCTGACCGTTGAAGCCATCACCGCCTTTTGCCGCGAGAACCTGACCGGTTACAAGCGGCCCAGATACATCGAGTTCAGGACCGAATTGCCGAAGACTCCGGTCGGCAAGATCCTGCGGCGGGCGCTGCGGCAATAGGAACGATCTTGGATAGTGATCTTGCCGGCGACACTGGGCCGGATCATGGATTGCGCCTCGACCCCGGCGAATTCATCAAGGCGAACATGCGCCTTGTCCCGGTGCCGGCGCTTCCCGAAATCCAGTTTTATACCGCACACCCGGGCAGCGGATTGAGGCGCCTCGTCGATCCTGAAGATGATGTCAACGAGGCGGAACCGCAGCCGCCCTACTGGGCCTATGCTTGGGCCGGCGGCACCGTGCTGGCACGCTACATCCTCGACCATCCGATCACGGTGGCGGGACGCCGCGTGCTCGACCTCGGAGCAGGTTCCGGCATTGTCGGCATCGCCGCCGCGAAGGCCGGCGCGCGCGAAGTGATCGCCGCCGAGATCGACCGCAACGGCGTCGCCGCGCTCGGCCTCAACGCAGCAGCTAATGGCGTTGCCATCACGGTGGTCGGTGGCGATGTCACCGCGGGTTCGCCGCCCGTGGTCGATCTCGTGCTCGCGGGCGATGTGTTCTACGGCCATGACGTGGCCAGCCGCGTTATGCCTTTTCTCGACCGCTGCCTCGCGGCCGGAATCGAGATCCTGGTCGGCGATCCTGGCCGAGCCTGTCTGCCGCGTTCACGGCTGCGGCTGCTTGCAGAATATACGGTGCCGGATTTCGGCGAGGCGAAAGACGCGGCCCCAAGCCCAAGCGGCGTCTTTCGTTTCAAGACCGAAGCTGGCGGTTAGAGCAATTCCAGGAAAAGTGTGAAACGGTTTTCCGTCCGGAATTGCGTCAAAACAAAGAGCTAGAGCGATTCACTGTTTCCGTGAAACGGTGAATCGCTCTAGACGGTCTCCTTGACCCGTGCCGAAAGGAAATCCGGCAGGTCGGCAACCGAATCCAGGATGATGTCGGCGATCTCGGCCAGCGATTCGCGGGTGCCGGTGCCGGAAAGCACGCCCACCGCTAGGCCGCAGCCACCGGCGCGCGCCATTTCGAGATCGTGGCGGTTGTCGCCGACCATGGCGACCTCTGCCGGCCTCAGGCCGGTGAGATCGCAAAAGGCCTGGATCGTGTCGGGCGCCGGCTTCGGATTGGCCACCGCGTCGTAGCCATAGGCCGCGTCGAACAGCTGGGCAACGCCGAGGGTGACCAAGGTCTTCTCCGCGCCGCTGGTCGAATCGTTGGTGGCGACGCCAAGCCGGTAGGGTCTCCTGTGCAGGATGCCGAGCGTCTCGACGATCCCAGGCAGCGCCACCGCCATCGCGGAGCCCTGGACCGAGGTGATCTCGTTGAAGCGGGCGACGGCCAACATCTGGTCCTCGTTGGACAGCCTCGGAAACCACAATTCGACAACATCGAGATTGGTGCCGGAGGCAAAGATGGAGTCCGGCTTGAAGCGCCGGTTGGCGAAATCGAAGCCGGCGGCCGCGAGCAGCCTGTCGGCCTTCCAGCGATCGCCATCGGCGGCATCCATGGCCATGAAGTCGGCGACGCCGAGCCATGTCGCGTTGAAGTCGACAAGTGTCCCGTCCTTGTCGAACAATATCCCCTTGATGTCTGCCAAACTTTTCACTCCGAACCACGCAATTGGTGGATGTATCCCACAAGGCCAGCGGTCGACGCGTCACGCTTGGCGGCACTTTCCTTGCCCTCAACGACAGGCAGAAGGCCGGTCGCCAGCTCCTTGCCGAGCTCGACGCCCCACTGGTCGAAGGAATTGATGTTGAACAGCGTGCCCTCGACGAAGACGCGGTGCTCGTAGAGCGCGATCAGCCGGCCGAAGGTGCGCGGGTCGAGCTTGCGATAGAGGATGCTCACCGAGGGCCGGTTGCCGGAGAAAACGCGATGCGGGGCTATTCTGTCGACATCGGCCGGCTTCATGCCCTTGGCCAGCATCTGCGCGCGCGCCTCGTCCAGCGTGCGGCCCTTCATCAGCGCTTCCGACTGCGCCAGGCAGTTGGCGAGCAGCAGGTCATGCTGATGCTTGAGGTCAGGCTCGTGACCGACGGCCGCGGCGAGAAACTCGACCGGGATGAGGTCCGTGCCCTGGTGCAGGAGCTGGAAGAAAGCGTGCTGGCCATTGGTGCCGGGCTCGCCCCAGACCAGCGGCCCGGTCGGCGTCGCCACGGGCGTGCCGTCAAGCGTGACGCCCTTGCCGTTCGATTCCATATCGAGCTGCTGCAGATAGGCCGGCAGCCTGGACAGGCGCTGGTCATAGGGGATGACCGCGCGGGCCGGATAGCCACAGATCACACGATGCCACCAGCCGACCAGCCCCAGAAGCGCCGGCAGGTTCTTCTGCAATGGCGCGGTGCGGAAGTGCTCGTCCATTTCGTGGGCGCCATCGAGGAAGGCGCGAAAATTTCGCGGCCCGATGGCGATCATCACGGGCAGGCCGATCGCGCCCCAGACCGAATAGCGGCCGCCGACCCAGTCCCAGAAGCCGAAGACGCGATCCGCTTCGATGCCGAACTTCGCCACCAGGTCGAGCGCCGTCGAAACGGCGGCGAAATGCTTGCCGACCGCTTGCTTGCCGAGCGCCTTCTGCACCCAGTCGCGCGCCGTCTGCGCATTGGTCATCGTCTCGACCGTGGTGAAGGTCTTGGAGGCGACGATGAACAGCGTGGTTTCGGCGGACAGGCCCTTCAGCGTGTCATGGATATGGGCGCCGTCGATGTTGGAAACGTAATGCGCGCGCGGCCCGTCATGATAGGGCGCCAGCGCCAGCGTCGCCATGGCCGGGCCGAGGTCGGAGCCGCCGATGCCGATGTTGACGATGTCGGTGATCTTTTTGCCGGTGGCACCCGTCGCCTTGCCGGAGCGGACGGCATCGGCGAAGGCGCCCATCGCGTCGAGCACGGAAATGACATCCGCCTTGACATCCTGGCCGTCGACCATGACGCCCTTGCCGCTGAGGTTGCGCAGCGCCGTATGCAGCACGGCGCGGTCCTCGGTTATGTTGATCTTTTTGCCAGCGAACATGGCGGCGCGGCGGCCTTCGAGATCGGCGGCGCCGGCGAGCTTCTCCAACAGATCCATGGTGGTCGCGTCGACGGCGCATTTCGACCAGTCGAGCAGCATGTCGTCGTCGGTGGCGGAGAACGTCGCGAACCGCCGCGGATCGGCGGCGAAGGCCTGGCGCATGCTGGCAGGTGCCGCGGCGCGATGATCGCGCAGAGCGGCAAGCTGTTTCTGGAAGGCTGACTGATCCACTGGCGGGGGACTCCTGGCGTTTTGGACGCACCATATCAGACCGGATGTTTCCGGCGCGTGTCGTCGCGCCACAACTATTGAGCCGAATTCCGTCCGGTCAATACGCGGTGATGACGCATCGCATCACGATGCGATGACAGAATGTGTCATCGGCGTGGGCCACCAGGACGGCAACAGCCCCCGATTTCGGCCGAAGGATCACTGGCATAAATCCCAAAGATCAGAAAAATTGATTGGCGCAACCCCTTGTGCCACCGTTACATTTGACTGGTCCAGCTAAACGAAAAAAGCTGGCCATCGAGGAACATCTCCCATGCCACAGAGAAACGACACGGCGATATGGTCCGGCCTGTTCCGGATTTCGGCTGAATCAGGCCAAACCTTGCAGGCGCAGATCCGCCAAGCCATCGTGGCTGCCATTCTCGACCGTCAGATCGCCGCTTCGATGCCGCTTCCATCCTGCCGGATTCTGGCCGAAAAACTCGGTGTGGCACGCGGAACAGTGGTGCTGGCCTTCCAGCAGCTCGTCGACCAGGGCTTCCTTGTGGCGCGCGAGCGGCGCGGCCATTTCGTCAATCCGGACGTGCTGGCGACACCGGCCAAGCCGCACCAGAAGGCGCCCGACCAGGCCAACGAGATCGACTGGAAGGCTCGCCGGCAGATCGCCGCCAGCGACATGCCGCCGCCGGCCAAGCATGAGAACTGGATCAAGTCGTCCTACCCCTTCGTCTATGGCCAGTTCGACCCGGCGCTGTTTCCGACCGCCGAGTGGCGCGAGTGCAACCGCATGGCGCTGGCCGTCCTCGAGATCCGCAACTGGGCATCCGACATGGTCGATCGCGACGATCCGCTGCTGATCGAGCAGATCCAGGCGCGGCTCTTGCCCAGGCGCGGCATCTTCGCCAATCCGGACGAGATCATCGTCACGCTGGGTGCCCAGAACGCGCTCTATATGCTGGCGACACTTTTGATGACCAAAGGCTCGAAGGTGGCGATGGAAGATCCTGGCTACCCCGACGCGCGCTCGATCTTCCGGCTTGCCGGCGCCGACATCCAGCCGGTTCCGGTCGACCAGTCCGGCATCGTAACCTCTTCTATTCCCAATGATTCCGGCTTCGTCTTCGTCACGCCAAGCCATCATTGCCCGACCATGGTGCCGTTGTCGGCGGAGCGGCGGCAGGATCTGCTGGCGCGTGCCAACCGCCACAACCAGATCATCATCGAGGACGGCTATGACAGCCAGCTTCTCGACGAGGCGCCGCAGCAGGCGCTGAAGAGCCTCGACCGCTCCGGCCGTGTCGTCTATGTCGGCTCGATGTCGAAGACGCTGGCTCCGGGCCTCAGGCTTGGCTACATCGTCGCCTCTGCTGGACTGATCGCGGAACTCAGGGCGCTGCGCCGCTTCATGCTGCGCCATCCGCCGGCCAACAACCAGCGCGCCGTCGCGCTCTTCCTGTCGCTCGGCCATCACGAGGCGCTGGTGCGGCGGCTATCGAGCGCCTTCGACGAGCGGCGCAAGCGCCTGGTCCATGCGATTTCCGCTTTCCTGCCGGAATGGCGTTCGACCGACTCGGCCGGTGGCACGTCGCTCTGGCTCGAAGGGCCGCGCGGTACCGATTCCCGCAGTTTGGCCGAGGCGGCCGCCTCGCGCAGCGTCATCATCGAGCCTGGCGACCGGTTCTTCGACCGCACCGAAAAGCCTTCGCGTTTCATGCGGTTGGGCATTTCCTCGATCGCGCTGCAGCACATCGAGCCGGGCATCCGCGAACTCGCCACCGCGGCCGGACGCAGACCGGCCGCCGCCTGATCCATCGTCGATATTTCGTGACCGGAGCCGTTCGCAGCGGCTCCGGTCACTTTAGCTCTGGCACATGCAACTGGGCCAGCTGGCTCATAGGATGGACCAGTGCCGGCGGCATAGTCGGCGTCAGGGGAAGAAGCAGGCCGATGGTGGACCAACCGCCACGAGTTCCTGCCGACGAAGGTGGAGTGCTTCCATGCCAGTGGCTGTCGAACAGCAGGACATGCCGGCGAACCGTCGTCCACAGCGCTCCGGTCTTCGCGAAACAGGACATGCCATGCGATCAGCTCCTCTGACGGAGGATACCAAGCCGCAGCACCAGACCATCGAGGGCGGCAGCTACGGGCCGCTGCGCGGGGATGACTGCGAGCGCATCCACGAGGGCGTGCTGACACTCCTGGAGACGGTGGGCTTCGCCAATGCCATCCCGTCCTGCATAAAGGTGCTGACCAGGGCGGGGGCGATCCATGGCGACGATGGCCGTGTCCGCTTTCCGCGCGCGCTCGTGCTCGACACCATCAAACGGGCGGCACGACATTTCACACTTCATGGCCAGGACGCCAGACACGACATGGTGGTCCAGGGCAAGCGCGTGCACTACGGCACGGCGGGTATCGCCGTGCATCTGGTGGATCTGGAGAAGCGCGAGTACCGCGAATCCAAGCTGCAGGACATTTACGATGCCGCCCGCATGGTCGACGGGCTGGACAACATCCATTTCTTCCAGCGGCCAATGGTGGCGCGCGACATCGCCGACCCGCTCGATATGGATTTCAACACGCTCTATGCCTGCGTGATGGGGACATCGAAGCACGTCGGAACGTCGTTCACCGTGCGTGAGAACGTGAAGCCGGCACTCGAAATGCTCTATGCCATCGCCGGCGGCGAGGAGAATTTCCGCGCCCGGCCATTCGTTTCCAACTCCAACTCGTTCGTCGTGCCGCCGATGAAGTTCGCCGAGGATGCCTGCGGCGTGCTCGAGGCTTGTGTTGAAGGGGGCATCCCGATCCTGCTGCTCTCGACCGGTCAGTCCGGCACGACGGCACCCGCGGCGATGGCCGGCGCCGTCGTGCAAGCGGTGGCCGAGGTGCTGGCCGGCCTGGTCTATGTCAACGCGCTCAAGCCTGGCCATCCGGCGATCTTCGGCGCCTGGCCATTCATGTCGGACCTGCGCACCGGCGCCATGGCCGGCGGGTCGGCCGAGCAGTCGGTGGCAACGGCGGCCTGCGCCCAGATGGCGCAATTCTACGATCTGCCCGGCGGCTCGGCCGCCGGTATGACGGATTCGAAATTGCCCGACATTCAGTCGGGCTACGAAAAGGGCATCACCAATGTGATGGCCGGCCTCTCCGGCCTCAACCTGATTTACGAGGCGGCCGGCATGCATGCCTCGCTGCTCGGCTTCTGCCTGGAAAGCCTGATCATCGACAACGACATGCTCGGTCATTGCCTGCGCTGCGCGCGTGGCATCGAAGTGACTGACGAGGCCCTGTCGATCGACAGCATCGCCGAGGTCTGCCTCAAGGGCCCGGGCCACTACCTCGACAACGAACAAACGCTCAAGCTGACGCAGACCGAGCATTTCTATCCCGCCCTCGGCGATCGCTCCTCGCCGAAGGAATGGAATGAAAAAGGCCGGCCTGATATATTGCTGCGTGCGATCACCGAGAAGAAACGCATTCTTGCCGAACGATTTCCGCGCCATGTGCCAAAACAGGTCGACGACAGATTGCGTGCCCGCTTCGGCAACCTGATCCACCTGCCGCGCGCGCTCATGGGCGGCTGACGGAGACGAGTTCGTGCAGCCATACAGCCACCACCCAGAGCCAATTCCTGTGGGAAAACCGCTTCACACTTTTCCTGGAATTGCTCCAGGACCAACCATCGGGCAGAACGACAAATGAGTGTGCATCCTATCCAGCAAGCCCACACCGACGGCGACGCCATCGATCGGCTGGTGGCGTCTCACCAGCCCGGCCACGGCCTGATGCGTGCCTTCTATCATGACCCGGCGATCTTCGAGCGGGACATGGAACGTATCTTCCGCCGCCACTGGCATTGCCTGGCCCATGCCAGCGTCATTGCGAACCCGGGCGATTTCGAGCTGTTCAAACTGGGCGACGAGGCGGTCATCCTGACGCGCGGCATGGATGGCGCCGTGCACGCCATGCTCAATGTCTGCCGCCACCGCGGCGCCGAAGTCTGCACCAAGGAGAAGGGCAACGCGAAGATGTTCGTGTGTCCCTACCACGCCTGGACCTATTCCAATGACGGGTCGCTGCGCGCTGCCCGCCTGATGCCGAAGGATTTCGACCGCACGGCGCACGGCCTGAAGAAGCTTCATGTCCGCGTTGCCTCCGGGCTGGTCTTCATTTCCTTCGCCGAGACGCCGCTCGATTTCGATCCGATCGAACAGTCGCTGCGCACAAGCTGCGGCCAGTATGGCTGGGGCGACGCCAAGGTGGCGTATCGTCAGTCCTATCCGCTCGACGCCAACTGGAAGCTCGCCGTCGAGAACTATGTCGAATGCTACCATTGCGGCCCGGCGCATCCTGAATATTCGCAGACGCATGCGCTGGAAAAACCGGCCGAAATGATCGAGCAGCTCAACGCGGCGATGGAGCAACGCACCTGCGCGCTCGGCATCGAGATCGGCAGCGCCAACCGCTGGCAGAACTCGGCGGCCGGTCAGGAAGCAATCCACACCTTCCGCTATGCGCTCTATGATGGCGTTTCGAGCGGCAGCCAGGATGGATCGCCGGTGGCTCCGCTGATGGGCCGCTTCACCGACTATGACGGCGGTGTCACCTCCATCCACCTCGGCGGCACGACCTTCCTCGTCTGCTATCCCGATCACGGCATGATCTACCGCTTCATCCCGAAGACGGCAGGCACCTGCGAGATGGAACTGATCTGGCTGGTGCGCGGCGACGCGGTCGAGGGCCAGGACTACGATCTGGAGAAGCTGACCTGGCTGTGGAAGGTCACCACCGAAGAGGACAAGAAGATCATCGAGCACACCGCCCGTGGCGTGCGCTCGCACTATTTCGTGCCCGGCCCGATCGCGCCGATGGAATACAACGAGCTCCGCTACATCGGCTGGTATCTCGAGGAGATCAGCCGGGCCTGATCGGCCCGGCTCCCGTGAGGAATCACGCAGATCTTGCCCTTCGCGTCATTCCGCGCTGAGCCCGTATCGGTCGACGACTTCGGCATTGATCAGCTTGGCATGCAGCGTCATCAGCACGATCTGCGCGTCGAAGCTGTCGCCGGCTTCAAGTGCCGCCTCGATGCGGCGCTCGGCTTCCAGCGTCCGCTCATGGCCATTGGCTTGCTCGAAGGTTTCGGGACCCGCGATGCAATAGCTGCACAATTGTGCCACCGACGCATAGGTGCCCGGCGGCGGCTCATCGGGCCAGCGATCCTTCATAAGATTGACGATGGTGAGCTTCACGCCCTCCGGCACAAGGGCGGGGTGGAGGTCGGCGCCGCGCAAGGCCGCATCGAGCTGCCTCAGATCGCCCGAGCGGCCGAACATGCCGAGGAAGCCGAGGGAAGACCGTCGTTGCGCCATGATGTTCCAGTCCGTTTCCAACCACTTAGGTGGTTGGCAGGCGGATTACAAAGGCAGCGGAAACCTAGCTACTTACCGCCAACAGCAGGACACCGGCCAGAGCCGATCCGGCAAGCGTCGGCAGCATGCCGATCTTAAGCCTCAGGATAGCGATCATGGCGGCCACGGAAAGCAGAGCCGCACGCCAGTCGATCGACGAAAGCACCGGCACATTCATGCCGAGGTCCATCGCCCGCACCTCACGGAAAACGACGTGCAAGGCGAACCACAAAGCGAGGTTCATGATGACGCCGACCACGGCCGCAGTGATCGCGCCGAGCGCGGCCGACAAAGCCTTGTTGCCGCGCAGGGCCTCGATATAGGGCGCACCGAGGAATATCCAGAAGAAGCACGGTGTGAACGTCACCCACAGAGTGAGCAACGCCCCCAGCGATCCGCCAAGTAGCGGGTTCAACGCCCCGGAATGGCGGAACGCGGCGATGAAGCCGACAAACTGCAGCACCAGGATGAGCGGACCTGGCGTCGTCTCCGCAAGCCCAAGCCCGTCGACCATTTCGCCTGGCGCAAGCCAGCCGAAGGACTGGACCGCTGCCTGTGCGACATAGGCAAGCACCGCGTAGGCGCCGCCAAAGGTGACGACCGCCATCAGGCTGAAGAACCTGCCTATCTCGGTCCACACGCTCGCAGAGCCGGTGGACCACCAGATCAGCAGAACAGGCCCGAACCAGATCGGCAGCCAGATCGCGATAGTGCGCGGCGCATGCCACGTCGTTGGGTTGACATGGGCCAATTCGCCACGCTCGAACATCAGGTCGACCGCTCCCTTGCTATCGGCGACGTCGCTTTTGCCAAGCGCGGAGCCGGAAAACAGACCCGGCGCGATGCGGTCTCCCAGCCATCCTGTCAGGCCGGCGAGCAGGATGATGATCGGGAACGGCACGTTCAACGCATAGATGGCGATGAAAGCCGCGACCGCGATCGCCACCATGATCGGGTTTTTCAGGGCACGCCGTCCGATCCGGATCACCGCCTGGACGACAATGGCAAGCACTGCCGCCTTCACGCCGAAGAACAACGCCGCGACGAGCGGTATATCGCCATAGAGCATGTAGAGGCTGCTCAGGATCAGCATGACGAGCGCGCCCGGCACAACGAACAGGGTGCCGGCGACGAGGCCGCCGATCGTCCGATGCAGCAGCCAGCCGATATAGATGGCGAGCTGCTGGGCTTCCGGGCCAGGCAGCAGCATGCAGTAATTCAGCGCATGCAGGAAACGCCGTTCCCCGATCCAGCGCCGCTCCTCGACCAATTCCTTGTGCATGAGCGCTATCTGGCCGGCCGGTCCGCCGAAGCTCAGCAATCCGATTTTCGCCCAGACCTTCGTGGCCTCGGTGAAGGTCGGTGCAGCCGGCGCTTCGACGGGACCCGCCCTCTCTTCCGGGGCAAGAGCGCTCATGACGGTTTGCCTGCAACGGGCCAGTTGTGCGTTTCCTCAGTGGCGTCGCGACACCAACGGAAGAAGGCATCGTAGAGCAGCATGCCGGCCTCCAACTGCTCCAGATCGTCGCGGAACATCCGCGACAGGCCAAGCGAGGCCGCCAGAAAACCAGCCGCCTGGGGCACCAGGTCCAGTCTGGCGGTATCGGCGGCGCGCACGATCAGCGCAAGGCGATCGAGCACCTCGGATTCCAGTCCGAACTCCTCGATCATCGTGTCGAAGGTGCAGCGTTCGCCGCGATGGCTCCAGAACACATCGTCAATGTCGAAGGGCACGGCCTGAAAGCGGTCGGCCACGGCAGGGACTTCGGACGCTTCGACAAACAGGAAGATCGCCTGGGGATCGACGAAACGGCGGATCAGCCAGGGGCAAGCGATGCGGTCGACCTTCGGGCGGGCTCGCGTTACCCATACGGTGCGGCCCTTTTCGTCGCGCGGCGGCAAGGTGTCGGTGCGGACCAGAAGCCCCCCGGCATCCCGCCAGGCTTCGAACCCGCCTTCGAGGTTTTCGGCGGAAATCCCCTCATGGCGCAGCCATGCGGTTACGCCTTGCGAGAGCTTTTGCCCTTTCTGGCAGACGACGGCCACCGGCTTGCCGGCGAAATCGGGCGCCCATTTCGAAACGGTTTTGAAATCGCGCCGGGTCGAGGCCGGCAACAGGCGTGGATCGGCGTCGAAATCCTCGTCGATGCGGACATCGATGATGACAGGCGCGCCCGGCAGACCGATGAGACGGGATAGTTGCGGTACCGTGATAGCGGTTGTTGACGGCATGGCGTCCACCTCCTGATAGAGAAGCCTGGACGCGAACGTTGGGCTGACGCCTCACGGGGTCGTCGCGATGCACCCCTTGCCATGATGGTGGATTTGTTGGGCGCGCTTGTCAAGGATCGTGAGCGGTCTCGACCTGCGGTCGGGACGCGCCCACTAAACGGGAAGACGACTGCCGGCCTGATTGGGCCGCCAGCCGTCGCTCCAGCATCAAATTTTCGGCAGGAATAATCGATGACTGCCCCCGGGAATAATCGATGAGTGTTCCCGGGGCAGTCAGTGATTGTCCCCGGAGCAATCAGTGATTGTCCCTGGGAACGCCGCTGGTATGCGCGACATCCTGGTATTTTATCGCCGGCTTCAGCACCATTCCCTCGGAGAACTGGTCGACCATGCCGCGCTGGATCTCCTGCCATGGCGTCTGGTGCTTCGGATAGTGATAGCCGCCATCGTTCTGCAGCTCGGCGCGGCGCCGCGTGATCTCGTCATCGGTGACGAGGATGTCGGCGGTGCCTTTGCGTAAGTCGATGCGCACACGGTCGCCGGTCTTGAGCAGCGCCAGGCCACCGCCGATCGCGGCTTCCGGCGAGGCGTTGAGGATCGACGGCGAGCCCGACGTGCCCGACTGGCGACCGTCGCCGATGCAGGCCAGTGCATGGATGCCCTTCTTGATCAGATAGGCCGGCGGCTGCATGTTGACGACCTCGGCACCGCCGGGATAGCCGACCGGGCCGGCGCCGCGCATGAACAGGATCGTGTGCTCGTCGATGCCTTGCGCCGGATCGTCGATGCGGGCGTGGTAGTCTTCAGGGCCGTCGAAGACCATGGCGTTGCCTTCGAACGCTTCCGGGTCCTTCGGATTGGACAGGTAGCGCTCGCGGAATTCCGGCGAGATGCCGCTGGTCTTCATGATCGCCGAATCGAACAGATTGCCCCTGAGGTTGATAAAGCCGGCATTGGCCTTCAGCGGCTTGTCGACGCTGCGGATGACGTCGGCGTTTTCGACGACCGCCGCCTTGCAATTGTCGCCGATCGAATTGCCATTGACGGTCAGGGCGTCGGGATGCGGCAGCAGCCCGCCCTTCATCAGTTCGGCGACCACGGCCGGCACGCCGCCGGCGTGATGGTAATCTTCACCCAGATACTCGCCCGTCGGCTGCAGGTTGACGATGAGCGGCACCTTGAGGCCGATATTCTGCCAGTCGTCATTGTCGAGCGGCACGCCGAGATGGCGGGCAATGGCGTTGAGATGGATCGGCGCGTTGGTCGAGCCGCCGATCGCCGAATTGACGACGATAGCGTTCTCGAAAGCCTCGCGCGTCATGATGTCTGACGGTTTCAGGTCCTCATGCACCATGTCGACGATGCGCTTTCCCGTCTCGTAGGCGATCTGTCCGCGCTCGCGGTATGGCGCGGGGATCGCGGCCGAGCCCGGCAGCTGCATGCCAAGCGCCTCGGCCAGCGAGTTCATCGTGGTGGCGGTGCCCATCGTGTTGCAGTAGCCGGTGGACGGCGCCGAGGAGGCGACGATGTCCATGAACTCGTCATAGCCGATCTCGCCGGCCGACAGGCGCTGGCGCGATTCCCAAACGATGGTGCCGGAACCGGTGCGCTTGCCCTTGTGCCAGCCATTGAGCATCGGGCCGACCGACAGCGCGATGGCCGGAATGTTGACGGTGGCCGCCGCCATAAGCAGCGCCGGCGTCGTCTTGTCGCAGCCGATGGTCAGCACGACACCGTCGAGCGGATAGCCGTAGAGCACCTCGACAAGGCTGAGATAGGCGAGGTTGCGGTCGAGTGCCGCGGTCGGGCGCTTGCCGGTCTCCTGGATCGGATGGCAGGGGAATTCGAAGGGGATGCCGCCCATCGAGACGATGCCTTCGCGCACACGCTTGGCGAGTTCGATATGGTGCCGGTTGCAAGGCGAAAGATCCGAGCCGGTCTGGGCGATGCCGATCAGCGGCTTGCCCGACATCAGTTCGGCTCGCGTCAACCCGTAATTCAGGTAGCGCTCGAGATAGAGCGCGGTCATTCCCGGATTGTCGGGGTTGTCGAACCACTCCTGCGAGCGAAATTTCTTCTTTCCTGTGGGGGCGCCAGCCATCATGGTCTCCGTATTTGTATGACAAATCGATATGACAACGCGTGGATGCAGGCAAGGGGCACGCGTGATCTGAATCCAGACTTTGGTGCGATAGACATGTATCGGGCCGCACGCTAGGACCAATGCGACATTGGTAGTCCGGGAGGTTTTGATGGCTTTGGTGATCGAAGGCGAGGAACGCATCGCCGCACCCGTCCAGAAAGTATGGGAAGCCTTGAACAATCCCGCGGTGCTGAAGCAGAGCATTCCCGGCTGCCAAAGCCTGGAGAAGAAATCGGACACCCAGATGGCGGCGACGGTCGTGTTGAAGATCGGCCCCATCAAGGCGACCTTCAACGGCGAAGTGACGCTGAAGAACCTCAAGCCGCCGCACGCCTACACCATCCATGGCGAAGGCAAGGGCGGTGTTGCCGGCTTCGCCAAGGGCGGTGCCGACGTGACGCTGACCGAGGACGGTCCGAATGCTACGGTGCTCAAATATGCAGCCAAGGCCGAAGTCGGCGGCAAGATCGCCCAGCTCGGCAGCCGGCTGATCGAGTCGACCTCGAAGAAACTGGCCGGACAGTTCTTTTCGAGCTTTGGCGAGAAGGTGGGCGAGGCTTAGTCGCGCCTCGCTTGAACGACGCCTGGTTATCCAGCGCTGGTGCCGCCCCTCATTGTCGTGCCGGACATTTCTCCCTGTATAGTGACGGGGAGAAGAGGCCGTTTCCGGTGGTTTCGCCAATTGTCAGCGGTGCTGGAAGAGCGGCGAGATCGCGACAACTCCCTTCTCCCCGTCACTATACGGGGAGAAGGTGCCGGCAGGCGGATGAGGGCAGCGCTGACCGAACGAAATTACTCGAACACGATGCTCGGCACCGCCGCTTCCGCCGCGCCGCGCTCTTCATTGACGCGATCCCAGACTTTTGAAGCTATCTCCCGGTAGATCTTCGCTTCGGCGCTGTCGGGCTTCGATGCCACAACCGGCGAGCCTTCGTCGGAGCTTTCGCGGATACCCATCTCCAGCGGCACTTCGCCGAGGAAGGTGACGCCGAGACGCTCGGCCTCGCGGCGCGCGCCGCCATGGCCGAAAATATCGTAGCGCTTGCCGGTATCCGGCGCCAGGAAGTAGCTCATGTTCTCGACGATGCCGAGCAGCGGCACGTCGACCTTCTTGAACATGTTCAGCCCCTTGCGGGCGTCGATCAGTGCCAGATCCTGCGGCGTCGAGACGATGACGGCGCCAGCCAGCGGCACCTGCTGGGCCATGGTCAGTTGGGCGTCGCCGGTGCCGGGCGGCATGTCGACGACGAGCACGTCGAGCCGGCCCCATTCGACCTCGCGCAGCATCTGCGTCAGCGCCGACATGACCATCGGGCCGCGCCAGATCATCGGTGTCTCCTCGTCGACGAGGAAGCCCATCGACATCACCTTGAGGCCGTAATTCTCCATCGGCTTCAGGATCTTGCCGTCGACCGTCTGCGGCCGGCCGTGGATGTTGAGCAGCCTGGGCATGGACGGGCCGTAGATATCCGCGTCGAGCACGCCGACGCGCAAGCCATTGGCGGCAAGGCCGAGCGCCAGGTTGACGGCCGTGGTCGACTTGCCGACGCCGCCCTTGCCCGAGGCAACCGCGATGATCGCCTCGATGCCGGGCACGCCGCGCTTGCCCTGGCTGTGCGAGGCAGGGGCATGCGGAGCAGCGCGCGGGGCGGAGGGCGGAGCCGGTGGTGCAGGCCTGGGTGCGGGGCGCGACGGAACCGGCGCCTCCATCCCGCCACCCTTCTTTTCCGCCGTCAGCGCGACCACGGCGCCGGCGACCCCAGGGATTGCCTTGACGACCCGCTCGGCGGCGGCGCGCAGCGGTTCCATCTCCTGCGCCCTGGCGGCGGGAACCGTGATCGAGAAGAACACTTTTCCGTCGGCGATGAAAATCTCGGAAACCATGCCGAGGTCGACGATGTTGCCGGTGAAGTCCGGCCCGTTGACCGTTTTCAGGCGTTCGATGACGGTGTCCTTGGTGACGGGCATGATCTTTCCTCGGCGTTTCGCACCTCAGATAATGTAGTTTTCGGGCAGAACCAAGCAGCCGCCTCGACGCACCCCGGCCGCACCGGGTTTCCGCGAGCGAGAGTTCCAGCGGGCACCCGTCGCCAAACAGGGCGCGCGACCTATTTCCATGAGCAGCATGAGGGAAGACAATCAGGGAAGGATATGATCATGCTGGCAAACAGCAACGCAACCGCCAATCTCGCGGTGAAGGACCTGGCCAGAGCAAAGGCCTTTTATGAAGGGACACTGGGCCTCAAGCAGGTCGACGATATGGGTGGCGAACTGATCGTCTACAAAAGCGGCGATACGGTCATCAACGTCTATCGATCCCAGTTCGCCGGAACCAACAAGGCGACGGCGGTGACCTGGACGGTTGGCGATCAGATCGAGACCGTCGTCAAATCGCTGAAATCGAAGGGTGTCGCCTTCGAGCACTACGAAATGCCCGGGCTGACGATCGAGGGCGACATCCATGTCGGCCAGGGCATGAAGGTCGCATGGTTCAAGGACCCGGACGGCAACATCCTCAATCTCGTGAACCGGTAGATCGCAATTGCAGGCTCTCCTGGCGCCGCGATGCTCCCCTTAACCCGCCAGGTTGACGGCGAGATAGGTGAGAGCCGAAATCGCCGCTGTCGCCGGCAAGGTGACGATCCAGGCGATGACGATGTTGCCGGCGATGCCCCAGCGCACCGCCGAAACGCGGCGGGCGGCGCCGACGCCGATGATGGCGCCGGTGATCGTATGCGTGGTCGATACGGGAATGCCGAGCCAAGTGGCGGCGAACAGCGTGATGGCGCCGCCAGTCTCGGCGCAAAAGCCCTGCATCGGGTTCAGCCGGGTGATCTTCGAGCCCATCGTGTGGACGATGCGCCAGCCGCCCAACAGCGTGCCCAGCGCCAGTGCCGACTGGCAGGTGAGGACGACCCACAGCGGCACGTAGAATTTCTCGCCGAGCATGCCTTGCGAATAGAGCAGCACGGCGATGATGCCCATGGTCTTCTGGGCATCATTGCCGCCATGTCCGAGCGAATAGAGCGAGGCGGAAAAGAACTGCAGGATGCGGAAGGTGCTGTCGACGGCGAACGGCGTCTGGCGCACGAACAGCCATGACACCACGAGAATCAGGACGAGCGCCAGGACAAAACCGGTTGCCGGCGACAGGGCGATCGCGGCGACCGTCTTGCCAAGCCCCGACCAGACGATGGCTCCGGTGCCCGCTTTTGCCACACCGGCGCCGACAAGCCCGCCGATCAGCGCGTGCGAGCTACTCGACGGAATGCCGGCGATCCAGGTGACGATGTTCCAGACTATCGCGCCTACGAGAGCCGAAAAGATCACCGCCGGCGTGACGATGTTGACGTCGACAATGCCTTTGCCCACGGTTTCGGCGACATGGAGGCCGAAGAACATGAAGGCGATGAAGTTGAAGAAAGCCGCCCAGAACACCGCATAATGCGGCCGCAGCACGCGCGTGGAGACGATCGTGGCGATGGAGTTGGCGGCATCGTGCAGGCCGTTGAGAAAATCGAAGAACAGCGCGACGGCGACCAGCCCGGCCAGTAGGGGAAAGGCGATGGTGGCTTCCATTGCCTAGACGTTCTCGATCACGATGCCACTGATCTCGTTGGCGACGTCCTCGAAACGGTCGACCACCTTTTCCAGCTGGCCGTAGATCTCGCTGCCAATCAGATAGGCCATCGGGTCGCTGCGGCCATGTTTTCTGAAAAGATCCTTCAGCCCTTGTTCGTGCAGATCGTCGGCCCGGCCTTCCGCATGCATGACCTCCTCGGCAATGGCGTTGAGACGTACGGTGTGCGTGCCGACCTTGGCGAGCAGCGGAATCGCCTCCGCGACCAGCTTGGCGGCAGCCACGATGATGGCGCCCATTTCCTGCATCAGCGGATCGAATTCCCTCTTTTCGAACAGTCTCACCGTCTTGACGGTCTTGTGCATCATGTCGATGGCGTCATCCATCGACTGGATCAGGTCCTTGATGTCGCCGCGATCGAAAGGCGTGATGAAGGAGCGCCGCACGGCAAGCAGGACTTCCGCGGTGATGTGATCGGCCTCGTCCTCGAGATCGATGATCTTCTGGCCCCAGCGATCGATATCCTTGCCCTGGAGGAGCTGCTGCAGCGCCTCCGCGCCGCCGACCACCGTTCGGGAATGCCGCTCGAACAGCTCGAAGAAACGATCTTCGCGCGGCAGCAGCTTGCGGAACCAGCCCAGCATGTCAGTCTCCCATCGCGGCCGGTTCACGACCGTTTCACTGACATAGCGCCGCACGACGCCGCGGGGAACCGTAAGCCGGCTGAAAAGATGTGGATGCGGAGCATTACGCATACGACTTGCAGCAAAGCACAAATTGCCCGAGCCTGCGTGACGACCGGAAAGATGGCATGATCGACAAACTCGAATTCTTCATAGCGCTGGCCAAGGAAGAGCATTTTGGCCGGGCGGCGGAAGTGTGCGGCGTCACCCAGCCGACGCTTTCGGCCGGGATCAAGCAGCTGGAGGGCCAGCTCGGCGTCATGCTGGTGCTGCGCGGCTCGCGCTTCCAGGGCCTGACGCCGGAGGGCAAGCAGGTGCTGGTGTGGGCGCGCCGTATCGTCGGCGATTCGAGGACCATGCGCGAGGAGATGCGCGCGGCGCGCCACGGCCTTGCCGGCCGCATCCGCATCGCCGCCGTCCCGACGGCGCTTGCCATGGTGGCGCGTCTGACGACACCGTTCCGCGCAAAGCATCCCGGCGTCACCTTCTCGGTCCTGTCGCGCACCTCGATCGAAGTCCTGTCGCTGCTCGGCAATTTCGACATCGATGCCGGCATCACCTATCTCGACAACGAACCGCTCGGGCGGGTAACCAGCGTGCCGCTCTATGACGAGCGCTATCAGCTGATCACGGCGGTCGGAAATCCCTATTCCGACCGCGACAAAGTGACATGGGCGGAACTCAGCAGCCTGCCGCTCTGTCTGCTGACGCCGGACATGCAGAACCGCCGCATCATCGACCAGCATCTGGCCGAGGCCGGCGTGCAGATGCGGCCGACGCTGGAATCCAATTCGATGATCGTGCTGTTCTCGCACATCCGGACCGGCAAATGGTCGTCAATCATGCCGCTCAACCTCGCGGAAACATTCGGCTTTTCGGAGCCGATCCGGGCCATCCCGATCGTCGAGCCTGATGCCAGCCACACGGTCGGCCTGGTGGTGGCGCCGCGCGAACCGCACACGCCGCTGGTGCAGGCGCTGCTGGACGAGGCGATGGCGCTGGCAGACGATTTCCGCGCCCATCGCTAGGCTAGAAGTGCTGACTAAAGGCGCTTGATAGAAAATTTCTATCAAACAACGGAACAGCTTTATTGATTCAGCGGGTTTCCTCTGATTTTGTAAAGGCTTAGCGGCAAAAGCCATCGACCAGGGAGGGCGCTGCATGACGATGCAGCCTGCAAGTACCGAGATCGCATCACGCACGGCGGCGATCATCCAGGATCTGAAAGGCCTTGAAGGCCCGCTGCTGCCGATCCTTCACGGCATCCAGGAAGAGTTCGGCCATGTGCCGCAGGACGCCCTGCCCGTCATCGCCGACGGGCTGAACCTGTCCAGGGCCGAAGTGCACGGCGTCGTCACCTTCTATCATGATTTCCGTGCCCGGCCGGCCGGCCGCCACGTGCTCAAGCTTTGCCAGGCGGAAGCCTGCCAGTCGATGGGTTCGGATGCGGTTGCCGCCAAGATCAAGCAGCTGCTCGGCATCGATTTCCATGAGACCACCAGCGACGGATCTGTTACACTGGAGCCGGTCTATTGCCTCGGGCTTTGCGCCTGTTCGCCTTCGGCGATGCTTGACGGCGAGGTGATCGGGCGGCTCGATGACGACAAGATCGACGAGATCGTTGCCGAGGTGCGCTCATGATCCCCCGCATCTACATTCCCGGCGATTCCGGCGCACTGGCGCTTGGTGCCGAAAAGGTCGCCAAGGCTGTTCGCGCGGAACTCGCCGAGCGCGGCATCGAGGCCAAGATCGTGCGAAACGGGTCGCGCGGCGCCTATTTCCTCGAGCCTATGGTCGAGGTGGCGACCGCCAATGGCCGCGTCGCCTACGGGCCGGTCAAGCCCTCCGACGTCAAGAGCCTGTTCGACAGCGGCTTCCTCACCGGCGGCTACCACAAGCGCTGGCTCGGCGCGCCGGACAAGATCCCCTTTCTGGCCAAACAAACCAGGCTGACCTTCGCGCGCTGCGGCATCAACGACCCGCTGTCGCTCGACGCCTATAAGTCGCTCGGCGGGCTGAAGGGCCTGCAGAACGCGGTGGCCATGGCGCCGGCCGAGATCGTCAAACAGGTCACGGAGTCGGGCCTGCGCGGCCGCGGCGGCGCCGGTTTCCCGACCGGCATCAAATGGAAAACGGTGCTCGATACGGCGGGTGAGCGCAAATACATCGTCTGCAACGCCGACGAGGGCGACAGCGCCACGTTCGCCGACCGCATGATCATGGAAGGCGACCCCTTCGTGCTGATCGAAGGCATGACGATCGCCGGCATCGCCACCGGCGCGACCAAGGGTTTTGTCTATATCCGCTCGGAATATCCGCATGCGGTGGCTGTCATGAACAAGGCCGTCGAAATCGCCCGCAAGGCGGGCGTGCTCGGCCTCAACGTGCTCGGCTCGCCCAACGCTTTCGACATGGAAATCCGCGTCGGCGCCGGCGCCTATGTCTGCGGCGAGGAAACCTCGCTGCTCAACAGCTTAGAAGGCAAGCGCGGCGTGGTGCGCGCCAAGCCGCCGCTGCCGGCGATTCAAGGGTTGTTCGGCAAGCCGACGGTGATCAACAATGTCATCTCGCTGGCTTCCGTCCCTGTCATCATGGACAAGGGTGCCGCCTTCTACAAGGATTTCGGCATGGGCCGCTCGCGCGGCACGATCCCGATCCAGATCGCCGGCAACGTCAAGCATGGCGGCCTGTTCGAAACGGCTTTCGGCCTGACGCTGGGCGAGATCGTCGACGATATCGGCGGCGGCACCGCCACCGGCCGGCCGGTGAAGGCCGTGCAGGTCGGCGGCCCGCTCGGCGCCTATTTCCCGCGCGCGCTGTTCGATACGCCGTTCGACTACGAAGAATTCGCCAAGCGTGATGGACTGATCGGCCATGCCGGGATCACCGTGTTCGACGACACGGCCGACATGCTGAAGCAGGCGCGTTTCGCCATGGAATTCTGCGCCATCGAGAGCTGCGGCAAGTGCACGCCCTGCCGCATCGGCTCGACGCGCGGCGTGGAGGTTCTCGACAAGGTCGCCGCCGGCATCGAGCCGGAAAAGAACCTCGCGCTGGTCACCGACCTCTGCAACACGATGAAGTTCGGGTCGCTCTGCGCGCTGGGCGGCTTCACGCCCTACCCGGTGATGAGTTCGATCACCCATTTTCCCGAGGATTTCAAGCCTGCGCCCGCGCGCGTGGCTGCTGAATAGGAGCTGGCGGATGAACATCAAGGCCGACTTCCCGACACTCATCGAAGAACTCGATTACGGAACCCCGGAATCGAAGGCGCAAAAGCAGGTCACGCTGACCGTCGATGGCCGCAGCATCAGCGTGCCGGAAGGCACATCGATCATGCGCGCGGCGATGGAAGGCGGGGTCGAGATCCCAAAACTCTGCGCCACCGACATGCTGGACTCGTTCGGCTCCTGCCGCGTCTGCCTGGTCGAGATCGAGGGGCGCGGCGGCACGCCGGCGTCCTGCACGACGCCGGTCGGCGAAGGCATGGTGGTCAAAACGCAGTCCGAGCGGCTCGACGCCATTCGGCGCGGCGTCATGGAACTCTATGTCTCCGACCATCCGGCCGGCTGGAACGAGAAGGCTGGAACAGGCGCCAGCGAATTCGACGCGGTGGCGAAGTCGGTCGGCCTGGCCGAGAACCGCTACGGCATCGAGGGCCGCAACCACGTCAAGCAGGAAAATGGCGTCGCGCCCGGCCATGGTTCGCTGGCGGTCGATTACATCGCCCGCGATGAATCCAATCCCTATTTCACCTACGATCCGGCCCAGTGCATCGTCTGCTCGCGCTGCGTGCGCGCCTGCGAGGAGGTGCAAGGCACCTTCGCGCTGACGATCGAAGGCCGCGGTTTCGAATCGCGCATGGTCGCCGGCATGCACGAGGATTTCATCGCCTCCGAATGCGTGTCGTGCGGCGCCTGCGTGCAGGCCTGCCCGACCGATGCGCTGCGCGAGAAGACCGTGCTTGCCAAGGGCCTGCCGGAGCGCTCGGCTGTCACCACCTGCGCCTATTGCGGCGTCGGTTGCTCGTTCAAGGCCGAGGTGAAAGACGACGAAGTCATTCGCATGATGCCCTACAAGGAGGGCAAGGCGAACCACGGCCACTCCTGCGTGAAGGGCCGTTTCGCCTATGGCTACGCCACCCACAAGGACCGCATCCTGTCGCCGATGATCCGCGAGAAGGTCAGCGATCCCTGGCGCGAAGTGAGCTGGGAAGAGGCGATCGCCCACACGGCCAAGGAATTCCGCCGGATCCAGTACCAATACGGACGCACCGCGATCGGCGGCATCACCTCGTCGCGCTGCACCAACGAAGAGACCTATCTCGTGCAGAAGCTGGTGCGCCAGGGCTTCCGCAACAACAACGTCGATACTTGCGCGCGCGTCTGCCATTCGCCGACGGGTTACGGGCTCGGCCAGACCTACGGCACCTCGGCCGGCACACAGGATTTCGATTCTGTCGACTACACCGATGTCGCCGTCATCATCGGCGCCAATCCGGCTACGGCGCACCCGGTCTTTGCGTCGCGGCTGAAGAAGCGGCTGCGCCAGGGCGCCAAGCTGATCGTGCTCGATCCGCGTCGTACCGAAATGGTCAAATCGGCGCATATCGAGGCGGATTATCACCTGCCGCTGAAGCCCGGCACCAATGTTGCGGTACTGACGGCGCTGGCGCATGTCATCGTCACCGAAGGCCTGTTCAACGAGGCCTTCATCCGCGAACGCTGCGACTGGACGGAATTCCAGGACTGGGCGTCCTTCGTCGCCTTGCCGGAAAACAGCCCTGAAACCGTCGGCAAATTGTCGGGCGTCGATCCCGAGCTGATCCGTGGTGCCGCGCGTCTCTACGCCACCGGTGGCAACGGTGCGATCTATTACGGACTGGGCGTGACGGAACATAGCCAGGGCTCGACCACCGTGATGGCGATCGCCAACCTCGCCATGGCGACCGGCAATATCGGCCGACCAGGCGTCGGCGTGAACCCGCTGCGCGGCCAGAACAACGTGCAGGGCTCATGTGACATGGGCTCCTTCCCGCACGAACTGCCGGGCTATCGCCACATCTCGGGCGACGCCGTGCGCGACATCTATGAGAGCCTGTGGGGCGTGAAGCTCGACGACGAGCCGGGCCTGCGCATCCCCAACATGCTGGATGCCGCGGTCGACGGCTCCTTCAAGGGCATCTACATCCAGGGCGAAGACATCCTGCAGTCCGATCCTGACACCAAGCATGTCGCGGCCGGCCTCGCGGCGATGGAATGCGTCGTCGTGCACGATCTCTTCCTCAACGAGACCGCGAACTACGCGCATGTTTTCCTGCCGGGCTCGACCTTCCTCGAGAAGGACGGCACCTTCACCAATGCCGAGCGCCGCATCAACATGGTGCGCAAGGTGCTGGAGCCGAAGGCGCGCTATGCCGACTGGGAAGCGACACAGGAGCTTGCGCGCGCGATCGGGCTCGACTGGAATTACCGGCACCCCTCCGAAATCATGGACGAGATCGCCCAGACGACGCCGAGCTTCGCCGGCGTCTCGTTCGAGCTGCTCGACCGTGTCGGATCGGTGCAATGGCCCTGCAACGAGAAGGCCCCGCTCGGCACGCCGATCATGCATGTCGACGCTTTCGTGCGCGGCAAGGGCAAGTTCATCCGCACCGAATATGTGGCGACCGACGAGCGGACCGGGCCGCGCTTCCCGTTGCTGCTCACCACCGGCCGCATCCTCAGCCAGTACAATGTCGGCGCGCAGACGCGGCGTACCGACAATGTCATGTGGCACAGCGAGGATCGGCTTGAGATCCATCCGCACGACGCCGAGAACCGCGGCGTGCGCGATGGCGACTGGGTGCGGCTGACCAGCCGTTCGGGCGAGACGACGCTGCGGGCGCTGATCACCGACCGGGTGTCGCCGGGCGTGGTCTACACGACGTTCCACCATCCGGACACGCAGGCCAATGTCATCACCACCGACTTCTCCGACTGGGCGACCAATTGTCCGGAGTACAAGGTGACCGCAGTGCAGGTCGGCGCGTCCAATGGCCCGTCGGACTGGCAGCGCGACTATGACGAACAGGCGCGCAACAGCCGCCGTATCGCACCGCTGGAAGCGGCGGAGTAGGGCTTTGGTGTCTCGTCGAGGCGCCCGCCGGCCTATCAGCCAGATTTCCCGCCTGGCACACCGCGCCGGCGGCACGGCTGCCGCCGACCGGATGGTGCCGGAAGAAACGCCGGTGGCGTTCTCCTTTGCCGGCACAACGCATGCGGTGATGATGGCGAGCCCCGCCGATTTCGAGGATTTCGCGCTCGGCTTCTCGCTGACCGAGGGGATCATCGCTTCACCCGAAGAGATCGAGGCGATCGACGTCGAGGATCACGGCGCCGGCATCGACATCCAGATCCGGCTGAAGGACCAGGCCAACACACGCTTCGAGGCGCGGCGCCGAAGGCTTGCCGGGCCGGTCGGCTGCGGGCTGTGCGGCATCGAGTCCATCGAGGAAGCGATGCGTTCGGTCGATGCCGTCGGTGCGTCAAAACTTACGCTTGCTGCCGACGATATCGTGCGCTCCGTCAAGCTGCTGTCGAAGGTGCAACCATTTCATGCCGAGACCGGCGCCGTGCATGCCGCAGGTTTCTATGCCCCCGGCAAGGGCGTCGTCATGGCGCGCGAGGATGTCGGCCGGCACAATGCGCTGGACAAGCTGGCCGGTGCATTGGCCAAAGCCGGCATCGACGGCACTTCGGGCGCCGTCGTGGTGACCAGCCGCGTCTCGGTCGAGATGGTGCAGAAGACGGCGGCCATCGGCGCTGCCTTCATTATCGCCGTCTCGGCGCCGACAGCACTTGCCATTCGCACCGCGCAAGAGGCCGGCATGACGCTGGTGGCGCTGGTGCGCGGCGACGATTTCGATGTTTTCACCCACCCCGAGCGGGTGGTCTTGGGAGTTGCCCAGCATGTCGCATGACGAAGACCACATCACGAGCACCAGCGAAAAGCTGGTGCGCATGGCCAACCAGATCGCGGCCTTTTTCCATTCCAGGCCGCGTGAGGAAGGTGTTGCCGGCGTCGCCGAGCACATCAACAAGTTCTGGGAACCGAGGATGCGGCGCCAGTTCTTCGAGATGCTGGACAGCGGCGGCGAAGGCTTCGACGAACTCGTCGTGGTGGCCGCGGCCAGGATCAAGCGGCCGATCACGCCGGCCGAGGCCGATCTCAAGCTCGGGCTGAAGCCCTCCCCGGCCGACATCGCCGCCTCGCAGAAATAGCCGCAGGGCCGCGCGAGCTTATATTCCTGCCTGCTAAAGTTTAAGCTGCCGCTATCGAAGCGGCTCTGCTATGGTCGACGATCAGAAATCGTCAGGCCGGGCGGAAGAACTCGTGAGGCCGATCGAGACCCGATATGCCCTCAGTGGCGAGGTGCGGATCGCCTATCAGGTGGTCGGCCAGGGTTCGTTTGATCTCGTCTTCGTGCCGGGCTTCATTTCCAATCTCGACCTGCATTGGGAAGACGAGGGCTACACCAGGCTCTTGAAACGGCTTTCGGCGTTCTCGCGGCTGATCCTGTTCGACAAGCGCGGAACCGGGCTGTCCGACCGTGTCGATATCCATCACCTGCCCAGCTTAGAGACCCGCATGGACGATGTGCGCGCGGTGATGGATGCGGCCGGCAGCGGCCGTGCCGCAATCCTCGGCGCCTCCGAAGGCGCACCTATGGCGATGCTGTTCGCCGCCACCTATCCTGAGCGGACACGCGCGCTCGTCCTTTATGGCGGCTATGCGCATTTCCACAAATGGGTGATGCCGCCGGAGCGGCTCGAAGCCTTCATCGCAATGGCCGAAACGGCCTGGGGCACCGGCGCCACCTTGCCCAATTTCGCGCCGGGCAGGGTCGATGACGCCCGTTTTTCAAACTGGTGGGCGCGCTTCGAGCGCCTGTCGGCGAGCCCGACCGCGGCAGCGGCCCTGGCGCGGATGAACGCGGAGATCGATATACGCGGCGTGCTGGCGGCGATCGGCGCGCCGACGCTGCTGATCCATCGCCGCAACGATGTGCGGGTCGATCCCGACGCCAGCCGCTTCCTGGCGAGGAAGATCCCCAACGCGCGGCTGGTCGAAATCCCGGGACGCGACCATCCGATCTGGACCGGCGATGTCGACCGGGTGGCCGACCTGATCGAGGAATTCCTGACCGGCGAGCGAGCCGTGGCGGAAGCGGAACGCGTCCTTGCCGCGCTTCTTGTGACCCGAATCTACGATACGGCCCGGCTCGGCGATCGGATGTGGAGCGAACGCAGCCAGCATTTCCATGAGACATGGCGGACAGTTGTGGCGCGCCATGGCGGGCGCTGCGTCGATATGCACGGCGAAATGATGATTTCACGCTTCGACGGCCCCGGCCGTGCCTTGCGCTGCGCGGCGGCGCTGCGTGACGCGGCGCAGCAAATCGGCGTGGCGAGCGCACAGGGGGCGCATGTCGGCGAGATTGAGCTGCGCGGCCCCCCTGCAGGATTGGCAAGCCGCGTGGCGATACAACTCGCCGCTCACGCCGGGCGCGGCGAGATACTGGCGTCACGACTGGTCGCCGATCTTGCAGTCGGCTCGGGACTTCATTTCGCCGATGGCGGGCGTGTCGGCATCGACGAACTGGACGAGCCGCTGGCGCTTGTGTTCGCAATGTCCGAACAGCACCTGGAACCGGCCTGCCGGCCCAAGGTCAAGGCGGCCGAACCGGCTTGCCTGACCGCACGCGAGAGCGAGGTCGTGAATTTGATCGCCGACGGCAAGAGCAATGCCGCTATCGCCGCCGAACTCAGGCTGAGCGAGCACACGGTCAAGCGCCACGTCGCCAACATACTGCTCAAGCTCGACCTGCCATCGCGAGCGGCAGCAGCGGCATTTTCCGCCAGGCAGACTGGCCCGGACGGGCCATGAGAGCCATGGCGCTTTCGGGCGAAGCGGGCCACCGATGTAAGGGCTATCAATTTCCCCATGCAGGCCAAGGCGGATATTGCCGGGAAAGGCGCTGCGAACGGAGGATTAAATGCTCCAGTCAAAACTGAATGTCAGATCGCTTGTGATCGCGGCAGGCATTGGCGCGCTGTTCACGTTCGCTCCGGCGAGAGCCGAGGACGCATCGGCGACGGCTGCCTATAAGGACATCCAGGCGACGCTTGGCTCGGTGCCGGACATGTTCAAGACGCTGCCCGACGTCGCCATCGCCGGCGCCTGGGCCGAGATCAAGGGCGTCCAGCTCAACCCGAAAACCGCGCTCGACGGCAAGACCAAGGAGCTGATGGGGCTCGCCGTCGCGTCACAGATCCCGTGCCAGTATTGCATCTATTTCCACACCGAGGCCGCCAAGCTCAACGGCGCGAGCGACGAGGAGATCAAGGAGACGATCGCGATGGCGGCAATCGTGCGCCATTGGTCAACGATCCTCAACGGCAGCCAGGTCGATCTCGCGACCTTCAAGAAGCAGACCGATGATGTGTTCGCCGCCGTCAAGGCGAAATCGCAGTGAAAACCGCTGCCTGGCGATGAGCGCCGGGCGACATTCATGAGCATCAACCGCCCGATCGTGAAGACGGGCACATGGAGGATAAAATGCTGACCAAGACTCACGCTGTGGATGGCCCGGCGATCAAGAAGGCGATCGAAGCCCGAGATGGAAAGATGCTGTCGAGCTTCTATGCCGACGATGCGCTGGTGCGGGTGATCGACCGCAACAACCCGCCGAGCAAGCCACGCGAAATCCGCGGGCGCGCGGCGATCACGACGTTCTGGGACGACATCTGCAGTCGCGCGATGACCCACAAGGTCGACACCACCATCGCCAGCGGCGACAGCCTCGCCTTCACCCAGGCCTGCGCCTATCCGGACGGCACCAAAGTGTTCGCCGCGGCGATGCTGGAGCTGAAGAACGGGCAGATCGCACGGCAGACCGTCGTGCAGGCCTGGGACGAGTAGATCAACCGCGGAGCCTGTCCATCCCGACGGAATCGGGATGGAGCTCTGTTTCAGTGCTGGAGCATGATCTTTTCCAAAAACCGAACACCACTTTTCGGGACCATGCTTTGGCCGCAACCAGGAGGAGAAGAAGATGTTCAGCGCCAGATGGCAGATCGACGCCAAGTTCGGACAAAAGCAGACCGTGCTCGAACTGCTGAAGAAATGGGAAAGCGAGATCGGCTCGCAGGTCGGCCTCGCCGACCTGCAATTCCAGATCATGACCGGATCGATCGGTGCCCGGGAAGCGACGGTCGAGTCGCATCACCAGGTCGAGAGCCTGGCCCAGTTGGAGGCGTTCTTCGCCAAGATCGCCAAGATCGACGCGCATGCCAAATGGGGCAAGGAGATGGAGCCCTATGTCGTATCAGGCACCAGCCTGTGGCAGATCTACCGCATCGTCGAATAGGTTGATTGTGGAATAGCCGCGGCCGGGCGCTAAGGGGTGGCGGCGGGCACGAGAGAAGGTGGGGCGGCCGCCTTCATCATGCCGTGAACCCCCAGCGCATGATGCCGAAAAGTGCGGCGGTTTTCGGACGACATCATGCTCTATCTCGTCGATTTGGGACGAGAGGGCATGCCCCCACGGCCAGGTCCGAGCTCAGCTTCGGGCCACCCGGCCTATGGCTCTCCCGGGCCATAGGTCAGTGGCCCTTTCGGGCGAAGCAGTGGGGATCGGATCGGTGCAATGTGCTCTTCCTGCACATCCAACGCATCCGTCCGGTGAGGCGGCACAAACGAAGCAACAAAATGCGTCGCCGCGACGCCGCAAGTCGCCGGCGCAATCAAGGGAGCAAACCGATGACCGATGAAACCCATGCGAAACTGCGTGAGGGCCTGCGCGGGGAACTGATCCTGCGTGACCATGCCGGATATGATGAGGCGCGCAAGGTCTACAACGGCATGATCGAAAAGCATCCGCTGCTGATTGCACGCTGCGCCGATGTCGCCGACGTGATCACTGCCGTGAAATACGCGCGCGAAAACAATCTCCTGATCGCCGTGCGCGGCGGAGGCCACAACGGCGCCGGGTTGGGTAGTTGCGACAACGGTCTCGTCATCGACCTGTCGATGATGAAGGGGGTCCATGTCGACCCGAAAACGCGCACTGTGAGGGTCGCGCCCGGCTGCACTTCGGGCGACGTGGACCATGCCACCCATCCTTTCGCGCTCGCTGTTCCGTTCGGCATCGTCTCGACCACGGGTGTTGCCGGCCTCACTCTCGGCGGAGGGACGGGCTATCTCACGCGCAGATACGGTCTCACCATCGACAATCTGATCGAGGCCGATCTGGTGCTGGCCGATGGCAGCGTGGTGAGGGCCAGCAAAAGCGAGAATCCCGACTTGTTCTGGGCGCTCCGGGGCGGCGGCGGCAATTTCGGCGTCGTGACCAGCTTCCTGTTCCAGGCCCATCCTGTGAACATGATCTTCGGGGGCCCGGTATTCTGGGAGGCCAAGGACGCTCTGGCTGTCATGCGTACCTATCGCGACTACCTGCCGGAAGCACCGGAAGATCTCGGTGCCTTTGTCGGCCTGAAGTCCGTCCCGTCGACCGATCCCTTCCCGCGCGAGCATTGGGGCAAGCGCGCCTGCGCCATCATCTCCTGCTACAACGGCACGGAGGAAGACGGTCGCAAGGCCATGGCGCCGCTGTTGGATACCTTGCCGCCGCCGATCTTCAACTGGATGGGCGTGATGCCGTACCCGGCGCTGCAGGCGCTATTCGATCCGCTGCTTCCGAAAGGCTTGCAGTGGTATTGGAAGGGCGATTTCGTCAAGTCGCTTCCTGACGAAGCCATCGCGACCCATATCGTGCAGGCCGCCGAGGCGCCCAGCGAATTGTCGCTCATGCATCTTTACCCGATCGACGGCGCCGTGCGCCGCGTCGGCAAGGACGAGACTGCCTGGAACGCTCGCGACGCAAGCTGGTCAATGGTCATCGCCGCCATCGATCCCGATCCCGGCAAGGCCGCCGACCTCACCAAGTGGGCCAAGAACTATTGGGCGAGCATCCATCCCCACAATGGCGAAGGCGGCTACGTGAATTTCATGATGGAGGACGAAGGGGAAGCGCGCGTGCGGGCGAGCTATGGCGCCAATTATGAGCGGCTGAGCGAGGTGAAGCGGACCTATGACCCATCCAACGTCTTCCGGGTCAACCAGAACATCAAGCCCGCGACATCGGCGGAAGGCAGGACGGCTGCCTAGACTGCAATCTAATGCGGGAACCGCAAATGGTGGAACGGCACGCTGACGACCCCTGCCACTGAAGGGGTCGTCAGCACCGCCCGGCGATGGCCTGCTTGACAGAAAGAGGACAAATTACCCGTGCGCCACCATGACGTGGCGCACTGCGGTGTAGTCCTCCAACGCATAGAGCGACATGTCCTTGCCGTAGCCGGACTGCTTCAGCCCGCCATGCGGCATTTCGTTGGTCAGCATGAAATGGGTGTTGATCCAGGTGCAGCCATATTGCAGGCGGGCGGCCGTCGCCATGGCGCGTGAGACGTCCTTCGTCCACACCGACGACGCCAGGCCATAGTCGCTGTCATTGGCCCAGTTCACCGCCTCGTCGACTTCCGTGAAACGGGTGATCGACACAACCGGGCCGAAGACTTCGCGGCGCACGATCTCGTCTTCCTGCAGCGCACCGGCAACGACGGTCGGCTGGTAGTAGAAGCCGGTGCCCTCGCCCGGCTTGCCTCCGGTGGTGATCTCGATGTGCTTCAGTTCCGAGGCGCGCTCGACGAAGCTCGAGACGCGGTCGCGCTGGCGGCGCGAGATCAGCGGCCCGATCTCGTTCTCCGTATCGTCCGGGCGGTTGAATTTGATGGTCGAGACAGCCGACGAAAGGTCGGCGACCAGTTTGTCGTAGACTTTCTTGCCGGCATAGATGCGGCAGGCAGCGGTGCAGTCCTGACCGGCATTGTAATAGCCGAAGGCGCGCAGGCCTGCGACGACGGCGCCAAGATCGGCGTCGTCGAAGACGATGACCGGCGCCTTGCCGCCAAGCTCAAGATGCGTGCGCTTGACCGACTTGGCGGCCGCCTGCAGCACCTTCTTGCCGGTGGCGACATCGCCGGTGATCGAGATCATGTTGACTTTGGGGTGATTGATCAGCGTGTTGCCGACGCTGTCGCCACGGCCGAGCACGACATTGACGACGCCTTCGGGCAGGATTTCGGCGAGAATCTTCGCCAGCTTGAGTGCCGTCAGCGGCGTCTGCTCCGACGGCTTGAAGACGACGGTGTTGCCGCCGGCGATCGCTGGCGCGAGCTTCCAGGCCATCATCATCAGCGGATAGTTCCAGGGCGCGATCGAGGCGACGATGCCGATCGGGTCGCGCCGCACCATCGAGGTGTGGCCTGGCAGATATTCGCCGGCTACGACACCCGGCATCGAGCGGACAGCGCCGGCGAAGAAGCGGTAGCAGTCGACAATGGCCGGTATCTCGTCATTAAGCACGGAATTGATCGGCTTGCCGCAGTTCAGCGCCTCGAGAGCGGCGAATTCCTTGGCCTCGGCTTCAATGCGGTTGGCGATTTTGAGCAGATAAGCCGAACGCTGCGCCGGCGTCGTGCGCGACCACAAGACGAACGCTTGTTCGGCCGCCGCCACCGCCGCCTCGATCTGCGCCTGACTGGCTTCGGGCAGGTTGAGGATGGTCGCCCCGGTCTTCGGATTGAGGATCTGCTCCTCCGCGTCCGTGCCCTTCTCGAATTTCGAGCCGATCAGCATCTGGGTGTCCATTGGGTTCTCCTTGAGCAGAAGCGAGTAGCGAGTAGCGAGTAGCGAGTAGGGTTTGACCGTCGACGTCCCCTATTCGCTATTGGCTACTCCCTATTCGCCGTTTTTCATTTCCCGCTTCCGGCGATCTGGTCGCCGTCGCGGGTGAGGTAATAGGCAAACAGGATGGGCAGCAGCGTCACCAGCACGACGACCATGGCCACGACATTGGTGACCGGGCGCTGGCGCGGACGGATCAGTTCCTCCAGCATCCAGATCGGCACGGTCTGCTGCTGGCCGGCGGTGAAGGTGGTGACGATGACTTCGTCAAAAGACAAAGCGAAGGCCAGCATGCCGCCGGCAAGGAGCGCCGTGGCGATGTTGGGCAGCACGATGTGCCGGAAGGTCTGGAAGCCATCGGCGCCGAGATCCATCGAGGCTTCGATCATCGAGCCGGAGGTGCGGCGGAAGCGGGCGACCGCATTGTTGTAGACGACGACCACGCAGAAGGTGGCGTGGCCGAGCACGATCGTCCAGAACGAGAAGGGAATGTCGGCGAGCGCGAAGGCTGAGCGCAGGGCGATGCCGGTGATGATGCCGGGCAGCGCGATGGGCAGGATAACCAGCAGCGAAATGGTTTCGCGGCCGAAGAATTTTGTCCGCGACACCGCGGCGGCGCACAATGTTCCGAGCACCAGTGCGATCGCGGTCGAGATGGCGGCGACGCGCACCGACAGCGACAGCGCCTCCCAGACATCGGGGCGGTTCCAGGTGACGGCGAACCACTGCGTGGTCAGCCCGGGAGGCGGCCAGACGAAGCTCTTCTCTTCCGTCGTGAAGGCATAGACGAAGATCAGCAGGATCGGCAGATGCAGGAACAGCAGGCCGCAGGCGGCAGCGATCTTCAGGCTGACAGGGGCCGATTGTGAGCGATCAGAGCGCATCGAAAGCCCCCATGCGCTTGGCGCCCCAGAGATAGAAGCCCATGATGACAATGGGCACCACAGTGAAGGCGGCGGCGAGCGGTATGTTGCCGGCGGTGCCCTGCTGCGAGTAGACGGCCTGGCCGATGAACAGGCGCGAGGTGCCGATGATCTGCGGGATGATGTAGTCGCCCAATGTCAGCGAGAAGGTGAAGATCGAGCCCGCGACAATGCCGGGCAGCGCCAGCGGGAACAGCACGTTGCGGAACGTCTGGCCGGGCGACGCGCCGAGATCGGACGAGGCCTCGACCAGATTGCCGGGCACGCGCTCGAGCGCCGCCTGAACCGGCAGGATCATGAAGGGCAGCCAGACATAGACGAAGACGATGAAGGTGCCGGTGAACGACACCGACAGCGAGTTGCCGCCGACGACCGGCAACGCCAGCCAGGCATCGAGCACCCACAGCAAATGCAGCTTGGCGAGCAGCCAGGTGAGGATGCCTTCCTTGGCCAGGATCAGCTTCCAGGCATAGATCTTGACCAGGTAGCTCGACCACAGCGGCAGCATGACGCCGAGATAGAACAGCGCCTTCCAGCGGCCGCGCGCATAACGGGCGGCATAGTAGGCGATCGGAAAGGCGACGATGGCCGAGGCCAGCGTGACCAGTGCCGCCATCGTCACCGTACGCAGGATGATGTCGAGATTGGAGGCCTGGAGCAGGTCGCCATAGGTCTTCAAAGTGAACTGGCGGTTGATGAGGCCGGAGAACTCGTCGATGGAAAAGAAGCTCTGTGCCAGCAGTGCGAAGAGCGAGCCGATATAGACGATGCCGAGCCACAGCACCGGCGGCAGCAGCATGAGAAGCAGAAGCAGTTGCGGCCTGCGCCAGAAGAGGTCCGACAGCGCACCGCGCATGCCGCCGCTGCCGGGCAGGATGGCGGGGGCGGGATTGGAGTTGAGCGCGGCGATCGTCATGGCGCGCCTACGATGTCGATTGAATCAATGGCGGCAAGGCCGCGCTCTACGTCGCCCCCCTCTGTCCTGCCGGACATCTCCCCCTCAAGGGGGGAGATTGGCAATTTCTCGGCCTCGCCAATTCTGCGACGCTGGAAATTGGCGAAACCGGAGGGGGCAGCCGATCTCCCCCCTTGAGGGGGAGATGTCCGGCAGGACAGAGGGGGGCGCTTAGCGCAAACGTTCATCATGCCGGCTCGTCCATCAGGTGCAGGCTCTCGCGGTTGAAGGTCAGCACCACCGCCTCGCCTTCCTCCGGCAGGGCGGTGCCGGCCGGCACCACGGCGTGCAGCTTCAACCCGTCGGCATCGAGCGCCAGCCTGGTGGTGGCGCCGAGATAGTTGGTCGAGACGAGGCGCGCGGCGACGCCTTCGCCGCTGGCGGCGCGGCCGACGCGGATGGATTCGGGGCGAAGGCTCCCCCAGCGGTGCTGGCCGGAATAGCGCTGGACGAAGTCCGGCGGCAGCACGTTGGAGGAGCCGACGAAATCGGCAACGAAGCGTGTGCGAGGCCGCTGATAGATGTCCTCCGGCGTGCCGATCTGCATGATCCTGCCGTCGTTGAAGACGGCGACGCGATCGGCCATCGACAGCGCTTCGCCCTGGTCATGGGTGACGAAGACGAAGGTGATGCCGAGCGCCTTCTGCAGCGACTTCAGCTCTTCCTGCATGTTCTCGCGCAGCTTGAGGTCGAGCGCGCCGAGCGGCTCGTCGAGCAGCAGCACCTTGGGCTGGTTGACCAGCGCGCGGGCGAGCGCGACACGCTGGCGCTGGCCGCCGGAAAGCTGGCCGGGGCGGCGGGCGCCATAGCCGGGCAGCCGCACCAGAGACAGCGCTTCCTCAGCCGCCTTGTGCCGCTCGGCCTTGCCGACGCCCTTGACCATCAGTCCGTAGGCGACGTTGTCGAGCACATTGAGATGCGGGAACAGCGCATAGTCCTGGAAGACGGTGTTGACGTTGCGGCGATAGGGCGGCACGCCCTCGGCGCGTTCGCCGAAGATCGAGATCGACCCCGCCGTCGGCTGCTCGAAGCCTGCGATGAGGCGCAGGCATGTCGTCTTGCCGGAACCGGACGGCCCGAGCATGGCGAAGAACTCGCCCGGCGCGATGTCGAGATCGACCGCGTCGACGGCACGAACGCTGCCGAAATGGCGCGAGAGTTTTTGGAACGAAACGGCTGGGGTCATGGGCTGTCAGTCTGTTGCCGGGTCAAACGAAGACGAATTCGCGCGCCGCTTCACCTCCCCCTCGATGGGCGAGGTCGCGGCGAAGCCGCGGGTGGGGGTGATTTCACAAGCAAAACCGTGTCAGAGCAGACCCCCACCCCGACGCTGCGCGTCGACCCTCCCCACAAGGGGGAGGGTAAGAGAAATCACCGTCCGCCGATGACGCCGATATAGTCCGACACCCAGCGGTAGTACGGCACGCACTGGTCGTTCTGGGTGACGCATTTCGAGACCGGCGTCTTCCAGAACTTGATCTTGTCGAAATTGTCGTAGCCGTTGGTCTTGCAGCCTTCCTCGCCGAGCAATTCGTTGCCCTTGCAGGCGGCTGGCACGACCGGCAGCGAGCCGAACCAGGCCGAGACATCGCCCTGCACCTTCGGCGACAGCGAATGTTCGAGCCACATATAGGCGCAGTTCGGGTGGGCCGCATCGGCTTCCATCATGGTGGTGTCGGCCCAGCCGGTGACGCCTTCTTCCGGCACGGTCGAGGCGACCGGCTTCTTGGCGGCGACCAGCGTGTTGACCTGATACGGCCACGAGCCCGAGGCGACGACGCCTTCATTCTGGAAATCGTCGACCTGGATGGCGGCATCGTGCCAGTAGCGCCCGACCAGCGTGCGCTGGACGCGCAGCAGGTCGAGCGCTGCCTTGTACTGGTCCTCGTTCAGCTCGTAGGGGTCCTTGATGCCGAGTTCCGGCTTGTGGAACATCAGATAGTTGGCGGCGTCCGCGATGTGGATCGGGCCGTCATAGGCCTGAACGCGGCCCTTGTTGGACTTGCCGTCGGGCAGCTTCATCTCCTCGAAAACGACGTTCCAGCTCTTCGGCGCTTCCTTGAACACCTCGGTGTTATACATCAGGATGTTCGGCCCCCACTGATAGGGAACGCCGTAGTGGACCTTGTCGACCGTGAACCAGGGCGCGTCCTTCAGCCGGTCGTCGACCGACTTCCAGCTCGGGATGAGATCGGTGTTGATCGGCTGCACGCGCTTGCCGGCGACGAGGCGCAGCGAGGCATCGCCCGAAGCCGTGACCAGATCGAAGCCGCCCTCGTTCATCAGCGAGACCATCTCATCCGACGTGTTGGCGGTCTTGACGTTGACCTTGCAGCCGCTTTCCTTCTCGAAGGCAGTGACCCAGTCATAACCCTTGTCGGTCTCGCCGCGCTCGATATAGCCAGGCCAAGCAACGATATTGACCTGGCCTTCGCCCTTGCCGAGTTCCTTGACCTGGGCGATGGCCTGGCCGGAGAAGGTCAGCGCGACCGTCAGCGCAGTGCATGACTTCAGGAATGAATTCATCATCGATCTCCCATTTGAGGGGCCGCGCTGCTGTGGCGGCTTTGTTCCCTGGAGGGAAAGTGCTTTGAAAACTCCGGTTTCGCAAATTCATTTATCAGAAGGGCGGTATCGGTTTTTCCGATAGGTAGCGCTGGATCAGAGGCGCTGACGGACCATCCGTTGCGACTGGGCAAGCCCGATGAAGTCGCGCGCCGCCTGCGGCAGGCCTGAGCCGCGCCGCCAGACCATGCCGACCTGCACCACCGGCAAAGAGCCGGAAATGTCGCGCGATTCGATGCGGTCGCCTTCCAGCGACCATGGTCGATATACGAGATCGGGCAGCAGCGCGACACCCGCACCGGTGGCGACAAGGCTGCGCACCGCTTCCACGGACCGGGTGCGGAAGGCGACATACGGCTTGGCGCCGATAGCCGTCAAAAGCTTGCCCGTATTCTCCTCGATCTCGTCGACGGTGAGCATGATCAGCGGCTCGCCGGCAATGTCGCCAATGCCGATGATGTCGGCGCCGGCGAGCGAATGGCCGAGCGGCAGCCACAGGCGGTAGGCCGAGACCTCGAGGATTTCCGATTGCAGCGCGGTACGGTCGCGCAGATTGGATGTAACCATGACGGCGATGTCCAGCTTGCCGCCGATCAGGAGATGTTCGAGGTAGTCGCCATTGTCCTCGATTGCCGAGACCTCGACGCCCGGATAGGCGCGGCGGTAGCGGGCAAGCAGGTCCGACAGCACATAGCCGGCGACCAGCGAGGTGACGCCGAGCTGCAGCCGGCCACCGGCCGCCGCCTGCTCGCCGGAAAAAGAGCGGCGTGCATCGGAAACGTCGGCGAGGATCTTGGTCGCGTGGCGCAGGAACTGGTGGCCCTTATGGGTGATGTTGAGGCCGCGCGGGTGGCGCTCGAACAGTTCGACGCCAAGATCGCTTTCGAGTTCCTTGATCGCTTCGGTGACGGAGGATTGCGAGATGGAGAGGTTTTGGGCGGCACCCGAGACCGTACCTTGCTCGGCGACGGCGATGAAGAACTGCAACTGGCGGATGGTGAAGGCCATGGCCGGACTAAACACCGGCGCAGCGCCGAAGAAAAGCCGATGATAGAGCTTATCCCGTGACCGGGAGATTTGGCGATCAGCCGAGCATCAGCCCGATCCGCCGCCGCCAGGCGGGGCCGTAGCGCAATGCCAGCATGAAAGCCGTCTCCAGCGCCACGACGATGACAATGATGCGCAAGCCCACCGTGAAGCTGTCCCGGCCACTGCCGCGCAAGAGATAGCCGGTCAGGAGAAAGCCCGTATTCCAGATGATGGCGCCAAGCAGTGTCGCGATCGCGAAGGGCAGAGCGGGCAGACAAAGCGCGCCTGCAGCGATCGGCAGGTAGTTGCGCACGGTCGGAATGAACTGCGCCAGCAATGACACCCGGACATGATTGCGGCGATAGGCCTGGCCGAGCTTGCGGTAGGTTGCGGGGCGCAGGAAGACATATCTGCCAAACCGGTCGACCAACCTGTCGGCGCGGTCAGATCCGATCCGGCGGCCAACCGAATACCAGACCACGCAGCCGGCGAAGGAGGCAAGCGTCGTCACCATCAGCAGGATCGCCACCGTCGCACCATCAGGCGCCGCCGTCATGCCGAGGAACAGCAGCAATACGTGCGAGGGCGGAATCGGCAGGATCTTCTCGGTGAAGGCGAGGCAGAAGACGCCGAACAGGCCGAAGCCGAGAATGGCCGACAATGGACCCGTCATGCGAAGCGCCAGTCGTAGGTTCCAGGTGTCTTGATCCTGGCGAGGCGATAGACCGTCGCCGGCGGGAAATTGCGGAAGGTATGACCGACCCGTGTGACCTCGAGATCGAGCCGGTCGAGCAGCGACTGGTCGAACGGGCAGCGCCGCCCGTACGTGAACTGATAGAGCGCCCCGCCCGGGCGAAGGTTCGCAAAAACGCCTTCGAGAATGGCGAGCGTCTTGCGCGGCGAAATCAGGCGGAACGGCAGCCCGCTGACGGCAGCACCAACCACCGGCCTGTGGAATAGCGACAGATGGCGCAGGCTGACGGCATCCATTTCGAAAATCCGGGCGGCGGGAAAGCGACGCTTGAGCAGGGCTGCGAAATCCGGATCGGATTCGATCAGCGTCAGGTCCTCCTCCCGCACCCCGCGTGACAGCAGCGCCCGTGTGAACGGGCCGGTTCCGGGACCGAGCTCCAGCACGGGACCTGTCTCGGGGCCGATGTCGCGCGTCATCAAAGCCGCCAGGCTGGAGCTGGACGGCGTGACGGAGCCGGTTCTGAACGGCGCCACGGTCCATGCCACGAGAAACGACAGAGCATCATGTGCTGGCATAACAACCTCGATTCCGAACAGCGGTACGCCAAACAGTTTAGCGCGGCCACTTGATTTCGTTTCAACGTCGGACCCGAACCTGTTGCATATTCGGGCCCGACGCCTTGACGCCGGCATGGCGGTTCGTGCCGACCGGCGCTGTTTGCCGTGACTGGATTGCATAGACATTGCGCAATATAGCGGACGCAAAGAAAGCGCTTGTCGACCTCGGTCCGTTCGGCTTTGCCATGTTTGCGCAATGTTGGCGCGGTAGCGCCCGAAGCAATGTCGTTACCTAGGAATGATGGATGCGTATCTTGCTGGTCGAAGACGAACCCGAGATGGTCTCGGCGCTGCGTGCCGCGCTGAAGCGCCACGACATGGTGGTCGATCACGCCGGCACACTGCTGGAGGCGGAGGGCTTCGTTGCCGTCGACAGCTATGACGCCATCCTGCTCGACCGCCAGCTGCCGGATGGCGACGGGCTGTCGCTGGTGCCAAGATTGCGCTCGGCAAGGAACACGACGCCCGTGCTGGTGCTGACGGCGAAGGGCGACACATCGGACAAGGTCGATGGACTGGACATGGGCGCGGACGACTATCTGGCAAAGCCGTTCGCCTTCGAGGAACTGCTGGCCCGCTTGCGCGCGCTGCTCAGGCGCCCGGCACCGATGCAGTCGCAGTTCATTCGCGCCGGCCATCTGGTCCTCGATGTCGGGCATCGCGAGGCCGCGATCCGCGGCGAGCCGCTCAGCCTGCCGCGGCGCGAACTGCTGGTGCTGGAGGCGCTGATGCGGCGCACCGGCCGCATGGTGCAGCGTGAGGCATTGATGGAAGCGGTGTTCGGTCTCGACGACGAGATCCAGTCCAACGCGCTCGACACCCACGTCTCGCGCCTGCGCCGCAAGCTCGGCGATGCGAACAGCGGCGTGACGATCAACGGCATTCGCGGCGTCGGGTATCTCCTGCGCGAAACGACATGAGCTTCAAGCGATGAGTGTCAAGCGCCCGCGTTCGCTCAAATGGAGCTTGGTTCTGCGCATCGCCTTGCTGCAATGCGCGATGCTGACGCTGATCATCGTCGGCATTCTCGGTGCGATGCTCGCCACCGGCCTCATTCCAAACGACTATGAGGACGGCACAATGGACGTGCTGGCGGATGCCGTGGCGCGTGACGCCGGCGGCAAGCTTGTCCTGCGCGAGACCTCCGATCTGGCGAAGCTGCGATTGGATGTCCCCAACCTCTGGTTCATCATCCGCGACAAGCAGGGGCAGCGGCTGCAGGAGGGCATGGTGCCGGCCATCTTCCAGCCTTTCGCCGGGCTGCTGGACAACATCAGCGATGCCCGTATCGACCATGCACTCGGGCAAACGGCGCCGCCGGAGGGCAAGATCCGCTGGACCGACACCGCGGCCGGCAATGTCCAGATCTTCACCGGCACCAAGGGCGGGCTTTCGCTGCTGCGCCTGCTCGGGCAGGCGCCGCAATTCTTCCTGCAGGGCATATTGCCGCTCGCCGGGCTTATGGCGCTGGCCACGCTGTTCGCCACGCCATGGGTGGTGCGCGGCGCACTGTCGGGTCTTGGCCATGCGGCCGCCGAGGCCGAGCGCATCGACATAGACCAGCGTGGCGCGCAGCTGCCGCTTAAGGATGTGCCGAAGGAAGTGACGCCGCTGGTCAAGGCGGTGAACGCCGCCCTCGCGCGCCTCGACAAGGGCTATGAGCGCCACAAGCGTTTCCTCACCGATGCCGCCCACGAACTCAGGACACCGGTCGCCATCCTCAACACGCGCCTTGCCTCGCTGCCGCCAACACCTGAGCGGGCACGGCTGCTGCAGGATGCAGCACGGCTTTCGACGCTGACCGACCAGTTGCTCGACCTGCAGCGCCTCGACCGGCAGGCATCGCCTTTCGAAAAGGTCGACCTCGTGGCGATCGCGCGCGGCGTCATCGTCGATCTCGCGCCGATGGCGTTCTCGGCCGGATACGAGATGTCGTTCGAGCCGGAAAGAGACACGGTCTTCGCCACCGGCGACCGCACCGCGATCGGCCGGGCGGTGACCAACATCGTCCAGAATGCCATCGAGCATGGCGGCCGCACAGGCAAGATCACCGTCGGCGTCACAACGCCCGCCGTCATCGAAGTGCGCGACGAAGGCGACGGCGTGCCGCCCACCGAGCGGGAACGCATCTTCGAGCCCTTCTACCGGCTACGCCCGCAGGATCACGGCGCCGGACTTGGCCTCAACCTCGTGCAGGAAATCATGCACTTGCATGGCGGGCGCATTGATATCCTCGACGGCAAGCCAAGCGGCGCCTGTTTCAGGATGAGTTTTCGCGCCTTGCCGGCATAGCACCGGCGCAAGCCACACTGGCGTGTGCGCCCACCAATCGCTGTATTTGGCTAGAAGCCGGCTGCGTTGCTGGCGATGCTGAGCCGCGCGCCGGCCTGTGCGAGGGCGGCGGCAATGTCATGCGGCGGCGAGCGGTCGGTGGCGAGTTCGGAAAAGCCGTCGAAACCACAGACCTGGACCAGGCCCTGGCGGCCGAACTTCGTGTGGTCGGTGACGACAAGCGAGCGCTGGCCGCGCGACAGCACCATGCGGGCGAATTCCGCCTCTTCGAGATCATAGTCCATGACACCGGTCACCGCGTCGACGGCACCGGTGGATATGACGGCGTGACTGACCGAGAAGCGGCTGACGAACTCGATGGCCGAGATTCCGAAGGCGGCGCCTGAATCGCTGCGCAATTCGCCGCCGGCCATGTAGACCTTATTGCCGTTGATGGTGGCCAGCGTGCGGGCGATGTCGGAAGAGTTGGTGACGACAGTCAGCCGCCGGTGGCCGAGCAGTTCACGCGCCAGGAACGAGGTCGTCGTGCCGGTGTCGAGCATGATCGACTCGCCGTCGCGGATGGTGGCCGCGACCATGCGGGCAATGAGGCGCTTGGCGTCGGCGTTCTCGCGCATGCGCCGTTCGAATGGCGCTTCGCCGATCATCGACGGCAGGCCGACGGCGCCATGCATCTTCAGCACCGAGCCGTCGCCGGTGAGCGGCTTGACGTCGCGGCGCACGGTCTCGAGCGAAACGCCCAGTCGGTCGGCCAGGCTGGCGATGGTGACCGTCCCCTCTTCCTGCAGCAGCCGCAGGATCTCGCCGTGACGCTTGGATTGGACCATTTGGGTTCCCGGGCTCAGCCTTTTGACCGATTCTAAGGTAATTCAAACGCTTTTAAAGCGATCGCCCATGCTTTCGGGCAAAACACCCAAAAAAAGTCACAGCTTTTTGTTGACAGCCGGGCAACCCTGGCGTGAAATCCCAAACGCAAGAGAGTTCGGAGCTGCAACGGGAGGATGATGGCAGAGCCGCAACTCGGCGACCAGGCAGGCTAGAACGTGTCTGGCGCAAGGGATTTTTCAGATCCGCGGGGGCGGATGCCGGGCTCAAAAACCTGGCCAAGGGGCTCGTCGGTGCGGTGCGGGATACCGATCCTGGCATCCCGCACCGACGAGATTTTTGCGTGTTCCCCGCTGTTGTTGCGCTGCCCATGACGCCTTGTCGAAGCCCAGCAAACCAGGCCAGCAAACCGGGGATGTCGCCGTGATTGCCGAGGACCGCATCCGCGCCCTGCCCTGCTGGACCGGCGCCATCGAGATCGCCCCCCTGCCCGGCGGCCTGAGCAACGCCAACTACGTGGTCAGCGACTCCGCCGGCAAACATGTCGTGCGCTTCGGCCAGGACTATCCGTTCCACCACGTCTTCCGCGAGCGCGAGGTAATGACCGCGCGGGCTGCACATGCCGCCGGTTTCGCGCCGGCGTTCCACTACGCCGAACCGGGGATCTTGGTGACGGCGTTTCTTGGCGCCAAAACTTATCTGGCCGAGGACGTGCGTGCCAATATCGGCCGCGTCGCGGCACTGATGCGCGGCTTCCACCGGGAGATGCCCAACCATATCTCCGGCGCCGGCTTCATGTTCTGGGTTTTCCACGTCATCCGCGACTACGCACGCACGCTTGAGGAAGGCGGCAGCCGCAAGCGCAGCGACCTGCCGCGCTTCCTGGCACTGGCCGACGAGCTGGAGCGGGCCCAGAAGCTGCTGCCGATCGTCTTCGGCCACAATGACCTTTTGCCGGCCAACATCCTCGACGACGGCAGCAGGCTGTGGCTGATCGATTTCGAATATGCCGGCTTCAACACGGCGATGTTCGACCTTGCCGGCGTCGCCTCGAACGCCGGCATGAGCGATGAGGAATCCTTCGCCTTCCTGACCGCCTATTTCATGAAGGAGCCGGACGAGGCGATCCGCCGCTCGCATGCCGCCATGCAATGCGCCTCGCTGTTGCGCGAAGCGATGTGGAGCATGGTGTCCGAGCTCTATCTCGACGCACCCGGCATCGACTACGTCGCCTACACCGAGGAAAACCTGGTGCGGCTCGACGCGGCGCTGGAAAACTACCGGACAAAGTACGGGATCCTGAAATCATGACCTTGCCTAGCCAGGCCGCGATCGTCGTTATTGGCGGCGGCATCATCGGCTGTTCGACGGCCTATCATCTGGCGCGCGATCACAAGGCCGACGTGGTGCTGCTCGAACAGGGCAAGCTGACCTCGGGTTCGACCTGGCATGCCGCCGGCCTGGTCGGGCAGTTGCGCTCGTCTGCCTCGATCACCCGGGTGCTCAAATATTCCGTCGACCTCTACAAAGGGCTGGAGGCTGAAACCGGGCTCGCCACGGGCTGGAAGATGACCGGCTGCCTGCGGCTTGCCACCAATGCCGACCGCTGGACCGAGTACAAAAGGCTGGCGACGACGGCGAAGAGCTTCGGCATGGACATGCAGCTTTTGTCCCCGGCCGAGGTCAAGGCAATGTGGCCGCTGATGGAAACCGGCGATCTGGTCGGCGCCTCCTGGCTGCCGACGGACGGGCAGGCGAGCCCTTCCGACATCACGCAGTCGCTGGCCAAGGGCGCGCGCATGCATGGCGCCAAACTTTACGAGGATGTCCGCGTCACCGGCTTCGAGATGAAGGGCGGCCGCATCACGGCAGTGAAAACCAATCAGGGCGATATCGCCTGCGACAAGGTGGTGAACTGTGCCGGGCAGTGGGCGCGGCAGGTCGGCGCCATGGCCGGCATCGACGTGCCGCTGCAGCCGGTCAAGCATCAGTACATCATCACGCAGAAGATCGACGGGCTGGCGACCGACGCGCCGACGCTGCGCGATCCCGACCGGCGCACCTATTTCAAGGAGGAGGTCGGCGGGCTGGTGATGGGCGGCTATGAGCCGAACCCGCAGGCCTGGACGACAGGCCTCCCTGGGGGCGACGTGCCCAACGACTGGGAATTCCGGCTGTTCGACGATGACTACGACCATTTCGAGCAGCACATGGCACAGGCGATCGCGCGGGTGCCGGCGCTTGAAACCGTCGGCGTCAAGCAGATGATCAACGGACCGGAAAGCTTCACGCCGGACGGCAATTTCATCCTCGGCGCGGCGCCCGAATGCACCAACATGTTCGTCGGCTCCGGCTTCAATGCCTTCGGCATCGCGTCGGGCGGCGGCGCCGGCTGGGTGCTGGCGCAGTGGGTGGTCGACGGCGAGGCGCCGCTCGACCTTTGGGTGGTCGACATCAGGCGCTTCTCCAACCTGCACCGCGACCGGCAATGGGTGTGCGAGCGCACGCTCGAAGCCTATGGCAAGCACTACACGATCGGCTTCCCGCACGAGGAGTATCTTTCGGGCCGGCCGCGCATCGTTTCGCCACTTTACGACAGGCTGAAACTGCAGCGCGCCGTGTTCGGCTCGAAGCTCGGCTGGGAGCGGCCGAACTGGTTTGCGCCGGAGGGCGCCGAGCCGCGGGACATCTATTCGATGGGCCGCCAGAACTGGTTCGCGGCGGTCGGTGACGAACATCGCCATGTGCGTGAAAAGGTTGGCATCTTCGATCAGTCGTCCTTCGCCAAATACGAGCTGAGCGGGCCAGATGCAGCCAAGGCGCTGGACTGGATCTGCGCCAACGATGTCAGCAAGCCGGTCGGCAGGCTAACCTACACCCAGCTTCTCAACACGCGCGGCGGCATCGAGGCCGATCTGACCGTGGCGCGGCTGGCCGAGGAGAAATTCTACATCGTCACCGGCACCGGTTTCCGCACCCATGATGCCTCGTGGATCCGCGATCATATCGGCGAGGGCCTCGATGCTGGGCTGACCGACGTCACCGAGGATTTCGGCACGCTGTCGCTAATGGGTCCGCGTGCACGCGACGTGCTTTCCGATGTGACCGACGCGGATGTGTCGAATGCAAGCTTCCCGTTCGGCCATGTGCGCGAAATTGCCATTGCCGGCCACACAATTCGGGCGCTGCGCGTCACCTATGTCGGCGAGCTCGGCTGGGAACTTCATGTGCCGATCGCCGCCACCGGCGAGGTCTTTGATTCACTGATGGCGGCGGGCAAGAAGCACGACATCCGCCCGGTCGGCTACCGCGCGCTGGAATCGCTGCGGTTGGAAAAGGGCTACCGCGCCTGGGGCTCCGACATCACGCCAAACGACACGCCGCAGGAGGCCGGGCTCGGCTGGGCGGTCAAGCTGCGCAAAAACACCGATTTCGTCGGACGGCGCGCACTCGAGAAGATCGGCGGCGCATCACTGAAGAAGCGCTTCGCCGGCTTCACGGTCGACGATCCGGAGATCGTGCTGCTTGGCCGCGAGACGATCCTGCGCAATGGCGAGCCCGTCGGCTATCTGACCAGCGGCGGCTATGGCTACACGGTCGGCAAGAATATCGGCTACGGCTATGTGCGCAACGCCGAGGGGGTGAGCGACGATTTCCTCGCTGCGGGCGACTACGAGCTGGTGGTCGCGATGGAGCGGACGCCGGCAAACATTCATCTGGAGCCGATGTACGATCCGGCAGGCACCAGGGTCAAAGCGTAGATCGATTCACGCGCAGGGCGAGGCCGCGACTGGGGACCGTGTCGGCCTCGCCGGGCATGGAGACGTAGGGACGGGTTTCTTCGACGCGGGTGACGTAGCCTCGCGCCTCAAGCTCGGCGATGCGCGCGGCAAAACCTTGATCCCACAGCGTGTTCTTGACCGTCAGCACGATCACCCCGCCGGGCCGGCAGATGCGGATCAGCTCGTCCAGCCCCTCGGCACCGACATGGCCCGAGGTGAAAACGCCAGCCGAGACGATGCCGGCATAGGCATCGTCGGCAAAGGGCAGCCTGCCGCCCAGCGCCAGGCAATGCAGCGCGGAATAAACGCCCTTGCGGGCGGCCTGATCCAGCATGCCTTGCGAGATGTCGAGCGCCTCGACTTCGGGATAGCCCGCGATATCAAGCCATTCGCCGATCAGCCCGGTGCCGGCGCCGGCGTCGAGCAGCGGGGCTGAGCCGCGCGGCAAATGGCGGGCCAGCAAGGCAAGGCAGATCGTCGGATGACGGTAGCCGGCGGCCGACATGTCGGCGTCATAAGTCTGCGACCAGCGGTCATAGAGTGCCGCCACCTCTTCCGGGCGCTTGGCCGCGTAGGCCTCGCCAAGCGCGCCTCGATGTTTGCTGTCCGCCACGTGTCCACCAAATTCCTTGTCCTGCCGGGATGATAGCCAAACGACGAAATTTGTGGAACCGTTGTGGCGAGAAATAACGGCGTGGGGCGCATGCATGTCGACAGACGAGGCGCGAGCAAAACTAGCCGCCATTCCGGTGCTGGCCGGCTACACCGGGCCGCTGGAACGGCTCGGCGGTCTCACCAACCTCGTCTTCAAGGCCGGCGCGTTCTGCCTGCGCATTCCGGGCAAAGGCACCGAGGAATACATCAATCGAACCAATGAAGCCGTGGCCGCGCGTGAAGCGGCAAAGGCCGGAGTCAGCCCCGAGGTGCTCTATGCGGACGCCGGCACCGGCGTGATGGTGACGCGCTTCATCGCCGGTGCTGAGACGATGTCGCCGGAGAAATTCAGGGAACGGCCGGGCAGTCCGGCCCGTGCCGGCGAGGCCTTCCGCAAGCTGCACAAATCCGGCGCGGTGTTTCCGTTCCGCTTCGAACTGTTCGCGATGATCGACGATTATCTCAAGGTGCTGTCGACCAAGGACGTCGGCCTGCCCGCCGGCTATCACGACGTGGTGCGCGAGGCCGGCAGCGTGCGCTCGGCCCTTGCCGTCCATCCGCTACCGCTCGTCGCCTGTCATTGCGATCCGCTGTGCGAAAACTTCCTCGATACGGGTGAGCGGATGTGGATCGTCGACTGGGAATATTCGGGGATGAACGACCCGCTCTGGGACCTCGGCGACCTCAGCGTGGAAGGCAAATTCGACGCTGCCCAGGACGAGGAGATGATGCGTACCTATTTCGGCGGCGAGGCGAGGCCGGCGGAGCGAGGCCGCATGATCATCTACAAGGCGATGTGCGACCTCTTATGGACGCTGTGGGGGCTGATCCAGCTCGCCAACAACAATCCCGTCGATGATTTCCGCGCCTATGCCGACGGGAGGTTTGCTCGCTGCAAGGCGTTGATGGAGACGCCGGAGTTTTCACGGCACCTGGTCGCGATAGAGAAAGGCTAGTTTACACCCTTCGGCACGTTCTCGGGCGGCACCGAGGTGTCGACCACTTTCTGGCGGTGGAAGATGAACAGGCCAGCCAGAACGACGATGCCCGAGCCGATCAGGATGCGCGGGCCGGGAACGTCGCCGAAGAACACCAGCCCGAACACCACCGCCCACAGGAGCAGCGTGTAGTGCAGCGGCGCCAGCGTCGAGGCCGGTGCCAGCTTGAGCGCCCTGGTGATCATCAGATGCGCGCCGCAGGAGACGATGCCGAGCAGCAGCATGGCGCCGAAATCGAGCGCCGAGGGCGTGCGCCAGGCGCCGATGGTCAGCACGCCGCCGACCACCAGCGTGCCGATCGTCTGCCATGTCACCAGATTGGTGTCGCTGGTGCCGCGCAGCCGCCGGTTGAGGATGATGGCGAAGGCAAAGGCAAGGCTGCCGGCAAGCGCGAAGCCCGACGACAGCGAGAACGCGGCCGAGGAGGGTTTCAGCATGATAACCACGCCGCAGAAGCCGAGCAGGATCGCCACCCAGCGGCGCCAGCCGACCTTTTCGCCAAGCAGGAGGTGCGAGAGTGCGGCGACATAGATCGGCCCGGCCATGTAGAAACTCATGACATCGGCAAGCGGCAGATAGACGACCGCGGCATAGAAGAGCGCGGTGTCGAGCGTGGTCATGATGACACGCAAGACCTGCAGCTCGAGCCGTTCCATGCGGAACAGCTTGGCGGCGCCCTGATGAGCGATCATCGGGCCGAGCACGAAGAAGGCTCCGATGGACCGGATCAGCACTACCTGGCCGACGGAGAAGCTGGCGACCAGCCACTTGCCCATCGCGTCGTTCAGCGCGAACAGGAAGTCGCCGGCCAGCATGAGCAGAATGCCGGCCAGAAGCACGTTCCTGATTGTGGAATTCTGCGCCACGGGTTGTGTCATGCCGATCCCAATTCCTCCCTTTCGTAGCTGCGTCCTAGACGGAAGCGGCCGCTTTGACGAGGAGAATCCGGGAAATCGCGGGACCAGAACCGGGAATCGGCTGGGCCTAACCGGCCTTGTGCCTGCGATTCACCACCGCCGGCCTGCCTGCCATGGAAAGCCTGGTATCCTGCCTTGTGCGTTCCGCCACTACCTTGCCCCTGGCGATGACGCAAATCCGTTCGGCGCGCAGGCGCAGGGCCTCGATCGGATTGCCGGCATCGAGAACCACGAGGCTGGCGCGCTTGCCGACCGCCAGGCCGAGATGGTCGAGACCCATGATCGCGGCATTGACGTTGGTGACCATGTCGAAGCAGCGCGCCATGTCGGCCGGGCTCGACATCTGCGCGACGTGCAGGCCCATGAAGGCGACATCGAGCATGTCGGCGGTGCCCAGCGAATACCAGGGATCGAGCACGCAGTCCTGGCCCCAGCCAACGCGGATGCCAAGCGCCTGCATCTCCTTGACCCGGGTCATGCCGCGTCGCTTCGGGAAGGTGTCGTGCCGGCCCTGCAGCATGATGTTGATCAGCGGATTGGGGATGGCCGAAACGCCGGCCTCGGCGATCAGCGGCAGAAGCTTGGAGACATAGTAATTGTCCATCGAATGCATCGAGGTCAGGTGCGAGCCGGCCACCCTGCCCTGCAGTCCGAGGCGATCGGTCTCATAGGCCAGTTGCTCGATGTGGCGCGACAGCGGGTCGTCGGTCTCGTCGCAATGCAGGTCGACCATCAGGCCACGTTTTGCCGCGATCTCGCAGAGTTCGGTCACCGAGCGCGTGCCGTCGGCCATTGTGCGCTCGAAATGCGGAATGCCGCCGACGATTTCGACGCCCAAGTCCAGCGCCCGAATGGTGTCTTCGCGCGCCTTTGGCGAGCGGTAGAAGCCGTCCTGCGGAAAAGCCACGAGTTGCAGGTCGATGTAAGGGGCGATCGTCTTCTTGACGTCGAGCAGGGCTTCGACGGCCAGCAGCCGGTCATCGCAGACATCGACATGGGTGCGAATGGCGAGCAGGCCCATCGACACCGCCCAGTCGCAATAGGCGAGCGCCCGGTCGCGCACCGCCTCATGCGTCAAAAGCGGCTTCAGTTCGCCCCACAGCGCAATGCCTTCGAGCAGCGTGCCCGAGGCGTTGATGCGCGGAATGCCATAGGAGAGCGTGGCATCCATGTGGAAATGCGGGTCGACGAAGGGCGGCGAGACCAGATTGCCATGGGCGTCAATTTCGGTCCGCGCGGAACCCTGCAGCATGGGCTCGATTGCCGCGATCGTCTCACCGCTGATGCCGATATCGGCAATCCCGCCATCCGGCAGCGTGCCGCCACGAACGATGAGGTCGAAATCCATCTGTCGTCATCCCCTTGAAGAATCAGCTTTCCATCGTGGCCCAAAAGACAGCATGCCGCAGCCGTTTCTTTCCAGAAGCCGCCAAAGGTTCCCTCCGGCCGCAACTCCCTCTATAAGCCGCCTTCGTCATCCCGGCATCAAGGATCAGCCGTTGTTTCGTTTCTTTCGTTCGACGGAAAACCAGCGCCTCGTCGCAAGGCTGCTCAGGGAATCCTTCCGGCAGCATATGTTCGGATATGGCGCCGCAATCCTGTCGATGCTGGTGGTGGCCGGCATGACGGCTGCCAGCGCCTGGATCCTGCGCGAAATCACCAATGAATTCGTGATCGACAAACGGCTTGACCGCGTCAACATGATCGCCGTGGCGGTCGCCGGGATCTTCGTCGTCAAGGGCCTCGCCAATTTCGTCCAGGCATACTTCATGAGCCGGGTCGGCAATGCCATCATCGCCGAACGGCAGCGCAAGATCTACGATCGTATCCTGGCGCAAGGCATCGAATTCTACCATTCGACCTCGTCGTCCGACCTGATCACCCGCATGACCAACAATGCCCAGGCGGCACGCAACGTGCTCGACCTGATCGTCACCTCCTATGTGCGCGATCTGGTGACCTTGGCTGCCCTGATTGGGGTCATGGTCTGGCAGCAGCCGGCGCTCTCGCTGATCTGCTTCGTCGTCGGCCCGGTGGCCATCTACGGCGTCAACCGCATCCTGAAGCGTGTGCGCAAGTTCGCCGCGATGGAGTTCCGCTCGGTCGGCCAGATCGTACAGGTGATGCAGGAAACCGCGATCGGGGTGCGCGTGGTCAAGTCCTTCAACCTCGAAGGCCTGATGCGCAAGCGCATGTACAAGGCGGTAGCCGACGTCGAGGATAGGGCCAACAACATCGCTGCGCTGGAAGCGGTGACCAGCCCGGTGATGGAGACGCTGGCCGGGCTGGCGATCGCCGGCTCCGTCATGGTCAGTGGCTTCCTGGTGCTGCAGGGCGGCCAGATGCCTGGCAATATCATGGCCTTCATCGCCGCGCTGCTGCTGGCCTATGAACCGGCAAAGCGCCTGGCGCGCGTCCGTATCTCACTGGAAAGCGGCATTGTCGGCGTGCGCATGATGTTCCAGTTGGCCGACGAGCCGCTGACGCTGGCCGAGAAGCCGGACGCGACGCCGCTTCGGGGCGGACCGGGCGAGATCCGGTTCGACGCCGTCAGCTTCGCGTACCAGAACGGCCCGCCGGTGCTGGACCGGTTCGACCTGACCCTTGCACCCGGCAAGATGACGGCGCTGGTCGGACCTTCCGGCGGCGGCAAGTCGACGATCCTGAACCTGATCATGCGCATGTACGACCCGAAGAGCGGCAAGGTGCTGTTGGACGGCCAGGATATCTCCCATGCGACGCTCGCCTCGCTCAGGGAAAAGATCGCCTATGTCAGCCAGGACACGTTCCTGTTTGCCGGCACCATCATGCACAACATCCGGCTTGGGCGGCAGGGCGCGACCGACGAAGAGGTGATCGCCGCGGCCAAGGCGGCCAACGCGCATGACTTCATCATCGCGCAGGCGCAAGGCTATGAGACCGATGTCGGCGAAAATGGCGGCCTGCTGTCAGGTGGCCAGCGCCAGCGCATCTCGATCGCGCGCGCCATGCTGCGCAACGCCGAAATCCTGCTGCTGGACGAGGCGACCAGCGCGCTCGACGCCGAATCCGAAGCGCTGTTCCGCGACGCGCTGCAGCAGCTGACCGAAGGCCGCACGACGATCGTCATCGCCCACCGGCTGTCGACCGTGCACCAGGCCGACACGATCGTTGTGCTGGAGGGCGGCAAGGTGGTGGAGAGCGGGGCGCACAAGACCCTGCTCAAGCAAGGCGGGCTTTACCAGAAGCTTTACGAGTATCAGCTGATGCCGTGAGGCGCCTCACCCTCCCCCTTGTGGGGAGGGTCGCTGCGAAGCAGCGGGGTGGGGGCGGCGCCGACCCCCACCCGGACCTTCGGTCCGACCTCCCCACAAGGGGGAGGCAGGGGCTGCTGCTAATTACTCCGGCACGTGCCTCACCGCGCCTTTGTCGGCGCTTGTCGCGAAGGCGGCGTAGGCGCGCAGCGCGGTGGTCACCTTGCGCTTGCGTTTTTCCTCGGGCTTCCAGGCGAGGGCGCCCTTGGCCGCCATCACTGCCCGGCGGCTGGCGAGTTCGGCGTCGCTGACAGCAAGGCGGATGGTGCGGTTGGGGATGTCGATCTCGATCGTGTCGCCCTCTTGCACCAGCCCGATCGTGCCGCCTTCCGCCGCCTCCGGCGAAACATGGCCGATCGACAGGCCGGACGTGCCGCCGGAGAAGCGGCCGTCGGTGACCAGCGCGCAGGCCTTGCCGAGGCCCTTCGACTTCAAATAGCTGGTCGGATAGAGCATTTCCTGCATGCCGGGGCCACCGCGCGGCCCCTCGTAGCGGATGACGACGACATCGCCGGCCTTGATCTCGTTCGACAGGATCGCCTTGACGCTGGCGTCCTGGCTTTCGAACACCCGTGCCGGCCCGGTGAATTTCAGGATGGACTCGTCGACGCCCGCCGTTTTCACGATGCAGCCATCGAGCGCCAGATTGCCCTTCAGCACGGCAAGGCCGCCATCTTTCGAGAACGGCGTCTTCGCCGAGCGGATGACACCCGTTTCACGGTTCGTGTCGAGCTCGTCCCAGCGGCGGTCCTGGCTGAAGGCGACCTGCGTCGGCACGCCGCCAGGTGCCGCCAGGAAGAAGTCGCGGACATTCTGGCTGGTCGTGCGGGAGATGTCCCAATGATCGAGCGCCTCGCCGAGGCTTGATGTATGCACCGTCGGCAGGTCGCGGTTGATCAGCCCGGCTTCGTCGAGCTGGCCGAGGATCGCCATAATGCCCCCGGCGCGGTGGACATCCTCCATGTGGACGTCGGACTTGGCCGGAGCCACCTTGCAGAGCACCGGAACCCGCCGCGACAACCGGTCGATGTCCTCCATGGTGAAGTCGACTTCGCCCTCATGCGCGGCGGCCAGGATGTGCAGCACGGTGTTGGTCGAGCCGCCCATGGCGATGTCGAGTGTCATGGCGTTCTCGAAAGCGCCCTTCGAGGCGATGCGGCGCGGCAGTGCCGTCTCGTCGTCCTGCTCGTAATAGCGCTGGGCGAGATCGACGACGAGATGGCCGGCCTCGACGAACAGTCGCTTGCGGTCGGCATGCGTCGCCAGCGTCGAACCGTTGCCCGGCAGCGAAAGCCCCAGCGCCTCGGTCAGGCAGTTCATCGAATTGGCGGTGAACATGCCCGAGCAGGAGCCGCAGGTCGGGCAGGCCGAGCGCTCGATGACCTTGACGTCCTCGTCGGAAATCTTGTCGTCGGCGGCGGCGACCATGGCATCGACCAGATCAAGCGCCTGTGTCTTGCCGGCCAGCACCACCTTGCCGGCCTCCATCGGCCCGCCGGAGACGAAGACGGTCGGGATGTTGAGGCGCAGCGAGGCCATCAGCATGCCGGGGGTGATCTTGTCGCAATTGGAGATGCAGACCATGGCGTCGGCGCAGTGCGCATTGACCATGTATTCGACGGAATCGGCGATCAGCTCGCGCGACGGCAGCGAATAGAGCATGCCGTCATGGCCCATGGCGATGCCGTCATCGACGGCGATGGTGTTGAACTCCTTGGCGACGCCGCCGGCCTTCTCGATCTCACGCGCGACCAGCTGGCCGAGGTCCTTCAGATGGACATGGCCCGGCACGAACTGGGTGAAGGAGTTGACCACGGCGATGATCGGCTTGCCGAAATCACTGTCCTTCATGCCGGTGGCGCGCCAGAGGCCGCGGGCGCCGGCCATGTTGCGGCCATGGGTGGTGGTGCGGGAGCGATAGGCAGGCATGTTTTTTCCCTGGTGGCTGGCCGCAGCCGAAGAAGGGCGCGGCGGCGCTGAATTCGGATCGCAGGCCTTATAGACGCCATAGCTTGGTCTGGCCACATTTTTGCGCTGCGCCAGATTCTTCCGAAAAACGAGAGCCTTCTGAAAAAATCGCATGCCCGGTGTCGGATCGCGCGGCGCGCGGCCGTCCTTGGGCAGACGGCAAGGAATGGCACCATTGTCGGAGTGAGCCGTTTCACCGCAAGAGCAAAGAGCAACCCGAGGAGCACGACATGCAAAAGATCACTACCTGCCTGTGGTTCGACGGCCAGGCCGAGGAGGCGATGAACCACTATGTCTCCATCTTCAAGAATTCGAAGGTGCTGAGCGTTATGCGTTGGCCGAAGGGCCACGCCGATGAAGGCAAAGTGCTGATGACCACGTTCGAGCTCGACGGCGTGCCGTTCCAGGCGCTCAATGGCGGCCCGCAATTCAAGTTCAACGAGGCGATGTCGCAGTCGATCGACTGCAAGACGCAGGACGAGGTCGACTATTTCTGGGAGAAGCTCACCGAGGGCGGCGAGCCGGGCTTCTGCAGCTGGCTGAAGGACAAGTTCGGCGTTTCCTGGCAGGTCGTGCCGGAGCAATTGCCGAGGCTGCTTCTGGATCCGGACAGGGCCAAGGCCGGCCGGGTGATGTCGGCGATGATGCAGATGGGCAAGATCGACATCGCCAAGATCGAAGCGGCTGCGAAGGGGTGAGAAGCGGTCCGCGGAGCGGACGAAAAGCCAATTGCTTGGCTTTTCGAGCTTCGAACGCCCGGAGCCTGCGACGGGCCGGGCACATGGTCCTTGAGGTCGCCGCTGCCCCTCATCCGCCCTCCGGGCACCTTCTCCCCGTGAACGGGGAGAAGGAAGAGGCCCCCTACGCCGCCTTGTCGCGGACCTGATAGTCCTTGATGGTGGCGAAGCGGATCGCTTTCCAGCGTTCGGCTTCATAGTTGAGCGAGAAGGCGTGCTGGGCGAGGAACACCGGATCGTTGTCGAGATCCCTGGCGATGTCGCCGCGATGCGCTTCGATGAAGCGGAGCACCTCGGCCTTGTCGTCGGCCGATATCCAGCGGCAGACCGAAAAGCGCGACATTTCGAATTCGACCGGCAGCGTGTATTCGAAGTTCAGCCGCTCCTTCAACACGTCGAGCTGCAGCGCGCCGACGACGCCGACGATGGCGGGTGAACCGTCCTCGGGCGAGAACAGCTGCACGACACCCTCCTCGGCCATCTGGTGCAGCGCTTCCTTGAGCTTCTTGGCTTTCATCGCATCGCCGAGGCGCACGCGGCGCAGGATTTCCGGCGCGAAATTTGGCACGCCACGGAACAGGATCTCCTCGCCTTCGGTCAGCGTGTCGCCGATGCGCAGCGTGCCATGGTTGGGAATGCCGACAACGTCGCCGGCAAACGCCTCGTCGGCGGTGACGCGGGTGCGGGCGAAGAAGAATTGCGGCGCCGACAGGCTCATCGGTTTGCCGGTGCGCACCAACTTGGCCTTCATGCCCCGCTCGAGCTTGCCCGAGCAGACGCGCACGAAAGCGATGCGGTCGCGGTGGTTGGGGTCCATGTTGGCCTGGATCTTGAAGACGAAGGACGTCATCTTATCCTCGGTCGCCTCGATCGTGCGGGTGTCGGCCTCCTGCGCGCGCGGCGGCGGGCCAAAGGCGCCAAGCGCCTCAATCAGGTCGCGCACTCCATAGTTGCGCAGCGCCGAGCCGAAATAGACCGGCGTCAGATGGCCCTCGCGAAAAGCGTCGATGTCGAGCGGGCGGCAGGCTTCTCGCGCGAGCTCCAGTTCCTCGATGAACGCTTCGCGCTCGTTCTCCGGCAGCAGCCCGGCGACGCGGTTGGAATCGGGACCGTGGACGGGCGTGCGTTCCTTCTCGTCGTCGCCCTTGCGCACCGCGTTCAGCGCCAGGTGGTAGGTGCCGGAAAAATTTTTGCCACGGCCGATCGGCCAGGTGATGGGTGCCGTGTCCAGCGCCAGCTTCTGCTCGATCTCGTCGAGGATCTCGAAGGGATCGCGGCTCTCGCGGTCCATCTTGTTGACGAAGGTGATGATCGGGATGTCGCGCAGCCGGCAGACCTCGAACAGCTTGAGCGTGCGTGGCTCGATGCCCTTGGCGGCGTCGATGACCATGACGGCCGAGTCGACCGCCGACAGCGTGCGGTAGGTGTCGTCGGCGAAATCCTCGTGGCCGGGCGTGTCCAGGAGGTTGAAGACATTGTCCTCATATTCGAAGGTCATCACCGAGGTGACGACCGAAATGCCGCGCTCGCGCTCGATCTTCATCCAGTCGGACCGGGTCTGGATGCGGTCCTTCTTGGCCTTGACCTCGCCGGCAAGCTGAATGGCGCCGCCGAACAGCAGCAGCTTTTCAGTGAGCGTCGTCTTGCCGGCGTCAGGATGGGCGATGATCGCGAAGGTGCGGCGGCGCGCCACTTCCTCTGGTATTGCTTCGGGCATTCTCTGGGATTTCCGTGTGACAGGCCGGGCTTCTAGCAGCGCAGTGCCGGGCTGTCGACCTGTCCGGCGGCACGGAAGCCGCCGGAAGCCCTGCTTGCATCAGGCCAATTCGGCCGCGCGGCTCGCCTGAACGACCTCAGGGAGCCAATCGGCAATGGCGTTGCCTATCGCATCGGCATGATCCTCCTGCAGATAGTGCGCGCCGCGTCCGAGATTGGTGAACCGGCAGTTCTTCAGCCCGGCCGCGAATTCTTTTGCGGCCTGCGGCGCAATCAAGGCGCCGGGATCACCCGCAAACAGCAGTTTCGGATAGGTGGAGAGCCGAAGTGCGCGATGGTCGTGTTCGCTGATGGCGGCAACGTCGGCGGGCTGGCCCTCGATGGGCAATTCCCGGGGGAGGCGCAGCACCGGCTTGCGCGATTGCGGCGTCGGGAACGGCGCCCGGTAGGCGGCCATCTCCTCATCGCTCAGTGTACGCAGCACCGAGGCCGGCAGCACTTTTTCGACGAAGACGTTGTCGTCCAGGGCCAGCTTCTCGCCGACGCCAGGCGTGCGCAGCGCCTTGAACAATTCGCGGGCTTGCGGGCGCTGGTGAAAATCCTCCCAGCGCTCGAAGGGGCGGATGAACTCCATGAAGGCAAGGCCGAGCACGCGTTGCGGCCGCCGCGCCGCGAGATGGAAGGCCAGGGCCGTGCCCCAATCCTGCGCAACCAGCACCAAATCCCTGATGTCGAGTGCATCGAGGAAGGCGTCGAGATAGCGGACATGGTCGAAGAAGCGATAATCGATATCGGGCTTGCCGGACTGGCCGTAGCCGACCAGGTCGGGCGCGATGCAGCGGCCGAGCGGCGCGACATGCGGGATGATGTTGCGCCAGATATGGGACGAAGTCGGATTGCCATGCAGGAACAGCACGGTCGGGCCGGACGTTCCTGCCTCGACATAGGACATGGTGCAATCGAGCACGGCGACCTGTGAACGTCTCGGTACGGTGGCGCCAGCTTGAGACATATCGGTTTTCGAACTCATGGGGTCGTCTCCCTAGCAAAAACTGTGCTGAAGATGATTTTCTTGAACCGCTCGAGCGGTGCGGCGCTGCGTTCAACTTTCATGCGCAGCATGGCGCCCTGCCAGGACGACAGCAGGAAGTCGGCAAGGTCCTCGGCGTCGAAGGCCTTGGAGATGTCGCCGGCCGCCTGGCCTTCGGCGATGCAGGCCGCAAAGGGCTGGCGCCAGCGTTCGAAGATGGCGACGAGCTGCAGGCGCAGCGGCTCGCTGTGGACCGCGGTCTCGAGGCTGAGATTGCCGATCATGCAGCCACGCGCCCAGTCATGCGCTTCGAGCTTCGAGGTGATGACGTCGAGGTAGCGCCGCAGCCGGCCGATTGGCGGCGTGCCGTCCTGCGCCAAAGCTTTTTCGACCAGTGTGCCGACATAAGCGAAGTAGCGGTCCAACACCTCGCCGGCAAACTCCTCCTTGGAGGCAAAATGATTGGTGAACGAGCCCGGCCGGGCGTCGGCGGCGGCAACGATGTCGCGCACGCCGGCGGCGGCATAGCCTGAATTCCAGATAGTCCGGAAACCGGCGTCGAGAAGCTTTTCGCGGAGTGACTGTCTAGCCATGCCGAGAATAATACGTACGTACGTATTGATGTCAAGATGAATAATTTGCGCTGCCCTATGTTGGCAACCGGCGAACGGGGTGGCACTGGAACAATGTCTTTCAGGGTGACGAATTTGAGGAGCGAACATGGCTGCGGCGAAACACGTCATTGTCATCGGCGCCGGCATCATCGGCGCGTCGATCGCCTGGCATTTGACCAGGGCGGGCGCGCAGGTGACGGTGATTGCCGATAGCGCGCCCGGCGGCGTCGCCACGCCGAACTCATTTGCCTGGATCAACGCCAGCTCGGGCAATCCGGAACCGTATTTCCGGCTGCGTACCTTCGCGATGGCCGAATGGTCGCGGCTGGCGCGGGACCTGCCCGGCCTGTCGCTCGCCTGGTGCGGTGGCCTGCGCTGGGACCTGTCCGCGGACGAGCTCGAAGTCTATGCGGCGGAACATTCATCCTGGGGCTACGGCATCGAGCGCGTCGACCGGGCCGGCGCGGCGCGCATCGAGCCTAACCTTGCCGAGCTTCCCGACTTTGCTCTCTACGTCGCCGAAGAGGGCGTCGCCGAGCCTGTCGCGACCACAAAAGCGCTGCTGGCCGACGCCGAGCTGCGCGGCGCGCGGATCACATCCAGCACGGTCACCGCGCTGGTCCAGAAAGGCAAAATTACCGGTGTGGACACATCGCATGGGCTGATTGCCGCCGATGAGGTGGTGATCGCGGCCGGCGTCGGTGCGCCGGGCATTGCCGCGACCGCCGGCATCAACCTGCCGATCGAGACGCCGCCCGGCCTCATCGTCCACTCGCGGCCCTACAAAAGACTGCTCAACGGGCTGGTGCTGGCCGAGCGCCTGCATATGCGCCAGACGGCGGAGGGCCGCATCATCGCCGGCTCGGATTTCGGCGGCGCCGATCCGGGCATGGATGCCGAAGCCACCGCCCGCGCGCTGTTTGCGGCGACGAAGGCCATGCTGCGCGACAGCGACGGACTGGAGCTGGATTTCCACACCGTCGGCTATCGGCCGACGCCGGTCGACGGCTTTCCGATCATCGGCCGCGCCGAGGGCATGGACGGTGTCTATGTCGCGGTCATGCATTCCGGCATCACGTTGGCACCGGCCGTGGGCCTGTTCGCCGCGAAGGAAATTCTTGATGGCGAGCGCGACCCTCTGCTGGCGCCCTATGGATTGGGCCGGTTCGCTCAATAGCCTGGCGGGCGGCTGAAGCCGCCGGTCAATGGCGTCATCGTCTTGGCAACGCCAAGCAGCCGTGATTCCGACCAGCGTTTGCCGACCAGTTGCAGGCCGATCGGCAGGCCGTCGCTGTCCTGTCCGCACGGCATCGAAAGCGCCGGGTGGCCGCTGTAATTGAACACCGCGCCATAGGCGGGCTGCATCCAGTAGTTTTGGTCCTTGCCGTCGACCTTGATCGGTGCGCCGGGCTCGCAATGCGGAAACGCCGTGGTCATGGCCACCGGGCAAAGCAACGCGTCACAGCTGTCGAAAAACTGCTCCCAGGCGAGAATGGATTTGTCGCGGCGGGCGAGCGCCTCGAACCAGCGCGAGACCGATGTCGGTTGCTCGGGCGGCCCGGATTGCGCCGCCTCCATCATCATGCCGATCAGCGCGCCGCCTTGCTTTAGATCATCATGCAGATCGAGCTTGGGCAGTTTCGCCTCCCCGACGATAGCGCCGGCGCGTTGCAGCTGCCTTGCGAGATTTTCGACCGCTGCGCTGATGGCGCCGTCCACCGGGAAGCCGGGAAAGGATGGCGCAAAAGCGATACGCAATGTCTTGAGGTCGAGCTTCGGCATGTCCTCGACCGGCACCGGCGCGAGATCGGTGTCGCGCCCGTCCGGTCCGGCGATGATTTGATAGATCAAGGACAAATCGTCCACGCTGCGCGCCAGCGGCCCGAGACAGGACATCAGCCGGACGCTGCGCGCGGCACCGCGCGGGTCCGGGAAGGCGCCGGCCAGCGAGACGCGATGCTCCGTTGGTTTCAAGCCATAGACACCGCAAAAGGCGGCTGGCAGACGGATCGAATCCTGCATGTCGGTGCCGACATCGAACGGTGTCATGCCAGCACAAATCGCGGCCGCCGCACCGCCGCTGGAGCCGCCCGCGGTACGCTCGAGATTCCAGGGATTGCTGGTGCGGCCGAACAGCGGATTGTTCGACTGCCAGTCGGACAGCATGCTGGCGACATTGGTCTTGGCCATCAGCACGCCGCCGGCCGCCTTCAGCCTGGCGACGACCGGACTGTCCTCTTTCGCCACATAATCGGCGAAAGGCGGGAAGCCGACCGTGGTCTTCATGCCTGACGTCTCGTGCATGTCCTTCAGCGTGAACGGCACGCCGTGCAGCGGTCGGGGCGCTGCGCCGCGTGCGAGTGCCGCATCGGCTTGTCTGGCGCGTCCGTGCGCGCCTTCCCTGTCGAGCGAGACGACCGCGTTGACCGCCTCGTTGTGACTGTCGATCTGCGCCAGATGGGCGTCGAGTGCTTCGATAGCGGAGATTTTGCGCGCGGCGATGGCGGCGGCGAGGTCGACGGTTGAGGAGAAGGCAATGTCCATGAGGAATGCTCCGGCTTGGCCGCACTCGCCTTGAAGATGGCGGACCGAGGCACGGCTTCAAGCGGAGTTGAGCATTCGAGGATCGGCTGTGCTTGATTGGAATTGCGCCGGTCAAAGCCAATCGGATTTACGGATGTCGACGCTCTCGCTTCATTTCGGCTGCGAAATGTTCCTGCCAGTCATCGACGAGTCCGTGACCTTCGCTATGGCTCCCGTCGTTATTCCCTTGCGGATCATCGATCCCTGCGTCGACAAGCAATTGGCCTACTGGAAATTGAGATTCAGCGCCGGCGGGTATTGCTGCCCGTCGGTGGCGGGCGCGGTTGCACCCGCGGCCGACCTAATCCCGCCTGTCGACGTGTCGTCAAGGGGCGGCCGGGCCAACTGCGCCTTGGCGGCATTGTCCTGCGCCACCACAACTTTCTTCTTGGCCTCCGCTGCTTGCGACCAGACAAGCAGCACGAGCAGCGCTGACAGAACGAGTTTCATGGCAGTTTTCCTCTTTGGCTACAAAGCGCGCCGCATTTTCTGGACAGGCTCATGCGTCGCGCCGAAGTTCCTCTTCATGGATCCATCAACTCCACGTCGCCGCTGTGCGCGGTTTGGCCGCCTCACTGCCTGAAACCGGACTCGTCGAGCAGGGCGACCTGCTTGCCGTCGACGTAGAAGCGAATGGCGTGCGCCTCGTTATCGACGTCGATGCGGGTCGGCTTGGCGGCCACCACCGCCGTTGCGCCCTTGAGATATCTCGAGTGAAAGTCGCCGGTCGGCGCGTATCGAAACAGCAGCACTAGTGCAATGCAGCCTGCGGTAAATACGATGAATGTCAGTCTGGAAGAGGTGTTTGCAGTCATCCGGTCATTCCTTCAATTTGAGGTGGCATTACGGTTCGGTTGCTACCGGGCTTCTCAGCCTGGTTTCGCCGTTGCTCGATTGGAGCGTGTCACAGCTTTGCGAAGGAAAGGGAATGACCTCCTCAGCGCACGCTCAGAACGTTCGCTGACAGTATGCCCCTTGCCCTTCGCGAGCTTAGCGCCGGCCAACAAACCGGGAAGGCAGCACGCGTGGAATGCCGTGGAATTCTCTGGAATTCCTCGAATATTAGCAGGCTGAAAAGTAACGATGGGAGGTTTTGCCGCGGCATGTTATGGCTGAAACCAAACAGCAAAAGGCAGCCGCGTGGCACAGCACATTGCTCAGAAACTACGGCTGACTTCGGCGTTGTTGGGGACCGTAACCCGCAAGGATCTGGCGGCGGCTTTCCGGTCCGTCAATCCGAAGACCTCGTTCGATCTCGGCCGTGCCGACAAATGGCTGCAGGGCCGCGCACAGCCGCGCGAGCATAGCGTTTATGACGACTGGGCGAAGCTGCTTCGCTTGGAACAGTCAGGCGCATGGATCGCCGACTGCGACCTGCCGAACTTCACAGCCGCGATCGCGGCCCGGCACAACATCGATAGCGCAGAGCTCGAACGCCGCGCCGGGACTCAGTTCGAGACCTCGTCCAACCATGAAGAGCGCAGCCTCGCCTTCGCGCTCGCAGGTACCTATGCATGCTATTCGCGTGCCTGGTCGCCCTATTATCGCGGCCAATTCATCAAGGGCATCCTGTCGATGGAGCCAGGGCCTGGCTTGCATGGCCTGACTGCCAGCTATCGCGAAATCTTGCCGACAGGCCAGTTGGAGCTTGGCGGCCCGGTCACGCCGGCCAAGCGCGCACTTTACGTGCATCTGAAGGAAGTCGGCGGCGATGCACGGTTCTTCATCAGCCTGTTCCCACAGTCGCAACCGGGGAGTGTTCTTGGCGGCTATATGTGTGGAACCGCTATTATCGGCCCGGAGGCGCAGCCGTCGCTGACAAGGATCCTCATGGTGCGTCTGCGCGATCGGGCGCCGGGCGCCACTCCGTGGGGCGGATACCTGCCGCCCGATCAGTCGATTTCGGCGGATCTGGTATCGGTCGGCATGTCCCTCGAGCATCCCGAGCAGGTCGACCGGCAGCTCACGCGGTTCCTCGTTGGAGGCAGCGATGGCGGCATCCACCAGATCCCGCCAGCCGAGTTCCGCGCCATCCTCGATGTCTTCGACCGCCACTGGCTGAGACACTCGAGCGCGCAGCAAAGCCCTGACGTGCCAGCCGGCGGGGGTGCGGCGCTGACCAATTTGTAACCTAGACGGCCAGAGCCAGCCTGGCAGATGTGGGCGCAAACGGCCGAATAGCAATGCCATCCCGGGTCATGGTGACGAAGCTCGACGGCGGGATGGCCTGCCAATCGCCGCCCTCGCGATTGAACGGTTCGGACACGATGCAGCGCCCGCCTCCCTTGCGGAAGGTGGAGGTGTAGAGCGTCGGCGCGTGGGCGTCGGTGGCATAGCGTACCGCGTGCAGCGCCTGCCCATCCGAGAAGGCGGCGGTAAGCTTCAGCGCCGGCTCGAGGCCGGCGCGGCGCGAGGCTTCGAGCACGCGGCTGGTGGCGCGCGACACCGCGCCCTGGGGATCACCAGCCAGTCCCTCGTCAATCATCAGCAGGAAAAAGAGTTCCGAGTCGGTGGTGCCTTCGCGCTGGTCGAAGACGGCGTCGGACAGCGAATTCTCCAGCGCGCGGCGGATCTTTTCGAAACTGCCGATCTGGCCGTTGTGCATGAACGACCAGCGCCCTGAGATGAAAGGATGACAGTTCACGCGGCTGGTGGCGCCGCCGGTCGAGGCCCGGACATGGGCGAGAAAAAGGCCGGATTTGATCTGCCGGCACAGGCTCTTCAGATTGGGATCGGACCAGGCCGGCAGGATGTCGCGGTAGAGACCAGGCTCCGGCCGGTCACCGTACCAGGCAAGGCCGAAACCGTCGCCATTGGTCGGCGATTTCGCTTCCTGGGCGCAATGGCTCTGGGCGATCAGCGAATGGCAGGGCGCCGTGAGGATGTCTTCGAGAAAGACCGCTTCACCGAGATAGGCCGCCCATCGGCACATCGCTTCTACCGCCCCTAGGCGCGATCCGGAAGAGCCGCGGGCTCCTTGGTCGCATGCGTGCCTCTGTTGTGAGTCCGCTCATAGAGCTCGCGGACGATTCGGCTGGCGGTAGTCTCAAACAGAAACGGCAAGAAAGCGTGAACGAGCGCGGCGCAAGCCGCGATCAGCAAACGCGAGGAGAACCAGCCGGCAAAGGCCATGTGGCTGAAATAGGTTTCCCCGACCTTGGCCGGATGAGACGTGAAAATCCTTGCGACCGACATGCTGGTTCCCCTTCAGCGTTTCAAGTTCCAATATGGGTATCCTGGCACGCCTCGCCGGTTCATTGGTCCCAAAATGTCCTTGTATTTAGCCCATCCTTGGGACAAATATCCCAACATGGCGTTGGTCATCGACGAAATCGACCGAAAATTGCTTGCCGAATTGCAACGCGACGGCACGCTGTCGGTCGACCAGCTGTCGGAACGGGTAGCCTTGTCGCGCAATGCCTGCTGGCGGCGTGTCAAGCGGCTGGAGGAGGATGGCGTCATCACCGGCCGCGTGGCGCTGGTCGATGCCGACAAGCTCGGGCTTGGCCTGTCGGTGTTCATCCTGATCCGCACCTCGAATCACGATCCGGACTGGTTGCAGAAATTCCGGGCGGCGGTGACAGGCCTTCCCGAGATCACCGGCGTCTACCGCATGTCGGGCGACCTCGACTATGTCTTGCGCGCCCGTGTCGCCGACGTGAAGGCCTACGACCGGCTCTATCAGCGGCTGATCGCCAAAGTGGCGCTGTCCGATGTCTCCGCCTCCTTCGTGATGGAGGAGATCAAGGAGACGACGGTGGTTCCGATGGAAGTACGCTAGCCGCTGCGGGGGAGATGATTTCATCGTTGGTTCGGACCATCCGAGACGTAGCCGAAGCCTCCCCGCGTTCGTCATCCACGGGCGGAGCAGGAGCGAAGCTCCGTCGCGGAGACCCGAGGATCCATGCCGCGATCTCGGCCGAGGGGCGCATCGGAGCAGAATTCTGCACCGTGGTGACGCGTTGGAGTCGCGGCATGGATCCTCGGGTCTGCGCCGCGTCGCTGCGCTCCTTGCTTCGCCCGTGGATGACGACGTTGGGCGTTTTTCGCTAATCGCCACGGCGTACGGTCCTTCTGGCAACGACCGTTGAACCTTCCGCGCCGAGGGACCGCGCCATAGTGATGCCTGAAAGAAAGCCGTTGATAGCGTTGCGGGCGAATTGACCGAATCGGCAATCGCGCCGATAGGATCGGTTTTATGCGCGCAGCCCTCCAAAACTCCTCCGTCATCGGTCCGACTGTCGGCTTCGTCAGGTTGCCGCATGCCGAAGGACTACCTCTCCCCGCCTATGAAAGCACCGGCGCCGCCGGCATGGATCTGCGCGCGGCGGTGCCCGACGACCGGCCGCTGCTGATCCTGCCGGGGAAACGCGCTTTGGTGCCGACCGGGCTGATCCTCGAAATTCCGGAAGGCATGGAAGGCCAGGTGCGGCCGCGCTCCGGGCTTGCCTTCAAGCATGGCCTCACCGTCCTCAATTCACCGGGCACGGTCGACAGCGATTATCGCGGCGAGGTGAAGGTGCTGCTGATCAATCTCGGCGACGAGGATTTTGCCGTGACGCGCGGCATGCGCATCGCCCAGATCGTTTTCTCTGTCGTGACGCAGGTAGCGGTGGAAGAGCGTTCGCTGGCCGGCGGCACGGCGCGTGGCGCGGGCGGGTTCGGATCCACCGGCACCGCCTGATGCAAATTCCAAAGCTGGTCATCTTCGACTGCGACGGGATCCTGGTCGACACAGAGAATCTCGCCAACCGGCGCCTCGCCGAATGGCTGACCGCCGCCGGCTATCCAACGACCTTCGAATATTGCCGCAAGAATTTCTCGGGCCGCAGCATGGCCTCGGTGCAGAAGGAAATCGAAGCCGAGACCGAGGTCAGGCTCGGCGCCGATTTTGTCGAGCGCTGGAATGCCGGCCTGCCGGACCTTTTCGCCCATGGGGTCGAGGCGATCCCCCATGTCCGCGAGTTCATCGAGGCCGTGCGCGCCGCGGGCATTGCCTATTGCGTCGCCACGTCGGCCAGGGTGTCGAAGATGCACATCACGCTTGGCCAGACCGGGCTGTTGCCGCTGTTCGAACATGCGATGTTCAGTTCGACCATGGTCGCGCGCGGCAAGCCGTTCCCCGACCTGTTCCTGCATGCGGCCAAGACCATGGGCTTTCCGCCCGCCGACTGCATCGTCATCGAGGACAGCGTTGCCGGCACGCAAGCCGGCATCGCCGCCGGCATGCGGGTGTTTTCCTATCATGGCGATCCCTATTCCGACCGCGATGGCCTGATCCGGGCCGGCGGCATCCTGTTCGACGACATGCGCGAACTGGCCGGACTGGTGCCAATCCACTGATCTTCGGGGTTGACGGGCAGGCTGGACGCCGTGGGGCGCCGTGGCTACGTTCCGTGCGCCCGACACCCGAGGCGGCCATGCCCACGAATGTATTCCGCGCCATCCTCGATGCGTTCGAGAAATTGTCAGCAGAGAAGGCGAGCCGCTTCTGAGCCAACGGCATTCGTTTGCCCGGGCAAGGCAGGCAGGCTAAAATCCGCGCCATCGCACTGCACAAGATGGGGGAACTACCATGGACAAGGGCAAGATCTTTCGCGACCTGCATGCCTCGACTTTCGTCATGCCCAATCCCTGGGATCCTGGCACGACCAAACTGCTCGGCTCGTTCGGCTTCAAGGCGCTGGCGACGACCAGCGCCGGCTTTGCCTTTTCGCGCGGCCTGCCGGATGGCGCGGTGACCTTCGAGCAGATGATCCATCATTGCCGCGAGGTGACGGCGGCGACCGAGTTGCCGGTCTCCGCAGACCTCGAAAAAGGCAAAGGCGACAGCGCCGAGCAGGCCGCCGAGACCATCTTCGCGGCGGAAGCGGCCGGCCTTGCCGGCTGCTCGATCGAGGACCACACCGGCGATCCCGACAAGCCGATCTATGATTTTGCGCATGCGGTCGAGCGCGTCGCGGCGGCGGTAGAGGCGGCACGCGCGCTCAAGCGCGATTTCGTGTTCACGGCGCGCGCCGAGAATTTCCTGTGGGGCAAGTCCGACCTCGACGACACCATCAAACGGCTGCAGGCCTTCGAGAAGGCCGGCGCCGACGTGCTCTATGCGCCAGGCATCGGCGACATCGAGATGGTGCGCACGATCTGCTCGGCGGTCGGCAAGCCGGTCAACGCCATGGCGCGGCCCGGCTTCACCATCGCCGATCTCGCCATGGCCGGGGTCAAGCGTATCTCGCTCGGCCCGTGGCTGACCAATTTCGCCTACGGCATGCTGGAGACGGCAGCGCGCGAAATCCAGCAGGACGGGACGTTCGGCTTCACCCGCGCCGCCATGCCGTTCGGCAAATTGCAGGCGCTGTTTGGCAAATCCTCGGCATGACGCTCACCGTCGTCGACATGCATACGGGCGGCGAGCCGCTCAGGATCGTCACCGGCGGCTATCCCGATATCCCGAAGGGCACCATCCTGGAAAAGCGCGCCTATGTGCGCGACCATCTCGATCACTTCAGAAAAATCCTGATGTTCGAGCCGCGCGGCCATTACGACATGTACGGCGCCCTGCTGGTCGAGCCCGACCTGCCCGGCGCCGACCTTGCCGTGCTGTTCATGCACAATGAGGGCTATTCGACCATGTGCGGCCACGCCATCGTCGCGCTCGGCCGCTACGCCATCGATGAAGGCCTGGTGGCGAAACAGGAGCCGATCACAACCGTCAACATCGAGGCGCCGTGCGGCCTGGTCGTCGCCTCGGTCGAAGTCAGGGACGGCAAGGCCGGCGCGGTGTCGTTCGAGAGCGTACCGGCCTTCCTGTTTGCGCGCGATCAACAGATCGAGCTGTCGGGGTATGGCAAGATCGGCTTCGACATCGCCTATGGCGGCGCCTTCTACGCGCTGGCCGACTGTCATCAATTCGGGCTGGAGTTCGGCCGCAGCCGCGTGCGCGATTTCGTCGATGCCGCGACGACGCTGACGAACAGGCTCAAGGCGGATTTCCGCTTGTCACATCCCGACCACGCCGATCTCGCCTTCCTCTACGGCACCATCCTGACCGACGGGAAGGATAGTTTTTCCGGTGAGGCGACCAAGAACATCTGCGTCTTCGCCGAGGCCGAGGTCGACCGCTCGCCGACCGGCTCCGGCGTCACCGCGCGGCTGGCGGCCATGCATGCCAAAGGCGAAATCGCCATCGGGCAGACGCGCACCTTCGAGAGCATCGCCGGCTCGCGCTTTTCCGGAGCCGTGGCGCGGACGGCGAAGGCCGGCCCGCACGAGGCGATCATCGCCCGCGTCGGCGGCCGCGCCTATTATTCCGGGCGGGCGGAATTCATTGTCGAAGCCGACGATGAGCTGGGGCGCGGTTTTCTGTTGCGCTGAAAAACGCTCAAACGCGGGAGGGGCGGGCCGTTTCCCGCACCGAAACCGCGTTGTGCAGGTGCACCATCATGGCGGCGGCGAAGAGCGGCGTCACCAGGTTGAGCAGCGGCACGGCGAGGAACGCAGCGATGACCAGCCCGGCGACAAACACCGTGCCGGCATAGCGCCTGCGCAAGGCCCTGGCTTCTTCTTCCGGGCGAAAGCGCATGGCGGCGAATTCGAAGAATTCGCGCCCGAGCAGGTAGCCGTTGACGACGAAGAAGGCGGCGATGTTGATGCCCGGCACCAGCAGAAGCATGAGCGCCACGAAGTTGCCAAGGATGACGACGCCGAAGAATTTTGTCGCCAGCACCAGCGAGCGCAGCGCCGGCATGGCGCGCCCAGCCGGGTCGGCGGGATAGTCGGTGCGCTCGACCACTTCGGCAACATCGTCGAGGAACAGGCCGGCGATCACGGCGGTCACCGGCGCGACGAGCAGGGCCATGCCGAAGGCGAGTGCTATTGCCGCGATGATGCCGCCCAGCCAGCCGGCCCAGGACGGCATGCCTGGCAACAGTGCCTGGAGCCATGGCAGGGCCAGCCATTCGACAAGGCTGGTCAGGCCGAACCACAAGGCGACCAGCGCCAGCACGGTCAGGCCAAGCGTCTTGATGAACACGCCACGAAACGGGGGCGAGAGCAGCTCGAGGGCCGCAGTGCGGGCAGCGTCGAAAATCACCGTGCTTCAACCCCCGGGTCAGCGGACACCGCCGGAAGGCGGGACGCCCCCGAGATAAGCAGCACGCGCCGCCAGCACAAGCGCGGCCGAGCGCCTACCGCGCAAGCGCCGGCTTGCGGACCGGGATGGTCATGGCCGCGACGCCGGCGACGACGCAGGCCATGCCCAGCCAAGCCGCCGGACCCAGGCTTTCGCCAAGAAAAACGGCGCCGATGCCGACGCCGATCGGCACGCGCAGATAGGCCTGCGACGTCGTGCCGACCGAGCCCAGCGTGTGGATGAGGCGGAAATAGATGACGAAGGCCAGCGCGGTCGAGAACACCGAAAGGCCGAGCAGGGCCAGGATCGACGCCGTCGACGGCGCCAATGTCCAGGGCTGGTCGACCACCAGGCTGAGCGGCACCAGCATGACCGCGCCGCAGAGCATCGACCCGGCGGCCGGCAGCATCGGATCGAGGCCCTTGAAGCCGCGGCCGAAGATGGCGGCACCGGCATAGCAGATCGTCGCCACGACGATGGCGGCCTGCGCCCACAGCTCGTGGCCGAGACCTCCCAGCGCCTCGGTGCCGACAATGAGGCAGATGCCGGCAATGCCTGCGCCGACACCGATCAGTTTGCGCGGCGTGACCGGCTCATGGCGGGTGATGAGCGCGGTCAAGAGGAAGGTGAAGATCGGCGAGGTGGCGTTGAGGATGGTGGCCAAGCCGGCATCCACCGAGCGCTCGGCGGCGGCGATCAGCGTGAACGGGATGACACTGTTGAGGCATGCCTGGAACGCAAAGCGGCGCCAGCTTGCCGCGTCGCCCGGCATAGTGAGCCCGCGCCAACGGATGATGGCGAACAGGATGCCGCCGGCGATCAAGGTGCGGGCGGCGATGAAAGTGACCGGCGGGATCGTTTCGACGCCGATCTTGATGAAGGTGTAGGAGGCGCCCCACAGCACCGCCAGCACGCCGAGCAGCGCCAGGTCGGTCGTCGTATCGTTTCCTGTCGGCGCGTTCTTTGTAGACATGGGGACTGGCTCGCCCTGGTGACGTGATCGGTCAAGCCACAGATCTAGGCGATGCCGGGATGAAATGTTTCGGCCACGGTCGAATTGTCGTAGCGCCTGCATGTCGCGTTCCAGGCGCAAATGATTGCAACGACCGCGCGTCTCGATGCGGGAATGGTCATCGCCGCACGCCGGCAACGACAGAAAATCGGTTGCCAATTTTCGGGGTCATGCTGTAGACCCGCCCGGGCGTGGCGAAAAGCCGGCTCGGGTTTTTGGCGGAGACATTGATGCCGGATTATGACGTGCTTTGCATCGGCAATGCCATTGTCGACATCATCGCCCAGTGCGACGAGGAATTCCTGGAGACCAACGGCATCATCAAGGGCGCGATGAACCTCATCGACACCCACCGCGCCGAACTGCTCTACAGCCGCATGGGCCCGGCGATCGAGGCCTCCGGCGGCAGTGCCGGCAACACGGCAGCCGGCGTCGCCTCCTTCGGCGGACGCGCCGCCTTCTTCGGCAAGGTCTCCAATGATGCGCTGGGCGAAATCTATGCGCACGACATCCACGCCCAAGGCGTCGCCTTCGACACCAAGCCGCTCAAGGGCGAGCCGCCGACGGCCCGTTCGATGATCTTCGTCACCCCCGATGGCGAACGCTCGATGAACACCTATCTCGGCGCCTGCGTCGAGCTCGGGCCGGAGGATGTCGAGGCCGACAAGGCTTCGGGCGCCAAGGTCACCTATTTCGAAGGCTATCTGTGGGACCCGCCGCGCGCCAAGGAGGCGATCCGGCAGACAGCCAAGCTGGCGCACGCGGCCGGCCGCGAGGTCTCGATGACGCTGTCGGATTCGTTCTGCGTCGACCGCTACCGCGACGAGTTCCTCGAGCTGATGCGCTCCGGCACGGTGGACATCGTCTTTGCCAACAGCCATGAGATCAAGTCGCTCTACCAGACATCGTCCTTCGACGAGGCGCTGGCGCAGATCCGCAGGGATTGTCGGATCGCCGCCGTCACCCGCTCGGAAAAGGGTTCGGTGATCGTGCGCGGCGACGAGACCGTGGTCATCCAGGCGACCGCCATCAAGGAGCTGGTCGACACAACGGGCGCCGGCGATCTCTACGCCGCCGGGTTCCTGCATGGTTATACACAAGGCCGCGACCTCAAGACCTGCGGCGACCTTGGCTCCCTGGCGGCTGGATTGGTGATCCAGCAGATCGGCCCAAGGCCGCGGCAGAATTTGCGCCGCGAGGCCGAGCAGGCCGGGCTGCTGTAGGGGGGGCTGCCGATCTCCCCCCTCGTGGGGGAGATGGCCGGCAGGCCAGAGGGGGGCGCTGTCCCGCCGGCATCGCCAGTTCACATCACGAATTGATGGCTTCACGGCGCGACTACCGAAGAGCGCGGGTCGCGGCGCAAGTATTGCTGCGTCGTGATCCTTCGCGCCCCCCTCTGCCCTGCCGGGCATCTCCCCCCCGAGGGGGGAGATTGGCAGCTTCACCGTCACGCAGCTGTCACACATCGCACCTACACGCAGTCTGGGCGCCCCGCGACTGACATTTCGGTGCACCCTCAATCAGTTAGGGTGTCAAAGATGCAAGACAGCAAGCTGTCAGGCGATGCGATTCGTTGCCGCCGCGATTTCCGTTTCCCACACTAGAAATTCAACAGCCAGGTCGCGGCTCAGGGAGGAGCGCGCGCGGCCGGAAGACAGATGCATGAACAGATTTCAGACAACCGGTCTTGGACAGGACGACTTCGCGGAGATGGTCGCGGAGGATGTCGAACGCGCGCTTGCCCACTATGACGAGGCCATCAACCAATCCACCGTGGTCTCGGTCGGCAAGATCGCCGGCAGCATAGCGTCCGCCGTCACCTTGCTGTCGCCGAAGCATCAGCGCGCCATCGATACCATCCACGCCGACCTGCCCGGCCTTGCCTCGAAATTTGTGCGCGCGCTGGCGGCAGAAGCCGCGCGCCGCAGCGAAGCCGGCACTGCCGGCGGGACCACAAATCCGCCGACGGCGCTGCTGGCCGATCAGACGCCTTCCTCCCAGCCCGACGATCTCGAATCGATGCTGATCGAGGACTGGGCCGGCCGCGTCGCCGGCTCGACCTATCTGGAGGAAAATCTGCGCATCGCCCGCTCGACCCTGCACCGCTGGCAAAGGCGCGGCGACGTCATCGCCTTGCGCAAGGGCGGCCGCAAACACGTCTTCCCACTGGCGCAATTCGTCGACGGCAGGCCAGTGGCGGGCATAAGCGACGTGCTCAAGCTGATCGGCAATCCGAGGCTGGCCTGGCTGTGGCTGACGCGCCCGGCGGCGCAACTCGACGGGCGCATTCCAATCGACCTGCTGCGGCAGGACCAGGTCGAGGATGTGGTCGAGGCGGCCCGGGCTTTTGCGCCTGGGTGAGCTTCACTCGAAAAGCATTCGAAGGCTTTTCCTCAAGTCCCCGCCGTGTAGGCCGCGATCGCCGCCATGTTGACGATATCGTTGTCCTTGGCGTTCAGCGAGACGATCTGCACCGGCTTGTTCAGGCCGACCAGCAGCGGGCCGATCACCGTCGAGCCGCCGAGTTCCTGCAGCATCTTGGTCGAGATCGAGGCAGAGTGGAAGGCCGGCATGATCAGCACATTGGCCGGGCCGGTCAGTCTTATGAATGGATATTGCGCCATGGCGCGCGCGTTGAGCGCGACGTCGGCGGCCATTTCGCCGTCATATTCGAAATCGACGCGGCGTTTGTCGAGGATGCGCACTGCCTCCTGGACGCGCTCGGAGCGCTCGCCCTGCGGATGGCCGAAGGTCGAGTAGGCGAGCATGGCGAGCCTCGGCTCATAGCCCATGCGGCGCGCGAAGCCTGCCGCCTCCTCGGCGATATCGGCGATCTGCTCGGCGTTCGGCATGTCGTGGACGGCGGTGTCGGCGACGAGCACGGTCTTGCCCCGCGCGAGCACGATCGAGACGCCGATGACACGGTGGCCGGGCTTGGCATCGATGACGCGGCGGATGTCGTCGAGTGCTGTGGAATAGTTGCGGGTGACACCGGTGACGATGCCGTCGGCGTCGCCCAGCGCCACCATGCAAGCGGCGAAGTGGTTGCGGTCGTTGTTGATCAGCCGCTGGCAGTCGCGGAACAGGAAACCCTTCCGCTGCATGCGTTCATAGAGATAGTCGGTGTAAATGCTGTTGCGGCGCGACAGCCGGGCGTTGATGATCTCAATGCCTTGTTTGTTGAGGTCGATGCCGGCGTGCTTGGCGTTCTCCTTGATGACGTCGTCACGGCCGAGCAGGATGGCGGTGCCGAGCTTCTGGTTCACATAGGAGACGGCGGCGCGCATCACCTGCTCCTCCTCGCCCTCGGCGAAGACGATGCGCTTGGGCTGGCGGCGCACGCGGTCGTAGATGCGCTGCAGGGTCGAGGCGATCGGGTCGCGCCGGGCGGACAATTCCTGCGCATAGCGGTCGAGGTCGAGGATCGGCTTGCGGGCGACACCGGAATCCATCGCCGCTTTGGCGACCGCGAGCGGGATGGCCGAAATCAGGCGCGGGTCGAACGGCACCGGAATGATGTAGTTGGGGCCGAATTTCGGCCGGTTGCCCTGGTAGGCGGCAGCGACGTCGTCAGGCACGTCCTGGCGCGCCAGTTCGGCCAGCGCACGGGCAGCGGCGATCTTCATGTCCTCATTGATGGTGGTGGCCCGCACATCCAGCGCGCCCCGGAAGATATAGGGGAAGCCGAGCACGTTGTTGACCTGATTGGCGTAATCGGAGCGCCCGGTGGCCATGATGGCGTCGGTGCGGATCTCGGCCACTTCCTCCGGCGTGATCTCGGGATCGGGATTGGCCATGGCGAAGATGATCGGGTTCTTGGCCATCGACTGCACCATGGCGGTGGTGAGTGCGCCCTTGGCCGAGAGGCCGAGGAACACGTCGGCGCCGTCGAGCGCCTCGGCAAGGCTGCGCGCCTCGGTTTTCACCGCGTGCGCCGACTTCCACTGGTTCATGCCTTCGGTACGGCCCTGGAAGACCACGCCCTTGGTGTCGCACAGGATGATGTTTTCAGGCGCGAAGCCCATCGCCTTCATTAACTCGATGCAGGCGATGCCCGCGGCACCGGCGCCGTTGCAGACCATTTTCGTGGTCTTCATATCGCGGCCGGTGATCTCCAGTGCGTTGATCAGGCCGGCGGACGAAATGATGGCGGTGCCGTGCTGGTCGTCGTGGAAGACCGGGATATCCATCAGTTCGCGCAGGCGCTGCTCGATGATGAAGCATTCCGGCGCCTTGATGTCCTCCAGATTGATGCCGCCGAAGGAGGGGCCGAGGAAACGTACGCAGTTGATGAACTCGTCGGCATCCTCGGTGTCGACCTCGAGATCGATGGAATCGACATCGGCGAAACGCTTGAACAGCACCGCCTTGCCTTCCATCACCGGCTTGGAGGCGAGTGCGCCGAGATTGCCGAGGCCAAGGATGGCGGTGCCGTTGGAGATGACGGCGACCATGTTGCCGCGCGTCGTGTAGTCGAAAGCGCGGCTGGGGTCTTCGGCGATGGCGCGCACCGGCACGGCGACTCCAGGCGAATAGGCGAGGCTCAGATCGCGCTGCGTCGTCATCGGCTTGGTGGCGACGATCTCCAGCTTGCCAGGCCGGCCCATCGCGTGGAATTCGAGCGCTTCCTGCGCGCTGACGGACGGACCGGTGTTCTCGGTTTTCCTGGCCATGATGCTTTTGATTTCCTCGCCGGTGCAGCACCTCCTTGAAGCGGGTGCTTTGTATGGGTATGGCTTCGAATTAAGACTACGCGCTGCCCTGTGTAAACCGCCAAGCTCGGCAAAGCTTCTTCAAAGCAGTCAGGAGCCATCCTGCATTGCCCGTATGCCTCGATCTCCAGCGATTGTGGCGGCCACGCAGTCTTCCCCTGCTTTTCGAAGCCCCGGCATTAAACCCGGCCGCCACATCTGCTAGCGTGCCGCGCCATGAACATGCACAGCCCGAACGAGCCCGACGCCCCCGAGACGGTGACGCCGCCGCAGCCCGGCGCGGCCGCCGTCACGCCGATGATGGAGCAGTTCATCGAGATCAAGGCGGCGAACCCGGATTCGCTGCTGTTCTACCGGATGGGCGATTTCTACGAGCTGTTCTTCGACGATGCCGAAAAGGCGAGCCGGGCGCTGGGTATCGTCTTGACCAAGCGCGGCAAGCACCAGGGCCACGACATTCCGATGTGCGGCGTGCCGGTGCATGCGGCCGACGACTATCTGCAGAAGCTGATCGGCCAGGGATTCCGCGTCGCGGTCTGCGAGCAGATCGAGGATCCGGCCGAAGCCAAGAAGCGCGGCTCCAAATCGGTGGTGCGCCGCGACGTGGTGCGGTTGGTGACGCCGGGCACCATCACCGAGGACAAATTGCTGGCGCCGTCGGAATCAAGCTTCCTGATGGCCCTGGGGCGGGTGAAGGGCGGCAGCGATCCAAGAGGCGGGGAGCGCGGCAGCGCGACAGGGAGCCACGGAAGCTTCGCGCTGGCCTGGATCGACATCTCGACCGGCGCCTTCCGCGTCGCCGAGACCACGGCCGACCGGCTCCTGGCCGACATCTTCCGCGTCGATCCGCGCGAACTGATCGTCGCCGAGCCGGTGTTCCATGACCCCGAGTTGAAGCCGGTGTTCGACGTGCTTGGCCGCGTCGCCAACCCGCAGCCGCCGTCGCTGTTCGATTCGGCCTCGGCCACGGGGCGGATCGCGCGTTTCTTCGAGGTGGCGACGCCGGACAGTTTCGGCACGTTTTCGCGCGCCGAACTGTCGGCGATCTCGGGCGCCATCGCCTATGTCGAGAAGACGCAGAAGGCCGAGCGTCCGCCGCTGTCGCGCCCCAAGCGCGAGGAGCAGGGTTCTACCCTGTTCATCGATCCGGCGACGCGCGGCAATCTGGAACTCTTACGCACACTGTCGGGCAGCCGGGAAGGCTCGCTGTTCAAGGCGATCGACCGCACGGTGACCGGAGGCGGCGCCAGGCTGCTCGCCGACCGGCTGATGGCGCCGCTGACCGACCCGGCGGCGATCGGAGCCAGGCTGGATTCGGTCTCGTTCTTCGGCTCGGAGACCCGGCTGTGCCAGGTGGTGCGGACAAGTCTGAAGAGCGTCGCCGACATGCCGCGTGCGCTGTCCAGGCTGGCACTCAACCGCGGCGGGCCACGCGACCTCGGCGCCTTGCGCGCCGGCTTCGAGGCGGCAAGCGCCATCGCCGAGATCTTTGCCGCGACCGCCCTGCCCCAGGAGCTAGCGAGAGCACTCGCCGCCATTCAGGCGCTGCCCAAGGCACTTGCCCAGCATCTGATGCAGGCGCTCGGCGAGGAACTGCCGCTCTTGAGACGCGACGGCGACTTCGTTCGCGGCGGCTACCACCCGGAACTCGACGAGATGCGGGCGTTGCGTGATGAATCGCGAAAAGTCATCGCCGGGCTGGAGCGCTCGCTGATCGAGGAGACCGGCATCCGTTCGCTGAAGATCCGGCACAACAATGTACTCGGATACTATATCGAGGTGACGGCGAACCATCATGCCGTGATGACCGGCAGCGATGGCGCCAAGGCGCGCTTCATCCACCGCCAGACCATGGCCAATGCCATGCGCTTCACCACCACCGAGCTGGCCGAACTCGAGACCAAGATCGCCAACGCCGCCGACCGGGCGCTGAGCATCGAATTGGCTGCCTTCGATGCGCTGACGGCGGAAGCGGTCGGCGAGGCCGAAAAGATCCGCGCCGGCGCCGACGCGCTCGCCGTGCTCGACGTATCGGCCGCCCTTGCCCTGCTCTCGGAAAGCGAGGCCTGGTGCCGGCCGGTGGTGGATTCCAGCCTGGCCTTCGAGATTTCCGGAGGCCGGCACCCGGTGGTCGAACAGGCCTTGCGCCGTTCCGGCGAAGGGCCGTTCGTCGCCAATGATTGCGACCTGTCGCCGGAGGGGAACGCCAAGAACGGCGCGATCTGGCTTCTGACCGGCCCGAACATGGGCGGTAAATCGACCTTCCTGCGGCAGAACGCGTTGATCGCCATTCTCGCCCAGACCGGTTCGTTCGTGCCGGCGGCATCGGCCCATATCGGCGTCGTCGATCGGCTGTTCTCGCGCGTCGGCGCCTCTGACGATCTGGCACGGGGACGCTCGACCTTCATGGTCGAGATGGTCGAGACGGCGGCGATCCTCAACCAGGCCGGCGAACGGGCATTGGTGATCCTCGACGAGATCGGCCGCGGCACGGCCACGTTCGACGGCCTGTCGATTGCCTGGGCGGCGGTGGAATATCTGCACGAGAAGAACCGCTGCCGGGCCATCTTCGCCACCCATTTCCACGAGATGACGTCGCTCGCCGGCAAACTGGCGCGGCTTCATAACGTCACCATGCGGGTCAAGGAATGGGAGAACGACGTCGTCTTCCTGCACGAGGTCGGCAAAGGCGCGGCCGACCGCTCCTACGGTGTCCAGGTGGCTCGGCTCGCCGGCCTGCCGGAAGCGGTGGTCGACCGGGCCAAGCAAGTGCTGCACCAGCTCGAGGAGGGCGAGGTTTCCGGCAAGACCAACCGGCTGGTCGACGACCTGCCGCTGTTTTCCGTGGCGGTAAAGCGGGAAGCGCCGAAGCCGGTGAAGAGCGATGCGCTCGGCGCCGCACTCGGCGAGATCAATCCCGACGAGATGACGCCGAGGGAAGCGCTGGAGGCGCTTTACCGGCTGAAGGGACTGGCGGGCAAGTAGTTTTGCAATCTGGGCGGCGTCGCTGGAACCGCCAATCTCCCCCCTCGTGGGGGAGATGTCCGGCAGGACAGAGGGGGGCGCCGTAGAGCGCTGACCTTGCTTAACTTGACCTCAAATGATGCTCGGCAGAGAATGGCGCGAGGAAGCAGTCTTTGTAAAATTGATATGTTGGCGGGACAGCGCCCCCCTCTGCCCTGCCGGGCATCTCCCCCTCAAGGGACC
>NZ_JAFFIW010000169.1 GCF_018588885.1 Mesorhizobium sp. dw_380
CTCCTTGGCCGGCAGCACGTCCAGCGACCGCAGCGGCGTCTCAGGCGCAGTCTCAAGCGCCTCGACCAGGCTCTCCAGCGCCCGCTGCATCAGCCCGATGACACGATCCGCCGAAACAGCCTCGACAACCTGCGCCGTCAGGCCCAGCGCCGTCTCGAAGTCCTCGACCGCCATTATCAGCGGATAGTTTGTCCGCTCCTCGCCATCCAGCCACTCAGCGCCGCTGAGGCTCGGCATCTCCGCCTTCTCCGCCC
>NZ_JAFFIW010000170.1 GCF_018588885.1 Mesorhizobium sp. dw_380
CACCTGGCCGGCGGCGGCGCTTGGCATCGTTTTGGGTACAGCGAGGATGCCAACTCGCCTCGCGCCGTCCAAAAGGAGGGCCCGGTAAGTTTCCTCCATCACATCCCAGCCCAAGCCGCCGACGCCCACTGTCGCGCCGAAGCGATGGGCATTCCTCTCGTCGCAGGAAAGTCCGGCCTGCCGCATGGCTTCGCGCGCTGCAAGCACGGCGAGCAAGCTGAAGCGGGCCATGGAGACGAACTGCTTGCGA
>NZ_JAFFIW010000171.1 GCF_018588885.1 Mesorhizobium sp. dw_380
AAGATGGACGGAAGCGGCGCTGGGCATCACCTTTACTCCAGTGAAGAGTTCAGCACGGATTGCGCTACCCAAAAGCAGTGAGCGGTAAGTTTGTTCTGTTGCGTATGAACCGGTAAATCCGACGCCCACTGTCGCGCCGAAGCGATGGGCATTCCCCTCGTCCCAGGAAAGTCCGGCCTGCCGCATGGCTTCGCGCGCTGCAAGCACGGCGAGCAAGCTGAAGCGGTCCATGGAGATGAGATGCCCCCGG
>NZ_JAFFIW010000172.1 GCF_018588885.1 Mesorhizobium sp. dw_380
CGGCGGAGAAGATGGGTACGTCGAGCCTGATCGGCGGGGAATGGCTGGAGAGCGAGGAGCGGACGAACTATCCGCTGACGCTGTCGGTCGACGACTTCGGGACCGAGCTTGGGCTGACGGCGCAGGTTGTGGAGGCTGTGCCGGCGGATCGTGTCATCGGGCTGATGCAGCGGGCGCTGGAGAGCCTGGCGCAGGCGCTGGAGGCCGCGCCGGAGACGCCGTTGCGGTCCCTGGACGTGTTGCCGGC
>NZ_JAFFIW010000173.1 GCF_018588885.1 Mesorhizobium sp. dw_380
ACAGAAAGCGCCGCGCCAACTCGCGGAACCAGCCGTAGACCGTCTGCCAGGGGCCGAAATGGATCGGCAGCATCCGCCAACCGCAACCCGAGCGGACCAGGTAGCGCACGGCGTTGACCACCTCCCGGAAATCAACCTCGCGCGGACGGCCGCGACGCCCAGGCTTGGGCATCAGCGGTGCGAACTGCTCCCACTCTTCGTCCGTCAAATCAGACGGATAGCGCTTGGTCTTCTTGGC
>NZ_JAFFIW010000174.1 GCF_018588885.1 Mesorhizobium sp. dw_380
CCAGACAGCGCCTCGCCAAGGGCCGCACGGCCGCTCTTGTCGACCAGCACAAGACGCGGATCGGCATCGCTCACCAGCCAGCCAAGCCGTTCGCGTGGATAGCCCGGGTCGAGCGGCACATAGGCCCCGCCTGCCTTCAGCACCGCAAGCAGGCCGATCACCATCGCCGGCGAGCGCTCGACGCAAAGCCCGACCCGATCGTCAGGCTTCACACCAAGCCCGATCAGA
>NZ_JAFFIW010000175.1 GCF_018588885.1 Mesorhizobium sp. dw_380
TGGCAGTGCTTCCAGCGTCACGTAGGCGGCCGGGATCATGTACTCCGGCACAAGACCGCTCAGATGCGCCCGCAGCACCGCCGCAAGATCATCACCGGCTTCATCCCGTGCCACCACATAGGCGACCAGCCGCTTGTCGCCAGGCGTGTCTTCGCGCGCGATCACCACGGCTTCACGCACCAGCGCGTGCTCGCCAAGCCGCGCCTCGATCTCGCCC
>NZ_JAFFIW010000018.1 GCF_018588885.1 Mesorhizobium sp. dw_380
ACACGCTCGCTGAGTTTGATCCTTCGCCGCCCGACCGGCCATCGCTAACCAGCATAGCCGGCAAGCGTGCCTTCGACGAAACGCCTGGCAAAACATGCCGCATCTTCAATACCGAGATTCATGCCCCGGGCGCCCAGCGGAGCATGTGCATGCGCGGCATCGCCTCCCAGGAACATGCGCGTGGTCTGGTAGCGCGTCGCTTGCCGCGCGGGAATGTGGAACCGGTCAGTCCGCAAAAGGCGGACGACCCGGTAAACGCCAGGGATGCGGGCAAGCATTTTGTTCGGCTCGACGTTGACTGGACAGTGAGGGCGCCAGCGCCAAGGCCTGGCCTCCGGCTCAGTCGACCGCCCGGTCGGAGGCTGAGCGCTGCCTGTCGATCCACAGGGCAAGCAAAGTGCAAGCCGCACCCGAGAGCAGATAGGCACCGGCCGCGATGAGGCCGAAATTGCCGGCCAGGAGCAGTGCTGCGAGCGGCGCGAAGCCGGCGCCGAACATCCATGCAAGATCCGAGGTTATTGCCGAGCCGGTATAGCGATACTGCCGGGAAAAACTCGATGCGACGACGCCGGACGATTGCCCGAAGCTCAGCCCCAGCAGGATGAAGCCCAGCACCATGAACAGGATCTCGCCGACGGTGCCGCCATCCAGAAGCTGCGGGGCAAAGCCGCTGAACGTGGCGATGGCGATTGCGGAACCGCCGAGCAGCGCACGGCGTCCGATGCGATCGGCCAGCGGGCCCGATGCGACGATGGCTGCAATGCCGAACAGCGCACTCACCGCCTCGATCAACAGGAACCGCTCCGGTCCCTCATTGGTGAACAGGAACACCCAGGAAAGCGGAAACACCGTCACCATGTGGAACAAGGCGAAACTCGCCAGCGGGGCGAAGGCGCCGACGACGACGTTGCGGCCTTCGGCGCTGATCGTATCCCTTATGCGTGTCGGCTGGAGGTCCCCGCTCTCGTACAGTCTTGCGAATTCGGGCGTGACGACAATGCGCAGTCTGGCGAACAGGGCCACGACATTGATGGCGAAGGCGACGAAGAAGGGATAGCGCCAGCCCCAGGCAAAGAAATCGTCGGCCGAAAGATTGGCGACGAAGAAGGCGAAGAGGGAACTTGCCACGATCAGGCCGATCGGCGCACCCAGCTGCGGGATCATGGCATAGAAGCCGCGCCGGTTTTCAGGCGCGTTCAGCGCCAGCAGCGAGGGCAGTCCGTCCCATGTACCGCCGAGCGCCAGCCCCTGTGCGGTGCGGGCAAGCGCCAGCAGCCAGATCGCGACGGCACCGATCTCGCCATAGGCCGGGAGAAACGCGATGGCGACAGTCGACGTGCCGAGCAGGAACAGCGCGATCGTCAGTTTCGCCCCACGACCATAGGCGCGATCGATCGCCATGAACAAAACGGTGCCGAACGGCCGCGCGACGAAAGCCAGCGCGAAGATGCAAAACGAATAAAGCGTTCCGACGAGCGGATCGTGCATCGGAAAGACGAGCTTGGGAAACACGATGACGGACGCGATCGCATAAACGAAGAAGTCGAAGAATTCCGACGTCCTGCCCACGATCACGCCGACCGCGATGTCGCCCGCGCTGACCTGGCCGTGATCCGAGCCGATCAGCTTGCTGTTCGTTTGGGCAGTCGGAGTCTGAGCCATCTTGTCCGTCGCAACCAAGGGGTCCCGGGATCCAATTGTGACGATCCCATTGTGCGCTGCACACTGCGCCAAAGCCACGCCGGCTGGGCATTGGACAAATTGTCCAATATCACCGCGCCGCCGCCGGCAGTAGCCCTTGCTCGATACCGCACTGCAACATGAACGGTTGCCGCGGTCCATTGAGGGCAGCGTCTGATGAAACGGTTTGGAGCCTTGCTTCTGTTCCCCCTGGCCGGGCTGCTCAGCGGCTGCGATATGGTCGTGCTCGCGCCAGCGGGCGATGTCGCGGCCCAACAGCGCGACCTGCTGGTGGTCTCGACCCTGCTGATGCTCGTCATCATCGTGCCCGTCATGGCGCTGACGGTCTTTTTTGCCTGGCGCTACCGGCAATCCAACGCCTCGGCGACCTATACGCCGGACTGGGATCATTCGACCAAGCTGGAACTGGTGATCTGGGCAGCGCCCCTGCTCATCATCATATGCCTTGGCGCGCTGACCTGGCTCGGCACGCACCTGCTCGACCCGTATCGCCGCATCGACCGCATCGAGCCCGGCCAGCCCGTCACCCAGCTGCACAAGCCGCTGCGGGTCGAGGTCGTGGCGCTCGACTGGAAATGGCTGTTCATCTATCCCGACTACGGCATCGCCGCCGTCAACGAACTGGCGGCGCCGGTCAACCAGCCGATCGACTTCCGCATCACTTCGTCGGCGGTGATGAATTCCTTCTACATTCCAGCCCTTGCCGGGCAGATCTATGCGATGCCGGCCATGGAGACGAAGCTGCACGCCGTCATCAACCGGCCGGGCACCTACAGCGGCTTCTCGGCCAATTACAGCGGTTCCGGCTTTTCCGGGATGCGCTTCGCCTTCCACGGCCTGTCCGACCAGGCTTTCGACCAGTGGGTGGCACAGGCCAGGACCGCGTCGGCGGCGCTCAGCCGCGACAGCTATCTCGAACTTGAAAAGCCGAGCGAGAACGAACCGGTCCGCCATTATGCCTCCGTCGATCCCGACCTCTATGGCGCCATCCTCAATCTGTGCGTCGAGCGCGGCAAGATGTGCATGAACGAGATGATGTCGATCGACGCCAAGGGCGGCCTCGGTCTTGCGGGTATCCGCAACACCTTGCCGCTGCAATACGACAAGCTCGCCCGGCGCGGCGTGTTCGGGAACGATCCGTCCTATGTCGCCAGCATCTGCACGGCGGAGGAAGCGGCTGCCGCCGCGCGCGCGGCCGGCGATGCCACATCGACGGATTGGCGGGCCAAGAATCTTTCCCCGCTTCGTGGGGCGGGGCTGCTCAAGCCCGGGACCGAGAGCCGTCGCGCCGAGGCGGATACGTCGTCGCTCGGCCTGCTGCGGCGTGAATTGTGAGGGATAGCCAATGCCCGACTCGCTGACCAAGTTCATTTTCGGTCGTCTCACCTGGGAGTCGCTGCCCCTGCACGAGCCGATCGTCGTGGCCACCTTCGTCGCGGTGGCGCTCGGCGGCATCGCCCTTCTCGGCGTCATCACCTATTTCAAGCTGTGGGGCTATTTGTGGCGCGAGTGGTTCACCAGCGTCGACCACAAGAAGATCGGCATCATGTATATGGTGCTCGGCCTGGTCATGCTGCTGCGCGGCTTCTCGGACGCCGTCATGATGCGCCTGCAGCAGGCCATCGCCTTCAACGGCTCCGAGGGCTATCTCAATTCGCATCATTACGACCAGATCTTTACTGCCCATGGCGTGATCATGATTTTCTTCGTGGCGATGCCCTTCGTCACCGGTCTGATGAACTTCGTCGTCCCGCTCCAGATCGGCGCGCGCGACGTCTCCTTCCCCTTCCTCAACAATTTCAGCTTCTGGATGACGGTCGGCGGCGCCATCCTGGTCATGGCGTCGCTGTTCGTCGGCGAATTCGCCCGCACCGGCTGGCTCGCCTATCCGCCGCTCTCCGGCATCGGCTACAGTCCCGACGTCGGCGTCGACTACTATATCTGGGCGCTGCAGGTGGCGGGCGTCGGCACCACGCTGTCAGGCATCAACCTGATCTGCACGATCATCAAGATGCGCGCGCCCGGCATGACGATGATGCGCATGCCCGTCTTCACCTGGACGTCGCTCTGCACCAACGTGCTGATCGTTGCGTCATTCCCGGTGCTGACGGCGGTGCTTTCGCTGCTGGCGCTCGACCGCTATGTCGGCACCAATTTCTTTACCAACGACTTCGGCGGCAACCCGATGATGTATGTGAACCTCATCTGGATATGGGGCCACCCGGAAGTCTACATCCTCATCCTGCCGCTGTTCGGCGTCTTTTCCGAGGTCACGTCGACCTTCTCCGGCAAGCGCCTGTTCGGCTACACCTCGATGGTCTACGCAACGGTGGTCATCACCATCCTGTCCTACCTCGTCTGGCTGCATCACTTCTTCACCATGGGCTCCGGCGCCAGCGTCAATTCCTTCTTCGGCATCACCACGATGATCATCTCGATCCCGACCGGGGCGAAGATCTTCAACTGGCTGTTCACAATGTATCGCGGCCGCATCCGCTTCGAGCTGCCGATGATGTGGACGGTGGCCTTCATGCTCACCTTCGTCGTCGGCGGCATGACCGGCGTGCTGCTTGCCGTGCCACCGGCGGATTTCGTGCTGCACAACAGCCTGTTCCTGATCGCGCACTTCCACAACGTCATCATCGGCGGCGTGCTCTTCGGCCTGTTTGCCGGCATTGCCTACTGGTGGCCCAAGGCGTTCGGATTCAAGCTTGATCCGTTCTGGGGCAAGGTCTCGTTCTGGTGCTGGGTGGCCGGCTTCTGGTTCGCCTTCACGCCGCTCTACATCCTCGGCCTGATGGGCGTGACGCGGCGCATGCGCGTCTTCGACGATCCCTCGCTGCAGATCTGGTTCGTGATCGCCGCCTTCGGCGCGGTGCTGATCGCCTGCGGTATCGCCGCCTTCCTGATCCAGATCTTTGTCTCCATCCGCAGGCGAGAGGCTCTGGCGGATCCGACCGGCGATCCCTGGGATGGCCGCACGCTTGAATGGTCGACCTCCTCGCCGCCTCCCGCCTATAACTTCGCCTTCACACCCATCGTGCGCGACAACGACGCCTGGTTTGACATGAAGAAGGCCGGCTACATCAGGCCGCTCTCCGGCTTCAAGCCGATCCACATGCCGAGCAATACGGGCACCGGCGTCATCCTGGCGGCCTTCAGCGTGGCGCTCGGCTTCGGCCTGATCTGGTACATTTGGTGGCTGGCGGCGCTGAGCTTCGTCTGCCTCATCGCCACCGCGATCGGCCACACCTTCAACTATCACCGCGACTTCCACATCCCGGCTGCGGTGGTCGCGGAGACGGAGGAGGCGAGGACGACGCTCCTCGTCGCCCAGGGCTAGGGTTTGAGCATGACATCGATGGCAATCACGGCCGGCACTGAACCGGTGTTTCATCTGGAAGAAGAGCATGCGCACGCCGAAGGCGGCAGCACCATGCTCGGCTTCTGGCTCTATCTGATGAGCGACTGCCTGATCTTCGCGATGTTGTTCGCGGCCTATGGCGTGCTCGGCGGCAATTACGCGGCCGGTCCCGCGCCGAAGGACCTGTTCGACCTCGACCTTGTGGCGGTCAACACCACCATGCTGCTCTTCTCCTCGATTACCTATGGCTTTGCCATGCTGACGATGGACAAGGGCCGCGTGGCGGCGACGCAGGGTTGGCTTGCCGTGACCGGCCTGTTCGGCCTGGCGTTCCTGTCGATCGAACTCTACGAATTCGCCCACATGATCCATGAAGGCGCGACACCCCAGCGCAGCGCCTTCCTTTCGTCATTCTTCACTTTGGTCGGCACGCACGGCCTTCATGTCACCTTCGGCATCGTCTGGCTGGTGACGCTGATGGTGCAGGTCGCGAGATTTGGCCTCATCAAGGCGAACCGCCGCCGGCTGATGTGCCTCAGCATGTTCTGGCACTTCCTCGACGTCGTCTGGATCGGCGTCTTCACTTTCGTCTATCTGATGGGGATGCTGCGATGAGCGCTCATGATCATGCCGCCGACCATGGCCACGCGCATGGCGGAGCCGCGCATGGCTCGCTGAGGGGCTATCTGATCGGCTTCGTCCTGTCGGTGATCCTGACCGCCATCCCCTTCTGGCTGGTCATGACCGGCGCCATCGACGACAAGCAGGCGACGGCCATCGTCGTCATGGCCTTCGCCGTGGTGCAGATCGTCGTTCATATGGTGTTCTTCCTGCATATGAACACCGCCTCGGAGGGCGGATGGTCGATGCTGGCGCTGATCTTCACGCTGATCCTGGTCGTCATCGTGCTGACCGGCTCGCTCTGGGTGATGTACCACCTCAACGCCAACATGATGCCGGGACTTCACGACATGCGGCAGATGCCATGAGCCCCGCGCCGGGCACGGAGGGGACCATCGTCGAGGCACTGGACGGGCACGCTGGCATTGGTTCGCCCGCCGTGCCGCAAATGGACGCCGGCAGATCGCCGGCGTCGCGCCTGTTCCTGGTGCTGCTCGGGCTCCTCGGCGTGCTGGTGTTTGTCGGGCTCGGCACATGGCAGCTCGAAAGGCGGGTCTGGAAGCTCGACCTGATCGCCCGCGTCGACCAACGCATTCATGCTCCGGTTGCCGATGCGCCTGGCCCAGGGAACTGGGCCGGCATGACCGCGTCCGGTGATGAATACAGGCATGTGCGATTGGCCGGACAGTTTCTGGGGGGCGCCAACACGCTGGTGCAGGCGGTAACGGAGCTTGGCGGCGGCTATTGGGTGCTGACGCCGATGCGAACCGACCGCGGCTTTATCGTGCTGGTCAACCGCGGTTTCATCCCCCAGGAGCGCAAGGCAGAGTTCGAACGCGAAAGTGAAGGCTTGGCTTCGCCAGCCGTCATTGACGGCCTTTTGCGCATGAGCGAGCCCGGTGGCGGCTTCCTGCGCAAGAACGATGCGGCGGGCAATCGCTGGTATTCACGAGACGTTCCCGCCATCGCAACCGCGCGCGGCCTGACGAAAGATGTTGCCCCCTATTTCGTCGACGCGGAGGCATCTGGCGTGGACGGCTGGCCGCGCGGCGGACTAACTGTCGTGAATTTCCGCAACAGCCATCTCGTCTATGCTTTGACCTGGTTCACACTCGCTGCGATGCTCGCCATCGCCCTGGCCGCGCCGATGATCGGCGCCCGCCAGCGGCGAGGACCGGCAAGATGAGCGTCACGACGCCAACGCCTCGCAACGACAGGTCTTTTGCGGCAGCGTCCCTTGCGGGCAAGGGCGGCACGGTCCCCAATCCCGACGCGGCAAACAGGAAGAACCTGCTCCTGCTCATCCAGCTGCGTTGGCTGGCGGTGGCCGGCCAGGTGCTCACCATTCTGGCGACGGAATATTGGTTCGATATTCCGCTGCCCCTGCCGGAGATGGCGGGCGTGGTGGTTTTCCTCGTCGGGCTGAACATCTTCAGCCTCCTGGCCCTGCGCGGCCAGCGCCCGATCAGCAACGCGCAGCTGTTCGTCGCGCTCATTTTCGACATGGTGGCGCTGACCACACAGCTTTACCTCAGCGGCGGTGCCTCCAACCCGTTCGTGTCGCTTTATCTGCTGCAGATCACGCTTGGCGCCGCGCTGCTGACACCTTGGTCCACCTGGATCCTGGTGGTCGCGGCTTCCGCCTGCTTCGTCTTCCTCACCTTCCAGTTCCAGCCGATCGCGATCCCGCATCATGGCGGCAGCGACCTGTTGGTCCTGCATATCAGGGGCATGTTCATCTGCTTCGTGCTGGCGGCTGGCCTGATCGTGATCTTCATGACGCGCATCAACCGCAATCTGCGCGAGCGCGATGCCTATCTCGCCGATCTGCGCCAGCGCTCGGCCGAGGAGGATCACATCGTGCGCATGGGCCTGCTGGCCTCCGGAGCGGCGCATGAACTGGGCACGCCGCTTTCGACCATTTCCGTCATCCTGTCCGACTGGCGCCAGATGCGCAGCGTCACCCGCAGCCGCGAGCTGGCCGGGGACGTCGCCGAAATGCAGGCGCAGATCGAGCGCTGCAAAAGCATCGTGTCGGGCATCCTCATGTCTTCGGGGCAGGCGCGGGGCGAGGGCACGATACGCACCAGCATCCGCCATTTCCTCGACGATCTTGTCCAGGAATGGCGTGTCAGCCGTCAGCCGCTCAATCTGGATTACAGAAACGATTTCGAACCCGACGAGCAGATCGTCTCCGACACGGCGCTGAAGCAGGTCATCTTCAACGTGTTCGACAACGCCCAGGAAGCATCGCAGGATTGGGTCGGCGTCACTGCCGAGCGGCGGGATGAGAAACTGGTGATTTCGGTGCGCGACCGCGGGCCTGGTTTCGACGAGGGTATTCTGGCCGCGCTCGGCCAGCCCTATATGTCGAGCAAGGGACGGCCCGGCGGCGGCCTTGGACTTTTCCTCGTGGTGAATGTGGTCCGAAAGCTCGGAGGCGACTTTTCGGCGCATAATGTGGAGCAGGGAGCCTGTGTTACCCTGTCGCTGCCCCTCGCGGCGCTGACCCATGGAGATGATCATGAGGCCTGATCGATCCCTGTTTATCGTCGAGGACGACGCCACCTTCGCCAAAACGCTGAAGCGCTCGTTCGAAAAGCGCGATTATGACGTCATGGTCTGCCACGGCAGGGAAGACTTGGCTCGCGCTCTCGAAACAGCCGTTCCGGCTTACGCCGTCGTTGACCTCAAGCTTGGAGCCGGCGGCTCCGGGCTCGAGTGCGTCAAGCTCCTGAGCGCCCGCGATGCCTCGATGAGGATCGTCGTGCTGACCGGCTTCGCCAGCATCGCCACGGCGGTCGAGGCGATCAAGCTTGGCGCATGTCATTACCTTGCGAAACCCGCCAACACCGATGACATCGAAGCCGCCTTCGGCCGGGCCGAGGGCGATGTTTCCGTGTCGCTGACCAGCCGCCCCACCTCGATCAAGAACCTCGAATGGGAGCGTATCCACGAAACGCTCGTCGAGACCGGCTTCAACATCTCCGAAACGGCGCGCCGGCTCGGTCTGCACCGGCGCACCCTTGCCCGCAAGCTCGAAAAGCGCGTGGTGAGATAGCTGGAAGCGTTACGGCCGACCGGTTCGGCCGGTCGATCAGCCGCCTGCGAACACCCAATGCTTCCTTGTGCGACCTGGGATACTTATCTGTCTGGGGAAACCGGAACAGGCAACAGACGTGGCGCAACGATCGGGCAGTGCGGATCTTCCACTTCATGGCGGACGCGTGCCGAAATGGCTGGGCGACCGCATGACGCGTCTTGGCGCCGTCATGTGCGAGGCGATCATTCATCATTATGGCCGCAACGAGCTGCTGCGGCGCCTGGCGCATCCGTTCTGGTTCCAGTCCTTCGGCGCCGTCATGGGCATGGACTGGCACTCATCCGGTATCACGACCAGCGTCGTCGGCGCCTTGAAACGCGGTCTTACGCCGCTGTCGGGCGAACTCGGCATTCATGTCTGCGGCGGCCGCGGCGCGCATTCGCGCAAAACCCCGCATGAGCTGGCCGCCATTGGCGAGCGCATCGGCTTCGACGGAACGCGCCTGGCAACCGTCAGCCGGCTTGTCGCCAAGGTGGACAGCGCCGCCGTTCAGGACGGCTTCGACCTCTATCTGCACGGGTTCATCGTCACCGATGACGGCGACTGGGTGGTGGTGCAGCAAGGCATGAACGGCGACAGCAAGGTGGCTCGCCGCTACCATTGGCTGTCCGAAGGCCTGAAGAGTTTCGTCGATCAGCCGCATGCCGCCATCGAAGGCGCCAACCAGGGCGAGATCGTCAACCTGACCGACCGCCGCGCCGCGGCCTCGCGCCAGGGACAGCTGGACCTGCTCCAGGACCTTGGGCCGGACCGCATCCTGCGGGAGTTTGCTGGCCTGGAGTCCGGCGCCGCATCGGCTCCAGAGCAGCCGCTTCTGCCGCACCTGATCATGCCGGCTCATCACGATGTTCGCGAAAGCGATGTCGTCATGCGCCGCCTCCATGGCAACATGGCCGCGGCCGCCGAACGTGGCCCGGCGGATTTTTCCGAGCTTCTCCTGGTTCCCGGAGTGGGCGCGCGCACGGTTCGGGCGCTGGCTCTCGTCGCCGAAGTGGTGCATGGCGCGCCGTGCCGCTTTTCGGACCCCGGCCGTTTCTCGCTGGCGCATGGCGGCAAGGACAGGCACCCTTTCCCTGTCCCGCTCAAGGTCTATGACGAGACGATCGGTGTGTTGAAATCGGCCGTGCAGAAGGCCAAGCTTGGCCGCGACGAGGAAATCGGCGCGTTGAAGCGGCTTGACGATCAGTCGCGGCAGGTCGAGCGATACGTCACCGGCCCCAGCCTGAAGGAAATTGTCGCCGGAGAATTCGACCAGTCGCATCTGCTTGGCGGCCGCAGTGTCTTTGGTTGGGAACCGGCGCCGGACCAGGCGCCTGCCGAGCAGAACAAGAAGGCATGACGGGCCAGCCCCCCACGTCATGCCACGCGGCGATAGCTGTAGCGATCCCGGATGAACTCATTGAAGAAGCGGCCTTTCGAGGAAGCCTTCCTGAAGGCGGCATAAGTTGCCGGGGCAACGTCGGCATAGTCATAGCGATCGCCGCTCGGCACAAACCAGACGGACAGGGTCCTGGTCGTGGGATCGTATTGTGTGTTTCGGATCGCGGTCGACGGCATGTTGGCACCTGACTGCTCAGCCACATAAACCCGGCAGACATGGTCCGGTTCCTTGCCTCTACCCAGCGGCACTACTGTCACCGCACGGGAGCGCGGGCCATCATTGCCCTGCGGTCCAACCCTCACCATCTAGGCGGGATGTCGTCGCTCAAGTCGAAAGCCACCGGCCGCACCTTGGCATTCCAGCAAGATCTCTTTGGGGACGCCGTGGATCTGCCGGAGGGTTTCGCCTACCAACCCGGATTGATCACGCCGCAGGAAGAGACGGGGCTCGCCCGGCATCTGGAAGGACTGCCGTTCCAGCCGTTCGATATCCACGGCCATCTGGCAAACCGGCGCGTCGTCGGGTTCGGCCTGCGCTACGATTATGACCGAGGCGAAGTCGTCGAGGCGCTGCCGATCCCTGATTTCCTGCTGCCTTTGCGCGAGAAGGTCGCGGCCTTTGCGCGCCGGCCTGCCGAGGCGTTCGCGCAGGTGCTGATCAATGAATACCGGCCTGGCGCCGGCATCGGCTGGCATCGTGACAAGCCTCATTTCGAAGATGTCGCCGGCGTTTCCCTGCTGGCGCCCTGCAGCTTCCGGCTCCGGCGGAAGAACGGTGACAAATGGGACCGCCGGACCATCGTCGTCGAGCCAAGGTCAGCCTATCTGATGACGGGCCCGTCGCGCACCGAATGGGAGCACAGCATCCCCCCGCTTGCCGAACATCGCTATTCGATTACCTTGCGGACGTTGCGCTCTCAAGACATCTGAGCATCGCCTGCCGTTCAGCCGGTTGCCTTGGCCGCCGACGACGCTGAGCGGCGAGAAGCGCAGCTTGCCGATCTGCGCGATGGTCGCGGCGTCGCGCTCGCGCAGGCTGAGGTTGCTCACGGGATCGCCTCCGTCTCAGCCGGCATCGCCGTCGCCAGCCGGTCAGCCCATTCCTCTATGCCGGACCTTGTCGACAAAAGGTCCTGCCGGATCTCGACGAGGACGGCCGGGATGCCGCGATCATCGCCATGAATGGGTACGGCATAATCGGCGTCGCGGCTGATCACATAAGGCACGTTCGCCGCGACATTGAGTGCCGCGTCAGCGCGCAGGCCCAACAGGATCGCTTCGGCGAGATCCGCCGCATGCTCATGCAGCACGCCCGCATGCCACGGCCTGACGACACCCAGGAAAACCGGCGTGAAGGAGTGGATCGTCACGATCCGCGTCGGCCTGCCCTCGGTCACCCGGCGGTCGAGATGGGCTGCCACCCGGTCATGGAACGGTGAAAACATGATTTTCGCGCGTCGGTTCCGTTCCGCGGTATCGACGCCGACATTGCCGGGAATGTCAGTGTCTTCCGACAGCACCGGAATGCTGCCTGGGGTGCCCAGTGGCCGGTTGAGGTCGATCAGCAGCCGTGAATAGCCGCTGAGGAAGGCCACTGCATCGAGCCGCGCAGACAAGAGCCGGGTCACCTCCGCGGCACCGATATCCCAGGCGATATGGCGTTGCAGATGGCTGGAGTCGAGCCCGAGCTGTTGATACTCCGCCGGTATGTGGTTGGAGGCATGTTCGCACAACAGGACGATATCGGAGCGCCCATGCTCATTGAGAACCTCGACGGCGTCGGGCCACTCTCTTTCAGTCTGCGCAGTCATCAATAAAGCGTCCGGTAGAGATCGCAGATGGCAGCCGGATCGAGGCCGGCCAGACGCTCGGTCTCATGTTGCTTCAGCCCGACAAAGGTTTCGATAAAGACTGGCGCGAACCATCCCGTCACGGTGCTGTCGGCGAGAAGCGCGTCCAGCGCCGCCGGCAAGGTCTCGGGCAGCCGCACCAGACCGAGCTTTGCCCGTTCCGCCTCGCTCATCAGCGTCGGGTCGCCGGTCACCAGCGGCGGTGACGGCAGGTCCGCCTCCAGCCCGTCAAGCCCGGCGCGGATGATCGCCGCCAGCGACAGATAAGGATTGCCGGTGGCGTCGGCCGCCCGGTATTCGATGTTGTACTGCCGCGCCGGATCGCGTCCGCCGATCGTCACCGTCGGGCAGATGCGCAGCGACGCTTCGCGATCGCGGTCGGCGAGCCAGGTGTAGGACGAACTCCAGCTGTGCGGCTTCAGCCGGTAGAAGGACGAGACGCTCGATGCCGTCATGGCGGTCATCCCCGGCAGATGGCGCAGCACGCCGGCGCAGAAGGCGCCGGCCTTGGCGGAAAGGCCGCCGGGCTGTGCGGGATCGTAAGTCGCCGGCTTGCCGGCCTCATCGACGAAACTGAAATGGATATGCACGCCGTTGCCGACGGCATTAGGCGCTATCTTGGGCGCGAAGCTCGCGCGCCAGCCGGCGTTGCGCGCCACTTCGCGTGTGATCTCGCGGATGGCGACGGCGCGGTCCGCTGCCGTCAGCGCATCGGCAGGCTCATGCGTCACTTCGAACTGCTCGTCGCCGAATTCGGCGATGACCACTTCGGGTCCGACGCCCGCTTCCTCCAGTGCCGCCATCAGGTTGGGAGCGAATGGATCGGTGCGGCGCAGCGCGGCGAAGGACATCGAATGCGCCGGCGCGAAACTGCCGCCGGCAATATGGAACTCATGCTCGAAAGCGGCGATGACGGAGAGCCCGGTTGCGGCCTTCAGCTCCGTCAGCGCATCCCTGAGCATGGTCCTTGTGCAGCCAAGCCACGGGCTGCCGTCGAGTTCGACGATGTCGCCGGCCACCATGTCGAAGGCCGTCACCGATCCGGTCCGGTCGGTGCGGAAGCGCGCCTTGAGATCGGGGATCAGCCGCAGGTCGCCCGACGAGCCCCATGGGTTGGGATCGACGATCGAATTGAACGGCGTCATCGACAGATTGGCCTGCAGCCAGCCGACACCGGTCGTGGCGGTGTTCTGCAGCCTGCTTTCGACAACGAAGCGGCCCCGCGTGACGGCGGAGAGATCGGTGGTGACGACGGCAACGAGAGGCTCGACGGTCGATGTCATGCAGTTTTTCCCAAGGCGTTGAAACGGTCGACGACGGTGTCGGTGTCGGTGACCCAGCAATAACCGCCGAACGCCTTCAGCGCGGTATCATGGCGCTCCTGGGTGATCGTGGCACAGGCGTCGGACACGCAGGTGACGAGATAGCCGCGATCGGCGCCGTCGCGCACCGTCATGTCGACGCATTGATCGGTGAGCACGCCGACCACGACGAGATAGCGGATGCCGAGGTTCTTCAGGAGATAGTCGACATTGGTCGAGTTGAAGATGCCGGACGAGGTCTTCGGCAGCATGATCTCGTCGCCGACAGGGGCCAGCGATGCAACCGGCAGGCCTTCGGGAAGGCTCGGCGCGACATGGATCGGCGTCAGCTTGTGGTCGAGCGAGCGGTCGCGGCCGTCTTCGGTCAGGCTCTGGATGATGGTGTGCAGCACCTCGACGCCATTGGCCCGCGCCGCCGCCAGCAGCCGCTCCTGGTTGGGGATCGTTCGCGAGGATGTCTGCCGGTAGAAATAGTGGTCAGGGCCGCGCTCCGGGTGCGAGGGATCGGCGCCCGGCTCCAGCCAGATGCGCTGCATGTCGACAAGCAGCAGCGCCGTCTCGCCGGCACGGAAGGCTTCGTCTCGCTTGGGTAGGGCCTGCTTGGGTAAGGTTTGGGTCATACCTTGTCGTCCTGCTTTGCTGATTTGGGTCCCGGTGTCTTGCGTGGTCCAGATGTCTGGCGTGCACCGTTCCCTTGCGGGTCGCTGTCGAGCGTCACCGCATTGGCGTGCCGCACTTTCTCGATCCTCTCGATGCGAGCCCGGGCATCGTCGCCCAGCGTTGAGACGATGTGGGCGGTGAGGGCTTCCATCTGCGCGATTGCCGGCGCCAGAGTGTCATAGGGCGAGGCGACTTCGAGCGGGCTGACGATCGTGACTTCGGCGAGATCGGCTATCGGTGACAGCCATTGATCGGTGAAAAGCAGGATCCGCACATCGAGCGCCGCCGCCTGGCTTGCATAGGCCATCACGTCGAGCTGGTAGCGGCGATAGTCGAAGACGACGAGCACGTCGCGGCGGCCGAGATCGGCCAGCGTGTCGAATGCCTGAGGAGAAAGCACGCCGAGATCACGGACCCCGGAGCGGAACTGGACGAGATATCCGGCCAGCATGCCGGCGATGTGCCGGCTGAACCGGCCGCCGACCAGCACGATCTCGCCCCTGGCCTCCATCAAAAGGCGTGCGGCCCGCTCGTAAGTCTGGACCGGCGTAGCGGCGGTGGCTTTCTGCAGCGCCGCGGTGACGGAGTCGAGATAGGCAAGCACGGCGCTGTCGCTGGAGCCGCTTTGCCGCTTTGCCTCCATCATCAACAGGGGCGAATGCAGCCTGGCTTCGACCTCGGCCAGAAGTTTTGCCTGGAAATCCGGAAACCCTTCATAGCCGAGCTTGACGACCAGCCTGACCACGGTCGGATCGCTGACGCCGGCCCGCCGGGCGAGCGACGAGGCGGTACCGAGGCCGGAGGTCGGGTAGTCCGTCAAAAGCAGCCGGACGATCTTCTCTTCCGACGGCGTCAGCGCCAGATCCCCGCTCATCAGAACATCGCGTATCGCCATTGGCCTCCCCGAAATCCGTGGTCTCTTGTTTTGTGGAGTTTATTACAGAGATTTAAATCAGGGTCAATAATGAAGAGATATTGACATTGCGCGACCACTGGCCTTAGCTTGTCGGAAAGCAGCCAAGAGACTGTGGGGAACAGCCATGCGAAATGGAAACGACGTCATCGTTGTCGGTGCGGGAATTGTCGGATCGAGCACCGCCTATCATCTGGCCAAAGCCGGTGTGAGCGTCACGCTGGTCGAGCAGACCCATCCCGCCGGTGGACCGTCCGGCAAATCGTCGGCACTGCTGCATGCCTTCTACCTGATGCCGGAACTGTCGCAGCTTTCCATCCGAGGCCGCGAGATATTGGTGTCGCTGCCGGAGATCGCCGGCGAGGGCTCCTTCGTCACCGAGATCGGCATGATGTGGGTCTGCGGCAACGACAATGAGGCAAGCTGGAATGCGGCGGCCGAACGCATCCGGGGCGAGGGCGCGCGCCTCGAGACATTGTCGCCGCGGGCTTTCGCCAGTGCCGCGCCGGGCTTTGCGCTGGACAATGTCGCGCTGGCGCTGTGGGAACCCGAATATGGCTATGCCGATGCTTTCGGCGCCACCAACGCCATCGCCCGCGCCGCCCGTGCGAACGGCGCGACGATCCTGCAGAACACGCTTGTTGCAAGCCTTCGGCGGCAGGATGATCGCATCATCGGAGTGACGCTCACCGATGGCACGGTGCTGGAGGCCGATACGGTCGTGTTGGCCGCTGGCCCATGGACTCGCCGCCTGCTGGCGACGGTGGATCTCGATCTGCCGCTGCATGTCGAGCGCCATCCGATGGCCGTGCTCGATGCCGCCGGACAAGCCCGCAAGGTCATGCCTTTCGCCTGGTGTGACGACATTTCCTGCAATTACGCGCGGCCGGACAATGACGGCGTCATTCTGGCCGGCACCTGGGCCGGCGGCGGCACCGGCTTGCGTCACGAACATGCCGGCCGGCCGCGTTTCGTCGAGAATCCCGACACCTACATGGAAGGTGTCGAAGAATCTGAATCGGTCGAAATCCTGGAGACCTTTGCCTCTCGTGTGCCGGCCATGTCCGACCTCGGCATCCGGCCGGGCTATGCCGGGCTCTACGATATGAGTCCTGACGATCTGCCTGTCATCGGCGCCATGTCCGACGTGGAGGGGCTCGTCGTTTCGGCGGGGTCCTCCGGCCACGGTTTCAAGACCGGGCCAGCCGTGGGCGAGGCGATCGCGAAACTGGTCACGGAAGGCGCGCAACCGATCCTGGCACCGTTTTCGCCCAGCCGCTTCAGGGCCGCGTGATGGTGTCCGTGGCAATGAGCGAGAGCAAGCCGCACGGCTTCATGCCGGCCGCGTTTCGCAACGCCACGGCCGATGCCTTGTGCATGGTGGCGGTACTGCTCTTGGTCGCGCTTGCCGCGTTCATCTTCGGCGGTGCCGCCATGCAGCGTGTCGTTACCTATGCCTCGATCATGCTGACGGCCGTGCTTGGCCTGCAGATTTTCTCCGGCAACAGCGGCATCGTTTCTTTCGGCCAGGCGGCCTTTGTCGGCCTCGGCGCCTACGCCACCGGCATCCTCACAATGCCCACCGCTCTGCAACGAACGGCACTCCGCGATCTGCCGGAATTCCTTGCCGGGTATCAACTTTCCTTTTTCGCGGCGCTGGCCGTGGTGCTGGTCCTGGCTGTCGTCATCGGGCTGCTGACTGGTACGCCGCTGCTCAGGCTGACGGGGTCGAGTGCCTCGATTGCCACGCTCGCCATGCTGATCATCGTCTACACGCTGCTGGTCGCCGGGCGCGAGATCACCCGTGGCAGCCAGCCCTTCTACGGCGTGCCGCGCGAGGTCGGGCTGTGGACGGCGGCGGCGATCGCGTCGGTGGCGCTGGTGGCGGCGCGGCTGTTTCGCGAGACCTCCTTCGGTCTTGCCACCCGCGCCGCCGCCAATGACGAACGCGGTGCGGCCGCAGTCGGCGTCGACCAGCGCACGGCGCGGCTCGCTGCCTGGGTGGCGGGCGTGGTCGCGGCGATGGCGGCCGGCGCCATGATGGCACAGTTCCTCGGCGCCTTCTCGCCGCGCGATTTCTATTTCGACCTCGGCTTCACCATGCTCGCCATGCTGATCGTCGGCGGCATGACGTCCTCGCTCGGCGCTTTCGCCGGCGTCATCGTCACCATCGTGGTGATCGAGGTGGTGCGCCGCTTCGAAGGCGGCGGCGACATGCTGGGGCTTCATCTGCCTGTCCTGTTCGGTCTGACCCAGGGCGTGCTCGCCGTCGCCATGATCCTGGTCATCTGGCGACGGCCGACCGGCCTTTTCGGCGAGCGTGAGCTCAACCTTCTGCGCCGTCCCGGACGCCAGGCGGGCATGGCTTCGGCCGCGGTGCCGCGGCAGGTTGGTGCCGACCGGCTGGTGGCCGACCAGCTGTCGCGCCGTTATGCCGGTGTCGTCGCTGTTGATGATGTCAGCTTGAGCTTCGAGACCGACAGCATCACCGGCATCATCGGGCCCAACGGCGCTGGCAAGACGACACTTCTCAACATGCTGGCCGGCGATGTCCAGCCAAGTGCCGGGAGCGTGTCTGTCGGTGGCGTGGTGCGGCAGGCCTCGGCGTTCCGATTTGCCCGTTCGGGCATTGCTCGCACCTTCCAGAACATCCGTGTCTTTCCGCACATGACAGTATTGGAAAATGTCGTCGTCGCCGCGCGCCAGGTCGAACCTGATCTCGGCCATGCCGAGGCCGCGGCGATGCGCGAGCTCACGCGCATGGGCCTGGACAAATTCGCCGACCAGCCGGCTGCCCGGCTTGCCTATGGCCAGCGCCGGCGGCTGGAAGTGGCCCGAGCGCTGGCGCTGAAGCCGCGCTTCCTGCTGCTTGACGAACCGGCCGCCGGCATGAACGCCGTCGAGACCGCCGAACTGGTCTCCATCCTGTCGGCGGTTCGCGCCGAGCGCCGCATCGGCGTCGTCCTGATCGAACACGACATGCGGCTGGTGATGAATCTCTGCGAGCGCATCGTCGTCATGGACCATGGCCGTGTCATCGCCGACGGCACGCCCGCCGATGTCCAGAACAACCCGGCGGTGATCGCCGCCTATCTCGGCAGCCGCACGGCACGCGCCAAAACGGCAACAGCTGAAAACCGGACCGCATAGACCGCAACGACAACAGCCAACGACAAAAATCCAGAAGGAGAACCGACATGCCAAGCCTCTATCGCCTCCATCGCGCCGCTTTGTGCGCGGCGGTGTTCGGCGTCGCCGCCGTTTCGACGGCCTCCGCCGAGGAGATCATCATCGGTGCGGCGACAGCGCAGACCGGCGTCCTCGCCCCTTACGATCAGCCGGCGCTTGCCGGCTTGCGCATGGCGCTCGATGAACTCAACGCCAAGGGCGGGCTCGGCGGCAAATACACCGTCAAGCTGATGATCAAGGACACGCGCTCCGACACCGCCCAGACCGCCACCGTCGCTCAGGAACTGATCGACGCCGGCGCCAGGATCATGATCACGCCGTGTGACGCCGACCCCTCGATTTCCGCCGGCCAACTGACGCAGCCGCTCGGCATCCCGACCCTGACACTGTGCGGCTCCGCTCCCGTGCTCACCGGCGCTGTCGGCGACGTCATGTTCGGCACCTATCCGGCGGACAATGTGCAGGCGACGGCTGTGGCCGACTTCGCTGTCTCCGAGGGCAAGAAGAAGGTGTTCCTGCTGACCTCGCCGGACACCACCTACACCGCTAACCTGCCGGAATATTTCGGCAAGGTATTCGAGAAGAAGGGCGGCGCCGTTGTCGGCCGCGGCACCTTCACCATGGGGCAGCCGGATTTTTCCGCCGAGATTACCAACATCAAGGGGCTGGCCGACAAGCCGGACCTGATCATGACGGCGGCCTACGAGCCTGATTTCCCGGCCTTCATCCAGCAATTGCGCGGCGCCGGCGTCACCATCCCGGTCTATGGCGCCGATGCCATCGGCACGCCGACCATCAAGGCGCTTGGCAAGCTGGTCGACGGCGTCGTCTACACCGCGGCCGGCTATGCCGAGCCGGGCAGCAAGCTCGAGGCCTTCAACGCCGCCTTCACCAAATATGCCGGCCATGCGCCGGAATCGACCTACGAAGTGAACGGCTACGAGATCGGGCTGATCCTCGACCAGGCGGTCAAGACCGCCGGCTCCGACGATCCCAAGGCAATCCGCAATGCCATCGCCAACCTCAGGGATTTCGAAGGCATCACCGGCAAGATCACCTATGCCGGCACCAACCGCATGCCGCTGCGGCCGGTGGCGCTGATGCGCTATGAGGGCGGCGAGGGCAAGCATGTCGAGACGCTGATCCCCGACGCCGCCGACGTTCCGGCACCGTGACGTCATGCTGAGCGTCGAAGCCCTCAAGATACGCTACGGCGAAGTCGAGGCGGTGCGCCGCGTCGACCTCACCGTCGACAGCGGCGAGATCATCGCGCTGGTCGGTGCCAATGGCGCCGGCAAGAGCTCGACGCTCGGCGCCGTCGCCGGGCTGGTGCCGGCAGCATCCGGCAAGGTGGTGTTCGACGGTGCCGACATCACCGGCCTGGCGCCTGAGGCGATCGCCCGCAAGGGCGTCGCGCTGGTTCCCGAAGGCCGCCGCATCTTCGCCAGCCTGACGGTGGCCGACAATCTGCGTCTCGGCGGCGCGGTACACCAGCCCGCAGCCGAGGCGCGGGTGCGCGAGGAGGAGATGCTGGAGCTGTTCCCGGTCCTGCGCCGCTACCACCGCGTCAAGGGTGGCAACCTGTCGGGCGGCGAACAGCAAATGCTGGCGATTGCCCGCGCGCTGATGGGCAAGCCGCGCATGGTGCTGCTCGACGAGCCGTCGCTCGGCCTTGCTCCGCAACTGATCGATACCGTCTTCGACCTCATCGCCGAACTGCGCCGCAAGGGCCTGACCATTCTTCTGGTCGAGCAGAATGTGGCGCTGGCGCTCGAGATCGCCGACCGTGCCGTCGTGCTCGCCAATGGCGAGGTGGTGCTGGCCGGCACGGCAAAAGAGCTCGCTTCGTCGGATCTCGTCCGCCAAGCCTATCTGGGAGCTTGAGAAGCATGATCGCGCAGCAGATCATCAATGCGGTGAGCCTTGGCGGCGTCTATGCGCTGCTGGCGCTCGGCCTGGCGATCGTCTTTTCCATCGTCGGCCTGATCAACTTCGCCCATGGCGAGCTGATGACACTGTCGGGCTACGCACTTCTGGCCTCGCTGGTGCTCGGTTTCCCCTTTCCGATGGCGGTGCTTGTCGCCGTTTCCTGCGGCGCGCTCGCCGCTGTCGCCATGGAGCGCATCGCCTTCAGGCCCATGCGCAGCGCCAGCGTCACCAGTCTTTTGCTGACCAGTTTCGCCGTGTCCAGCCTGCTCAAGGTCGTCTTCCAGAACGGCATCTCGGCCCGGCCCCAGGCCGTCGCCATGCCCGGCTGGATGACCGGTGCCTTCTCCTTCGGCGACTTCACTATCGGCGTCGGTCCAAGCATTTCCATCGTCGTCTCGGCGCTGGCGCTGATTGCGTTGGAGGTTTTCCTGCGCCGGTCGGTGACCGGCACGGCAATGCGCGCCGCGGCCGAGGATTTCGACGTCGTGCGCCTCATGGGCATCCCGGCCAGCCGCATCATCGCCACCGCCTTCCTGCTCTCCGGACTGCTCGCCGGGCTGGCGGCAATGCTGTGGGTGGCGCAGCGCGCCTCCGTCGATCCGTTGATGGGTTTCACTCCGGTCCTGAAAGCTTTCATCGCCGCTGTCGTTGGTGGCCTTGGCAGCTTGCCAGGTGCCGTCGCCGGTGGCTTCCTGCTCGGCATTATCGAAGTGCTGCTGCAGGCGACGCTGCCGGCAGCCATCGCGCCCTATCGCGACGCCATCGTGCTGTCGGGGGTCATCGCCGTGCTGCTGCTGCGCCCGCAAGGTCTCATCCCGGCGGTGCGCGTCCAGCGAAGCTGATTTCATGCGGCGCGATGAGGGCGCACAATGCGCATCGCCAGGACTGATCGGCGCTGGCAAGGAAACAAAATGATCCCCAATCTCAACATCGTGCCGTTCGTCAGCGTCGACCATATGATGAAGCTGGTGCTGAAGACCGGTGTCGAACGCTTCCTGGTCGAGCTTGCCGGCTATATCGAGGATGACTTCCGCCGCTGGGAGCTGTTCGACAAGACGCCGCGCGTCGCCTCGCACAGCGCCGAGGGCGTCATCGAACTGATGCCGACCAGCGACGGCGAGGTCTATGGCTTCAAATATGTCAATGGCCATCCCAAGAACATGCGTGAGGGCCGCCAGACGGTAACCGCCTTCGGCATGCTGGCCGATGTCCACAATGGCTACCCGGTATTGCTGTCCGAAATGACCATCCTGACGGCGCTGCGCACGGCGGCAATGTCGGCTCTTGCCGCAAGGCACCTGGCGCCGGCTGGTTCGCGTTGCATGGCGCTGATCGGCAATGGCGCCCAGGCCGAATTCCAGGCGCTGGCCTTCAAAGCAATGCTGGGCGTCGACAAGCTCCGCCTTTACGACATCGATCGTTCAGCCACGCAAAAATGCATCCGCAATCTCGCTGGCCTCGGCTTCGACATGGTCGCCTGCAGCACCGCGCAGGAAGCGGTCGAGGACGCCGACATCATCACCACCGTCACCGCCGACAAGCAGTACGCCACCATCCTCACCGACAACATGGTTGGCTCCGGCGTCCACATCAATGCTGTCGGCGGCGACTGCCCGGGCAAAACCGAATTGCACCGCGATATCCTGCTGCGCTCCGACATCTTCGTCGAATACTCGCCGCAGACCCGCATCGAGGGCGAGATACAGCAACTTGCGCCGGATCACCAGGTGACCGAGCTGTGGCAGGTGATATCAGGTGCCGGGCAGGGCCGGCGCGATGCCGGCCAGATCACGCTGTTCGATTCCGTCGGTTTCGCCATCGAGGATTTTTCGGCGCTGCGCTATGTCAGGGATCAGCTGAAGTCGACCGGCCTCTATCAGGAACTCGACATGCTGGCCGATCCCGACGAGCCGCGCGACCTCTTCGGCATGCTCTTGAGGGCGGCCAAACAGGGTTGAGGGGCGATGGGCGCCCAGCGCCTGTCTGGTTGCGATCATCATCAGCTTTCCCGCGTGAATGGAAAAATTGTTCGTCGCGGCCGCGACGAAGGGCCGATCGTTCCTTTCCCGGCAATCCGAAGTCGATGAGACTTGCGCGCATTGATGGCGGCTTCGGCCGCGAAAAAGTGCCTGTATGTTCAATCGGCTGGGTTCTCCGGTGGAGGTTTCAAGCAACCATCCGGAAAGCACCGGGAAAGGAACCTGATATGCCCAGAATAGTGCCTGTGCTCGATCTGAGCCGTCTTGAACAAGGCGCGTCGGAGCGCCGGACATTTCTGGCGGACTTGCGTTCCGCTTCGCGCGACATCGGCTTTTTCTATCTGGCCGGACATGGCATCTCCTGGGCGGAGATCAGTGAGGTGCTCACCTCATCGCGTCACTTCTTTGCCCTGCCGGAGGCCGACAAGCTCGCAATCGAGATGGTCAAGTCCTCACAGTTCCGTGGCTATACGCGCGCCGGCGGCGAACTGACCAAGGGCAGGGAGGACTGGCGTGAACAGCTCGACATCGGCGTTGAGCGCCAGCCCATTGCGCAAGGGCCGGGAATTCCTGCCTGGACGCGGCTGCAGGGCCCGAATCAGTGGCCGGCGTCGCTGCCGGATCTCAAGCCGGCGTTGCTTGCCTGGCAGAGCAAGGTGACGGCCGTGGCGATCCGGCTGCTGAAAGCCTTCGCGCTGTCGCTCGACCAGCCCGAGGATGCCTTCGATCCGATCTACAGCGACGAGCCCAACCATCGCATGAAGATCGTGCGCTACCCCGGCCGCGATGCGACCGGTGGCGACCAGGGTGTCGGGGCTCACAAGGATGGCGGTTTCCTGACGCTGTTGCTCCAGGACGACAATAAGGGGCTCCAGGTCGACTATGACGGAAGCTGGGTGGATGTGGACCCCATTCCCGGAACACTCGTCGTCAACATCGGCGAATTGCTCGAACTGGCCTCCAACGGCTATTTGCGGGCGACGGTGCATCGCGTCGTGACGCCACCCGCCGGCGTCGAGCGCATCTCGGTACCTTTCTTCTTCAGCGCCAGGCTCGATGCGACGATCCCCTTGCTTGGCCTTTCCGAGGAGTTGGCGGCGCAGGCGCGCGGGCCGGCCAGTGATCCGGACAATCCGCTGTTTCGCGATGTCGGAAACAATGTGCTGAAAAGCCGGCTGCGCTCGCATCCCGACGTCGCGCGGCGCCATTATGCCGATCTGCTGGAGCCGGAAAGCCGGGCCAGCTGAGCTTGCTGGCCAAGCCTTTCGAGAAATTCGCCGCGGCATTCGTCTGACCGCGTGAAAAACGCCAGGCTGGGCGGCGAACTTCGGCGCATGCTGATGGACCACACGCTCGACCGTCTGAAACAGGCAAGGGCGGCGCCGTGGCACGATGATGAGACGCAAGGCTGTGGCAGCACCACCATGTTCGTCAGTTGAGCGCTCATTGAATTCGAAAATAAGGACAACACGTTACGGTTATTGGTTCGGTATGTGAACTGGTATCGCCAAGTCATAATTGCCCCTGGAGTCCGGTTCTTGCGTCAGGTCGCTCTTGCAGCGAGGGGTTGACTTCCAAAATTCCCCGTGGATATTCCACATCGTAGTATTGGGGGTTAAAAAACCAGACGAGTTGGTGGCTTTGTTCGAAGCGGAGGTGAAATACTTCTGGTTCGACCGTCTGGTGGCGCGTTGGGGGAACCAATGAAATGCCTGCTGATCAATCTGGACCGATCACCAGCCCGTCTTGCCCACATGACGGCTGAATTCTCCCGTGTCGGCATAGCGTTCGACCGGGTTGCCGCAATTGACGGGCTCAGATGTCCAGATATCGCCGGCATGTCTCCGCACCTGTCGCTATCGGAAATCGGTTGTTTCCTGAGCCATCAGGCGTGCTGGCAGATCATCGCACAAGGCGATGACGCCTGTGGTGCGATCTTTGAGGATGACGTCATTTTTACCGAGACAGCCGGCTTGTTGCTTGCCAACCAAAGCTGGGTTCCGGCCGATGCGGACATCGTCAAAATGGAAACGGTTTTCCGAAAAGCAGTGGTTGCCATGAAGCAGATCCCCGCTGGACCAGGCTATGCCTTGCATAGATTGTATGGGTTTCATTGGGGCTCGGCAGGCTACGTCATCTCGAAGCGAGCGGCGCGCGATCTGTTGGACGCTACGCGCAACAACGATATCCCGATCGATCACGTCATCTTCAATCAGGGCTCGGCCACGTGCTCGAGCAAGGTGATCTATCAACTATCGCCCGCACTGTGCACGCAGGCATCGTATCTTCGTGAAAAGGCGGCGGAATTTCCAAGCGAGATAGAGCAGACCAGACACGCTCTGCTGCAAGAACGCGGTCTGGTTAAGCAGTGCGGACGACCGCCTTTCACCAAATTCGCCATCGAGGCCAGGCGGATATGGCGACAGCTTGTCGACATCTGCCGGTTGAGAAGGGAAAAGACGATTCCGTTCGACTACCGCGGACAACGCGTTCGCCGCTCAATGGCCTAGTCTTTTGGCATTCAAGCGACGCCAGCTGCTTCAGAGCGGTGTTGAGCAGGTTGGCAAAGTACGGGCTGCATGCTCGCTTGTGATTTCGCCAACGTCCTCTCATCGTCGGCATAGCTCAGCGGCGGCACGCGCTGGAGGAAGAACGCACAGGATTTTCGCAACCCTGACCGATTTTTAGAAAATCATTCGTCGCATCCGTCCGGGAATCGGCCCAAAAAGTAAAAATCCGTTCGGTGTTTTCCTCCCATTTCGCTGAACGGTGTTCCCCTCTGAAGGTTATGACCTTCTTTTGGCCGGGCCGGTTTCGCGCCCGGCCATTTTTCTTACCGCCGCGCGTTGCAGGCGTCGCGCTGATCCGGCAAGTTCAAGACAGGCCGTTCGCCAGCCATCGACCGCAATCCGTGGAAAGAAGGAGAGGTCTCATGACATCCAATGTCGCCGTCATCGCCGGTGCGGGCTCCGGCTTGAGCGCCTCGCTGGCTCGCCTTCTCGCCAGTCAGGGCTTTCGCGTGGTGCTGGCCGCCCGCGACGTCGAAAAGCTTGACGCCTTGCAGGCGCAGACTGGCGCGCAAGCCGTGGCGACGGATGTTTCCGATGCCGCGTCGGTGGAGCGTCTGTTCGATGCCGCCGACAAAGCCGGACCGCTCTCGCTCGTGGTTTTCAATGCCAGCGGACGCGGCCGCGGACCGATAGCCGAACTCGATCCCGAGGCGGTCCGGCAGGCATTGCTGGTCGGGGCCTATGGCGGTTTCCTGGTCGGCCAGCAAGCGGCCCGCCGGCTCCTCGTCCAAGGGGCGGGCTCGATCTTCTTTACCGGAGCGACGGCAAGCGTGAAGGGGTTCGCCGGCTCTGCCGGTTTTGCGATGCCCAAATTCGGCCTGCGCGGGCTGGCCCAGTCCATGGCTCGTGAACTGGCGCCGAAGAACATCCATGTCGCTCATTTCATCATCGATGGTGCCATCGCCTCGGCCGCGTCCGGACAGGAGTCCGAGCCGCAGGATCGCCGGCTGTCTCCGGACGCGATCGCCGAGGCCTATCTCTCCATCCATCGCCAGCACCGCAGCGCCTGGACCTGGGAAATGGAGCTCAGGCCCTGGGTCGAGACCTTCTGATGGACTCATACGGGATGCGAGTTTCGCGCGGCCCGTGGGCACGGGTTGAGAGGAGTCGACATCGCGTGAGGATATCACTATATAGCGGCGGCTTCGCTGGCTCGCGGGTGAAGCGCAACGTCACAAGTCGGCTGTAGCGACAGCCATTGAGATACGAAACGGACTGAAAGCCGTAACAGCCAGAAGCAATTGCTCGGAGCGGGCCAGATCCCGCCAACGGTACAGTCCTTCAGAATCAGAAAATGTTCTTCACCCCTCGATTTCCTTCGCCTCTGTGGACCCTGAACGGCTTCGGCTTGCCGGATGGCCGCGACTCGGCTGGAATGGGAACATGCATCCTTTGCGGGATGCCGACGTTTATGATTACCAACCGGCTTTGCCGCCAGGGAACAGCAGTATGAGTGAACACGCGATCGAGTTCTTGCGGGGATGGATCGGCGAAAAGGTCCATTGCCAGTCCCAGGCCATGATCGATAAGCAGGCCGAGACGCTGGCCAGGGAATGCGCCGCCAAAGCGGCCGAGGTCGGCATACCGCTGGAGGACATCCAGGAAGAAGTCGGCGATATCAAGGAACTCATCGCGTCCCGGCTTGAGGAAGCAGCCGAGGCTGACGAGCACCAGCAGGCCTCCAGCAAAGCCGCCGAATAGATTTTTAGGGGCGACCCTGTCTGAATGCGCGGGCTGTTCGGCCCGCGTTTTCGTCTCAGCCAGACTTTTCTTTCAGCCCAAACTTTTCTCTTAGCCAAGCCTTCGGCAGCGCCGGCACGAAATTGCCGTCGCGCCCGGTCATGTCGTCATTGGCGACCAATGCATTGAGGATCGATTCTTCGACGGCTTGAATCACCGCGTCGAAAAACGGGTCGATGTCGCTGTCCGGGATGAAATCGGCATTGGCGATGCGGCCCGACGGGGCCTGCGCCGCGGCAGGATTGGCTGTCGAGAAGGCGAGAAAGATGTCGCCCGAGCTGTGATAGCCGAAGCCGCCGGTCATGGCGACGCCGAGCGGCACGCGGCGGGCCAGCCGCTTCATCTGGTGCGGCAGGAACGGCGCGTCGGTGGCGATGACAGCGATGATCGAGCCCTTTTCGGCGCGCGGGCTGCCTTCGCGGATCGCCGGCTCCACGAGTTCCGGTCCGGCGCGCAGGCCACGAAGGGCAAAATTGCACCGCTTGCCGAAATTCGACTGCACGAAGGCGCCGACCGTGTAGGAATTTCCCTGCCACCCAACGATGCGCGACGCTGTGCCCGAGCCGGCCTTGAACCCGAAGCTGATCATGCCGGTACCGCCACCGACGCTGCCTTCTTCGATTGGTCCGCCGGCGGCGGCATCTAGCGCTTCGGCAACATGCTCTGAAGTCAGGTGGTGGCCGTTGATGTCGTTGAGAAACCCGTCATAGGTCTCCGCCGCCACCGGCAGGCCCCAGCCGCAGTCGAGCGCGGCCGGCATCACTTGGTGCATCCAGCGCAGCGTGCCGTCACGCGAAACACCGCAGGAATGCGTGTTGGTGATGGTGATCGGGAAGTTGAAGGCGCCGGTTTCCTCGACGATGTGCGAGCCGGTCAATTCGCCGTTGCCGTTCTGGCTGAAAATACCGGCGAAGACCGGCGTGGCCAACTCGGCGCGCGGTCTGGGCAGGATCGCGGTGACACCGGTACGCACCGGTCCCTTGCCGACGACGAGCGCGCCATCGCCTGATATCAGCGTCGCGTAGCCGACCGCAATTCCGGGCACGTCGGTGATCGCATTGAACGGGCCGGGCGTTCCGTCGAAACCGATGCCGAAGCTTCGCGCGCGCGGCTTGCCGCCGGGCGTGGCCAAATGGTGTGGATTCTCGGTCATGGTCTCAGAACAGCGATCCCTGATTGCCGGGTTCTCTGGTCTTGGCCGTTGGCCTGGCCGCGGGCTTTGGCCGCGCGGCACCACTGGTTGCCACCGCATCCGCCGTGCCGTCGGCGAACTCCAGCGAAAGCGCCATCCCCGATGCTACATCAGCGGCCTGTTTGATGACGGTGCCATCGGCATCCTTCACCAGCGCAAAGCCGCGCGCCAAAACGGCCTTGTGCGAAAGCGTCGACAACAGCCGGTCGGCCTGGACGACGCGCCCGCGCAACCGCTCCAGCCTGAGCAGCATCGCCTGGCCGCCGCGCCGCGTCAGGGCCGTCAGAAGATCCCTCTGTACGCGTTGCCGCCGCGCTGTCGGCTCGATCGTGATGCGGCCTTGCAGCATGGCCAATTGCTGCCTGTGCCGCTGCAGCGATGCCCTCGCACATTTTGGCAATTGATCCGCCGCCCGGTTAAGCTCGGCGCGCCGGGCCCGCGCCAACGTGCGCAGCGCGCCTTGCGCCCGCAAAAGATTGCGGTCGTTTGTGCGTCGGGCCTCGGCAATCCGCTGCGACAGCATTGCCGGCGTCAATTTTACGGCGAAGAACCGCGCGCGCTTGCGTTCGGTGGACACCAGCAGGCCGCGGCCGAGCCGGCTTGTCGCCTCGTCGAGGCGCCGTCGCGGCAGCGCCAGCAATTGATCGGGCGAGGGCAGTGCGCGGGCCGCCGCGCGGGCAGCCTGCCGCTTGCGTTCGAAATTGCGCAGCACCGCCGCCTTGAGTCGCGCGCCCAAATTGGCAAGCGTGGCTTCGAGGTCGGCCTTCACCGGCACGGCGATTTCGGCCGCACCCGTCGGTGTCGGCGCCCGCACATCGGCGACAAGGTCAATCAGCGTCCAGTCCGTTTCGTGGCCGACGGCCGAGATCACCGGAATGCCCGAGGCGGCAACGGCGCGGGCCAGCGCCTCGTCGTTGAAGCCCCACAGATCCTCGAGGCTGCCGCCACCGCGCGCGACGATCAAGAGATCGGGGCGCCGGATCGGACCATCCCATGCCAGCGCGTTGAAGCCGGTGACCGCATTGGTCACTTCCGCACTCGCCGTCTCGCCCTGCACGCGCACCGGCCAGACCAGAACGTGCAGCGGAAAGCGGTCCTTGATGCGGTGGATGATGTCGCGGATGACCGACCCGGTCGGCGAGGTGACGACGCCGATGACGCAAGGCATGAAGGGCAGCCGGCGTTTGCGGTCGGCGTCGAAAAGGCCTTCCGCCTGCAGCCGGCGCTTGCGCTCTTCCAGCAGCGCCATCAGCGCCCCGGCACCCGCCGGTTCCAGATTGTCGATGACGATCTGGTAGTTGGATTTGCCGGGATAGGTGGTGAGCTTGCCGGTGGCGATCACCTCCATCCCTTCCTCGGGGCGGAATTTCAGCCGGCTCATCGTGCCTTTCCACACCACCGCGTCGAGCCGTGCGCGGTCGTCCTTCAGCGCGAAATAGGCGTGGCCGGAGGAATGTGGCCCGCGATAGCCGGAGATTTCGCCGCGCACCCGCACATTGCCGAACACGTCCTCGACCGTGCGCTTCAGCGCGCCCGAAATTTCGCTCACCGTGTATTCGGTGGCGTTGGTGCGTGATTCGGATGCTGCTTCGCTCATCGGTCGATTGGGGGCTGGTTGGCGTCCCACGTCAAGGCGCTCGTAATACGCCAGCTTAGTCGCTGCCTTATGCTTCCTACCAGCCCGGCAGGATCTGGTTCGGCCTTGTCCGCTTCATCTTGGCGAAGGCGAGTGCGGCGAAGTCGAATGTTCCCGTCTCCTCACCGAGCGGCACCGAAATGTTGTCCAGGCTTTCCGAAATATGGCGGGCAAGCGCGTCGACGATCTCAGGCCGCGATGTCTGGCCGCGCATAATGCCGATACGGCAATCGGGCAGGGCGCCGAACCCATCGGCTTCGCCCAGCACCCGCATGCCGGGCCTGAGCGCGCATTCCGGCAGCACCGAGATCGCCAGGCCCGAAAGCACGGCGGCGGTGATCACGGTTGCCGAGAAGCTGGTGAACAGGATGCGATAGTCGCGGTTCTGCTGATCCAGCACATCGACGGCGGCGCGCCGCCAGATGCAGTTGGGCCGGCCAAAGGCCATCGGCAGCGTTGCCTGCTCATGCGTCGCATGGTTGGCCGAGGTCACCCACAGCAGCGGCTCGCGCCGCACCACTTCCGACTGCCCGCGTACATCGTTGTGCGTCACCAGCGCCAGGTCGAGATTGCCGCGCTTGATATGCTCGACCAGCCCTGGCGTCGGCTCGCAGATGACGGTCAGTTCGACGCGCGGGTTGGAGCGCGTGAAGCGGGCCATGATCTCCGGCAGGAAACGGTCGGCATAATCGTCCGGCGTACCGATACGGATCGTGCCTTCGAGCCGCTGGTCGTCGAAGGCGGCAAGCGTTTCGCGGTTGAGGTAGAGCAGCCGCCGCGCATAGGAGAGCAGCTTGTCGCCTTCCTCCGTCAGCCTGTTGCTGCGCCCCTCTTTCTCGAACAGCGGCTTGCCGATCCGCTCCTCCAACCGGCGCATCTGCATCGATACTGCCGACTGGGTCCGGTGAACCTCTTCCGCCGCACGGGTGAAGCTGCCGGTATCGGCAATCGAGATGAAGGTTTGCAACTGATCGAGATCGAGCGGCGCTTTCATCGGTCCAATCCATCATTGATGTTGATGCTTAAGATTAGAAACATTCGTTGGATTAATCAATCGCGCAGTGGCAAATTGGCATTGTCCACATGAAGGCATGTGAATCGAAGCCGGAACGGCCGCTGTCGCCAGCGCCGATCGTCTTGTTTCGCCCGTTCGAGTCTGAAGGAGACCGATATGACCACGTTTGATTTCGCCACCGAGACCTCGCGCATCACCTCGCGTCCGGCCGTTGCGACGCGCGTGGCCAATACTGTCTCCAACGCTTATCGCGCCTGGAAAAACCGCCGCGCCTTCTATCGGCTTGGCGAGATGTCGGATGCCGAACTCGCTGATATCGGCCTGACACGCGCCGACCTCCACGTCGCCATCGACGTGCCGTTCGGCCGCGATCCGACGGCGATGTTGCGCGAAATCGCCAGCGATCGCGTGGAAACAATCGAGCACATCGCCCGCAAGGTGGCCTGATTGGCTGAGTTCCGGTTCCGTTGAACCTTTTTACGGTTCAGCGCGACCAAGGTTCTGCAGGCCCCCCACTCCCTGCCGGTTCCCCGCCGGCCTGCCTGCACGTTGCCCGGTCCTCCCAAGGACCGGGCTTTCTTTTTTGGCGGTCAGAAGCGGCCGTTGGCCTGGCGCCTATCGCCGGTCCATGTCCCGCTTGAACTGGTCGAAGATCGTTTCCACGCCCTTCTGATAGTCGTCGCGCTGCTGGGCGCCGGTCTCGAACATCTTGCCGAACAAATCGTCGAAAGGGTTCCTCGGCCTGCCGCTCGGATTGGCCTGCGGCTGCGGGGCCTGGCGCTGCTGCGGTGCCTGAGGTTGCGGCGCCGGCTGTCCGCCGGGCATCCCGAAGCCGCCGCCACCACCTTGCCGCAGCATCTCCTCGAAGATCTTCCCGAGCGGATTGTCGCCATAGGGGCTTTGTGTCGGCTGCGGCTGAGCCCGGCCTTGCGGCTGCGGCGTGCCGCCACCGAACATGTCCTGCAGCACCTTGCCGAGCGGATTGTCGCCATAGGGATTGGGAGCCGGCTGCGGCTGGCTTTGCGGTTGCGGTATGCCGCCGCCGAACATATCCTGCAAGACCTTGCCAAGCGGGTTATCCATCGGGTTCTGAGGCGGGGGTGCCTGACGCTGTTGCGGCGCCGGCGCCTGCATGCCTCCTTGGCGCATCATTTGCTCGATGATCTCACCCAGCGGATTGCTGCCGCCACCGCCGAAACCTCCAGCGGCCTGCATCTGACTTGTCGTCTGCTTGAAGAGCCCGCCCATGACCATGGAGGCGATCGCCGGGAGCATCTGCTGTAGGACCTGCTGGCTGACGCCGCTCGCTTGCGCCGCCTGGCTGGCCACGGCGCGCGACAGGTCCTTCGAGCCGAACAGATGCCCCAGAATGCCGTTGCCCTCATCGACGCCTTGCGGCGAGAAGGCTCGGGTCGCGTCCTCGAAATACTTCGCGTGCTGGCCACTTGCCATTGCCGTCATGAAGGCGCCCAGCCCGTATGGGTCGGCAGTGTTGCGCTGCAACCCCTGCGAAAAGGCCGGCAGCAGTGCGGCAACCGCTGCCTGCGTCTGCTGCATCGAAAGCCCGTACTGTTGGGCAAGCGCCTGCATGCCGTTGCCGTTCTGCGCCTGGGTCAGCATGTCGAACAAGGTAGGCATCGGCTTCTCCTCCGGGAAATCGTCGTCGGAGAAGCCTAGTTCGTTTCCACCGCCGATTGAAGCGCTTTTGGCAATCAATCGGCAACGCCAACCCGCAGGGTCAATAGGCGTATTCCATGAACACCGGCTCGATCGAGCCACCCCAGCGCGTGTGGTAGGCGGAAAGCATCTCCTCGGCGCTGGTCGTGCCGCGCGCCACGACCTCGTCGAGCGTGTTGAGGAACGAGGTCTCGTCATAGCCGTCGCGGTTCTTGCGGGCACGGTTCTTCAGCCCCATGCGCGAAATGACCAGCACGTCGCGTCCGATCTCGCGCAGCGTGGTGTTGCGGAAGGGTGCGGAAATGCCAAGTTCCGGCACGGCGTTGCGCATGGCCAGCACTTCCTCGTAGGTCCAGCTCGAGGTCAACGCCTCCGCCGCATCGAGTGCAGCCTCGTCGTAGAGCAGCCCGACCCAGAAGGCCGGCAGCGCGCAGATGCGCCGCCACGGGCCGCCGTCGGCGCCGCGCATTTCGAGAAAACGCTTCAGCCGCACGTCGGGGAACAGGGTCGATAGATGGTTCGCCCAGTCGCCCATCGTCGGCAGCCCGTCAGGCACTTCGTTGCGCGCGGCACCCGCCATGAACTGGCGGAAGGTGATGTGCGTCATGTCGTGATATTGGTCGTCGCGGATGACGAAATACATCGGCACGTCGAGCGCCCATTCGACGTAGTCGGCGAAACCGAAGTCGGGCGAGAAGCAGAAGTCGAGCAGGCCGGAGCGCTGGTTGTCGGTGTCGCGCCAGATGTCGCCACGCCAGCTCTGCAAGCCGTTCGGCCGGCTCTCGGTGAACGGCGAGTTGGCGAACAGCGCCGTCGACAGCGGCTGCAGCTTCAGCGACACCTGCATCTTGCGCCGCATGTCTGTCTCGCTCTCGAAGTCGAGGTTAACCTGGATAGTGCAGGTGCGGTACATCATGTCGAGGCCCTTGGTCCCTACCTTGGGCATGTAGCGCGTCATGATCTCGTAGCGCGACTTTGGCATTTTCGGCGTTTCGGCCAGCGACCATTTCGGGCTGCCGCCAAGGCCAAGGAAGCGGATGCCCATCGGCTCGGCGATCTCGCGCACTTGGGCCAGGTGGGCATTGCCCTCGCGGCAGGTCTGATGGATTGTCTCCAGCGGCGCGCCGGAAAGCTCGAACTGGCCGCCGGGCTCGAGCGAGATCGCCCCCTGTCCTGTCGGCTCGACCAGGCCAATGATGCGGCCGTCATCGATGATCGGATCCCAGCCGAGCTTTGACTGCATGCCTTCGAGGATGGCGCGGATGCCGCGCTCGCCGCCATAGGGCACAGGCGCGTTACCGTCGACATAGAAGGGGAATTTTTCGTGCTCGGTGCCGATGCGCCATTTGTCGCGCGGTTTGTTGCCCTCGGCCAGGTGGTCGACGAGTTCGTCGACGCCTTCGATCGGCCGGAAATCGGTAGTGTCGCGCGCCATGGTTCAGCCCTCAGCACATGACCCCGAAAATCGACTTTCGGAAAGGATCATGTGCCCCAATCGAATGCTACAGCGTCCCTTGCGCGTCCGAAAGGACGCGCGGCGCTGTAGAGCGGCCGGACGACCGCCGGCGCTAGATGGACGAAATGTCAGTAGCCGATCAAGCGAAAAATCCTGAGCCACAGGTCAACAGGAATTGAAGGCCACTGCGCCAGGCCATCCCTTGCGAGAAATCAAGTCCTACCAGTCTCCGACAGTCGCCTGCATCACCGCAAGTGCGGCCACCGCCGCCGTGTCGGCGCGCAGGATGCGCGGCCCGAGCGGAATGGCGGTCACGAATGGCAGGGCGCGCAGCATCTTGCGCTCGTCATCGGAGAACCCGCCTTCCGGCCCGACCAGCAGCCCCAGCTTCTTTTCCCTTACCGACTGCAAGGCCGGCAGCGGATTGTTGGTCGAGGCGTCCTCGTCGCAGAAGATCAGCCGCCGTTCCTTGTCCCAGCCGGTCAGCAGGCGCTCGAACTTTTCCGCTTCGCGCATTTCCGGCACCGCCAGTATGCCGCATTGCTCGGCGGCCTCGACGACGTTGGCGCGCAGGCGATCGATGGACGGCTTGGCCACTTGTGTATGCTGGGTGATGACCGGCTGCAGGATGCCCGCACCCATCTCGACCGCCTTCTGCACGAGATAGTCGAGCCGGCCCTGCTTCAGCGGCGCGAAACAATAGGTGAGATCGGGCAGAGGAGGCTGCGGCCGCTGCAGCGTCCGCACCCTGAGTTTGACCGCTTTCTTTGACCTCGCCGCAATGACCGCCGACCATTCGCCGTCGCGGCCGTTGAACAGCAGGATCTCGGCACCTTCGCCAAGCCGCAGGACATGCATGAGATAATGGCTCTGCTGCTGGTCGGCATCGAAGTCAACCTCCGGCCCGAGATCGTCTGGCACGAACAGGCGTTGCATCTTGTAATTGGCGCGCATCGCCGAGGAATGGGCGAGCCGGCCGTCGGCGTCAAGCCTGCGCGGACGGATGCCACACCGGTCGAAAGCCATGTTGCAGGACGGCAAGCGTCGTCTGCGGGGTCAGCAGCACAAGCGCCTTGCCTTCGAAACCGCCGAAGTCGATCGCCGGGCCATATCCGGCAAAGGACCACGGCAATGCTCTGCCGCGACGCAAGGCATAGGCGTTGCCGTCGGCCGCGATCATCGTGCCGTCGGGCAGGCCGGCAAGCTCGTCCGTCGCCACAGCGGGGCGTTTGCCACCCGAAGCCAGCCGCTCCTTGTGCAACCGCTTGTCAACCTGCGGCGCGCGCGGCTCGGCAATGCCGAAGGCTTCGCCGAAGCGGCCGACGAAATCCTTGGCCCGTTCGCGCTGGCAAAAGAAACAGGGGCGATGCCCGGCTGCCAGCGCCGTCACCTCGTCGAGGAAGAACAGCTCGGTCCAGCCAGCCTTTCCTTGCGGTCGGTTGCGGCCCATCGGCTCGCGCCGCACATTGCGGAATTGGCACACGCAGATGATCCAGGCCTGCAGCGCCCAGCGTTTCTTCAACAGCATTTTCGTCGCTGGGTCGTGGATGATGCCGCGATTGCCGGTGAACAGGCCGCGCTCGGGCACGGCGTGGATGGCGCCGAACGGATCGACCCGGTTCTGCAGTGGCATAGTTCTCTCCTGGGATACGCATCTTGGCTGCAATGCTGGCGGCATGATATCGCTCCTCGCATCCATTTGATGTCAGCAAGGTTTTTGCGATGCGGGTGCTGGTGGTCCAGAACTACGACAATGCCGGCCTCGGCCAGGTTGGTGCCGCACTTGCGGAAGCCGGAGCCGATCTTGATGTGCGCCTTCCCTACAAGGGCGACCCTCTGCCGGAGGATGCCACGGAGCACGATGCCATGGTGGTGCTAGGTGGCGGCCAGAATGCGCTGGCTGATGATGACTATCCCTATTTCCCGGCGCTGCTCGAACTGACCCGCGATTTCGCCGGCAGGGACCGCGCCGTGCTCGGCATCTGTCTCGGCAGCCAGCTCGTCGCCCGCGCCTTCGGCGGCGAGAACCGCATCGGCGGGGCCAACGAATTCGGCTGGCGCGGCGTGTCGCTGACGCCAGATGCCAAGGCCGATCCGGTGCTGGCTGAACTGCCTGAAAAATTTCCGATCTTCCAGTGGCACGACGACACGTTCGTGCTGCCGCAAAACGCCGTCCGGCTCGCCGGCAACGATGTCGCCGAGAACCAGGCGTTTCGTGTCGGCCGCGCCGTCTACGGCTTCCAGTTCCATTTCGAGGCTGACCGGCCGATGGTGAAGGACTGGAGTTCCTCCTTCGCACCGATCATCGCCGCGCGCCATCCCGACTGGGCCGGCAAGCTCGACGGCGAGATGGCCCGCAATGGCCCCGACGCCGATGCCGCCGGCCTCGCCATCGCCCGCGCCTGGGTAGCGATCATCTGAACATCCGCCCCTTCGAACCCTGCCCGCGTGACATAATTGGCACGCAGCCATGAATCCGTCTGGGAAAAGACCTTTCGTCCTTGGCTTGTGTCCGCCCGCCATCCTAGAAGGCGCGCGCTCCTGATCGGCTGTGCAACCGCGATGAACCTTTTGTGTGACCCGTGCGACACACCGCCGATACAGAACACGCCTAGAAGCGCGAAATCGTCGAAATTTTGAAACGATTTTTCCGCTTCAACGCATTGGTAACCGTCCCATGCACAGATGCAGAAAGCTCAACAAGAGATGACTTCCGTGAAAGCAGCGCTTCTGTCCTTTGCCATGCTGTCCGCCATCGTGCTTTGCGGTCTCGGCATCTATGCCGCCGATGCCGCCAACAACCACAACGCCGTCGACGGCTACGGCGTCACCGCCTCACTTCGCTAAAGCTGTAACGTCGTCGCGCCCTCGGACGCGGAACGCTCAGGCTTCCTTTATCGACATTTCCAGGATGCGTTTGTCCGCTCCGTCCACGACGAGCGCGGTAAGCATGCCTGATTGCCAGGCAAGCGTGTCGACATTGACGCGGTTGGCCATCACCTCCGCTTCGGGTACCGGGGTGTGGCCATGCACCACGATCTTTGGGAAGAGGCCGGTGTGATCGTGGAAAACGTCGCGGATCCAGATCAGGTCCTGCGGGTTCTGCTTCTCCAGGGGGATGCCCGGCCTGATGCCGGCATGACAGAAGAAGAAGTCGCCTGATGTCACCGAGAACGGCAGTGACCGCAGGAAATCGACATGGCTTCGCGGTACGGCTTCAAGCAGCGCCTGATGTCCCCGCCTCAGCGTCTCCATCTTGCCGAACCAGCTGGGGTCGGCGGTGAGGGACACACCATAGGACAGCGCCGTCTGGACGCCGCCATAGCGCATGAAAAGCCCTTCCGGGTCGGGGGTTCCCAGAAAATCGAGAAAGCCGATGTCGTGGTTGCCTGCGAGCATCAGATTGCGCGGATCGCGCTCTCGCGCCTCGATCAGAAAATCGATGACCCCCTTGGAGTCCGGCCCGCGGTCGACATAGTCGCCGAGGTGGATCACCCGCCAGTCAGGAGCCGGTTTCCACTCCAGCTCGCTCTCGATGCGCTTGTGCATGGCGGCAAGCAGGTCGAGCCGGCCGTGCACGTCCCCGATCGCGTAAAGGCGCATGCCGTCCGGGCCATGCGCGTCGAGAAAATGGATGCCGGGTTCTGCCAACGCCTCGTGGTCTCCGTGATCAGGCTGTCACCGGACCCTACCTAGCGCCGGAGCTGGTCCTTGCCCATGTCGGTGACCAGGCGCTTTCCGCATAGCGCCAGCGTGATGTCCATCTCCTTGCGGATGATTTCCAAGGCTTTGGTAACCCCTTCCTTGCCGAGCGCGCCCAGGCCGTAGAGAAATGGCCGGCCGATATAGGTGCCCTTGGCGCCGAGGCAGAGCGCCTTCAGCACATCCTGGCCGGAGCGGATGCCGCCATCCATATGCACTTCGATCTTGTCGCCGACGGCATCGGCGATCTCCTCCAGCACCATGATCGAGGATGACGCGCCATCGAGCTGGCGTCCGCCATGGTTGGAAACGATGATCGCGTCGGCGCCGGTCTTGGCCGCCATCAGCGCGTCTTCCTTGTCGAGTATGCCTTTCAGGATCAGCTTGCCGCCCCAGCGTTCCTTGATCCAGGCGACATCCTTCCACGACAGCTGCGGATCGAACTGCTCCGTCGTCCAGGACGACAGCGAAGAGACGTCGCCGACACCCTTGGCGTGGCCGACGATGTTGCGGAAGGTGCGGCGCTTGGTGCCGGCTATACCAAGGCACCAGCGCGGCTTGCTGGCCAGGTCGATGATGTTGGCCAGTGTCATCTTGGGTGGCGCAGAAAGCCCGTTGCGGACGTCCTTGTGGCGTTGGCCGAGGACCTGCAGATCGAGCGTCAGCACCAGCGCCGAGCACTTCGCCGCCTTCGCCCGGTCGATCAGGTCGAGCACGAAATCCTTGTCGCGCAGAACATAAAGCTGGAACCAGAACGGTTTCTTCGTCACCGACGCGACATCCTCGATCGAGCAGATGCTCATCGTCGACAAGGTGAAGGGCACGCCGAATTCCTCGGCCGCCTGTGCCGCCAGCATCTCGCCATCGGCATGCTGCATGCCGGTCAGGCCGGTCGGCGCCAGCGCCACTGGCATTGCCACCTTCTGGCCGATCATGGTCGATTCCAGCGAGCGGTTGCTCATGTCGACGAGCACGCGCTGGCGGAACTTGATCTTCTGGAAGTCTTCCTCGTTTGCCCGGTAGGTGCTCTCGGTCCAGGCGCCGGAATCGGCATAGTCGAAGAACATCTTGGGCACGCGCCGGCGCGCGAGATCCTTGAGGTCTGCGATGGTGAGAATGTCGCTCATGATGGTCCCCGCTTGATCGAATTGACTAGAGCATGATGCCGAAAAGTGTGAAGCGGTTTTCGGATGACATCATGCTCTATCCTTTATCCTTTGATTTAGAGCCGGATGATTTCAGGTCGATTCGACCTGAAATCATCCGGCTCTAGGAGCGTCCGCGTGCTGGTTCGGCATCGCCGGCTTCCGAGCGCTGCCTCAGCCTCAGCCGCGACACGCGTTGCCAGTCTCCGCTGCGCTCGGCCTCCGCCATCGACCGCTCGACATAGGTGATGTGGTCCATCGCCGCCTGGCGGGCGCCGGCCGGGTCGCCCACCTTCACCGCGGCGTGAATCGCCCGGTGCTGCGCAAGCAGCGCCTCGCGCGCGCCGGGCACGGAAAAGACCAGCAGCCGGTTTTGGAATACGCCTTCCGACAGCAGCCGGTAGCAGGAGCGCAGCGTGTGCAAGAGCAGGATGTTGTGCGCGCATTCGCAGATCGCGTGATGGAATTCGACGTCGATTTCGGCCTCGTCGTCGAAATCGCCGGTGCGGTCCGCCTCATCCATGCGCGCCATGATGCGGTCGAGCAGCGCAAGGTCCTCCGGCGTGGCGCGCCGCGCCGCATATTCGGCCGCTATGCCTTCGATCTCCCGGCGGTATTCCAGATAGTCGGTCACCGCCTTGCGATGCATCGAAATCAGGTCCGCCACCGGTTTGGTGAACAGCTGGCCGATAATGTCGGCGACATGCGTGCCGCCGCCGGCCTTGGTGGTCAGCAGCCCGCGCCCTTCGAGCGCCTTCAGCGCATCGCGCAGGATCGGCCGCGATACGTCGAACTGGCGTGCCAGCTCGCGCTCGCCCGGCAGCCGGTCGCCCGTGCGCAGCACGCCTTCGAGGATGAGGCTCTCGATCTGCTGCACCACCTCGTCGGCGGTGCGCGAATGCTCGATCCTGGAAAAAATATCGTTCAACAGAATGCCTGGAAGGTGAACCGGTGTCGCGCAGGATAAAGCCTGCGTCGCCAACTGGTCAAATTATTTATCCAATTGGTCGACGCGGGTCGGTTTCGCCGCCCGGCACCGTATCGGCTTCGGCTAAACTTTGCTGTTTGCGTCATCGGGCTATTGGCTCTAGACGGACGCGACAGCAAAAGGGTTCACAGAAACCCGGGGGACAAGCCGTGTCAGACGACCCGTCCAATCTCGAGTTCCAGCCGCGCGCCAAAGGCAGCGTCATGGGTTTCCCCGCGCATGAGGGCCGGCCGGGCGCCCTCGGCGAGGTCCATGCCCGGCCGCATCCGCTGATCGAAAAGCCGCGCGTCCTGGTGCAACTCGCCTTCATGACCGAGGGCGGCTCCGGCGTTGATCATGCCGTGCTTTCGGAACTGTCGCGGCGCCTCGGCATCGCCGCGCCCGACCGCCAGGCCCGCCACCACGCCATGAAATGGGGCAAGGGCTCGCTGCGCTGGGAGCGGCATACGGAATTCTCGACCTATCTGTGGGAAGGACCGCTTTCCGAAAGCGGCAGGACTCCGGAGGATTCGCCGTTCGGCAACGGCTTTTCGCCGCCAGGCACCGTCATCTCCGGCATCCGGCTCGAAATCCGCAAATGGACGCAGGTGAGTGAGCGGCTGATCGCGGCCTTCGACCCGACCAGCCTGTGCTATTCGCTGGTCGAGCGCGGCAATGCCGCAATCGTCACCGATTTTCGCCAGGATGGCGACGGCATGACCCGCATCCTGGTGCTCGATCGCGGCCTGACGACGGCGCGCACCGGGGCACTTTCACAGCGGCTGATCGACATCGAGACGTATCGGACGCTCGCCATGCTCGGGCTGCCGCTGGCCCTGACCTTGTCCGGCCGTGCCCGCCGCATCGAGGACAGACTGGCCCAGACCACGCTGGAAATGAAGGTGGCCGAGACCCGCGACAGCCAGACGCTGCTCGCAGACCTGACGGAACTGGCCGCCGAACTGGAAGCCGATGCCGCCTCGAGCCTCTACCGTTTTGGCGCCAGCCGCGCCTATGACGGCATCGTCGTCGAGCGGCTGGAAGCGCTCGACGAGGAAGCTGTGCCCGGCTACGACACCTGGGGCGGCTTCCTGCAGCGTCGCGTCGCCCCGGCCATGCGCACCTGCCGCTCGGTCGAGGAGCGGCAAGCCAATCTGTCGCGAAAACTGACCCGCGCCACCACGCTGCTGCGCACCTGGGTCGATGTCGAGGTAGAAAAGCAGAACCGCGACCTGCTGGCCTCGATGAACAACCGCGCCCGCCTGCAACTGCGCCTGCAGCAGACCGTCGAAGGCCTCTCGGTCGCTGCCGTCTCCTACTATGTCGTCGGCCTCATCGGCTATGTCGCCAAGGGCGCCTCGATCTTCGGCCATGCCTTTGCGCCGGAAGTCGTCACCGCCGCTTCGGTGCCCGTCGCAATCCTGCTGGTCTGGTGGGGCGTGCGCCGCGTGCGAAGGATGCACTCCGAGCCTGGGAAGCTGGCCGGCGAATAAGGCCAGCTCTAACCCTCCCCCTTGTGGGGAGGGTCGGCGAGCAGGTTGAGCGAAGCGAAACCTGGGAGACGGGGTGGGGGTACTCGTAAAGCGCCGCGCTGACCCCCACCCCGCTCACTTCGTTCGCGACCCTCCCCACAAGTGGGAGGGTGAATAGCGGCAGATTGCCGCTGCGGAAGCTTGTCCTGACCTTTGGGCGTAGGTCTCCACCATAGCAGCATTTGCAAGCAGCGCGCTTCACTGGTAAAAGATTTTGACCAGTAAAGCGAAATGAGGCTGCTGATGTCCGGCCTGGCCATGCCGAAACCAGACGACGCCACGATGCGGCGGCGCGACGAGATCGTCGCCGACATGCGCATCATTGTGCCGGGCGAGGGCGTGGTCGACGCGGCCAACGCCATGCGTGCCTTCGAGAGCGATGGCCTGACCGCCTACCGGCAACTGCCGCTGGTCGTCGTGCTGCCCGAAACGGTGGCGCAGGTTTCCCGCGTGCTGAAATACTGCAACGACCGCAATATCCGCGTCGTGCCGCGCGGCTCCGGCACCTCGCTGTCGGGCGGCGCGCTGCCGCTGGAGGATGCGGTGCTGCTGGTCATGAGCCGTTTCAACCGCATCCTTGCGATCGATTTTCCCAACCGCATTGTCGCCGCCCAGCCAGGCGTCACCAATCTCGGTATCACCACCGCCGTCGAGCAGGAGGGCTTTTATTACGCCCCCGATCCATCCTCCCAGATCGCCTGCTCGATCGGCGGCAACGTCGCGGAGAATTCCGGCGGGGTGCACTGCCTGAAATACGGCCTCACCGCCAACAATGTGCTCGGCATCGAAATGGTGCTGATGAATGGCGAGGTGGTACGGCTCGGCGGCAGCCATCTCGATGCGGAGGGTTATGACCTGCTTGGCGTGATGACCGGTTCCGAAGGCCTGCTCGGCGTCGTCACCGAGGTCACCGTGCGCATCCTGAAGAAACCGGAGACGGCCCGCGCGCTGCTGATCGGCTTCCCGACCAGCGAGCAGGGCGGGCAGTGCGTCGCCGACATCATCGGCGCCGGCATCATTCCCGGCGGCATGGAGATGATGGACCGGCCGGCGATCCACGCGGCGGAAGATTTCGTCCATGCCGGCTATCCCCTGGATGTCGAGGCGCTGCTGATCGTCGAACTCGACGGGCCTGTCGTCGAGGTCGATCATCTCATCACCGCCGTCGAGGCGATCGCCATCGGCAACGGCTCGACCACCTGCCGCATTTCGCAATCCGAGCAGGAGCGGCTGAGCTTCTGGGCCGGCCGCAAGGCGGCCTTCCCCGCGGTCGGCCGCATCTCGCCCGACTATTACTGCATGGACGGCACCATCCCGCGCAAGGAGCTGCCGCGCGTGCTGGCCGGCATGCGCGAGCTGTCGGAAAAATATGGGCTGGGTGTCGCCAATGTCTTTCACGCCGGCGACGGCAATCTGCACCCGCTGATCCTCTATGATGCCAACGTGCCCGGCGAACTCGACAAGGCCGAAAGTTTTGGCGCCGACATATTGCGGCTCTGCGTCAAGGTCGGCGGCGTGCTCACCGGCGAACATGGGGTGGGAGTCGAGAAGCGCGACCTGATGCCGGAAATGTTCAATCAGGTCGACCTCGACCAGCAGATGCGCGTCAAATGCGCCTTCGATCCCAATCACCTGCTCAACCCGGGAAAGGTGTTTCCGCAGCTCCGCCGCTGCGCCGAGCTTGGCCGCATGCACGTGCACCGGGGGGAAGTGGCGTTTCCGGATATTCCGAGGTTTTGAGTGGGTATGTCGGCGCGTGAACACCCCTCTCTGTCCTGCCGCAAATCTCCCCCTCAAGGGGGGAGATTTGCAGCTTCGGCGCCTCGCCCTTTCGTCACCGTCGGAGATTGGCGAAACCATATGCTATGTCCGATCTCCCCCCTTGAGGGGGAGATGTCCGGCAGGACAGAGGGGGGCGCCAAAGAACTCAGCATATCCGAACTCGCGTCTTGCGCGTTCTCTTCATGACCATCTTCACCCCCACCACCTCATCCGAAGTCCTCTCCTCGGTCGCCTGGGCAGTGGCGCAAGCGTCGCCGCTCGAGATCCTTGGCCACGGCTCAAAGCGCGGCATCGGCCGGCCGCTGCAGACGGAGCACACGCTCGACCTGTCGAAACTCGCCGGCGTCACGCTCTACGAGCCCGCCGAACTGGTGCTGTCGGCAAAGGCCGGCACGCCGCTGGCCGAGGTCGAAAGACTGCTGGCGGAGAACGGCCAGCAACTCGCCTTCGAGCCAATGGATTACGCCCCGCTTCTCAACGGCGAGCCGGGCAATGGCACCATCGGCGGCGTGCTTGCCGCGAACCTCTCCGGTCCGCGCCGGCTGAAGGCCGGTGCCGCGCGCGATCATATCCTGGGCATCAATGTGGTGTCCGGGCGGGGCGAAGCCTTCAAGTCGGGTGGCCGCGTGGTGAAGAACGTCACAGGCTATGATCTGTCGAAGCTGATGGCCAACAGCTGGGGCACGCTGGCCGTCTTCACCGACGTCATCTTCAAGGTGCTGCCTGCGGCCGAGACCGAGGTGACGCTCGCCATCCGTGGCTTGCTCGACGATGCCGCGGCAAGCGCCATGGCGCTGGCGCTCGGCTCCAGCGCGGAAGTGTCGAGCGCTGCCCATCTGCCGGAGCGCATTGCCGCGCGTGTCGCCGGCGGCGCACTCGGCAGCGATGCCGCCACGCTGCTGCGCGTCGAGGGCTTTGGCCCGTCGGTCGCCTATCGCATCGCCGCGCTGAAGACGCTGCTCGGCAAGGCCGGGCCGTTGGAGGAAATTTCCGGTGAGGCTTCACGGCTGATCTGGCAAGACGTGCGCGATATCAGGCCTTTCGCCGACGGCCGCGAGAAACCGGTCTGGCGCGTTTCGATGACGCCTACCCAGGGCCATCAGATGGTCCTGACCTTGCGCATGCAGGCCGCCGTCAGCGCGTTCTACGACTGGCAGGGGGGGCTGGTGTGGTTGCGCATGGAGGAGGGCGATCCGGAAGCCGCTCTGCTGCGCGGGCTGTTGCGCAAACATGGCGGCGGCCACGCGACGCTGGTGCGCGCCGCACCCGCCCATCGCGCCGCCTTGCCGGTCTTCGAGCCGCAGGCGCCGGCATTGGCGGCGCTCAGCCAGCGGCTGAAGCAGGAATTCGACCCGAAGAACATCCTCAATCCCGGCCGCATGGCTTAGGACTAACGCGATGCAGACGAACTTCTCGATTGCCCAGCTTGCCGATCCTGATGTCGCGGAGTCGGAAAAGATCCTGCGCAAATGCGTGCATTGCGGCTTCTGCACCGCCACCTGCCCGACCTATGTGACGCTGGGCAATGAGCTCGATTCGCCGCGCGGGCGCATCTACCTGATCAAGGACATGCTGGAGAACGGCCGGGCCGCCGACAAGGAGATCGTCACCCATATCGACCGCTGCCTGTCCTGCCTGGCCTGCATGACCACCTGCCCGTCAGGCGTCAACTACATGCATCTGGTCGACCATGCCCGCGCCCACATCGAGGAAACCTACAAGCGGCCGCTGCTCGACCGCCTGACCCGGGCCATGCTGGCCTTCGTGCTGCCTTATCCCGCGCGATTTCGCGCAGCACTCAAACTGGCGAAATTGGGCAAGCCGTTCATCGGCCTGTTCGAAAAGGTCCCGGCGCTGAAGCCGCTCGGCGCGATGCTCAGATTGGCACCCGCATCGATCCCGGCAGCATCGCCGATGGCCTCGCCGGGTGTCCATGCCGGGCAGGGGGCCAAGAAAGGTCGGGTCGCCATCCTGACCGGCTGCGCGCAATCGGTGCTTGATCCCGCCATCAACGACACGACGATCTCGCTGCTGAGGCGGCTCGGCGTCGAGGTGGTGGTGCCGCCGGGCGAGGGCTGCTGCGGCGCGCTGGTTCATCATATGGGGCGGGAAGACGCCGCCCTTGCCTCTGCCAGGCAGAATGTCGATGCCTGGACGCGCGCCATCGAGCAGGGCGGGCTCGATGCCATCATCATCACCGCGTCGGGTTGCGGCACGACGATCAAGGACTATGGCTTCATGCTGCGGCTCGATCCGGCCTATGCCGACAAGGCCGCGCGCGTATCGGCGCTGGCCAGGGATATCACCGAATATCTGGCCGCCTTTGACCTGCCTGAACCCGTGCGCAGTCCGGGTACGGTGGTTGCTTATCACTCGGCCTGTTCCATGCAGCACGGCCAGAAGATCACGCGTCAGCCGAAAGAACTGCTGGCAAAGGCCGGCTTCATCGTGCGCGAGCCGCGCGAGGGCCATCTGTGCTGCGGTTCCGCCGGCACTTACAACATCCTGCAGTCCGAGATTTCGGCCAGGCTGCGCGACCGCAAGGTGAAAAACATCGAGGCGACAGGTGCCTCGATCGTCGCCACCGGCAATATCGGCTGCATCACGCAGATTGCGTCCGCGTCGAAGATGCCGGTCGTGCACACGATCAAACTGCTCGATTGGGCCTATGGCGGGCCGAAGCCGGATGGGATCCCCGAGGAAAGGCTGTTCGCGGCTGAGTAACGTTGCGCCCCGTTCTTACTCCGCAGCCAGCCTGTCCGGCGTGCCGTAAGTCGCCTCGTAATGCGCGCGCTGCCGGCTGAGCGCCACCATCGTGTTGCGCAGCAGGATCGCCACGGTGATCGGGCCGACGCCGCCAGGCACCGGCGTGATCCAGGACGCAACCTCGCGTACGCTTTCGGTGTCGACGTCGCCGACGATGCGGCTCGTCCCATCAGGTCCGATTTCCGAATTGATGCCGATGTCGATGACGGCAGCCCCAGGTTTGACCATGTCGGCCTTGATCAGCCGCGGCTTGCCCACGGCGACGAACAGCGCATCGGCGCGGCGCGCATGCGCTGCGACCGACCGCGTCATGTGATGGCAGACCGTCACCGTCGCGCCTTCGCTCATCAGGAGGAAGGCGATCGGCTTGCCGACGATTTCCGAATGGCCGACGATGACGACTTCCAGCCCCTTGAGATCGAGGCCGGTTTCCTTGAGCAGCTCGACCGAGGCAGCCGCCGTGCAGGGCGCGAGATCGAGCTGGTTGTAGACGATGTTGCCGATCGAGGCCGGATGCATGCCTTCGACGTCCTTGAGCGGATGCACGGCCGCCTGCAGCGTCTTGATCGGGATATGCGCCGGCACCGGCCGCTGGATGATGATGCCGGTGACGCGCGGATCGGCGTTCAGGCCGTGGATCGCCGCTTCCAGTTCGCCCGAGGTGATGGTGGCGGGAAAACGCCGCTCCTCGAAATCGATGCCGGCGAGCTGGGCCTTGGCACGCTGGTTGCGCACATAGACATCCACCGCATCTGTATCGCCGACGGTGATCGAGATCAGCTTGGGTGGAAAACCCTCGGCTTTGGCTATCGCCGCATCCTCGCGCACGGCGGCGATGATGCGCTGGGCAACCGGGCCGCCCTTGAGATAGCGGTTGTCGTCGGACAGGGACATGGGGACTCTTCTCTTTCGTTGGCGCCGACATAGCAAAAGAACATCGAAAATGGCAGCACGAAAGCGAACCGCCATGCCTTTTGCGCGACGCAACGACGCGTCGCGGGCACTGGACGCCGATCAAAAAGAAAGGGCAGCGCGGTTTCCCGTGCTGCCCTTCTCGACTGGCCGCATCCCCATACGGCCCGTCCCCCGTATTCCTTCCGACCTCAGGAAACGATGTATTTCCGGATCAGGTGATTCGCGAAAACGATCATATCACCTCGACCGTGGTTCCGACATTGACCCGTTCGTAAAGGTCGACCACGTCCTCGTTGCGCATGCGGATGCAGCCCGACGACACCGCGCCGCCGATCGTCCAGGGCTGGTTGGTGCCGTGGATGCGGTATTCCGTCGTGCCGAGATAGAGCGCACGGGCACCGAGCGGGTTCTCGATGCCGCCGGCTAGATAGGTCGGCAGGTAACGGCCCTTGGCGGCCTCGCGCTTGATCATCTGCGCCGGCGGGCGCCAGTCCGGCCATTCGCGTTTGTTGGTGATCTTGTGCGTGCCCGACCATTCGAAGCCCGGCTTGCCGGTGCCAACGCCATAGCGCCGCGCCTTGCCGTTCTTTTCGACCAGAAAGAGGAAATTCTGCGTCGTATCGATGACGATCGTGCCCGGCTTTTGCGGACCGTCATAGGCGACTTCTTGCGGCAGGTAGACCGGGTTGATCTGCGGGCGCATGACCATGCGCTTGGCCGGTGCCTGCACGGCGGCCGTCTGCACCCGGTCGGGCTGCGTCGGTTGCGCGACCTGGCGGTTCTGCCGCACGATGCCGGGTGCGCGGCCAAGCTGCAGCACCCAGGGGGCGGAAAGATCGGGGCTCACCATCACCGGCGGCCTGTCGGCGTAGCGGTCGCCGGCGGTTGAGGGCGTGACACCAGAGGCGAACACAGCCATGGCGCCGAGCACGGAAAACAAAACTCTCTTCATCGGAACGCACCTTGATCGTCTGATACAACCGGGTGGAAACGAGCCCCGGTTCAGCGATCATTGGCGCGTAAGCAGCAACCGAAACATGAATCGGAATGCGTAAAATGCGGAAGTGTCGGTAAACCTTTTGGTGTGGTTACCGCAGGGTTCAGGAATCTGGTAAAGCCACGGTAAAAGCGGCGCAAAAGCGCATTAACGGATGGATTTTTCGCAATGAGCAAAGAAAACACCGGCCTGCTCGCCGGTCCCGACGGGGTCGCGCGCTGCTTCTGGCACGGCAATCTGCCCGACTATTTGCATTATCATGACAATGAATGGGGCCGGCCGGTGGCCGACGATCGCAGGCTGTTCGAAAAGATCTGCCTTGAAGGCTTCCAATCGGGCCTGTCGTGGCTGACCATCCTGCGCAAGCGCGAGAATTTTCGCGAGGCCTTCGCCGGCTTCGACTTCGACAAGGTCGCCGCCTTCACCGACAAGGATGTCGAACGCCTGCTCGGCAATGCCGGCATCATCCGCCATCGCGGCAAGATCGTCTCGACCATCAACAACGCCAAGCGCGCCCGCGAAATGGTCGATGAATTCGGTTCGCTGGCCGCCTGGTTCTGGAAGTTCGAACCCGGCAAGGACGAGCGGCCACGGATCGTCGACCTCGCCCATCTGCGCGCCAACCCGACGACCGCGGTCTCGGTCCGGATTTCGAAGGAACTGAAGAAGCGCGGCTGGAGTTTTGTCGGCCCGACCACGGTCTATGCCTTCATGCAGGCCATGGGCCTGGTCAACGACCATCTCGAGGGCTGCGTTTGTCGCAAGGAGGTCGAGAAGGAGCGGAAGGCTTTCAAGCGGCCGAAGTAGAGCTCCTTTTATCTTCCCCTCGTGGAGAAGATGGCCACGAAGCGGCCGGATGAGGAGTGTTCCAAGGTCGCTCACGCCGTCTGCAAGGCACTCACCGTCGCTGACCCTTGCCGCACCAAGCTGCTTCGGTTAGGACACGCCCACTCGAAATAAGTCGTCATTTACTTAGCAAAAAGACCCATCTCATGGCCGACAAATCGGAAAAGACGAAAGCGCGGCTGCCGCGCGGTTTTGCCGACCGCAGCGCCGAGGATATCCGCGCCGTCGAAAAGATGATGGCGACGATCCGCTCGGTCTATGAACTCTATGGTTTCGAACCGGCCGACCAGCCGCTGATCGAATACACCGACGCGCTCGGCAAATTCCTGCCCGACCAGGACCGGCCGAACGAAGGCGTTTTCTCGTTCCAGGACGATGACGACCAATGGCTGTCGCTGCGCTATGACCTGACCGCGCCGACGGCGCGCTTCGTCGCCGAGAACTACGAGCGCCTGCCGAAACCCTATCGCAGCTACCGCTCCGGCTGGGTGTTCCGCAACGAGAAGCCAGGCCCAGGCCGCTTCCGCCAGTTCATGCAGTTCGATGCCGACACGATCGGCACACCGAACGGCGTGGCCGGAGCGGCCGCGGATGCGGAGATGGCAATGATGATGGCTGACGTCATGGAGGCGCTCGGCATCAAGCGCGGCGACTACATCGTGCGTGTTAACAACCGCAAACTGTTCGACGGTGTACTTGAGGCGATTGGCCTCGGCGGCGACCATAATGCCGGGCGCCGGCTGACAGTGCTGCGCGCGATAGACAAGCTGGACAAGGTTGGGGCGGACGGAGTTCGTGCTCTGCTGGGATTGGGTCGGCTAGACGAGAGCGGTGACTTTACGAAGGGCGCTGGGTTAAGTGACGAACAGATTAGCTGCTTGGAGCCGATCTTAAAGTTCGAGCGTAACAAGGATGAAATATCGATTGCAATCGCCTCCGACGATCAGAAGAAACCTAGGTTTGAGACGATCCGACGAGATGACTTAGGTATCTCAGGTTCGGCTAGCGCTGACGCGTTGCAGCGTATCGAGAAATTCGGCTGGGAGAACGCTAGCGCGCTAGGCTATTTGGACTCACTTTTCGTCCAGATTGAAAATCAGTTTCCGGAACATGCGCATATCTTTGCGACGGGTGGAGTTGGTTACGAAGCCTATGACGAACTTTCAAAAATAGCCGCCTTAGCACAAGCGGCTGGCTACGGCAGTGATAGTGTAAAGGTCGCGATTAACAAAGTTACGATTGACCTATCCGTCGTCCGCGGCCTCGAATACTACACCGGTCCGGTCTTCGAGGCCGAGCTTCTCGCCGAAATCCCCAATGAGGACGGCCAGATCGTGCGCTTCGGCTCGGTCGGTGGCGGCGGTCGCTATGACGGCCTGGTCTCGCGCTTTCGCGGCGAACCGGTGCCGGCGACCGGTTTCTCGATCGGCGTTAGCAGGCTGATGACGGCGCTGAAGAACCTCGGCAAGCTGGACAGCGCCGATGTGATCGCGCCGGTCGTCGTGCTGGTCATGGACAAGGACACGGAAAGCCTCGGCCGCTACCAGAAGATGGTGGCGCAGCTGCGTGCCGCCGGCATCCGTTCGGAAATGTATCTCGGCGGCGCCGGCATGAAGGCGCAGCTCAAATATGCCGACCGGCGCGGCTGCCCCGTCGCAATCATTCAGGGCGGCGACGAGCGCGCCAAGGGCGAGCTGCAGATCAAGGACCTGATCGAAGGCGCGCGCATGTCGGCGGAGATCACCGACAACGCCGAATGGCGCGCCGCCCGCCCGGCTCAGGTAACGGTGGCGGAAGGTGAATTGGTCGCCGAGGTGAAGAAGATCTTGGCGGCGCAGGCCGCTGACCGTGTGAAGGGTGGCGCCTCGCGCCCATCCGATCCATGACCTCCCCCTACCCCGCAATATCGGCCGACATCATCAGCCTCTTTGCCACGCGCGACACGCACGCTGTCGAGGTCGCCGTGCTGCAGCCGGCCGATCCCTTTCTCGACATGGCCGGCGAGGATTTGCGGCGCCGCATTTTCCTCACCGAGAGCGAGACCGGGCAGACGCTGTGCCTGCGGCCGGAATTCACCATTCCGGTCTGTCTCGACCACATAAGTTCGCAGGCCGGCACGCCGCGCCGCTATTCCTATCTGGGCGAGGTGTTTCGGCAGCGCCGCGAAGGCGGCAACGAGTTCTTCCAGGCCGGCATCGAGGATCTCGGCGACCGCGACACCGCTGAGGCCGACGCCCGCTCGGTGGCCGATGCGCACGCCCTGCTGTCGCTGGTGCTGCCGGGCCGGTCCCTGGCAATCACGCTGGGTGACCAGGCGATTTTCGAGGCGGTGCTCGCCGCCCTTGGCCTGCCACGCGGCTGGCGCATGCGGCTGGCCCGCGCCTTCGGCTCGGCGCCGATGCTTGAGGCCGCACTCGCCGACCTCGCCAATCCGCCGCGCAACAGCCAACTCTCCGGCCCCGTCGCCGCCCTTGTCCTCGACGGTGATCTCGAAGGTCTTTCCGCTTACATCGCCGGCGGCATGGAGGAGGCCGGCCTGTCTGCATCGGCCGGTCGGTCGCCGTCGGACATTGCGCGGCGACTGATCGAGAAAGCCGAATTGCGCAGCGTGCGGCTGTCGAACGAGGCCTTTGCTGCGCTGAAGACTTTCCTGGCGATCGACGTGCCGCTCGATGGCGCGGCGCAGGCGCTGGAAAGCTTTGCCGCCGGTGCAGGGCTTTCCTTGGGCGCCGCGCTGGAAAAATTCGCGGCCCGTGCCCGGGCGATCGAGGCGCATGGCCTGCCGGCGGGAAGAATCCGCTACGATGCCGCCTTCGGGCGCCCCCTCGACTACTATACCGGTGTGGTCTTTGAAATCGCCGCGCAGGACGGCGAACGTCCCCTGGCCGGCGGCGGCCGTTACGACCGGTTGCTGACACTGCTTGGCGCAAAGACTGCGATACCCGGCGTCGGCTTTTCGGTTTGGCTCGACCGCATCGAGGCGTTGCGGGAGACGGCACCATGATCACACTGGCGATCCCGTCGAAAGGCCGGCTGAAGGAGCAGGCGTTGGAAGTGCTGGCCAGAGCCGGCCTCACCCTCACCCTGCCTGGCGACCAGCGCAAATATCACGCCCGCGTCGAGGGCCTGGAAAATGTCGAAATCGCCTTCCTGTCGGCTTCCGAGATTGCTGGCGAGATCGGCCAGGGCGCGGTCGATCTCGGCATCACCGGCGAGGATCTGGTGCGGGAAAATCTGGCCGACTGGGAGGCGCGTGCGGAAATCGTCGCCCGCCTCGGCTTCGGCCATGCCGATGTCGTGGTGGCGGTGCCAGAGATCTGGCTCGACGTCGACAGCATGGCCGATCTCGACGACGTCGCCGCCGATTTCCGCCAGCGCCATGGCCGCCGGCTCAGGATCGCCACCAAATACTGGCGGCTGACCCAGCAATTCTTCTCGCAGAAGCACGGTATCCAGGTCTATCGCATCGTCGAGAGCTTAGGTGCCACCGAAGGCGCGCCGGCGGCTGGGCTTGCCGATGTCATCGTCGACATCACCACGACAGGCTCGACGTTGCGCGCCAATCATCTCAAGGTGCTGGGCGATGGCGTCGTCTTGAAGTCGCAGGCCTGCCTAGTCGCATCGAAGAAGCCTCGTGCCGCGCTGGATGAAGCCCTCTTGCGCGACATAGCCGCGAAGATGAGCGCCCTCCCTCTCGCTTGAGGGGAGGGTCGCCTCACGCCGAGCACTGCCGCAAGGACCCCACCCGTCCATCCGCCTTCGGCGGCTGTCCACCCTCCCCTCAAGAGGGAGGGACTCCAGTACCATCGGCGGGATTTCCACCGTCCCGGCAGGCTGATAGGCTTGGGTCGTGCTGGGAGGAAACAGCCATGCCGGTCAATCTCGACGAGCTGAAGAACGCCACCAATCTGCGCGGGCGCGGCGCGCGCGCCGGCGGCGTCTTTATCGCACCCGTCGACGGCAGGGCGCATGTCTCGGGCGAGCGCAAGGTGCCGCTGCTGGACAAGACTATCCCGGCGCTGTTCTCCGACACCGTCAGCAAATATGGCACGCTCGATGCCGCCGTCTTTGTCGGCCAGGACAAGCGCTTCACCTGGAGCGAACTGTCGGACACGGTGGATGCGCTGGCCGCCGGCTTCCTGGCGCTGGGCCTGGAAAAAGGCGACCGTGTCGGCATCTGGTCGCCCAACCGCTGGGAATGGCTGGTGACGCAGTTCGCCACCGCCCGCGTCGGTCTGATCCTGGTCAACATCAACCCGGCCTACAGGCTGACCGAACTGGACTATGCCCTGAACAGGGTCGGCTGCAAGGCTCTGGTGACGGCGGCCAGCTTCAAGACCTCGGACTATCTCGGCATGATCGAGACACTGGCGCCGGAGATAGCGAAGGCCACGCCCGGCAAGCTCAAGGCGCAAAAACTGCCGGCGCTGAAGATCGTCATCCGCATGGGCGAGGACAACTCGCCTGGCATGTTCAATTTCGGCGACGTGCTGGCCATGGCCGGCCGCGACGAGCACGACAGCCTGGACCGCATCTCCGAGGGGCTGAAACCGAACGATGCCATCAACATCCAGTTCACCTCGGGCACGACCGGAGCACCCAAGGGCGCGACGCTGACGCACAACAACATTGTCAACAACGGCAATTTCGTTACCTCGGCGATCAGGCTCACCGTCGACGACCGGCTCTGCATCCCGGTGCCGCTCTATCACTGCTTCGGCATGTCGATGGGCACGATGGGCTGTGTGTCGAAGGGGGCGACCATGGTGTTCCCAGGCGAAGGGTTCGACCCCGGTGCGACGCTGAAAGCCGTGGCGCAGGAGCGCTGCACCGGGCTCTACGGCGTGCCGACCATGTTTGTCGGCATGCTCGACCATGCGGATTTCGCGACCTTCGATCTCTCCAGCCTGCGCACCGGCATCATGGCCGGCTCGCCATGCCCGATCGAGGTGATGAAGAAGGTGGTGTCGCTGATGCATATGTCCGAGGTGACCATCGCCTACGGCATGACCGAGACCAGCCCGGTATCGTTCCAGAGCGGCGTCGACGATCCCCTGGAAAAGCGCGTCTCCACGGTCGGGCGCGTCCACCCTCATGTGGAGGTCAAAGCGGTCGATGCCGATGGCGCCACCGTCGCCGTCGGCGCGCCGGGCGAACTCTGCACACGCGGCTATTCGGTGATGAAGGGCTATTGGGACGACGAGGAAAAGACCCGTGAGGCGATCGATAGCGACGGCTGGATGCACACCGGCGACCTCGCGACAATAGACGCGGAGGGCTATTGCAACATCGTCGGCCGGGTCAAGGACATGGTCATCCGTGGCGGCGAGAACGTCTATCCCAGAGAGGTCGAGGAATTCCTCTACCGCCATCCCAAGGTCCGGGAAGTGCAGGTGTTCGGCATTCCCGATGCCAAATATGGCGAAGAGCTTTGCGCCTGGATCGTGCTCAAGCCCGGCCAGATCGCCACAGAACAGGAGATCAAAAACTTCTGCGCCGGCCAGATCGCCCACTACAAAATCCCGCGCCACATCCGCTTCCGCACCGAATTGCCGATGACGGTGACCGGCAAGCCGCAAAAATTTCTGATGCGTCAGGCTATGGTCGAGGAATTGGGACTGGTGACGCAGAAGACGGCGTGAGCAGAGGAAGCGCCAAGGGGACCAACATCTTCGTTACCTCAGACCGCGGATTTGAGGTGGTCGATGAAGGCGCGCAGCTTCGGCAGGATCTGGCGCTTGCCGGGATGATAGAGGAAGACGCCCGGCGTCGTGGCGGCGATGCTGTCCAGCACGGGCTTGAGTTTTCCTTGCTCTATCGGACCCTCGGCGACGGGCCGAGGGATCTGCGCCAGCCCAATCCCTCGTATCGCGGCGCCGAGCAGCGTCGGATAATCGTGCGCGATCAGCGGGCCTGAAATCATCGCCTCGATTGCCTCGTTGCCGTCGACGAACGTCCAGGGCGCGATGGCACCGTTCGAGCGGCGCAGGCGCAAGCAGGCGTGGTGACGCAAGTCGTCGACGCGCTCGGGGTAGCCGTGGCGCTCGAGATAGTCAGGGCTGCCGACGACCACGAACGAAAACGACGGAGTGAGCCGCACCGCGACCATGTCGGTGGCGACGAACTGGCCGAGGCGGATGCCGGCATCGAACCCCCCGGCGGCCAGATCGACCATCTCGTCACTCGCAGCGATCTCCAGTTCGACTTCGGGATAGGCCTGGCAGAACGACGCGATCACCGGCTCCAGGATCAACGGCACGACAGCGCGGGGCACTGACAGGCGCAGCAGACCAGTCGGCCGTTGGCCGACATCGCGCGCCGCCTCGCCGGCGGCGACGATCTCCTCGAAGGCAGGGCCGGCGCGGTCGAGGAACCGCTGACCGGCCTCGGTCAAACCGACGCTCCGTGTCGTGCGGACAAACAGCGCCGCACCGATGCGCGCTTCCAGCGCACGCACCGCCTGGCTCACGGCGGACGGCGTCACGCCAAGATCGGCGGCGGCGCGGCGGAAGTTGCGGTGCCTGGCGACAGCCAGGAACACCTCGACGCCCTCCAGGGCACCGTGCCGAACTGTGTAGTTCTGCTTCATAGGTTGTTGTGATTATACCGGATAGTCGAATTATGGAAGCGGGTCTAAGTAGGGGATGAACCCTGGAGACATCCTGCAATGACCGATGGACTTGATGGCGTGCGCGACCACTATCGCGCGACCGGCCTGACTGAGCGGCTGAAGACGGTGCTGGCTGCCCTCGGCCCGGAGGATCAGCTTCTCACGCCACAGCAATTAGGCGTTCTCGACCAATTCCACACCCGTGGCCTTGCCGCGACCGCGGAGCTTGCCCAATTGGCGGGCATCGCCGCGGGCATGTCAGTTCTGGACGTCGGCTCGGGCATTGGCGGGCCGGCGCGCTTTCTGGCCGCGACCTATGGCTGTCGGGTTACTGGCGTCGATCTCAGCGACCCTTTCGTGGATGCCGCGCGCTACCTGACCAAGCGCACGGGGCAGAGCGGGCAATTGTCGTTCCAGACCGCCAGCGCATTGGAGCTTCCGTTCGATGATGGCCGTTTCGACATCGTGTTGCTACAGCATGTGGCGATGAACATCTCCGACCGGGCGCGACTCTACAGCGAGATCCGGCGTGTTTTGAAATCAGGCGGCAGATTTGCCACCTTTGACGTCGTGTTGGGCGAGGGCGAGCCGCATTATCCGCTCCCCTGGGCGCGAACGACAGCGACGAGCTTCCTCCTGACAGCCGACGCGACGCGCGAGGCGATCGAACCGGCCGGCTTCCGTGTGCTGGCATGGCAAGACGACACCGAGGTGGCCAAGGCCTGGTTCCGGCAGTTGCGTGCGTCGGGTCCGCCGCCTTCGCCAAATCTCGGCGTGGTGATGGGACCAGACTTCGCTGAGCTTACCGCCAACCTGGGACGAAATCTCGCGGAAGGCCGGCTCGGCATCCTGACCGCCGTCTTCGAGGCCGCGTAGATCAACGGCTCACAGGAGAACCAGAATGTCGACGGAAGCCATTTTCCAGACCCATCTTGTTCTAGGCTATGTCGCGTGGCTGCTTTGCTTCGGCGCGTACATCTGGCCCCGGCTCAAGTCGATGGACGGGGTCGCGGCGCAACGTGCGATCGCCACGCTGCACAGCTTCCGCTTCTTCGGGCTCGTCTTCATCCTTCCGGGCATCGTCAGCCCCGATCTGCCCGCCAGCTTCGCCACCTTTGCCGCCTATGGCGACTTCGCAACCGGCATGCTGGCCATGCTGGCGCTGCTCACCGTGAAGGTACGCCAGCTGTTCTGGGCGTTCGTCGTCGCCTTCAACGTCGTCGGCATGGTCGACCTCATCGTCGACTATTACCACGCCATCCAGGCCGATCTCCCTGCCCACGCAGGACTGCTGGGCGCCACCTACGCGATCTCGGTCATCTACGTGCCGCTGCTGATGATCACGCACATCGTCGCGTTCTATTTTCTGCTACGTCCCAAGCAGAACGAGACGCGCGCCAGTGCGACGGCTTCCTAGGGTCGGGTCGACAGCAGTGTTCGGGCTGGACGCTCCGCGGCTTGCCATCAAGCACGCTTCTCACGCCGCCAGCATCGCCGCTCCCAGGTTGCGGATAATCTTGGCCAATTCCACGCATTCATCGTGCCTAGCATTGTTGCGCCGCCAGGCGAGGCAGATCATGCGTTGCGGCATCGGCTCCTGGAACGGCACGATCTTGAGGTCGGGGATGGTGCCGGCTGGCCCCGTGGCCATTTCGGGGATGAGCGTGACGCCGAGCCCATGCGCCACCATCTGTAGGAGCGTGGTCAGGCTGGTGGCGCCGTAGCTCGCCATCGCTACCGGACGCACATTGCCGCAGACGGCCAGCGCCTGTTCGCGCAGGCAATGCCCTTCCTCCAGCAGCATCAGCCTTTCCAGTGCCGGGCTTTCGGGCGGAACCGGCGGCGAGGCAAAGGCCGGATCGCCTGCCGGCACGGCGAGGAAGAACCTGTCGGGAAACAGCGCTTCGGTGATCAGCCCGGGATGATCGAGCGGAAGTGCGGCGATGAAGGCATCGAGCTTCCGCGATGCGACGTCCTCGACCAAGGAAGTGGTGACCGCCTCGCGCAGTTCGAGCAGCAAGGCCGGAAAATGCTTTTTCAGTTCGGGCAGGGCGCGCGGCAGAAGGTAGGGCGCGACGGTCGGGATGATACCCAGCCGGAAGCGGCCCTCCATGGCCGTGCGGCCGCGCCGGGCCGTCGTTTCGACATCGCGTATGTCGGCAAGGATGCGTTCGATGCGCGGCAGGAGCGCGACCGCATCGTCCGTCATGCGGACCGACTTGCCGCCGCGTTCGAACAGCCGGCAGTTCAGCCGTTGCTCCATTTCCGCGATTTGCGAGGACAGCGCCGGCTGGCTGACCCCGGCGAGCTTTGCCGCCCGCCCGAAATGCAGCGTCTGCGCCAGCGCGTCGAAGTAATGCATCTGCCGGACAGTCAAGCCTATCATAAGAAAATCCTATCGAAATGAACAGGAAAGGCAATTTGTTTTTATCGCGAATGCGGCCTAGTCTGGAACCATTCCAGATTGGTGCGGTCGCTTGGCCGCCCGCAAAAATCTCGGCAAAATCAAACCTCGGCAAAATCGGAGCAGTAAGATGGACGCGAAAACCGACGACAACAGCGCGGGCAAATGCCCTGTGGCGCATGGATCCGCCGGCAGGACCAACCGCGACTGGTGGCCGAACCAGCTCGATCTCGGTGTTCTCCACCAGCAGTCCAGCCTGTCGGACACTATGGGTGAGGACTTCGACTACGCCAAGGAATTCAGGAGTCTCGACCTCGATGCGGTGATCAAGGACCTCCACCAGGTGATGACGGATTCCCAGGATTGGTGGCCGGCCGATTTCGGCCATTACGGTCCTCTGTTCATCCGCATGGCCTGGCACAGCGCCGGCACCTATCGCATCGGCGACGGCCGCGGTGGCGCCGGAGCGGGCCAGCAGCGTTTCGCTCCGCTCAACAGCTGGCCGGATAATGCCAATCTCGACAAGGCGCGCCGCCTACTTTGGCCGGTCAAGCAGAAATATGGCCGTAAGATTTCCTGGGCCGACCTGCTGATCCTCACCGGCAACGTCGCGCTGGAATCGATGGGCTTCAAGACCTTCGGCTTCGCCGGCGGGCGCGCCGACGTCTGGGAGCCGGAACAGGACGTGGATTGGGGCTCCGAAACGAAATGGCTCGGCGACGAGCGTTACTCCGGCGACCGCGAACTTCAGGGCCATCTCGGCGCCGTGCAGATGGGCCTGATCTACGTCAATCCTGAGGGGCCGAACGGCAAGCCCGATCCGCTGGCCTCGGCGCGCGACATCCGGGAAACCTTCGGCCGCATGGCGATGAACGACGAGGAAACCGTGGCGCTGATCGCCGGCGGCCACACCTTCGGCAAGACCCACGGCGCCGGCGATGCCTCACTGGTGGGCGCCGAACCCGAAGGCGCCGGCATCGAGGCACAGGGTCTCGGCTGGTCAAGCAAGTACGCCACCGGCATTGCAGGCGACGCCATCACTTCGGGTCTCGAGGTGACCTGGACGACGACGCCGACCAAATGGAGCAACAACTTCTTCGACAATCTCTTCAACTACGAATGGGAGCTGACGAAGAGCCCGGCCGGCGCCCATCAGTGGACGCCCAAGGGCGGCGCCGGCGCCGGCACGGTGCCGGACGCGCATGATCCCTCGAAGCGCCGCGCGCCGGCCATGCTGACCACCGATCTCGCGCTGCGCTTCGACCCGGCCTATGAGAAGATCTCGCGACGGTTCCATCAGAATCCGGATCAGTTCGCCGACGCCTTCGCCCGCGCCTGGTTCAAGCTGACCCACCGTGACATGGGTCCGGTGGTGCGCTATCTCGGCCCGTTGGTGCCGAAGGAAGAGCTGATCTGGCAGGACCCGATCCCGGCGCTCGATCATGAACTGGTCAGCGAGCAGGATATCGCATCGCTGAAGGCGAAGATCCTGGCCTCGGGTCTGTCGGTCTCCGAACTGGTCTCGACCGCCTGGGCGTCGGCCTCGACGTTCCGCAATTCCGACAAGCGCGGCGGCGCCAACGGCGCCCGCATCCGCTTGGCGCCGCAGAAGGACTGGGAGGTCAACCAGCCGGCCGAGCTGTCGAAGGTGCTTGCCAAGCTCGAAGCCGTCCAGAAGGAGTTCAACGCGGCACATGCCGGCGACAAGAAGGTCTCGCTCGCCGACCTGATCGTTCTCGGCGGCGTTGCCGCGGTCGAGAGGGCAGCGAAGGACGGTGGCCATGAGGTGAAGGTGCCGTTCACGCCAGGCCGTATGGACGCTGCGCAGGAGCAGACGGACGTGCACTCCTTCGCGGCACTCGAGCCGAAAGTCGACGGCTTCCGCAACTATGTCAGGGGCAAGCAGCCCATGTCGGTCGAAGCGATGCTGGTCGACCGGGCACAGCTGCTGGCATTGACTGCCCCGGAGATGACGGTGCTGGTCGGCGGGTTGCGCGTTCTCGGCGCCAACACCGGCGGGTCAAAGCACGGCGTGTTCACCGACAGGCCGGGCACTTTGACCAACGACTTCTTCGTCAACCTGCTCTCGATGAGCACGGTCTGGGATCCGGCAGCCGGCTCTGTTCCAGGTTCGGAAGAGGTGTACGAGGCTCGGGACCGCAAGACCAAGGCCGTGAAGTGGACCGGTACCCGCGCCGATCTGATCTTCGGCTCGCATGCGCAGCTGCGCGCGCTTGCCGAAGTCTACGGATCCGGCGACGCCGGGCAGAAATTCGTCAAGGATTTCGTCGCGGCGTGGACCAAGGTGATGAACGCCGACCGCTTCGACATCGCCGGCTGATCCGAGCCAAGGACCAACAAAAAGGCGCGGACCCGTGGTCCGCGCCTTTTGCATTCGGGTTTTAGAATCAATCCTTTTCGAAGATGCGCGCCTTGGCGACGACGCCGGCAATGGCGCCGCCGATCAGCGGAGCGACGATGAACAGCCAGAGCTGGCTGAGTGCAGCACCGCCCGAAAACAGCGCCGGACCAATGGAGCGCGCCGGATTGACCGAGGTGCCGGTGACCGGGATCATGGCGAAGTGGATGCCGGCCAGCGTCAGGCCGATGACCAGCCCGGCAAACGCCGTCGAGTGCTTTTCAGCGGTAACGCCGAGGATCACCGTGACGAAGGTGAAGGTGCCGATCAGCTCCCACAGGAATGCCGAGCTCATGCCCCATTTCGTCACATCCCAGCCATTGGCGCCGAAGCCGCCAGTGTGGCCGCCGGCTTGACCGGAAACGATGATCCACAACGCCAGCGAAGCCAGGATGGCGCCGATGATCTGCGCGATCCAGTAGGGTATGACGTCCTTGGCCGGCAGCCGGCCGGCAAGGAAGACGCCGAGCGTCACCGCCGGATTGAGATGCGCGCCCGAAATCGGGCCGATCGCATAGGCCGCGGCGATAAGGCCGATGCCGAATGCCAGACCGATGCCTTCCTGGCCGAGCGGCAGCGCGCCGCCGAAGCCGCCCGTCACCACCGACGCCGTGCCTATGAACACCAACAGAAATGTGCCTAGAACTTCCGCCAGATAAGTTTTCATTGCCCTCTCCTCGTAGCGATCCGCCGGTCCGCGTTTTCCGCGCCGCGAATCATGGTGTGGAGAGTATTCCCAACGGAAAAACTTGGAAAGCAGAGCGGTTGCGTCACAAACCATGGTTGCAGTCGCCAGTTACGAACATTAGAGATCTTGCATCTATTTGCCGATCTGCTGTTAACCGGACAGAGAGATATTTAGTCGTCGGGTGGATTCGCTTGCCTCGGTCGGGATTGCCGTCGTGGGATGGAAGCGGGGTTCAATCCGGACGTGAAAGGCTCTAAGAGCAGCCGAGAGATGATGTGCTCGATTTGATGGAATGACGAATGCGACTGGGCGGACGGCTGGCTGCGGCCATCGAAGTGCTGGAGGACATTGGCAGGCGTCACCGGCCGGTGGCCGATGCGCTGAAGGATTGGGGCCTGTCACATCGCTTCGCCGGTGGCGGTGATCGCGCCGCGATCGGCAACATCGTCTACGACGCGCTGCGCCACAAGCGCTCCGCCGGCTGGTTGCTCGGCGACGACACACCACGCGCCGTCGGCTTCGGCGCTCTGCTGCTCGAATGGAGCCAGACGGCGCAGTCGCTCAACAACGCGCTTGATGGCGACAAATTCGCGCCGCCGCTGCTCAGTGCCACCGAGCTCCAGGCAATCGCCGGACGCCGGCTTGCCGACGCGCCGCCCGCGGTGCGGGCCGACATCCCCGACTGGTGCGAAAAGCTTTTCGAACGGGCTTTCGGCGAGACATGGGTCGAGGAGGGCGCGGCACTGGCGAAACGTCCTCCGCTCGACATCAGGGTCAACACGCTGCAGGCCAATCGCGACAAGGTGCTGGCCGAACTGGCGGATACCGGCGCGAAGGCGGCGCGAATCGCGCCAAATGGCATCCGCATTCCGCCCATCGATGGCGACGGCAGGCATCCGAATGTGCAGGCTGAGCCCGCCTTCCAGAAGGGCTGGTTCGAAGTCCAGGACGAAGGCTCGCAAATAGCGGCCGCCCTTGCCGGCGCCGAGGCTGGCATGCAGGTGCTCGACTTCTGCGCTGGCGCCGGCGGCAAGACGCTGGCGCTGTCGGCCGCGATGGACAATACAGGCCAGGTATTTGCCCATGACGCCGAAAAGGCGCGGCTGGCGCCGATCTTCGACCGCATCCGCCGCTCGGAAAATCGTAATGTGCAGGTGGTCACCAAGCCGGCCGAACTTGCCCCGCTGGCCAACCATATGGACGTGGTGTTGGTCGACGCACCCTGCACCGGCAGCGGCACCTGGCGCCGCCGCCCCGACGCCAAATGGCGGCTGACGCAGAGACAGCTCGACGCCCGCAAGGGCGAACAGTCGGCGATCCTTGATGCCGCACGAGCCTATGTCAAACCCGGCGGCCTGCTGGCCTACATCACCTGCTCTGTCTTCGACGAGGAGAATGGCGAGCAGGTCGCGGCGTTTCGCGAGCGCCACAGCAGCTATGTGCCCGTTGACCACCGCGCGTTGTGGAATGGCCATTTTCCAGGCCACGAGGCGGCCGCACGGATCGGCTCCGCCGGTGACATTTCACTGTCGCCATTGCTGAGCGGAACAGACGGTTTTTATTTCTGCGCGCTGCGCCGGACCAACTGAGCCCTGCCGGACCCCAGTAATCTCCGGCCCCCCAACCATGACTGCCGACGAGACGGATTGTTGCAGTGCAGCAAATGAGATTGCCTGCCGCCTATCCCTCTGCAATAAGCTTTGCCAGGCAAACGAAGGCAAAGGCGATGGCAGCAAAGATCGTACCGGCTCCGGATTATGAGGATCGCGTCAGGTCGTCTTTCGCGCGCCAGCAGGCGATGGCCACGATCGGCGCCGAACTGACATTGGTGACCCCCGGCATCATCGAGATCGAGATGCCTTATTCGGCCGCACTGACCCAGCAGCACGGCTTTCTGCATGCTGGCGTCATCTCGACGGCATTGGACTCGGCCTGCGGTTACGCGGCCTTTTCCTTGATGCCGGAAAATTCGGGCGTGCTGACCATCGAGTTCAAGGTCAACCTGCTGGCGCCGGGCCGCGGCGAGCGTTTCCTCTTCCGTGGATCGGTGACCAAGCCCGGCCGCACCATCATCGTCGCCGATGGCCAGGCCTATGCCTTCGCCGCCGACGGCGAGGCCAAGCTGATCGCCACAATGACCGGCACGATGATGACGGTGGTCGGCCGTGACGGGATCGCGGGGTGAGAGCCGGGTTCGCCGAAGGCGAATTGAAAGGTCCGGTGGACCTTTCAAAGGGCTCGAACCGGGGAGCTGCCGGAGGCAGCGGGTCCCCGGCTGCGCCGGTGGCAATAGCATAGGCAAGCAGGAGGGATCGTCGTGACCGGCAACGTTGTGCGAATCGGCGGCAAGGGCGTCCTCTTCGTCATGGCGGTGCAGGCCGAATACGGCCCGCATTTGCAGCGGCTGTTCTCGCCGCTGATGACGGGCGTCGGCCCGGTCGAGGCAGGTGTGCGGCTCGGCGCCGAACTCTCCCGGTTGAAGTCTGAAAAAGCCTTGCCGGATATCGTCGTATCGCTGGGCTCAGCCGGCAGCCGGATGCTCGAACAAACCGAAGTCTATCAGGCCGTCTCCGTCAGCTATCGCGACATCGATGCATCGCCGCTCGGCTTCGAGAAAGGCGCGACGCCGTTTCTCGACCTGCCGGTGACCGTGCCGCTGCCGTTCAGGATTCCGCGGATCAAGCAGGCCACCCTATCGACCGGCGGTGCGATCATCACAGGCGTGGCCTATGACACAATCGCGGCCGACATGGTCGACATGGAAACCTTCGCCTGCCTGCGCGCGTGCCAGCTGTTCGATGTGCCCCTGATCGGACTGCGCGGCATTTCCGACGGCGCGGCTGATCTCAGGCACGTCGGTGACTGGACCGAATATCTGCATATCATTGACGAGAAGCTGGCCGGGGCGGTCCAACTGCTGGAACAGTCGATCGCCTCCGGCGCAATCGATTTCAGACCCGCTGACGCGGCAGGTTTTTAGCGTTACCGAACAGCACCCCGATCATCTTGAAGCGAACGGCGTTGTCGCGGTTGACATAGGTGACGGATCCCGGCTCATGGTCCAAGGTCCAGCGCCCTGTCACACCCGTGTCCCAGTCTGTGACATAGCCATCATCGAGCATCCGCCATCGCCCGCTGCGCGCCTCGCCGTCATCGAGCAGCATGTGCGCGGCACCTTCATTTTCGAAATAGACGTAAGCCTCCTTGCCGTTTCGCTCCAACACGTGGGTCGTGCCCGGAATGAGGATTGCAAGATGTTCCTTTTGCAATGCCGTCATGTTTTTCTCCTGAGTGAAGTCGGCGATTGCCTCGACCGGCATCGCCGCGTAAGGTGGGTAAGTAGTCAAGATGCTTGACTACTTAGAGGGTGGATTGAATTTGGTCAAGCATCTTGACGAAAAATCCGAAGCGTTGCCCGATCACATCGGCTGGCGGCTGTGGCAGGCAAGCCGTGCCTGGCAGGCAGAGTTCGCCGCCGCCATGCGCGTCGCCGGCCACGGCTGGTTCACTGAAGCGCGCGCCGCCCTGCTTGGCCATATCCCGCGCGTCGGCACCCGCCAGTCGACCCTGATTGATCGCTCGGCAATCTCCAAACAAGCGGTTCAGCAATTGCTCGATGGGTTGGAGACGGAAGGCGTGCTGGAGCGTCTGCCCGACCCGAAGGACGGCCGCAGCAAACTTGTGCGCTACACGCACAAGGGGCTGGACGCGCTGCGCGACGGCGACCGCATCAAGCTCCAGATCGAACAGGATTACATTGCCCGTCTCGGCCAGCAGCGGTTCGCGGCACTGATGGATGCGCTGCGGGCGCTCGACGCGAGGCAGGCGGGGGCGATCGATCGAGAGGCGGGCGTTTAGTGGACGGCGAGCCTCGCAACCCATTGCGCCGACTCGTTTCTTTCTTTAAACGCTCGCCATGAAAACAGCCAATCATCCCGACACCGTCCTGATTGTCGATTTCGGCAGCCAGTTTACGCAGCTCATCGCCCGCCGCATCCGCGAAGCTGGCGTCTTTTCCGAGATCGTGCCGTTCCAGTCGGCCGAAGCGGCGTTCAAGCGCATCAACCCGAAAGCCGTGATCCTGTCCGGCGGTCCGGCCTCGACGTCTGAGATCGGCAGCCCGCGCGCACCGCAGATCGTCTTCGATGCCGGCGTGCCGGTGCTTGGCATCTGCTACGGCCAGATGGCCATGTGCGTGCAGATGGGCGGTGTCGCCGAAAGTTCCAACCATCGCGAGTTCGGCCGCGCCTTCGTCGAGATCGAAAAGGACAGCCCGCTGTTCGAGGGCCTGTGGGCGACCGGCCAGCGCCATCAGGTGTGGATGAGCCATGGCGACCGCGTCATCGCCTTGCCGCCGGGTTTTCAGGTGTTCGGCAAGTCGGAAAGCTCGCCTTTTGCCATTTTCGGCGATGTCGAACGCAAGATGTACGGCATCATGTTCCACCCAGAGGTGGTGCACACGCCTGACGGCGCCAGGCTGCTCAGGAACTTCGTCCACAACATCGCCGGCATCGAAGGCGACTGGACGATGCGTGCCTACCGCGAACACGCGGTCGAGGCCATCCGCAAGCAGGTCGGCAAGGGCAAGGTCATCTGCGCGCTGTCTGGCGGCGTGGACTCCTCGGTCGCGGCACTCCTGATCCACGAGGCGGTTGGCGACCAACTGACCTGCATCCTTGTCGACCACGGCCTGATGCGCAAGGACGAGGCCGCGGGCGTGGTGGCGATGTTCCGCCAGCACTACAATCTGCCGCTGATCCTGGTCGATGCCTCGGAAAAATTCATCTCGGCGCTGGAAGGCGAGGTGGATCCCGAGAAGAAGCGCAAGACCATCGGTCGGCTGTTCATCGAAGTGTTCGAGGAAGAAGCCAAGAAGCTCGGTGGCGCCGATTTCCTGGCGCAAGGCACGCTCTACCCCGACGTCATCGAAAGCGTCTCCTTCACCGGCGGCCCGTCGGTGACCATCAAGTCGCACCACAATGTCGGCGGTCTGCCCGAGCGCATGAACATGCAGTTGGTCGAGCCGCTGCGCGAACTGTTCAAGGATGAGGTGCGGGCGCTGGGCAAGGAACTCGGCCTGCCCGAAAGCTTCATCGGCCGCCACCCGTTCCCGGGCCCTGGTCTCGCCATCCGCTGCCCGGGCGGCATCACGCGGGAAAAGCTGGAGATCCTGCGCGAGGCCGACGCCATCTATCTCGACGAGATCCGCAAGGCAGGCCTCTACGACGCCATCTGGCAGGCCTTCGCCGTGCTTCTGCCGGTACAGACCGTCGGCGTGATGGGTGACGGCCGCACCTACGAATTCGTCTGCGCGCTGCGCGCCGTCACCTCGGTCGACGGCATGACGGCGGACTTCTATCACTACGACATGGCCTTCCTCGGCGCCGCCGCCACCCGCATCATCAACGAGGTCCGAGGCATCAACCGCGTCGTCTACGACGTGACGTCGAAGCCGCCTGGCACCATCGAGTGGGAATGATTTTTGCCCATCCGAGAGTATCCAAAACTACGCTACAGTTCGCCATAACACACTGATAAATAATAAAAATAGCCTCTGCATCTATCGATGACCAGAGATCAGGCTTGACGGTCCACGTGACGCAATAGAAAGCGATAGACGTACGAGGGGAAGACTTCGCTCGTGCCCGTGCGGGAATATCGCATCATAGCGCGCAAATCGGATGGGTTGCCATTCCGATGTTGGCGGGCGATTGGAAGATCGGGATGAGCCAAACGCACTAAACGTATGTGGTCGTGCCAGTCGACCGATACGAGTCGATATTGCCACGCAGCGCTCCCTATTGCCCGAGACTTTTCGGCGGCGGCCGTCACCAGGCATCCTCCCGCAAGGAGCTCGCTCCGATGCCATTGCAAACTGGGCGCGCTGTCGGAAAACAACTCATGTCTGCGATGATGCAAAACCATCCAGATATGAGCTGTCTAAATGTGCAGACTATAAACCGGCTTCCTTAGCGCGTTTGGTGAGCTCCTCCTCAGTCATGTCCGAGATGTGCGTGGCGAAGAACCATGAGTGACCGAATGGATCTTCAAGCTCGGCCATGAGATCTCCATGGAACTGTTCTTGGACAGGACGGATAACGGTTGCGCCCTCCGCAATGGCGCGATCTGTAAAGCTGACGACGTCATCGACATAGACGAAGAGATTCACTGCGGTACCGCCTAATGCGGTGGGACTGCGAAAATTGTAGGCTGGATATTCCTCCCGCACCATGAAGCGCGCACCGGCTACAACGACATCGGCATGCGCCAGCTTTCCTCCTTCTCTCTCGATAGTATTGCTCACGTGGGCGCCAAAAGCGCGCTTGTAGAAGTCGATTGCTTTCCAGCCGTCGTTAACATTCAGATATGGGATAACCATTTGGATTTGCGGCATGTTTTTCCTTTCCCATTGCGCTGAATCTACGTTGTACAACCTCAACTTCCCTTTAGGTCAAGCGCCCCTCGCGATGAAGAACATCGCACCGATCGACCAGCGCAAATATCTAGCCAGCTCGGTCATGAGCTGACCCGCGCCTGGAAGTCATCGCGCAGATGCCGTTTTCTGACCCGCGGGCCGAGAATATCGTGCTGCATCATTCGGGCGAGGAAGCCCCACCGCGGTGTACTGGCGGCGGTTCACGCGCCCGCGCGGTGTTCAAATGCTATTCGCGACGCAGCGCTCCGATCTGACAGACTCGCATTCCACGGTCGAGATCGGCAGTCGCGCCGCAGCGACGGAATAACAGCGGAAATCTCAGTCACGAATCTGACGGGTTCGATTGACAATCCTATGCGCACAGGTGAACTTCTGACGAGTTCATTCTCCTTACTGCCTTGTCCGCGTGACGGGGCGCGGTCGATGGAGCTATTCCATGTTTATTGCTCGGCACGCCAGAGGTGGCTTATGATAGATACCACAACGTTGTTGACTTATTGCGCGATCGTTCTCGGGTTCGTCTTCATACCTGGTCCGGCCACACTATTGACCGTCGCGCGAGCAATGACATCTGGAACGAAGGTCGGCGTCGCGACCGGAGTTGGGATCACGGCCGGCGATATCGTCCACACATTCTTCGCGGTCGTCGGCATTTCGGCAATTATCGCAACTTCGGCCTGGCTGTTCGGCCTCCTCAAATACGCTGGGGCGGCCTACCTAATTTATATGGGCATCAAAGCGATATTGGAGAAAACGCCGGCTTCGATTGGCGGTGACAAGAGCCCTGTCTCCGCCAAGCTGGCATTCCGGCAAGCCATTCTTACAGAAGTTCTGAACCCAAAAACGGCGCTGTTCTTTCTGGCCTTTCTGCCGCAATTTGTGCACCCTCAGAATGGAGCCGTTTTTTTACAGCTTACCATCCTAGGCGTCTTGTTCGCGGCCATCGGGTTCATTAGCACCTTCGTGTTTGCTACGATCGCCGGTCACCTCGGACAATTCCTACGACGGCATCCCTCAGTCCTGAAGTGGCAAGGGAAAGTTGTCGGAGGTATCTACTGCGCCCTTGGCGTCCGGTTGGCTTTGCAAGAACGCGCATAGTATCAAACGAGCTTCTAATCGGGGGCCCCGGCCTGGAACTGGGCTGTTTCGCGGGCCAGGCGGGGCACAGCCTTCAGCACAAAATCGAGGAAGGCTCTGGCAGCTGCGGTCATCTGAGGCGCTCCACCATGAACTGCATACATTATGCCTAACCCACATTCGTGCTGAGGCAAAATGCGGACGAGCCGACGCGCGGCAATATGCTCTCTCGCGAGGGCCGCAGGCGCGATAACTATGCCGAGACCGAGTACCGAAGCCGAGAACGCCGCTTGGAGGCTATCAACGGCAAAGCGTCCTTTGAGCAGCATCGTCCGCGTTTCGCTTGGACCCGTCACGGCTATTTCCACCTTATCCAGGGAGTTTCCCTGAATAATGAAAGTATGTCGATGTAGCTCTGTAACGCTGTTTGGCGCTGGGCATCGATACAAATAATCTGGACTTGCCAGAAAAACTTTCGGTGAACGCCAGAGCTTCCGGACAATCAAGTCTCGATTGTCCGGCAGCTCCGGTTGAAATGCCACGTCGATCCGCTGCCCGGCCAAGTCGGTCACACGCTCATTCAAGATCAATTCAATCTCGACGTCCTCGTAGATTGCAAGAAACTCAGTTATCCAGCGGCCCAACGATCGGTTTCCAAACTCTATCGGTGCCGCAACTCTGACGCGACCAACCGGGTTCGTTTTGGCTGCGGTGACGCGCTGTTGGGCCAGCGCTAGCTGCTCCAAACCGGGGCTCGCTGTTTCAAAGAAGATGAGGCCTAATCGTGTGATCTCGAGCCGTCGCGTGGTCCGGGTGAAGAGCAGCGCGCCAAGCGACGATTCGAGCTGTGCAACTTGGCGGCTCACAGTTGCCTTAGGCAGACCAAGGGCACGCGCGGCAGCCGAGAAGCTGCCTGCTTCCGCGACGGCGATGGCAAGTGCGACTTGGTTGAGATCGATCAATTATTGTCTCTCCCAGTGAGCCAATGGGTCCCGTTTATGCCAACTAGTTGGTACTCGCGTGTCATGTTATCAAGCGGAGAAGCAACGGAGCCGCTGTGGGAAGTGTAGCGATGACAAAGAATAGAATTCTCATCGTGGGTTTAGATCCGCACAAAATTGAGTTTGGATCAGAACGAGGGCTGACGGCTGAAGGCGTAAGTGCGACAGGCCAGGCGACGAACGATAGGCTCGAGGAGCTCGGGCACATCGTTGACACGTGGCTGATCGGGCCAGACGCAAACGAACAGCCTCTTCTTGATCTGCTTGCGGCGCGTGACTTTGATGTGATCTTGGTCGCGGCGGGGCTAAGGGGGCTTCCTGAGCACACGCTGCTTTTCGAAAGGATCATGAATGTGATCCACCAGAATGCTCGCTCGGCAACCCTGTGCTTTAACAGCAAACCAGACAACGCTCTCGACGCCATTTTGCGACATATAAGAGATGCTTGAGGAGGATTGACGTAGACAAGGTAGTTGCTCGCGTTGGCAACATATCGATGGAGAGTTCATTTTATTTTATCGCGCCGGGCCTCGTCTAACGCACTGCTTCACCAGCGATCGTCTCTGCGAGGTTGATGAGCTGTTGAAGCGCTGGGGTTGCATGCGCCCACACCACGCTAGTTGGTAGGACGTTTGTCTCTCCGACAATGGGCCGGAAGATCACGCCGTCTAAATCGGTTCGCACAGACGACGTGGTTGCGAGAGTGACGCCATAGTTCATGGCAATGAGATCGAATAAGCTACCCGAGAAACATCATGGACATCCACTCGGGGCTGAGAACTTTGCCGACGACCTCGCGATGTGGTTGTCTGGTCGCCAGAGGGAGGGATGGCGTTTGGCTGACGCTGCAGCTGCGGGTCGCGTCGCAGAGCGCACTAAGCTATGAACTTCGTGACGGTACTTTTTCGGTTCGCAGTGAATCCTCTCCGAGGCCCCCAAAATGAGTCCCGAGCGGCGATCGACCTCGATAGATACCGAAACCACTCAAAAATTTTTCGTGCGATTTTCCCTTTAAAATCAACACCGTAAGATTTTGACGGCCCGTGGGTCGGTTTTTGCGTCGAAGACAAGAAAAAAACCATATAGAACAATGAGATAGCTGGGTTGAGAACAATGGAGTGAGAGTGACGGGGAGACGGCAGCGATAGCGTAACTGCGCGGCGATTTTCGCTGTCGAAAATTGTTTTCGCGTCGGTATCTCACCTCTGCTGAGCTGGCATTCTCCATCTCCGATCTGGCAAGTCCGATCTGCGCCCATGTCCCCTATGAAGTAAAGATCTTTCAAAAAGGGAGAGGGCTACAGCGTAGAACGGCGTGCACAAAGGCGGGTCTGCTTTGCGCCCCGATCTGGGCCTTAGCGGCCAGCGGCACCCTAAAAGCAGACATTGTCGGTGCTATCGGGGAAGGTTTGTTTGCGCCACATGTAGTCATTCCATCGATCCTGGAAATCCTGATCTGCAGGTTTTCATGGATATGCATTCTTCAGAAATCGACAACAGGTGTGTCCGGTATCTGCTGCTCAAACAGGGCCCAGAAGCTAGAGCCGCGGGTTTCAGAATACCAATGCTCGAAATCCGCAAGAGCGGCATGAATGTCGGCGGATTGGTCTCCGCTTGAATCCCGGAACATCGCCAGCGCGACCGGGCCAAAATGCGAGATCACCTCCGAGCGTGCCTCGCTGTCGGCATTCCAGCCGAGGCTCGCGCGCAAGGCGGCGAAGGCGCGCGCCACGGCGATGTCCTCACTTTCCGCCAGGGCCATGGAATCAGCGATCACCTGCATGAGGTTGAGCCGTCTGAAGGCGAATGCGCGGTCCTGCTCCAGCGCCGCAATCCGCCGTGCCGCCTCGTGTCGGAAACTCGTCTCCGCAGCCTTGGCGACCTCCGCCGAAGTCCTCAGTTCAAGCAGAAAGGATGCTGGCATCGCGTCACCTCCTCGGAAGGGTTCGACACATTTCAGGGCCAGGGCTCTAAGATGGTGGCGGAAGAGAGTGGGAGTCGAACCCACCAAGGACCGGCTCGCGGCCCCTCCCGGATTTGAAGTCCGGACGCCCCACCGGGGACGATGCTCCTCCAGAGGCCTCTGCCGGTGGCCCATTGTCGTCCTGGCGGCGAAACAGGTCCAGCCGATGCTTGTTGATGCGCCGCAGGTCGCCGCGCCGCAAGGTAACGCCGTGCCGGTCGAGAAATTCGAGGATGTGAACGGCGACCTTGCGCCCGCTGCCCGTACTGTCGCGAAACTGTGCGGCGCTGAACTGCCCGTCATGCTCGGCCGCCAGATTGCAGACGATCCCAACGATCTCAGCCAGCGCCGGGCGAAGGAAGAAGTGATCATGCGCAACCTCATGCACCGTGCCGATACGCCCGGTAAGCTTCAGAAGTTTGCGAATTTCCGCTTCCGGCCTGGCAAGCTCCCTTGCGATGTCGCGCACCCTTGGGGGGTGGAATCTCACCGAGCCGGCTATCCGCGGCTCGATCTCCCGCCAAAGAGCTTCCTCCCTTGCCGCGAGACGGACCCCATGGCCGCGAAGCCGTACCCATGCGCCGTCGACCTCAATCTGGCCGACGCGGACGAGACTTCGCATTGCAGCAGCGAAGGCCGGCGCAGGAAGACAGGGATCGAGATGAAGGCGCAGTTTCTCCGTTCCGATGCCCGGCAAATCCGGGTTGCCGGTATGGAAGGCCTCCAGGAAAGCGTTCAGGTCGCGCTTGAAGCGAGCCCAACGCATTGACGAAACCACGAACTGCGTCTGGCTGACAGAAAAGGAGACAAGGCCGAGACGATCGATCAGGCCTGCGACCTCGTCGGCACCGAGCGCCCGGTCACGGGCGAAGGCGCCAAGGTCGAGATAGCGGGGCGGCACGTCGGTAAGCGCCGCGACGGCCTTCTCCGGCGCCGGGACGGCGTATGCTTGAAGCCTGGCCAGCCGTTCTGGCGAGCGGCGCTTGCGGCTCGGTCCCCTGAGGTCGATGAAGCGCCCGCCGCCTATGGTTCGCTGCGCAGAGCTGTCGCGGATCACGTAGGCGTCGCCGGCAGCGGCGGCGATCGGGCTCTCCAAAACAATCTGCACCTTGGCCGTGGCGCCTGGCGCTATAGGCTCATCGCCGAGAAGAACGATCCTCGCCCCGACCTCGGCCGCGGCGTTATGGAGCCGCACCGGGAACCACTGCCCGATCGGCTTTCGCTCGCCTCGCAGCACATGCAGTTCGGCGTCGATCCTATCTGCCGGCGCGTGAAGCGCAGGATCAAGGATCACATCCCCGCGCCGAATAGCCTCTTTGTTGACGCCGTCGCCGGCCAGATTGAGTGCGCAACGGCTTCCGGCGCGGCCGCGCTCGGCTACCCGGTTCTGGGCGTGGATCGAGCGAATGCGCGCGGCGAGCCCTGAGGGGCTCACCACCACGCTGTCGCCGACACCGACAGAGCCCGAAAGGACGGTGCCGGTGACGACCGTGCCGATGCCGCGCAAGGTAAAGCAGCGGTCGACCGCCAATCGAAAGCGGCCCGAGGATGAGCGTCCGGCAAAGTGCAACGCCTCTTCGAACAGCAGGCGTTGGAGGTCATCGATGCCTTCGCCCGTGACGGTGGAGACAGGGAGAGCCTCAGCCTCTTCCAGGATGGTGCCCGCAAGAGCGGATCGGATATCCGCAGCAACAGCGGCGCGTCGTGCGGGATCGGCCAGATCGCACTTCGAAAGCACGATCAACCCGCGCCTGACGCCAAGGAGGTCTATGATCGCCAGATGTTCACGCGTCTGCGGCATGACGCCGTCGTCGGCCGCCACGACCAGCAGCACGAAATCGATGCCGCTGGCGCCAGCGACCATGGTATGCACAAAGCTCTCATGGCCGGGAACATCGATGAAACCGACGACGTCCCCGCTCGGCGTCGGAAGATAGGCGAAGCCAAGATCGATCGTCATGCCTCGCTCCTTCTCTTCCTGGAGCCGATCCGTGTCGACGCCAGTCAGCGCCTGCACCAGCGCCGTCTTGCCGTGGTCGACATGTCCGGCCGTCCCGATGATCATGGCGCAGGCTCCTCGATCGGCGAGATAGCGCGGCGCTCGGCCTCGGCGATATCGTTCGCGGTGAGCGCAGCGCGCGCCGCGTCCATGTACCGGCCCGCGCGAACACTACCGCCTGCTTGCGCACGCAGGAGCCAGGCATAGGCCTCGACGGCGTCGGCGGGAACGCCAGCCCCGAGATGGTAGGCGGCGCCGAGCATAGCTTGACCGTCGGTATCGCCGAGCAACGCGGCCTTGCGCCACCAGCGGACCGCCTCGACAGGATCGCGCGATACGCCGAGTGCATTGTGATAGAGCATGCCGACACGGGTCATCGCCGATGCAATTCCTTGTTTGGCGGCGGCCAGCGCCCAGCGTCGCGCTTCGGCAATGTCGGGCTCGATCACCTCACCCTCGAGCAACATCCAGCTCAACATGTCCTGCGCCGGTCCGTCGCCTTGTTCGGCCGCGGCCCGATAGAGTTCGGCCGCGCGGCGGTAACTCTGTTCGACGCCTTCGCCACGGAAACACAGCGAGGCGAGGTTCCGCTGCCCGACTGGATCGCCGGCTTCCGCGGCAAGCGCCAGCCAGCGGAAGGCGAGATTGCCGTCGCGCTCGACGCCGAGTCCGTCGGCGAAACAAGCGCCGATATTATTTTGGGCACGAGCCGATCCAGACCGCGCCAGCGGCTCCCAGATGCCGAGCGCCGTGGCGTAGTTGCCCCGTTTGGCAGCGTCGATGGCGACGGCCAACTGGTCAGCCACGGATGTCCGGGCCGGCTTGCGCGCGAGACGATCAAGCCACCGCACTGCCGCCTCCTGGAGAGAAGCTCGCAAGATTGGCCGCCAAGCCGGCCTCGTCTTCGAGGCAGCGCAGATCGAGCATGAGCGCCTGCTTTTCGATGCGCCCGATCACCGGAACGGGCAGCGCCCGCAATGCCGCCGCGAGCGCTTCCAGGGTCCGACCGCTTCCTGATTGGTGGCCGACGGCAAGGCCGGCGCTCGGCACGGTGTCGAGCGGCATTGCGCCCGATCCGACCTGGCTGCAGCACTCCACCACGTCCACTACAAATTCATCCCCGAGAACACTGGAAAGGACAGGAGCGAGGCGCTGGGCCTGCGCGGCAATATCGACAGCGGGGCGCGCGAGCAGCCTCAGCGTCGGCAGACGTTCAACCAGGCGATCCGGATCGCGGTAGAGCTTCAGCGTCGCCTCCACCGCGGCCAGCCGGAGCTTGTCGAGACGAAGCGCCCTCTTCATCGGGTTTCGGTTGACCTCGGCAAGAAGATCCTTCCGGCCGACGATGAAACCTGCCTGGGGTCCTCCGAGCAGCTTGTCGCCCGAGAAAGTGACCAGATCGGCGCCGTCCGCAATCGCCTCGCCCACGGTAGGCTCGTGCGTGAGTCCGTATTGGGCGAGATCGATGAGCGTGCCGGAGCCGAGATCGTGGATGAGAGGCACACCGCGTTCCTTGGCGATCGCCGAAAGCTCGCGCGCCGAGACCTCCGCCGTGAATCCATCGATCCGGTAGTTGGACGTGTGCACCTTGAAAAGAAGTCCGGTCGCCGGACCGATGGCCGATAGGTAATCCTTGGGATGCGTACGGTTGGTGGTGCCGACCTCAACGAGTTTCGCGCCGGCGCGGGTCATGATGTCCGGCATGCGGAAAGAGCCACCGATCTCGATCAGCTCGCCACGCGACACGACGGCCTCGCGGCTAAGCGACAACGTGTTGAGGACGAGAAGGACCGCGGCCGCGTTGTTGTTGACGACGGTTGCGTCCTCGGCCCCGGTGAGTTCGCATATAAGGGTCCGCAGATGATCGTCACGTTCGCCGCGTCTGCCCGTCCCGATGTTGAATTCGAGCGCCACTGCTTCGCCCATGGCAGCGCGCATCGCCTCTAAAGCTTCGCCCGCGATGAGCGCGCGGCCAAGATTGGTGTGCAGCACAGTGCCGGTCAGGTTGAAGACCGGGCGCAGCGATGAGCGCTGCGCGGCCTTGAGGCGGACAAGCGCGTCGGCGGCGAGGTCGCTCGGCTTGGGCACTGCAGCTCCGGTACGACAAGCCGCCCGTGCTTCTTCGAGCGCATCCCGGATGGCGCGCGTCGTGGACTGCTGCCCGAAGCGCTCGACCGCCGCGGCCGCGAGCGGCGTCCTCAGCACTCGATCGACTGACGGGAGATCGCGCAGGTGGCTCGTGGGCAGACCGGTCATCGCGCCCTCAATAGCCGATCAGGAAAGGGTTGAAGGATCCGCGGCGATAGCCACCTTCGCGGACGAGGATGTCTAGCCCAAGCGTCGCCACGTCGTCGGCAACCGGGTCGAGACCGGGATCCTTGTGCTGATGAAGTATCTTCACATAGCAGCCGCAGGAATCGCAGGTCTCAGCCTTCACCGTGCCCGGTCCGCCTTCGATCTGCTGGTAGCCGATGCCCTCGGTCGAGCCACACAGCGTGCATTTGATGCGCACGTAGTTCCACAGAGTGCCGCACAGTGAGCATGCGCAGAACCGCGCCCCGTGAGCGCCCTGCCAGCCGACGATGATCGAGGATGCCGGCGGGCTGCCGCAGGCGGGGCATGCACCGTCGCCTACCGGCACCAGCGCGCGAGCATCAAGGCGGGCGGCGAGACGAGCGAAGTGAACCTGCAGCGCGGCCGCGACATAGACGTGCTCGGCGAGCGCCTCCATCGGAATCGCGTCAGCAAGCACATTGCGTACCATGCCACCTCGCTCCGCCGGAGTGGCCTGCTTCAAACGGTCCAGCGCATCGGCCGCGGCGACCGTCTTCTTGATCTCCGACGCCGCTTCGACCAGGCGGTCGAGCGTCTCGGCGCCAGTGTCAGGCGCGAGGTTGTTGCGGTCGAGCGGCGGCATTCCGAAGCTGCGCGCACGTTCGCGTGCTACGGCATCAGGCATCTCCGGCTCCGTTAAGCCTTCCTGAACGCGGCACTGCACGCCGGCCAGAGCGGCAAGGAAGCGGAGATAGGGACCCAGGTCATGGCCTGCCGCCAGCGCGGTCCACCGCTCGGCGCGGCGAGAGAACAGAAGCGCAGGTTCAGGAACGCGGGCAAAAGGAGGAGCGGAGACTTCGCCGATGGCGGTGGGGTCGGAACCGGCCGGAATGATCTGTCTTGGCATTCGAACCTCACGAACCGCACGGGCCACGTGGTTGCCTGAACCGGCGCACAAAATCATGCGCAAACACAAAAGCTAGGGCGGAAAAGTCATCCCGCCAGCACCCGCTCTATTCGGCGGGCTTCGATCCCGACGGTCCTGTTCCCTTGCTCGATTTGGCGACGAGCTCCCGCAGCCATTTGCGGTGATGCCGCCAGGCCCAGCCGCCGGTCACCCGTCCACGCGTCATGGCGGGAATGGTGCCTCGCACCCAGATGGCCGAGTAGAAATGGACGATCCAGACGCCGATGATCGCGACTGCGGCAATGGAGTGGACAAGTATTGCCACGCGCTTCTGATCGATTGTCGTATACTGGGAGAAATATTGATCCCATGCCACCAATCCGCTGGAGATGAGGATCACGATCAGCACAGACATTGACCAGAAGACGAGCTTCTGGCCGGCATTGTACTTGCCGACCTCAGGAACGTTGTCCTCCTGATTGGCCAACACGTCACGGAAACGGGCGAGCCACGTTCCGTCCTCGCGTCTCCACAAATTGGCCTTCCAGAACCGAAGGAAAAGGCCGAGGAAGCTGAAGAAGAGCACGACGCCGACCCACGGATGGATGAAGCGCGTGAACTGACCGCCGCCGAAAAGGCCGGACAGGAAGAACAGGCTCGGGTGAAACATCGCGAGGCCGGACAAGGCGAGCAGGATCAAGCTCGCCGCCGTGATCCAGTGGTTGATCCGCGCCCCGACCGTATAGCGGTCCACGATAACTGGCTTGCCGGGATGTATCTGTTCGTTTGGCTTCACGTCATCGGCGGCCATGGCTGTCGCCTTCCGTCAACTCTTCGGCGTGCTCCTCATCCGCCTCGGTTACCCTGTTCGGTCCCATGATCAGATGGTGGAGCAAGCCGACGCCGGCTGCCACACCCAAGACCGTGAGGCCTGCATATTTGGTCACACCTTTCCACACCTCCACGAGCGGACTGATCCTCGGCTCCTTCGGCAGGCCCGAGTAGAGTTCCGGCTGGTCGGCATGGTGCAGCACATACATCACATGCGTTCCTCCGACACCTGGCGGATCGTAAAGGCCGGCATTCGCGAAGCCGCGCGACTTCAAGTCCTCCACACGCTTGGCGGCCCAGCCCTTCATCTCGTCCTTGGTGCCGAAGACGATGGCCTGAGTTGGGCAGGCCTTGGCACAGGCCGGGCCTTGGCCAACCGCCACGCGGTCGGAGCAGAGCGTGCATTTGTAGGCTGTGTGGTCGACCTTGGAGATGCGCGGGATGTTGAACGGGCAACCCTTGATGCAGTAGCCGCAGCCGATGCAGTTCTCGTGGACGAAATCGACGATGCCGTTCGAGTACTGCACGATCGCGCCCGGCGCCGGGCAGGCTTTGAGGCAGCCGGGATCGGCGCAGTGCATGCAGCCATCCTTGCGGATCAACCATTCGAGCTCGTTGGTCTCGGGATTGTCCCATTCGCTGTAGCGCATCAGCGTGAACATGTCGGGCGTCAGGTCGGGAGGATTCTCGAAGGCGCCGGCGAAGACGCCGACCTCCGGGTGCGTATCGTTCCACTCGATGCAGGCTGTCTGGCATGCCTTGCAGCCGATGCATTTCGAAACATCGATGAGCTTGGCGACTTCCGTCAGGTGCTGCTCGGGAGCAGGCACCGTCGACGCCGACCGGCGGATGAGGTCTTTCTCGGAAAAACGCGGCGTCGTCTCCGTCGTCGAAGGATTGGGAAGAGGAGGAAACATCGCTTGCTCTCTCCTATGCCGCTGGGCCCGGTGCGGGCTCGATATTGACCAGGAACGCCTTGTACTCGGGCGTCTCGATATTGGCGTCGCCGACAAAGGGAGTGAGCATGTTCGGGCCGAAGCCTTTCTTCGCCGCCCCGGTGAAGCCCCAGTGCAGCGGAATGCCTACGATGTGAATGGTCTTGCCATCGCAGATAAGCGGCTTGATCCGCTTGGTCACCATTGCCTTCGCTACAACCGAACCGCGCTTCGACCAGACGCGCACCCAGCCGCCCTTGGTGATGCCCTTCTCGGCCGCAAGCTGTTCCGAAATCTCCACGAAGAACTCCGGCTGCATCACCGCATTGACGATGACGTGCTTGGTCCAGAAGTGGAAATGCTCGGTCAGGCGGTAGGAAGTCGCCGCATAGGGGAACTCCTTGGAACCCGCTTCGGCGAACTGGGCCATGTCGCCCTCGAATACGCGAGCGGCCGGATTGCCGCGGACTTTGGGCGCGAGCGGATTGACGATCGGCGACTCGAACGGCTCGTAGTGCGCCGGGAACGGTCCGTCGCGCATCATACCCCTGGTAAAGAGACGCGAGACGCCTTCCGGGTTCATGATGAACGGGCCGACCTGATCGGGCTTCGCGGTCGGCGCAATATCAGGCACGTCGTAACCCGACCATTTTTGGCCGTCCCATTCGATCACTTTGCGGCTCGGATCCCATGGTTTTCCGGTGAGGTCAGCCGACGCCCTGTTATACAGAATGCGGCGGTTGGCGGGCCATGAGAACGCCCATTTCGAATAGAAGCCGGCGTCGTCCGGATCGGTTGTATCCCGCCGGGCCATGTTGTTGCCGTTCTCGTTGAAGCAGCCGGAATAGATCCAGCAGCCGCAGGCGGTCGAGCCGTCGTCACGCAGCGCGGCAAAGGCCGGCAGCAGCTTGCCGGCCTCGGCCAGCACCTTCGTCGGATCGGCCGTGTCGGTCACCTTGGCGAGCGCCCTTCCGTTGATCTCCTGGGCAAGCTCCTCGGCCTTCGGATCACCGGCATTGGCATAAGGCCAGTTGAGCTTGACGATCGGATCGGCGAAGGCACCGCCTTCCTTGGTGTAGAGCTCCTTCAGGCGCAGGTAGAGCTGCGCCATGATCCACGTATCGCGCTTGGCTTCGCCGGGGGGCGTGCCGCCGGCCCAATGCCACTGCAGCCAGCGCCCGGAATTGACCAGTGAGCCGTCGTCCTCGGCGAAGCAGGTGGAGGGCAGCTGGTAGACTTCAGTCTGGATCTGCGACGGATCGACATCGTTATATGGTCCATGGTTTTCCCAGAATCGCCCCGTCTCGGTGTCCAACGGATCCATGATGACGAGGAATTTGAGCTTCGAGAGGGACTCGATCACCTTCTTCTTGTTCGGAGCCGCCTGCAGCGGGTTGAAGCCTTGGCAGAAATAACCGTTCATCTTGCCCTGATGCATCAGCTCGAAAGCACGCAGCAGATCGTAGCCCGGCAGGTCGAGCTTCGGCAGGTAGTCATAGGCGAAGTCATTCTCCGGCGTTGCCGCGTCGCCCCACATAGACTTCTGGAAGCTGACAAAGAACTTCCTGTAGTTCTGCCAATAGCTCATCTGGTTCGGCCGGAGCGGTTTGAAAACGCGCGTCGACATGTAGGTGGCGAGGTCCGGCTCCTTCTGTGTCGGCAACGTCAGGTAGCCGGGCAGCAAGTTCGACATCAGCCCGATGTCGGTCAGCCCCTGGATGTTGGAGTGCCCGCGAAGCGCGTTCATGCCGCCGCCGCGTATGCCGATATTGCCGAGAACAAGCTGCAGCATCGCCATGGCGCGGATGTTCTGCGAGCCCTTCGAGTGCTGGGTCCAGCCGAGCGCATACATCGAGGTCATCGCCTTGATCGGCGAAGAGGTTTCCGCGACCATCGCGGCTACCTTCAGGAACCGGTCCTTGGGCGTGCCGCAGATGCGCTCGACCATCTCAGGCGTGTAGACCGCGACATGCTTCTTGAGCAGATTCCAGACGCAGCGGGGATTTGCCAGTGTCTCGTCGACAACGGCAAAGCCGTCCGGACCTATGTCATAGTCCCAACTGGACTTGTCGTAGTCCCGCTTCGCCTCGTCATAGCCGGAGAAGAGGCCGTCCTGATACGTGAAGCCCTGCTTGACGACATAGGTCGCGTTGGTGAAGGCCTTCACATAGTCCCATTGCACCTTGTCGTTTTGGATACAGTAGTTGATCAGCCCGAGCAGGAACGCGATATCCGTTCCCTGGCGGATCGGCGCATAAACGTCGGACACTGAGGCCGAGCGCGTGAAGCGCGGGTCGATGACGATAAGCTTGGCGCCGCGGTTTGCCTTGGCCTCTGTAACCCATTTGAAGCCGCACGGATGCGCTTCCGCGGCATTGCCGCCCATGATCACAACAAGATCCGTATTCCTGATGTCCGTCCAGGAATTGGTCATTGCGCCGCGGCCGAATGTTGGGGCGAGACTCGCCACCGTGGGGCCGTGTCAGACACGCGCCTGGTTGTCGAACACCAGCATTCCCGTGCTGCGCACCACCTTGTAGGTCGCGAACGCGGTCTCATTGGTCGAAGCCGAGGCGGCGAGAAAGCCTGTGGTGATCCACCGGTTGACCGTCACGCCGTCATTGTTCCTTGCGACGAAGTTCTTGTCGCGATCGGCCTTCATCAAGCGGGCGATACGGCCGAGCGCGTCTTCCCAGCTTATCGGCTCGAACTTGTCGGTCCCGGGTTTGCGGACCATCGGATGCTGCAGGCGGGTCGGAGATTTCACGAAGCCGAGCAGAGCCGACCCCTTGGGGCACAAGGTGCCGCGATTGGTCGGGTGGTCGGTATCGCCCTCGATATGGGTGATGTCGGCCTTCTCGCCCTTTCTAAGATCGCCTTTCGAATACAGGATTATGCCGCAGGCTACCGAACAGTACGGGCAAGTGTTGCGCGTCTCGGTCGTGTTGGCGAGCTTGAAAGACCGTATCGCTGCCGCATGCGCGGACTCGATGTCGGCGAAGCCGAAAGCGCCCAACGTCGTGCCGGCGAGACCCGCGCCTGCCGTCTGCAGGAACGCGCGCCGTGATAGCTCAACATTCATCTGGATTTCCTCCCGCATTCCATGCCCATAGAGGCATCCAGAACCAAGAGATACGGACGCCATTTTTGAGCCGAATTGGCGTAATGTCAAACTGCTGAGGATCTAGGGCACAGATCGCAGTTGGCAAATGGTTCGCGCAAGAAAATGCGATTGACGCTTTTCGGAATGTGACACTAAAGTATGGCGTGGTGTTGGAAACGGCTCCCGCGTCGCGGGGCGATATAACCGAGGCACCTCCGCGTCTGACCAGCCTTGCCCATGGCGGCGGTTGCGGCTGCAAGCTGGCGCCCTCCGTTCTTCAGCAGCTTCTAGCCGAAAAGGCGGAACCCAGCCTCTTTCGGCAACTCCTTGTCGGCACCGAAACTGGAGATGATGCTGCCGTCTGGCAGATCGACGACACGACCTGCGTGATTGCAACCACCGATTTCTTCATGCCGATGGTGGATGATCCGTACGACTTCGGCCGGATCGCCGCGGCCAACGCGCTCTCCGACGTTTACGCGATGGGCGGCCGGCCGATCATGGCGCTGGCCATCCTAGGAATGCCTATCGAGAAGCTGCCGACGCAGGTGATACGGGAAATCCTGAAGGGCGGCCACGACGTCTGTGCCGCAGCCGGAATACCAGTCGCGGGTGGCCATTCGATCGACTCGCTGGAACCGATCTATGGGCTCGCCGTGATCGGCACCTGCCGGCCAGCAGACATCCGGCGTAATTCGGGAGCCAGGCCGGGAGATGCGCTGATCCTCACCAAGGGACTCGGCGTCGGAATCTATTCCGCGGCCATCAAGAAGAAAGCGTTGTCGCCTGGCGGCTATCAAGAGATGATTGCGTCGACGACCCTTCTCAACCGGATCGGGTCGGAGCTCTCCAAGGACCCAAACGTGCATGCGATGACCGATGTGACCGGCTTTGGTCTGCTCGGACATGCTCTTGAGATGGCGCGCGGCTCGATCTGCGCACTCGTGATCCACGACCATGACGTTCCGGTCTTTGCACAGGCGGCATCGCTTGCGGAACAAGGCTTCGTCACCGGTGCATCGCGGCGTAATTGGGCGAGCTACAGCGAAGCGGTGCGACTGCATGAAGGCGTGCCGGAGTGGCGACGCGATCTTCTTACCGATCCACAAACCTCGGGCGGACTGCTGATTGCCTGCGAACCCGGCAGCGCCGATGCCCTGACCGAGACAATCGTCGCAAGCGGCTATCCGTCGGCGAGTGTGATCGGATGTGTCGAAGCCGGCCAACCTACCGTAGCGATCGAGGAATGACCGTCGCTTCTGATCGGTGGCTGTCGTGGCTGTCAGCATACCCCTCGAGCGAGGCTTCACGACCCTCCCGGCAGTGCTAAGTGAAAGCACACCTTGTTGCTGGGCGTGTAACCATGCGGAACAATGCGGGAGGCTTTGCAATTCTGGCCCATGAAAAAGCCAACAAAATCAATGGTTCTGCCACATCCTCCCGGCCTCACCACAATCATTGATTTTGCAACGAAAGAATTCGGCAATTGGAACGGTGACGGTACTTTTGATGGCGGTGTGGGCACGCCGTCGAACGCTGCAAAGTGCAAAAAATCGTCCGATTGTTCTCGATAATTGGTGAAACCTCAAAATATTTTTTGCGGCGATTTTCCCTTTAAAATCAACAACGTAACTTTTCGACGGACCATGCGTCGGCTTTCGGTGCCGCAAGCAAAAAACCCAGCTGGATCAATAACCTAGCTTGGTCAAAAACAATTGAGTGGGAGTGACGGGGAGTACTGTGGAGTAAAGCAGGCTAAAGCGTCGTACTATAGGCGATGTTGTCTCGGCAATAGTAGTCGATCGTTCTCGCGTTGCCATGCAGGATGTACCGTCTCACCAGATGAATGGAATCAAGCGCCGGCGCACGCGGCGCGCATAATCATCATAGCCCTTGAGACCCCCGTGCGCAGCGTCTGCTCCTCTGGAAGCGGCCTTGCAGGCGGAACACATCCGTATCGCTTCGGTGACAGGCCGAACGATGGCGCGCCCTAATCAAATATGCCGGCGATCGGCGGACATTTCTCTGACTGCTTCTGCGCCAGGATGCGCTGGAATCGGAATGAACCGGGCTTGGAGATTGTCGAGGAGCCATGCGCCTGCGCGTCCCAGAGGCCGGTCTCGCAGATGCGCGGCGTAGATTGTCAGCGGGCCGTGAACACTGGCGGGATCGTCTTCGATTTGCAACGGTACGAGACGTTCTTCGGCCAGAAACGGCATCACCAGATGTTCGGGCATTCGGCACCAGCCAAGTCCTGCTACGAGGAAATCCAGTCGGCGACCAAGCTCGACAAACCGCCATACCTTGGAGCCGATAACACCGTAGCCCGGACTATCCGGCGTGGACGGATCAGATAGCACGAGCTGAACATGCTCATCCAGGTCCGCGCGCGTGACAGGACGGCCGAGCCGGGCCAGTGGATGGATTGGCGCCACGACCGGAACCAGGCGCACCCCGAGCAACGGCAAAGCTACGATATCCTCAGGCACGTCAGGCAGAAGCACGCAGAAAGCGAGCGCGGCATCTCCCCGGCGCAATCGCCGCTCGGCGCCTCCGAGCCCCTCCGTCGAGAAGCTCACCGGCAGGTGAGGAAATGCGTCGCGGAGCGCATGGAGGCTATCGATAAACGGCGCGGTGGGCACCAAGGGATCAATTGCGACCGCAAGCTCGGGCTCCAGCCCATTCCGCGTTGCGGCAGCCATCGCCTCGAAACGTGCCGTGCTTGAGAGGATGATGCGCGCTTGGTTAAGCAACGCACGGCCTGCATCGGTCAGATGCGGGCGATAGTTGCTGCGATCGAACAGGGTAACCCCCTGCGCATCTTCCAGCGTTGCGATGGCCTGGCTGATCGCGGATTGGGCGCGGCGGAGTTTGCGACTAGCAGCCGAGAAGCTGCCGGTTTCAGCGATCGCCACCAGCACACGTAGCTGGTCGAGGGTCAGGCTACCCAGCATCCATCATCCAAACAGATAGAGATGATCGGATCATTATCTCTTTTAATAGAGAGGGTCCAGTGCGCAAGCTGCACTCATGCAACGGCAGCCGATCTCCGGCTTCCGCTTCGGCTGACCTAAATCCAAGGAGACCATTCATGCCCCACCTTCTCGTCGTCGAGACCAGCCCGCGCGGTGATTACTCGATCTCGCGCAATCTCACCCGTCGCTTCGTCGCTGAATGGCAGGCGGCGCGGCCCGATGGGCAGGTGATTACCCGCGATCTGATGGAAACGGGCCTGTCGTTCGTGAACGCGCCGTGGCTTCAGGCTTATTTCACGCCGCCCGAGCAGCATTCAACCGAGATGACAGAAGTGCTTCGGCTGTCGGACGAACTTGTCGCGGAGCTGCTGACGGCCGAACATCTCGTCATATCCACACCCGTGTACAACTACAACATCCCGGCGGTACTCAAGGCTTGGGTCGATCACATCGTGCGCAAGGGGCTGACGCTCGGGATGGATGGGAAAGGTCTTGTCATAGGCAAGAAGGCGACCGTGCTGATGGCTTCTGGTGGCGTCTACACCGAGGGTTCCCCAATCCGCCATCGAGATATCGCGACCCAGTATCTGCGCGTGATTCTGGACGCCATCGGCATTGCCGACGTGACTTTCGTTGCGGCAGGTGGAGCGAAGGCTGTCGATATGGGCGAGATCGGGCGCGAGGACTTCTTGGACAAGTTCCAGGGAGAAATCAGGGCAGCTGCCGCTAGCCCTGCTTTCGGGACGGGCTCGGCGCGTGCCGCTTAACCAATCGCGTGAGATCGGGCGTGAGAGCCCAGCGGGCTGGAACAAGGACGACGCGAAATCACACTGTTCAAGAATTCCGGCGGCGCCCATCTCGATCTCTTCACGGCGCAGGAACTGCTGAAACGGATCCGCCGGGAAATGGAGTACAGTTGATCGAAACCGGCCTCGATGAAGGCACCCATCTCGTCGCTGGCGGCCTCGGCAGACCCGACGGTTTTGAGCGCGGGTATTTTGTCCCGCAGATCTGCCGCTCTGTCGGGCGTCTCCCCGCTCTTCGAACGGCGCCCAGACGCCGTCAGGCCCACCCCAACCTTCGCGACTTTGTGGCCTTCAAATATTCGGTCGCGCGCTGCTCGAAGAAGTTAGCGCGCGCGACCAGTTCCCGGCGTCGATCACACGGTCGTAGATCGATTACTGCTCCTTCTTGAACAAATCCTGGAAGATGAGCTGGCCCCAAGTGCGGCCGCGTGCGTGCACCAGCGCGCCACCCTCGTTGAGCTTTCCCAGCTTGACGGGTGCGAACCCGAGTTGTTTGGCCAAATCCGCCACGGGAGCGATCGCGTCCTCGTCGTCGCTCGACAGAAAGACGACCCGGTGGCCGCCCTCGACGACCGGATCGGCAGCCAGGGTAGCTGCAATCAAGTGATTGAAACCTTTCACGAACTTGGCGCCGGTGAACGACTTCGCAACGAAGGCGGACGACGGGAGACCGTCCAGCTCCTCAAGGGGAACTAACGCGTTCATCGCGTCGATGACCGTCTTGCCTTTCCAGCTCGGCAGGGCCTTCGCAACCTCGCGATGTTCCCCGAACGGGATCGCCAAGATGATTGTGTCTGCCTCGAGCGCATCCCGCAGCGACTTGGCGACGACCGTGGGTCCAATCGCCCGAGCCTGCGGCGCCAACGCCTCGGGCGGCCGGCGGCTCGCGACGGCCACCTTGATGTTCTTACGGGCGAAGGCGTGGGCGAGGGCCTGGCCTATCTTGCCGAATCCTACAATTGCATAGCTCATAATGCTTCTCCGATCCGTGTTGATATTGATTCCCCGGCCTTCAACGGCGCTGGGTTACCCGTTTCGCTGCATGGCGACCTTCGCGTAGACGTCCCGCCGTGAACGACTTCGGCGCGGCCGGACGGTCAGCCGCTCCCGCGATCCGGCGCGATTTCAGATGGCCGAGAAGCCGCCGTCGACATTCAACTCCATCCCATTCACGAAGCTCGAATCGTCTGAAGCAAGAAACAGCGCGACCGCCGCAATTTCCTCAGGACGGCCCATCTTTCCCCGCGGGATCAGGGATTCGAACATCTGCTTCGCCTCCTCGGTGAGAACCTGGTCCTGCATCGGCGTGGCGATCGGCCCCGGGTGCAGCACGTTCACCCGGATATTCCTGACCTTGAGTTCGTTGAGCCAACCGCGTGCGAATGCGTGCAACGTCGCCTTGCTCGCCGCATACACGCTGTAGCCAGGAAAACCTTTGATCGAAGCAACTGACCCGGTCATGAAGATCGATCCGCCATCGTTGAACAGCGGCAACGCCTTCTGAACCGTAAACAGCGTGCCGCGCGCATTCAGGTTGAAGGCCGCATCGAAGTGCTGCTCGGTAATCTCGCCCAGTGGGACGGCTTCGCCCATGCCGGCGCTCGCGTACAGGATGTCGATCTTGCCCTTTTCCCGCTTGACCGTGTCGAACAGACGGTCGAGGTCGTCGAGATTGGCCGCGTCGCCGCGCACGCCGGTCACGTTTCGGCCAATCAGCTTGACGGCCTCGTCGAGCGCCTCCTGCCTCCGGCCCGTGATGAAAACATAGGCGCCTTCTTCAACGAACCGCTTGGCGCTCGCCAGCGCCATGCCGCTCGATCCACCCGTGATGACTGCAACCTTACCGTCTAGCTTTCCCATGACTTTTCCTTCCAGGCTCTGCCTTTGGTCGTTCGGGAAGAACCCCGAGAGCCTGGAAATAAGTCTGCCGGGGTCAGGCGTTGAGTGCGGAAGCGTGCACATCGGTGGTGCGAAATCGATCCGGCTGGACGACTGACGCCAGCCGCGACGATCGGTGTCCGCCGTTCGGAATTGGGCCGCGCTCGTCGACATAAGCTATGATGACCGCCCGTACTGCGTTAGATACAGGCTTTGGAAGGCGCACCGCGCGGTGCCGGATTGCACCATGATCGACTGGCACCATGATCGACTGGGATGACATTCGCTACTTTCTTGCCGTGGCGCGGGGAGGCTCGGTGCGGGCTGCCGCCGAGGGCCTCGGGGTGTATCACTCGACCGTGCTGCGACGCATCGCACAGCTCGAGGAACGCCTCGGGGCGCATATGTTCGAAAAGCTGCCTTCGGGCTACCGCCTGACGGCTGCGGGCGAGGAGGTCCTCGAGCTCGCGAACCAGATGGAAGCGTCGTCGCACCAGCTGGAGACGCGCGTCTTCGGGCGCGACCAGAGCGTGCGCGGGCTTCTGCGGGTGACGTTGGCTCCGAGCCTCGCGACACACCTGCTCATGCCGGACTTCGCCGATTTCGGGCGTCTGCATCCAGACATCGAGATGGAAATCTTGTCGTCCGGCGAGTTGGCAAATCTGACCAACCGAGAGGCCGACGTGGCGATCCGCGTCGTCTATGACCGCAAAACCCTGCCGCTCAATCTTCACGGCCTGAAGGGACCGGAGCTGTTCGGCGCCGTCTACATGTCCTGCGATCGACTAGCCGCATGGCGTGCGGGCGCGCCTGATCCCATCCGGTGGATCGTCATAAGCATTCATGGAATTCCGGATTGGGCCAGCGAGGGTGAGGTTCGCACCACGGGGGTTCCATTCAGGACCACGGACGCCGAGGCGCAGATCGTTGCTGTACGGCAAGGGCTCGGGATCACGACACTGCCGTGCTTCGTCGGAGATGCCGACCCCCTGCTGGTGAGGGTGCCGGGCACCGACCTGCACATGTACGGAACGCTCTGGCTTCTCACACAGGGGGAGACACGCAAGACGAAACGCGTGCGGCTCTTCACGGAGTTCGTATCCCGCAGGCTCGCCGCGTACGCTCCGCTTCTCGCGGGGCTGTCCATATCGCGCGACTGACGCCCGGCAGGTCGCCGGCGACCTGCTTCGGATTTTCGAAGGCGGTGGTGCCAGCGCCCGCCGGAGTGCTGCCAGAGTAGGTAAGCACCAACGAACGCCTGATGCAGATCCATCGGACGTTCAAAGGTGACCTGTCCAAGCGTGCCATGATCTCGGCTCAAGGCGGAATAATAATTCTCTATATAATCCATAGACATTATATTCTGTCTTCGTTGACGACTGCCTTGTCGGTAGTTTCCTCCCGCAGTCGCCCAACAGGGCTATCAAAGGAGTGACGGATGGGTCGGCATATTCGCTTCAACGCTTTCGACATGAATTGCGTTGGCCACCAATCCCCAGGCCTGTGGAAGCACCCACGCGATAAGTCCTGGAAGTACAAGGATCTGGACTACTGGCAGGATCTGGCTCGGACGCTCGAACGCGGTATTTTCGACGGCATATTCATCGCCGACGTCATCGGCTATTACGACGTCTACAAGGGCTCGAACTACCACGCGATCGAGCAGGCGGCGCAGATTCCAGTCAATGATCCCCTGCAGCTGGCGGCGCCGATCGCGCTTGCCACCGAACATCTCGGCATCGGCATTACCGCCTCGACCTCGTTCGAACACCCTTACACATTCGCCCGCCGTCTTTCGACCGCCGACCATCACACCAAGGGCCGCGTCGGCTGGAATATCGTTACCTCGTATCTGGAAAGCGGCGCCAAGAATGTTGGCCAGGCCGGCCTGAAAAGCCATGACAATCGCTACGAGGTCGCCGCCGAATATGTCGAGGTGCTCTACAAGCTGTTCGAAGGCAGTTGGGAAGAGGGCGCGGTGCAGCGTGATCCGGTTCGCGGTATCTTCACCGACCCCAGCAAGGTCCACGAGATCGGCCACAAGGGTAAATTCTTCGAAGTGCCTGGCTACCATCTGTCGGAGCCGTCGCCGCAGCGCACCCCGGTTCTCTATCAGGCGGGCGCCTCAGGCCCAGGCAAAGCCTTCGCCGCTGCGCATGCCGAGTGCGTCTTCGTCGGTGCGCCGACCAAATCGCTGCTCAGGGCCTATGTTTCCGAAATCCGCCAAAAAGCCGCCGCCGCCGGCCGTGATCCGAAGAACGTTCTGATCTACAACCTCACCACGCTGATCATCGATGAAACGGATGAAAAGGCCCAGAAGCGTTTCGAGGAGTATCAGAGCTATACGTCCTATGACGGCTCGCTGGTGTTCATGTCAGGCTGGAGTGGCATCGACTTCGGCCAGTATGCGCCGACCGACGCGCTCAAGAAGGTCGAGACCAATGCGATCGTTTCGATGGTCGAACATTTTGCCGGCAAGGACAAGGCCTGGACCGTCGAAGAACTGGCGAAATGGGGCGGCATCGGCGGTGTCGGACCGGTCTTCGTCGGTTCGCCCGGCACCATTGCCGATATCCTGCAGGAATGGGTCGATGAAACAGGTGTCGACGGCTTCAACCTTGCTTATGCGGTAACACCCGAAAGCTTCGAGGCCGCCGTCGATCTGCTGGTGCCGGAACTGCAGAAGCGAGGCGTCTACCCCACCGCCTATAAGCCCGGCACGTTGCGCGAAAAGCTGTTCGGCGAAGGCCCCTATCTCCCCAGGACGCATCCAGCCGACGGCTACCGCGACATCGAGACCGTCAAGCGTCGCGAAGCCCAACTTGCCTCGGCGTCCCACCTGAAATCCGTGAATGCGTGATGACCAATCTGCTGGATCTTCACGATGTCTCGCTATCCTTCAAGGGGGTGCGAGCCCTGAATGCGCTGAGTTTCAGCGTCGCCAAGGGTGAAATCTGTGCTTTGATCGGCCCGAATGGCGCTGGCAAAAGCTCGCTTCTTAATGTCATCAACGGCGTCTATCGCGCCGACGCCGGTGACATTGTCTTCGATGGGTTGCGCTTCGAGGCGATCCATCCGCAAAAGGCAGCCCGTCTCGGCATCGGCCGGACCTTCCAGCACAATGCGTTGTTTCGCCGCCTGACGGTGCGTGAGAACGTGCTGGTTGGTCTTTCTCGTCATGGCACCGCCAGCTTTTTCGAAAACATCTTTCGGCTGGGCAGGGACGGCGCCGAGCGCCACGGCTTCGTCGCCCGCGCTGAGCGCACAATGTCCTTCCTCGGGCTCGCCCGCCATGCCGAAAGCATAGTTTCGACACTTCCCTACGGGCTGCAAAAACGCGTTGATCTCGCCCGCGCCTTGGTCTCTGGCCCCAAGCTGCTGCTGCTCGACGAACCGATGGCCGGCATGAACCAGGAAGAGAAGGAGGAGATGAGCCGCGTGATCCGCGAGGTCAATCGTGTCTTCGGCTCGACCGTGGTGCTGATCGAACACGATGTCGGCATCGTGCTCAACCTCGCCAGCCATGTGGTGGTGCTCGACTACGGCCGCAAGCTCGCGGACGGGGCACCCGACGCGGTGCGCAAAAACCCCGACGTGATAGCCGCCTATCTCGGCACGATTCACTGAGGAACTCATGTCTTACTTCTTTGAAACATTGGTCAGCGGCCTGTTTGCCGGAGTGATGTACTCGCTCGTCGCGATCGGCTTTGTGCTCATTTACAAGGCATCCGGAGTCTTCAATTTCGCGCAAGGGGCGATGCTGCTTTTCTCGGCGCTGACCTTCGTCACCCTGACCGAGAAAGGCATGCCATTCGCCTTGGCCTTCATCGTCACGTCGCTTGTCATGGTGGTGATTGCGATACTGATCGAGTGGCTGGTGCTGCGGCCCCTGCGAAACCGCGACCCGTTGACCCTGTTCATGGCCACTCTGGGATTGAGCTATGTCATCGAGGGCTTTGCCCAACTGCTGATGGGCATGGATGTTCACATGCTCGATCTCGGTATCCCCGATGTCGCCGTGCAGGTCGGCGGCATCTATGTCAGCCAGTTCGACATCATTGCCTCGTTGATCGCGCTGACACTGGTCGCCACACTGGCCATCGCTTTCAACAAGACGCGCATGGGCATCTCGCTTCGCGCCGTGGCCGCCGACACGCTCGCCGCGCAGTCAATCGGCATCCGCCTGCCTGTGATCTGGCGCATCGTCTGGAGCGTCGCCGGCATCGTAGCCCTGGTTGCCGGCCTTGTCTGGGGATCGCGCCAAGGGGTGCAATATTCGCTGTCGCTGGTGACGCTTAAGGCGCTGCCGGTGCTGATCATCGGCGGCTTCTCCTCCATCCCGGGCGCCATCGCTGGCGGCCTGCTTGTCGGCGCGACCGAGGCCTTGGCCGACATCTATGTCGGCCCATTGGTCAACGGCAGCGTTTCCACCTGGTTTGCCTACATCCTCGCTGTCGGCTTCCTGCTGATACGCCCAGCCGGCCTGTTCGGCGACCGTGAAATCGAAAGGGTCTGATCGTGACCACGCTGCAGGAATCTGCCCCGTCCAAGCCGCTCCGCCAGCCTGTATTTGGGATTGGCACTATCGCCGTCGTCGCTGGCCTGATCGCAGCCTTTGCGGTGCCGGTTCTTGCCGACGATTACTGGCTAAGCTCGATCATCATCCCGATGGTGATCATGGGGCTTGCCGGGATCGGCCTGAACCTGCTGATGGGTTATACCGGGCTGGTGTCGATTGGTTCGGCTGCCTTCATGTCGATCGGCGCCTTCTCGACCTACAATCTGCTGCTGCGTGCGCCGTTCTTGCCGCTGCCGGTGGTTCTGATCCTTGCCGGCCTGATCGCGGCGATTGCCGGCGTGATATTCGGGTTGCCGGCGCTGCGCATCAAGGGCTTCTATCTCAGCGCCTCGACCCTCGGCGCACAGTTCTTCTTCGAATGGTTGTTCACCAATTTCAGCTGGTTTTCGAACGACAGCCAGTCGCTGACCATCTCGGCGCCTCGACTGCAGATCCTCGACTACGATCTTCAGTCGGCCACCGGCCGCTACTATCTGGTCATTGCGACCACGGCGCTGCTCATCGCGCTGGCCTTCGCTATCGTCAAAAGCCGGGTCGGCCGCGAATGGATGGCGATCCGCGATATGGATGTGGCTGCCTCGGTCATCGGCATCCGCGTCGCGCACCGCAAACTGCTGTCCTTCGGCATAAGCTCGTTTTTCCTTGGTATCGCCGGCGCGCTCTGGGCGTTCGGATATCTCGGTACCGCGGATGCGCATGCGTTCAATCTCGATAAATCGTTCCAGATCCTGTTCATCGTCATCATCGGCGGTGTGGCGACCATCTTCGGCAATTTTCTCGGTGCCGCCTTCATCGTGCTGACGCCGATCCTGCTCGACCGGCTGTCGCTGGTCATCGATTTGTCATTTCTCGGCGATCAGGGCGCGCTGGCAAACCTGCAGCACATCATCTTCGGCACGATCATCATCGTGCTGCTGATCAAGGAACCGGACGGATTGTCGAGCCTCATAAAGCGCGGCGTGGCAGCACTGCGCCCACAGGCCAGATCTTCGGGCTGAAACCTCAGACAAGGCGAAACACCACGGCGCCGGGTGTTTCGCCTCCTCCCAAGCATCAGGCGTCATTTCCTCAAACCACTCACACAAGGGTCGCACAATGTCATTGTTTACCAAGGCCATGTCGTTGGCCACTGCCGCGATGGCTGTCACGCTGATGAGCAGCGCGTCCTTCGCCGAAGATGGCAGTGGCCAACAGCTCTATCCGCTGTTTACCTACCGCACCGGGCCCTATGCCCCATCGTTCATTCCCTTCGGTGCCGGCAATATCGATTATCTCCGCTACATCAATGAGGTCGAGGGCGGTGTCGATGGCGTCAAGATACTGGTCCAGGAATGCGAGACGGCCTACACGATCGAGCGCGGCATCGAATGCTACGAGCGCTACAAGAACGGCTATAACGGCGCGCTGACGGCGGCAATCTATCCGCATTCGAGCGGCCTCGACGTGGCCCTCACCGACAAGGCCCGCATCGACAAGATTCCGATCGTCAGCCCTGGCGGCGGCCAGAACATCGCCACGGACGGTCGCGTCTTTCCCTACCAGTATCCGCTGGTGTTCGACTACTGGAGCGAAGCCCAGATCATCGTCGATTACATCGCCCAGCAGGCTGGCGGTTATGACAAGCTCAAGGGGCTGAAGATCGCGACGCTCTATCACGACTCCGGCTATGGCCGCGATACGATCGAGCCGCTCGGCATCCTGGCCAAGAAATACGGCTTCGAAGATATCCAGATCCCCGTTCCGCATCCCGGCGAACAGCAGCAGACACAGTGGCAGCAGATCCGCCGTGCAAACGCGGACTGGGTCTTTCTGCGCGGCTGGGGCGTCATGACGCCGGTGGCGATCAAGACGGCGGCCCGCGTCGGCTTCCCCGCCGATCGGATCATCGGCGACATCTGGAGCGGTTCGGAAGACGACGCCCGTCCGGCGGGCGCTGCCGCCAAGGGTTATCTCGCCGTCTCCGTCTTCCCGCCGGGCACCGACTACGGCATCTTGAAGACGCTCAAGAAAGATATCCTCGACAAGGGCGAGTCGGACTTGAAGGACAATTCGAAGTTCGGCACGGTTTACTACAATTACGGCGTGATCGAAGCCATCACCTTCGTCGAGGCGCTGCGCACAGGCCATAAGAAATTCGGTAACAGGCCATTGACCGCCGCCGAAGGCCAGTGGGCGCTCGAAAACCTCGACATCGATCAGAAGCGGATCGCCGAGCTTGGCGCGGAAGGCCTCATCAGTCCGCTGAAAACTTCCATCGACAACCACAAGGGCGAAACCATCGCCGCCAAGATCATCCAATGGAACGGTCAGTCCTGGGACACCAGGACCGACTGGATTAAGGCCGATGCCTCGCTGTTTGCCGACGTCATCAAGGCAAAGGCTGCCGCCTACGCCAAGGAAAAGGGCATCCAGCCTCGCGTTGCAACGAACTGACACCAACCCACACTGACAGGATCGATCTATGATCATTGCAGCGAAAAGCTTCCTCGAGATCCAGAATATGGAAGCGCTCTATGGTCAGGCGGTCCTTGCTGTGCGCGACGTGTCGCTCAAGGTCGAGCAGGGCAAGATCGTTGCCCTGCTCGGCGCCAATGGCGCGGGCAAGACAACGACGCTGAAGGCGGTGTCCAATCTGCTTGGACCTGAGCGCGGCAAAGTCAGCCGCGGCAGCATCCTCTGGCAGGGCGAGCCGGTCAGCGGCCTGTCGGCGTCTCGGCTCGTCGCCAAAGGCGTGGTGCAAGTGCTGGAAGGCCGCCATTGCTTTGCACAGCTGACGGTCGAAGAAAACATCCTCTCGGGCGGCTTCGTCCGCAAGCTAAGCAGGGCAGACCTGCAGCGCGATGTCGAACGGATCTACACATGGTTTCCGCGCCTCAAGGATAAGCGCAAAGTCAAGGCTGGCCTGACCTCCGGTGGCGAACAGCAGATGCTAGCCATCGGCCGCGCGCTGATGACCAAGCCAAGCCTTGTACTGCTGGACGAGCCATCGATGGGGCTCGCGCCGATCATCGTGCAGGAAATCTTCGAGATAATCCGCGTCCTGAACAGTGAACAGGGCGTCAGCTTCCTGCTTGCCGAACAGAACGCCAATCTCGCGCTTCGCTATGCCGATTACGGCTACATCCTTGAAAACGGTCGCGTCGTTTTGTCGGGAACGGCAGAGGAACTGCGAGCCCGTGAGGATGTCCAGGACTTTTATCTGGGCGGTGCCAATGCCTCCAAACCACACTGACCGCCTCGCCCGCACCGGGTGGGAAGGCCAACTCCAGGAAAATGCAAATGACACAGATTGATGCGGCCTGGGGTGCAGGCCCCGGCGCTCGCTATGAGAGACTGGCCGGACGGTTCCGGCCGATATTTGGGCAGATCGCTGCCGGCGCGGTCGAGCGGGAGCTTAACCGCGAACTGCCGGTGGCGGAGATTGCGAAGTTGAAGCAGGCGGGCCTGGGCGCGCTGCGCATACCCGAAGCCGAAGGTGGTCTTGGCGCGACGCTGCCCGAACTCGCCAACATCCTGATCGAACTGTCGGAGGCCGATTCCAATATCACCCAGGCGCTACGCGGCCATTTTGGGTTCGTCGAGGATGTGGTCAACAAGACGGCCGGCGAGAGCCGCAAGCGCTGGGCAGAGCGGATTGCCCGCGGCGAGATCGCCGGCAATGCCTGGACCGAGATCGGCGATGCCAAACAGGACGTCTTCTCGACCCGCATCTCGAAGGAGGGCGACCGGCTGGTGCTCAACGGCACCAAATACTACACCACCGGCTCGCTGTTCGCCGACTGGATTGATGTCGGTGCGACGGGGCTCGACGGGGAAGGCATCGTCTTGCAGGTGCGTCGCGACGATCCGGGCGTCGATGTCATCGACGACTGGGACGGTTTTGGCCAGACGCTCACGGCCAGCGGCACCACGATCTTTACCGATGCCACGGTCGATCCGGACGACGTCGTCGTCGACGACGACAAGTTCCGCTATGGCGCTGCCTTCTACCAACTGGTGCATCTTGCTACGCTGGCCGGGATTGGCCGGGCGATGGCCAACGAGACCGCTGCCGCCGTCGCCGCGCGCAAGCGCTCATACTCCAATGCTGCCGGCTCGCGCTCAAGCCAGGATCCGCAGGTGCTTCAGGTCGTCGGCCGTATTCGCAGCAACGCCTATGCGGCCGGCGCCATCGTTTTGCAGGTCGCACAGGCCATCGAACGCGCTTACCAGGCACATTTTGCCGGCCATGCCGATTTGGAGGAAAAGGCCAATGCGGTCGCCGAACTCGAGACATCGCAGGCGGTGACGGTGGTCACGAACCTGGTTCTTGAGGCGTCGACGATTATCTTCGATGCGCTGGGTGCATCCTCGACCAGGAAGCCGATCGGCCTCGATCGCCATTGGCGCAATGCCCGTACCCTGTCGTCCCATAACCCACGCATCTACAAGGATCGCATCGTTGGCGACTACGCAGTGAACGGCACGCCACCACCCTATCAATGGCGGATCGGGCGCAGCCCGTTGTAAGCCAGCGTGGGGAGCCACTGAAGCAACGCGGATGGTTTTTCGTCGTTGCTGAAATTAAATGAAAAATCCGACCTTTAGGACGCGCGTGAAGTGCTGCAAATCTCAGTTTGAACAAGGAGATTTGACCAGTCATGCAGATATCGGTTTCGGGAATCGCGGCTTTCGCGTTGACGCTGACCCTGGCGGCCTCGGCAGCCCAGGCCGGAGAGACGCTCGATCGGGTTCACAAGACCGGCGTCGTCGTCGATACCCTGGTCAATGACTATCCGCCCTTTGCCTTCATCAACGACAAGAACGAACTGGACGGTTTCGATGTCGATGTGGCGAAAGCCTTTGCAGAAAAGCTCGGCGTCAAGCTGAAGCTGGAATCGCCTGGTTGGGAGACCATTGTCGGCGGCAAGTGGGCCGGCCGCTGGGACGTCGGCATCACATCGACGACGCCGACCGAAGACCGAGCCAAGGTGCTGAACTTTCCGGTGATCTACTACAGCGTTCCGGCCGTGCTTGTGGTCAATTCGCAGGAGCAGACCATCAAGTCCGTGGCGGACATTTCCGGCAAGCGCGTCGGCGTCGGGTCGGGCTCGTCATACGAAGCCTACGTCAATCGCAACTTCACCATTCCCGGCCAACCGGCGATCGAGTTTCCCTTCCATGACGTGCAGGTCGTACCTGGCGACGAGACCGTGAATTTCCGGAACCTGGCGCTCGGGCCAGGCGTGCGTCTTGACGCCATCGTCGCTTCGCTTGGCACCGCCAAGGGCCAGATAGACGCAACGGGCACGCTGAAGGTGTTGGGCGACCCCTTGTTTGCCGAGCCGAACGCCATCGTCACCGACAAGGGCGATCCGGAATGGGACGCGGAGGTCAAGCGCGTCATCGGGGAACTGAAGACGGAAGGAAAGCTGGCCCTCATTTCGAACAAATGGTTCGGCGTGGACATCACGAAAAATGCCGACTGAACCCGGCTCGGCGGGTCTCGCTGCGGAACTCGTCGCGGTCACGCGGGGTGTTCAACCGATCACGCAGAAATGGAGTTTCCGGTTCAAGGTCTGGCTGACCTGGGCGACGCTGTTGCTGGTGCTCTGCGTGGGCCTCGGCAGCCTCGGTCTCGACTTCGGTCTCATCCGCCAGAAGCTGCCGTTCATGCTTGGCTTGCGCCTGTCTCCCGACGGCTTCGTCCAGGGCGTCGCGCTCACGCTGCTGGTGACGGCCTTGTCCATGATTTTTGCCGTCACCGCGGGTGTCCTGACCGCGCTCGGACGCCTGTCGTCCAACCCTGTCGCCTTTGGCGTGGCGACATTCTACGCGTCGTTCTTTCGCGGCACGCCGCTGCTGGTGCAGGTCTTGCTGATCTACCTGGCGCTGCCGCAGTTCGGCATCATTCTGTCGGCGTTCACCTCCGGTATTCTGGCGCTGTCGCTGAACTATGCGGCCTATCTTGCCGAGACGATCCGGGCAGGCATTTCCTCGGTCGATCGCGGACAACGCGAAGCAGCCTTGGCGCTGGGGCTCTCCCGGCAAGTGATCGCCTGGAAGATCATCGCTCCGCAGGCCATGCGCCTTATCATGCCGCCCGGCGGAGCCCATTTCATTTCGATGCTGAAAGACTCCTCGCTGGTGTCGATCATGGGTCTGTGGGAACTGAATTTCCTTGCCCAATCCTATGGCCGGGCAACCTTCCACTACATGGAAATGCTGCTGACCGCGGCCGTACTCTATTGGGCGCTCTCGATCGGGCTCGAGCTCGTCCAGCACCGGCTTGAGGTGAAATTCGGCCGCGGCTACCGGGGCACCTAAGCTCCTCCATCACTGATATCAAACGGACCTTGAACATGACTGAACAATTGAACGACTTCACCATTCTGGACGGCGGCATGGGGCGTCTCCTCGAGCGCCTTGGCGCGCCGTTCCGCTTGCCGGAATGGTCGGCGCTGTCGCTGATCGAGGCGCCGGATTTCGTGACAAGGGCGCACACTGCATTCGCCGATAGTGGTGCGGATATCATCACCACCAATTCCTACGGGCTGGTGCCGCACATGATTGGCAGGGATCGCTTCGAAAAGGAGGGGCGTGCACTCGCCGACCGAGCCGGGCGTATCGCCCGCGAGGTCGCCGATCGGGCACCTGGCGACATCAGGGTCGCGGGGTCGCTGCCGCCGCTTTTCGAAAGCTACCGGCCCGGCAATTTCAAGCCCGACGAAGCGCCGCGCATCCTTGAAAGCCTGGTTGCGGGACTCGCTCCTTACATCGACCTTTGGCTCATCGAGACGCAAAGCTCCACCGCAGAAGCACTGACGGCACTCGCGGCGGTCAAGCAATTTCATTTGCCGGCATTTGTCTCCTACACCCTCAAGGACGAAGACGGACGAGCCGGTCCTCCGGAGCTCAGGTCAGGCGAGCCGGTCGCCGACGCGGTCGCAGCGACGATTGAGGCCGGTGCATCGGGCATCTTGTTCAATTGCAGCCAGCCCGAGGTCATGGGCGAGGCGGTCGTGGCGGCCCGCAAGGCGATCGCCGCCTCGAGCAATCACAAGATAGAACTTGGCGTCTACGCTAATGCCTTTCTGCCCGAACCGCCCTCCGACACGCCCTATGCGGGAATTTCCGAGATCAGGAAGGATCTGGACCCGGAGAACTATCTCAAATGGGTGAGCCTCTGGGTGGAGCAGGGAGCGACGATCGTCGGCGGTTGCTGCGGCATCGGTCCCGAACACATCTCTGCAATCAAGGCAAGCCGCGATCTCGTGCTGGCCGGCTAAGACATCGGTGGGCGCCAGCTCCCGGATCAGAAAGGACGATTTGAATGAGCGGGTTGAAGGTCAGAACGCGGGAAACCGGCGCCACTGCAGTGTTGCGCCCCGGGCAACCGCCGACGATAACCACGCCGACGAAAGGGAGTATCGATGTCGTGACAGCCGTCGACCAGCCAGGCTTCAATCCGCTTGACCTGCTCTATGCTTCCGTAGCGGCTTGCATGGTGTTGAGCGCCCGCATCGCGGCTGGCAGGCTCGGCGTCGTGGACAGACTGCGCGACGTGCGCGCGGATGTCTCGGGCAGCAAGGCGGAAGGCGACATATCGCGCATCGGCCAGTTCAGAATTGTCCTTGCAATCGAAGGCGATATCGACGCGGCCACAAAGCGGCAGATCGCCGAAGATGCGGAAACGATCTGCACGGTAAGCAACACGCTGCGCGGCAAGCCCGAACTCGTCACGGTGTTCGAAGAATAGGCTTCAATTTCAGAAGTTGGCATGAATACCGCAGACAATGCGCGCAACGGCAATTTGCCTGTGTGATGCCCGGAAATCCATCTCAATTCCATCTCGGAAAGCCAATCCGGCCATTCGACCAAAATAGGCACATATTTCCGATTTGACGGCAAATGGTGGATGTTTGGAGCCAGTCACAGGGTCGGCCACCTTGTAAGAATGGCGCGGTATCAACCGGTCCGAAAATGACGTGGCAACCGATCTCGATCCAAACTTGGGGACCCGGCTGAGAGCGCACCGAGGCGCAATCAAATTCAAACCGACTTCATCACAGTCAACAGGAGATTTCTCGATGAGCCTTGCGCAAACGCGATCCAGGTTGTTGGGCGCGATATTCGGCGCTTCATTGGCGTTGGGGGCCGTCGCCGCCCACGCGGACACGCCACCCAATGTCCTGGTCGTCGCCCAGTCGATCGATGACGCGGTAAGCTTCGACCCCGCCGAGGGTTTTGAACTCACCACCGTGCAATCGTTCAACAACCTCTATCAGCGCCTCGTCCAGACGAACCGCGACGATGCGACGAAGATCGAACCGGCTCTGGCAAGCGCGTGGGAGGCTGGCGCGGACGGCAAGAGCCTCACGCTCGCGCTCGATGGCAAGGCAGCCTTTGCCTCCGGCAATCCGGTGCGCCCGGAAGATGTGATCTTCTCGCTGTCGCGCGCCGTCAAACTCAACAAAGCGCCAGCCTTCATCCTCAACGAACTGGGCTGGACCGCCGAGACCGTCGACAAGGCGATCGAGAAGATCGATGACAGCCACGTCAAACTCACCTGGAGCGCGGATGTCGGCCCGGCCTTCGCCCTGGCCATTCTGACCGCGCCTATCGCCTCGGTGGTCGACGAGAAGGTGGTTGCCGCTGCGGTTAAGGACGGCGATTTCGGCAATGATTGGCTCAAAACCCATTCGGCGGGCAGCGGTGCTTTCGTCATCGCCACCTATACGGCGCATGAGGCGCTGGTCCTTCAGGCCAACAAGCGCGCGCCAGGCGGTGCTCCCAAGCTCGAAAACGTCATCATCCGCAACGTGCCCGATGTCGGCGCGCGGCGCCTTCTGATCGAGCAAGGCGATGCCGATATCGCCCGTGGCCTTTCCGCCGACCAGATCGACGCGTTGACCAAAGTCAAGGGTGTCAAGGTGCTCGCGGTTCCTTCGGCCCGCACCGACTATCTCCTGATCAATTCCAAGGCGAACGCCACGCTCGGCAACCCGGCTTTCTGGGAGGCGGCACGCTACCTCGTCGACTACGAGGGCATTGCAAAGGACCTATTGCGCGGCCAGTCGCAAGTCCATCAGGCGTTCCTGCCGGTCGGCTTTCCCGGTGCCCTGACCGACACGCCTTTCAAGCTCGATGTCGAAAAGGCCAAGAAGATTCTTGCCGACGCCAAAATCGCTGTGCCGGTGAAGGTCGAGTTCCCGGTCTTCAATGATCAGCCCTTCCTGTCTATTGCGCAGTCTCTGCAATCGACCTTTGCCAAGGCAGGCATCGATCTCGACATTCAGCCAGGGGTGGCGAGCGACATCTACGCCAAGGGTCGTTCGGGCAACTACCAGGTGACGCTGCGCTACTGGATTCCCGACTATTTCGACCCGCACTCCAATGCCAGCGCCTTCGCGATCAACAAGGACAACTCGGCCAACACGGTGGCCAAGCAGGCGGGTTGGGTGATCCCAAAATTGACCGATGAAACCCTTGCCGCTGTCAAGGAACAGGATCCCGCCAAGCGCGCCACGCTCTACCAGGACCTGCAGCGTGAAGTCCAGAAAAGCTCACCCTACGTCTTCATCCTGCAAGGCAGCGACCAGGTGGTTTTGCGCGACAATCTGAAAGGCTATAAGCAGGGCCTCAACGCGGATCAGGTCTACTACGACAGGGTCGAAAAATAGTTGGCTTCCGGCAGTCCGGTTCAAAACATTGACAATTCCCGCCAGACCATAGGCTGGCGGGAATTGCATTTTGTATGGGTTGCCCTGCGCTGGCTGATCTCGCTGGCGTTGACGCTTCTTGGCCTTGTCGTGGTCACCTTCGCCATGACGAGGCTGTCTCCGGTCGATCCGGCCACGCAGATGGTCGGCAGCCATGCCAGTGCATCAAGCTATCAGGCCGCCAGGGAGGCGCTTGGGCTGGACCAGCCGCTGCCGATACAATTCCTGCATTATTTGCGAATGGCGGCTTCCGGCGATTTTGGCCAGTCGATCTCGACGGGTCAGCCCGTTGCCAGCGACATTGCACGCACCTTTCCGGCAACGCTGGAACTTGCCACGGTGGCCATCATCATGGGCGCGGCACTCGGGCTTTGCCTCGGCATCTTCGCGGCAATGCGGCCTGGCGGTGTTTTCGACGCGGTGGCCAGGCTGATTTCGTTGGTCGGCTATTCCGTGCCGATCTTCTGGCTGGGGCTGCTCATGCTTCTGCTGTTCTACGCGCGCCTGCATTGGGCGCCGGGGCCTGGCCGTCTTGACGTCCTGTTCCAATACACGGTGCCCGCGCGCACCGGCTTCGTGTTGTTGGACACCTGGCTTTCGGGCAAGCCTGGCGCATTTCGCGATGCGCTGGCGCACCTTGCCCTGCCGGCGACGGTCCTGATGTTCTATGCGCTGGCCGGCATCGCGCGGTTGACGCGGGCTCTGGTTCTGACCGAACTCGGACAGGAATATGCGCTCACCGCCTATGCCAAGGGGGCGGCGGTCCATCGCGTGGTTTTCGTGCATGTGCTGCCTAATATCGCCGGGCAATTGATCACGATTTGCGCACTCGCCTATGCGAGCCTTCTCGAAGGTGCGGTGCTGACCGAGACCGTCTTTGCCTGGCCTGGAATCGGGCGCTACCTGACGACTGCGATGTTTGCTGGCGACATGCCGGCCATTCTCGGCGGCACCATCGTCATCGGCGCTTCGTTCGTCCTTCTCAACACGCTCACCGATCTTGCTGTCGGCAGGACAGCCCGAGGCAGAGCATGATTGTTGCAGGAGCAGGTGGCCGTCTCGGTGACGTTTCTTTTCTCGCGCGTCTGGCGCGCTCGCCCTCGGCCGCCGCAGGCGCCGTTGGCGTTGCGCTCGTCGTGCTTGTCGCCCTGCTTGCGCCGCTGATCGCGCCCTACGATCCCAACCTGCAGGAGACCGCAAACAGGCTGGCCGCGCCCCAGGGCGCCCATTGGCTGGGGACCGATGCTTTTGGCCGGGACCTGCTGTCGCGCCTGATCTACGGCACGCGGCCGACGCTCCTCCTTCTGATGTTCGTCGTTCTTCTGATGGCCCCGCTTGGCATCCTGGTCGGCATCCTGGCCGGGTTCTTCGGTGGCATCGTCGAACGCGTGTTGATGCGCATCACCGATATCGTCATGGCCTTTCCGCGCCTTGTCCTGGCCTTCGCTTTCGTCGCCTTGATCGGTCCCGGACTCGTCAACGGTGCGCTGGCGCTGGCGCTGACGAGCTGGCCTGCTTATGCGCGCCAGGCACGTGTGGAAACGGCTGCGTTGCGCCGCAACGACTATCTCTCGGCGGCTGAAATGGTCGGCATCCGCGGTTTCAGGTTACTGTGGGGCCATGTGCTGCCGATGCTGCTGCCTTCCGCCATCATCCGCATCGCCCTCGATATGAGCGGCGTCATCCTTGCCGCCGCAGGCCTCGGCTTTCTTGGTCTCGGCGTACGGCCGCCAACAGCGGAGTGGGGGTCGATGGTGGCCGACGGCACCCAGGTCATTTTCGACCAGTGGTGGATCGCCGCCGCCCCGGGCTTTGCGATCTTTCTGACCAGCTTGGCCTTCAACCTGCTTGCCGACGGCCTGCGCGATATCCTGGATCCGCGCCATGGCTGAGCCGCTTCTGCGTATCGAAGATCTGACCATTTCCTTTCCATCGCGACAGGGGCAGGGCGCCGTTGTCCGTTCTGTTTCCTTCGAAGTAGGGGCGGAAATTGTCGCTGTGGTCGGCGAATCCGGGTCCGGCAAGTCGCTGACCGGCCGGGCCATCATGGGACTGCTGCCGCCTCGCGCCGAAACAACCGCAAAGACCTTGTCGTTTGAGGGCAGGGACCTCACTCGCCTCGCTGCCGCCCATTGGCGTGCCTTGCGCGGCAGCGCCATCGCTCTCATTCTTCAGGACCCGAAATATTCACTCAATCCTTCGATGCGGGTCGGCCGGCAGGTGGAGGAGACGCTGCTTCTGCACACTTCGCTTTCGGCGCGTGAGCGGCGTGAGAAGGCGCTGGCCATGCTGTCGCGTGTCGGCTTCGATGACCCGCAGCGCGTCCATGCCAGCTACCCCCGCGAACTGTCGGGCGGCATGGGCCAGCGCGCCATGATCGCGGCGATGCTGATCAACAAGCCCTCCCTGCTGATCGCCGACGAAGCGACATCGGCGCTCGACCACGATCTCCAGGTTCAGATCCTGGAGCTGCTCGGTGGCCTGACGCGGGAGCTGGGCATGGGCCTGCTGCTGATCAGCCATGATCTCCAGCAGGTGGCCCGTTTTGCCGACCGGGTTCTGGTAATGCGCCAGGGAACCATCGTCGACCGGCTCGCCGCAAGCGAGCTCGCCGACGCGACGCATCCCTATACGCTGGCGCTGTGGAACGCCCGTCCATCCGGCGTCACATACGGGACAAGACTGCCCACCGTTGCCGACGAGATGGAGCCATGACGGCCGCTCTTGCCGTCGAGGGCCTGTCGGTGTCGTTCGGCGATCGTTCCCGCGGAGATGCAGGCCGGCGTGCCGTCGTTCACGATGTCAGCTTCACGGTGACCGCCGGTGAGACATTCGGGCTGATCGGTCCCTCCGGTTGCGGCAAGACAACCGTTCTTCGCACGATTGCCGGGCTCAACACCGACTGGCAAGGCGCCATCTGCGTTGGCGACATTGCGCTTGTTCCCGGGCGCAAGATCGAGGGGAGGCTACGCGATGATGTGCAGATGGTGTTCCAGGACCCTCACTCATCGCTGCACCCGCGTCATCGCGTCGAGCACATTCTTGGCGAGCCGCTTGCCATTCGCGGCATTTCCGGTGTCGCTTCGAAGGTGACGGAGTTGCTGGAGCAGGTAGGACTTGCGGCCCACATGGTCAGCCGTTTCCCGCATCAGCTTTCTGGCGGCCAACGCCAACGTGTCGCAATCGCGCGTGCGTTGCTCCTCAAACCCAAGCTTCTGCTGCTGGACGAGCCGACCTCAGCGCTCGATGTGTCGGCCCAGGCAGGGATTCTCAATCTGCTGGCCGATTTGAAGCGAGATCATGGCACGACCCTGGTGCTGGTTAGTCATGACCCTGGCGTTGTCGGCCATCTCTGCGACCGCGCAGCGCGGATGGCAAAGGGTAGGCTGGAGACCATCCTCGACCGCAGCGCGCTTTCACGATTGTCTTGACTTTGAAGGAAGTCTTGCGATCGGCCATTCTATAATCGCAATAAGGTCGGCGCCTGCCCTGGAGAATTGTTCTCTCGCTACGCTCTCGGCTGGAATGGACTTTCATAAGCTTGGTCAACAACAGGCAAAGGGCATGTTGGCTCTTGGCCAAAATGATCCCACATTGACGGCGTGACATTGGCGAGACGTTGTGGGCGTCGCTGGCACCACGCGAAGGACACAGGACCTGACCAGCGATGACCCACACCACCAAAGCATTGTCGAATGTCGCCGGTCTGCGGGTGCGCCTCAAGAGCGGGTTGCGGCATCACTACGTCAGGACCGGGTCATCAGGACCGACCGTCGTCCTTCTGCACGGATTTCTCGATTCGTGGCGAAGCTTTCACGCTCTGTTTGAAGGGCTTGGAAGACGCTTTCAGCTCTTTGCCTATGACCAGCGCGGTCACGGCGACAGTGAGCCCGCGAAAGACTACGCGATCTCGGATTTCGCGGACGATGCAATCGATTTTCTCGAAAATGTCGTTGGGGCCCCGGCATACCTCGTTGGCCATTCGCTCGGTAGCATTGTTGCGCAGAGGGTTGCTGCAAAGCGTCCAGATCTGGTCGCTAAGCTGGTGCTGATCGGCGGTGCGCTGACGGCAGCGGATCACCCCGGACTGAGAGAGCTGCAGACCGGCCTTGAGGCTTTCACAGATGCCGTTCCAGACGAGTTCGTCGACGCATTCCAGAGAAGCACTGTCTTTGCGCCGATCTCCGAGGACGCGATCGGGGTCTACATCGCCGAGAGCTCCAAGGTTGGCATCGGGGCGTGGCGCGGCGCGCTTCGCGGTCTCGTCGACGAGCCCGCCGAAGCTGGAGCGAGCGTGATCGCCATACCCACCTTGATTCTCTGGGGCGAGGAAGACGGTGTCTTCGACCGCGAAGCCCAGCGTGCTCTGGCCGGGAATTTTCCCGATCATGTCGCCATCAATTACCCACAGGTCGGCCACGCACCACAATGGGAAATCCCGGATCGCGTCGCCACTGATATCGAGAATTTCCTGCTTGCTTCGCCTGCCAGAACGGCAAGCTAGCGCCAACGGAGCGTCGAATGCCTAGAGATCAACAGGGACTTCCGGTAACCGGATCACAGGGATCGATCGGTGCGCTGGATACGGCGATCACGGATTATTTTGCCTGGCGCGGAGATCCCGTCGCGGTTCTCCAGGATGCTGTGCAACATGATCCCGCTTTCACTCTCGGCCACACGGCCTTGGCAGCGCTCTTCGCCCTGAACGGTCTGCGCGGCGACAATCCTGCTGTCGTCTCTGCAATCAACGCGGCGGAAGCCTCGATCGGCGGCGCGACGTCTCGCGAGCGCGGACACCTGGCGGCCGCGAAGGCATGGGCAGCGGGCGAGATCATTGCTGCGACCGACATTTGGGAAAGCATCCTTGTCGATCATCCGACCGACGCGCTGGCGCTTCGTTTCGCCCATGACAGCTACTTCTATCTCGGCCACTCGGCGAGCATCCGGGACTCGGTGGCGCGCGTGCTGCCGAACTGGGATTCGAGCAATCCGAACTACGGGTTCGTTCTCGGCCAGTATGCTTTCGGGCTGGAGGAGACGGGCGAGCTGCGCCGCGCCGAGGAATTTGGCCGCCGTGCAATCGAGAGGAATGCCGAAGACGCCTGGGCGGTGCATGCGGTCGCCCATGTCCTCGAAACCGAAAGCCGCCAGCAGGAAGGCATCGAATTCCTGAAAGGTTCCCGCCCGGCCTGGGGCAAGGCCCATGCGCTTTCGGTGCACAATGGCTGGCATCTCGCGCTCTACCTCATCGAAGAGGGGCGGTTTGCAGAAGTGCTTGCCGATTACGACCGCTACATCCAGCCGAAGCTGGCCGCGGATTCGCTTCTTGACCTGGTCGACGCCTCGGCTCTCCTCTGGCGGGTCGAACTGGCAGGCGGCGACGTGGGCGATCGCTGGAGTGCGGTTGCCGATCAATGGCTGACCCACGTCGACGACCATGTTCTCGTGTTCAACGATCTGCATATCGCCCTGGCCTTGTCGCGTGCCGGCAAGAGCGACGGGCTCGACCGATTGCTCCACTCGCTCGACGATTATGCGGCCAATGGCAAGGGCGACAATCGAGAGGTTACCCTCGATGTCGGGCGGCGCATCGTCGACGGGGTGGTGGCGTTCGCCGACGGCGACTTTGAGCGCACGGTAGAGCTTATCCTGCCGGTTCGCTACAAGGTGACACGTATCGGCGGGAGCCATGCGCAGCGCGACTTGGTCACCCAAACGCTGATTGCCGCGGCGGAGCGGTCCAGAAATTTCAACCTCGCGCGCGCCCTGCTTGCCGAACGCCTGGCGGTGCGCCCGACGGAGAGGACGCGGCAGGCTTACACCCGGGCCGAGGCAAACGCTGCCGCCCATCAGCGGATCGAACGGCGAAGTGACCACCTCGCCAGGTAGGCAGGAAGGACGCGTTCGGCGGGCGCCGCAACGTCACGGTTGATGACGGTTCCGCTCGCCGTCGTGCGTTGTCCGAAACTCGACCAGTCGTCGATGACCTCGAGGCCGGGCGTCTGGCGGTCGACAATGGCGACGCGAACCTTGCCGTCTTCGTCGATGGCAACGATGGGAACGAGATGGGCGAAGAGGGCGCCGGTCGAATAGAATTTCTCGCCATTGACGATGTAGTCCCCTCCCTGACGTACGATGCGTGTCTCGAAATCCTCAACGTTCTTGCCTTTGAACTCGGAGAAGGCGTTGCCGAGGCGAAGCCCCCAAAGGACAAGGCCGAACAGCGCCTGCTTCTGCGCGTCGGACCCGGTCGCTCGGATCAGGTCGGTGATCTCGAAATGGTTCTGCGGAATCTGGGCCAGGGATGAATCGGCCGCCGCGATGATCTTGAAGACTTCCGCCACTGTCGCCTGCGACACACTGGCACCGCCGAACGCCCGCGGTACCGTGATCCCCCAAAGTCCGCTTTGCGAGAATATATCCAGTTCCGCGATGGGCAGGCGGCGGTCGCGATCGCGCTCGGCGGCACCTTCGGCGAACTGTCCCGCCAGTTTCGTTGCAACCGCAATTGCCTCTTCATCCGTGTGAATAATGTGTGCCGGAGACGCCGGTCGCTTCGACGCGGGAAAGGCATCGCCGCGCGGCTCCACTTTCTTGGCCGGCACACTCATCGTCTGGCTCTCCCTTGGCATCTCTTGTTTTGTTTCAGGCTTGAGAACGGCTCAGATCCAGGAGTGGCGCGGCAGCCTGATGTCGTGCAGTCGCCCACCGCATGGAATTTCCACCGCACCGCTGAACACACTTGCCGACAGCTGTGGAGCGCGGTGGTGACCGCGCTCCACAGACCGCTCTGTCTTGGCTCAGTTCGCCGGCTCAACCGGGCTTGCCGCGGAGCCGATGAGGTCGGCTTCGATTTGCGCGAGCCGCGCCGGCGCGAGCTGACGCAGCGCCAGGAAATAGGCGACGCCGATCGCCAGGAACACGAGGAACACATAGGGCAGGATGTTGTATGGCCAGGCGGGCACCGGATAGACGGTTCCGACGAGCGTGACGACCAGGAGGATCAACGCGATCGCCGCCGAGACGATGTGCCAGGGCCGCAATTCGCCACGGCGGCGAAGAAAAACCGGCGCGCCGATCGTCACGAGTCCATACGCCACCAGGAAGCCATAGGTGGCGATCGATCCGAGTATGCCGTAGGCGTCAAGGATCCCGTATCCCGCGATCGTCAGCGCCAGCGCAAAGATCAGCGCCACGATGCCGACCACGGTTACGGCGATATGCGGCGAGGCATGCGCCAGATGCGTCGCCCGTGCCGAATTGTGAAAGAGACCATGGTGCGACAGCGTATAGAGCACGCGCGCGCCGGCATTGATACTGCCGAGAATGCAGGCAAAGAAACTGAGGGCTACACCTGCGGAAATCAGGATGCCGATGAAGCCGCCACCAAAGGATTGCGCCAGCACGGTGAGCGGGGCATCGGATTTGTCGAGGCCCGGGTCGATGCCATGGAAGCCGGCCACAAGGCCGTATGAGCTGATGATGAAGATCAGGCCGACGCCGATGACGCTGGTGATCACGGCGCGCGGAATATAGCGCTGCGGCTGCTGGGATTCTGTTCCGAGCACGGTCGCGCTTTCGAAGCCGACAAAGCTGAAGAAGGCGAGGACGAGGCCAAGTCGCAATTCTTCAAAATGAACGTCCTGAAGTCCGGTTTGCGCCTGATCTGCAATCGATCCCCGGTGCGCGAAGAAGATGACGACGGTGAGCAGGATAAGGACGAGCGTGGTGAATTCGATGCCGAGGGTAACGCGGGTCGAAAGTTTGATATCGCGGTAGGCGAACCACCAGGCAATAACCAAAGCGACAACGCTGAGCGCAAGCACGACGCCGACGGCGCTCGCCTCGATGCCGATCTGGTGGGCGAAGGCCAGCGTCGTGCTCACCGTCCCAAGTATCACGGCCGACGCGGTGAAGACATAGCCGACAAGAAGCGCCCAGCCGGCGATGACGCCGACCAATGGACCAAGTCCATGAGTCACGTAGATGTAGAGAGAGCCGGGCGTGGCGATCCGCTTGGAAAAGACATTGATCTGCAGCCCGACGATCAGCAGCGCGATCGTCGCGAAGACATAGGCGAGCCAGGTGCCGTTGCCGGCAGTGGCGAACACAACAGGGATGACAAGGCCAGGCGTTCCAGAAGGAGCGATGGTGCCGATGGATTGGGCTACGACTTCGGGAAAACTCAGATAGTTTCGACGCAAACCCGCACCCAGTGACGAGTCTGTCGCGACGCTTAATCCTGAATCCGACGGTGCTGAAATGGTGCTCATGACCAACCCCCAAACGGCGCGATTGCCGCCTGATGGTGGTACGAAAGTCCACTAAGTCGGTAAACAAAGGAGATTTTAAAGAATCAGCGCTTATTGTAACGGCGTTGCGTCTTTTGACGCTTTGCCGAAATGCGCGCCGACTATGCGCGCGCGCTGGCTGCTGTTCCAGGCCTCTCCTGGGAGCGCGGCCGCGAGCAGGTCAACCGGACGGCCGCGGAATAGGCGTCGGCCTGGTACCGGTCACAAATCAAAATCTACTAATTTTATAGAATTAACAAAAAACGTCTGTCGAGCTAGCACGGACGATACGTGAATTTCCTCACCTGTCGCGGAAAGGGATGGTGTTTTCTTTGTTTCCGCGGTCGGCGGTGCGACGCTTCGACTACCAAACGAGAGGGTCGAAATGAGCAGTACTGCCGACAAGAGAACAATCCCGGTGCTGGATTTTTCTCGTTACGAAGCCGATCCGGCTTCCCGCAAGGAGTTCATCGAGGGGCTGCGGCGCGCCGCACGCGACGTCGGCTTCTTCTACCTGACTGGACATGGCATTCCGCAATCGCTCATCGACGATGTGCTTCACGCGTCGCGGCGTTTCTTTGCTCTGCCTGACAAGGACAAGCTCCAGATCGAAATGGTCAACTCGCCGCATTTCCGTGGCTACAACCGTGTCGGCCAGGAGCTGACAAAGGGCCAGAGGGACTGGCGCGAACAGGTCGACATTGGCTCGGAAGCGCCGGCGCTGCCGCGCAATGGCAAACTGCCGGCATGGACGCGCTTGCAGGGGCCCAACCAATGGCCAAGCGCCTTGCCGGAATTGAAGCCGCTGCTGCTCGAGTGGCAGGATCGCCTCACCGACCTTTCGACGCGGCTGCTGAAGGCATTCGCTATTGTCCTGGAGCAGGACGAGAACGCGTTCGAGACCATCTATGCCGGCACGCCGAACCACCTCATCAAGATCATCCGCTATCCCGGCCGTGACGCGACTGAAAGCGAGCAGGGCGTCGGCGCCCACAAGGACAGCGGCTTCCTCACGCTTCTGCTGCAGGAAAAGCAGAAAGGCTTGCAGGTCGAAGCCGATGGCGACTGGATCGACGCCGAGCCGCGCGTCGGCACCTTTGTCGTCAACATCGGCGAGCTCCTGGAGATGGCGACCGATGGCTGTCTGAAGGCTACCGTGCATCGGGTCGTCACGCCACCCGCCGGCACCGACCGGCTGTCGGTCGCCTTCTTCCTTGGCGCTCCTTTCGATGCCGAGATACCCCTGCTTGATCTGGCTCCGCACCTGAAGGCGCAGGCGAACGGGGTCACCCGCGACCCCCAGAATCCGCTCTACCGCAACTCCGGGCAGAACGCGCTGAAAAGCCGGCTGCGCTCGCATCCCGATGTCGCGCGGCGCCATCACGCCGATCTCATAGCCACCCAGGCCCGCGCTGAGGTCGCGCCGTTTGCCTGATGGCACCAACAAACACAGGAGGAACGACCCCATGACGCTCGAAAATCTCTCTCCCGAGACCCTCGCTCTCCACGGCGGCTCCTGGCGGGCCGATCCCACCAACGGCGCGGTCGCAGTGCCCATCTACCAGACGACGTCCTATCAGTTCCAGGATACCGGCCATGCCGACCGGCTGTTTGCGCTCGACGAGATCGGCCACATCTACACGCGGGTCTCGAACCCGACGCAGGATGCGCTGGAGACCCGCATCGCGGCACTGGAAGGCGGTGCTGCTGCCCTGCTGCTCTCCTCCGGCCAGGCGGCCTCGGCCTATTCGGTGCTGAACCTTGCCGGCGCGGGCGACAACATCGTCTCAGCCACCGATCTCTATGGCGGCACCTGGGCCTTGTTTGCCGCCACGCTGAAGCATCTCGGCGTGGAAGTGCGGTTCGTCGATCCGTCCGATCCGGAGAATTTCCGCCGCGCCACCGACGCACGCACGCGCGCCTACTATGCTGAGTCGCTGCCCAACCCGAAGCTGCAGGTATTCCCGATCAAGGAAGTCGCAGACATCGGCCGGTCGCTCGGCGTGCCGCTGATCGTCGACAACACCGCGGCACCTCTCAGCATCAGGCCATTCGATCATGGCGCCGCGGTCGTGGTCTATTCGGCGACCAAATACATTGGCGGCCATGGCACCTCGATCGGCGGCATCGTCATCGACGGCGGCAACTTCCCGTGGGAAGACCATGCTGAGCGCTTCCCGACGCTGAACCAGCCCGATCCAAGCTATCATGGCAAGGTCTGGGTCGAAGCCGCCAAGCCGCTCGGGCCGGTGGCCTACGTGCTGCGCATCCGCACTGTGCTTTTGCGCGACGTCGGTGCGGCGATCAGCCCGTTCAATGCCTTCCAGCTGCTGCAGGGGTTGGAGACCCTGCCATTGCGCATCCGCCAGCACAATGAGAACGCCATCAAGGTGGCGGAGTATCTGCGCGGGCATCCGAAGATCAGCAATGTTATCTTCCCGCGCTACCAGACAGGCGAGAGCAAGCGTCGGGCCGACGCCTATTTCCGGCAAGGCAACTACGGTGCACTGGTTGGCTTTGAATTGAAGGATGGCCGCGAGGCGGGACGGTCCTTCATCAACGGACTGAAGTTGCTCTACCACGTCGCCAATATCGGCGATGCTCGCTCGCTGGCGATCCATCCATCGACCACGACCCATTCGCAGCTGTCGCCCGAAGAGCAACTCGCGACCGGAGTGACGCCTGGCTATGTCAGGCTTTCCATCGGTATCGAACATCCAGACGACATCATCCGCGATCTCGATCAGGCGCTCGATCAGGCCGTTGGCGATCACGAGTTGAAGGCCGCATAGGCATCTGCCGGCGAACGGATTGCCGGCGACAATTTCACCAGATGACAGGAGGGGATTATGACCACAAGCAGAAGAACCACATCGAAGATTTCACGGCGCGGCATACTGCGCGCTGCAGGCGCACTCGGGGTTGGCGCCGCTGCTGTCGGCTTGCTCGCCAGGCCGACAAGCTACGCGATTGCCGGCAATGCCACCAAGGTGCGGCTGTCGTGGACTGAATTCGCGGCCTGCCATTCGCCGATCGCCTTCGCTTTGTCGAAGGGCATCTATGCCAAGCATGATCTCGATATCGATCTCTACTACCAGGGCGCCAGCGGCCAGACGCTGATCCAGTCGATTGCCACCAACAAGACTGACGCCGGTGCCGGCCTGCTCTACGACTGGGTTAAGCCGCTGGAGCAGGGGCTGGACGTCAAGCTCTTCGTCGGCTCGCATGGTGGTTGCACAAGGCTATTGGCGTCGACGGCCTCCGGCGTCACCACGCTCGAAGGCCTGAAGGGCAAGACCATCGTCTCCTACGACGTCGCCAGCCCGCCAAAGCATTCCTTCCAGGTTGCTTTGGCCAAAGCCGGTCTCGACCCGAACAACGACGTCAACTGGACCAACGTGCCCTTCGATCTCGTCGGCGAGACGGTCGGCAAAGGCCAGGCGGATGCGCTGGCACATCTCGATCCGTGGGCCTATGCCCACAAGAAGAAGTTCGACCTGGTGGAAGTCGCCAACACGCAAACCGGCTCCTTCGAGGGGGCGGTCTGCTGTGTGCTCGGCGTCAATTCGGCTTTCCTCGACGCCAACAAGGATGCCATACGGCGGTTGGCCGAGGCCGATATCGAGATACACGAATATGCCTCGGCGCATCCCGACGAGGTGGCAAAATGGTTCGTCGACAATCTCAACCCCGGTTTCCCCTTCGAGGATATCCGCGACGAGATTTCCTCATGGGTGCTGCACTACCATCCGGTCGGCAAGGACCTGCAGGATCAGGTGAAGCATGCCGCCGCGGATCTGGCCTTGATCAAGGTCCTCGATCCCACCACCGACCCGGCGGAACTGGCGCAGCGGGTGACGGTCGACATTCTCGCCTGACGGGACTCGCCTGGTGAGTGCAGCGGTCGACAAGGATACAGAAGGCAAAGGCGTTTCGTCCGCTTTTGCCAGTTCGGTGTGGAAGCACGGGTTTTACGCGGCCGCTGCCTGGTTGCTTGCGGCCGTCGTGACGGTGGCATTTCCCGATGTCGTGCCTTGGGGCAGCCGCGACGTCTTTGTCGCGCTCTTGGTCGCCGGTGCCGTCGTGTTGGCAGGCCTCGCCTTCGGCGTCGAAAAGCTCGGCGGCTTCGGTCGTGGGCTGATCCACTACGGCCCCTGGCTGGTTGCGCTAGGCTTGTGGTTCGCGCTGTGGGAGTTGATCACGGCCAAGTTTGGCTGGATGCCGAAGCCGTTCTTCTCGCCACCGCACGGCCTGATGCATGTCTACATCGTCGACTGGCAACGCATCCTCATCTGTATTGCCTATACAGCGCGGCTCTGGTCGATCGGTTTTTTCAGCGGCATCATTGTCGGCTTCATCGGCGGCGTGGCACTCGGCTGGTCGAAGACCTTCGCCTATTGGGGCATGCCCATCCTGAAGCTGATCGGCCCGGTGCCGGCGAGCGCCTGGATCCCGGCGACGTTCTTCCTGTTCCCGACCACGTTCCAGGCCAGCCTGTTCCTGGTCGCGCTTGCGTCGGGCATACCGGTGGCGATCCTGACCGCCTCGGGCGTCAACTCGGTCAACCGCTCCTTCTACGACGTGGCACGCACGCTTGGCGCCAGCAGCCGCTATCTGGTGCTGCGCGTCGCGATACCTGCCACTCTGCCGCACGTCTTCGTCGGCCTGTTCATGGGGCTTTACTATTCCTTCGCCGTTCTGGTGGTCGCCGAAATGCTCGGCGCCAAATACGGCATGGGCTGGTACCTGCAGTTCCAGACTGCCTATTCGGCCTATGCCAACGTCTATGCCATGCTGATCGTCATGGCGCTGCTTTGCTCCGGTCTGGTCAAGCTGCTTTTCGTCGTGCGCGACCGGTTGCTCGGCTGGCAGAAGGGGGTCGTGCAATGGTAGCCACCGTCGCCGTTCGCGCCGTATCCGAAAACGCGGCCGGTCTCGCCGTCGATTTCCGAGGCGTCTCGCATCAATACGATCTGGATGGACAGCCCTTGCCGGTTCTGCGGCAGATCGATCTGGCCGTTGCGCCAGGCGAGTTCGTGGCGCTGCTTGGGCCCTCCGGCTGCGGCAAGTCGACCTTGCTTCGGTTGGCGGCAGGGCTGGAAAGGCCAACCACCGGCGATGTGCTGGCGGACCAGGCAATCGTCACCAGACCGGATCCATCGCGCCTGCTGGTGTTCTAGGATCCAACCCTGTTTCCGTGGCGGACCGTGCGCGACAACGTCGCCATTGGACCGGAAGCGCGTGGCGTGCTGGCGGGCAGCCAGAAACGGATCGACGACGCGCTTCGCCTGGTCAAGCTGGAGGCCTTCGCCTCAGCCTTTCCGCACCAGCTGTCCGGCGGCATGGCGCAACGTGCTGCGCTGGCACGCGCCCTGGTCAACGACCCGCATTTGCTGCTGCTCGACGAGCCGCTGGGACGGCTGGATTCGCTCACGCGGCTGACCATGCAGGACGAGCTTTTGTCGCTCTGGCGGCAAGCCGGCTACACGGTCATCCTCGTCACGCATGATGTCGAGGAAGCGCTGCTGCTCTCCGAGCGCGTCATCGTGCTGACCGAACGTCCGGCACGGATCAAGGCAGAGGTTGCTGTCGACCTGCCCTATCCGCGGCGACGCGACGATCCGCGCATCGTCGCCCAACGCCAGCACATCCTCGAGATACTCGGGTTCTCCACATGAGCGAAAATGCTTCGGTCACGAAACAGTTTTCGCTGCGCTGGCTGGAGGCGGTGGGAATTGTGCTGACGCTTGTCGCTCTCGTCTGGTGGGCGATCGTCTATGCGCAGGTCATGTCGAACACCGGCTTTCCGATAGAACGCACGCTGCCATGCCTGCTGCGGACATCGGACCGCTGCTCGCTCGCCATGTCGCTTTGCAAGAGCTGGCACGTCCTCGGCATCAAGCGCTATTCGCCGGAACTGCTGTGGGCTGGAGCGGTCGTTTCCAGTCTCGCGCTTCTCCTGGGCGGCTTCATGCAAAATCCCGGACAGGGAAAATAGCCAGCTCAAAGCTCGAACTCCCTGTGTCCCAGGAGCGCGTCTTTTTCCGCGATAGTCCATTCGGAAGCAGGCGGTGCGCATTCGCCGCCAATGCGCAATTTCGAGGCAAACTGCTTTCCCGGCAGGCAGGAAATTGGATCGACATTCCTTAGTCTACAAAAATTATAGAGTTAACTTCGAAACAGTCGAACAGGGCGGGGGACGTCCGCCATCGACTGACAATGATGAACCTCAGGAGTTGACTGACATGACGATTGCAATTCGGCCTGGCGCCGGCTGGAGGGCGGCCCTGGCGATGACGCTGGTGGTGGCGGCGGGTTTCTTTACGACCGCGACCAATGCGGGCCCGACACTCGACAAGATCAAGGAGCGCGGCTCCATCAAGGTCGGTGTCGGCACGACGCCGGGCTTTTTCTCGCCGGACAGCAACGGTCGCTGGCAGGGTTTCTTCGCCGATTACGGCCGTGCCCTGGCGATCACCGTCTTCGGTGATCCAGAGAAGGTGGAATTCACCAATTCCTCGCCGCAGCAGCGTTTGCCGGCGCTACAGTCTGGCGAATTCGATGTGCTGCTTTCCGGCGTGACGGTGACCATCACGCGCGCCTTCCAGCTTGGCTTCCATTTCGGCCCGACGGTTTTCTATGACGGACAAGGCATCCTGGTGCGCAAGGATCTCGGTGTGACCAAGGCGGCCGATCTCGACGGCGCCACGATCGGCGTCCAGAGCGGCACGACCGGCGAATTGAACATCGCCGACTTCTTCCGCAAGACCGGCAAGAAGTTCACGCCGGTGACGATCGAGGACACCAACGAGTTCACCAACGCACTGGAGTCGGGTCGCGTCGACGCTATCACGCAGGACTCGTCCGATCTTGTCGGCAAACGCACGCAACTGAAGAAACCGGACGACTACATCATCCTGCCTGAGCGTCTTTCGAAGGAACCGCTTGCACCGGCGATTGCCGGCGGGGACGACCGCTGGCTCGAAATCGTCAATTGGACGGTCAATGCAACTATCCAGGCCGAGGAATGGGGTATCACCAGCAAGAACATCGACGACTTCCTCAAGTCGCCTGACCCGGCCATCCAGCGCTTCCTCGGCGTCGATCCGTCGCTCGCGCAGGCGATCGGCCTCGATCCGAAATGGGCTTATAACATCATCAAGACCGTCGGCAATTACGGTGAGATCTACGACCGGAACCTGAAGCCGCTCGGCTGGGAGCGCGGCTATAACGGACTGTGGACCAACGGCGGTCTGCTCTATTCGCCGCCATTCCGCTAAGACACGTCATCCATGTCACTGATTGACGGAATTATGCCGGGTCCAAAAGGACCCGGCATTTTGCGCAAGATCTCGCTCTGGTGGGGCAGCTATCCGCTGACGCAGGTCGCCGTGATCACGGCGGCCATCGCGCTGTTCTGGCTGCTCGGCCACAACACCGCCGAGACCATGGCCCGTATCGGCATCACGCCGGGCTTCGACTTCCTCGGCCGGCCGGCCAATTTCGAGATTGGCGAGGCGCCAATCGCCTTCAAGGCGGGCGACCCCTATGCGCGCGCGATCCTCGCCGGTCTGTTGAACACGCTGCGGGCGGCGGTTCTTGGCTGCGTGCTGGCGACTATCCTTGGCGTTGCTCTCGGTGTTGCCAGCCTCTCTGGCAATCTGCTGCTGGCGGGACTGGTGCGCTGGTATGTCGAAATCGTCCGCAACACCCCGCTTCTGCTGCAGCTGTTCTTCTGGATATCGCTGGCAAAATCATTTCCTTCGCCGAGGCAGGCGCTCTCGGCATTCGACAGCTTCTTTCTCACCAATCGTGGCGTGTTCGTGCCGGGGATCGGCTTTCACAATGTGTCGGCACCGACGCTCTGGTTGCTTGGCGGTCTCGCCGTGGCCTATCTGGCCTCCGTTGTATGGGCATGGTGCAGCGGCTGCCTGTCCGCCAGGCGGCTCGGCCTGGCTACCGCGCTGCTGCTGGGCGCCATTGTGCTGGCCTTTCCGCTGACCGGTGCGGGCGCCACCTGGGAGATACCGGCGCTGGCCGGCTTCAACATTCGTGGCGGCTACAATCTGACACCGGAATTCGCCGCCCTGTTGACCGGCCTGGTGGTGAAATTCTCGGCGGCGATTGCCGAGATCGTGCGGGCCGGCATCCAGTCGGTCGACCGCGGCCAGTGGGAGGCGTCGCGGGCGCTCGGCCTTCACAGCGGCCAGATCATGCGGCTCGTGGTGCTGCCGCAGGCATTGCGCGTCATCACACCGCTGACGACGTCCAGCTACCTCGACCTGACCAAGGATTCGAGCCTTGCCGTCGCCATCGGCTATCCGGACCTTGTCAGCATCATCAACACCACCGCCAACACGACCGGGCAGTCGCTGGAAGCGCTGACGCTGTTGATCGCCATCTATCTGGCTATCAATCTGTCCGTCTCGGCGGCCATGAACCTCTACAACAGGCGTGTCGCTCTCAGGGGAACCGCAAGGGCATGACGATCTCAGAAGCTCTCGACGCGCGAACCTGGCGATCCTCGGCGACGGTACAGACACTGAAGGTCGGGCTTTTCGGCACGCCGCTGAATTCGGTCATCACCGTGGTCACGGTGGCGCTGCTGGCCTGGATCATACCACCGCTGCTGCGCTGGGGCGTGTTCGACGCGACATGGACGGGCACCTCGGCCGACTGCGCGGCCGGCTCCGGCGCTTGCTGGGCGTTCGTCGGAGCAAAATTCCGCTTCATCCTGTTTGCTTTCTACCCACCCGCCCTGCAATGGCGGCCGCTGGTCGTCATGGTGCTGTTGCTGGGACTGCTGGTCGTCACCGCGCAGCCGCGATTCTGGCGCAAGGGATTGCTCATCGCTTGGCCCGTGGTGGTCGCCGCCAGCTGGATCCTGATGTCCGGCACGCTGACGCCTCCTTCCGTCCCGTCGAACCAGTGGGGTGGACTGGCCGTGACGTTGTTTGTGTGGTCCGTCTGCTTTGGTCTTGCCACCCCGCTGGCAATCCTGCTGGCATTGGCGCGGCGTTCCGGCATGGGCGGTGTGCGCACGCTTGCGATCGTCTTCATCGAACTGATGCGCGGCACGCCGATGGTAGCCATCCTCTACGTGGCGATGCTCATCCTGCCGATGGCCATCCCCGGTGGCCAATTGATCGACAAGAGCGTCCGCGCGATGATCATGATCACCCTGTTCTGGTCGGCCTATGTCGCCGAAGTCGTTCGGGCCGGCCTCCAGGCAATTCCGGCCGGCCAGTATGAAGCAGCGGCCGCGCTTGGCCTCGGCTACTGGCGGACCATGCAGCTCATCGTCCTGCCGCAGGCACTGCGCCTGGTCATTCCCGGCATGGTCAACCTGGCAATCGGCTTCCTGCTGGCGACATCGCTGCTCGCGGTCATCGGCATCTTCGACCTGCTCAACGCGGCGCGGGCCTCGGCGACCGATCCGCAATGGCTCGGCTATTACGACGAGGCGTATCTTTTTGCCGCGCTGATCTATTTCGTGCTGTGCTTCGGTGGCTCGCGATACAGCCTGTGGCTGGAGAAGTATCTGCGCCGGTCGGATCGGCACTGAACTTCGACGCGATTCTTCGAGTACAATAGCGGTTTGCAGTGAGGTCCTTAATGTCAATCCAGACCAACACCCGCGTCGTGCTCGCGGCGCGACCGCAAGGCAAGCCGAAGCCCAGCGATTTCCGCATCGAAAGGGTTGAGACTGGCGAGCCGGGTGACGGTGAGCTGCTGTTGCAGATCCTTTATCTGTCGCTTGATCCCTACATGCGCGGACGCATGAACGCCGCCAAATCCTATGCCAAGCCGGTCGAGATCGACGGCGTGATGGAAGGCGGCACCGTGGCCCGTGTCGTCAAATCGCGCCATCCTGAGTTTTCCGAGGGCGATATGGTGCTCTCCCATTCGGGATGGCAGAGTTTTGCCCTGTCCGATGGCGTCGGCTTGCGCAAGCTCGATCCCGTGGCGGCACCCGTCACCACGGCGCTTGGCGTGCTCGGCATGCCGGGCTTCACCGCCTATGCCGGCTTGTTGACCATCGGACAGCCAAAACCGGGCGAGACGGTCGTCGTGGCGGCGGCCAGCGGCGCGGTCGGGTCAGCCGTCGGCCAGATCGCCCGCATCAAGGGCGCGCGTGCGGTTGGCATCGCAGGCGGCGCTGAAAAATGCGCCTTCGTGCGCCAGGAACTCGGCTTCGATGCCGTCGTCGATCACAGTGCCGATGATTTTGTCGAGCAACTGACGGCAGCTTGCCCTGAAGGCATCGACATCTATTTCGAGAATGTCGGTGGTCACGTCTGGGACGCGGTGTTCCCCCTGCTGAATGATTTCGCCCGCGTGCCGGTCTGCGGGTTGATCGCGCAATACAACACCATCGTGGAGTCCGGCACCGACCGGCTGCCAACGCTGATGCAGCAGGTGCTTCGCCGCAGCCTGACGATAAGAGGTTTCATCCAGCGTGAATTCGCCGACCAGCGCCCGGCCTTCTACAGCGAGATGGCAGAGTGGATAGCGTCCGGCCGCGTCCGCTATCGGGAGGACATCGTCGACGGTCTCGAGAACGCGCCGCAGGCGTTCCTTGGTCTTCTCGAGGGCAGGAATTTCGGCAAGCTTATCATGCGGGTTGCCGAATAACCGATGCGTGAAAGCGAATCGTGGCGGTTCGGATAATTTCTGTCTCGGCGTTGATTGGTGACATTCCGTACCAATTTTCTGACAAGACTGGGTAAGTGATGCTCAATTATGAAGCTTCATGAGCATGAGGAAAGGGCTCCAGGCGGCGTTTTTCCACTGTCGCCGACATTTCCTCCGTTGTAGCGGAGGAAAGCAATCGCGGCTTGAGATTGGCGTTGCCGAAGCGCGACGGCGAGGCGTAGAGGTCCGCCATCGACGGCCTGCCCCTGCGGGACGTCTCTCAACCAGACGGAGCAGACCATGAACCCCGCAATGCAGATGCAGCCGATGCCGATGATGAACAACATGATGCCGATGATGATGAGCCCAATGATGAATGGCATGATGCCGATGAACCCGATGATGGGTGGCATGATGCCGATGATGGGCGGCATGCAGATGAACCCGATGATGATGGGCGGCATGCCCATGCAGGGCATGATGCCCGTGATGATGTGCACGATGACCTGCAAGATGACCGCCACTGGCATGATCTGCGAAATGACCCCGATGAACGACGGTTCGAAGGACATGTTCATGGAATGCTGCAAGCGCATGATGGCCATGAACGGCGCCGGCATGCCGATGATGATGATGTGCGGCGGCATGATGATGATGGGCTCGATGGCTTGATCGACACCGCTGTGTCTTTTGAAAAAGGGTCGGCTAGCCGGCCCCTTTTTTCGTTTAGCTAGCCAACAGCCTCGACATAGGTCATGACGAGATAGGCGGTGGCTTCGCTGTCCGTGGGGTTGCTGTAGCTGTGCGGCACGTCGGCCTCGAACAGGATGGCGTCGCCTTCGGAAAGCAGATGAGTGGCCTCTTGGCCCGCCCTGATCTCCAGCTGGCCTTTCGTCAGGATGATGTTCTCGATCGTGCCAGGGGCATGCGCATCGGCGTTTTCGGTGTGTCCGGCCGAGAAGCGCAGCTCGTAGAACTCGACCTTCCGCTCCCCATCGAAGGGGAACAAGGCCCGCGACGTGAATTTGCCATCTACCGACGTCAGGATTTTCGCATGCTGGCGGCGCAGGACGACCGTTCCCTGCACCTTTTGACTGTCGAGCAATGTGGCGAAAGGAACGCCCAAAGCCGTGGTGATCTTCCAAAGCAGGCTGATGCTGGGAGCGCTTCGGCCGGTCTCGATCTGGCTGAGCATGGCGCGGCTGACGCCAGATAGTTTCGCAAGCCGCTCCAGCGAATGGCCTTGCCGCGTTCTCAGCCGGCGCAGATTGCGTCCGAGGACATGTGGCAGTTCATTGGCGGCGTCCGCGCTGCCGGCAATCTCGATGATGTTTGAGAACGCGTCCGCCACGGCGACGTCAATTCGGCGTTGACGGTGTACCAACCCAATAAACCGGCATGAACCAAACCGGCACCCAAGCGACCGGCACTGCGCCCGGCACGATGAGAGGTGCTGCCAGTGGACGCGTTGAATGTTGAGCGTTCCGAGCGTGGCGGAAGGCATCCAGGCTAACGACATTCGCGGCTTGCGCAGACATTGCGTGCTTCCAATAGGTGTCCGTATTTGGCACCTCATATTAGCCGCAGGACGGCTGGCTGGCGGAGGGCTCCGTTCCATTTTAAAGCCGAATGGGAACGCGAATTCCATTACTCTTGAACAGTTGAGCATGGTAATGCCGTGGTCTGTCGCAACGGGTTAGCCGCCCTTGCGATGTCCGCTGAGCGGCAGGACGAAACAGTAGATCGTAGATCGGCGGACGTTGCCGAACTGCAACGGAAACCGCTCAGCCGGACCCGGTCGAGGGAAGCCTAGACCTTCAACATCGCCGCCGAATGAGCCGCAGCAGGCCGCCACACTGCTACGGCTGCCATCAGAGAGTTTTTTCGGTCGCGCTGAACTCGGCACATCATCCTTAGCCGGGACTCCGACAGTCAATTCGTAGGTGTCTTGGCAGGCGAGCTGCCTTACCGCGATTGACGCGGAAAGAACTCATTTGCCGGTACAGCGCGCCAAACTTCACGTTTCCGTGATCGTGCCGGACAAACTTACGCACCGAAAGCTCCGAGGGTCTCAGCTGCGGTGAAGGATATGCCTATCTGCCTGTTTTCAATAGAGAATTATTGTAAGTTATATTCGAGTTTTCTAAAGTAAAGTTTTGATTGTAGGACACAGCAGTGTTTGGTATGGATAAGTATATGTGTCATATAAGACATAATTAAAATAACGCTGAAGACAAACTGTCTAGGTGTTTAATAATCTGCTGGGAGGATCGATTGATCCTATGATGTATAGATCATCCATCATGTGTAGAGAGACGAAAACCCGCCATTTGGGCTGCATTACGCCGCCCTGGACGATGCGGCGGGCCAAGTCGGCATGGGCCGCGTCTCTGCGTCATCTGTCGGCAGCGACGAGCTAGCACCGAAGGTATCAGCGAAATCATTGGTGCAGCGGTCGGTTCAGATCGCTGCAGATGAGACAGCACCTACCCTGAACATGAATGTTGCCAAGCTGCGGGAGCCAGAAGTTGAAACGCTACCAAGCCGAGGATGACGTAGAACTCCTAGAGAGTCTGGAAGAAGCGACACTGGTGCCGAACCCGCAGAAGCAGGCACCAAACGCACGGAAGTTGGCGTCCGTGCGCGATTTCGGTCGCCGCCACCTCCCAGAGGCAGGCGGCTGCCTACGCTGGGATCGTCCAGCGGCGGAATTGTCGGCGCTGGTGCCGGCACGGGAATTTGAGCCACATCGCGCTAACCCACCAGGGGTGGCCAAGATCCGGCTTCCTGGTCGCGTGGTGCGAGTGGGGCGGTTGGAGGTGCTGCCTACACGGTCGGGAATGGCGGCGGGAACGTTGCTGGAGATCGGCCCCGACTATTGGCGGGTCGCGACTTCTAGCGCTGATGTGGTTGTCGCCAAGCTGTCGGGACTGACCGGCGAGCCGGTGGTCGCCGGCGACCTAGCCCGCGAGTTACGACTATCCGCGACGGAGGTGCTGCCGGTGCTCTCGGAGCAGGATGCGCGGGTTCTGGAGGAGGTCTATGCGGCGGCTGCGGAGCATGAAGAGGTTTGGGTCCACCAGTTGGAGCGGTATCGCCTGCTTTCGTTACCGTTCGCGGGGCCTGCCTCGGGCAAGGTTCGGTGGCGGGTCAGTCCGTGGCGGGAGATTGAGGCGCTGGCCGGACTTGATCCAACTCCGCGCGTTGAGCATCTCCTGGCGGTGTGGGTGTTGTACCTGGCGCGGACCACCGGGGAGACGAAGATACAATTGGGATGGGGGGCGGAGGTGCCGCGCTCGCCACTGCTGGCGGGACTGTTGGCGCCAGTCGTGCCGCTAGAGGTGGAGATTGATCTCGATCGAACCTTTGCCGAGGTGAGGCCCGACATAGTCGAAGTTTGCGCGCGAGCAATGGCCGCCGGAAGCTACAGACAGGATCTGCTGACACAGGTACCGCAATTGCGGCGGATCGAGGAATTGCGGCGACCATTCCCCTGGGATGTAGCGGTAGGCGTGATTGAAGGTGGGAGCGGGGATTGGTCGAAGGACGTCGATCGCGGAGCGTTGGGCGGGACGGTGACGTTGCAGATACGGGCCGGGGATGGGGCAGCGCGATGGATTCACGACCCGGCAAGGGTGGCCTCAGAGCAAGTCGAGCGGATGACCGGACACCTGGCGACGCTGGCGTGGGAAGCGTTAAATCCCGCCTCGCGTGAGGTTTCGGTAAGGCGGCTGAATCTGCTGCCGCG
>NZ_JAFFIW010000019.1 GCF_018588885.1 Mesorhizobium sp. dw_380
CTTCAACTTCGGCAACAACACCGGCGACTACACCGACCAGAGCACCGGACCTTACGGCAATGCGAACCGTAACAACTGGCAGGGGCACAACAAGGGTACCTCGCTGAACTTCGCCTGGATCCAGCTCGGTGGCCTGCGTGTCGGTAAGGACGAATCGGCTTTCGATACGTTCATCGGCTATGCCGGCAACGTCATCCAGGACACGATTGTTCCTTACGGCGGCTTCGATACCAACGTCGTCCAGTACTACTTCGATGCCGGCAACGGCTTCTCGGCAGTGGTCTCTCTCGAAGAGGGTTACGGCGACTACTCGATCGACAGCTATGTTCCGCATGTCGTCGGTGGCGTGAAGTGGACGCAGGGCTGGGGCGCCATCACCGGCGTCGTTGCTTATGATAGCAACTACGAGGAAGTGGCCGGCAAGGTTCGCCTGGACGTGAATGCAACCAACGAACTGTCGCTGTTCATCATGGCCGGTTACGGCTCTGACGACAACCTGAACGACCCGACCAACCCGATCGACGTGGCCGGCCGCGGTATGTACAAGCAGTGGGGCGGCAACTGGGCAGTGTGGGGCGGTGGCACCTACAAGTTCAACGAGAAGACCTCGTTCAACCTCCAGGCCTCGTATGACGATTGGAAGGACATCGGCATCGCGGCGAACGTTGCCTATGACATCGTTCCCGGCTTCACGGTCACGGCCGAAGTCGACTGGCAGCGCGTTGGCCAGGGCGCCATCGACAACAGCTCCATCTGGTTCGGCGCCGACAAGAAGAGCAACGTCGGCGGTATCCTCCGCTTCCAGCGCTCGTTCTAATAGATTTCGCTTTGTCGAAATCGAAACCCGGCGGGCAACCGCCGGGTTTTTTCATGGGTTCGTCAAAAATGCAGCTATGCTGCAAACAGGCCCGCGTCCCTGTTTTTTTGAAGGTTTGCGGCCGGCAGCAGCCGGCGAAGCCGAGGCGCGCGGCACTGACAATTTCGCCTGGTGTCTCAGCCGGTGGGCAGCTCCGTCACGCGGTCGCACGACCCACTGTCAGTCCGATTAGGGCGCAGAACATTCGTGAGAGATCAAGCCCCAGCCAGATCGCCCAAGGCTTCTATCAACGGCCGAAGCCTGCTTTCGTAGCTTTTCCAACGCTTGACGGATGATTTGTAGATCGGTTGACGAACCTGCCAGCGGCTGATCGTTCTGACGGGACCAGCCTTTTCGAAGAAACGAAGACAGGCATCGTTCCACGCCAGACCAAGGTGCTCCACAAGACGGCGTGACTGCCCTTCCTGATCAAAGACAAGGTCTTCGTAGCGATTCTCCAAAATACGCCCAGGAAGAACCGTCTTCCAATGGCGCATCAGGCGATCATATTCGCGATAGTAGAGCCCAAGCTGGGCAAGATCCGAGTTATACTGATGCGCCCTGTTGAGATTTGAGACGAAGCAAGAAAAACAATTGTCAATCGGATCGCGCCTGCAATGAACGATCCGGGCGTTTGGAAAGAGAAGGGCGATAAGGCCGATACTCTCGAAATTATGTGGCATCTTGTCAACGATACGCGACGCCGCGGGTCCATAGAGATGCAAGTTGGATAGGTATTCTCCGGCGAGTGCCATGGATTGCTGTTTCGTCATAGACCCGACCGGCTGCCCGAATGCGAGCCCCGGCTGCAATTTGAGGCCGTTGGCCACTGCGATTCGCCCCAGCTTGGTGAGTTCTCCCGCGCCGTGGACCTCGGGATGGCTGGAACAGATCTGTTCGGTCAGTGTCGTGCCCGAACGCGGCATTCCCAGCACGAATACCGGCGTTTCGGATGGGTCACCATATCCTGCCCTCGCCGCAAAGAACTCCGGATTGAACAGTTCGATCCACGCGTCGACCTGCCGACGATAGGATTCAATGTCAAAACTGAAACCCCTGTTCGTGGCGGCCCTGAGAAAATGATCCATGGCTTCATCGTGACGGCCAAGATCGTCCAGGATCTTGCCCGCAGCCATGTGAAGCTCAGAGGGCTCATCGGCCGGATTCGTCGTTTTTCGAAGTTCGTCCAGAATGAATTTGAGTTCGGGCGGCTCGGTGGAAAATTTTTGAACCGCCACAAGAGTCTTATAGGATGAAGGCACGCTTACACGCCTAGCGATATTCTCGTTCAGGCAGACCGTGGCTTCGTCCATGCGCCCGAGGTCAACGAGAGTGTTCGCGATGTCCATTCGGGCCACGGCGTTGTCCGGGTCTATCTCAAGCGCTTTCTGATAGAGCGGCAAAGCTATATCCGCCTTGCTAAACGCGGCATAAGCGTCGCCAAGCCCGCGCAGTGCCTCCATGAAATCCGGCTTCAGCTCGCAGGCGCGCTGCAAATGATGAACCGCGAGGGGGTAATCGCCGACCTTTAAACAGGCTTCGCCCAGACTAAGCCGATAATGTGGATTGTTGGGCTCCCTCGTTGCCGCGCGCGCGAGATATTTAATCGCCAACTCGTCGTCGAAACCGAGACCCAGCATGCCAAGAATGTAGAGCGCAAGCGCGTGATCGGGCGAGCGCATCAGGACACGATGACAAAGCTCTTCTGCCTCTGGCAACCGTTTGGCTTGTTGAAGTTCCAGCGCCTGTTTCAGCAACATATCGTCGGTCGGCCCACGCGAAGCTCCGTGCTTCGGTAGTTGGGCCAAAGGTCCGATCTTTTGCGCTGGCTGCTTCTTGAGATGCTTGGACCAGGCGGGCGGCAATCGCGAGTTCATCGTCCCTCGCTAGCAAAAACCGCCCGCGGAAGCCAGCATGGGATAAACCGTCGGGCTGATGCGGAGACACCTGCTGGCGTGCCAAATCCTGGCGGCGGGGCATGCCAAGCACGAAGACAGGCACTTCAGAAGAGCTGCCAGCCTACGTGTCGGTAGCAACACATCTTCAGTCGAGAAATGGGAACTCATTCAGGAGCGGAGCCAACCTCTGATCGCGCTTTTTATTGCGCTTTGTAGGCTGCGGTGGCGTGCATCAAAAGTTCTTCGCCTGGTTTTTCAGCCTCACACGAGCCACGGCGTGCAAATCGCGAGTTACGATCAGGTATCCGCCAGGTCGCCCAACGCCTCAATCAGCGGCTGAATCTCCGTCTCGTAGTTTTTCCAGCGCTTGACGGAAGATTTATAAATCGGTTGACGAACTTGCCAGCGGCTGAGCGTGTTGACCGAACCGTCCCTGTCGAAAAACCGCAGGCAGGCGTCATCCCAAGGCAGCCCAAGATAATCTATCAGGCGGCGCGACTGCGCTTCCTGATCCTCAACTAGAGTTTCGTAGCGGTTTTCGAAGATAAGGCCGGGAAAAACCTCGTGCCAATGCTGCATCAGCCGGTCATATTCGCGGTAGTATAGGCCAAGCGTTCTCAGATCGGTGTTGTAGGCGTGTCCCTCGCCGAATCTCAAGACAAAGCAAGAAACGCAGTTGTCGATAGCATCACGACGGCAATGAATGATGCGCGCGTTGGGGAAGAGAAGGCCGATTAAACCGATCAGTTCAAAATTGTGCGGCATCTTATCCATGATCCGAGATGCAGCAGGTGCTCGCTCGCTCAGATAAGTCAGGTGCTCTTCGGCCAATGTTCCGGATAGGCCTTTTGTGATCGACGCGATCGCCTGGTTCAAATTTTCGGCCGACGACTTTCTAAGTCCGATCGCGTTCGCGACCCGCCTGAGCTTCATAAGTTCGCCCGCGCCATAAACATAGGGATGACTTGCGCAAATCTGTTCCGTAAGCGTCGTTCCCGAGCGAGGCATCCCGACCACGAACACAGGAACTTCGGAAGGATTTCCATAGCCGGTCCTGGCAGCCAACATCTCAGGCGTGAAGGTCTCAATTATCGCGTCGACCCAGCGACGGTATAGGTCAATATTGAAGTTGTGGCCTGAGGCCTGTTTGGCTCTGTTGAAATGGTCGAACGCTTCCTTATAGCGCTTGAGGTCGTTCAGTACCTTACCGGCCGCCAGATGGAGCTCCTCCGCGTCGTCCGGGTCGAGCTTGGAATTTCCGAGCTCATGAAGGATGGATTTGAGTTCCTTTGGCTCGTCAGTGAACTTTTGCGTCTGCACAAGATCGTTGTAGGCTGTCGGCACAGCGATGCGACGTTGGATTGCCTCATGGAGGTAACCAGCTGCTTCGTCCATGCGCCCTACACTGGTGAGTGCACGGGCCAATCCGATCCGCACCTTTGGATGATCCCGGTTGGTTTTCAGTGCCTTCTCGAAGAGCGGCAAAGCCAACTCAGGCTTGTCAAACTCGATGTAGGCGTCCCCCAACGCACAAAGTGCCTCGATAAGGCCTGGCTGCAACTCCAAAGCATACTGCATATGCTTGATTGCCGGTGAATATTCGCTGACCTTCACATAGGCCGAGGCTAGGCCAAGGTGGTAATAGGGGTTTTTCGGCTCCTCGCCGACCGCGCGTGCGAAATATCGCAAGGCCGCCTCGTCCTCGTAGCCCAGGCAAATGGTCCCCAGGATATACAGAGCGAGAGGATGGTTAGGCGTGCGCGCTAGCACCCGAAGACATAGGTCCTGGGCCTCGTTAAGCCGTTTCGCCTGCTGAAACTGATACGCCTGCTCCAGCAACGCAGCGTCTGCCTGTGCATGTGAAAGCGAATTTGCTTTCGGCAGATTTGGCTGAGGGAATTTGGGTTTCGGCGCGGGGCCGGACTTGAGATGTTTGGACCAGGCTGGCGGCAGACGATTGTTCATTTTGCCTCGCTAGCAAAAAGTGGCGAACGAATCCAGCGTCACAGATCCGCCCTGCGAAGCCTTGCGCCAACCACCCGGTCACGTTAGCAAGAAATCCCTCTCCACGCGAGCTTCCGCCATGCGTCTGCGCCCTCCCCTCACGCCTATCATCGCAGCACTTCCCTCGACCGTGCCGTTTGTCGGCCCCGAAGCGCAGGAGCGCGAGCGCGGGCGGGCTTTCCGGGCCCGCATCGGTGCCAATGAGAGCAGTTTTGGCCCTTCGCCTCGTGTCATTGCCCGCATGGCCGAGATCGCCCGCGACATGTGGATGTATTGCGATCCCGACAATTACGACCTGAAGGTCGCGGCTGCCGCGCATCATGATGTGGCGGTCGAGAACGTCGTTGTCGGCGAAGGCATTGATGGCCTGCTCAGCCTGGTGGCGCGCATGTATGTGGCATCAGGCGATGCCGTGGTGACCTCGCTTGGTGCCTATCCGACCTTCAACTTCCATGTCGCCGGCGTCGGGGGGAGGCTGGTGACTGTCCCTTACGAGAACGACCGCGAAAGCCTGGACGGCCTGCTCATGGCGGTCATCAAGGAGGACGCGCCGCTCGTCTATCTGTCCAACCCGGACAATCCGATGGGCAGTTGGTGGGAGGCGGACGAGATCATCCGCTTCATCAAGGCCTTGCCGGAGACCGCCATGCTGGTGCTCGACGAGGCCTATGGCGAGTTGGGGCCGGCCTCGGCCCTGCCGCCGATTGATATCTCGCGACCAAACGTCATCCGCATGCGAACCTTTTCAAAGGCTTATGGGCTTGCCGGGATACGTTGCGGCTATGCGGTGGCGGAGGCCCAGGTGATCCGCTACTTCGAGAAGATCCGCAACCATTACGGTGTCAGCCGCATGGCGCAGATCGCCGGCGTCGAGGCGCTTGCCGACCAAGCCTATCTTGAGACGGTGGTGGCGCGGGTGGCCACCGGGCGCCGGCGCATCACTGACATCGCCGAGCAGAACGGGCTGAAGCCGCTGGCCTCGGCGACTAATTTCGTCACCATCGATTGCGGTCATGACGCCGCCTTCGCGCTGAAAGTGCTGCAAGGGCTGTTGTCGCGAGACGTGTTCATCCGCAAGCCGATGGCGCCAGGGCTCGACCGCTGCATCCGCGTCAGTGTCGGCCTCGACCACGAACTGGACATTTTCGCCGAGGAGCTGCCCGGAGCTTTGGCGGCGGCGCACGGGAACTAGAGCTCCGCTCCGCCAAGCAGATATCTGACGCGTGTCAACATATCCGACAGCTCGGCGGCTTGTTCGTCGCCCAGGCCCGCGGTGAGGCGGGCGACATCGCGATCCGCTGCTGCCTGAAGTGCGGCCAGTGCCGCCTGGCCGCGTGTGGAGAGCGATAGAACGCGCCGATGCAGGCCGTCGATTCCGGCACGCGTTTCGGTCAGGCCCGCGGCAGAGAATTTTCGAAGGATTCTTGTGACGTGGGCGGGATCCAGCTGGAATTCCCTAGCGATGTCAGACGCTGCTGGTCCCAAATCGAGTTGAAACGCCCGTGCCAGAAAGCCCGTCCTGCCGCCGACGTCGGCGCCAATGTGGACAGGCCGATGACCCAGTTCGAACAGCACTCGTGCTTCGGTCAGCGTATAAGCGCTGTGCGTCAAGGTTTCGTCGAGCAGCCCGATCAGGCCGGTGTAGAGCCGGTTGAAGCACCTGACATCGCGGACCAAGGCATTCCGATCGGTTGGCATGGCAGGGCGCCCCAGAAGATTTCCACACAGCCGGATCATGGCGAAAAAGTTGACTTAGTCAATTAATTATCGGAGCAAGTCATCTATATTCCGACGAACCACGGCCCATCGACGGCATTCTCCTTTCAAGCCAGTTGCCTTCGTTCAATCCTGCGACAGATTCTATGCGAGGGAGCGCGCCATGAACGATCGAAAGAAGGCCGTGCAAGCCCGCATATATGGCGAAGTGCAAGGCGTCGGCTACAGGATCTGGGCCCGGAGCGAAGCGACGGGGCTTGGGCTGGTCGGCTGGGTGCGCAACGAAAGGGATGGCTCGGTAACCGCGTGGCTAGCCGGCGCCGAGGGGGCGGTTTCGGCTATGATCGAGCGGCTTTGGCAAGGCCCGGCGGGCGCGTCGGTCTCGCGTATCGATGTTGAGGAACTCGAGGCGTCGACCGCGCCCGGAGACTTCAGGATTGTCGCATAGGTGCTTTGCACGGAAGTCACCTCTTGAATTAATTGAACGTTCGTTTTATTATTGCCATCTTAACGAGGCGGTCATGGCGCGCACCACAGGATCCGACGGCGAGCGAACCGAAGCGGCAGTCCGCGAAGCGGCGGTCAACCTGATCGCACGTTACGGCTACGAGGCGATGTCGATGCGCCAGCTGGCCGCGCAAGTCGGCGTGCAGGCCGCTGCGCTCTACCGCTATTTCCCGACAAAGGAAGAACTGCTGTTCACGCTGATGCGCGAGCACATGGAAGGGCTTCGCAAGGCCTGGGAACACGCCCGGCCAGCCGATGCCGATCCGGCGGAGCAGCTTGCGGCCTATGTCCGCAACCACATCGCCTTCCATATCGAGCGCCGGCACGCCACGCATGTGTCGAACATGGAATTGCGTAGCCTTTCACCCGACAGGCTGACGCAGATCCTGCGCATGCGCACGGCCTACGAAAAGGAACTGCGCTCCATTCTGCGCGATGGCGCCGAGACGGGCGTCTTCCGCATCGAGGACACCGGCCTGACAGCCATGGCGCTGATCCAGATGATGACCGGCGTCATCGTCTGGTTTCGGCCGGGTGAACGGCTGTCGGTCGCTGAAGTGATGGCGACATATCTGTCGATGACAATGCGCCTTGTCGGCGCGACATCCGCCGGGGAGGAACGGCATGTACACGAACACGCTCGGCTTCGGGCATGACGAGGACATAGAGGCGCTGCGCGACTTGGTGCGCCGCTTCGCCCAGGACCGGATCGCGCCGATCGCCGGCGACATCGATCGCGAGAACGAATTTCCGGCGCATCTGTGGCGCGAACTCGGCGCGCTCGGCCTGCTTGGCATAACCGCCGATCCCGAATTCGGCGGCAGCGGCATGGGTTACCTCGCCCACGTCATCGCCGTCGAGGAAATCTCGCGCGCCTCGGCCTCGGTCGGCCTCTCCTACGGCGCTCATTCCAACCTCTGCGTCAACCAGATCAACCGCTGGGCGACCCCGGCGCAGAAGGAAAAATTCCTGCCGCCGCTGTGCTCGGGCGAACGCGTTGGAGCCCTGGCGATGTCGGAATCCGGCGCCGGGTCCGACGTTGTCTCGCTCAAGCTGCGCGCCGAAAAGCGCAACGATTGCTATGTGCTCAACGGCACCAAGATGTGGATCACCAACGGGCCGGACGCCGAGACGCTGGTCGTCTATGCCAAGACCGATCCAGAGCGGGAATCGCGCGGCATCACGACCTTCATCGTCGAGAAGGCAATGGCCGGCTTTTCCGTGGCGCAAAAACTCGACAAGCTCGGCATGCGCGGCTCCAACACCGGCGAACTGGTTTTCTCGGATGTCGAAGTGCCCTTCGAAAACGTGCTGCATGAGGAAGGCCGCGGCGTCGAGGTGCTGATGTCGGGCCTCGACTACGAACGCACCGTGCTCGCCGGCGGGCCGATCGGGCTGATGGCGGCGTGCCTCGACGTGGCGATCCCCTATGTGCACGAGCGCAAGCAGTTCGGCCAGCCGATCGGCGAGTTCCAGCTGGTGCAAGGCAAGCTTGCCGACATGTACACGGTGATGAACGCCGCACGCGCCTATGTCTATGCCGTCGCCGCCGCCTGTGATCGCGGTCAGACCACCCGCAAGGACGCGGCCGGATGCGTGCTGTTCGCCGCAGAGAAGGCGACGCAGATGGCGCTCGATGCCATTCAGCTGCTTGGCGGCAACGGCTATATCAACGACTATCCGACCGGCCGCCTGCTGCGCGACGCCAAGCTTTACGAAATCGGCGCCGGCACCAGCGAAATCCGCCGCTGGCTGATCGGCCGCGAGATCATGGCGGAGGGGGTATAGCGTGGCCGTTCTTCAAACCCAGATATCTCCTGCCTCCGAGACCTTCCGCGCCAATGCCGAGCGCATGCGAGCGCTGGTCGCCGACATCGCGGAAAAGGCGGCAACAGTCGAGCGTGGCGGCTCGGACGAGGCGCGCGAGCGCCACGTCTCGCGCGGCAAGCTCCTGCCGCGCGAGCGCCTTGCCCAGTTGCTCGACACCGGCTCGCCCTTCCTCGAGATCGGCCAGTTCGCGGCGTGGTCGATGTATGGCGAGGAGATTTCCTCGGCCGGCATGATCGCCGGCATCGGCCGCGTCGAAGACACCGAGGTGATGGTCGTCGTCAACGATGCCACGGTGAAGGGCGGCACCTATTATCCGTTGACGGTGAAGAAGCATCTGCGCGCACAGGAGATCGCGCTGCAGAACAATCTGCCCTGCATCTATCTGGTCGACAGCGGCGGCGCCAACCTGCCCAACCAGGACGAGGTGTTTCCCGATCGCGAGCATTTCGGCCGCATCTTCTACAACCAGGCCAACATGTCGGCTGCCGGCATTCCGCAGATCGCCTGCGTCATGGGTTCCTGCACGGCCGGCGGCGCCTATGTGCCGGCGATGTCGGACGAGACGATCATGGTGCGGAACCAGGCGACCATCTTCCTCGGCGGCCCGCCGCTGGTGAAGGCAGCCACCGGCGAGGATGTCAGCGCCGAGGATCTGGGCGGCGCGGACGTGCATACACGGCTTTCCGGCGTTGCCGATCATTATGCGATGGACGATGAGCATGCGCTCGCAATCTGCCGTCGCATCGTCAAAAACCTGAATCGGAACAAAATCGTAAGCCTGAACTTACAGAGATCAATTCCGCCGCTTCATCCAGCGGATGAACTCTACGGCATCGTACCGACGGACCTGCGCCAGCCTTATGACGTGCGCGAGGTGATCGCGCGTCTTGTCGACGGCTCCGAATTCGACGAGTTCAAGCAGAACTACGGCACCACGCTGATCACCGGTTTTGCCCATCTCCACGGCATGCCGGTCGGCATCATCGCCAACAACGGCGTGCTATTTTCCGAAAGCGCGCTGAAGGGGGCGCACTTCATCGAGCTGTGCTGCCAGCGCGGGATACCGTTGGTCTTCCTGCAGAACATCACCGGCTTCATGGTCGGCCGGAAATACGAGGCAGGCGGCATCGCCAAGGACGGCGCCAAGCTGGTGATGGCGGTTGCCACCGCCAAGGTGCCGAAGGTGACCGTTATCATCGGCGGTTCATTCGGCGCCGGCAATTACGGCATGTGCGGCCGTGCCTATTCGCCACGCTTCCTGTGGATGTGGCCGAATGCACGCATCTCGGTGATGGGCGGCGAACAGGCGGCAACGGTTCTCGCCATGGTCAAGCGCGAAGGCATCGAGCGCAAGGGCGGCGAATGGAGCGCGGAGGAGGAAGCGAAGTTCAAGAAGCCGATCCTGATGAAATACGAGCATGAGGGTCATCCGCTCTACTCGTCCGCGCGCCTCTGGGACGATGGCATCATCGACCCGGCGAAGACGCGCGAGGTGCTGGCGCTCAGCCTGTCCGCCGCGCTCAACGCCGAGATCGAGGACACGCGCTTCGGCGTGTTCAGGATGTGAGATGAGCACGGCGCAGGACAGGATCCGCATCCACACCGGCGACATCACGAAGCTCGACGTCGACGCTATCGTCAATGCCGCCAATTCGTCGCTGCTCGGCGGCGGCGGGGTGGACGGCGCCATCCATCGCGCGGCAGGCCCTGAGCTTGTGGCCGAATGCCGGACGCTGAACGGCTGCAGGACCGGCGACGCCAAGATCACCAAGGGCTATAGGCTGCCGGCTCGGCACATCATCCACACGGTCGGGCCGGTATGGCAAGGCGGTGGCAAAGGCGAAGCGGAACTGCTGGCCTCCTGCTATGTCAGGTCGCTTGAGCTTGCAGCTGCCAATAACTGTCGGACGGTGGCGTTTCCAGCGATCTCGACCGGTGTTTACCGCTACCCGAAGGATGAGGCGACTGAGATCGCCGTCGGCACGGTGAATGACTTCATCGAACACAACGCGGTTCCCGAAACCATTATTTTTTGCTGCTACGACGGCCCGACGGCTGAACTATACCATCAGGCTCTTGCTGCATTGGGTGGAAATTGACCTTTACGGACCAAAACATACGTCCACTCACGAAATCGCGATACCGGCCTTCAGAGCTGGCCGCATCGGAAAACATTCGCTATTGCTTGTCCTGCACTTTGCAATTGGGGTGGGGCAAGAATGAAACGGAAATATTTGCGGAATGCGTCTGCTTCAATACTTTCGGCATTGCTAATATTCGCGGCGTCAGGCACGAGCACGGCCGGATCGCTGGCGGGAAACGAGGGAGACAAGCGTTTCCCACCGGCTTTGTCGGGCGATCCGATGTCGCCATGCACAAAGGCTTACAAGGCCTATGTGGCGGCCAGCGGCCATTCCGCCTACGCCACCACGCCGTATTCCAGGGTGGTCTCGCTGTACATCCTGTGCGGTGCGCGGCTGAATGCGCCGTCGCAAAAAGTGGCGGAAGATCTGGCGATGAAATCCTGCCTGGCGACGCGCACCCACTACAAGGTGACGAACGGCGGCGCCTGCGAGATCGCCGCTTCGAAATAAGCTGGCGTCTGCCAGAATGGGGCCGCCCGTCACAAACCCCGGAGGCCCCATGTTCGGCAAGATCCTGATCGCCAATCGGGGCGAGATCGCCTGTCGTGTCATCCGAACGGCCCGCAAGCTCGGCGTGCACACCGTCGCCGTCTATTCGGATGCCGACGCCAAGGCCTTGCATGTCGAAATGGCCGACGAGGCGGTTCATATCGGCCCCTCGCCCGTCGGCGAGAGCTATCTGCGCGGCGACAGGATTGTCGCGGCAGCCCTGGCGACCGGGGCGCAGGCCGTTCATCCCGGCTACGGCTTCCTGTCGGAAAACCCTGATTTCGTCGACCAGGTGGTGGCGGCAGGGCTCACCTTCATCGGCCCGTCGGCGGCCTCGATCCGTGCCATGGGACTGAAGGATGCCGCCAAGCGGCTGATGGAAAAAGCCGGTGTTCCAGTCGTTCCTGGCTATCACGGCGAGGCGCAGGAGATCGTCGTGCTTGCGTCCAAGGCGCGCGAGATCGGCTATCCTGTGCTGATCAAGGCGCGTGCCGGCGGCGGCGGCAAGGGCATGCGCCGGGTGGAGCATCCCGATGATTTCTCCGAGGCGCTGTCCAGCGCCCGGCGCGAGGCCAAGGCCGCCTTCGGCGACGACCGCGTGCTGGTCGAGAAATATGTCGACAAGCCACGGCACATCGAAGTGCAGGTGTTCGGCGACAGCTTCGGCAATGCCGTGCATCTCTATGAGCGTGACTGCTCGGCGCAGCGCCGCCACCAGAAGGTGATCGAGGAAGCGCCCGCCCCCGGCATGACGCCGGCATTGCGCAAGGCGATGACGGAAGCGGCGGTGAAGGCTGCAAAGGCGATCAGCTATTGCGGCGCCGGCACCATTGAGTTCATCGTCGACGCCTCGCAAGGCCTCAAGGCAGACCGTTTCTGGTTCATGGAAATGAACACCCGCCTGCAGGTCGAGCATCCCGTCACTGAAATGGTCACCGGCACCGATCTGGTGGAGTGGCAGCTGCGGGTCGCCAGCGGCGAGAAGCTGCCGAAGACGCAGAGCGAGATCACGCTTGCAGGCCATGCCTTCGAGGCACGCATCTATGCCGAGGACGCCGCAAGAGGGTTCCTGCCCGCGACGGGCACGCTGCACCATCTGAAATTTCCCGAAGCCGCACCCGATGCCTCCACGATGCGCGTCGAAACCGGCGTGCGCGCCGGCGATGCCATCTCGCCCTATTACGATCCGATGATCGCGAAGCTGGTCGTCCATGCAAAGGACAGGCAAGCGGCGCTGGAAGCGCTCGGCACGGCGCTGTCGCAAACCGAGATCGCCGGTTCCACCGTCAACACCGCCTTTCTTGCCGCCCTTGCCGCCGATCCGGACTTTTGCACGGGCGATATCGACACCGGCCTGATCGGCAGGCATCGGGCGGCACTGACCGAGGTCGCGCCGCCGGCTGGCGAAATCATCTCGGCAGCCGCCCTTGCCGCCTCGGGTGCGGGCGTATCGCCGTTATCGAACGAGCCTTGGTCGTCGCTTTCCGGCTACGCGCATTTCCACGGCGTGGCGCGGCGCACGCGGCTGAAATTCGGCGACGACGATATTCTGGCAAAGGTTTCGGTGAGGCCGGACGGGCGCTTCCAGGTGGCGCTCGACGCACCCTATGAGAGCGCCAATTCGCATGACCTTCGCACCCTTCCTCGCCTCGCCCGCTGGCCCGGCCACGTCACCGTGTTCGAAGGCGCCGTCGGCTATACATTCGCAGTGCCGGACGCGTTGGCCAGGAGCGATGACGCGGCTGCCGTCTCCGGCAGCCTGCGCGCGCCGATGCCGGGCCTGGTCAAGCTGGTGCGCGTGGCAAAGGGCGACGCGGTGGTCAAGGGACAACCGCTGCTGATCCTCGAGGCGATGAAGATGGAGCATACCATCGCCGCGCCGCATGATGGGGTGATTGCCGAGATCGCCACGGAAGGTGCGCAGGTCACCGACGGTACGGTGCTGGTGCGGTTCGTCGAGGACGGTCACGGCTGAACGCCTAGTTGCTGGATGACCAAAATAGCTATGTCGGCGGGACAGCGCCCCGCCTCTGTCCTGCCGGACATCTTCCCCACTTGGACCCACTTTGGGGGGAGATCGAATGTCGCGTCGGCCTTCGCTAGTCGTCAACGTTGCAAGGGAGTGCGCCGCCACCGAAGCGGCCAATCTCCCTCCTTGTGGGGGAGATGTCCGGCAGGACAGAGGGGGGCGCCGTAGAGCGCAGACCAAATCGAAAATGGCCGGGCAAGCCCGGCCATTTCCAGCGGCGAAATGGTAGCGATTACTGCGCGATCGGCGCGTACTTGCCGTCATGCCACTGGTTGATGTCGTAGCTGGCGTTCTTGAGATCGCCCTTCTCGTCGAAGGTGACGTCGCCGACAACGGTGCTGATCGGCGTGCCGTTCTTCAACGCCTCGGCAACCTTGGCCGGATCGTCGCTGCCGGCACGCTTGATGCCTTCGGCGAAAGCCTGGACCACGGCGTAAGAGAACAGCGTGAAGCCTTCCGGCACGAAGCCGCCGGCCTTGATCTTCTCGACGGCCGCCTTGGCTTCCGGCTTTGCCTGCGGATCCGACGGGAACACGAACATGGTGCCCTCGCCGGCCGGACCGGCAACCTGCCAGAATTCCGGCGTAGCGATGGAGTCCGGCATGATCAGCTGGAACTTCAGGTTCTGTTCGGCCGACTGACGCAGGATCAGGCCGGCTTCTGGATGGTAGCCGCCGAAATAGACCACATCGGCCTTGAGATCCTTCAGCTTGGTGACGAGCGCCGAATAGTCCTTCTCGCCAGGATTGATGGCGTCATAGTAGACTTCCTTCAGGCCGCCGGCATTCATCGTTGCCCTGACGGCGTCAGCCACGCCCTGGCCGTAAGCGCTCTTGTCGTGCAGGATGACGACTTTCTTGCCGGCATACTTCTTGGCGATCCACGGCCCGATGAAGGCGCCCTGTGCGTCGTCACGCGTATAGAGACGCATGATTGTCGGCCAGCCGGCCTTGGCGGCCGCGTCGGTCAGCACCGGGTTCGAGGAAGCCGGGCTCATCATCAGCGCACCGGCTTCGGCATAGACCGCCGAGGCCGGAATGCTCGAGCCCGAGCAGGCATGGCCGTCAATGAACTTGACGCCGTTGGCGATGATGCGGTTGGCGACCGACACCGCCTGCTTGGGATCGCACTGGTCGTCCTCGATATCGAGCTTGATCATCGAGCCGTTGACGCCGCCCGCGGCGTTGATGGCATCGGCGGCAGCCTGTGCGCCCTGCTTGAACTGATCGCCGATGGTGGCGAGCTGTCCGGTCATCGGGCCGACCACCGAGACGGTCATGTCGTCGGCGAATGCGACCGGCGCACTCATCATCAGGCCGAAAAAGGCCGCGCTCAAAATACTCATTTTTTTCATGACAATGGAACTCCTCCACTCACGCGCGGCCGCCCCGGCCGCGCTTCTTCCAGAGGCGGGACAATTTCATCCTTCATCGGGCCTGTCTAGGCGCATTGGCGCCGCTCGATTGGGCCTGTGAGGCCACGCAAAAAAGCCACGCCAACCTTGTTCCGGCTGGTCGTGGCTTTTTTTGCCTGTCAGGCTGTTTCCCCAGCGCCCCCGCGCCGCGAACCCAACTTTGCCTTCCCTGTCTTCCGGCCATGATCCTGTCCGGATTCCACCTTTCGGATCATGGTCCACTGCGCGGCTTGGCCAATTCGGCCTGCCGCATTCTCGTTATTGGCCTGTGGCCCGGCTGTCTGCGCAGCCTTATCCCTGTTTTGGCCCGACCGTCTTCGAGCGGTCTTGACCCGAGCTTCCCCGTCTGGCGGAAACTTAATGCATGGTCATCCATTCGCGGGCTTCGCGCAGCGCCTTGGCGATCTCGACCTTCGACATGGCCGCCGACAGTTCCGAGCGCAGTTCCGCGGCGCGGGCCGAACCCTTGATGGCGGCGATGTTGAACCATTTGTGGGCGGCAACGACATCGGTCTCGCAGTCGCGGCCGGTCGCATACATCATGCCCAGTTCGAAAAGAATGTCGGCCTGGGCAGTTGCCCCCATGGCGCCGAAGCCTGCTTCAAGCATTTCAAAACGTGCCATTTTAGTCCCCTGTCTGGCTCCCGAGAGCTGCCTCCGTGTGTCTTGTCCGGGCCGCTCTTTCGATGCTTTCGAGAATGCCGTTGAGGCTTGAATCCGTCGTTAAATGGCGTGCTTAATTTGGGGAAAACAAAGCTAAAACAAGAGGTAAACGTGGAATTTCATTAAGGATACGAACTCAGCGATTCAGCCGGTTTTCGCCAAATTTGACGAAAATTTTCGAGGTGGGAATCAACACTCCGCTAACCACGGGAAACAAACACGACGCGCCGGTCGTTTTCATTTCCTCTGCGACGAGGCCAATTCAGGCGGTTTCAAAATGCCAAAGTCTTCCGTTGCGGCACCGCTTTTGTTTTGACGGGAGCTGGATTAGCTTACGTTTGCGTAAGCGGCACACCGGCGAGGCGGAGTATCCGGCCGGATATCCATAGGGAGGAAGACATGTTTCGAAAAGTGAGCCTGGCCCTTGCAGCCACATTGATCATGGCCGGCGCGGCATGGGCCGATCCGATCGAGGGCAATTGGAAGACACAAGCCGGTGACACCGCAGCCATTTCAGGCAGCGACGCGTTCTCCATCACGCTCAAATCAGGCAAATATACCGGCAAGACCATCGGCTCGCTCAAGGCGGCTGGCGACAACAAATATGCCGGCAGCATCACCGATCCGGCGAACGACAAGACCTATTCGGGCAAGGCGACATTGACGGGCACCTCGCTCAAGATGAGCGGTTGCGTGCTCGGCGGACTGATCTGCAAGAGCCAGACCTGGCACAAGCTGTGATCGGCATCATCCTTGTGACATGACGACGGGGCCCTGCGGGCCCCGTTTTCGTTTCATCGACACGCTGCCCCTCGCTCTCGACGCGCGCCATTCGGGCGGCGGCGAGCCCGCTCAGATCCCGTCAATCAACTTGAACCGCAGATGAACATCGGCATCAGAGCCGGTTCAGAGGCGTTGGGGCATTCTCCTGGGTGTTGAAGGAGACACGGACCAATGCTCGCTCGCCGCTTCACCATCGTCTGCCTGCTGATGAGCCTGTTTGGAATGTTCTTCGCCATCCTGGTCGCCGAAGCGGGCCGTTCGCCCCGCTCCTGGGACGAAGCCACCAGAATGTGCCGTCTCGCATGCCCGACCAACCTTCGTCACTGAGAAGAACCGGACCTCGAAAAGAAAAGCTCAGACATCATGAACCGTATCGCCGCCAACGCTCTCAAGACCCTCCGGCTCCTGCCGCGGGCGGCGCTTATCCTGGTGCTTCTGGCCGCCCCGGTTCTGGCCGTGCCGATGATGCGCGCCGATACCCGGTCGACAATCGAGGCACCTGCGCTGAAGAAGTCCGGCGTCGGCTTCGTTCTGCTGGTCAGCCTGCAGCGAGGATAAAGAAAAATGGCGCTTTGAGCGCCTTCGGCAGCGACACCCCTCCCAACCGCCCGTCCAAGTCTCTATATTGAGCCATGGAAAAGCGAATCTACCCCCAAGCCATCGAATCGGTCGTAATGCCGGAGCCTTTTGGCCGGCAAAGCTTCGACAGGGCCGAAAAAGCCGTTGCCGCACTGCAGCGGCTTTACGACCGCAACACCAAGTTCCTGCGCGACTCCTTCTCGGCGCTTGCCGCCGGCGGCGACAGCAGCAAGCGCTACCGGGCCTTCTATCCCGAGATCGGCGTCACCACGAGTTCGTTCACCCAGGTCGATTCGCGCCAGGCTTACGGCCATATGCCGACGCCCGGCCATTTCGCCACCACGATTACCCAGCCGCAGCTGTTCGAGAACTACCTGATCGAGCAGCTTCGCCTGATCATGAGAAATCACGGTGTGTCGGTGACGGTCTCGGAATCGACCACACCGATCCCGCTGCATTTCGCCTTCTTGGAGGGCACCTATGTCGACGGCGCCGCAGCAGAACGCATCGAGCGGCCGATCCGCGACCTGTTCGACGTGCCGGATCTCGACGGCACCGACGACCAGATCGCCAACGGCACGTTCGAAGTGGCCTTGGGCGAACCAAGGCCGCTGGCCCCGTTCACGGCACAGCGCATCGACTATTCGCTGCACCGCATGACGCACTATACGGCCACAAGCCCGCAGCATTTCCAGAACTTCGTGCTGTTCACCAATTACCAGTTCTACATCGACGAGTTCGTCGCCCGCGCCCGCGACCTGATGGAGAAGGGCGGCGACGGTTATGCGGAATTCGTCGAGCCGGGCAATGTCGTGACCAGGGCCGGACAGAGCGCGCCCAGCGAAGGCGTTGGACCACAGCGCTTGCCGCAAATGCCGGCCTATCATTTGAAGAAGCCGAACCATGGCGGCATCACCATGGTCAATATCGGGGTTGGCCCTTCGAACGCCAAGACGATCACCGACCATATCGCTGTGCTGAGGCCGCATGCCTGGGTAATGCTTGGCCATTGCGCCGGCCTTCGCAACACCCAGGCGCTCGGCGACTATGTGCTGGCGCACGCTTATGTGCGCGAGGATCATGTGCTGGACGACGACCTTCCGGTCTGGGTGCCGATCCCGCCGCTGGCCGAGATCCAGGTGGCGCTGCAGGAGGCGGTTGCCGAGATCACCGGCCTGTCCGGCTACGATCTGAAGCGCATCATGCGCACCGGCACGGTCGCCACCATCGATAACCGCAATTGGGAACTGCGCGACCAACGCGGACCGGTGCAGCGCCTGTCGCAGTCGCGCGCCATTGCGCTCGACATGGAATCGGCGACGATCGCCGCCAATGGCTTCCGCTTCCGCGTGCCCTACGGCACGCTGCTGTGCGTTTCCGACAAGCCGCTGCATGGCGAGCTGAAGCTGCCCGGCATGGCGACCGAGTTCTACAAGCGGCAGGTGGCGCAGCACCTGACCATCGGCATCAGGGCGATGGAGAAGCTGGCCGAGATGCCGATGGAGCGGCTGCATTCGCGCAAGCTCCGGAGCTTTTCGGAGACAGCGTTTCAGTAGGCGGTCGCGAGGCCACGGCAAGGCAATTCGTCGTCTTGCTCAGGCCGCAATTTGGCCGATAAGCAGATCGGACGGATCGTCAGGCGGCATTCAGCAGACAAGACCTCAATGACAGCAGGCGCTCACTCGAACATGGTGGCTGGGTTGGCATTCCTGGCGATGACGGCATTGTCGGCCGCGCTGTTGGCCGGGTTCTTCGGCATGCTGCACCCTGCTTTCGATTCCTTCGCGCATTTCCGCATTCACCTCAGCGTGCTTGTCGCGCTTGTGGCATTGCCGCTGCTGGCCAGCTCGTTTCGGCTGCAAGCGGCGGCTGCGCTGCTCTTTGCCGTCGCCTGCCTGGCCACGACGGCAAGCGCGCTGCCGAGGCTTTGGCCGCAGCCTGCAGTTGCCAAGCCTGCGGATCGGATGGTCTACAGTCTGCTGCAGATGAATCTGCGCTTCAACAACCCGACACCGAAGAAGGTGCTCTCCCTGATCGGCCGCACCAATCCGGACGTGATCACGCTCGACGAAGTGTCTGGCATGTGGACGACCGAGCTTGGCTATATCACCAGCGCCTACCCCTACCGCATCCTGTGCCCTTACCCGAACGGCATGTTCGGGGTGGCGCTGCTGTCGCGCCGGCCGTTTGCCACCGGCACCACGCCGCGCTGCGAGCCGCGCGGCGCGATGGCGACCGCCACCATCGACTTCGGCGGGACCGACGTCGATGTCGCCGCGATCCATTTGAGCTGGCCATGGCCGAAGGAGCAATACTGGCAGATCGGCGAACTGGCCGAACCGCTGGCCGGGCTCGGCCAGACCGCGATCATGGCCGGCGATTGTAACGCCGTGCCGTGGAGCGCGGCGGTGCGGCGGGTCGCGGCTCTCGGCGGACTGACACTTATGCCTTCAGCCGGCCCGACCTGGATCCACCGGACACTGCCCGATTTCCTGCGCCGCTATGCAGGCCTGCCGATCGATCAGGTGTTCAGCAAGGGCGGGCTGACGATCCTGTCGTCGACGCGGCTGGAGGATACCGGCTCAGACCATCTGCCCGTGCTGGTCGAGTTCTCGGTTCGATCCGATGAGAAGCAGCCTGAAGATGGGCACGCCACAGCGCTCGCGGCGAGCGACTTGCCAGCCAAGCCGCACGGCTGACGCGTCAAACAAATAGAGCATGCGTGCGACGCCGCGACGCGTCGAGATGGCGAACGGATCGCTCGTTCATGGTTTTCCGATCAAGGCAACGATCAGATGTTCGACATGGCCGCCATTGCTATGCTCACGCCGGTCGAAGGCATTTTGTCTGGCCTCATATTCGGCATAGACAGCCTGGATGCGAAGCCGCGCCTCGCGGCGCATCTTGTAGCAGAACGGGTCGTTTGCGACCCGCAGGCCGGCTATCGACCTTTCAGCGGCGCGCATCATCTGTCTGGCGATGCGCCCATGCGTTTCCTCATGGGCGCGAACACCGGCGAAAAACCTGACCCAACGCCTGTTCAGCGCCGGCGTCACGGGCGAGGCAACGCGAGGGAAGGTGTAGAACAGGTTGAGCGTGCCATCGACCTGCTGCAACCGGCAGAAGCCGTTGTCCTGATTACCGTCGAGTTTCCAGTCGACTGTATAGGCAGTTTGGGCGATGGCATGCGTCATGAAGCCGTGCTTGGGGCCTTTGCTGTCCATCGCCTCGACGAGGGCGGCGCCCGAGCTTCCCGTAATGTCGTAGGTCCGCGTCTGGATGACTGCCCTGGTGCCGGCCAAGGCCTCTGGCGCGCACAGCGCTCCGATGGTGACGAGGCAGCTCAGAACCGTCAGGCGCATGGTCTTTCTCCCTGTCCCCCGAGAAAAGAACCATAAGCCGGTGAGCGTTTCAACGGTCCTGCAGTCTTACATGCCCCGGTAGACCGAATGCTCACCGGCATTTTTGCTGGCGCATCAGACGGCCGGCGGCGCGGGTCACATGCCTTGGTAGACCGGCCCTTCACCGCCTTGCGGCGGCACCCAGTTGATGTTCTGGTTCGGGTCCTTGATGTCGCAGGTCTTGCAGTGGACGCAGTTCTGCGCGTTGATGACGAAGCGCACATCCTTCGCCGCCGGATCGGCCGCGGCATTGCCATCCTTGTCGACCCATTCGTAGACGCCGGCCGGACAGTAGCGTGTCGAGGGTCCGGCGAAGACATCATGCTCGGAGCGTTTCAGCAGGTCCATGTCGCCGACCAGCAGGTGGACCGGCTCGTTTTCCTCGTGATTGGTGTTGGACAGGAACACCGAGGACAGGCGGTCGAAGGTCAGCACGCCATCGGGCTTGGGATAAGCGATCTTCTTGTGCTGGGCGGCGGGCTCGAGCGTGGCGTAATCGGCCTTGCCGTGCTTCAGCGTGCCGAAGGGCGAGGCGCCGAACAGCGTGTTCAGCCACATGTCGAGGCCGCCGAGGCTGACGCCGACGATGGTGCCAAAGCGCGACCAGAGCGGCTTGACGTTGCGCACCTTCTTCAAATCCTTGCCGATGTCGGTCGCGCGCCAGGCCGCCTCGTAGGAGGTGAGCTCGTCATTGGCGCGGCCAGCGGAAATTGCTCCGCTGACATGCTCGGCCGCCAGCATCCCCGACAGCACCGCATTGTGGGAGCCCTTGATGCGCGGCACGTTGACGAAGCCCGCGGCGCAACCCATCAGCGCGCCACCGGGGAAGGACAGTTTCGGCACCGACTGCCAGCCGCCCTCGGTGATGGCGCGCGCGCCATAGCCCAGGCGCTTGGCACCCTCGAAGGTGCCGCGGATTGCCGGATGGGTCTTGAAGCGCTGGAATTCCTCGAAGGGTGACAGATAGGGGTTCTTGTAATTGAGGTGGAGAACGAAGCCGACCGCCACCTGGTTATCCTCGAGATGGTATAGGAAGGAGCCGCCGCCGGTCTTCATGTCGAGCGGCCAGCCGAAGGAATGCTGGACCAGGCCCGGCCGATGGTTCTCCGGCTTGACCTGCCAGAGCTCCTTGAGGCCGATGCCGTATTTGCCGGGCTCGCGGCCATCGGAAAGCTTGTATCTGGCGATCAGCTGCTTGGCGAGCGAGCCGCGCGCGCCTTCGCCGATCAGCACATATTTGCCCATCAGCGCCATGCCCGGCGCGAAGCCCGGGCCGTGCGTGCCGTCCTTCTCGACGCCCATGTCGCCGGTAACGACGCCGGTGACGGCGCCTTGTTCATTGTAGAGCAGCCCGACGGCGGCAAAGCCCGGATAGATCTCGACGCCGAGGGCCTCGGCCTTGCCAGCCAGCCAGCGGCAGACATTGCCGAGCGAGACGATGTAATTGCCGTGATTGTTCATCAGCGGCGGCATCAGGAAGTTGGGCAGGCGAAACGAGCCGGCGGGGCCGAGAACCAGGAAGTGATCGTCGGTGACCGGCGTCTTGAAAGGATGGCCCTCCTCGTCGCGCCAGCCCGGCAGCAGCCGGTCGATGCCGATCGGATCGACCACGGCACCGGAGAGGATATGGGCACCGACCTCGCCGCCTTTTTCCAGCACGACAACCGAAAGCTCGGGATTGACCTGCTTGAGGCGGATGGCCGCGGCAAGGCCGGCCGGACCGGCACCGACGATGACCACGTCGAATTCCATGCTTTCGCGTTCGATATCGCTCATCAACCCCTCCGCACTGGCTTGCCGCTGTTGCGTATCTTGCTGGCTCCTGCGCTGCATAGCGCATCAATTGGCGACAGGAAACCGGCGCAGACGTGACATTGCGGATTTGGCCAAAAAGTCGCGCATCCCGCGGCGTGGCTGACGTTCGTGTCCGGCGCGACCCGCCGCGCCCGCGTTTTTGATTGTTCGACGGCTTGCTTATCGGCCATACTTCCCGCCATGCGCATTCCTGGGCCAGCCGGCTTTTCTTCGACGCGCTTTCTTTTCACGCCCGGCCGGGCCTGCCGGGCGATACTTTTGGCCCTTCTGATGTCGGCACCGGAGCACGCCGCCGCGGGCGAGGTGAAAGTCTGGGCGACAGGCGCCTACTCCTTCTCCGACGAGCTTGGCGGCTTCCGCATCACCGGAGCTTCCGGCATTGGAACCAAGGACGATCCGCTGGTCATCACCGAAGAGCTGAATTCGGCGACACCGGTGACGCTGACCATCCGCTCCACAAAGCCGATCCAGACATTCGGCAAGGCGGGCGAGTTCGCCAACGGCATCATGTATATGCGTATCGACGTGCTCAACAACAGCGGCCAGGCCTGGATCGAATTCCAGTTCGAACTTCAGGAAATGCTGGATCAGCCGAGCGTGTTTGGGGACGGGCTTTCCTTCGACCAGCGCAACAAGACGCCCGACAATATCTGGTCGAGCAATTTCGCCGATTTCGACCGCGAGTTCGAGCCCTATGACCGGCTGCTGTTCAAGAACGGCAAGGTCGATCCGCTGAAGACCGCCAGCTTCGAATTCCTGGTGACCGATTACACCCCGCGATGGACGTTCTATCTGGTGCAGGATCCGCGCATTCCGACGGGATAGGGCGCAGGCTGAACGGAATGCATGGGGGAGCCTGCCTTGGCGATTGGCGAAGGCGACCGGACATGCGTCCTTAAGCGTGCGATCGCAGCTTTCGCCAATCCCAAACTTGCAAATCGTGGTCGCGCGGACGATGGTGGCGCCATGACTGCCGCCGCTCCCAACAACCCAGCCGACATCGCTGAACTGCTCGCCTTCTATGCCAGCGCGGGCGTCGACGAGGCGTTGGAGGACACACCCATCGATCGGTTTGCGGAAGCCTCTCGGCCGAAGCAATCCGAGCGCGCGCCTGCCCCGGTCGCGCGCACCCACGAAAACAGACCCCAGGAACGGCCTTCATCGGACCCTGGCGTCGACCAAGGCAGGGCTCCAGGACGGCAAGCGGCATCGTCCGGGTTGGATGCAAGCAAAGTGCCGGATGCGCCGGCGCGCACGGTGTCCGCCGCCGTGCCCGACGAGGCGCAGGCTGCCCTCGCCCGGCAGATAGCGACAAGCGCCTCCACACTCGAAGAGCTTCGCCAGCATATGGCTGCCTTCGACGGCTGCAACCTCAAGGCCACCGCCAAGAACCTGGTGTTCGCCGACGGCAACCCGCAAGCCTCTGTCATGCTGGTCGGCGAAGCGCCCGGCCGTGACGAGGACATAGAGGGCCTGCCCTTCGTCGGCCGCTCCGGCCGGCTGCTCGACCGCATGCTCGCCGCGATCGGGCTCGACCGTACATCGGTCTACATCGCCAACGTCATTCCGTGGCGGCCGCCGGGCAACCGCACGCCGACGCCGCACGAGACCGAGATCTGCCGGCCGTTCATCGAGCGGCAGATCGAACTGGTCAATCCCAAGGTGCTGATCAATTTGGGCGGACCGTCGGCCAAAACCTTGCTCAACAGTTCGGAAGGCATCCTCAGGCTGCGCGGCAACTGGCGTGTCCACACCACAGCCTCGGGCATCGCCATTCCTGCTATGCCGACGCTGCATCCGGCCTACCTCCTGCGGACGCCCGCGCACAAGAAGCTGGCGTGGCGGGATTTTCTCGAGGTGAAGGCGAAGCTGCGGGCGCTCACCCAGCAATGACCTCGCAGGTAATTGAAATGCCGTCCCTGGCCGCCTAACCATCACCCCATGACAACAGCCCAAACTTCCGCCGGCAGTCTTATCCGCGAATGGCGCACGCGACGCCGCATGAGCCAGCTCGATCTCGCCATGGAAGCAGAAATCTCGCAGCGGCACCTCTCGTTCGTCGAAAGCGGGCGTGCCGCACCCTCGCGCGAGATGGTGCTGCATTTGGCGGAGCAGTTGGCGATCCCGCTTAGGCAACGCAACCAGTTGCTGCTGGCCGCGGGCTTTGCGCCGAGTTTCAGCGAACGGCCGCTCACCGACACAACATTGGCGCCGGCGATGGCAGCGGTCGAGACGGTGCTCAAGGGCCATGAACCGTTCCCGGCGCTGGCAGTGGACCGGCACTGGAACCTCGTTTCGGCGAATGCCGCGATTGCTCCCTTTCTTGCCGATATCAGCGAGACTACCTTGCTGGCGCCGCCGGTCAATGTGCTTCGCCTCAGCCTGCATCCCGGCGGCATCGCACCGCGCATCGTCAATCTCCAGGAATGGCGTACGCACCTGCTCGAGCGTCTCAAGCACCAGAACGACGCCACCGGCGACGCTGTGCTGGTCGAACTGGAGCGCGAGTTGCGCAGCTATCCTTCCGGCCTCAAGGGCAGCAGGCCAACACCCGTCGAGCCCAACGGCATCGTGCATCCGCTCAGGCTTGCCCATGGCGATCAGGTGCTGTCGTTCATCAGCACTATCACCGTTTTCGGCACACCGCTCGACGTGACCCTGTCGGAACTGGCGATCGAATCCTTTTTCCCGGCCGACGAGCAGACGCGATCGGTGCTGGTGCGGCTGGCGAAGGAACGGACCGAACGCTCCTGATCACCCCTGCGGCGGAGCCGCCTTGCGCGTGCGGGTTCGCTCCAGACCGAGTTGCCGTTCACGCCAGATGATGAAGATGCCGGCGGCAACGACGATCAGGCCGCCGAGAAGCGTGTTGAGCGTGGCGACATCGCCGAAGACGAAATAGCCGACGACGACGCCAAGGATCATCGAGGTGTATTCGAACGGCGCCACCACCGACGCCTCGGCATGGCGATAGGCCGAGGTCATCAGGATCTGGCCGAGACCGCCGCAGAAACCGGCCATGATGAGTAGCGTGGCCTGCGATAACGTCAGTGCCTGCCAGCCGAACGGCAGCGACAACAGCGCCATGACGCTCGCCGTCACCGAAAACCATAGGACGATGGTCGCCGTCTTCTCCGTCTGCACGAGGTTGCGTACCAGCAGCATGGCGACAGCCGAGATCGCCGTGGCGACAAGGGCGGCCATGACGCCGAGCACTTCCTGGTCGCCGAGCGCTTCATCGGAGCTCAACAGGGTTAGTTCCGGCCAGGAGATGACCAGTACACCGACCAGACCGACCGCAACCGCGCTCCAGCGATAAACGCGGATGGCCTCGCCGAGGAAGATCGAACTGAACATCACCACCAGCAATGGTTGGGCGTAGTTCAGCGTGATTGCTTCGGGCAGCGGCAGCCGCGTCAGGGCGAAGAAGCCGAGCCCCATCGCACTGACACCAACGACGCCGCGCGCGATATGATTGAACGGGCGCGTGGTGGTGAAAGCCGTGCCGAGCTTTCCCTTGAAGGCTAGGAAGGCAATGATCGGGAAGATGGCGAAGAAGGAGCGGAAGAACACGATCTGGCCCGCCGGCACGGTGCCCGCCGCCTTGATACAGGTCGACATGCCGACGAAGACCGCCACCGATATGATCTTGAGCGTGATGCCGGTCAGCGTGTTGTGCCCGGCCGCATGGTCACTGGCCGCGACTGCGGACCTGCTTGGCCCGGCTGTCACTTCGAGTCCAATCTATTCCGACAAAGTGGAGGTAGGACTCTAATTTCTTGTTTGACCATGATCTTTTCTGGAAACCCACCTTTTGCTGACGCGGACCTTCGGTTCAGGATCATGATCTAGCCGCTTCCCGGATCGTTGCCCAGATGCGCGCCGGCGTCGGCGGCATCTCGTCGCGCACGAACTCGCCGGATCCCTTGAGATCGTCGGCGGCCGCCAGCATGACTGCCTCGCGAAGATGTCGAGAATGAACGCCTGAAATAGGCACCGGCTGAGTTTTGTCGAGGGACCGTTTCGTGTAAAGAGCGCGGACTTCAAATTTCTTGGACCAGCGGGAACCATCCGCTTCCAACGCAATCGACAGGAAGAACAACGGAATGCGCACGGACACCGGCCAGGTCTTCAAGCTCGAAGACTATCGCCCCAACGATTACCTCATTCCGCAGACCAATCTCACCTTCCGCCTTTCGCCTGATGCCACGATCGTCACCGCAATACTGACGGTCGAGCGCCGCGACGGCGTGTCCGCGTCGGCGCCGTTGGTGCTCGATGGCGACGGGCTGACGCTCAAGCGCGTCGAGATCGAAGGCAAGAAGGCAAAACCTGCCGATCTGCTGGTGACGCCTGACCAACTCACCATTCTCAAGCCGCCGGCCGCGCATCGCTTCCAACTGCTCATCGAGACCGAACTGGCGCCGGCCGGCAACGAAACCCTGATGGGCCTCTATCGCTCGAACAATGTCTATTGCACGCAATGCGAGGCCGAAGGGTTTCGCCGCATCACCTATTTCCTCGATCGGCCCGATACCCTGTCCCTCTATACCGTGCGGATCGAGGCGCTGCGCGACGAAGCACCACTGCTCCTGTCCAACGGCAATCCCGTCGACAAGGGCGATCTCGGCGACGGCCGGCACTATGCCGTCTGGCACGATCCCTTCCCCAAGCCGTCCTACCTGTTCGCACTGGTGGCCGGCAATCTCGGCCAGCTCGCCGACAGTTTCATCACAATGTCCGGCCGCAAGGTCGAGCTCGGCATCTATGTCGAGCCCGGCAAGGAAAAGCTTGCCGGCTATGCCATGGACGCGCTGAAGCGATCCATGAAATGGGACGAGGAGGCGTTTGGCCGTGAATACGACCTCGACGTCTTCAACATCGTCGCCGTGTCCGACTTCAACATGGGCGCGATGGAGAACAAGGGCCTCAACATCTTCAACGACAAATATGTGCTGGCCGACCAGGAGACGGCGACGGATGCCGATTTCGCCAATATCGAGGCGATCATCGCGCATGAGTATTTCCACAATTGGACAGGCAACAGAATCACTTGCCGCGACTGGTTCCAGCTTTGCCTGAAGGAAGGGCTGACGGTCTTCCGCGACCATGAATTCTCCGCCGACCAGCGCTCGCGCGCGGTCAAGCGCATCGCCGAAGTGCGCACGCTGCGGGCGCACCAGTTCCCCGAGGACCAGGGTCCGCTGGCGCATCCGGTGCGGCCGCGCCGCTACCGCGAGATCAACAATTTCTACACGGCCACGGTCTACGAAAAGGGCTCCGAAGTGGTGCGCATGATCCGCACCATCCTCGGGGCGGACGCCTTTCGTGCCGCCATGGACCTCTATTTCGAGCGCCACGACGGCGAAGCGGCGACGATCGAGGACTTCATCAAGGTGTTCGAGGACGCGTCCGGCCGCGACCTGTCGCAGTTCGCGCTCTGGTATCATCAGGCCGGCACGCCGAACCTTACGGTCAGTTCAACGCACAATCCGGCCGCGCAGGAGTTCACGCTCGAGATCGAGCAGTCGGTGCCGCCGACACCCTCCGAAAGCCGCAAGCGGCTGATGCACATCCCGCTCGCCTTCGGCCTGATCGGCGCCGGCGGCAAGCCTGTCGAATATAGCGGCGTCGAGGGCGCCAGCGTCGAGGACGGCGTCATCCATGTCCGCAAGCGCAGGCATATGGTGCGTTTCTCTGGCGTAGCGGAACGTCCGGCGGTGTCGCTCAACCGCGGCTTTTCGGCACCAGTGACTCTGTCGGTCGAGCAGAAGGCCGACGATCAGTTTTTCCTCGCCCGCCATGACAGCGATGCCTTCTCCCGCTGGCAGGCCTTCAACACGCTGCTCACCGATGCGCTGATTGCTGCGTTCCGCGAGATCCTTGGCGGCAAGCAACCGGTCTTCGCGACGCCGCTGACCGAGCTTGCCGGCCGTATTGCCGGCGACGAGGCGCTGGAGACCGCCTACCGGGCGTTGGCGCTGGCGCTGCCGGGCGATGCCGACATCGCCCGCGATATCGGCAAGAACATCGATCCCGACGCCATCCACACTGCCCGACAGGCGCTGGCGCTTGCCATCGCGACGGCGAACCGGGAATCCTTCGCGAAGCTCTATGATCGCCTCGCGGACAAGGCCGTATTCAGCCCGGATGCGGCAAGCGCCGGACGACGCGCGCTGCGCAATATCCTGCTGGACTATCTCTCACTGCTGCCGGGCGGAGCGGCACTTGCCGCCGGACATTTCCAGTCCGCCACCAACATGACCGACCGCGCCTCCGCCCTTGCCGTGCTCGCGCATCGCCACCATGGTTCGCCGGAGGCAGACAAGGCGCTGGCGGCTTTTGAAAAGAAATATGCTTCAGACCCGCTGGTCATGGACAAGTGGTTCCAGATCCAGGCCAGCGTGCCGGGGCCCCAAGCGGTGGACATGGTGCGCGCCCTGACCGCTCATCCGGCCTTCTCGATGGCCAACCCAAACCGGGTACGCTCGTTGATCGGCACATTCTCCAGCGCCAACCAGACCGGCTTCCATCGCCCCGACGGGGAAGGCTACCGGTTCTTTGCGCAGACGGTGCTCGAGGTCGAAAAGCGCAATCCGCAAGTGGCGGCAAGGCTTGCGACGGCACTGAGGTCATGGCGTTCGCTGGAGCCGGGCCGGCAGGCCAAGGCCCGGGAAGCGCTGCTTTCGATCGCCAACGCCGAAAACCTGTCGGCGGATCTGCGCGACATCGTCGAGCGCACGCTGGCGTGAGTGCCTATTGTGCTGCATGCAAAGCTCTTTGCCGGGCGGATCTGTCACACCGGCTGATGAGGTTGTGCCTTTGCGGTCAGCTCGATTCCAAGGGCCTTCATCACAGCAATCGTCGTTTTCAGGGTCGGATTGCCGTTCTCACTGAACGAGCGATAAAGCTGTTCACGCGAAAGTCCCGTCTGGCTGGCTATTTGGGCCATGCCCTTGGCGCGCGCAACGACACCCAGCGCATGCGCGATATAGCCGGAATCTTCGGAAGCAAATGCTTCCGCCATGAATGCCGCAATCGCTTCATCGGAGGTCAGGCCTTCGGCCGGATCAAAGGTTGTCAGTTTTTCAGCCATCTCATTCACTCCATTCTTGTGCCAGACGTTTTGCCGTTTTGATGTCCTTTTTCTGGGTGCTTTTGTCGCCACCGCACAGGAGTACGATGATCGTGTTGCCCCGCTTCTGAAAATAGACCCGGTAGCCAGGGCCATAGTGGATACGCAACTCGCTTATCCCCCTCTCCCACGGGCTCAACGTCTCCCGGATGCCCGTAGGCAAGACGATCAAGCCGGGCAAAGATCACGCCACGGACGCGCTCGTCCTTTAGTCGCGTCCACCATTTTCGGAACGTTTCGGTCTGCTTCAAATCGATCATGGCGAATTGTAGTTTATAAACTACATAACGTCAAGGGAGGCGGTTCGGCCTTGTCCGTCTCGGCCGCTTCGGCATTATTTTAGTCGATTTTTAATCTTTTTTCGCCGGACCACTGGACAAGGCGAATCACCTTTGATTCTTTACTGACGATTCGGAAGTGCGGCGTTTGCCGGATCACAAAGCAGCATAGGCAAATTCGGGGAGTGCCATTTATGGCGAAGGCGGACGCGTGGGGCGCGCCCGGTGGGATGGCTTTTGCGCATCGCGAGACGCGCAGCGACGGCCTTGCCGGGAATACGCGGCTCATCGCCGAACCGGCCTACAAGCGGCTTCTGGCCGCCGAACCGCTGCTGCGCCGGTCGATACCGGCGCTCATCATCGTCTTCCTGCTCGTCATCGCGGCGCTGCGTGTGCTGTCACTGATGAACGAGCGCGACGACGTCGAGCGCGATGCCAAGGCGATCCTGACGCTGGCGGCGGGTCAACTGGCCAGTTCGCTGGCCACCACCTCGGATACCGTGCCCGGGGCCGTCCAGGACCTGCTGGAGACCACCAGCCGTCAGGGCGCGATGGGCCGCAGCCACGTGCTTGTCATCACCGACAATGCCTTCAGGATCACCGCGGTGACGCCACGCTCGATGCCCTGGCAAGGCCATTCGCTCGACGGCCTCGTCCAGGGCGGCCAACCGCTGTTCATGTTCGGCGACCGCGCCGGCGTCATGGAGGTCAACATCGGCGGGCAGGACTGGTACGCCGCAGTCAGCGTTGCCCAGGATCGCAAAGGGGCCGCGGCGGCTCTTGTGCCGCAGGAAGCCGTCTTCGACACATGGCGCAAGACCGTCTCGCTGAACGTCACCCTGTTCGTGCTGACGGCCGGCGTGCTGATCATCATCCTCTATGCCTATTTCGGGCAGGCGGCGCGCGCGCAGGCCGCCGACCGCATCTATCTCGAAGCGCATCAGCGCATCGACATGGCGCTGGTTCGCGGCCGTTGCGGCCTGTGGGACTGGGACATGGTGCGCGGCAAGATGTACTGGTCGCGCTCGATGTACGACATGCTGGGCTACGAGCCCTGCGAGACGATGCTGTCCTTCGGCGAGGTCGACGAGATCATTCATCCCGAGGACGGCGACCTGTTCGAACTCGCCAACAGGATTGTCGCGCGCGAGATCGACCAGATCGACCAGGTGTTCCGGATGCGGCATGCCGACGGCCAATGGGTATGGATGCGCGCTCGCGCACAGGTCATGGACCCGGAGGCACCGGAAATCCAGCTCATCGGCATTGCTGTCGACGTCACCGAGCAGCGCCATCTGGCGCTGCGTTCGGAGGCGGCCGACCTGCGGCTGAGAACGGCCATCGAGAACATCAACGAGTCTTTCGTGCTGTGGGATTCGGCGCAGCGCCTGATCATGTGCAACTCCAAATACCAGCAGGACAACGGGCTCTCGGATCGCGACGTGATGCCAGGCGTGACGCGCGCTTCCCTGGAAGAGCGGATGCTGGCCTTTGCTTCCGAGCGCCGGCTTGCCAACACAAATGGTCCGCAAGGCGGCGCCACTTTCGAACGGCAGCTGTCCGACGGCCGCTGGCTGCAGGTCAATGAACTCAGGACCAGGGATGGCGGCATCGTCTCGGTCGGCTCCGACATCACCCAGATCAAGCTGCACCAGGAAAAACTGGTCGACAGCGAGCGCCGGCTGATGGCGACGATCCATGATCTCAGCCTCGCCCGCCGTGCCGAAGAGGAACGGTCTCGCGAACTCGTCGACCTCAACCGCAAATACATGAAGGAAACCGAGCGCGCCGAAGCGGCGAACCGGGCCAAATCCGAATTCCTGGCCAACATGTCGCATGAATTGCGCACGCCGCTGAACGCCATCATCGGGTTCTCCGAACTGATGGAACAGGGGCTGTTCGGTCCGCTGGGCTCGGAGCGCTACGAGGAGTACGCCACCGACATCAACAGCAGCGGCAAATACCTGCTGGGCGTCATCAACGACATTCTCGACATGTCCAAGATCGAGGCCGGCCAGTTCTCGCTGGACCAGGAACAGATCGATCTCGGTCCGCTGATCAGCGAGACGGTCCGCGTCGTCTCGTTGCAGGCCGCGCAGAAGGCGATCACCGTGGAAATGCGCATCGCCGACGCGCTGACACTGATCGCCGATCGCCGCGCGATCAAGCAGATCGTCATCAACCTTTTGTCCAACGCGGTGAAATTCACCGGCCAGCGCGGTCACATATCGGTCAGGGCCCGCAACACATCGAGCGCGCTGGTGCTGACCATCGAGGACAATGGCTGCGGCATCCCGAAGGAAGCGCTCGGCAAGCTCGGGCGGCCCTTCGAACAGGTGCAGAACCAGTTTTCCAAGAACCATGCCGGGTCCGGCCTTGGCCTCGCCATTTCACGCTCGCTGGCCGAACTGCAGGGCGGCGCGCTGAAAATCCGTTCGACCGAAGGCGTCGGCACGATCGTGTCGGTGCGTATTCCGGTCAAGAAGGCGCCAGCGGTCAGGGTTGCAGCCTGAACACAGGCTCCGGCTGACGTCGCCGGAGCCTGCATCTGACAATCTCACTGCACGCCGCCATCGTTACCTTCGTCATCCCATTGGCGGTGATGGCGACCTCCCTTCGGCAACTCACCTTTCTCGATCTTGCCGTCATTGTTCTTGTCGAGCATGGCGAAGACCTTCTTCTGGCGGCTGGTGATGTCATCCGTGGTCAGCGTGCCGTCGCCCCTGGTGTCGTAGCGGGCGATGATACGCCTGGCCATGCGTTCGAAACGCGCCTTCTCCAGTGCGTCGGCGAGCTGAGCGACGGTCAGCTTGCCGCCATTGGCGGCAACGAGCTTCTTCAGCCGCGCGTTCATGGCGTCCGAGAATTGGTCGAAGGTGATGGCGCCATCTGAATCGCTCATCGCCTTGTCGAGGCGCGCCATCATGCTGTCCCGCATCTTTGCGCTGGCGTTGTTTTCGGCATAGGCGGTGGTGCCGACGGCGCCGGCCAGGGCTGCGAAGGCAAGGGCAAGTTTGGTTGACTTTCTCATGGTCTTCTCCTGTTGCATCGTCACCCCCGATGCGGCCCGGCATATCCGTTCGTTACGGTCGCCGGCCACGAAGCAAAAGGTCAAAATCCTTCCTGACCTTTCGCGACATTTCCTTGAGATGTGCTTCCAGCACACTGAAATCCGGCAGGTCGGTGACCGCCAGCAGCAGATCCGATAGCCCCGGCGGAACATCCCCGTGCTCGAAGGCGCCGGTAAGACACAGCCGCGTCATCTGGGTCAGTGCCAGATAGAGGCCATAGGCATCGCCAAGCTCCTGCCTGACCCCGGCATCGGCGAAGCGGGGTGCCAGACGTGACAGGACTTCCGCCGTGCCGGTGGCACGCGGCCCGGCTTCAACTTGCCCGGTGATGGCGGCCACCTGGGCGATGAATTCAAGATCGATCAGCCCACCAGGGATCAGCTTGATGTCCCAGAGATCGCGCGGCGGCTTTTCCGTCTCGATCATGGCGCGCATCTCCGATGCCTCGGCCTTCACCTTTGCCGGATCGCGCGGCTGGGCAAGCACCGCGGCAACTTCCGCTTCGACTTCCGTGCATAGGCCGATATCGCCGGCAATGGCGCGTGCCCGCGACAGCGCCATGTGCTCCCAGGTCCAGGCGTCCTCGCGCTGGTATTTCTTGAAGGCATCAATGTGAGTGGCCACCGGGCCCTTGTTGCCGGACGGCCGCAGCCGCAGGTCGAGTTCGTAGAGCACCCCTTCCGCTGTCGGTGCCGATACGGCCGAGATCAGCCGCTGCGTCATGCGTGCATAGTAGTGCGAAGCGGCCAGCGGCTTTTCACCGCCGGAGTCCTCGGCGTCCGCATCATGGTCGTAAAGCAGGATGAGGTCGACATCCGACCCGGCGGTCAATTCGCGGCTGCCGAGCTTGCCCATGCCGAGCAGCGAAACCACGCCGCCGGCGATCGTGCCGTGGCGTGCCGCGAATTCGGCCATCACCGCTTGCAATGCCGCCTCTATGGTCAGATCGGCGAGATCGGAAAAGGCTCGGCCGGCCCGGGCCGGATCGATCGAGCCGGCAAGCAGCCGCACACCGATCAGGAACTTCTGCTCCGAGGCAAAGATGCGCAGCCGGTCGAGCACATCCTCGTAGGCCCTGTCACCTTCGAGGAAGGCGGACAGCCGCGCCGAGAGATAAGCGCGGTCGGGAAGTTCGGCCAGGAGAGCGGGATCGAGCAGGCCGTCGAAAACATGCGGCCGGCGCGTGATGATCGCCGCCAGCCGGGGTGCAGCGCCCATGATCGTCGCCATCAGCCTGAGCAATGCCGGGTTCGACTGCAGCAGCGAGAACAGCTGAATGCCGGCGGGCAAGCCGGCAAGGAACTCGTCGAAGCGGATCAAGGCTTCGTCGGCCCGGCGGGTCTGGCCGAAGGCCTTGAGCAAGGCCGGCGTCAATTCCGTCAGCCGTTCGCGCGCCTCCGCCGACCGGGTGACGCGATAGCGCCCGAAATGCCAGCCGCGAATGACCCGGCAGATGTCGCTCGGCCGGTGAAAACCGAGACCATGCAAGGTCCGCAATGTGTCTGGATCGTCAACGTCGCCGGTGAAGACCAGATTGCCGATACCCGCCGAAAGCTCGGGTGCTGTTTCAAACAGCGCCGCATAGTGACGCTCGACCTGCTGCAGCGAAGCTCGGAACGCGCCGGCAAACTCGGCGGCATCGGCAAAGCCAAGCATACGGGCGATGCGCTCCAGCCCTTCATCATCTTCCGGCAGCGTGTGCGTCTGCTCGTCGGCCACCATCTGGATGGCGTGTTCGACACGGCGCAGGAACCAGTATTGGCGGGCGAGCGCGTCACGTGCCTCGACGGTGATCCAGCCGCGGGCCGCAAGCTGACCGAGCATCGGCACGGTCTCGCGGCCGCGCAGTTCCGGGAAGCGGCCGCCGGCGATGAGTTGCTGGGTCTGGACGAAGAACTCGATCTCGCGGATGCCGCCGCGGCCGAGCTTGACATTGTGACCCTTCACCGCGATCTCGCCATGACCCTTGTGGGCATGGATCTGGCGTTTGATCGAGTGGACGTCGGCAATCGCCGCGTAGTCCATGTATTTGCGCCAGATATAGGGCTGCAACTCCTTGAGGAAGGCCGCACCCGCGGCCAGATCGCCGGCCACCGGACGCGCCTTGATCATCGCGGCACGCTCCCAGTTCTGGCCACGTGCTTCGTAGTAGCGCAGCGCCGCTTCGACCGGGATCGCCAGCGGGGTCGAACCGGGATCGGGGCGCAGACGCAGATCGGTGCGGAAGACATAGCCGTGCTCAGTACGATCCTGCAGGATGCGCACCAGCCGGCGCGTGAGGCGCGAAAACAGTTCGGTGGCGTCGAGAGGATCGACCACGGCAGGCGCTTCGGGATCGAAGAAAACGACGAGATCGATATCGGAGGAGAAATTCAGCTCATGCGCGCCGAGCTTACCCATGCCGAGCAGGATCCAGCCCGATTGCAGCGACGGGTTGTCGAGGTCCGGCAGCTTGAGCTTGCCCTGGCCATGCGCGTCACGCAGCAGGAAGTCGACGGCCGCGCGGGCGCAGGCATCGGCAAGATCGCTCAGCCGCCGTACGGTCAGCGATGTTTCGGCTTCGCCGGCAAGATCGGCCAGCGCGATCAGGAAATGCGCCTCGGCCTTGCACTGACGCAGCTCCATCATCAGGCTGGATTCGGATATTGTCTCGGCCAATGGCGCCTGATCGATCGCGGTGGTGATCGCTTTCAGACGGTCCTCGACCGGCTGGTCGAAAAGTCCGTCCAGAATCCTGGGCCTGCGACGTGCCGTATCGCGCAGGAAAGGAGACAGGTCGAAGACGGCGGCGAGGAAATCCTGGCCCTTCCCCTTGCCAGCCAGGAACCTGGCCAGCCGCGTCAGCCCTTCTTCGCGTGCCGATGCAGCGACTTCAACCAGTTCCTGCCGCGCTCGCACCTCGTCGAGCGGCGCAAGCGGAGCCTGAGGCGTCAGCAGCCAGTCCGTCGTGCTGCGCTTGGCAACGGCCGCCATCAGTGATCCTCCCGTGCGGGGAAACTCATGACCACGGATAGTCCGGGATTGCCAGGCAACAGGTCAAGCCGGCCGTAATGGAATGTCATGACCGCCTTGGCGAGGCTCAGGCCAAGGCCGGAACCGGGCTGTGAACGGCTCTTCTCCAGCCGCACGAAACGTTCGGTTGCCCGGGCGCGGTCGGCATCGTCCGGGATTCCCTGGCCGTTGTCGGCGACGGAAAGCCTGATTTCGCCGTGCGTGCGCTCGAGTGTCACGCGAACCGCCGGCTTGGACGTGGAGTCGGTCGAATATTTGATTGCATTGTCGACGATGTTGGACAGCGCCTGGCCGATCAGTTCGCGGTTGCCGTTGACGACAAATGCGCCGCTCACCTCGGCTTTGAGCGAAACGCCGGCCTCCTCGGCCACCGGTTCGTAGAGTTCGACGACATCGCGCACCGCCGCCGCCAGATCGACGCGATTGGTATTTTCGGAAGAATATCCGGCCTCCAGCCGGGAGATCATCAGAATGGCGTTGAAGGTCTTTATCAGTTGATCGGACTCGGCAATTGTGCCCTCCAGTGCCTGGCGGTAGTCGGCGGGCTTGTGCTTGCCGGAAAGTGTTGCTTCGGCCCGGTTGCGCAGCCGGGTCAGCGGCGTCTTCAAATCATGCGCGATGTTATCGGACACCTGCTTCAGGCCTTCGTTGAGCCTTGAGATCCTGCCCAGCATGACGTTGAGGTTCTCCGAAAGCCGATCGAACTCGTCGCCGGCGCCGGTCACAGGCAGCCGGCCGGAAAGATCACCGCCCATGATGCGACGGCTGGCCTCGGAAACGCCGTCGATGCGCTTCAGCGCCGCGCGGCCGACGAAGAGCCAGATCAAGATGCCGCCCAGAGCCATCATGCCAAGCGCCAGCATCAGGGCACGGCGGATGACGGCGCGAAAGCGCTCCGGTTCGCCAAGATCGCGCCCGACCAGCATGATCATCTGGTTTGGCAGCCGCAACACCAGCGCAATGGCGTTGTGGCCCTTCTCGCCTTCGGCCTGCTGAGCTGTGTTCTCGCCATTTGAAGGAGACGTCGTCTGGTCGGACGTTCCGCTGCGCAGGCGGTCGAGCTCACCCTCGCCGAAGCGCCTGTAGGAGAAGGGCTCCGTCGTCCAACCCTCGGTGTCGATCACGCCAGGTTCGAGGCTTTGCACGTTGCCGGTCAGGATCTGGCCATTGGCGTCGGCGATCAGATAAAGGTTGGCGCCAGGCTGGCGCGAGCGGGCCTCGACCACGCGCACCAGCACCGGCAGGCCGCCGCGCTGATAGGCGCGGGCAAGACCGAGCACTTCGTCGTTGATGGTTTCCTGCGTCTGCGCCGTCAGCATGCGCGCCGACAGCGAGGTCATGTAGAAGACAAGCAGCACCGCGCAGAGCGCGAAGAGCAAGAGATAGAGCGCCGAAAGCCGAGCTGCCGTCGTCTTCATGATGGCGGGCACGGAAAGAGCCATGCTGCTGCTAACCGCGCTTCAACATGTAGCCGGCGCCGCGAACAGTATGCAGGATCGGCTTGTCGAAGCCTTTTTCAATCTTGCCGCGCAGCCGCGAGACATGGACGTCGATGACATTGGTCTGCGGATCGAAATGATAATCCCAGACATTTTCGAGCAGCATGGTGCGCGTCACCACCTGGCCGGCATGACGCATCAGATATTCGAGCAGGCGGAATTCCCGCGGCTGCAGGGTGATCTCGCGCCCCGCTCGGCGCACCGAATGCGACAGCCTGTCGAGTTCAAGGTCGCCCACCCGGTAGACGGTTTCGGCCTCCTTGGCACTGGCGCGGCGGTTCAGCACCTCGACGCGGGCCAACAGCTCGGAAAACGCATAGGGCTTGGTCAGATAATCGTCGCCGCCGGCGCGCAGACCAGTGACCCGGTCATCGACCTCGCCCAGTGCTGACAGGATCAGCACCGGAGTGGTGTTGCCCCGGGAGCGAAGCCCGGCAATGACCGACAGGCCGTCGCGGCGAGGCATCATCCGGTCGATGACCATCACGTCATAGTCGCCGGCGTCCGCCAGCGCGAAGCCGGTTTCGCCGTCACCGGCGACATGCGCGGTATGGCCGGCTTCGGTGAAGGCTTTCTGCAGATAATCCGCAGCCTCGCGATCGTCTTCTATGACGAGAATCTTCATCGGGCCGTTATACGCGATTTCGCTTGAAGATTGAGTAGCGGGCATCTGCATTTTGGCCTTTGCCAAAGCGCATCGCGATCAAGGTGATCGGGATCGCGTGCGACGAAATCTTGTTCTCTGGTTGCCTTCATCCCGGACATGCCTGCTTCGGGGCACGGTCCTGCAGTCACCACATCCTGTCGGCCAAGGCCCGAGGGAGCGTCTTTGGGCGGTTTCCAAAATGTGCGGCAGCAGGCGATGGGAGGCCCGCTGCCGCTGGAGGAGAGCACGATGACTGACTAACGTACCCGGCTCCATGCTTTCCCATGCGGCGGCTCGGGGGTGTTTGAAACCACCGCATCGGAAAAGTCTTTATATCAGCCCTTGGCGACGGGCAGCGCGACGAAGCGATTGTTGTCGTCGCGGGTGATCTGCATCAGTACGGCCTTGCGTCCGGACTTCACCGCTTCCGTCATCGCCTTGGTGACGTCCTCGGTGCCGCTGACTTCGGTCGAATTGACCGCGGTGATGATGTCGCCCGGCTGGATGCCGCGGTCGGCGGCATCGCTGTCGGGATCGACGTCGGTCACGACAAGACCTTTGCCGTTCTCGGACTTGGTGACGGTGAGGCCGAGATCGGCGAGCGTGTCGGGCTTTGCCGGAGCTGCGGGCTGCTGTTGCTGGTCGTTTGAGGCCTGCTTGTCGCTGGCGGGCAGCTTACCGAGATCGACCTTGACGGTCTGGTTCTTGCCATCACGCCAGACGGTAACGTCAACCGGTTTGCCAGGTGAATAGGCGCCGATCAGGCGGGCGAGTTCCTTCGGCGACGCAACATCCTTGCCGTCGACCTGGGTGATGACATCGCCAGCTGATATGCCGGCCTTCTTGCCGGGGCCGTCGTCCTGAGCGCTGGACACCAACGCGCCATTGTTGGACTTCAGACCGAGCGATTCGGCGATCTCCGATGTGACCGGCTGAATTTCGACGCCGAGCCAGCCGCGCTGCACCGCACCGTTCTTCATCAGGTCTCCAACGACCTGCTTGGCGGTCGAGGCAGGAATGTCGAAGGCGATACCGACACTGCCGCCGGAGGGCGAGAAGATCGCCGTGTTGATGCCGACCACCTGGCCATTGAGATTGAAGGTCGGGCCGCCCGAGTTGCCGCGGTTCACCGAAGCATCGATCTGCAGGAAATCGTCATACGGGCCAGCGCCGATGTCACGGCCGCGCGCCGACACGATGCCGGCGGTGACGGTGCCACCGAGACCGAACGGGTTGCCGACGGCTACGACCCAGTCGCCGACGCGAACCCTGGAATCATCCGCGAAGTCGACATAGGTGAACTTGCTGCCACCCTCGACCTTGAGCACGGCGAGATCGGTGCGCGGATCGGTGCCGACCAGCTTGGCGTCGAGTTCCTTGCCGTCATTGGTCACCACGGTGAAAGCGGTGCCCTCTTCGACGACGTGGTTGTTGGTGACGAGATAGCCGTCCTCGGAGATGAAGAAGCCGGAGCCCTGCGCCACCGGACGCGGCTGGTCGTTGCTGCGGTCGCGGTGACCGAAGCGACGGTGAGCTTCGTCGTTCTGGCCGCCGCCCTGGTCGCCAAAGCCACGGAATTCCTTGAAGAACCGGCGCAGCTGCGGGTTGTTGGGAAGATTGTCCAAGCCGTCCTGATCATCGGAACCGTCATCGGCGGTCGGCTGGATCTTGGCCTTGACCTTGACGCTGACCACGGCCGGCGAAACGCGCTCGACGACATCGGCGAAGCTCGGAACCTGCGGGGCCTCGACGCGCACCGCATCGGCCAGAACCGGGCTGGTGCCGCTGGTCAGCGCGCCAACGCCGATCGCGCCGGCAATAGCGACAGAGGCGGCTGCCGCCAGAAGACGCTTGCGGGTGCGGGAATATGAATTGGGGGCAATATTCATGGGGTCTCTCATCCTCTTTCAAATGGACGCGCCTTGATCGGCATTCCGGGGAAAGAGAATTAGAGAGGCGCACATTACGACGCCATTTCCGACACATGAAACTTTGGTAATGTTTGGGAAGTGACCGCAGCCGTCAATCGCGATGCAGGATCGCGTCCAACGCCGCCTGTTCATCGGCCGAGAGGGCTTTCGTCGCGAGCGTCCGGCGCGACCGGGCGCCGAGAGCAATAAATGCGCCTCCGACCAGCAGCAACAGCACAGGCGTGCCCCAAAGCAACGCGTTGCGCAGGTCGAAGCGCGGCTTCAGCAGCACGAACTCGCCGTAGCGCGACACCACGTAATCCATGACCTGCTGGTCGGTGTCCCCGGCGACGAGCCGCTGGCGCACCAGGATGCGCAGGTCGCGAGCCAGGTCGGCATCGGATTCGTCGATCGACTGGTTCTGGCAGACCATACAGCGCAGGCCTTCCGACAGTGCGCGGGCCCGCGCCTCCAGCGCCGGATCGGCCAGCATCTCGTCAGGCTTCACCGCCATTGCCGTGCCGGCAAAGAACATTGCCAGCAGCAGAACAATCGAGGTCAGCGAAAGCCTTGCCTTCATGGCAGCCCCGCCGGTGTCACAACGCTCGCCTGCTTGCGCCGGCGCGATGGCGTGCCGACGCGCAGCCGCCTGTCCATCAGCGACATGGCCGCGCCCGCCATCATCACCAGGCCGCCACCCCAGATCAGCGTCACCAGCGGTTTCCACCACAGGCGCACCACGACCGAGCCATCCTTGCCCTCGTCGCCCAGCGAAACATAGAGCTGGGAAAGGCCAAGGGTCTTGATGCCGGACTCTGTTGTCGTCGTCTGCCGCACCGGATAAAATCTTTTGGCGGAACTGATTTCGCCGACAGGACTGCCGCTGACGCCGATCAGCTCGAAGCGGCCACGATCCTCGCTGTAGTTTGGCCCCTGGGCCGGATAAAGCCCGACGAAACGCAGCGTATGGCCCGACAACTCCACCGTCTCGCCGGCGCGCATGGTGAGGATCTTCTCGGTGCCGAAGGAGAGCGTGGCGACGATGCCGAGCAATGTCAGACCGAGGCCGAAATGAGCCAATGCAGTGCCAAAGACCGAGCGCGGCAAGCCGGCGAAGCGCCTGAACATGACGGCTGGCGCCACCGATCCGGCGCCTGACTTGACGGCAAGATCGGTGAGCGCGCCGGCGACCAGCCAGACGGCAAGGCCGATGCCGAGGGCGGCGAACACCGAGGCGCCGTCGATAAACAGGCCGGTGACCAACATCGCCGCCAGCGCCGAGGCGAAGGCTGCCATCAGGCGCTGCGAGGCCGCGAAGACATCGCCGCGCTTCCAGGCAAGCAGCGGACCAAACGGCACGAGGACCAGCAGCGGCAGCATCAATGGCCCGAAAGTCAGGTCGAAGAACGGCGCGCCGACCGAGATCTTGCCGCCGGTGAGCGCTTCCAATGCCAGTGGATAGAGCGTGCCGACGAGTACGGTGGCGGTCGCCGTGGTCAGGAACAGATTGTTGAGGACCAGCGCGCCTTCGCGCGAGATGGGGTGGAACAGGCCGCCGGCCGTCAACCTCGAGGCGCGCAATGCAAACAGGGCCAGCGAGCCACCGATGAACAGCGTCAGGATGCACAGGATGAAAACGCCGCGAGTCGGATCGGTGGCGAAGGCGTGAACGGAGGTCAGGACACCGGAGCGCACCAGGAAGGTTCCGAGCAGCGACAGCGAGAAGGTGAGGATGGCGAGCAGCAGCGTCCAGATTTTCAACGCCGAGCGCTTTTCCATGACGATCGCCGAATGCAGCAGCGCGGTGCCAGCCAGCCACGGCATGAAGGAGGCGTTCTCGACCGGATCCCAGAACCAGAAGCCTCCCCAGCCAAGCTCGTAATAGGCCCAGTACGAGCCCATGGCGATGCCGCCCGTGAGGAACATCCAGGCGACCAGCGTCCATGGCCGCACCCAACGTGCCCAGGACGCATCGATGCGGCCCTCGATGAGGGCAGCGACCGAGAACGAAAAGCAGATCGAGAAGCCGACATAGCCGAGATAGAGCAGCGGCGGATGGATGGCGAGACCGAGATCCTGCAGGATCGGATTGAGGTCGCGGCCTTCGATCGGTGCCGGATTGAGCCGGACAAACGGATTGGACGTCGCCAGGATGAACAGGAAGAAGGCAGCGCCAATGACGCCTTGCACGGCCAGCACATTGGCGCGCAGCGTCGCCGGCAAATTGGAGCCGAAAGCGGCGACAAGGGCGCCAAAAAAGGTCAGGATCAGCACCCAGAGCAGCATCGAGCCTTCGTGATTGCCCCAGGTCCCGGTGATCTTGTAGATCAGCGGCTGCAGCGAGTGCGAGTTTTCCCAGACGCTCGCCACCGAGAAGTCGGAATTCGCATAGGCACTCGCCAGCGCCGCGAAGGAAAGCGCCGTCAGGGCAAAGCCGGTGATAGCGACAGGGCCGCCGACAGCCATCAGGCGCTGGTTGTTCAAGCGCGCGCCAAACAGCGGCACGATCGTCTGCACCAGCGAAAGCGCGAACGCCAGGACCAGGGCGAAATGTCCGGTCTCAACCATGGTCGATGCCTGCTCTCCTGCCAGACTTACTCACTCTTGCTCTCCTGCCAGACGCCCTTGGCCTTCAGGCCATCGGCCACTTCCTTGGGCATGTAGCGCTCATCATGCTTGGCCAGCACGCTGTCGGCAACGAAGACGCCGTCAGGGCCGAAGGTGCCCTCGGTTATGACGCCCTGCTGCTCGCGAAAGAGATCGGGCAGGATGCCGGTATAGGTGACCTTGACCGATTTGTGGGTGTCGGTGACCGAAAAGGCGACCGTCGCGCCCTGCCCGCGCTGGATCGTGCCTTTCTCGACCAAACCGCCAAGCCTGATACGCTGGCCGGGCTGGACACTGGTGGTGGTGAGGTCAGCCGGCATGTAGAAATAAGAAGCCTTCTGGCCAAGCGCGTAGAAGGTCAGCCCGGTGGCGGCGCCCAGGAAAGCCAACCCGCCCGCGATGACCGACAATCGTTTCTGCTTGCGCGTCATGTCCGATCTACTCCGTCGCCATCAGGCCGAGCGAGGCGGCAAAGGCGGTGAATTTCTTCGCTTCGTCACTGCCGGCGCCAAAGACGGCGATGGCGCGATTAAGCGCTTCGCGTGCCTGATCGGCCTTGCCCAGCACGACATAGGAACGAACGAGCCGCATCCATCCTTCCGGGTCACGCGGATTTTGCCGCAGTTTCTGGTCGAGGCTTGCGACCATGGTGTTGATCATGGCTTCCCGATCCTGCGGCGACATCGAGGACGCGGCGTCGACATCCACGGCATCAGGGCCTTTCGCGGCCGCGCCGGAAGCGATCTCGGGGTTGCCGGATTTGGCCAATGCCTGATCGACCGCACCGCGCCATGGCGAATCCGGCGGCAAGGTGCCCAGCATCGCCCGCCAGGCCTTGGCCGCCTCCTTGTTCCGCCCCTCCTGCGCCAAAGCCATGGCCAGATAGAAGCTGGCTTTGGCATTCGCCGGATCAAGCTTCAGCGCCGCCTCGAAGGCATCCTGGGCATCGGCAGAGACAATGCCGCCCGCCGCACCGGCGATCGCCTCGCCAAGCCCAGCCCTGCGCACAGCGCTGTCGCCGCCGAGGCGGATGGCGTTGCGATAGGCGGCCACCGCGTCGGAAAAGCGCTGCATGCGCAGATAGACCGGCGCCAGCACGTCCCAGCCCCTTCCGTCGGAAGGATTGGCGGTAAGGTGGGCCTCGGCCCGCGCCACCAGCTCGTCGACCGAACTGTCGGCCGGGTTCTTGGCCAGCCGCTCGCTGAGCGGCAGCGACGGAAGGTCGGGCGAGCCTATCTGGCTGTAAAGACCCCAGCTGACAAGCGGTACCGCCAGTACGGCCGCGGTCGCGACCATTCTGGCGATGACCGAGCCCTGCCTGGCAGATGTTTTGCCGGCCGTATCCACATCGTGGAGGCGAAGGATGCGGCGCGCGATCTCGGCACGCGCCTCGGCCGCTTCCGCCGGCTGGATCAAGCCGCGCGCGGCGTCGCGGTCAAGCTCGGACAATTGATCGCGATAGACTTCCAGATCGTGATCGCCACTGGACAGCGTGCCCTTGGAGCTCCCGGCCAGCGGCAGCAGCACCGCCAGGCTCGCACCCAGCGTCAGTATTGCGGCTATGACCCAGAACAGCATGGTTCTTCCAATAACGGCAGAGCCCTGCCCTGCCAACACGGGCATCCTGCGACGCTTTGACGGCAGGCGCGCCTGACGTCCTTGATCGACCTCAACCGGCGGATCCAACTGGACCCGGACTGGATATCAGGTCAGCGGCGTCCAGCTGCCGTCGGCGTTGCGGCAAGCGGTTCCGCGGGCCGTGACGCCTGCTCCACCGGTAAAGACGGTCTGCGTGTACTGGCGGCAGTCCTGCGAACCGACGCGATAGGGTTGGGCCGGAACCACCTCGCCATAATGCGAAGCCTGATCGCCCTTCCACCCCACCTTCTGGCCGCTCGTCGTATATTCGAGCGCCTTGTATTCAGCCTCGAGCGCGCTGCGCTTCTCGGCCTCGCTAAGGCCGTTCCCGATCGAGCCGCCAACGAGCCCGCCGTCCATCGCTGAAATGATCGACTTGGTGACCTTGCCGCCCGACGGCGGCGTCGAGGCTGGCGTCGGCGCGACTGTGGGGCCCTTGCCACTCAAGGTGGTGCAGCCGGACACGGCCAGCAGTGCGGAAACAAGCGCGACGCGAATCTTCATGCCAACAACCGGTTCTCTTGAGTTGGAGCCTGCCATGGATGCGCCGGGGGCCGCGTCATCGGAGAAGTGGGCGTGGCCATAGTGTTGATATTTGTCGGAAATTTGGCCACTGCCGGCCATTCCGGGACCAATCGATACGCCGCCATAAGATGCGCCGTCCATCGCTGTCGATTGGCCTTGGAAAGCGTCACTGGAGGCTCCGCAATCGCACCACCGCCTTCAATCCGCCCATGTCGGACCGTTCGAGCGCGAGAACGCCTCCATACTCGTTGACGAGGTCGGCGACAATGGCAAGTCCCAGACCTGTTCCCGGTTTTGTCTCGTCCAGGCGCCTTCCACGCTTCAGCGCGTCGCGCGCTCTGTCCTCGGGAATGCCCGGGCCATCGTCGTCGATGCTGATCTCGAAAAAATTGTCATCCTTGCCAGCCGGGGGCGCCACCACGACCGAAACGGCGCTTTTTGCCCATTTCATCGCATTTTCGAGAAGATTGCCGAGCAGTTCCTCGAGGTCCTCGCGCTCTCCGGCAAAGACGATCTCGGTGGCCGGCAGCGACAGCGACAGGGTGGTCTGCGGGTTGAGCTTCCGCAAAACCCGCACCATGCGCTGCACCAGCGGCGCCACCGGCGTGCGGTAGACGACGCTGTCGCGTTGCGCGGCGACGCGGGCACGCTGCAGGTAATGGTCGACCTGCTTCTGCATGGAAGCGGCCTGCTCGGCGATCAGTTGCCCCTTGGCGCCGCCAAGCGCCCGGCCTTCGTTGAGCAGCACCGCGAGCGGCGTCTTCAGCGAATGGGCGAGATTGCCGACCTGGGTTCGCGAACGCTCGACGATGCGTTTGTTGTTTTCAATCAGTGCGTTGGTTTCGTTGGCTAAGGGTTCGATTTCGGCCGGGAAGCGGCCGTCGAGCCTTTGCGCGGTGCCCTCGCGCACCATGGCCAGGGCGTTGCGGACCCTGCGCAGCGGCTGCAGGCCGAGCAGAATGGCGATCGCGTTGATGGCGATCATGCCGATGCCGAACAGGCCGAGATAGGTCAGCAAGCGGCGCTGGAAAGTGCCTATTTCCTGCTCCAGCTCGGTCTTGTTGCCCATCACGCGGAAGCGCGCGGCGCGGTTCTTCGCATCGAGGACGAACTCGCTCTCGAACACCACCAGTTGCTCGCCGGCGATGCCTTCGGCCGCATAGCTGCGCTGGAAACTGGCATTGAACGGCACTTCGGCGACGCTCGGCGACGGGATCGACTTAGTCATCGAGGAGGAATGAAGATCGCCATGCACGCCTTCCGAGGCCGGCTCGACCGACCAATACCAGCCCGAATTCGGCTCCGAAAACCTGAGGTCGCCAAGATCGGGGGCGCCGGTGAGAGCCCCGGTGTCGGAAATGCCGACAGAGCCGATCAGGTTGAACAGATGCGCCGACAGCAGGCTGTCGAAGCCGCGCTCGCTGGCCTGGCGATAGAGCGTGGTGATCAGGGTGAAGATGACGACAAGGGTCAGGATCGCCCAGACCGTGGAAAAGGCGATGACGCGGAACGTCAGCGAACGCGGCCACAAACGCAGCGAAAGCGGCGCCCCTGCGGTTGGTTTGAGCGGTTCCGAGTTACGCCTCCGGCTCACGCATGCGGTAGCCCATGCCGCGCACGGTTTCGATCATGTCGATGCCCATCTTCTTGCGCAGCCGCCCGACAAAGACCTCGATTGTGTTGGAATCGCGATCAAAATCCTGGTCGTAAAGATGCTCGACCAGTTCGGTGCGCGAGACGACCTCGCCCATATGGTGCATCAGATAGGCAAGCAGACGGAATTCATGCGAAGTCAGCTTCAGCGGCACGCCGTTGACGTCGGCCTTCGAAGCCTTTGTGTCGAGGCGCAGCGGGCCACAGGTGAGTTCCGACGAGGCATGGCCGGCGGCGCGGCGGATCAAGGCCCGGACCCTCGCCAGCACCTCCTCGATATGGAACGGCTTGGTGACGTAGTCGTCGGCGCCGGCATCGATGCCGGAGACCTTGTCGCTCCAGCGGTCGCGCGCGGTCAGGATCAGCACCGGCATCTTGCGGCCGCCGCGGCGCCAGCGCTCGACCACGCTGATGCCGTCCATCTGCGGCAGGCCGATGTCCAGCACGACGGCATCGTAGGGTTCGGTGTCGCCGAGGAAATGGCCTTCCTCGCCGTCAAAGGCACGGTCGACGACATAGCCGGCGTCGACCAGCGCATCCGCTATCTGCCGGTTGAGATCCTTGTCATCCTCGACGACGAGTACGCGCATGCGGAGATCGACACCTGTTGAAGAGCTTTGCCAGATTGAAGACTGGGTCAGATTGAAGACTGGGTCAGATATAGGCCGATTCCGGCGACCTGGGAAACGGAGGCCTGTAAGACGAAAGATTGGGTCAGTTCTGCGGAACGACGATTTCGGATCGGCGCGGACGCTGCCCGTCCTTGCCCGGCACCAGCACGACGATGACGCAGACCGGCTGGCCACCGCGCGTCGACTGCGAAGCCTTGGCCAGCGTTCCGCCATTCTGCTGGGCTACTTGCTGGCCGATCGCATAGCAGTCGGATGCGGCCAAGACGATCGGGCTGGCCTGATCGGGCGCGACAACCGGCATCGCCATCGCCTGCGACGCGAACAACCCGGCAGCACAGAGCGCCATAGTCGCGGTTCGGAAGTGGGAGCGAAGCGTTTTCATGGTCGGTGTTGTAACGCATCGGTGCTGAACGTGAAATGAACGGTGATCGATGCGAAAACCATGTCCGCTACACCCCTGAACCGCGATAGAACCGATTGAAGATTTCGCCGCCCCAACCCGACGAAATCCCGCAGGCGTCAGTCTAGACTCCGTTTCGGTCACATTGAAAGTGCGTCAGGCATTTTCCTGCGTCAGTGCGCGAAACCGCAGCAGTCCGTGGTGCACAAGAAGATCCTCGTCATAGCGGGCTTCGGTGAATTCGAGCGACAGACGCGTCTGGCCGCGCGGGCCGATCACCAGCACCGCATCGGCAAGGCGGGCCTCGATGGCGGCCATGATGGCAAGTGTTTCGTCTTCGCCATGGGCTTTCGACCAGACATGCAGCGTGATCAGCTGATCGTCATTGTTCTCGGCGCCGGTGTCCCAGTCAAAGGCACTCGTCTGGCCACAGGTCACATAGGGAAAAGCGGCATTGTCGGCCGCCCGTTCGAGCAGCCCGGCACCGCCCAGCAACGCGGACAGGGATGCATCGCTTTTGAGCCTTAGAAACACTGCCTGCAACAAATCGCCGGGCGCGGTCATTCGTCCTTTTCCTTAGCCGTTGCGCTGCCGACCTTTTGCTTGCCGGAAAGCCCATCCGTGTTTCGGATACCTGCCATATATAGCCATTCGATACGCGGACACGATGGCGATTCGTCATCGGAATTGCCGACAACCTCGTTAGCGGGCGCAGTGCGACGGACCGCGAAGCAGCGCACCGCCAGCACCTTTGGAAATGGCGCAGCATCTAAAAGAGGCCACCAGTTATGACGCCTAGCAAGCGAAGCATGAATGTGGACACTCGGTTCCTGGTCGGACGGCGGGGCTTGTTCCAGCCGCATTTGAAGGCCAGTATCGGACATGCCTTCAAGGCGTCCGCTCGCTTCGCTCCAACCGTGACCGAAGGCGGCGCCATTTCGCCGGGCTTGGTCAATGGCCGGTACCGTCGGAGTTTTTGCTGCGCGACCGCACCTGATCCAGTCGGCCAGCGCAGTCCTCGAAGGCGATGGCGGCTTGCATAAAGTCGTGAAGAGAGACGTGACCCCGTTTTCCGAGGAAAAGAGCGCTTGCTTTTCCTCGGGGAACTCGTGGAGCGAGCTTGAAGAGGAGGCAAGCCCACGGGCGGGTTTTCGCCGAAACCGAAGCAGGATGCGAGGTCAAATGCGATGCAGCCTACCCCTCACAAAATCCCGGTATCCATCATCATCCCGAACTACAATTATGCGCGTTTCCTAGAACGCAGCATCGACAGCGCCCTGGAGCAGGACCATGACGATGTCGAAGTCATCGTCGTCGACGATGCATCGCAGGACAACTCCACGACCATCATGGAATCCTATGGCGACAGGATCCTGGCTTGTCCGCGACGAAGGAATGGAGGGCATGCGGCCGCCTTCAACACCGGCTTTGCCGCGAGTTCGGGCAGCATCGTCCTTTTCCTCGACGCTGACGATTATCTTTATCCGGACGCTGTCTCCAGGATCGTCGACACCTGGGACGCGACAACCGCCCAGGTGCAATCCAGGCTGCACATCGTCGATGAAGGGCAGCGGATCAAGGACGTCTTTCCGCCGCCGGAACTGCCCTTCGACAGCGGTGACGTCATGCCGAAACTCCTGCACAAAGGGCGCTATCAGACGACCGTGACCAGCGGGCTGGCCTTCGACCGGACGACCCTGGAATCGATCATGCCGATTCCGGAACCGGATTTCCGCCAGGGTGCCGACGGCTATCTTGCGACGCTGGCGCCGCTCTATGGCAATGTCCAGTCCATCGACGAATGTGTCGGCGCTTACCGGATCCACGGCGGCAATCACTCGGTTTTCGGTGAGAAGCTAGCCGAGCGGGCACGCTGGCGGGTCGAGCACGATTTCCACCGCATGGAGGCGCTGTCGGACCAGGCATCGCAAGTTGGCCTGACCCTCGTGCCGGCAGACGTTGTTCGCCATGATCCGGTCCACCTGGAAGAGCGGCTGGCGTCGCTTTGCGCGGACAGGCACCGGCACCCCGTGGCCGAGGATTCCCGGCTGGCGCTGGCGGCCGCGGGCGCTGTCGCCAGCCTCGAAATGACGGTGTCGCTGCGCCGCCGCGCCGTGCTTGCCGCCTGGTTTGTGTCGGTCGGCATGCTGCCGCGGCAGATGGCCATGGCGGTGCTGTCGTGGAAGCTCGACGCATCGTCCCGGCCGGCATTCCTCTCCAGCCTGTCCAAGACAATCCGCCGCGCCATGGGGTAGCCCGAAGCCGTTGTGGGCGAGATGTCCGGCAGGACGGGAGGAGCGCTGTCCCCGAAGGTCTCAAGAGGCCTGCGCTACGCCTTGCCTTCCCCCTGCGCCCCGCGCAGCCGGACGACGAAGCTGCGCACCGCGAGAACCAACACCGTGATGATGATCAGGATCACTGAAAGCGCCGCGATCGCCGGGTCGATGTTGTCGCGCAGGCCCATCCACATCAGCCGCGGCAGCGTGATGGCGTTGACCGAGGTGATGAACAGGGTGACGCCGATCTCTTCCCAGGACAGCACGAAGGACAACAGCGCGGCGGTGACGATGCCGAACTTGATATTGGGCATGATGACGCGCGTCGCTCGCTCCCAGACACCGGCGCCGAGGCCGCGCGCGGCCAGATCGATGCGGCGGTCGAGCTGGCTGAGCGAGACCAGGATCAGCACCGTGGCGAAGGGCACAGTCATCACCGAATGCGCCATGGCGACGCCGAGCCAGGTGTCGTAGCCGAAGAAGGAACTGACGCCGGAGATCGAGGTGAGCAGGAAATAGAGCGTCACCGCCGAGACCACTGGCGGCACCACCATCGGCAGCAGCACGAAGCCGACAAGTGCCGCGGTGAAGCGCGGCTGGAACATCCAGACGCCAAGGCTGAAGCAGAGCGCCAGCACGGTTGATATGGCGCTGCTGACGATGCCGATCCGGATCGACAGCAGGATCGACTGCAGCCAGCGCGGGTCCTCGATCAGCGAGCGGTAGTGGCGCAGCGACAATTCACCCGCCGGCATGGCCAGCATACGGCTCGGCGTCAGCGATACCGGGATGACGGCAAGCAGCGGCAAAAGCAGGAACAGCGCCACCAATATGGCGAGGATCAGCGAAACGGGTCCGGGGCGATAGGTCGGCATACGCTACACCAATTGCTTCGGTCTGACGTAGCGGAAGAGCAGCGCCATCAGCGCGCCGACGAACACCACCAGCACGACGCTGATCGCGGCCCCAAGCCCCCAGTCCGGGCTCTGGAAAATCCTGAGGTAGATCAGTTCGGCGATCATCACGCTGCGACCGCCGCCGAGGATCGCCGGCGTCACGAAGAAGCCGAGCGAGAAGACGAAGACGATCAGCGCCGAGCCGATGATGCCGGAGCGTGTCATCGGCACGAACACGGTCCAGAAGGTGCGCATGCGGCTGGAGCCCAGCCCGCGTGCCGCAAGCAGCACGCGCTCGTCGAGGCTGCGCATGGCGGACGCCAGCGGAAAGACGGCAAAGGGAATGAGGAAATGCGTCATGCCGACGACGACGCCGAATTCATTGCGCACCAGGGTCAGCGGTTCGGAGATAAAGCCTATCGACTGCAGCCAGGTGTTGATCAGGCCGCGATTGGAAAGCAGCGCCACCCAGCCGAAGGCGCGCGTCAGCACCGAGATCCAGAACGGCACAAGGATGCAGAATTCGGCGATGAGGCGCTGTGCCGGACTGCCGCGCACCCAGACGACAGTGATGGCATAGGCAGCGGCGACGGAGACAACAGTGACGATAGCGGCGATGCGCAGCGTGCGGATGAACACCGACTGGACCAGATCGTCGGTGAGCAAAGCCTGGTACTGGCCGAGCCCGGGCGTCGGCAAGGTGAAGCTCCACTTCACCACGCCGAGAAACGGCCAAGCATAGGCCAGCACGAGAAACAGGAGCAGCGGCGCCATCAACAGCGCCGCCCCCATCCTGTCGGAGAGAACGCCCCTCATCTCAGTTCAGCACCGCCCGAGCATTTTGCAGCCAAGTGGAACCACTTGGCGTCGCACAAATGCGGCCAACAGAAGAGACAGACCGGGATGCCGCAGTCCATCAGAATGCATCCCGCTCTCAGGCGGAGATGATCTTGGTGTATTCGTCGAGCGCGGCACCGTAGTTCTTGGCGTACCAATCCATGTCGAGCGGGATCTGCTTCTTCATGTTCTCCGGATCGACGGGATTGATGCGTTTCTTGTCGGCGGGGATCAGCGCGTCGGTCGCCGGATTGGCCGGACCCTGGCCGAGCTTGTCGAACATGACGAGCTGCTTTTGCGGATCCTGTGCGCTGGCGATGAACTTCATCGCCGCGTCCTTGCCGCCGGGGTTGTTCTTGAGCACGGCCAGCGCGCCGGGCGAGATCAGGCCCTGGTCCCAGATGAACTTGATCTTGCCGCCGGAATCCTGCTCGATCAGCGAAGCGCGGGTCGACCAGACGATGGCCATCGAGGCTTCGCCGTTGAGCAGCACACTCTGGCTCTCTGCGCCACCGCCCCAGTAGGCGACGACGTTTTCCTTGAAAGCGGCGATCTTGTCATGCGCGCGCTTCAAATCGAGCGGGTAAAGCGAAGCCGGCGCGATGCCGTCGGCCAAAAGGGCCGCTTCCCAGCTCGACACGCCCCATTTGTAGAGCGAGCGCTTGCCGGGGAACTTCTTCACGTCGAAGAAATCGGCCATACCGGTCGGGGCGTCCTTGCCGTACTTCTCGGAATCATAGGCGATGACGTAGGAGAAGAAATAGGTCGAGGCGGCATAGTCCCAGCCGAAGCCGGGGCGCATCTTCTTCTTGTCGACGATTGTGTAGTCGATCGGCTCGAGCATGCCTTGCGCGCCGAGCGTAATGGCCGAGAACGGGTCGACGTCGACCAGATCCCAGGTTGGCGCTCCGCTCTTGAACTGTGCCGCGATTGCACCCTCGGTCGGACCCGACCCGTCCATCTTGACGGTGATGCCGGTGTCCTTGGTGAAAGCCTGGCCATAGGCCGCATCATAGGCAGTGATGGCGTCGCCGCCCCAGTTGACCAGCACGAGTTCCTTGGCCGCGGCAAAGGCACCGGTGGAGCGCAGCAGCATCGGCGCGCCGGCGAGCACGAGTGCTGCCAGTTGCGTGAACTGGCGGCGCGAAATCTCGCCGCGTCTCGTCCTCTCGGACAGCGTTTCGATCGCTTGTTTTTTGGTGTCGTTCATGTCAGTTCCCCTTTGTTTTAGTTGATTGTTTCCGGAATCTGGTGCGGCAGATCAGGCCACGCCGACGCTCATTGTCCTCCTTCCGGAAGGAGGAAACCCTTTTCTGCCGGCCAGGTCAGCCAGACGGAATTGCCTTTGCTCAGTGCCGCGGCCGCGACCTCGTTCGGCACCGAGACGGTCACCCTGGCGCCCTGCCGCGTCGTCAAATCGAGCTTGGTCGCGGCACCCAGATAGGTCGAGGCGATGGCGGTCGCGGCAATGCCGTTCTCGCCGGCGGCCGCTTCACGCGCGATCGACATGTGTTCGGGCCGGATCGCCAGGATAGCGTCGCCGCGGACTTTCTCGGCCTTGCAGTGCATGCTGACCGCGCGGTCCTCGCAGACGCCGATCGAGCCATTGTCGGCGGGCCTGACCCCCTTCAGCGGCAGCATGTTGATCTCGCCGAGGAACTCGGCGACGAAACGGTTATCCGGCCGGTCGTACACTTCATCCGGCGCACCGACCTGCAGCAGTTTGCCGTGGTTGAAGATGGCGACGCGCGACGACAACGCCAGCGCTTCGCTCTGGTCGTGGGTGACGAAGACGAAAGTGGTGCCGGTTTCCTGGTGCAGGCGCTTCATCTCGGCCTGCATCTGGCCGCGCAGGCCCTTGTCCAGCGCCGAGAACGGCTCGTCGAGCAGGAGCACGCCCGGCTCGAACACCAGCGCCCGGGCCAGCGCCACGCGCTGCTGTTGGCCGCCCGAGAGCTGCGATGGCAGTTTCTTCTCGTGGCCGATCAGACCGACGCGCTCGATCATCTCGCCGACGCGCTTCTTGATCTCGCTCGCCGATTTCTTGCGGACCTTGAGCGGGAAAGCGATGTTGGCCTCGACGCTCATATGCGGGAACAGCGCATAGCCCTGGAACACCATGCCGGCGGCGCGCTGCTCGGCCGGACGATCGGTGATGTCGGTGCCGTCGCTGAACAGCCGGCCCTCGGTCGGCTGCACGAAGCCGGCCAGGATCATCAGGAAGGTGGTCTTGCCCGAGCCGGAGGGCCCGAGCAGCGTCAGGAATTCGCCGCGGCCGATATCAAGCGTCAGATTGTCCAACGCACGGAACGAGCCGAAGCTCTTGCCGATCCCGATTGCCTTGATCTCTGCGGCCCGGCCGGGTTGCTGCATCCTGCCTCTTCCTCAGTCCCAAGAGGAAATCGTAGGCAGGCCGGCGGCTCACCGCAACCGAATAGTTTTCGCCTGATCGGCAAATTTGATTCATCTATGGTGGTCAATACGGCCTGACCGGGTTCTCCGACAACTTCGACCTCAGCCAGCCCCCGAACGCCTCCAGCACCGGATGGCTTGCTTTCGCGTGCTCGGAGACCAGGTAATAGGAACGCGGCGACTTGATCGCGATGTCGAACGGCCTGACCAACCGGCCTTCGCTGAGCGCCCGCCGGCTGGTCAGCTCGTCGCCCATGGCAATGCCCTGGCCGGCGATCGCCGCCGAGAAGACGAGGTTCATGTCGGAAAAGAAGATACCGCCCTCGGTGTCGGGGTTTTCCACCTTGGACAGCGCCAGCCAGCGCGCCCAATCCTCGGTGTCATCGAGATGGAGCAGATTGGCGCGCAGCACGTCGGCTGGCCGGGAAAAGCCGCCGACCTTGTTGAGCAGCGTCGGACTGCACAGCGGCGTGAACGAAATTTCGCAAAGCAGTTCGACGGCACGGTTCGGCCAGTTGCCGACACCGAAGGCGATGAAGGCATCGGCGTCGGCATTGCTGACATCGTCGAGCCGCCTGGGGGTCAGGATGCGCAGCGCCACGTCAGGATACATCTGCCGGAACTCACCGATATGGGTGCACAAAAACAGCGAGGCGAAGCCCGGCGTGCAGGACACTGCGAACGAGCCGCCGACGCCGGTGCCGGCATCGCCCGTTACCGCGTCGCCGAGCACGGTCAGCGCCTTGCGCACGTCGCTGGCATAGCGCTGGCCGCGCGGGGTGAGCGCCACGCCCTTGCCGATGCGTTCCAGCAGATCGAAGCCGAGATCGCGCTCCAGCAGCCGCAACTGGTGGCTGACAGCGCTGCGGGTCAGATGCAGTTCGTCGGCGGCGCGCCAGACGCTGCCATGACGGGCGAAACTGTCGAGGGCGCGCAGCGCCTGTGTGGAGGGAATTCTCAAGAGGTGAACCGAATTTGCACGAACCGGAAAAACATATCACTTTTTGGCGAGCCGCTTCACTGCTTTCTTTCATGCATGGACAAACCGGTGACGACATCGGCGCAAGAAACCGCGCTTGCCTGCCTCGACGGCATCCAGCCACTGCTGTCCGCCTGGACGCGCACCATCTTCGATTTCGGTGAGACCGCCTGGCGCGAATACCAGTCGGCCGCGTGGTATGTGGCGCGGCTGAAGCATGAGGGCTTTTCCGTCGAGGAAGGCTCGGGCGGCATGCCGACCGCATTCTGTGCCCATTGGACGAATGGCGCCGGGCCGACCATCGGCATGTACGCCGAATATGACGCCGTCCCCGGCAACTGCCAGGACGCGGTGACGGTAAAGCAGCCGCGGCCCGGTCTTGGCATCGAGGCCGGCGGCCACACCGATCCGCATTCGGGGCTCGGCATGGCAAGCCTCGGCGGCCTGCTCGCCACCAAGGCGGCCATGCAGCGCCACGGTATTCCGGGCACGCTGCGCTTCACCGGAGAGCCGGCCGAGAAGGTACGCGGCTCGAAGCCGATCCATGCGGCCAAGGGCTATTATGACGGCCTTGCCGGCATGATCTCCTTCCATCCCTTCTACATGCTGCCGCTCTGCAACACGGCGCGCTGGGACACGCATTGCGGCGCCGCCTACGCCATGATCTATCGCTTCATCTGCGACGAGTCCGAAAATTGGGTTCGCGCCGGTGACAGCGCACCGATCCCGCAGGCGCATTCGGCGGTACGGGCACCGGGCGCCAACGACGCGCTGATGATGATGTACATGGCCTCCAAGGCGCTGCGCGATTCCATGCTGCCGCACCAGGGCGGCTGGTCGATCAGCGAAGCGATCCTGACCGCCGGCCAAGCCACCGCCGACAATCTGCCGGCGGGACTGGCCGAGATCCAGTACATGATCCGTGTGCCGACCATTGCCATGGCCGAACAAGTCACCGCCGTGCTCGACCGCAATGCACAGGCAGCGGCCAGCATGAGCGGCTGCCGCACCGAGCGGCACTGGGTGTCGAAGTCGCGGCCGGGGCTCGCCAATCACGCCATGGCCGAGATTGCCTATGAAGCGCTGGCGACGGTCGGGCCGCCGCACTGGGACGAAGCCGCCAAGGCGATCGCGCGCGAAATCCAGGTCAATGCCGGAGGAATGGCGGCGGAAGAACCGTTCATCGACGAGTTGGAGCGGCTGATTTCACCACAGGAAGCCGAGGCGATCCTGCGCCGCGACCTGCCGCCCTCGCAGGTGAATTCGACCTCCGACGACTATACCGACATGAGTTGGCATGCGCCGACCGCGCGCTTCTATGTCGCGCGCCCGGCGCTGCGTTCGGCAAATGGCCACGCCTACCCGGCCTGGGCGATGAATGCGCTGGGCGGCATTCCCGGCACGATCGACCCGATGGTGACCTGCGCGGCCAAGACGGTTGCCCTGGCGGCGCTCCGCCTGCTCGAGGACAAGACCGTCCGCCATAAGGCGATGGACGAATTCGTCACCCGCACCGGCGGCGGCATCGGTGGCTCGAACTGGATCGCACCACTCTGCGACTACGAGCCTCCGATCAATTTCCGCTGGCCGGAATATGTCACCACCGCGCGCGGCTGCGACTGGTGGATTCCAAGCAATACATGACCCGACCAACTCTTGAGAACAAGCCCACGAGGAGAACCGCATGACCGTTCATGATCGCATCGTCGCCGAGCCGTTTTCGCTGCAGCGCCGCAACCCGGCCGGCGGCACCAAGCCGCTGACCGCCTGGGGCTTTGCCAACGAAACCGACGTGCTGACCGACGTGCTGCTGGGTTCGCCGAATTTCCTGCGCCATCTGTCGACCAGTTCGCTATCGCGAAAACATCTGCGCGAGGCGCCCTGCAACGTCCAGATCGCGCAGGCACAGCACAAGGATCTGGTCGCCGCCTATGAGCATTTCGGCGTCAACATCCACTGGCACGAGCCGACACCGGAGCTGCCGATGCAGGTCTATTCCCGCGATTCCAGCGTGATGACGCCTTACGGCGCCATCATCACCGCCATGGCCAATTGGTGGCGGCGCGGCGAGAATTATGCCGCGATCCGGACCTACGAAAAACTCGGCATCCCGATCTACGACATGGTCACTGCCGGAACTTTCGAGGGCGGCGACTTCAATGTCATCGAGGACGGCGTGGTGCTGATCGGCTGCGGCGGCGCCCGCACGCAAGAGGAAGGCGCGCGTCAGGTGCAGGCCTGGTTCGAGAAGGAAGGCTGGGAGACCCGCATCGCCTTCATCGACGAATATTACGTGCATATCGACCTGATGGTGGTGCCGATCGCGGAAAAGCTCACCGCCGTCTGCCTCGCCTGCACCGAACCCGGCATTGTCGACTGGCTGAAGGGCAAGGGCCACGAGATCATCGACGTGCCGTTCCAGGATACGATGGCATTGGGCTGCAACTTCATGTCTCTGGGCAGGGATCGGGTGATCGCGCCGACCTCCAGCCAAACGCTGATCGGCCAGCTCAAGGCGCGGGGCTTCGAGGTCGCGGCCGTCGATATGAGCGAAATCTCCAAGACCGGCGGCGGCATCCATTGCATGGCCCAGGCACTGAAGCGCGAAGCGGCGTAAAAGGCGGCCTCCCTCGCGAGCGTTGGAAAGGCGGGCACGGCGGCTGCCCTGGCGGGACCCCTGGTTCCGATCCGAGCGTTGTCCGATTTTCACGGGATGGACAACGCCCGGGATCGGTTTTACGAGTCAGCCAGCCAGCGGAGATGTTCGCCTCCCCCAATGAACAAGATCGATACCCATAACAGCAATGGCAGTGACGAGCGCTCGACCGCCACCAGCCTCTTGCGGCTTGGCACGAGGCTGAAGCTCTCCCGGCAGACGCGCGGCCTGACCCTGAAGGCGCTTGCCGCCGCCGCCAACTGCTCTGAGAGCCTGCTTTCCAAAGTGGAGAACGGCAAGGTCTCGCCCTCCCTTCCCATGCTTCATCGGCTTGTCGAGGTGCTCGGCACCAACATCGGCTGGATGTTCGAGGAGTCCGATGGCGAGGAAGGCATTGTCTTCAGGGCTGGAGCACGGCCTCTCATTGCGCTCGATCCGCTTCGGCGTGGCGAGGGTATTTCACTCGAGCGTGTCATTCCCTATTCGCCAGGCCATCTCCTGCAGTGCAACATCCATCATATCGAGGCCGGCGGTGAAAGCGCCGGCCCGATCCAGCATGCAGGCGAGGAAGTCGGCTATCTGCTGGAAGGCGCCATCGAACTGATGGTCGGTGGAAAGACGTTTCGCCTGTCCGCTGGCGATTCTTTCGTTTTCGACTCCGAACTGCCGCACTGGTACCGTAATGTCGGTGATGAACGCGCCAGCATTTTCTGGGTTAACACGCCGGCGACATTCTGATTTGGCGAACCCTGTCTCCTTTCGTCGACGCTAATTCAAGTTACTTGACAAGAAATCAAGTATCTTGAATTATCCACCTGCGCTCAGGCGCCAGGTGAGCCCGATCAAGGGCCTTTTCCGCAAAACCAAGGGGAACCGGAATGCGTCTTATCAACATCCTTTCAGGCTGCGCCGCAGCCATCGCCATGACCGTCGCGCTCGGCTCTGCCTCCGCCATGGCCGAGACCTATGCGCTCGTCACTATCAACCAGCAGGCCCTGTTCTTCAACCAGATCAATGACGGTGCCAAGGCAGCCGCAAAAGCTGCTGGTGTCGACCTCGTCATCTTCAACGCCAACAATGTGCCGAGCGCGCAAAACGACGCGATCGAGAACTACATCACTCAGAAGGTCGACGGCATCATTCTCGTCGCTATCGATGTCAACGGTGTGAAACCGGCGATCACCGCGGCCAAGGCTGCCGGCATTCCGGTCATTGCCATCGACGCGCAGATCCCGAATGGCGACAATGTCGCCTTCGTCGGTGTCGACAACACCAAGGCGGGCGAGGATATCGGCAAATTCTACGCCGACTACGTCAAGACCAAGATGAATGGAACCGCCAAGATCGGCGTTGTCGGCGCGCTCAATTCCTTCATCCAGAACCAGCGCCTCGACGGTTTCAAGAAGGCCGTCGCTGACAGCGGCCAGAAGGTCACTTTCCTCGACACGGTCGACGGCCAGAACGTGCAGGACGTCGCCCTGTCCGCTTCCGAGAACCTGATGACCGCCAATGCCGACATGACGACGCTTTACGCGACTGGCGAGCCGGCTCTGCTCGGCGCGGTGTCCGCCGTCACCAGCCAGGGCCGCACCGGCGACGTCAAGGTGTTCGGCTGGGACCTGACCAAGTCGGCGGTAAAAGGTCTTGAAGAGGGCTGGGTGATCGCCGTCGTCCAGCAGGATCCGGCCGGTGAAGGCAAGGCCGCCATCGAAGCCTTCGGCAAGCTCAAGAAGGGCGAGAAGATCGATCCGATCATCAATGTGCCAGTCACCATCGTGACCAAGGAAAATGTCGGCCAGTTCAAGGACATGTTCAAGTAGTATCCTCCCTAGACGGCCGGGCCGCGCATCGACCTGATGGGTCGTTGCGCGGCCCGGCGACCGACTGAACATGTCGCGCCCAGAGAATTGGAACCATGATGAGCGATGGCGAGACCTACCGTGTCAGGATGACCGGTATTTCCAAACGGTACGGCCCTATCCAGACGCTGGACGATGTTTCTCTGAACCTGAAGCCGGGCGAGGTGCTCGGCCTGGTCGGCGACAATGGCGCCGGCAAATCCACGCTCAGCAAGGTTCTGTCCGGTGCCGTCATTCCGGATTCCGGCAGCATCGAGATAGACGGAAAGTCCGTATCTTTTTCGTCGCCGGCCGATGCGCGTGCCGCACGGGTGGAGATGGTCTACCAGGACCTTTCGCTCTGCGACACGGTGGATGTGGCGGGCAATCTCTTCCTTGGCCGCGAGCCGCGCCGCCATGTCCTCGGCGTCCCCTTTCTCGACAACAAGCGCATGCACGACGAGACGCGCAACATGCTCGACCGGCTCGGCATCGTCATCGCCGATACGAAGCTCAAGGTTGAGAACCTCTCCGGCGGACAGCGCCAGTCCATCGCCATCGGCCGCGCCGCCTCCTTCGATCCGTCGGTGCTGATCATGGACGAACCGACGGCGGCCCTTGCGGTGGCGGAAGTCGAAGCGGTTCTGGAGCTCATTCGCGCCGTCAGCGCCCGCGGTGTCAGCGTCATCCTCATCACCCATCGCCTGCAGGATCTGTTCCTGGTCTGCGACCGCATCCAGGTCATGTACGAAGGCCGCAACGTCGCCGAACGCAGGATCGGCGACACCAGCATCGAGGAGGTCGTCAACCTGATCGTCGGCCGGAAATTCAACGCGCGTTCGGCGCGCGCCAGCCGCGATGAGGGGGTACAGCCATGAACGTCACCTCACAGTCCGCCAATATCAGTGCCTCGCCATCTGGACGAACGCGCAAGAGCAGTTGGAGGGACGTGGCGTTGGCCAATGGCAGCGTCGTCTCCATCGCGCTGTTCTTCATCGTGGTGTGCGTGGTCTTCTCGCTGGTCACCGGCTCCTTCCTGACGACGCCCAATCTGCTCAACATCGTGCGCCAGTCGGCGCCGCTGCTGATCGTTGCCGCGGCCATGACCTTCGTCATCACCACAGGCGGCATCGATCTTTCGGTCGGGTCCGTGCTGGCGCTGACGGCGACGCTGTCGGCCGTCTTGCTGCAGGCCGGCCTGCCGTGGCCGCTGGTCGTCCTCGCCATGCTGGCGCTTGGCGCGGCGATTGGCGCCTTGCAGGGTTTCTTCATCGCCTATGAGCGCATACCGGCCTTCATCGTCACACTTGCCGGTCTATCCGTTATCCGCGGCGTCGCGCTGCTGATCACCGGCGGCTATTCGATCCCGGTCGAGCCGACCAGCTTCTTCGTCAACATCGGCAGGGCATGGTTTCTCGGTGTGCCGGTACCGGCACTGCTCGCCCTTGTCGTCCTGATCGTCGCCTATCTCGCCTTCAACCAGACGCCGTTCGGCCGCTATGTGACCGGCATCGGGGCCAACGCCGAGGCCGTGCGCCGCGCCGGAGTCGATACACGCTTCATGACGCTCTTCGTCTACATCCTGTCGGGCACGGCGGCGGCGGTCGCTGGTGTCATTCTGGCGGCCCGGCTCGGCTCCGGCTCGTCGAATTCCGGCCAGGGTTTCGAGCTCGATGTCATTGCCGCCGTGGTGCTTGGCGGCACCAGCCTGTTCGGCGGACGCGGCACGATCATCGGCACCATCCTCGGCGCGTTGACCGTCGCGGTCATCGGCAACGGCCTGATCCTCGCGCACATGTCGCCCTTCCTGACGCCGATCGTTACCGGCACAATCATCCTCGTTGCCATCTGGCTGAATTTCCGCCTGTTCAAGGGCGCAACGCGGAGCCGCTGACATGGATCATCTGTTCGACGACACTCCAAGGCAAAGGGCGCCGATCGGTGTTCGCTCCGGCACCGTTATGACCGTTACCGGCCCGGTCGCGATCGCCGACATGGGCGTGACGCTGATGCACGAGCATATCCTGCTCGATGGCGCGACATCGTGGAAATGCCCCTGCCATCCCGATGAGAACAGGATCGCCGAACAGCCGGTCACCATGGAGATCATCGGCGAGCTGCGGATGAACCCCTACATGAACCGCGACAACGTCTCGCTCGACGACAGCGACCTAGCGCTTTCGGAACTGGCGAAGTATAGGGCGCTCGGTGGCCACACCGTCGTCGACGCGACCAATATCGGCATCGGCCGCGATCCGGTGAAGCTGGCGCGCATCGCCCGTGCCTCGGGACTGCGCATCGTCATGGGCACGGGCTTCTACCTGCAGCACACCCACCCCGACTGGCTGAAGGCGATGGACGTCGACGATGTCACCGAATTCCTCGTCAACGATGTCGGCGGCGGGGCGGTGCAGCCCGAGATCATGGCCGGCATCATAGGCGAGGTCGGTGTCAGCAAGGATTTCACCGACGAGGAACGCAAGTCGCTGCGGGCGTCGGCTCGCGCGGCAAAAGTCACCGGCGTGCCGCTGACTATCCACCTGCCCGGCTGGGAACGGCTGGCGCACGACGTGCTCGACGTGGTCGAGGCGGAAGGCGCCGATCTCAGGCATACGGTGCTGTGCCATATGAACCCGAGCCACGACGATCTCGCGTACCAGCGAAGCCTCGCCGCGCGCGGCGCCTTCCTGGAATACGACATGATCGGCATGGATTTCTATTACGCCGACCAGGACGCGCAATCGCCTTCAGATGAGCAGAATGCGCGGGCCATCCGCTCGCTGATCGACATGGGGCTGGTCGACCGGCTTCTGCTGTCGCAGGACGTCTTTCTCAAGATCATGCTGACCCGTTTCGGCGGCTTCGGCTACGGCTTCATCCTCAAGCATTTCGTGCCGAGACTGAAACGTCACGGTGTCGAGCAATCGGCGATCGACCGCATGCTCGTCGACAACCCAAAGACCGTGTTCGCCGCGGGCCTCTGAGCCGCGGCTCCAAGCAATAAGGGAGTATACATGTCCAGGAAGAAGGTTCTTCTCGCAGGCGAGTCCTGGGTCTCGACCGCGACACACATCAAGGGCTTCGACCAGTTTCCGACCGTGACCTATCACACCGGGGCCGACGAATTGCTGGCCGCCCTGAAGGACAGCCCGTTCGATGTCACCTTCATGCCGGCGCATGAGGCGCAGCGGAATTTCCCGCAGACCATGGAGACGCTTTCGGCCTATGACGCCGTCGTGCTTTCCGATCTTGGCGCCAACACGCTGTTGCTTCACCCCGACACCTGGATTCATTCCCGACCGACCCCGAACCGGCTGCGCTTGCTGCGTGATTACGTCCGCAATGGCGGCGGCCTGCTGATGTTCGGCGGCTATTACAGCTTCCAGGGCATCAATGGCGGCGCGCGCTATCACAAGACACCGGTCGAAGACGTTCTGCCGGTCACATGCCTTCCCATGGACGACCGTGTCGAGGTTCCGGAGGGCTATGCGCCGGCCGTCGTCGGTCCGCAGGACCATCCAATCCTCAGGGGCTTGGGCAAAGATTGGCCGATCCTGCTCGGCTTCAATGAGGTCGCGGTGAAGGATGGTGCGGAAGTTCTCGCCACCGTATCCTCCGACTACCGTTCGCTGCCGCTGTTGGTGACCGGTAAATATGGCAAGGGCCGCACCGTGGCCTGGACCTCGGATGTCGGCCCGCACTGGTTGCCGCCGGGCTTCATCGCCTGGAACGGCTATAAGACGCTGTTCGAACAGATGCTGGGCTGGGCAACGGCCAGGGATTAGCCATGCGCGTCCATGTCGTCGGCAATGTCTGCGTCGATACGACGTTTCGGCTGGACCGGTTTCCGGCGGCGGGCGAGACGCTGAACGCATCCAGTCATGCCGACGGACTTGGCGGCAAGGGTGCGAACCAGGCGGTGGCCGCGGCGCGGACCGGAGCCGATGTCCGCTTCCATGCGGCGATCGGCAATGATGCCGCCGGCGCATGGATAAGGGAACAACTGGGCCGCGACCTCGACGCCAGTCATCTTACGATGTTGCCGCTGCCCAGTGACCGGTCGACGATCATGGTCGATGCGCGGGGCGAGAACCTCATCGTCACCGGCGCGAGTTGCGCCATCGCCTTCGATCCCTTGGCAGACAGTGGGTTTATCCGATCGGTCGAACACGGCGATATCGTGGTGATGCAGGGCAACCTTTCTCCCGAGATAACGACAGCCTGCCTCAGTGCGGCGCGCGACGTGGGAGCCGTCACTATCTTCAACCCGAGCCCGCTTGCGGCAGATTACGCACCGATTTTGAGCGACGTCAGCGTCGCTATCGTCAATGCGGGCGAAGCGGAGCAAGTGACCGGAGCCAGTGATCCTGCCCCGGCAGCCCGCGAACTGATCCGTCGAGGCGCTGGTGCCGCCATTGTGACGCTTGGCGCCGGCGGCTGCCTCGTGGCCGATGGCCAAGGACGGATCGACCGGATCGCGGCGCCCAGGGTGGCCGTGCTAGACACCAGCGGCGCGGGCGATGTCTTTTGCGGCTGCCTCGCCGGCTGCCTTGCGGCGGGCATGGACCTCGCCACGGCAGCGCGGATCGCGGTGCGCGCGGCGGCCATTTCGGTTGGACGCGCCGGCACGCTCGGCTCCTGTCCCGATAGGCGGGAGATGAAAATGCTCATGGAAACGACGGAAGCGGAAACCGCATGACAAAGTCCCCCAACTCCATCGGTTCCAAACAGGCCGCCAATGACGCGCTGCGGTCGATCTTCGGCAGAAGCAAGGTGGTGATCGGCGTCGTTCACCTGGCACCCCTGCCGGGTGCGCCGCGCTACGATGGCGAGGCGGTCGAGGCCATCTACCAACGCGGCCTCGACGACGCCAAAGCCTATCTCGATGGCGGTTGCGACGGCGTGATCATCGAAAACCACGGCGACGTGCCGTTTGCCAAACCGGATGACATCGGGCCTGAAACCTCCGCCTACATGTCCGTCGTCTCCGACCGCATCCGCAGGGAACTCGGCCGGCCGATCGGTATTAACGTGCTTGCCAATGCCTCCATTCCCGCATTGTCGATCGCCAGCGCCTCCGGTGCTTCCTTCATACGCGTCAATCAATGGGCCAACGCCTATGTGGCCAATGAGGGCTTTATCGAGGGAGAGGCTGCACGCGCCATGCGCTTCCGAGCTAAACTTAGGGCCAACGGCATCCGCATCTTCGCCGATGCGCATGTCAAGCACGGCGCCCATGCGATCGTCGGCGACCGGCCGGTCGAGGAACAGGTCAAGGACCTCGTTTTCTTCGATGCCGATGCGGTGATCGCCACCGGCCAGCGCACCGGCCACGCCGCCGACCTCGGCTATATCAGGATGATCAAGGAAGCCGCCGGATTGCCGACGCTTGTCGGCAGCGGTGTGACGCCCGACAACGCCAACGACATTCTCGACATCGTCGACGGCGTCATCGTCGCCAGCTCGCTGAAACATGATGGCGTCTGGTGGAACCAGGTCGATCCGCAACGGGTAAAGGCCTTCATTCGCGGCCTCAAGCGGTGACTATGGTGCCGGAGATCGACGGCGAACGGTTGCTCGGGCGGCTCGAGGCCTTCGCCTACGTCGGCGCGACGCCGGCCGGAGGCGTCAACCGGCAGGCGTTCAGCGTCGAGGATCGCGCGGCCCGGCGCCTGCTGGCGGAGCTGGCGCAGGAGCGCGGCTTCACTGTTTTTCAGGACGGAATCGCGAACCTCTTCATCCGCCGCGAGGGTTCAGATGCCACGCTGCCGCCGCTCCTGATCGGCAGCCACCTGGATAGCCAGCCGACTGGCGGTCGGTTTGACGGGGCGCTCGGCACACTCTCCGCCTTCGAGGTACTCGAAGCGCTGGAGGACGCGGAGGCTGAAACCCGGATGCCGATCGAGGTCGCCGCCTGGGCCAATGAAGAAGGCAGCCGCTTCGCACCCGGCGTAATGGGCTCCATGGCATTCACCGGTGCCGACATTTCCGCATGGAAATCCAATGTAGGCAGCGACGGCGCGTCTCTCGCAAAGGAACTCGAGGCCACGATCTGCGCCTTGCCGGAGGCGACGCGTCGCCCGATCGGCATACCGATATCTGGCTATATCGAGCTGCATATCGAACAGGGACCCTCCCTGGAAAAAGAGCGCCTGCCGATCGGTGTCGTCACCGCCGTTCAGGGCACGCGCTGGCTGGAAGTCTCCATTGAGGGCGCTGCCGGTCACGCCGGCACGACCGGTCTTGCCTATCGCAAGGATCCAATGGTCGCCGCGATTGCCGCGATACACAGGCTGCAGGCGACGATCATGCCGCTCGATTCGAGCGCGCGGTTGACGGTGGGCCGGATCGCCGCCCAGCCGGGATCGATCAACGCCATACCGCAATCCGTGGCCTTCACCGTCGACATCAGGCATCCGCGGGTAGAGCGACTCGATGCCATCGAGGCCGAGCTGCGCCAGGCCTGCGCGGCGGAGGCGGAGGCCCAGCATTGCACGGCAATGATCAGGCGATCGTTCGACATGCCCGGGGCGGCATTCTCTCCCGATATGGTCAAAATCGTCGAGGCGGCCGCCAGATCCCTGCGGCTGCCGCACAAGCGGATGATATCGGGCGCATTCCATGACGCGCTGTTCCTCGCCCGGGTGGCGCCCGCCGCGATGATCTTCGTGCCGTGTCGCGACGGGCTTAGCCACAACGAGGCGGAATATGTTGAGCCTGCCGACGCAGTCGCCGGCGCGCGGGTTCTGCTGCAAGCGACCATCGCGGCAGCCTCGCCGCGATGATCATTTGAGGTAGCGGCTGTCGCCATTCGTGCCTGCCCCTGCCCTTTGCACGAACACAAACCACGCAGCTGTGTCCTCGTTGCCCTTGTGAGCGCGCACGAAATGGATGAATAGTCGGGACAGGGCGCCGCCCTGAAATTGCCCGCTTGCGGTTTCAGGTCACGCCACAGCCGAGCCGGGTTTTTGAATGGTCAGCCCTGAACCGCGCAAGAGAAGAGGTCCGATCGCCTCCCGCCTTCTGGCGCTGGACGCATGGCTCGATTCCTCGCTCTACGAGATCGGATTCAAGGCGCGCCAGTTCTGGGAAGCCGCGACGATCTTTTCGCGGCGCTTTCGCCTGAAAGGCTGGCGCCGCGGCATAATCGAAGTTTTGAGCGAAGGTTTTACGCTCGGCGCCGGCGGCATCGTGGTGATGCTGGCGCTGGCCATTCCGGCCTTCCAGGATACGGCGGGCGACTGGCGCGCCCAGGGCGATTTCGCCGTCACCTTCCTCGACCGCTACGGCAACGAGATCGGCCAGCGCGGCATCATCCAGCGCGATTCCGTGCCGGTCGACGAAATGCCGGACCATGTCATCAAGGCAGTGCTCGCGACCGAGGATCGCCGCTTTTTCGACCATTACGGCATCGACGTGCTCGGCCTTTCCAGGGCTATCTTCGAGAATGTGCGGGCGAACTCGGTCGTCCAGGGTGGCTCCAGCATCACGCAGCAATTGGCCAAGAACCTGTTCCTGACCAATGAGCGCACCTTCGAGCGCAAGATCAAGGAAGCCTTCCTGTCGCTGTGGCTCGAAGCCAATTTGTCGAAGAAGGAAATCCTGCAGCTCTATCTCGACCGCGCCTATATGGGCGGCGGCACGTTCGGCATCGAGGCGGCGGCGGACTTCTATTTCGGCAAGAGCGTCAAGGACCTGAACCTTGCCGAGGCCGCCATGCTGGCCGGGCTGTTCAAGGCACCGACGAAATACGCGCCGCACATCAACCTGCCGGCCGCTCGTGCCCGCGCCAATGTGGTGCTGTCCAACCTGGTCGATTCCGGCTTCATGACCGAGGGCCAGGTGCTGCAGGCAAGGCTGCATCCGGCCGACGTCGTCGACCGCGGCGAACAGAAAAGCCCGGATTACTACCTCGACTGGGCCTTCGACGAGGTCAAGAAGATCGCCAAGCCGGGCCAGCACTCGCTGGTTGCCCACACCACCTTCGACGCCAACATCCAGAAGGCGGCGGAGGAGTCCATGGAATTCCACTTGCGCCAGTTCGGCAAGGAATACAATGTCACCGAGGGCGCGGTGGTGGTCATCGAGACCAACGGCGCGGTGCGGGCGATCGTCGGCGGCCGCGACTACGGCGCCAGCCAGTTCAACCGCGCCACCAAGGCACTGCGCCAGACCGGCTCGTCCTTCAAACCCTATGTCTACGCAACTGCGATGGAACACGGCTTCACGCCGAATTCGGTCATATCAGGCGGGCCGATCAGCTGGGGCAACTGGTCGCCGCATAATTACAGCGGCGGATCGGCGGGCAACGTCACGCTCATCATGGCAATGGCTAAGTCGATCAACACAGTGCCGGTGCGGCTGGCCAAGGACCATCTCGGCATCGGCCCGATCAAGGCGATGGCCGAGGCGATGGGCGTGGAGTCGCCGCTTGAAGCCCACAAGACGATGGTGCTCGGCACCTCGGGGATGACCGTGATGGACCAGGCGACCGGCTACAGCGTGTTCGCCCAGAACGGCTTCGTCGGCTCCCGGCACGGCGTTAGCCAATTGGTGACCCGCACCGGCGAGGTGGTTTACGATTTCGCCAAGGATGCGCCGCCGCCGCACCGGGTGCTGTCCGAACAGGCGCTGAAATCCATGAACACCATGCTGGCTGCGGTGCCGGTGATGGGCACGGCGCGGCGGGCGCAGATTCCCAACATCGTCGTCGCCGGCAAGACCGGCACGACGCAATCCTACCGCGACGCCTGGTTCGTCGGCTTCACCGGCAACTACACGGCTGCCGTGTGGCTGGGCAACGACGATTTCACCCCGACCAAGAACATGACCGGCGGCTCGCTGCCTGCGATGGTGTGGCAGCGCCTGATGGTCTACGCGCACCAGAATATCGACTTGAAGCCGATCCCCGGCATCGACAAACCGTTCATCGACGAGGAGATCGCGGCCAAGGCGGCGGAAGCACAGAAGAAGAGCGAGGAGCAGGCAGCAGCCGATGCCGCCGCCGAGCGGCCGCCAGTGCTGTCCAGCCGAACCACGCAGACGCTGAGGGACATGAGCGAGCTGTTCCACGCGGCCTCCAAACTCGACGCCGCCGCCCCGCCCGAAACGCTTTCGGCGCTGTGATTACAGCGCTTTTTCCTTCTCCACTTGTGGGAGAAGGTGGATCGGCGCGAAGCGCCGAGACGGTTGAGGGGTGCGTGACGGAGTGCCGTCGGCGCCAAGCTGGAACACTCCTCATCCGACCTCGCTTCGCGAGGCCACCCCAGGGCGAGCCACGGGTCTCGCCCGCCCTTCGGGCCCACAAGGGGAGAAGGAAAAGCCGTACCTAACCACAGCTCTTACCTCCAAATCGGAAGCCTCCGCTTGCCACAGGGCCCTGTGCCGCGATATCCCCGAACGGCAATCCTTCATTCACCGGCCCTTCATGCTCAAGAATGCCTTCCTGATGCTGCTTTCGCTTGCCATAGCCATTGGCGGCGGCGGCGCCAGCGTCTGGTATGCGCTGAAGATCCAGGATGGCGTCGGCGCGATCAGGATCGGCCAATGGACCGCCTTTCCCGACATCGGCACGCCGGCCGCGGACCCCTATTCCAAGGCGCGCGTGGCGCGCGAGGGCGTGCTTGCGCTCGGCCGCGCCGAAGGCCTGTCCTTCGTCGCCGAAAATGACGCTGCCGGCGCGCAGCTGAAGCGGGAATGCACCTACACCATCGCCGGCGGATTCCCGACCGCCCGCTTCTGGACGCTCTATGCCGCCGATCAATCGCTCGGCGTCGTCGAGACCGGCAAGCCGCGGCTTGCAGCACTACAGTCCTACGAGGTGCTGCGCCAGGCCGACAATTCCGTGATCATTTCCGTTGGCCATCATCCCATGCCTGGCAATTGGCTTCTGACCGATGGTTCCGGGCGAATGTATTTCGTCCTGACTTTCTACGACACGCCGATCGCCAGCAGCACCGGCCTGTCGGATGTTTCGCTGCCCAGGGTCGTGAAGGTCGGCTGCGATGCGTAGCTTCCGTGCCGCGATGCGCAGGCTTCTGCATGCCGTCCTGCTCGGCCTCGTCGGCGCCGGCATCGTGCACATCGTCGTGCTGCTTCTGGTGCCGGAATTTTCGGAACGCGACGCCTGGTCGCGGCTGTCCATGGCGTCCGATCTCTACAGGATGAACCGGCTCGATGCCGAGGCGGGCGGCGCGCCGGTGGTGAAATCGGTCGACCCGCTGTTCTATGCCACGGCCTGCCGTTTCGATCTCGAGGAAGGCATGGTCCGGATCAAGGCGCCGGGGAACGTCCCCTTCTGGTCGGTGTCGGTCTATGACCGCAGCGGCCACAATGTCTATTCCTTCAACGACCATACGGCGACCGGCGGCGTGCTGGATGCCGTCGTGCTGACGCCGGCGCAGATGATCGACGTGCGCAAGGACCTTCCGGAGGAGCTGCAGGGAGCGATCTTCGTCGAAGCCCCCATCGACGAGGGCATCTTCGTCATCCGCAGCTTCGTGCCGGACGATAGCTGGAAGCCAATCGTGTCGCGCTTTCTCGATCAGAGTTCCTGCGAGCTGCAGGATTTCTAAACCCGATCGACGGTTGATCAGTAGCCGGCGGCAAATGCTGCTTGATCAGCCAGGTTGCCGCCTCGGGAAAACTCAGTGGTGCGGCACCGGTGTCCGCGGCGATCCCGGCTTGTCGGGCCCGGCAGGCCGTGCTTCGCCGGTGCTGGACCGCTCATAGCGGATGCCGGGAAAGATGATCACCGCCGCCGGTATTTCGGTGGTTTGCTTGGCTCGATTGGTCGGTGCCGCACGCGGCACGAAAGACAGTACCATGCCCATGGTTCGCGCATTCCTCTCGGTTTCCCCGGAGCACAACGCAACGCCTCCAAATATCATTAAGGCCGGCAGAGGGTTAACGGAGCGCTAACGGATCACCGCTAACTTGATCTTTGTTCTTGGTGTGCGCGAAACCGACATTGTCTCGGTTGGGCATGATCAAGCTTGTGTATCTGTTGTCAGGCGTATCCTTCGTGTCATCTTCGGACTTCAGGCAAATCGCGATACGGACGGAATCAGGTAAGGCCGAGAGGCTGTTCCGCGCCGCGGTGTCGGCGTTCTGCTCGCTTACTCGCCCGTCACGGCGCGAGATCGGCCAGCTCGAAGACCTGACGCTGCCTCTGTTCGACGATGTGTCGGTCGAATCGCGACGTTACGTGGCAGCCGCGCTTTCGGAATGTGAATATGCCCCAGCGGTGCTGGTGCGTCGCCTGTGCGAAGAACGGGTCGATATTGCCGCGCCGCTGCTGATCCGCTCGCGCGCCGTCACCGACATTGACCTGATCGCCCTGATCGGCCGCCATGGGCTGCCGCATGCACGCGCCATCGCACGGCGCAAGGATTTGAACCCGACCATCGCCGATCTGATCAGGGCGCTCGAAAGGCCGACGCTGGTGCGGGTGCGAGAACCGGAAGCACAAGCCGCTGTGGCACCAGCCGTCGCCGCCGTAAACACGGAAGCGGCTGAGAGCAACGCGACAAGCCAGCAGTCGTCCGGCATTGCCGCCGAGAACGCACGGCGCCGGCTGCGCTCCATGATGCGCACCGGCGACGAAGCGCTGGCGGCGAAGGTCGATGCGTTCCCCGGCTCGGATATCCATGTCAAATTGCGCGAGACGGCCCTGACGGGAAACGCCGCGTTCTTCCAGACCGCGCTCGCGGACGCCCTCGACATTGATTTCCCGACCGCGCGAGCGCTGACCGCCAACCAGAACTATACCTCACTGCTTGCAGCGCTGCGCTCCCTCGACCTCAGCGAGGACCGGGCATTCCTGATCACGGTCGCCATCTATCCCAGCCTGTTCCCGCATCCGCAGGCCATCCGCACCTATCTCGACCGCTACCGCTTGCTGCATCGCGATGTGGCTCTGGACCGGGTGCGGGGATGGAAAGCCGAAACCCTGTCCAAGATGGTTCGTGACCCTTCGCCCGCGAACAGCGACAGCCGCAAGGCCTTGAACAGCGACGATGCCGAGGCGCCCGGCCTCAGGGCGTCTTCACGGAAATAAGCTCCTCGACAGGAACGGTTCCGGCCTCGATTTCGACCACCCAGATGTCGGGATCGAACTTCTTTTCCCGTTCGAGACGAGCATCGAGCACAGCCGGATCATCGCCGGCGGCGAGAAGGCTGAAGAAGCGGTCATCGGGCTTGGCCGAATCATAACTTGTCTGCGGCGCCGGTCCGTACAGGGCGACGTCGCCCAGCCTGCCCCGCGCCAGCACGAAAACAGCGCCGGCCTCGGTCGCGCCACGGTTGACAACGGCGGCAAATCCGCCGGCGCTGAAAACGCGGCGTAACAGGGCCGAGACCCAAAGATCGGATGTGACGCGCATGAGAGAGCTCCGGAAGCGTGCGGCTATCTATCGCTGTTTCCGCCACTCGGCGAGCCGTCAGTTGGTCAGGCCGATCTCACGCATCTTGACGTAGACGATCTCATCGGGCTCGCCGGTCTGCGGCAGTCCGAACAGCGACTGAAATTCCTTGATCGCCGCCTTGGTGCGGGCACCGACGACACCATCCAGCTGCATGTCGTCATTGCCGAACGCCTTGAGACCAGCCTGAATCTTGACGATGCGGGGATCGGGTCCTTGGGCAGCATCCACCTGCCCCGAATTCGTCTGCCCAGAGTTCGTCTGCCCAGAATTCGTCTTCAAAGACACCGGAACGGCAGCCGGCGTATCCGGGCGCGGCTGCGGTTTCGGCACGGCGGCGGTCTTCGGCGTTGCGCCGAGCTGATCCAGCAGCAGCGCATCGATCTCGCCGGAGGCGTTGAGCCCGACCTTCTGCTGATAGGCCTGTATGGCCTTGCGCGTGTTGGGGCCGGAAATGCCGTCGACCGTGCCGGAATAGAAGTCGAGGTCCTTCAATATGCCTTGCACCTGCTCGACCACCGGATCGCCCTTGATCGGCGCCGGCGCCGCATTCGGCCGCACGATGTTGATCGTCGTCTCCGGCTCGTCGGAACCGTGCGGGAAAGCCTGGAAGTGGCGGGTGGCGAAGAACGCCCCGGCATGCGGGAAAGGCTGATACCACAGCGCGTTCGCCGAGACATAAAACAGCGTCACCAGAAATGCCGTCGATCCACCCACCAGGACGGGATTGCGCGAAATCATTCCGCCGACAGCGACGGCGCCGTCCTGAAAGGCATTGCTGCGGCGTTTGACCGCCTTAAGCTGTTTTGCGGAGCGAGCCATTCCTGTCCCCTTTCGCCCTCGTCACCGGCATCGTCAGCACCCCTGCCTGGTTCGCCGGACGCCCCTTCGGCCCGTTGACCGGCAGGCTGATGGTCACCGTGGTGCCCTCGCCCGGCATGCTTTCGATCGACATCGTGCCTTCGTGCAGCGCCACCAGCCCCTTCACCAGTGAAAGGCCAAGACCGGTCCCCTCGAAACGGCGCGTATAGTCGTTCTGGATCTGCATGAAGGGCTTGCCGAGATTGGCGAAATCCTCCTCGGCAATGCCGATGCCGGTATCCCTGACCCAGAAATGCAGACGCGAGCCAATCCGCTTGGCGCCGACGACGACATCGCCGCCGTCGGGCGTGAACTTGATCGCATTGGAGACCAGGTTGATGAGGATCTGCTGCACCGCGCGGCGATCCGCATTGATATCGCCAGCGTCGGGAGCAATCTGCGTCTGCAGGTCGATGTTCTTGGCCTGCGCCTGCAGCCGCATCATGGACTGGCACATGTTGACGGCTTCCATGAACCGGAACGGCTCCGGTTCCGTCGCGTAGGCGCCCGATTCGATCCTCGATACGTCGAGTATGGATGTCACGACGGCCAGCAGATGCTGGCCCGAATCCCGCACCAGGGTGACATATTCCTTCTGGCGCGGGTCCTTGAAGGCGCCGAACATCTCATGCAGCAGCATATCCGAGAAGCCGATGATCGCGTTCAACGGCGTGCGCAGTTCATGGCTCACCACCGCCAGGAACCGGCCCTTGGCCACTTCCGCGGCGACCGCCGCCTCATTGGCTTGCGCAAGTTCCTCGCGCAGCCGGGCAGGCCCGTCATTCTCGCGCAGGACCAGCGTGAAGACGTCGCTCTGTTCCTCACCGCGCACCAGTTCGAGTGCGAACGGCCGATAATTATCGGCCATCAAGCGATTCTCATTCTGGCGATTGTCGTTCTGGCCATTGCCGTTGTGGGGCAGCCTGACGCGCAATTCGAGCCGGCGCGACAGGGCGCCGTCACGCATGTCGGCCAGGGCACTGAGATAGGAGACGCGGTCCGACAGATGGACGCGGTCGAAGAAGCCGGTTCCGGAAAGCAGTTCCGGCTGCAATTTCAAGATGTTACGCGCCTTGGCGGAAGCATCCAGGACTTCGCCGTGGCGGGCGACCCGCAAGACCACCGCGTCGATGATGTCTTCCAGCCGATCGCCGGCATCCCCCATATCGGCCGCACCGGTGCTGTCGCCAAACGCCGATATGCGCGGGATCAGCGTCAGCGCCCAGGCCAACGGCACCAGCCAATGCCAGGCCGCGATTTGCGCACCCGCGAACGGCAAGAAGGCCGCGGCCAGAGGCTGAAGGGCAATCGCGACAATGGCAGAGACCGCTCCCCACAAGGCCGCGCGCCGGGAGGCGCCGATCCACCAGGCTTCGAAAGGCAGTGCCACGGCAAGCATGGCCACAGGCGAGCTCAAACCGCCGGCGGCGGCGGTGAGACCACCAAGGGTAACGGCCGCCATTATCAGGGCGACCGGTGCCGCGGCGGCGATCCTGCCGGTCGCCGCCACCAGCAAGGCGACGAACCAGCACAGACCAAAGGCAGCGAAGATGGCGGCCATGGTCACTGCCGCGCCCATGCCTGATGTAACCAGCGTGACCGCGGCACCGGCGGCAAAGAATGGCGCCGCCAGCATGACGCCGATGAAGCGGCGCTGGCGCTCGCGGTCGCTCTGCCCGAGAATGGAGGGATGGACCATACGTTCGCAACCGGCGGCAATCGCGCCAGGCAATTCAGCGTATCTGGCCTTGATCGGCATCAACTCAACGCACTCGCACTCGTCGTGGACAGCTCTGCTTTTGCAGATTGTTTTGATTGGCTCTGAAACTCGCATCCAGCGTTTAAGGAATGGATAAGGCACGGCCGACCAAGGCCCAGCCTGCGGCAAATATCGGGATGGCAGCGGCCGAAAACCCGGGCAAATGCCGCCATAGTAAATGGAGGGTTATCCGGGAACGCCTGTCTTCAGCGGACCAGGGGCGAGGAGAAAACCGCCTAGAATCCAGGAAACTGCAATGGGAACAAACAGATAGATGGTTATCCCGGGGTAAAGAAAATCGTCCCGATATGAAACAAATCCACCGCAAAACGCTTCGTTTCGAATTTGCCTAAAATTTGAGGAAAATTCGCACTTTGCTTGCAAGCCGTCCTTTGTGCCTGTGTGCCAATATCCTGCCCATAAAAGAGGTCATGCCATGTGATGCATGATCCGATCACGACGAGAGGCAAGGCATGTTCTTTCTGATAAGAATGGCTTTCTGGTTTTCACTGGTGCTGCTGGCACTGCCGCTGGGCGTCAGTTCCGACGAGCCGGGACAAGAAAGCGTCGGGCCGATCCAGGCCTTGTTCGCGGCACGCGACGCGGTGGGTGACATTGCCGGCATTTGCGAGCGCAAGCCCGATGTCTGTGAAACCGGCAAGTCGGCGATGTACACCATCACCGCGCGCGCCAAGGAGACCGCTAGAATCGCGGCCGCCATGCTGAACGACAAGTCCGCCGGGCTCGACACCTCGACAATGACGGCCAGCGTGCCGGAAGAGATCGTCCTGCCCGAGACCGTCAACCTGCCGATAGAGAATTAAGCCGTCTCGACGGCACACCGCGGGCTGTCTGCCCTCTCGACGCCCGCGGTGTCCTTGTTTTTTCCGTGACGCGGCGCCGCTGCGTGACTATATGCAGGTCATGACGACCACGATCCAGACCATCCGCGATGACTTCTCCTTCCTGGAGGAATGGGAAGACCGCTATCGTTACGTCATCGAACTCGGCGAAGCGCTGCCTCCATTTCCCGATGAGGAGCGCAATGCAGCCAACAAGGTGCCGGGTTGCGTCAGCCAGGTCTGGCTGACCACCGAACGGGGAGCGGGCAGCGATCCGGTCATCACGTTCAGGGGCGATTCGGACGCCCATATCGTGCGCGGGCTGGTCGCGATCATGCTGGCGCTGTTTTCCGGGCGGACCGCCAACGAAATCCAGAAGACCGATGCGGAAGCGACGCTGAAGGCACTCGGCCTGGACGAACACCTGTCGCCGCAGCGCGCCAATGGTCTTCGCTCGATGGTCAAGCGCATCAAGCGAGATGCCGAAATGGCGATCGAGCAGACCGCCTGACGCCCTCCGGGCAGCCAACCGCCCTGTGCCCGTCTACAAAATCAAACGGCGCCCGAAGGCGCCGCTGATGTCGGTTCGACCTGACAAGACAGCGAACTACCGCCCCTTGCGCTTGCGGCCAAGGCCCATCTTCTTGGCGAGCTGCGAACGGGCCGCGGCATAGTTCGGCGCAACCATCGGATAGCTCGGGTCGAGATTCCACTTTTCGCGATACTGGTCCGGCGTCAGGTCATAGTGGGTCATCAGGTGACGCTTGAGCGACTTGAATTTCTTGCCGTCTTCAAGACAGACAATGTAGTCGTCATGAACCGAGCGCTTCGGGTTGACAGCCGGCTTCTGCTTGTCGGCAGGGGGCTGTTCGGCGGTTCCGCCCACACGCCCGAGAGCGGCATGGACATCTGATATCAGGTTCGGCAGTTCGCCTACCGGCACCGGATTGTTGCTGACATAGGCGGCCACCACATCGGCGGTCAGCTCGATCAGCGCGTCGTTGTTTCTGGAAGGTGTTTCGACAATATCCATGGTCTTCAGGCCCCAACAAGAGTTAAGTCGATCTGCGCCCTTTTAACAGGCAGGGCATCGCACGAATTTTGTGCAGGTAGAGTTCCTGCGATTCGTATCGCGGGCACATCAATGCGTCCGGAGAGCAAGTAAGTCAATTCACTCCCTGCATTATATTTAAGGATGTTGATCAACTATTCGCGGATCAGCTTCAATCTTTCGTGCATCATGTAATTTTCCGATGTTTCGGCCGCCAAACCGGCGAAAGCCGACGTTACGTCAGCTCATCGTTACATTCGGAAAAACTCACAAAGCAGGTTTCAATGCTCTGGTTTGCTTCTTCCGTCGCGCCAACAATCTTGGTTGTTCAGATCTGTCCACAAAACCACAGGTTGCTGCTCGTCTTTTTCTCGCACACAACCAGGAAACATGCCCGTGGGCCGACCGCCTCAGGACCAATCGATGGCAGTCGATCAATACGGGGTGATGTACTTGCCATAGGCCCGGCCGGTGACGAAGGTGCCGTCCTTGGCCGGATCGTGCCAGATCTCACACCAGCGATAGCGAACCGTCTGCTGTCGCTTCCATACCGGCTGATTGGCGATGTCGAGCAGGTTTATGTTGCCGGTGCACCGTCCGGTCATCTGCAGGACGGTCCCGTTCGGGTATGCGGCCTGCTTCTGGGATGTGCCCGACGGATATTTGCGCACGTTGAGCGTATCGCCGAACGGCACATTGGCCACTTGCCAAGCCGCGAATACGGTCGCATGAGACTGGCCGGCAAAGACCAGAGTTAGCGAAGAACGGCGAAAGTCGCAATAATCCGAGATTGAATAGTCATCATCTTCCTCCCGCTCATCTCATGGAGCCGACACCATCTCCAGGCTGCGGCACTTAAACCCACCCTGATCGGCGTATTCACTGCCCATTCAAGATATTCCCAAGCGAGACGCAATGACCAAGACTTCCGCATTTCCGATCATCAACCCGCCAACACCCGAGAAGCGGCCGGTTACCGACACGCATCACGGCATCACACGAACCGATGACTATGCCTGGCTGCGGGCCGACAACTGGCAGGAAATGTTCCGGGATCCTTCCCTGCTCGACGCCAGCATCCGCGCCGAACTCGAAGCCGAGAATGCCTACCAGTCGAAGTTGATGGCCGACACATCAGACCTGCGAAAGCAGCTTTTCAAGGAGATGAAGGGCCGAATCAAGGAAGACGATGCTTCCGTGCCGATGAAGGACGGGCCCTATGCCTATGGTTCCTCGTTCAAGCTCGGTGGCGAACAGCCGCGCTATTTCCGCATGCCGCGCGACGGCGGGACCGAGCAGATCGTGCTCGACGGTGACGCCGAAGCCGAGGGCAAGGCCTATTTCCGGCTGGGCGGCGTCGATCATTCGGCCGATCATCGCAAGCTCTTGTGGGCATTCGACGACAAGGGGTCTGAATTCTACACACTACGGGTACGCGACCTTGCCGATGGCAAGGAACTGGCGGACCGGGTACACGCCACCGGCGGTTCGGGCGTGTGGGACGCGGGCAATGACGGGTTCTTCTATACGCGTCTCGACCCCAACCACCGGCCATCGAAAGTGCTGTTCCACGCGCTTGGACAAGAGCCGGAAAACGACCGCCTGATCTATGAGGAAACCGACCCCGGCTTTTTCATGGATGTCGACGGCACCCGCGACAATGAATGGATCATGATCGGCATCAACGATCACGAGACCTCGGAATATCGCTTGTTGAGCGCCAGCGATCCTTTCGCCGAGCCCAAGCTGGTTTCGCCGCGTGAGACCGGTCTTCAATATGAACTGGAGGAAGGCGGCGACATCTTCTTCATCCTGACCAATGCGGACGGTGCGAAGGACTTCAAGATCATGACGGCGCCGGCCAACGATCCTGTCCGAGCCAACTGGCAGGAACTGGTGCCGCATGAGCCGGGCCGGCTGATCCTGTCGGTGATCGGCTTCAAGGACCATATGGTCCGGCTCGAGCGCAAGGAGGGCCTGCCGCGCATCGTCGTGCGCGATCGCGCCAATGGCGAGGAGCACCTGATTTCCTTCGACGAGGAGGCCTTCTCTCTCGGCCTTTCGGGGTCCTATGAATACGATACCGAAATGATGCGCTTTTCCTATTCGTCGATGACGACGCCGTCGCAAGTGTTCGACTACAACATGCGCACCCGCGAGCGCGCGTTGCTGAAGACCCAGGAAGTGCCGTCCGGGCACGACCCTGAACATTATGTCACAAGGCGCCTGATGGCGCCCGCCGCCGATGGCGAACTGGTGCCGATCTCGCTTCTGCACCACCGCGACACGCCGCTGGATGGATCGGCCCCTTGCCTGCTCTACGGTTACGGCTCCTACGGCATCACCGTGCCGGCCGCGTTCAACACCAACTGGTTCTCGCTGGTCGACCGCGGGTTCGTCTTTGCCATTGCCCACGTCCGCGGCGGCAAGGACAAGGGCTATGGCTGGTACGATGACGGCAAGCGGGCGCACAAGATGAACACCTTTACGGATTTCATCGCCTGTTCGCGCCACCTGGTTGCCGAGCGCTATACGTCGCATGACCGCATGGTCGCGCAAGGCGGCTCGGCCGGCGGCATGCTGATGGGCGCCGTCGCCAACATGGCGCCGGACTGCTTCGCCGGCATCGTCGCCGAGGTGCCCTTCGTCGACGTGCTCACCACCATGCTCGACGCCACCTTGCCGCTGACGCCGCCGGAATGGCCGGAATGGGGCAACCCGATCGCGTCCGCCGACGACTACCGGACGATCGCCGCCTACTCGCCCTACGACAATGTTGCGGCACTCGACTACCCGCCGATCCTGGCGCTTGCCGGCCTCACCGACCCACGTGTCACCTATTGGGAGCCGGCCAAATGGGTGGCGAGGCTGCGCGACCGCAAGAGCGGCGACAATCCGGTGCTGTTCAAGATCAATATGGATTCCGGCCATGCCGGTGCGTCCGGCCGGTTCTCACGCCTGGAAGAGATCGCCTATACCTATTCCTTTGCGCTGAAGGTAACGGGCAAGGCGCAGTCTATAGAGGAAACGCTCCGATGATCGATCTGTCCACGTTGATTGCCTATGTCGCCGTCGTAGTCGGCTTTGTCTTTATTCCGGGTCCGGCGACACTGTTGACGATCGCCCGGGCAACGAGTTCGGGAACGAAGGTCGGTATAGCGACCGGTGCCGGGATCGCGGCCGGCGACATGTTTCACACCGGCATGGCGATTTTCGGCATCTCGGCGATCATCGCCGCGTCGGCTATGCTGTTCAGCATCGTAAAGTACATCGGTGCGGCCTATCTCGTTTACCTCGGCATTCGCGCGATCATCGAAAAAGCGCCGGTCGACCCGACTGCCGGCGCGCTCGCCATCCCCGCCGGCAAGGCATTTCGACAGGCCGTCCTGACCGAGGTGCTCAACCCCAAGACGGCGCTGTTTTTCCTGGCATTCCTGCCTCAGTTCGTGCGACCCGAAAACGGAGCGGTGATGCTTCAATTGGCCGTGTTGGGAATTGTCTTCGTCATGCTGGGGCTTTTCAGCACGGTCGTCTTTGCCGTGAGCGCGGGTCGCCTCGGTTCTTTCCTGCGCCGAAATCCGACAATGCTGAAATGGCAGGGCAAGGTTGTCGGAGGCATCTACTGCGCCCTGGGGGTCCGCCTGGCGCTGCAGCAACGCTGAGGGCTTCGAACAGCATGTTCACTTTTGGGGTTCGGTGACCATGATTTTTTGAATTCTCCATTGCTCATTTCCGCTCGCAATCACAGCGTTCTCGCGCTAACCAAAGCACGATTTTCCTGGGCCATGACGCCCACACTTGCACAGGATCCAAAATGCTGCTCGTCGACGTCTATCTCGACAAATCGCCGATCCAGGGCATCGGCGTCTTTGCCAAGAACCACATTCCCAAGGGCACGCTGATCTGGAAGCTCGACCCCCGGTTCGACCGGATCATCGACGTCGAGACCTATGAGGGCGAGACCGGACCGGTGAAGAATTATCTCGACCGCTATTCCTACCCCGACCGGCGCGACCCGGCCTATATCGTCTTCGAAGCCGACGACGCCCGCTACATGAACCATGACGACGAGCCGAATTGCGATGTCTCGTCGCCCGAGGAAACCTACGCCTTGCGCGACATCGCGCCCGGCGAGGAGCTAACCTGCAACTACAACCATTTCTTCGAGGCAGGCTTCGATTTCCTGGGTGACCGCCATCCGTCATCCGACGGCTGAAGCGCGTAGCCGCTCGACGGTTTCCGCCGCCGTGCTTCAAGGTCTTGTTTTATGGTACCAACCCTGGGGCGGGCATGCGTCAATTGACGGTCTTCTTGCGCGCCGGATAGCCGTTTGGATGCGGCGGTACAGCCTTGAGATAGGCAGCAATCGCGGCCCTATCCTCAGGCGTCAGTTGCGCCATGTTGCGTTGCACGTCAACCATCGTGCCGCCGACGGAATCGAAATCCGGTGTGAACCCCGTCTCGAGATAGTTGGCGATGTCGGCGGCGGACCAGCGGCCGATACCCCCCTCGCCCGAGGTGATGTTCGACACGACGCCCGAGCCCTCGGCGGCCACGGCACCCGCCAGCCATTCGCCCTTCTTTATCCCGCCCGCGAAATCGCGCGGCGTGTGGCACTCGCCGCAATGGCCCGGTCCTTCGACCAGATAGCGGCCGGCCACCACCGGATCGGGCGTGCCATCGGGCAAGGGGATGACAGGCTGATTGCTGAGATAGAGGAGCTTCCACAGGCCAATGCCGCGGCGGATGGTGAACGGGAAGGCCAGCGAATTGCCCGGCGCCTTGCCGGCGACCGCCGGCAGCGTCTTCAGGTAGGCGTAGAGATCGGCAATGTCCGATGGCTTCATGCGCGCGTAGGAGGCGTAGGGGAACGCTGGATAGAAATGCTCGCCCGAGGGCGACACGCCCTTCAGCATGGCGTTGGCGAGATCTTCGACCGACCATCCGCCGATGCCGTCCTTGGGATCTTGTGAAATATTGGGCGGAACGAAGGTGCCGAACGGTGTCTTGAGTTCAAGACCACCCACCAGTTGAAGCCGCGCATCGCCCTGTGAACCCGGCTTCGCGTGGCAGGAGGTGCAGCCGCCGGCGTAGAAAATGCGCTTGCCCTTGGCCGCATCGCCTGGTCCGAGTTGCGTCAGGGCCGCCGCGTCAAGCCTGACGGGTGCCGACAGCGGCCAACCGGCAGCCGCGCCGGCGCAACCCAGAACGAGGGCCGCGCCGACAAGCCGCTTCAGCCATGCCATGGCTGAAATCAGCCTTTCTTGATCCTGAAGGTCTGATGGCAGGTGCCGCAATCGCCACCGAGGGTGTTGATCTGCACCTTCAGCGCGTCAACATCGGCGGGAGCGGCTGCGGTCGCAGCCTTGACGTGGGCGAGATATTTGTCTTCGACGGACTTGAAGCCGGCCATGTCTTCCCAGATTTTCGGTCCCGCCGTGGTGTCGCCGGCATCGCTGCCCTTCGGGAACAACGCGTCGACATCGAGCTTCTCGGCATTCGCCTGCAGCGCCTGTAACTGCGTCAGCACGGCAGCGGCATCAAAGGGCTCCTCACCCTTGACCACTTTGGACAGGCCACCGACGATCTTTCCGCGCTCCTTCATCAGAGCCTGGCGGTCGAGGATCGGGTCGGCGAAGGCGGCCGAGCCGGCGAGCGCGAGCATAGAGATGGCGATGACAAGCTTTCTCATTCAATTGGCTCCATGATGAAGGCATTCGGGACAGGGCGTTAACGGATGCGGTGGGGGAAATATTCCCTTCTCCTGGGCGATTTTTGCCGGACCTTTGCCGCTGCGCGACCCCGAGGCAGAAAAAGAAAAGCCCCGGGATGCCGGGGCTTTTCTAACGGATCGATCACTTCGCCTTTTCGTATAGTTCCAGGACATGATCCCAGTTGATCAGGCTGTCGACGAAGGCCTCGAGATATTTCGGCCGCGCGTTGCGGTAGTCGATGTAATAGGAGTGCTCCCAGACGTCGACGCCGAGGATCGGCGTGGCGCCATGAACGAGCGGGTTTTCGCCGTTCGGGGTCTTCGAGATCGCCAGCTTGCCGTCCTTGACCGACACCCAGGCCCAGCCCGAACCGAACTGCGTCGTGCCAGCGGCGATGAAATCGGCCTTGAACTTGTCGTAGCCGCCAAGATCGCTGTCGACCGCCTTCTGCAGCGCGCCAGGGAGCTTGTTGCCGCCGCCGCCCTTCTTCATCCACTTCCAGAAATGAATGTGGTTGTAGTGCTGCGCGGCATTGTTGAAGAGACCGGCATTTTTGCCGAACGACTGCTTGACCACCTCTTCGACCGACAGGTCGCCCATGCCGGCTTCCGTGGCCAGCTTGTTGCCGTTGTCGACATACGCCTTGTGGTGCTTGTCGTGGTGATACTCCAGCGTCTCCTTCGACATGTAGGGCTGCAGGGCCTCATAGTCGTAGGGCAGAGCGGGCAATTCAAAAGCCATGGGTAGTACTCCCTCGTGGAAAAAATCCGGTGTGGATACCGGATTAACATAGGTCTGGATTGAGCTGGAACAACTCCGGAAATGAGCGTCGGTTCCCTTTCTAGGCGGGTTCCGGAAAACTGTCACACGGTTTTCCGGCAACGAACCGGGCAGCGACAAAAAGACCGGCCGGAGGCCCTAGCCAGTTGTCGTCGAATGCGCCCAGTCCCAATAGAGTTCGCGCGCCTTCTTGGCCACCGGCCCGGGTTGCAGGTTGCGATCCTCGATACGTGTGATCGGCACCACCTTGGAATGGTTGCCGGTCGAGAAAATTTCGTCCGCTTCGAGGAACTCCCGCACGGACAACGTCTTTTCGGTGGTCTTGAAGCCGTACTCGCCAAGCAGTGTTATCGTGCGCGAGCGGGTAATTCCGGACAAGAAGGTGCCATTCGGCGCCGGCGTAAAGACATGACCGTCCTTGACCAGGAAGATGTTCGAAGTGCCGGTCTCGGCGACGTTGCCCAGCATGTCGAGCACCATTGCATTGTCAAAGCCGCGCATCTTGGCTTCAAGGATGGCACGACCGTTGTTGGGGTAAAGGCAGCCGGCCTTGGCGTTGGTCGGCATGGTTTCGATTGTCGGGCGCCGGAACGGTGAGACGGTCACCGAAAAGCCGCTCGGCGGGATCATCGGAGACTCGTAAAGGCAGAGGCAGAAACGGGTCGATGCCGGATCGGCCGGCACGCCCATGTAGCCGCCATGCTCGGCCCAATACATCGGCCTGATGTAGACCGCCGTCTTGCCGTCGAATTTCTTCAATCCGTCCCAGGTCAGGCCGACGATCTGTTCGGATGTCATGTTCGGCTTGAGGCCGAGCGCGATCGCCGAGGCGTTTACCCGCCTGGCATGGAGGTCGAGATCGGGCGCCACACCCTCGAACCAGCGAGCCCCGTCGAACACGCTGGTGCCAAGCCACATGGCATGGCTGCGCGGCCCGAGAATGGCGACATTGCCTTCGTACCAATCCCCGTCGACGAAAGTCCATGTCGCGGATTGCGCCGTTGCCGCCAGTGTCATCGCCTTATCCCGTTCCGATCAATCTTGTGTGACAACATTGGATGATGCTTTGGCCGGCGCCGTCAACCGGCATCAAGGAGTTTTGTTGAGGCCAGCGACAGGCACGCCGCAATCAAGGCTTGCACCTTGCCCCGCCTCGCCTCAAAACTGTCCCATGCAATACGCTGCCTATGTTTTCGACGCCTACGGCACATTGTTCGACGTGCATGCCGCGGTGCGCCGGCATGCCGATCAGATCGGGCCCGACGGCCAGTTGCTGTCCGAAATCTGGCGCGCCAAGCAGCTCGAATACTCCTGGGTGCGCACGCTGATGGGCGCCTATGCCGATTTCTGGCAGTTGACCGAACAGGCGCTCGATTTCGCCCTGCGCAAGGTCCCCTCGGCCGATCACAGCCTCAAGGCGAGGTTGCTGGAAGCCTACTGGCGGCTGGATTGCTACCCGGAAGTGCCGGCCGTGCTGAAGGCCCTGAAAGCCTCGGGAGCGAGACTGGCGATCCTCTCCAACGGCTCGCCCGAAATGCTGGAAGCGGCGGTCAAATCCGCCGCGCTCGACCAGGTTCTGGACGACGTCTACTCCGTCGATGCGGTGCGGCGCTTCAAGACCGATCCGGCGGTCTACGACATGGTCGCCACCGGCTGGCGTCTCTATCCCGGCGCGGTTTCGTTCCAGTCCTCCAATCGCTGGGACATTGCGGGCGCCACCAAATTCGGCTTCCGCACGGTGTGGATCAACCGCTCCAACCAGCCCGAGGAGTACCGGGACTTTCCGCCAGCCCTGATCCTCCCGTCCCTCGAAGCTTTGGTCACCGCCTAAGCGTCACCTGTGACCCTGGCGCCACAGTCGCGGCGCAGTCACAGCTTCGCCTTTGTTTGTCCACGTTCGGGCCAGAATCGGAACCGCCTATCGCCCCCAGGTGTTGTCAGGCACCTGCAACGGCGGTCGACGTATTGACGCTTTGTTGCGATTTGAGTCTTAAAGAAGGCAGCCATGTCCACAACCGAAATCGAATCCTACCGCCTGAGCCGTCGCGGCTTTCTCAACGCCGCTGCATTGGGCGCTGCCTCGATCGCGGTTTCCGCATGCGCCACCACCGGGCCGGGGCCGGTCGAGCCGCCGCCACCCGCCTATGTCGAGCCGCCGCTTGCCGACTATGCGTCAATGTACGCGGCCGTCAGCGACGGAGGCTTCGATCTGCCGGCCATTCCCGTCGACAGGATCGATCCGCAGTTCCTGCGCCAGATCGTTCCCGACCCGACCGGGCAGAAGCCGGGAACCATCATCGTCGATACGACAGGCCATTTCCTCTATCTGGTTCGCCCCGGCGGCCAGGCCATCCGCTACGGCGTCGGTCTCGGCCGCGCCGGCTTCGAATGGTCGGGCGACGCTGTCGTCCAGTGGAAGCAGAAATGGCCGAAATGGACGCCGCCGGACGAAATGATCACCCGGCAGCCGGAGTTGAAGCAATACAGCGCCGACAATGGCGGCATGCCCGGCGGCCTGAAGAACCCGCTCGGCGCGCGCGCGCTCTATCTCTTCCAGGGCAGCGTGGACACGCTCTACCGCCTGCACGGCTCGCCGGAATGGCGCTCGATCGGCAAGTCGGTATCGTCCGGCTGCGTGCGTCTGCTGAACCAGGACATCATCGACCTCTACGACCGCGTCCCGAACAAGACCCCGGTTGTCGTGACCAGCGACGCCAGCCAGCCGATGGTGGCGGCAGCGACGGCGAACCACAAGGCCATTCCGATCGATGCCGGCGTGCCGGCGGGATCGGTGCTGCTCGGACCGGTCAAGGCAGTCACGGACGCGATTTTCTGAGCTGCGGGGGTCAAGGCGAGATGTTGCTCGCCTTGACCCCCGAAAGCAGGCCACCATCAGGCCTCCTCGCTCTTGGAGGTGTCAGCGCGGAAGAAAGTCGCGAATGGCCGCGGCGATCTCGGCAACATGGGTCTCCAGCGCGAAATGGCCGGTGTCGAAGAACCGCACTACCGCATCCGGAATCTCTCGTTTGAACGCCTCGGCGCCTGGAGGCAGAAAGAACGGATCGTTCTTCCCCCACACGGCCAGGAAGGGCGGCCTGTGGGTCCGGAAATATTCCTGGAAGGTCGGGTAGAGCGCGAGGTTGCTCTTGTAGTCGCCAAAGAGATCGAGCTGCACGTCGCCGGAGCCGGGCCGTGCCAGGTAGAAATTGTCGAGCGAGTGTCCATCAGGAGAAACGCGCGTCGCGTCGGGAACGCCATGCGTGTATTGCCAGGCCGTCGCGTCGGGCTTGAGCAGGGCGCGCAGGGCTTCCCTGTTAGCTTCTGACGGCTCGTGCCAGTAGGCGCGGATCGGATTCCAACCGTCGCTCAGGCCTTCTTCGTAGGCATTGCCATTCTGGGAGATGATCGCCGCTATCCGCTCCGGGTGCCTGATGGCGAGCCGAAAGCCGGTCGGCGCACCGTAATCGAACACGTAGAGGGCATAGCGGTCGAAGCCGACCTTGACGGTGAAGCGGTCGATGATGTCGGCAATACCATCGAACGTATAGGCGAAGTCGCTCCTCATCGGCATGTCCGACTGACCGAATCCGGGCAGATCAGGAGCAATGATGTGGAAGCGGTCGGCCAGAAGGGGAATGAGATCCCGAAACATATGGCTCGCGCTTGGAAACCCGTGAAGCAGCAACAGCTTTGGAGCGTCCGGCGCGCCGGCCTCGCGATAGAAGACGCCAACGCTGTCCACGTCGACCTTACGATGGTGATTACGGTCATTTCTCTCTCCTTATGTAACTTTCATGATGGCTGTTTAGCGGTTACTTCTTTTCTCGTCGGATATGGCACGCACATCGCCCTAAATCCCTTGGCCGCCAGTGGCCAGGATGACCTTTGCCCAGCTCAATCCATCGTGCCGAGCGCCATGGGCCGCAAGATATTCACGTGCTCCTAAGCCATCTCCATTCGTCCAGTCGGGACGACTGGTAACCTCAATAATTCATTTAATGAGGTTACATACGAATTACCGTGACCAGCCGTAACTTGTCAACTAGCATCAGAGAGGTTATCTCCACGAGTGTGTGTGCTCGGAGCCGATGCCACCGGGACCAAATTGGAGTTCTGATGCAGAAACCACCTGCGATCTTTGTCGGCGATGCGCTTGGACTGGATTTCCTGAATTCAATCGCAACGACGATCGACACCCCTGTCGACTGGCTCGACGACGGCGAGGGATTGCTGAGTTGGCTGGAACAGGCCGGACTGGTGCCTGCGAAGGTGCTCGAAAGGCTTCGAACGGAGGCTCTTCCCGGCGAAGTCGACAGGGTGGCGGACCAGGCCAGGAACTTGCGAGAGTGGTTCAGAGGGTTCGTTAGGGAACGCAAGGGGCACCCGCTGGCCCCCGAAGATCTGGATGCTCTCGAGCCGCTTAACCGGCTGCTCGAACGTGATGAACAGTTCGGTCGTATCGTGTCAGGCGACAATAGTCATGACGCAGGCCTGAAATTGCGGGCGCTGCGGCGGTGGCGGTCGCCGGAATCGCTGCTTCTTCCGATCGGGGAGACCCTCGCGAAATTCGTCTGCGAGGAGAGTTTCTCGGACGTCAAGGCATGCGAGGGACCGGCGTGCACGCTGATGTTCGTCGACCACACACGCGGTCGCGCTCGCAGATGGTGCAGCATGGCACTCTGCGGCAATCGCGCAAAGCAGGCAGCCTATCGGCAGCGGCTCAAGGTGCTTTAGACACGTCGAGGCCCGCTACCGCCCCCGCGACAAGCTGCCCAGGATCCCGCGCACGATCGCGCGTCCGACCGACGAGCCTACCGAGCGGACCACCGACTTGATCGCGGCCTCGGTCACGGTCTGGCGATTGGAGGGGCGCGGCGCCGGCGCGCGCCGGCCGCCGGATTGCGGCGCGGGGTCGTCATTGCCGAAACCCGGAATGGTCCAGCGCGAGCCGCCGCGGCCGGCCTGCTGCGCCTGCGCTTCGGCGTCCAGCGCCTCCTTGGCTTTCTTCTGCAGCATCTCGAAAGCCGATTCGCGATCGATGACCTGGTCGTACTGGCCGACGACAGGGCTTTCCGCGATCAGCTTGCGGCGCTCGTCCGGCGCGATCGGCCCAAGGCGCGAGGACGGCGGACGGATCAGCGTGCGCTGCACCATGGACGGAATGCCCTTGGCCTCCAGTGTCGACACCAGCGCCTCGCCGGTGGCGAGCTGGGTGATGGTGGTGGCGCAGTCGAAATCGGGATTGGGACGGAACGTCTCCGCCGCCGTCCTTACCGCCTGCTGCTCACGCGGCGTATAGGCGCGCAGCGCGTGCTGGACGCGGTTGCCGAGCTGGGCCAGCACCTTTTCAGGGATATCGAGGGGGTTCTGCGTGACGAAATAGACGCCAACGCCTTTCGAGCGGATCAGGCGGACCACCTGTTCGACGCGGTCGATCAGCACTTTCGGCGCCTCGTCAAACACCAGATGCGCCTCGTCGAAGAAGAACACCAGCTTCGGCTTGTCAGGATCGCCGACCTCGGGCAGTTCCTCGAACAGCTCCGACATCAGCCAAAGCAGGAAGGTCGCGTAGAGGCGCGGGTTCAACATCAGCTTGTCGGCGGCCAGCACGCTGACGGCGCCGCGGCCGTCACGCGTGGTGCGCATGATGTCGGAAATCCGCAAGGCCGGCTCGCCGAAGAAGTTCGCCGCGCCCTGCTGCTCCAGCACCAGCAGCGTGCGCTGGATGGCGCCCACCGATGGTTTGGTGACATTGCCGTAGCGGGCGCTGATCTCGTCGGCACGTTCCGCGATATTGGCAAGCAGCGCCTGCAGGTCCTTGAGGTCGAGGAGCAACAGGCCCTCTTCATCGGCGATGCGGAAGGCAATATTCATGATGCCTTCCTGCGCGTCGGTCAGGTTCATCAGCCGCGACAGGAGCAGCGGTCCCATTTCCGAAATGGTCGCACGGATGGGATGGCCCTGCTCGCCGAACAAGTCCCAGAAGATGACGGGGAATTCCTGGAAATCGTAGGGGTCGAGCTTGACCTGTGCGGCCCGTTTGACCAGGAAATCCTGAGCCGTGCCCATCATGGCGATGCCCGACAGGTCGCCCTTGATGTCGGCGCAGAACACCGGCACGCCGGCATTCGAAAAACCTTCGGCCAGGATCTGCAGGGTGACTGTCTTGCCGGTACCGGTGGCACCAGTCACCAGGCCATGGCGATTCCCATATTGCAGCAGCAACTGCTCGGAGCGCTGGTAGCTGTCGTCGGGCTTGCGGCTGGCGCCGATGAAAATACTGGTGTCGTCAGCCATGTATCCGGTCTCCGCAAACGGGTCTGTTTAAAGCCAATGGCCAAGCCGCAGGTATAGTTAGGCTGTCGCGCAGCGACAATGCCAATCGTCCAAATCGGACCAATGGCCGAAATCGGATTTTGGAACTTGCGGATTTTGCTGGTGTTTGGCAATCGTTCATGGTTCGTCCACGCAGGCGAACCTATATCTGTTGGATCGAATCCAGCCCCCGGAAGACATTGCATTGCGATAACGCACCGGGGACCGTAGACTGGACTGCCCGGGCTGGTGCGGCCGCGTAAATGAGGAAATTGGATGGGCGCCGGAGCCTTGACCAGGGATGTCGAACCACCGAATGCCGAGCGCCAGCGATGGCTGGCCCTGGCGGAAAAGGCGTTGGCCGGTGCATCCTTCGAGGAAAAGCTGGTCTCGCACACCGACGACAAAATCCGCATTGAACCGCTCTACGACCGTGCGACCGGGGTTGAACCGATCGTGCGCGCCAATCCCCGATCGCCTTGGATCGTCAGCCAGCGCGTCGACGACCCTGATGTCGATCGCGCCAAGGCCCAGGTCCTGGACGACATCGCGCAAGGGGCGACTGGACTGTCGCTCGTTTTCGAGGGCGCTCCGAACGCATTCGGCTATGGCCTGCCGAGGACCGCGCAGGCGCTGGAGACGGTGCTGGACGGCGTGCCCCTTAACCGGGTCCAGATCCGCATCGACGCCCACCCCTGGAGCCGCCCGATGGCCGACTGGCTGGTGGCGTTCCTGAGCAAGCGCCGCTCCGATCCGGCAAAGCTCAATTTGTCGTTCGGCATCGATCCGGCGGCGATCCTGGCCGGCACCGGCCGGCTGCGCATGTCGATCGAGGCGCTGCAGGAATCGATGCCGCAATCGCTGGCGCATTTCTTCTCGATGGGCGTTCCCGGCGTGCTTCTGGAGGCGGACGGGCGCGTCTTCCACAATGCCGGCGCCACGGAAGCGCAGGAACTCGGCATCATGCTGGCTTCGGCGGTCTCGTATCTGAGAATGTTCGAGAAGGCGCGGCAGCCGCTCGTCTATGCCGCGCCTCATATCGGCTTCGCGCTCAGCGTCGACCAGGACCAGTTCCTGTCGATGGCCAAGGTGCGGGCGCTGCGCAGGCTGTGGGCGCGGGTGCAGGAAGCCTGCTCGATCCCCAATGCCACCGCAAATATCCATGCCGAGACATCATTTCGCATGATGACCGTGTTGGATCCCGAAACCAACATCCTGCGCACGACGATCGCCTGCTTCGCCGCGGCCGCGGGGGGAGCCGATTCGATCTCCATCCTGCCGCATACGATCGCGCACGGCCTGCCGGCGGCTTTTGCCCGCCGCGTCGCGCGCAACGCCCAGCTGATCATGGCCAATGAAAGTCATGTCGATCATGTCGCCGATCCTTCCAATGGTTCCGGCGCGGTCGAGGCGCTGACATCAGACCTTTGCGAAGCCGCGTGGGCGGAGTTGCAGGCGATCGACGCCGAGGGAGGTGTGCTGTCCAGCCTTCGGGACGGACATATCCAGCAGCGCATTCGCGCCGCGGCCGCTCGTCGCGACGCCGCTTTCAAGGCAGGCGAGCGGGCCATCATCGGCACCACGCTCCATCCGCAACGGAGCGAGCGCCCGGTCGAGACGCTGGACGCGGCGCAGCGGCCTGCTTTCACCGAAGGTGTCGCCCTGTGCGAACCGCTGTTTCCGGTCCGCATCGACCAATCCATCGGAGCCGGCTCTTGATCCCGGATTTCAGTCAGATCGGCTGGGCGCCGCCGCGCCGCGCGCCGGTCGAGGTCAAGGGGCAGCGGACGACCCCGGAAGGCCTCGTCGTCAAGCATCTCTACAATCAGGGCGACCTCAAGGACCTGCCGCATCTCGACACCTATCCAGGCTTGCCGCCCTTCGTGCGCGGTCCCTACCCGACCATGTATGTCCAGCAGCCCTGGACGATCCGGCAATATGCCGGCTTCTCGACGGCGGAGGAGTCCAACGCATTCTACCGGCGCAATCTTGCGGCCGGCCAGAAAGGCCTGTCGGTCGCCTTCGATCTCGCGACTCATCGCGGCTATGACAGCGACCATCCGCGCGTCGCCGGCGATGTCGGCATGGCCGGCGTCGCCATCGATTCCATCCTCGACATGCGGCAGCTGTTCGACGGGATTCCGCTCGGCGACATGACGGTGTCGATGACAATGAACGGCGCGGTGCTGCCGATCATGGCGCTCTACATCGTGGCGGCGGAAGAACAGGGCGTTGCGCAGAAGGATCTGGCCGGCACCATTCAGAACGACATTCTGAAGGAGTTCATGGTTCGCAACACCTACATCTATCCGCCAAAGCCCTCGATGCGGATCGTTTCGGACATCTTCTCCTACACGTCGAAGAACATGCCGAAGTTCAACTCGATATCGATCTCCGGCTATCACATGCAGGAGGCCGGCGCGACCGCCGACCTCGAGCTCGCCTACACCATTGCCGACGGCATCGAATATGCCCGCGCCGGCGTTGCGGCGGGCCTCGATATCGACCACTTCGCGCCACGCCTGTCCTTCTTCTGGGCGGTCGGCATGAACTTCTTCATGGAAGTCGCCAAGCTCAGGGCCGCGCGCCTGCTGTGGGCGACCCTGATGAAGAAGAATTTTGCGCCGAAGGACAAGCGCTCGCTGTCGCTGCGCACCCATTGCCAGACTTCCGGCTGGTCGCTGGCGGCGCAGGACCCTTACAACAACATCATCCGCACCATGATCGAGGCGATGGCCGCCACGCAGGGTCACACCCAATCGCTGCACACCAACTCCTTCGACGAGGCGATGGCGCTGCCGACCGACCATTCGGCGCGCATCGCCCGCAACACGCAGCTCATCTTGCAGAAAGAGTCCGGCATCACGCGCATCATCGATCCGTGGGGCGGATCGGCCTATCTCGAACGGCTGACCCATGATCTGGCGGCACGTGCGCTGACCCACATAGAGGAGGTCGAGGCGCTCGGCGGCATGGCTGCCGCGATCGAACAAGGCATCCCCAAGCTTCGCATCGAGGAAGCGGCGGCTCGCACACAGGCGCGCATCGATTCCGGCGAGCAGATGCTGGTCGGCGTCAATGCGCATCGCCCCGGGAACGACATCGAGGTGGATGTGCTGAAGATCGACAATGCCGAGGTCAGGGCCCGGCAATTGTCGAAGCTGCAGCGGCTGAAAGGCACGCGCGAGGTCGCCGCCGTGGAAAGCGCGCTCGATGCGCTGACCCGTGCCGCGGAAGGCAATGAAAACCTGTTGAAATTCGCCATCCGCGCCGCGCGCGCCAATGCCACGGTCGGCGAGATCTCGTTCGCCCTGGAAAGGGCCTTTGGCCGGCACGTCGCCACGGTGCAGACCATTTCGGGCGTCTATCGCAAGGCACTCGGCGACAGTCCCGTGGTCGACGGGCTGCAGGACAAGCTTGGAGCTTTCGAGAAGAAAAACGGCAGTAAGCCGCGCATCCTCGTTGCCAAGATGGGACAGGACGGCCACGACCGCGGGCAGAAGGTGATCGCCACCGCCTTCGCCGATCTCGGCTTCGACGTCACCGTCGGCGCGATGTTCCAGACACCGGAAGAGATCGCGAAACTGGCGGTCGAGCATGACGTCCACATCATCGGTGCATCGTCGCTGGCGGCAGGGCACCTGACGCTGATCCCCGAACTGCGCGACGCGCTGAAAAAACTCGGCCGTGGCGACATGCTGATCGTCGCCGGCGGTGTCATTCCGCCCCAGGACTACGATGCGGTGCTGGAAGCGGGAGCTGCGGAGATTTTCCCACCCGGTACTGTCATTCCGGAGGCGGCGGATCGGCTGATGGATCGGCTGCTGGCGGGCTGAGTGAAGCTGTTATAATTCCTGTTGTAACGCTAGAGGCGATGCGTTATAATTTGTGTTCCAACAGGATGCCTCCTTATGAATACGACCATTCGAAAGATCGGCAATTCCGAAGGCCTGATCCTACCGAAAGAACTTCTCGATCGCGTGAATCTGAAGGCGGGTGACAATGTGGTCGTTGTTCAAGAGGGTCAGGAGCTTCGCTTGCGCCGCCTTGAGGACTCTGCCGAAGAGTTCGAACGCAAGATGAAGATCGCGCGTGAGCGGATGAAGAAATATGAGGTTGCCTATCGCGCACTCGCGAAATGACCGAACATCATTCCCGAGAGTTCGTGGAAGCGATGCACGCCGAGCAGTTGCGCCTTCACGGCGGCGCGCCGGGTATCCGGGACGGAGGCATGTTGGAATCAGCGCTCGCCAGACCCCGACAGAAAGAGGCCTACGGTGAGCCCGATCTCTGCGAACTGGCAGCCGCCTATCTCTTCGGAATCGCCAAGAACCATCCGTTCGTTGACGGCAACAAACGCACCGCTTTTGCCGCAGCAGACTTGTTTCTCTACTTCAACGGGTTGAGCATTGAAGCCGATCCAGCGGATATCATCCAGTTGGTTATGATGGTTGCCGCCAGCGAGATCGATGAAGCCGGTGCCGCCGCTTTCTTCCGCGATCATGTGGTCAAGCTCGAGGACTAGCTCTCCGACAGCTTGACGATTTCCCATTCCTTGCCGTTGACGGTTGCGACGTCACCGACCTTCTTGCCGAACAGGGCCATGGCCATCGGTGAAACATGCGAAATGCTGCCCTTGGCCGGGTCAGCTTCGTCCTCGCCGACGATCTTCCAGTGCACCTTCCTGCCGTCATCGCCCTCAAGCGTGACGCCCATGCCGAAGCGGACGACGTCGCCGCCGGGTCCCGGTGCGGAAAGCTCTGCACTCTCCCGCCGCGCCGTCCAATAGCGCAGGTCACGCGACACCACTGCGATGCGCTCGCGGTCCCCCCGCCTCTCGGCCTTTGCCAGGAGATCGCGCAGATCAGCCAGAGTCTCCTCGATCTGCGCCAGGCCTCGCTCCGTCACAAGATTGCGGTGGGTGCTGATCGGCCGCTCGCCGACACCGGCGATGGCGTTCTCGCTGTCTTCCTCGCGGGTAAAAGCTCTGCTCATCAATCGAACTTAGGCGCCGAATGGCTGTTCGACAAGCCATTGTCGGTCCCCGCGAAAGACCAGCTCGAATCGCCTGGCACGATTCCTGCTGTGTCAGGGCTGAACGCTGGGAAGCTGTGCCGATGTTGAACAGACGAACACTGCTGACGCAGACCGCCGGCTTTGCCGTCATCGGCCTCTCGTTTGGCAGAGCGGCGGCCGCCAGCCTGACCGGCATCGAGAAGGCCTCGATGCGCGGCTCGATCAACGCCACCGAACTCGGCGTGCAACCCGGCATTTTCGACGACCAGAGCAAAGCCTTTGCCAAGCTGCTGCGCGACGCGAACAGCCGCGATATGCCGGTGTTCCTGCCGCCCGGCACCTATGTGGTCTCCAATCTCTCGCTGCCCAGCCGCGTGCGCCTTTCCGGTGTCCCGGGTGCGACGCGGATCGTCTATGGCGGCGATGGCCACCTCCTCATGGCCGAACAGGCCGACCATATCGAACTGAGCGGCCTGGTCTTCGATGGTTCGAACCGCTCGATGGGCGACTATGCGCAAGGACTGCTCGATCTGCGCAGGGTCGCGCACGTCGTTGTCGACAATTGCCAGATAACCGGCAGCGGCAAGAACGGACTGGCGCTGGAACACGCGGCGGGCCGCATCGAACGTTCTGATATATCGGGTGCAGCCGATGCCGGCATCTATTCGGTCGAAGCCGGCGGCCTGGCGATCACGGGCAACAGCATCTCCGACTGCGCCAATGGCGGCATCCTGGTGCACCGCTGGCAGGTGGCTGAAGACGGCACCATGGTCACCGGCAACCGCGTCGAACGCATCGGCGCGCGCAGCGGCGGGACCGGCCAGAACGGCAATGGCATCAATGCCTTCCGCGCCGGCAATGTCATTATCTCGGGCAATGTGGTTTCGGACTGCGCCTTCTCGGCAATCCGCGCCAACAGTTCCAGCAACCTGCAGATTTCAGGCAACACCTGTTCGCGCTCGGGCGAGACCGCGGTCTATTCCGAATTCTCGTTCGAGGGTGCTGTCATCAGCAACAACATCGTCGATGGCGCCGCCAACGGCATCTCGATCGTCAACTTCAACGAAGGCGGCCGCATGGGCGTCTGCTCCGGCAACATCGTGCGCAATTTGTCGACCAGCGGCCCCTACCCCGCCGATCCGCCCGGGTTCGGCGTCGGCATCGGCGTCGAGGCCGACACCACCGTTTCCAACAACGTCATCGAAAACGCGCCGCTCTACGGCATGTCGATCGGCTGGGGGCCATACCTGCGCAATGTCGTCGCCACCGGAAACATTATCCGCAAGGCAGGCACCGGCATCGTCGTCAGCGTGGTCGAGGGCGCCGGCACAGCCGTCATCTCGGACAATGTCATCGACGGAGCGCTGAACGGGGCAGTCGTCGGCCAGCGCTGGGCGGAGCCGGTGACGGCCGACCTCACCCGGTTGAGCAATAGCGGCTTTGCGCATCTGACCGTCGAGCGCAACCGCGTCAGCTGATTGCTGCTTCAATTCAAGGCCGGCGTCGGCCTCAGCGCCCCAACCTTGGCGCCGATCCGGCTTTCGATCGGCGCGGTCGCCAGTTCGAGCAGCTTTGCCGCCAAGGCCTCGTCCGTATGCAGCAGCCTGGCAAGGACGGCGGCAGCTATCGCCTCGCCAGCGCGGCCGGCGCCATCGTCACACTTGATCGCTATGCCGAGGCCAAGTTCAGGTATCGCGCTGCAGTGGACGCCTTCGGCGCCGCCTTTCGCAAAAATCCGGCCAGGTGCTGCTTCCATCAGAGCGAGATCGGCGCGGCCGGTGCCGGCGACAAAGAAGGGTTCCGCCATGCAGGCGGAGAGCAGGCGCTTCGCGGCCTTGGCTCGCTCAGGGCCAAAGCCGTTGGTCGTGGCCATGCGGGCAAAGCCCAGCGCGAAACTTTTGAGTGGCACCGCGTAGGTCGGGATTGAGCAGCCGTCGGTCGCCCGCTCAGCCGCGCCATGAGCAGCGCCGGTGATTTCCTGCATGGCGTCGCGCACCATCTCCTGCAGGGCGTGCCCGGCCTTGACGTAGCCACGGTGCGCAATGCCAGCATGGACGCAGGTGCAGAGGAAGCCGGAATGCTTGCCGGAGCAGTTGTTGTGCAGCGCATTGGGCCAGCCGCCGGCGCGCGCAAGTGCGATCTCCGCATCATGATTCGAGGGCCAATGCGTGCCGCATTCGAGCGCTGACTTGTCCAGCCCGGCCCTGGCCAGCATGGAGCGCGCCAGTTCGACATGCGCCGGCTCGCCCGAATGGGAGGCACAGGCAAGCGCCAGTTCGCGGTTGCCGAAGCCATAGGCATCGGCCGCACCGGTTTCGACCAGAGGCAGGGCCTGGATCGCCTTGACAGCCGAGCGCGGAAACACCGGCTTCGAGGTGTCGCCGATCTCCCAGACCGCCTTGCCGTCGGCATCGAAGACCGCGACGGCGCCGCGATGCGCGCTCTCGACGATCGCGCCGCGCAGAACCTCGATCAGAACCGGATTTGTCATGCCGCCTCCCGCCAAATCAAAGTGTTACAGCGTCCTTTGCGCGCCCAAAAAAGGCGCGCGGCGCTGTAATGCGGGCGGTTTACCTGATCCGATCGAGAATGGAAACGTAGTTGGCGACGGCCGCACCACCCATGTTGAAGATACCGCCGAGCTTTGCGCCCGGCACCTGGATGCCGCCGGCTTCGCCGACAAGCTGCATGGCGGTCAGGACATGCATGGACACACCGGTGGCGCCGATCGGATGGCCCTTGGCCTTCAACCCGCCGGAGGGATTGACCGGCAAGCGGCCATCCTTGGCCGTTGTGCCGTCGAGCGCCAGCTTGGCACCCTCGCCCGGCCTGGCCAGCCCCATCGCCTCATATTCGATCAGTTCGGCAATGGTGAAACAGTCATGCGTCTCGACGAAGGATAGGTCGTCGAGCGTGACGCCAGCGTTTGTCAGCGCGCGGGTCCAGGCCTGCTCGCAGCCCTCGAAGGCCAGGATGTCGCGCTTCGACATCGGCAGGAAGTCCTGCACATGTTCGTTGGCGCGGAAGGCGACGGCGCGGCGCATCTTCAGGGCGGTTGCCGTGTCGGCAAGGATAAGAGCCGCAGCACCGTCCGAGACCAGCGAGCAGTCGGTGCGCTTGAGCGGACCGGCCACGAAGGGGTTCTTCTCGCTCTCCTGGCGGCAGAACTCATAGCCGAAATCCTTGCGCATCTGCGCATAGGGATTGTCGACGCCGTTCTTGTGGTTCTTGGCGGCGATCATGGCGAGTGCGTCCGACTGGTCGCCATAGCGCTGGAAATAGGCCTGCGCGATCTTGCCGAACACACCGGCGAAGCCCGCCGGCGTCTCGCCATCCTCCGGCAGATAGGAAGCCTTCAGCAGGTTCTTGCCGATCTCGGGGCCGGGTGTCGTCGTCATCTGCTCGGCGCCGACCACCAGCACGATGCGGGCGGCGTTTGCGTCGATGGCGCGAATGCCTTGCCTGACCGCCGCCGATCCCGTGGCGCAGGCGTTCTCGACGCGCGTCGCCGGCTTGAAGCGCAACCGGTCGTCCGCCTGAAGCACCAGGCTGGCGGTAAAATCCTGCGCTGAAAAGCCGGCATTGAAATGGCCGAGCACGATCTCGTCGACCTCGTCCGGGCCGATGCCGGCATGATCGAGCGCGTCCGTCGCGACCTTGACGATCAGTTTTTCGAGCGTCTCGCCTTCAAGCTTGCCGAAGCGCGAATGCGCCCAGCCAACGATGCATGCGGTCATGGCGGTCTCCATCCTTGGCGCCAGCTCAACATGTGGGCCCATGGCGCAGTTCGCCTTTATTGTTCAAATATAAACATTCCTACCCAAGCCGTGAAGGGCCGGAAGCAGACAATCGCTTGGTACAGGTCGCGCCAGTGTCGATTTTTTGTTGATTGATCCGTCAATAAAAAATAATCTCCTATCAAAATCGGAAACAACATGCCGAAAATCGGAATGGAGCCACTTCGCCGCAAGGCGCTCATCGACGCGACGATCTCTGCGATCGGCGAGCGCGGCTCGCTTGACGTGACCATGTCCGAGATCGCCGGGCGCGCCGGCGTGTCCTCGGCCCTTGCCCATCACTATTTCGGCGCCAAGGACGAGCTGTTGCTGGCGACGATGCGGCACATCCTGGCCGAACTGACCATCGATATGCGCCGCGCCCTGCAATCTGCTGGCACTCCGCGCGAACGCGTGTCGGCGGTGGTGGCCGTCAATTTCTCCGACGTCCAGTTCCAGCCGGAAACCATTGCCGCCTGGCTTGCCTTCTATGTCGAGGCGCAGAAGTCGTCCTCGCTGCGCCGGCTGCTCAGGGTCTATGCGCGGCGGCTGCATTCAAACCTGATGAGCGGGCTGACCGGCATCCTGCCCAGGGCCGAGGCCGACCGCGCCGCTGAAGCGACAGCGGCGATGATCGACGGGCTGTACATCAGGCGGGCGCTGAAGGACGGCGTGCCCGGCGCCGCGACCGCGATCGCGCTGGTCGAGGATTATCTCGAAACCAAACTCGGCGAGCGGCACAAACAGTGACAACGAAGCGACCCAATTTCCTGATCGTCATGGTCGATCAGCTCAACGGGACTTTTTTCCCCGATGGGCCGGCCGCGTTTCTGCACGCTCCAAATTTGAAAGCGCTGGCCGCGCGGTCGGCACGCTTTGCGAACAACTACACCGCTTCGCCACTCTGCGCACCGGGCCGCGCCTCGTTCATGAGCGGCCAATTGCCGTCGCGCACCGAGGTCTATGACAACGCCGCCGAATTCGTGTCCTCGATCCCGACCTTTGCCCATCACCTGCGCTCCGACGGCTATCACACCGTGCTCTCAGGCAAGATGCATTTCGTCGGGCCGGACCAGTTGCATGGCTTCGAGGAACGGCTGACCACCGACATCTATCCGGCCGATTTCGGCTGGACGCCGGACTACCGCAAGCCCGGAGAGCGCATCGACTGGTGGTATCACAATCTGGGCTCGGTGACCGGCGCCGGTGTCGCCGAGATCAGCAACCAGTTGGAGTATGACGACGAGGTCGCCTTCCACGCGGTGCAAAAACTCTACGACTTCGCCCGCGTCTCCGATGACACCGCGCACCGGCCCTGGTGCCTGACCGTCTCCTTCACCCATCCACACGATCCCTATGTGGCACGACGGCAGTACTGGGACCTTTACGAAGACAGTCCGGCGCTCGAACCGGAGATAGGCTTCATTCCCTACGACAGGCAGGATCCGCATTCGCAACGGCTATACAAAGCCTCCGACTACGACAGTTTCGACATAACGGCAGAGCAGATCCGCCGCTCGCGGCGCGGCTATTTCGCCAATATCTCCTATCTCGACGACAAGATCGGCGAACTGCTGTCGGTGCTGGAGCGCACGCGCATGCTCGACGACACCATCATCCTGTTCTGCTCGGACCACGGCGACATGCTCGGCGAGCGTGGGCTGTGGTTCAAGATGTGCTTCTTCGAGGGTTCGTCGCGCGTGCCGCTGATGATCGCCGGCAAGGGCGTGCCGGCCGGGCTGATCGAGGCGCCGGTCTCCAATCTCGACGTGACGCCGACGCTGTGCGATCTCGCCGGCATCGACATGAGCGCGATTGCGCCATGGACCGATGGCCAGTCGCTGCTGCCTCTGCTTGAAGGCAAAAAGCGCACCGCACCGGTGTTGATGGAATATGCCGCCGAAGGCTCCAACGCGCCGTTGGTGGCGATCCGCGAGGGCCGCTACAAGTTTGTCCACTGCGAGATCGATCCGCCGCAGCTTTACGATCTCGAAGCCGACCCGCATGAGTTGAGCAATCTCGCCGCCGACCCGGTGCATGCCGGTCTGGTGGCAGCCTTCCTGGAAAAGGTCCGCGTGCGTTGGGACATGGCGGCTTTCGACGCCGCCGTGCGGGCCAGCCAGGCGCGGCGCTGGGTGGTCTATCCCGCACTGCGCAACGGCACGCACTATCCCTGGGAGTTCCAGCCGCTGCAGAAGGCTTCCGAACGCTACATGCGCAATCACATGGATTTGAACGTGCTCGAAGAGCAGAAACGGTTCCCGCGAGGCGAATGATGGCAGACCTTCTCGTCCCTTCCCTCGACCATCTCAGACAGGCCTATGCCGTCACCTCCAAGGCGACGCAGATCACGCCGCTGCTGGAATCGTCGGCGCTCGCCAGGGAGACCGGTGCGGCCCGCGTCTTCATCAAGCCGGAATCGCTGCAGTGGGCAGGCTCGTTCAAGATACGCGGCGCCTATTGGCGGCTGAAGCAGCTGTCGGCCGACGAGGCGAAGATGGGCGTCGTCGCCTATTCCTCCGGCAATTTCGCGCAAGGGCTGGCCGCCGCCGGCCAGGCGCTCGGCATTCCGGTCACGATCGTCATGCCGATCGATGCGCCGGCTGCCAAGCGTGACGCGACCGCAGGCTACGGAGCGCGCGTCGTGCTGACCGACCATGGCGAGCGCGCGCGGGAGGAGGTCGCTGCCGCGAAGGCGCGCGAGATCGCCGAGATGGAAGGCCTGGCCCTGCTGCATCCGTTCGACGATCCGGAGATCGTCGCCGGCCAGGCGGGCGCCGGGCTCGAAGCGCTCGACCAGCTTGCCGCCAAGGACGCCAGCGCCGACCTTTTGTTCTGTTCGGTCGGCGGTGGCGGGCTGATCGGCGGCGTTTCGCTCGCCTTCCACTATCTGTCGCCCGCGACCGAGATCATTGGCGTCGAGCCGGAAGGTTTCAACGGCATGGGCTCGTCACTGGCGCATGGCAGCATCGAGACCATGCCGATAGGCCCGAAATCGATCTGCGACGGGCTGATGTCGCGGCGACCGGGCGACGCGCCCTTTGCGGCGGTCAAGGCCGCCGGTGTTCGCGGCATCACCGTCGACGACGCCTCGGTGCGGCGGGCAATGAAGATCGCCTTCGAGCGCATGAAGCTGGTGCTCGAGCCGTCGGGCGCGGCATCGCTGGCGGCGCTGCTCGGCGGCAAGGTGGATGTGCAGGGCAAGACCATCCTTGTGATGGCAACTGGCGGCAACGTTTCGCTCGCCGATTTCATCACGCATATGAACGACGGGCGCATATGAACCATGCTTGAAGCGGATTTCGTCATCATCGGCTCCGGCTCGGCCGGTTCGGCCATGGCCTACCGCCTGTCGGAAGACGGCAAGCATTCGGTCATCGTCATCGAATTCGGCGGCAGCGATGTCGGGCCGCTGATCCAGATGCCGTCGGCGCTGTCGATCCCGCTCAATATGAGCCTCTACGACTGGGGCTTTGCCAGCGAACCGGAGCCGCATCTTGGCGGCCGTGTGCTGGCCACACCGCGCGGCAAGGTGATCGGCGGCTCGTCCTCGATCAACGGCATGGTCTATGTGCGCGGCCACGCCCGCGATTTCGACCATTGGGCCGAACAGGGCGCGGCCGGCTGGGGCTTCGCCGACGTGCTCCCCTATTTCAAGCGCATGGAGGACTCCGACGGCGGCGAGGACGGCTGGCGCGGCAAAAGCGGCCCGCTCCATGTGCAGCGCGGTTCGCGGCGCAATCCGCTCTACGGCGCCTTTGTCGAAGCGGGCCGCCAGGCCGGGTTCGAACTGACCGACGACTACAACGGATCGAAGCAGGAAGGCTTCGGTCCGATGGAGCAGACCATTTCGGGCGGCCGCCGCTGGTCGGCGGCATCAGCCTATTTGAAACCCGCTCTCAGGCGCAAAAACGTGAGTCTGGTCAAGGGCTTTGCGCGCCGGGTGATCATCGAGAATCAACGCGCCATCGGGGTCGAGATCGAAGCTCACAAACAGATTCAGGTCGTTAAGGCGCGACGTGAGGTGATCGTCGCCGCGTCGTCGATCAATTCGCCCAAGATCCTGATGCTGTCCGGTATCGGGCCTGCCGAACATTTGCGCGAAAACGGCATCGCCGTGGTTGCGGACAGGCCCGGTGTGGGCCGCAACCTGCAGGACCATATGGAGCTCTATATCCAGCAGGAATCGACCAGACCAATCACCCTCAATTCGGTGCTGAACCCGTTCTCGAAGGCGCTGATCGGCGCGCAATGGCTGTTCTTCAAGTCCGGTCTTGGCGCCACCAACCATTTCGAAGCAGCCGCCTTCGTGCGCTCGCGCGCCGGCGTCGACTACCCCGATATCCAGTACCACTTCATTCCGGCGGCGGTGCGCTATGACGGCAAGGCGGCAGCGAAGTCGCATGGCTTCCAGGCGCATGTAGGGCCGATGCGGTCGAAGTCGCGCGGCTCGGTGACGCTGCGCTCGCCGGACCCGAAAGCGAAGCCGGTGATCCACTTCAACTATATGTCGCATCCGGACGACTGGGCGGAGTTCCGCCACTGCATCCGGCTGACCCGCGAGATCTTCGGCCAGTCGGCCTTTGATGCCTATCGCGGCCAGGAAATCTCGCCGGGCAGCCATGTGCAGTCGGATGACGATCTCGATGTCTTCATCCGCGATCATGCCGAGAGCGCCTACCATCCCTGCGGCACCTGCAAGATGGGGCGCGCCGACGACGCGATGAGCGTCGTCGATCCGGAGTGCCGGGTCATCGGCATCGAAGGGCTGCGGGTCGCGGACTCCTCGATCTTCCCGCGCGTCACCAATGGCAATCTCAACGCGCCGTCGATTATGACCGGCGAGAAGGCGTCAGACCACATTCTTGGCCGCACGCCGCTGGCGCCGTCCAACCAGGAACCATGGATCAATCCGCGCTGGCAGGCGTCGGACAGATAGAGCATGATCTGACGACGTTCCGTCCCGGCGACTAGAATTTGGAGACGTCCCATGCGCGCCCAGCCCACGGCATCGCACTATGTCAACGGACGCTATATCGATGACGAGCAAGGCGCGCCGCTGCCGGTCATCTATCCGGCAACCGGCGAGACCATCGCCATGCTGCGCGCGGCGACGCCGAACGTGCTGGAACTGGCCATCGAGGCCGCCCGGGCAGCGCAGCCTGCCTGGGCACGGCTGAAGCCGGTCGAGCGCGGGCGTATTCTGCGCCGCGCCGCCGATATATTGCGGGCCCGCAACGCCGACCTCGCCCGCATCGAGACGCTCGACACCGGTAAGGCGATCCAGGAGACGCTGGTGGCGGATGCGCCTTCAGCCGCGGACTGCCTTGAATATTTCGGCGGCGCGGTCGCCGCCTATAATGGCGAGGCCGTCGATCTCGGCGGGCCCTTCGCCTACACACGGCGCGAGGCGCTCGGCGTCTGCGTCGGCATCGGCGCCTGGAACTATCCAATCCAGATCGCCGGCTGGAAATCGGCACCGGCGCTCGCCATGGGCAACGCCATGGTGTTCAAGCCGTCGGAAAACACGCCGCTTTCAGCACTCGCGCTGGCCGAGATCTACAGCGAGGCCGGCCTGCCGGACGGGCTGTTCAATGTCGTGCAAGGTTATGGCGACGTTGGCGCCGGCCTCGTCGGCCATGATGTCGTCGCCAAGGTTTCGGTGACCGGCTCGGTGCCGACCGGCCGCAAGGTGCTGTCGCTCGCCGGTTCGAAGATGAAGCACGCGACGATGGAGCTCGGCGGCAAGTCGCCGCTGATCGTCTTCGACGACGCCGACCTCGAAAACGCCATTGGCGGCGCGATGCTCGGCAATTTCTATTCGACCGGCCAGATCTGCTCCAACGGCACGCGCGTCTTCGTGCAGAGCGGCATTCACGACCGCTTTGTCGAACGGCTGGTCGAGCGGACGAAGAAAATCCGCATCGGCGATCCGCTCGACCCCGAGACCCAGATGGGCCCCGTGGTATCGAAGGCGCAGCACGATAAGGTCGTCGGATATATCGGCATCGGCAAGCAGGATGGTGCCGTCCTGGCTTGTGGCGGCAACGTGCCTTCGCTGCAGGGTTTCGACGGCGGTTTCTTCGTCGAGCCGACCGTCTTCACCGGCGTCACCGACGCCATGCGCATTGCCCGTGAGGAAATCTTCGGACCGGTCATGAGCGTGCTGAAATTCGACGACGAGGACGAAGTGATCGACCGCGCCAACGACACCGAGTTCGGCCTTGCAGCGGGCGTGTTCACACGCGATCTGCCGCGCGCCCACCGCGTCATCGCCGAGCTGCAGGCCGGCACCTGCTGGATCAACGCCTACAATCTGACGCCGGTCGAAATCCCCTTCGGAGGCTTCAAGCAGTCCGGTATCGGCCGAGAGAATTCGCTGGCGGCGCTGGCACTCTATTCGCAACTGAAGTCGATCTATGTCGAGACCGGGGACGTGGCGAGCCCGTATTGAGCCAAGCTTAAGCCGCCTCTCCCGTCGTCCCATCCAGATACTGCGTCAGCGCGCAGACCAGGTGGTAGAAGATGCTGGCCGGAACGTCAGACGCCCGCGAGCGGCCGCTCTCGTCGATGCGGTCGATCCACAGGCCTAGAGGCGCCGGGTCGATGTGCCAGCGAAACAGCCGGCCTACGCGTTCCTCGATCTCCGGCTTGAGATCGGGTCCGCCAGAACCGTCCAGCGCAATCGCCGCCTTGACCGCTTCGGCCTGTGGCCAACTGCGCGAGATCAGGTCCAGCGGCAGACCCTGACGGGAGACGGCGCCATAGGCAAGGCCGGTGGCGCGGTTGAGGCCATTGGCGATGGCGGAGGCATAGAGTTTCCTGGCGAAGCCACCCAGTTCCGCCTGGCCGCTGCGTCCGGCGAAATCGACCAGCAGCGAAGCCCATTCGAAGTGATGGCCGGGCTCGGTCCACGCGCCCTTCTCGCCGGCTGACGGCTTCCACTCGTCATCGAAATATTCACCCAGCGTCCAGCTTTCCCGGTCAAAGAAATGGCTGCGGAAGAGATCGATGATGCGTGCCGCACGGCGCAGATGAGCCCGCTCGCCGGTCGCCTGGTGCCAAGCCAGGAACGCTTCGAGCAGATGCATGTGCGGGTTGGAACGCCGCTCGCCCTCTCCGTGCGATGTTTCGAGAAAACCGGTCATGCGACGATCCTCGAGATGTGCATCGAGGAAGGCGAAGGTTTCTTCTCCCAGCCGCAAGGCATCGGGATTGCCACACATATGCGCATGCGCAAGCGCCAGGAGCACGCAGGAATGATCGTAGGCATCCTCGGCGGCGTCGGCGACGGAGCCATCGACATGCAGCGTACGCACCCAGCCGCCTTTGTCGGTGCGGCCCTTCCTGGCCATGAAGTTGATGCCGTGGCTGATCAGCCGGTCGGCCGGACCATCCCAGCCGCGCGCACTGGCCACCGCGAAGGCATAGACCTGCCTGGCCTGGGTACGCATGCGCTTGGGCTTCATCAGCGGCTTGGCGTCGAAGCCCAGCGCCTCATGGAAGCCGCCATGGCGTTCGTCGACACCCGATGTCGACCACAGCGGCAAGGTCTCCTGAAACAGCCAGTGATGGACGCGCCGCCGCCAGGCGCCGCTTTCGATGACGCGATCATGCGCCGGCGTGAACCTGGTTTCCAGCCGGCCCGACTTTTCGAGCTGTTCGACGATCTTCTTGACGTGCTGGCTGTGGCTGACCGGCGCGACGAAAGTGGCGTCAGCGGTCGAGACGATGGCGACATCCTTCATACCGATTGCCGACAGCAGGCGGCCGTCGCTGCGGATGTAGGAATTCTCGCAATCGATGGCCACGACATCGCCGATGACGACGTTACCCCGGTCGTCGGCAGGACCGACGTCGAGCAGCGACTGCCAGGAGCCGAGATCGTTCCAGCGGAACCCGGCTGGCACCATGGCAATGCTCTCAGCCTTTTCCATGATGGCATAGTCGATCGAGATCGAGGGGATGGCTTCGTAGAACTCCAGTGGCATATAGAGGCCCGACAGGTCCGATGTCGCCGCCCTGTAGGCGGCTTCGGTGGCCTGCCAGATGTCGGGCTGGAACGAGGCGAAGGCGTCACGCATGGCGGCGGAGCGAAACAGGAAGATGCCGGTGTTCCAGTAAAAGCTTTCCGCGTTGAGATAGCTTTGCGCCGTCGCAAGGTCGGGCTTTTCGACGAAACGCGTGACATCGAAGATGCCGGCCTGCCCGCCTGCTACTTCGATATAGCCATAGCCGGTCTCGGGCTGGGTCGGTTTGATGCCGAACACCACAAGCCGGCCGGCGCGAGCCGCATCGGCGCCCGCCTCGACGCTCTGCCAGAATTGCCCCGCAGTCGATATTTCGTGGTCCGATGGTACGACCAGGACCAGACTGTCGCCGAATTCGGAAAGGGTGCGCAGCGTTGCGAGTGCAATCGCGGCGGCGGTGTTGCGCCCCGTGGGCTCGAACAATGGACCACCGCCGGCGAGATCGAGACCGGCGAGGTCGGCATGGACCCGGTCGGCATGGCGTTCGGAGGCGATCAGGAAGATCGGCGTTTCTCCCGCGGGCCTTGCCGTCAACCGGCGCAAAGTCTTGGCCAGCATCGAGCCGTCGCCGGAAAAATCGTGGAACTGCTTGGGATTATCCTCGCGAGACAGCGGCCAAAGCCGCGAGCCGACGCCGCCGCTCATGACAAAACTGACGATCCGCTGGTTCATTCGGGTCCCGCTCAGAAGGCAGTTGGTGGGCCAGGTGCTAGCACACAAGCCTTAAGCGGTTGTAGTCCGATTGGAAATGCGCCGCGGTGTCGGCCTGCTTGCGGCGAAAGCTGACGAAATGCGACAGAAGTGCTGCCATTGCCGCTTGCAGGAATGAAGTGTGGCGGCTATAAGCCCGCCGACTGGTCACGGAGTGTAGCGCAGCCTGGTAGCGCACCTCGTTCGGGACGAGGGGGTCGCAGGTTCAAATCCTGCCACTCCGACCAGCAAAAACAATGGGTTAGCGCATCCCGACTTTGGCGCCCACCGCATATCCCAAATAGCACTGGCCCGGCATGATGCCTGGTTCCTGATCCGAAGGAACAGTGCGAGAAGGCCCTCGCTGGCGCAAACCGCTGGTGCGGGGGCCGACGTCCGAGCCTAATCCGCATCCCGATTGACGGGGCCATGGAAGAAGGACTGGATTTCTTCCATGTCGACGCGGCCGTCGCCGTTTTCGTCGACTGCATTGAATATGCGATCGACGAGATCCTGCATTTCGCTCTGTGAGACCGAACCATCGCCGTCGGTATCTATGATGGCAAACATCATTCGCATCCCTGCGCCATGCATCATCCTGGCTCCCATGCGACCGTGATCTTCGGCTATCCGCCCTCGGTCACGCCGGCCCATTCTGTACTCCCCGCCCCCACCGTCGCCCCCTTCCCGTTCTGCTTGGGAACGGTGATCGTCGTGCATCCTTTCCCGCATCATCTCGTCCATCATCTGGCGCATCATTTCCCGCATCGAGTCTTGGCTCTGTCCTGTGCCTTCAGGTGACCGTTCCGGGCCATGGTCCGGCGCCTTGATTGCGGGCACCGGCGTTCCGCTGGATTGGGCCAATACTGGCGAGGCGCACATGGCCATCGCCGCGGCGACTGCCGTCGCTTTGATCGCTCCTATCATCGTCTTCTCCTTTGAGTGAATGGCTGGACCGAATATGTCGCCATCCCAGCCCAACCCGCTGCTCGCGTGATCGTTCCTCACGACGCGTAGACAATGGGGTTCTGGGAAGGCGTCATACCCGCCCGCCCGAGCGCTGGTTGGGCGGCGTCTCGTCAGCGCAAGCTTGGATCGAAAAGTTGCCGTTCAATCAGTTCCATCCGAGCCTTGTTGAATTCGACTCAAACGCCTGTCTGATTTAGCTGGCCTCGCAGCCGCCGAGATCGGACGAAGGTGGCATCCGGCGCGTCTTCGGACGGAGCGGCCTCAGCACGCAGGCAAGGCCTCGATCAGAGAGCCCAGCGGGTGCAGGACGCGCGGGCGAGACCTCGCCTCGGTCCAGGTGATGTGGCCGTCCGTCCCTCGATTTGGACGCCCCAGCCACCCAGGGCAACCCGGAACCAAAGCGAACAGCCGCAGTTGTATTCCGCGAAGGGCTAAGTTGAAGTAGTGGAGAAATTGCAATGAAAACAATGATCATGTGCGCTTTGGCGCTGTCCATTGGATTGCCCGCCGTGGCTTCGGCAACCGAGGCCGATGTGGTTATCAGGCCCCATCATCGACACCACCACCATGTCAGGATCATCAACGAGTACGGAGAGCGCCTGCATCACCGCCACCACGGCACGGTTGCGTTCTATGACCAAGGCCGCCGGCATCACTATCGTCGAGATACGCTCGTGGTCACGGGTTCCGTCGCCACACATCACCACCACCATCGCGTGATGATGGAGAACGGTGGCTACTGACCAGCAGCCGCTGGCCCGGCTTCCATTGAGTCGGGCCACCTTGGCACTTTCCCGGTCTCTCCACACTGCGTTCAGCGATAATTGCGTCCTTGACCGGATCTGAAATCTCGGTCGGCGATCCCGCACTGCCTTACAGTGCGGACCGCACGGGCAGCATCCAGCTCTTCTTCCATCCTCTGATTGCTGGGGCCTCCGTCGAATGAGGGTTCGCCCACCGCATGGAAGCAGTGGACGAACCCTATTGGCGCAGGAAGGGACATGGCTGCGCCAATGTGCAAAGCCCTGGGTGCAAAACCCTGGCAATTGATGTCTGGGAGGTCAGCTGAGAGCTACTCCAATCACCATGAAGGTGATGGCCACCGCGAAGACCGGTGCGAGCAACCAGCGCGCCTGGTCAACACTCTTCTCCATCAGCTTCCTCCCTTGAACTTGCAGCGGACAACGGGAGCAGGCAGCGGCTGTTCCGAACCGCGACATGTGTAAGACCATTGCGTTTTGCCGTCAGACTTAGGTCCTAGACACCACACGACCGAAGCCCAACCCCGGGAACGTTTGCGCGCGCCCCAAGTTCGGATGGCTGGGCGCAACGATGCCGCGCCCAGGTCTCGCAAAGCTCAGGTCTCGCAAAGGAGGAGTTTCATGAGAATGCACCTTACCGCCGCAGCCGCGGCTTTTCTACTGGTTGCAGGTGTCGGCGCAGCCGCGGCCGAGGACGTCATCATTCAGCCCGAACAAGAGACAGTCATCCGTGAGTATGTGAAGAAGCAGCCGCTGGCTTCGGTGAAGCTCCCCGGCGTGGAACTCAATATCGGCACAGCCCTGCCCGATACTGTCGAGCTTCATGAAGTTCCCAACGTCAAATATCGGTACGTCGTGATCGACAACAGGACAGTCGTTGTGGATCCAGGCACCCGCAAGATCATCAAGGTCATCGAGTGAAATCAAGGGTCTGGACCTTCAGCCCGCCGGCTTAATGCACGGCGGGCTCGAGATAGGATAGCGATCGATGTTGTCGAACCGTGAGACTGCAAGGTCCCATGCTTTGGGGATGCGCGTGGCGGAACTCAAGACCAGGATGCAGGAGGCCCGGATCACCGAGGGCGAAATCAAGACCTTCCAAAAGGTTGCGGCCATGATGGAGGACGACCAGGGCCGAATTGACGGCGACGATTTGATCGCCGCGTCCTTCGTCACCGACACGCTGCTCGACAAGGAAACGCCCTGAGGACCATGCCGACAATCAGCAGGCTTTTTGATTCCCATGCCGAAGCGGCCCGGGTTGCCGGAGACCTGGTGGCGGCTGGTGTTCCTCGCGTACAGATTTCCGTTATCGGGCCCTACCGGGACGAAGCCGGAGTTCTGAGGTCTCCGAGTGTCATACTTGGCGCCGTGGCCGGCGTGTTGGCCTGCCTGGGCGTCATGGCCGCTTACGGCGTCGATTCTCTCCCAGCCGGACTGTCGGCGACAATCCTGATTGGGGCAGTCTGTGGCGGCGGGGCCGGCGGGCTGCTCGGCGCATTGCTCAAGGCTGGCCTAAAGCCGGATGATCGGAGCGTTGCCGGGGGGATCGTTCTGGTGACGGCGCATGTCGATGAAAATGAAACCGGCATCGCCCAGGCAGTGCTCGGCGGTTGCGCTCCCATGGCTGGATCCGTCGCCGAAGCGGCGTGAACCCGGACTGTCATGTGCTCGACAGCAGATGGACTTTGACGAAATGGGCATCGACCCTAAGTAGTCGATGGACATGAGGGGCCGGCAAACCGGCGCGCCGGATGCGGACATGAATTTGATTTCAACGACAGCGCCGGCACCGGTTCTTTTGGTCACACTGCTGCTCGTTACCGGCTGCTCATCAATCGGCTGGGCGGTCGACCCGGCGAAATACGACACAATGAGCTGCACTGAGCTCAACAGCGCACTTGGCGAAAACGCCAGGGAAATCTCGCAAATCGCGATCACGCGCGGCAAGGTCGCCAACACCAGTGTTCCACGCTGGCTGCTTGGTGGCTCGCGCGTGAAGACCGCGGTGGCCAACCGCGAAACAGCCAGAATCGACCGGCTGAAGCAGCAACATGATGCTATTGTTGCGGTGCGCGCACGCAGGTGCCCGAGATCAGCAGGCTGACCGAACAGGCGCCGCCATTGCCTTCACCTGACGCGATGTCTCAGGCGCTCAACCGGAAGCGCGTGACGTCGATCGCCGCGTTCATCAGTGTCTGTGTGTAGGGCGCCTGCGGATTGCTGAAGATGGCCTCGGTCGGCCCCTCCTCGACGATCTTGCCTTGCTTCATGACGATGATGTAGTCGGCCATGGCGCGCACCACGGCGAGGTCGTGGCTGATGAACAGGTAGGACAGTTCGTGATCCGCCTGCAGCTTGCGCAGCAGTTCGACGATCTGCTTCTGCACCGAGCGGTCGAGGGCCGAGGTCGGCTCGTCCAGCACGACCATTTTGGGCTTCAGGATCATAGCGCGGGCAATGGCGATGCGCTGCCGTTGTCCGCCCGAGAATTCGTGCGGGTAACGGTTGCGGGCGTTGGGGTCGAGGCCGACTTCTCGCAAGGCCTCGACCGCGCGCTGGTCGCGCTGCTTGCCCGAAAGGTTCGGCTCATGCACCAGCAGCCCTTCGGTGATGACCTGGCCGACGGTCATGCGAGGCGACAGCGAGCCGAACGGATCCTGGAAGACGAGTTGCATCTGGCGCCGCAACGGCCGCATCGCCTGCCGGTCGGCGGTGGAAATGTCGCGATCGCCGAAACGGATGAACCCATCGCTCGGCAGCAGCCGCAGCAAAGCGCGGCCGAGCGTCGATTTGCCCGAGCCGGATTCGCCGACGATGCCGATGGTCTGGTTGCGCTGCAGCCGGATCGAAATGTGATCGACGGCACGCAGCATCAGCGGTTCGCCGGCGAGGAAGCCGCCGCCGATCCTGAATGTGACTTCGACATTCCTGCCTTCGAGCACCACGGGCGCATTGGCGGGCGGAGGCGCCTTGGTTCCGGTCGGCTCGGCCGCCAGCAGCATCTTGGTATAGGCGTGCTGCGGGTTGACGAAGATTGCTTCCGCCTCGCCTTCCTCGACGACCTCGCCCTGGCGCATGACATAGACCCGGTCAGCGAAGCGCCGGACGATGCCGAGATCGTGGGTGATGAAGACGATGGCCATGCCGAGCTTGCGCTGCAATTCGGCGAGAAGCATCAGGATTTGCGCCTGGATGGTCACATCGAGCGCCGTCGTCGGCTCGTCGGCGATCAGGATATCGGGGTCGTTGGCGAGCGCCATGGCGATCATCACGCGCTGGCGCTGACCGCCGGACATTTCGTGCGGATAGGATTTCATCCGCCGCTCGGGATCGGGAATATGCACCAGGCGCAGCAGCTTGAGCGCCTCTTCATGCGCGTCGGCACCACCTAGGCCGCGATGCCGGCGGATTGGCTCTATCAGCTGGTTGCCGATCGAATAGAGCGGATCGAGCGAGGTCATCGGCTCCTGGAAGATCATGCTGATCTTGGCGCCGCGGACCTTGTTCAGATCGGATTTGCTCAACGTCAGCAGGTTGCGGCCGCGATAGTCGACACTGCCTGACGCTTCGCCATTGGAGGCCAGCAGGCTCATCGCCGCCATCATGGTCTGGCTCTTGCCGGAGCCGGATTCGCCGACCACGGCAACGGTCTCGCCCGCGTTGACATGGATGTTGACGCCCTTCACCGCTTCGACGGCGCCGTCGAGCGTGCGGAAGCGGACGCGCAGGTCCTTGACGCTGAGGATGGTTTCGGCAGCAGCCATGTCAACGATCCCCATCGTTATCGATCTCTCGGATCGAGCGCGTCGCGCAGGCCGTCGCCGACGAAATTCAAGGCGAACAGCGTCGAGACGAGGAAGAAAGCGGGAAACAAGAGCAACCAGTTGGCGGTGCCGATGTTCTTGGCGCCGACCGAGATCAGCACGCCCCAGCTGGTCATCGGTTCCTGCACGCCGAGGCCAAGGAACGACAGGAAGCTCTCCAGGATGATGACCTGCGGCACCAGCAGCGTCATGTAGATCACCACCGGGCCAAGCAGGTTGGGAATGACATGGCGCAACAGGATGCCGCGCTGGCCGACGCCCATGGCTTCCGCCGCCTGGACATATTCCTGGCGTCGGATCGACAGGGCCTGGCCACGCACGATGCGCGCCATGTCGAGCCACAGCACCGCACCAACCGCCAGGAACATCAGCACGAAGTTGCGGCCGAAGAACACCACCAGCATGATGACGAAGAAGATGAACGGCAAGGAATAGAGCACGTCGACGATGCGCATCATCACCTCGTCGATCTTGCCGCCGGAAAAACCCGCGGCGGCGCCGTAGATCACCCCAATCACCACCGCCACGACGCCGGCGAGCAGGCCGATGGCAAGCGAGATGCGCCCGGCCATCAGCGTGCGCGAGAGCAGATCGCGGCCGGTGTTGTCGGTGCCGAACAGGAAATATTGCTGCTTGACCGACGTGCTCATCGTCACTTCGAGCCCGTCGGGCGACTTGCTCTCGATCTTGGTGCCGTCAAAGGCATCGGAACGGTCGAGGTAACGGATGTTGCGATCGTCGATCGGCTTGGTGGAGGTGACGGTGACCGTAACGCGCTCGCCGTCCTGCTTCCATTCCTTGATCTCGACCCGCATGCGCTTGATCGCGTCATTGAGCGCCGACTCGATCATGTCGGCCTTTGGGTAGGCCGTAAGGCTTGGCGGCGTGCGCACATAGTCGGCATAGATGGTCGTGTACTGATGCGGCACGAACGAGGGCCCGAACACACTGATGACAGCGATAAAGGCCAGGTAGTAAAGGCTGAACATGGCGGCGCGGTTGGCCTTGAGGCGCGCCCAGGCATCGCCCCAGAGCGAGCGGCCGACGATGGCGGGAGCCGTGGCTGCGATGTCAGTCATAGCGCACCCTCGGGTCGACCACCGCGTACATGACGTCGACGATCAGGTTGAAGACGATGGTGAAGATTGCGATCACCACCACCGTTCCCATCACCAGCGTGTAGTCGCGGTTCAGCGCAGCATCGACGAAATAACGGCCGACGCCCGGAATGGAGAAAATCGTCTCGACGATGACAGAGCCGGTCAGCAGTGCCGCCGCCGCCGGGCCGGTGAACGAGACGATCGGCAAGATGGCACCGCGCAGCGCGTGCTTGACCACCACGGACCAGTCGGAGAGACCGAGCGCGCGCGCCGTTCGGATATGATGGGACCGCAGCGATTCGATCATCGAGCCGCGCATCAGGCGGGCGACGATGGCGATCTGCGGCAGGGCAAGCGTCAGCACAGGGCCGACCTTGTTGAGGAACGCGCCGTCGCCCCAGCCGCCGACAGGCAAAAGCTTCCAGGTCAGCCCGAAGAGGAGCTGGATCACCGGCGCGATGACGAAGGTCGGGATGGTGCTGCCGGCCGTCGCCAGCGCAATCACCGTATAGTCGCCAAGCTTGTTCTGATTGAGCGCCGCGATGGTGCCGAGCACGCTGCCCAGCAGCAGCGCCAGGATCAGCGCCGAGGCGCCGAGCTGGATGGATATGGGCAGGCCCTTGGCAAACAGTTCGGTGACGGTGAAATCCGGCATGTTGTAGCTCGGACCGAAATTGCCGCGCAGCAGATTGCCGAGATAGTGGACATATTGCAGCCAGAGCGGGTCGTTGAGGCCGAACTGGGCTTCAAGGTTGGCCTTGATCTCGGGGCTCAGACCCCGCTCCTGGTTGAAGGGGCCGCCTGGCGCGACGCGCATCAGGAAGAACGCCATCGTCACGATGACGAACAGCGTCGGGATGGCGGTCAAAAGCCGCCGGAATACGTATCGCAGCATCGGTGCCCCGCTTGATCCGGAGCGCGCCCGTCCCGTTGGACGATTGCGCTCCAGCCTTCAAATCTTCGCACCGGATTTTTCCGAAAACCGATTCCGCTTCCCGGGCCGATGCGATGGCAAACCAGCGCCGCCGCGCCTCGAAAGGGCGCGGCGGCTTGGCCAGGGATCAGTCCTTGCTGACGAAACGGGATGGATGGACGTCCATCACATTGTCGACGAAGCCATGCAGCTTCGAGGAAACGATGTCGTGGTAGCTGTAGTAGAGAAGCGGGATCTGGCCGACATCGTCGACGAGAATGCGCTCGGCCTCGGAGAGTTCCTTCATGCGCTCCTCGGGTTTGCCGCCGGCCGCGGCTGCCTTGTCCATGGCCGCCTCATATGCCGGGCTGTTGTAGTTCGAATAGTTGTTGCCGCTCGCCTTGCGCGAGATGCCGAGGAAGGTTTCCGGATCCTTGTAGTCGGCGATCCAAGCGGCACGCGCCACGTCGTAGTCGCCCTTCTGCTCGAGGAAGGAATAGTGGGTCTTGGTGTCGGTGTTGAGCAGCGTGACGTCGACGCCGAGCGGCTTCAGCTGTTCCTGGATGGCGACCGCGGTGTTCTTGTGGTTCTCCGAGGTGTTGTAGCGGATTTCCATCTTCAGCGGATGTTCGGGCGTATAGCCGAGCTTCTCGAGGATTTTCTTGGCGGCATCCTCGCGGTCGATCTGCGGCATATCGGCGTATTTGGCCATTGCGGGCGTATAGCCCTCGATGCCGGGAGGCACCATCGAATAGCCGGGCAGCATCGAGTTCTGCCAGACCTTTTCGGCGATGAAGTCGCGGTCGATCGCCATCGAGATGGCGTTACGCAGTTCAGGGTTGTTCCAAGGCGCCTTGTCGGTCTTGATCGCATAGTAATAGGTGCCGAGATACGGGCCGACATGGATCTGGTCGCCGAACTTTGTCTTGAGATCGGCGAGCTGTTCGGTCGGCAGATCGTCATAGCTGTCGAGTTCGCCGGCCTCGAAGCGCTTCATGGCCGATGAGCGGTCTTCGGTCGGGATGTAGTTGACCACATCGAACTTGACGGTGGCGGCGTCCCAGAATTTCGGATTCTTGACCAGCTTCATGTGGTCGTTGGGAACCCATTCGGCCAGCGTATAGGCGCCGTTCGAAACCAGTTTGCCGGGCTTGATCCAGTCGGCGCCGAGCTTTTCGATCGAGGCCTTGCTGACCGGATAGGTCGCCTGATGGGTCAGCATCTCCAGGAAGTACGGCGTCGGCGCCTTCAGCGAAACTTCCAGGGTGTTGGCGTCGATTGCCTTGACGCCCATGTCCTCAGGCTTGCCCTTCTTGGTGTTGACATCCTCCGCACCCTTCACCGGGTACAGCATGGATGCATATTCGGCACCGGTCGCAGGGTCCTCCAGCCGGTGGAAGGCGTAGACGAAATCGTCCGCCGTCACCGGGCTGCCATCCGACCACATGCCGTCCTTGCGCAGCTTGAAGGTGTAGACGGTGCCGTCATCCGATACCGTCCAGCTTTCGGCGGCGCCCGGAATGAGGTTCGCCTTCTGGTCCTGCATGACCAGTCCCTGGAACAGGTCACGCAGCACATTGGCTTCGTAGACCGTCGAGGTCTTGTGCGGGTCGACCGACTCCGATTCAGCGGCGGTCCCCCTGTTGTAGACGGTCTCAGCAAAGGCCGGCGCGTAGAATGCGCCGGCGGCTACCGCCATGGTGGTGGCGAATACCGTCGCCTTCAGCATGTTTTTCAGCATGAAGTTCTCCCTGTCGGCGCTGCCGTGGACGCGCCTATACGTGTTGACGCCCCGGAACCGATGTCTGGCTCCTTTGAGCGCGCCGCCGGTTCCCTCCGGCAGCTGGTGGCAGGAGACTAGACAGGAGGTAAGCTCTTTTCAACCGAGTACTGATTGACCCTAAGTCAATCCTTAAAATGGACGAAGCAACGGCTAAATTAGAGCGGCTTTTTCAATCGCACGCATCCTCCGGTTGCACCCGGAGTTTTCGCTTTCTGCATGCGAACTTTGGCATGTTGGCGCCATGGTTCAGAACCTCATTTCCTGGGTCCGAAGGCGCGCGTTCCGAACAGACAATTCGGGAACCTCAGCGGTCGAATTCGCCCTGCTGTCGCCGCTTTTCATTCTCCTTCTGCTCGGGATGGTTGCGTATGGCATCTATTTTGGCGCCGCCAGCTCGGTCCAGCAGATCGCAGCGGATGCTGCACGGACGGCCATTGCCGGGCTGAACCAGACCGAGCGGCAGACGCTCGTGGCCTCCTTCCTCGCCAACAACGCCGGCGGCTACCCCTTCGTGGACGCCAGCAAACTCACCTATCAGGCCAACGACAGCGTCGCCGACGGAAGCCAGTTCGTGGTGTCCATCTCTTACGATGCACGCAACCTGCCGATCTGGAATCTTTTCCCGGGCATAGCCATGCCAGGGACCACCATCAAGCGTCAGTCAACGATCAGGGTCGGGGGTATCTGAATGCTGCAGCGTGCGGGCAAGGGCATCGGCCGGCTTGCACGGTCGATGGCGGGAGACAGGAAGGCGAACTTCGCCGTCATGACAGCACTGAGCGCGCCGGTTGCATTGGCCCTGGCCGCGGTGGCCATCGATGAGGCCTCCATCTACAGCGAACGCCGGGAAGCCCAGGCGATGGTCGATCTGGCGGCGATCACCGCCGCCTCCAATATCAACAATGTCAACACGGCGGTCGTCACCGCGCTGACCGACAACGGCATGCCGGGCGTCGTGGTTCAAGGCTCGGGCCAGACCATCGCCGCGACCGCCGGGAAGACGGTGGTGACGGTCACGCAAGGCCGATATGCCTCGGCGACCGCCGCTGTCAGCCAGCGCTTCCAGGCGGGCGTGACCCCCTACAACGCGGTGCGCGTCACGCTCAAGAAAATCCCCGCCCGCTATTTCGCGAGTTCGCTTATCCCCACTCCAGTCATCGGCACCGAAGCCACGGCCAGCATGACGCCGCAGGCGACATTCTCGGTCGGGTCGAGACTGCTCAGCGTCAATGGCGGCATCCTTAACGCTCTGCTGAGCGGACTTCTCGGCGGCAACATCTCGCTCAGCGTCATGGACTACAATGGGCTGATCTCGGCCGATGTCAGCGTGCTTTCCTTCATCAGTGCGCTCGCCACACAGCTGAACGTGACGGCCGGCACCTATTCGGACGTGCTGGCCTCGAAGGCGACTGTCGGCCAGATTGCCACCGCCATGGCCAATGTTCCCGGCCTCGGCAACACGGCCAAGGTCGCCCTGCAGACCATCGCGTCCAAGTCGACAAGCACGGTCAAGATCCCGCTCAGCAGTCTCGTCGACCTTGGATCCGTCGGCAGCCTCGGGCTCGGGCAACAGTCAACCGGGCTTGGCGTCGACGCAAGCGCCATGGGAATGCTGACCGCCGCCGCCGTGCTCGCGAACGGCACCAACCAAGCCGCCGTCGATCTCGGCGCCACCATCCCGGGGCTGTTGTCCACCAAGCTCAATATTGCCATTGGGGAACCGGCGCAATCCTCGCCATGGCTGGCGGTCGACGGCATAGGGACGGTGGTGCGCACCGCGCAGACGCGCATCAAATTGACAGCCTCGGTCGGTGTCGGCACGCCCGGCCTCAGCGGCGGCGTCAGCCTGCTGGCCGTCAACCTGCCGCTCAATGTGGAAGTCGCCTATGCCGAAGCCAAGCTGACGGACATCACCTGTCCGACAGGGCCGTCCAGCATCAGCGTTTCCATCGCCGCCCACCCTGGTATTGCCCAGCTGAATCTGGCCAACAGCAACAATCCCTCCGGCTTTGCCGATTTCAGCCAGCCGCAGACCTTCACCGACGCCGAGATCGCGGATGTGAGCCTCAAGCTCCTGCTGATCAACATCCCGTTGATCCAGGTGATGGGTTCGGCCGCGACCGCGATCACCAACAACAGCCCTCAGACCCTGACCTTCAATGCGACCGACATCGCCAACAAGACGGTCAAGACTGTTTCGACGCGAAACATCTCGCAGTCGCTCACCACGTCGCTGGTCAACAACCTGTCGCTTTCCGTCAATGTGCTTGGCCTCGGGATCGATCTGACCGCGCTGCTCGGAACGGTAAAACCCGCGGTGGTAGCGCTGCTTAACACCGTGACTGCGCCCGTCGACGACTTGCTCTACAATGTGCTGTCCGCGTTGGGTGTCGGTGTCGGCCAGGCCGACGTGCGTGTGACCGGAGCGACCTGCGGACGGGCGGTGCTCGTTCAATAGGGCATTTGTGGCCAAGCAGCTCGCTTGGCCGAAACGCATCAGTCGAGCCGCCCAAGGAAAGAACCGAGAGCTGGCAGCGAGAGCGCTTCTTCCCCGACAGAAGCGCTGCCGGCCAAGACAGGCGCGACAACTCCGATATCCCCAGGCAACGGCCAATTCGCCGGCTCCCCAGCGAAATTGAAGACACAGAGCAGCCTCTCGCCGCCGCCTTCGCGGATGAAGGCGAGCACATCACCCTCGGCGTCGAGAAAGCGGATCGAACCGCCGACCAGGGCCGGATGGCGCCGGCGCAAGGCGAGCGTCGAGCGGTAGGCGGACAGCACCGATTGCTCGTTGCCGTTCTGCACATCGACGGCGCGAGCGCGATGGCTGTCCGGGACCGGCAGCCAGGGCTTGCCGGTGGAGAAGCCAGCATTGTCTGCGCCAGCCTCCCAGACCATCGGCGTGCGGCACCCATCCCTCCCCTTAACACCGGGCCAGAAGCGGATGCCGACGGGATCGCGCAGGTCCTCATAGGCAAGCTCGGCCTCCTCCAGGCCGAGTTCCTCACCCTGATAGAGGCAGATCGAGCCGCGCAGGCAGGCGAGCAGCATGATCGAGAATCTGGCAACCGCATCGGGATCGCCTCTCGGCCACATCCAGCGGCTGACATGGCGCACCACGTCATGATTGGAAAATGCCCAGCAGACCCAGCCGTCGGCGACCGCATGTTCGAAGGCCTCGATACAGCCGCGCATATGCGCCGCCGAAAATTGCGGGCCGAGCAGGTCGAACGTGTAGCACATCTGCAGCTTGTCGCCGCCGGAGGTGTAGGCGGCGAGCGTCTGCAGCGAGCGACCTTCATCACCGATTTCACCGACGGCGGCGCGATCCTGATAGTCGTCGAGCAGCGCGCGGAAACGCCTGAGGAAGGCGAGATTTTCCGGCTGCGTCTTGTCGAACAGATGCTCCTGGTAAAGGTAGGTGCTGGTCTCGCCATTGGTGCCGGCGACGCTGGACGCCAAAGGCGGATTGCTGCGCAGCCAGCGGTCGTGGACGTAGTAGTTGACCGTGTCGAGCCGGAAACCATCAACGCCGCGCTCCAGCCAGAAGCGCACAGTGTCCAGCAGCGCATCCTGAACCTCCGGATTGTGGAAATTCAGGTCCGGCTGCGAGGCCAGGAAATTGTGCATGTAATATTGCCGGCGGCTCGAATCCCACTCCCAGGCCGGGCCACCGAAGACGGACAGCCAGTTGTTGGGGGCGTTGCCGTCGGGTTTGGTATCAGCCCAGACGTACCAGTCGGCCTTGGGATTGTCGCGGCTGGCGCGGCTTTCGACGAACCATTCGTGCCTGTCGGATGAGTGCGACAGCACCTGGTCGATGATGATTTTCAAACCGAGGCGATGCGCCTCGGCGACCAGAGCGTCGAAATCCTCCAGCGTGCCGAACATCGGATCGACGTCGCGATAGTCCGACACGTCATAGCCCATGTCAGCCATCGGCGACTTGAAGAAGGGCGACAGCCAGACGGCATCGACGCCGAGCGAGGCGATGTGGGCAAGCCTTGCCGTGACGCCCTTGAGATCGCCGCTGCCGTCACCGGTCGTGTCCTGGAAGGAGCGCGGGTAGACCTGGTAGATGACGCAGCCGCGCCACCATTCGGCGCACTGCTCGGAATTGTTGCCTGCCATCACGGACCCTTCCCGGCGCGGCCCTTTTCGGTCCGGCGCTCGATCATGAAACTGACGCTGCGGCCAGGCAACGGCCGCGCGAGGTCGATCGCCTGCGCTTCGATCGCCGGCTGCCATCGGGACCCATCGCGTGCGGGCAAGGTGAAGACGCATTGGCGACGATCGCCGTTGATGATGACCGCAAGGCGGCCGCCCCCCGGATCGGCCAGCAGCATGACGAGACGGTGCCGGGTCGGATCGTTCCAGTCCGTCTCGGCAAGCGGGATGCCGGTCTCGGTCAGCCAGGAAACGTCGGAGACGCCTGAGGAATCGGCCGGTTCTCCCGTCAGGAAATGCGTATCCGACAGCGCAACAGACTCGCGCCGCAACGCGGCGAGCACCGATGTATATTGCTCCAGCGTCTGGTCGCGGCCTGCCCAGTCGAGCCAGGTGACGGCATTGTCCTGCGCATAGGCGTTGTTGTTGCCCTTTTGCGTACGCCCAAATTCGTCGCCGGCGGTCAGCATGATCGTGCCGCGCGAGGCGAACAGCGTGGCAAGCAGCGCGCACTGGTCGTCGAAGCGTGCCTTGACGATCGCCGCGTCGTCCGTCGCACCCTCGGCGCCATTGTTCCAGGACAGATTGTCATTGTGGCCATCGCGGTTCTGCTCGCCATTGGCGGCGTTGTGCTTGTGCTCATAGGCGACGATGTCGGCCAGCGTCATGCCGTCATGGGCGGCGATGAAATTGACCGTGCGGCTGGCCGGCTGGTCTGCTCTGCCAAAAATATCGGACGAGCCGGCAAGCCGTGTCGCCAGCGCTCCAAGCGCGCCGGCATCGCCGCGCCAGAAGCATCTTGCATCGTCGCGATAGCGGTCGTTCCATTCCAGGAAGCGCGCCGGGAAGTTGCCGAGCTGGTAGCCGTCAGGACCGATGTCCCAGGGTTCGGCGATCAACACGCGATCAGCAAGGATAGGATCCCCGGCGATCTCCCCGAGTAAGGGCGCCGCGGGATCGAACGCGCCGTCGACGCGGCCCAGCACCGGCGCCAGGTCGAAACGAAAGCCGTCGACGCCGGCATGGCGGACGAAATGGCGAAGCGTGTCGAGCACCATTTGCCGCACCACCGGATGGTCGCAGGCGACCGTATTGCCGGTGCCGGTGTCATTGACCAGCCTGCCGTCCGGCTGGTGCCGGTAGTAGGCTTGATTGTCGAGGCCGCGCAACGACAGCGTCGGCCCCAGCCGGTCGCTCTCACCCGTGTGGTTGAAGACGAGGTCGAGGATGGTGCCGATGCCGGCCTGACGCAGTGCGGCGACCGTGCCCTGCAATTCCGCCAGACCGCCGGGCGCCAGGCGAGGGTCGAGTGCCATGAAGGTGACGGGATTGTAGCCCCAGGCGTTGCTGAGGCCCAGCGGCGGCAGATGCCGCTCGTCGATCGACGCCGTCACCGGCATCAGTTCGACAGCGGAAACGCCGAGCTTCTTGAGATGCTCGATGATGACAGGATGAGCAAGTGCGGCGACCGTACCGCGCTGCTCTTCCGGGATATCCTGACGAAGCTTGGTGAAGGCGCGCACCGGCACTTCGTAGATCAGGCCCCCCGGGCGAAACAGCGGCGGCAGCACAGGCACCGCCGCGGACAAGGCTTTTGCCACCGTCTTGGGCATCAGTGGCGCGGTGTCCGTCCCCTCATTGCGCCGCGCTGCGAGCCGCCAGTGATAGGCGTAGGGCCGGTCGATTTCGACGGCGTAGGGATCGGTCAGCAGCTTGTCGGGATCGCTCCAAAGCCCGCGCTCGGGCGCGTAATCACCATCGGCACGAAAGCCATATCGCGCGCCTGCAGCAAGGCTGGAAACGAAGAGCGCATGCACCCCCTCGCCTTCCGGCTTCATCTCCAGCCGGTCAAGTTCACGGTCTCCCTGCTCGTCGAAGATCGAGACCCAGAGACGACGGGCCGACGAGGACCACGCGGCGAAGCGGATGCCTTCGCGGGTGACGGTTGCGCCGAGTTGGGTCATGGGCGCGTCCTCCACCCTCCCCCTTGTGGGGAGGGTCGCGAACGAAGTGGGCGGGGTGGGGGGCGGCGCAGGGAAAGCGCTTTACGCGCACCCCCACCCCGATCCGCTACGGGGATCGACCCTCCCCACAAGGGGGAGGGTGAAGCTACCGCCACCCCCCGACGACCCCCCCCGCCGTTCGGGGGGGGGGGGGTTTTTGTTTCCGC
>NZ_JAFFIW010000002.1 GCF_018588885.1 Mesorhizobium sp. dw_380
CCTACTGCCCTACTGCCCTACTGCCCTACTGCCCTACTGCCCTACGCAGCGTCGATCTCGGCCTGTAATGCATCCATATGCGTCGCCGCCGCAGCTGCCGCGGCGCGCTCGATGGCGCGGAAGCGGCTGACCACCGCCAGGCCGACCGCAGTCAGTTGCGCGCCGCCGCCCTTGCGGCCGCCGGTCTGCGCCGCCACCAGCGGCTTGCCGAACACCCGGTTCATGTCCTCGACCAGGTCCCAGGCGTGCTTGTAGGACATCTCCATGCCGCGCGCCGCGGCCGAAATCGAACCGAAGGCGGCGATCTGCTCCAGCAGCTCGACCTTGCCCGGACCGATTCGACCGTCGGGATCGAGATTTATCCGCAAGCTCAGCGACGGCATTTTTACTCCTCCGCGATCACCCCGGCCTTGCTATCAAAGTTGCCTCGATGTCAAAGCTGCGTTGGCGATACCGTTATTCCAAATCAATATAGCGGTGATCGCCGCACCTGTCAGCCATCGACCTCGAGCGGCAAACCGGCCCCGGTGTTCGCCCGGTCGAAGCTCACCGTCTTGACCACTGCGAAAACCTTGCCGCCGAGCCGCAATTTCAGTGCTTGCCGCGACTGCTCGGTGATGCGGGCCAGAACCGTTGCGCCGTTGCAGTCGATGCCAAGCTCGACCGTAGGACCCCCGCCCGGACGGATCGCGACGATCGTGCCGGGCAGGATGTTGAGTGCGCTGAGGCCCGTCGGCTCTTCGGTGGCGATCATCACATCGCGGGCACGGATGCGGATGCGCACCGGCGCTCCCGCCGCCACGGCCAGTCGCGGCACACGAATTTCACCGGCGGCCGAGCCGAGCACCGTCATGCCGAAAGCCTCGTCATGACGCAGCACTTTCGTGTCCAGCACAGCACCACCCTCGCCGCGCTCTTCGGCCGGCAGCAGGTCGAGCCTTTGCATGACGGCCTCGATCGAACCGCTGGCGACGACCTTGCCTTGCGCCAGCATCACCACGTCGCTCGCCAGCCGCGCCACCTCGGCGACCGAATGGCTGACATAGACGATCGGGATCTTCGTCTCGTCGCGCAGCCGTTCGATATAGGGCAGGATCTCGGCCTTGCGCGCATCGTCAAGCGAGGCCAGCGGCTCGTCCATGAGCAGCAATCTGGGGCTGGCCAGCAGCGCCCGGCCGATCGCCACGCGCTGCCTCTCGCCGCCCGACAGCTTTGCCGGCCGCCTGTCCAGGAGCGGAGCGATGCCGAGCAGGTCGACAACGGCATCCATATCGGCGTAGCGCTCGGCTGCCGGCGTGAACCAGCGGCCATAGCGCAGATTGCTGGCCACGCTCATATGCGGAAACAGCCGCGCGTCCTGGAACACCATGCCGATGCGGCGCCTGTGCTTCGGCACGAAAATGCCGGCATCCGCGTCGACCAGCACGCGGCCGTCGACCGCGATGCGCCCCTTGTCTGGCCGGATCAGCCCCGCGATCATGTTGATCAGCGTCGTCTTGCCCGACCCCGACGGGCCGAACAGTGCCGTCAGCCGCCCGGCGCTCTCGAAGCGGATGTCGATGGCGAAATCGCCAAGCCGGTGGCCGATGTCGACAAGAACGCTCATTCGATGTCCATCCGCCGGCCGACGCGCCGCGCCAGAACTTCCGAAGCGACCAGTGCCGCCATCGAGATGACGATCGAGATCAGCGTCAGCCGCAGCGCGCCTTCATCGCCGCCCGGCACCTGTGTAAAAGTGTAGATGGCCGACGGCAGCGTCTGCGTTTCGTTGGGGATGTTGGAGACGAAGGTGATCGTCGCGCCGAATTCGCCCATCGCCTTGGCGAAGGACAGGATGGCACCGGCGATCAGCCCGGGCAGGATCAGCGGCAGCGTGATGGTGCTAAACACCCACAGCGGGTTGGCGCCGAGCGTTCCCGCCGCCGCTTCGATTTTGCGGTCCACCGCCTCGATCGATAGCCGGATCGCCCGCACCATCAGGGGGAAGCCCATGACGCCGCAGGCAAGTGCCGCACCCGTCCAGCGAAACGAGAAGACGATGCCGAAATGCTCGGCCAGGAAGACACCGGCCGGGCCGCGCTTGCCGAAAGACAGCAGCAGCAGATAGCCGGTCACCACAGGCGGCAGGATCAATGGCAGATGCACCAGCCCGTTGAGCAGCGTCTTGCCCCAGAACTTTGCTCGGGCAAGCAGCAGCGCGATCAATATGCCCGGTGGCAGGCTGAAAAGCATCGCCACCGTCGCCACCTTGATCGACAGCCGGACCGCATTCCATTCGTCGGGAGTGAGGTCCAGCAGCCAGTTCATGGTGCGATATCAGGGCCTTTCGAATTCAGTTGCTCGGCGAGAGCACGGTGAAGCCCTGCTCCTTGAAGAGCGCGCCGGCCTTGGCGGACTGCAGGCACTTCAGGAAGGCCGGCGTATCCTTGTCCTTCGAATCGGCGGTCTGGGCAACCGGATAGATGATCGGCGGATGCGAATCCTCCGGGAAGGTTCCGACCACCTTGACGCCTTTTTCGGCATGAGCATCAGTGGCGTAGACGATGCCGAGCGCCGCCTCGCCTGTTGAAACCAGCTTCAGCGCCGCACGCACATTCTCGGCCTGCGCCACCTTGCCTTCGACCGAAGACCAGACGCCGAGCGATTCCAGTGCCGCCTTGCCGTACTTGCCGGCGGGCACCGCCTTGAAGTCGCCCATGGCGAGCCTGCCGTCGCCGACCAGCTTGGCGAGGTCAAAACCCTTCTCGATCTTGGCTTTATCAGTCGAATCCTTCGGCGCCACCAGCACGATCTCGTTGCCGAGCAGCTTCACCTCGGTGTCGGGCTTGATCAGCTTCTTGTCGGAGAGATATTTCATCCAGTCGAGGTCGGCCGAGATGAAGACGTCGGCCGGTGCGCCGCCCTCGATCTGCTTGGCCAGCGCCGAACTCGCGGCATAGGAGATCGTCGCAGCCTCGCCGACATCGGCCTCGCAGGCCTTGTTCACCGCGTCGAGCGCGTCCTTCAGGCTGGCCGCCGCAAACACCACGACCTTGCCTTCCGCGTGCGCGGCCGGCACCGCCGCCATCAGCGTCGCCGCAAAACCGCTAATGGCGATCGCCCTCAACCCGAAACCTTTGCGCGTCATCGAAAACTCTCCCTGGTTGTGAAAATCCGATCGGCTCGAAGTCAACCGATATATCCGCCTGGATATAACAAGGGAAGGCCGGCATCTTGCGAAAACGCCTCTGCGGCACCGATTGTTCTGATAGGACGAACACGAAACCCTCGAAAAGGAGAGCCCAATGAAGATCAGCGCTCGCAACATCCTCAAGGGAACGATCACCGAGATCGTCAAAGGCGCCACCATCTCGCATGTCCGGATCGACATCGGCGGCGGCGCCATCGTCACCGCGTCGATCACCAACGAGGCCGTTGCCGACCTGAAGCTCGAAAAGGGCAAGCAGGCCTATGCCGTGGTCAAGGCCTCGGACGTGATGGTTGGGGTCGACTGAGGCCTGTGGCTCAAACGGCGATCGGCGCCTTGATCGACGCATCGGCGACGTAGTTTTCCAGCCGGAAATCCTCGAAGCGGAAGGCGAACAGGTCCTTCACGTCCGGGTTGATCCACATCGTCGGCAGCGCCCTTGGCGTGCGCCGCAACTGTTCGCGCGCCTGTTCGAAATGGTTGGAGTAGAGATGCGCGTCGCCGAGCGTATGGACGAAATCGCCCGGCTTCAGCCCGGTCACCTGCGCCACCATCAGCGTCAGCAGCGCGTAGGACGCGATGTTGAACGGCACGCCGAGGAAGATATCGGCCGAGCGCTGGTAAAGCTGGCAGGAAAGCCGGCCCTCGGACACGTAGAACTGGAACAGGCAGTGGCAGGGTGGCAGCGCCATCGCTTCCACCTCGGCCGGGTTCCAGGCCGAGACGATCAGCCGCCGCGATTGAGGATTGCGGCGTATCTCCTTCAAAAGATTCGCGATCTGGTCGATCGAGCCGCCGTGGCCGTCCGGCCAGGAGCGCCACTGTTTGCCATAGACCGGGCCGAGGTCGCCATTCTCGTCGGCCCATTCGTCCCAGATGGAAACGCCGTTGTCGGTCAGATATTTGATGTTGGTGTCGCCGGCCAGGAACCACAGGAGTTCATGGATGATCGACTTCAAGTGCAGCTTCTTGGTGGTGGTGACCGGAAAACCGCGCGCCAGATCGAAACGCATCTGGTAACCGAAGACGGAGCGCGTCCCGGTGCCCGTGCGGTCGCCGCGATCGGCGCCGTTTTCCAGCACATGCTGCAAGAGGTCGAGATACTGGCGCATCGGTTCCGGCTCGATTCGAGTACAGATAATATAGCTGCCCGATGGGCGGCCGAACACCTCAAAATGCTGCAAGCATCGCTTGCCCCATCACTCTCCCCCAGCGCTTGCGCCGCCCCTCATTGCCCTGCCGGGCATTTCTCCCCGTATAGTGACGGGGAGAAAGGTGCTGGCCTTGACGTCGGCGCCCTGCTTGCAACGCTGGCGGTTGGCGAAATCGCCTGCAACAGCGTCCTTCTCCCCGTTCACGGGGAGAAGATGGCGGCAGCCAGATGAGGGGCCGCGCTGACGCCTAGTGAAGTGAAGGTCAACCTGAACCGACTGCCCAGCCCCGCGTCAGCCAGTTGGTGCGATCGTCAGAGCGAGCCGAGCTTGCCCAGATCCTTGGCCACCAGATAATAGAAGGTCACTCGACCCTTGCTGTGATCCGCGGCCATCGCCTTGCAGGTCTTCTCGATCGCGGCGTCGGCTTTCGCTCCGTCGCTGACGCCGAGCTTCTTGACCACCCAGTTCTCCTTGACCCGCTCCAACTCCTTCGGGTCGGTGCAAGACACCAGCGAGGAATCGCGGTTTCTCAGCGCAATGCCCAGATGCTTGACGATCTTCTCGACCGCATCGGCATTTGCCGCGGCGTCATACTTCTTCACATCCGCAAGATAGTCGGCCATCAAAATTCCCCTCGTCGGCGCCACGGATCCGATCGATGAGGGCTGTGGCGCGCTTCGCAACTTATGCGCTCGGTCGGTAACTCCTCACCGCGCAAAGCTTCGGTTGAGACCGCACCCAAGTCAACCCTCGGCAGCGCGGTTTTGGCACGGGACAAAGTGCCATTGCGGCCTTTCATTTTCGATGAACGGCCCCTATATTCGGTTTGTCGGCTTGACCGACTATGGCGATAAATGGGCGATGAAATAAGCCGTTCGGACCCGGGGGCGGTACCCGGCGCCTCCACCATAAGCCGCTGTTGAGGACAGAGCGGTTTTTGCTGGGGGCGAAATAGGATCGACGAAGGTGTAAAGATCGTACTTTTGCCCGGCATTGTACCACCGTTATCGGGCTAAACTTATAGTTGCCAACGACAACTATGCGGAAGCACGTCTCGCTGCTTAATGCAGTGCGATAGCTTCAAATCAAGCCCTAGGGGTTCGCACTTCTAGGCGGGGTTCGGAGGTACCTGGCAACAGAAACCTCCACTTCTCCCCCTCCTTCAATCCGCATCACGCATAATGGCAGGCTTTTGCCGGCCCGACTTGGCACGAGCCGCGAAGCCGCTGCGTCGCGCGTCTTTTTCCGCATGAGCAAAAAATGCGAAACGATTCCGATCGATTCTTCGTGCTGGGCGAGCAGGATTCCGCATAAAAAAGGCCGGGAAAACCCGGCCTTTTCATGTGCTTGCGAGCAGCGCCTATTCCGCCGGTGCCTCGACCGCCTCGCGCGAGCGGCCGAGCGTGACCTTCGCCAGCGTGAACGAAATCACGGCACAGAGCGTGATGCCGGCGACCATCGGCAGCGGCGTGCCGTCGAAGAACACGCCGGCCACACCCATGGCGAGCGCGCCAATGGCGAAGTGCAGCGTGCCCATCAGCGCCGAGGCGGTACCAGCGATCTCGCCATGTTCTTCCATGGCCAGCACAGAAGTGGTCGGGATGACCAGGCCGAGGAAGCCGTAACCGACGAACAGCAGTGCCGCCATCACGTCGAGCCGGTCGACGCCTGTCGCCATCACCGCGAACAGCACGACCATCGTCGACGCGTAGCCGGTCACCGCGACACGCACCACGCGCCGCAGCCCGAAGCGCTCGGCCAGCAGTCCCGTCAGCTGCGACATGCCGATGAAGGCCACCGCATTGATCGAGAAGAACACGCTGTAGACCGAAGGCGACAGCCCGTAATGGTCGATCAGGATGAAGGACGAGCTCGACAGGTAAACGAAGAAGCTCGCAATGCCGAAGCCGGCGATCGCCACCAGGCCAAGGAAATTGCGGTCGCCCATCAGGAAGCGGTAGCCGGCAAGCGCGGTCCCGAAGGAGGAACCGACGCGTTCTTCCGCCGGCCGCGTCTCCTTGAGCGAGGTCGCGAGCAGGATGGTGGCGAGGGCTGCCGCACCGGTCACCGTCCAGAACACGGCGCGCCAGCCGAAATTCTCGATGATCTGGCTGCCGGTCAGCGGCGCCAGGATCGGCGACACCGAAAACACCAGCATCAGCAAGGACATCAGCTTGGCGGCCTCATTACCGGTGTGCAGGTCGCGCACGATGGCGCGCGGCACGGCCATGCCGGCACTGGCGCCAAGGCCCTGCAGGAAGCGGAAGGCAATCAGCCATTCGATGGTCGGGCTCATTGCCGAACCGATTCCGCCGACCATGAACAGCGCAAGCCCGCCATAGAGCGGCAGTTTGCGGCCGACCATGTCGGAGATCGGCCCGACGACGATCTGGCCGAAGCCCATCGAAAGGAAGAAGATCAGCAGGCTCATCTGCACGGCGGCCGTACCGGCGTGCAGATCCTCGCCGATCGACGGCAAGGCGGGAAGATACATGTCGATCGCGAACGGGCCGATGGCCGACAACAGGCCGAGCACGACCGCGATGCGGAGGAATTTGGGACTCATGATATTGGCTTCTTTCGAATCTGGTTGCCGCCGCCGGGCGACGTCTAACCCCAGGACGTTCCATCCCATGAGATTCCGACTCGCCAAGAGCGAATTCTCTTCGTCTCTTCCGGAGCGAAACCTCTTTGTATCGTGTCCACAAATTTAGACACTCTTGTCTAAATCGTCAATCACCTCTATATAGTTTTTCATGAGACCGAGCGTTTCTCCTGACATTTTCCCGCCACGCGGCCATGAGGCCAAGCGCCTGTCGATCGTCGACGCCGCCGCCGGTGTGTTCTGCCGGGAGGGCTTCGCCGGCGCCAATATCGATCTGATCGCCGCCGAGGCCGGCGTTTCGCGCCAGACCGTCTACAACCACCATGGAGACAAGGAAAAGCTCTTCATGGCCGTAGTGCGCGACCTCACGGAGCGCTGCAATGCCGGTATCTTCGCCACCATCGCCACCTTTCCTGACCAGCCGGGAGATCTCGAGGCCGACCTGATCGGCTTTGCCGTGCGCCTGAACCAGAACTGCATCTGCAACCGCGACGGAAAATTCCTGCGCAAGCTGATCCAGACCGAAGGCGAGCGCTATCCCGAATTGTTTGCCGAGTGGCGCGAACATGGGCCGGGCAGGACATGGCCGGCAATCGCTGCCCGCTTCGCCCGCCTCGCCTATGGCGGCTATCTCACGATCGACGACCCCGACGTGGCGGCGCGCCAGTTCCTCGGCCTCGTCAATGCCGAACTGCAGACGACCTTCATGCTCGGCGGCACGCCGTGCGAGGACGAGGTGGTGCAGTCGGCGACAAATGGCGTGCGCACCTTCCTGCGCGCCTTCGGCAGGCGCCCTTCCCCAGCCAATGTGAAAAAGCAGGCCGCGCTAGCCCACGCCTGATGATCGTGCCTGCGAGGCAGCTTCGCCGATCAAATCGTTGGCAATAGTCCTCGCTTCGACGCGGCGGCGGTCTATATGCGGTTTACGCCGCGCTCAAGCTTGATTACAGCTATGCGGACGATTCAACGGAACCCGACCACCACATGGCCGACGACCACATCCGCTACGACATTCTGGCCCAGGAGGCGTTGCGCGGCGTCATGCGCAAGGTTCTGGCCGAAGTCGCGCGCACCGGCCTCCCCGGCAACCATCATTTCTTCATCACCTTCCTGACCGGCGCGCCGGGCGTGCGCGTGTCGTCGCGGCTGCGCGAGCGCTATCCCGAGCAGATGACCATCGTCATCCAGTTCCAGTATTGGGACCTGAAGGTGACCGACACCGGCTTCGAGGTCGGCCTGTCCTTCTCCGACGTGCCGGAGAAACTCGAGATCCCGTTCTCGGCCGTGCGCGGCTTCTATGATCCCTCGGTCAATTTCGAACTTGAGTTCGACGTCAAGACCGATGCTCAGCCCGACGAGGAACCGGCAACGCCAACAGCCGAGCCGCTGACCATCGTCTCCGAGAAAAAGCCGAAGGCGGACAAGAAAGCCCCGGCCGCCGAGCCGGAGAAGAAGCCCGCCGCGACCGACGCCGGCGCCAAGGGCGCCGAAGTGGTCTCGCTCGACGCTTTCCGCAAGAAATAGGCCGGCGGTTCGCACCATGGCCGACATCGTCAATCTCCGCCTGGCCCGCAAGCAGAAGGCACGGGCCGAGAAGGTGCGCATCGCTGAACAGAACCGGGCCCTGCACGGCCGCACCAATGCAGAGAAGCAACGCGACCGCGTCACCGCCGACAAGGCCGAGACATTTGTCGCGGGGCACCGCCGCGAACCATCGGGCGCTGAAGACGACCAATGAGCGTGTCGGCGTGAACGCGGTCGAAAAACGCTCGGTGACCATTCGCGGCCACCGCACCAGCTATTCCCTCGAAAAGCCCTTCTATGAGGATCTCGTCGCCATCGCGGCGGCCAGAAAGCTGACGCTCGCCGCTCTTGTCGCCGAAGTCGACGAGACGCGGCCTCGCGACACCAACCTGTCCTCGGCGCTAAGGCTTCATGTCCTGGAATGGGCGAAGCGCGAGACGAGCAGCTAAAGGCTCTCGACCGCGTCCGTCTTTTTCCCGCGCCTGGTGCCGAAGCCAAGCAAGGTCGAGCGATCGCGCTCCTCGGCCTGCTTCCTCGAGCGCACGCGCATCATATCCTTCCAGCCGACATAACCGACCAGTTGCTGGTTTTCGCGGGCAACGACAGGCAAATGCGACACATTGGCCATCAACAGCTTGTCCGACAGGCCTTCCAGATACTCGTCGGGATAGGCGAGCGTCATCTTGCTTCCGGCAAGCAAGTCTCCGAGCGTCGTCGTCCTGTGCTTGCCGGTGCGTCTCCAGCGCAGGATCGCCGGCGGATCGATCAGGCCGAGCACCTGCCTGTTCTCATCGACTACCGGGAAGCTCGGATGCCGCGTCTCCGGCGCGGTCAGGAAGGCCGCCGCGCCATGCAGCGTCATCGTCGCCGGCACGCTCTCGACCTGCGACGTCATCACCTCGCGCACCCTGGTCAGCGCGAAGGGATCGACGCGATATTCGCGAACCAGATGATGTCCCCTTCTGGCGATCTTCTCGGTCAGGATCGAGCGCTTCATCAGAAGCACGGTGACGGCGTGCGCCGCGGCACAAGCCGCGATCAGCGGCACCAGCACATGCGTGTTGCCGGTCAACTCGACGGCGAAGAAGGTCGCCGTCAGCGGCGCCCGCATCGTGCCGCCCATCGTGGCGGCCATCGCCAGCAGTGCCCAGAGGCCCGGATCTGCCGCCGGCAGGAAACCGGCGAGCACCGCCCCCATCGCGCCGCCCATGATCAGGAGCGGTGCCAGCACGCCTCCCGATGTTCCCGAACCAAGCGCCACCGACCAGATGATGGCCTTGATCACCAGCAGGATCAGCGCCGCAGTAGCGAGCGTATGGCCGTTCAGCATGTCTGAAATGTTGTCATAGCCGACACCGAGCGCCCGCGGCTCGATCAACCCGCCTATGCCGACCACCAGGCCGCCAAGCATCGGCCACCACATCCAGTGGATGGGCAGCTTCTGGAAGCCGTCCTCGCAGGCATAGACCATCTGCGTCAAAAGCCCCGACAGCAGGCCGGCGCAGATGCCGACCAGCACCCAGCCGCCAAGCCCGGCGAACGACACGGCCATGCCGCCCTGGAACGGGAAGATCGGCCCGGGCAGATGCAGCAGGGTGCGCTCGACCTCGGCGATAACAGCCGCGACTGCCACCGGAATGAAGCTGCGCGGCGTCCATTCGAAGAGCAGCAGTTCGACCGCCAGCATGATGGCGGCGATCGGCGTGCCGAAGACGGTGGTCATGCCGGCCGCGGCCCCTGCCACCAGCAGCGTCTTGCGTTCGTTGTCGCTGACCGGCAGCATCTGCGCGATCAGCGAACCGATCGCGCCGCCGGTCATGATGATCGGACCTTCGGCGCCGAAGGGACCGCCGGAGCCGATCGAGATCGCCGAAGACAGCGGCTTCAGGATCGCCACCTTGGCGTCGAGCTTCGAGCGCCCGAGCAGGATCGCCTCGATGGCCTCGGGAATGCCATGACCGCGGATCTTCTCGCTGCCGTATCGAGCCATCAGACCGATGATCAGCGCGCCGATCACCGGAACGACGACAGCGGCAAGCCCAAGCGACGTGTCCTGCAGCTTCAGCTCGGCGAGCGAGAACTGGCCGAAATAGGCAATGTTGGTGGCAAGCCGGATCAGCTTCAACAGCGCGATGCCGGCAAACAGACCCGCCGTGGCGACCACGACGGCTATGGCGGCAACCAGCAGCACTCTGGCGTCGGTTGTAAAATCCCTGAGATGATCGGGATTGGGTTGATGGGTCTTCATGATGTTTTGCTTCCTGGCACCGGGCCGAATCTCGGACGTGCGGCACGGTCGAAAGGGCCAGCCGGATTGTCGGCTGGCTATGTATCGTAACACGATATATCTGTTCAAGCCGAATTTGCTCGAAATCCATTTGAGCTTTCGCCCGAAAACGAACACATGTCAGACATGACGCAACCCAGGAAGCCTCGCCCCGCCATCAAACCGGCCGACTACCAGCGGCTGTCGGAGTTTCGCTACCTGATCCGCCGCTTCCTCGAATTCAGCCAGATCCAGGCGGAAGACGCCGGGCTGACGCCGCGCCAACACCAGGCGCTGCTCGCGATCAAGGGGTTTCCAGGCGCCGGACCGGTAACGATCGGCGACCTGGCGGAACGCCTGCGCATCCGCCATCACAGCGCAGTCGAACTCGTCAACCGCCTCGGCGAGGCGGGGCTGGTCGTACGGGACCAGGACAAGGACGACCATCGCCGTGTGCTGCTGCGGCTGACCGAGCGCGCCGACGATTCGCTAGCCGAGCTGTCGGCGGCGCATCTCGACGAACTCTCCCGCATCGAGCCCATGCTGCGGCGCCTGCTCGACCGCGAGTGACACCTCGGCATCTTGCGCGTGGTGACATATTTTCACGGCGCCCGCATCCTTTGCTCTCTTCGCAACGTCTAGCCGATGAGAGCTTCAAGGGGCGCAGGCAGAGGAAGGCCAGAGATGAAACGCCATCTGATACGCTACAAGACGAAACCGGAACGGGCCGATGAGAACGAGCGGTTGGTCAAGGCCGTTTTCCAGGAGCTGCGCGACAAATCGCCGGACGGCGTTCGCTACATGACATTGCGATCCGGCGATGGGACATTCGTCCATTTGGTCGAGACGGAAACCGATGCGCATTCCGACATCATCACCGGACTGGCCGCATTCGAGGCATTTCAAAGCGGCATCAGGGATCGTTGCAGCGAACGTCCGCAGCGCGACGAGATGACAGTTGTGGGCAGCTACCGGATGCTGGATGAGTAGCCGAGGACATCGCAGAGGCTCATGAACATTCCCATTCCCGGCGAGCATCACGAGCTTTTCGAACGCCTGTTTGGGGAATTGCGCCCCAAGCTGCACCGTTACTGCGCCCGTATGACAGGCTCGGTCATCGACGGCGAGGATGTGCTGCAGGAGGCGCTGGCCAAGGCGGTCGGAGCTTTGCCAGATGCCGGACCGATCGCCAACCCGGAAGGCTGGCTGTTTCGCATCGCCCACAATACGGCGCTCGATTTCCTGCGCCGCCGCGCCCGTGAAAAGGTCTATTCCGATGAGGATCCGGACATGATCGTCGACCTGGTGAACCCCACCATCGATCGTCAGGCCGCGGCTGCCGGGCTGCACACCTTCATGCGCCTTCCCGTCGCGCAGCGCAGCAGCGTCATCATGATGGACGTCCTGGGCTACTCCCTGCAGGAGATCAGCGCCACGCTCGAAACCAGCATCCCGGCCATCAAGGCGGCGCTGCATCGCGGCCGCGGTCGGCTGCGCGAGCTTGCGGACGAACCGGACGACCGCCCTGTTCCGAGACTGAGCGCCGGAGAGCGTCTGCTGCTCAATGCTTACATCGATCGCTTCAACGCCCGCGATTTCGACGCGGTGCGTGACATGCTGGCCGAAGAGGTACGGTTGGAACTGGTGGCCAGGACAAGACTCAACGGCCGCAAGGAAGTGGGCACCTATTTCGGCAACTATTCCCGCGTGCAGGATTGGCGCCTCGTGCCCGGCTTTGTCGAAGACAGGCCGGCAATCCTCGTCCGTGATCCCAACGACCCGACGGCGCGCCCGACCTATTTCATCCTGTTGTCCTGGCAGGACGGCAGGCTTGCCGCCATCCGTGATTTTCGCCACGCCCGCTACGCCGCCGACAGCGCCGAACTATTGGTTCTTTGAGACGATTCCGGACGGGAAGACCTACTGCCCTACTGCCCTACTGCCCTACTGCCCTACTGCCCTACTGCCCTACTGCCCTGCTGCCCTACTGCCCTACTCCAACGATTTCAACAGATTGTCGATCGTGAACGGATTGGCCTTTGGCTTGGCCGGCGGATTGTCGTTGGCCGGCGGCGGTGGCGCCGGATCTGGCTTCGGCGCCTGTTCGGCGGCTTTGCGTTCGGCCTCGAGCCTTGCCTTTTCCTGCGAGGCGATGCGCGTCGCCTCTTCCGCCTTCTGGCGCTCCTGCTCCGCCTGGGTCTTGGCCGCCTTGTCCGCTGCCTGCTGCTCTGCCGCGGCCTTCGCATCGGCATCCGCCTTTGCCTTGGCTTCGGCATCGGCCTTGGCTTTCGCTTCCGCGTCGGCCTTCGCCTTGGCATCCGCTTCAGCCTGGGCCTGGGCGTCAGCCTCCGCTTTCGCCTTGGCGTCCGCCTCCGCTTTCAGCCGCGCGGCCTCCTCCTGCTGACGAAGTTCCTCGGCGGCCTTGTCGCGCGCGTCCTGAAGTGCCGCGTAATAGCGCACCTCACGCCGCAGCCGTTGCTTCTCCAGCAGGGCCGCCTGCATCGCCTCGACGCGCTGCTGCTCCTTTTCCAGCGCCCGCTGGGTCAGGAACTGCGCCAGCGGCTCGCTGTCGAATTGCCGTTTCACGGCGCCGAACGGGCCCTCGGCGGTGAAATTCATGACGGGCTCGGAGCCGACCAGCGCCTCGTCGCCGGGCCGGTAGGTGATCGCTCCCTCGGCGGAAACCGTGCTGGCGCTGAGATCGGCCGTGATGTCGGCGGACAAGGTCGCCGCCGGGTTTTCAAGGCTGATCGGCGGCGCCCGCAGCGTACCGCCGGCAATCGTGAAAGCGACGTCGGCATTCCCGGCGGCAAAGCTGCCATCGGCGGCGATATCAGGCGCAAAGGCGGCGGTCTTGGCCGCGTCGATATCGCGCCCGATCGCATCCGCCTTGGCCAGCAACGCGCTGAACGCATCGGGATTGACACCGGCGACCTGCAAGCCCTCCAACGCCGCCGTACCGGAGCCGGACAGAGCGGCGACCATCGCATCGACCGACTTGCCGCTCGTCGACAGCGCCATCGAGACATCGCTGACGCCGCTGATGCCGGCGTCCGGCAGCACATTTGTCAGATCCGCGCCCGCCAGCTTCATCTGGCCGGTGAAAAGCCCGGTGCCGTCATTGTTCTTCAGCTCGAACAGCCCGGTCAGCGCCCCGCCGAGGAATTTGGCCTTGAGGTCCGAAACGCGGATGCCTTCCTGGTCGAGTTTCAGCGACAAGCCCGCGTCGTAGGCGGTGGCGAACGGTCCTGCTGCCAGCGCCGACGTCCTCAGGTCGAGATCGGCGGTGAACGGGAGGCTGGATTTCTGGCTGAAGGGCGCTGCCGGCCAGACGCCGCCCCTGTCGGTCGCGTTCTTGTCGCTCCCACTCTTGTCGGCCCCAGCAAGGAAAGCCGAATCGCCGAACAGCGCCACCGCCATCGGATCGAGGTCGAGCTCATCGAGCGCCAGCGCGCCGGCCAGATGCGGCACGCCGTCCTTGACATCGACATTGACGTCGCCGGACACCGCCGCCTCGTTGATGGCGCCGTTGACATTGTCGAGCACCAGCAGGCCGTTGCCATAGTCCCCTTGTGCCGAGAGCGACGTCGACATGCCCGCCCCCATGCCCGGCAAACCGATACCAGTCGTCATCAGCCAGGGTTCGATGTCGGCGGCATCGAGGTTGATCTTGCCCTTGGCGGTGGGCCCCTGTGGCGTATCGGCGATCGTCCCTTCGAAGCCGGCCTTGAAGTCGTTGCCGGCGAGGCTGAAATTCGTCGCCAGGCCACCGCCGAACGTGCCCTTGGCCTGAATGTCCGTGCTTGCCTCACCCAGCATGCCGAGCGGCAGCGCCGGCAGGCCGTAAAGCGCCAAGAGAGCGGTGGCGTCGGGATTCTTGGCGTTGAAGGTCAGTGTCACCGGCGCTTCAAGCAGCTTGTCCGGCGCTCCCCTTCCCGACAGCGAAGCGGAAAAGGCGGAGCCGCCGGCCTTGCCCTGTCCGCTCACCGCCAGGCCCGTTGTGCCATCGCCATTGTCGGCGGCACTCGCCACGAGGTCGACGCGGGCATCCTGGAACAGGTCGGGATAGGCGGCCGCACGGCTCGCGAGCCCTTTCAGAATAGCGCTGTAGGGGTAATGCTGCGCGGCAACGTCGATCAGCGGCTTCAGATCGACGGCGACAACCGATGCGTCCAGCTTGCCGGTCGGGCTCGCCGGAAAATCCTTGATCCGGCCCGTGGCGCTGATCGAGGCGCCGGCCAGCCCACCCACCGACAGCCGGTCGATTTCGAGCAAGCCCTCACGCAACCTCAGCGCCGTGTCGACTGTGTCGGCGGTCAAGCCGCCGGCGCTGACCGGCCCGGCCTTGATCTGGAAATCGAGATCGCGGTCGGCGAAGCGGTTGGTGCCCTTGTCGCTGACGAAGATCGAGGCGAAGGCCGCCAGCCCGTCGACATCGAGTTCGCCGCCCTCGAGCCGCATCAGCACCGAGGGCCTGGCGTCGTCGGGCTGGCTGGAATCGATGCGTCCGGAAAACTTCGCCTTGCCGAGGATCAGTTCGAGGTCGCTAAAGGCCTGGCGTTTTTCCGAGAGATCGACCTTGGCCTTGAAGCCGGCGGCCGGCAGACGGCGGATCGCCTCGTCGACATCCTTCGACAGCCAGGCGGCAAAGCCGGAAGGCTGTGCCACGGCCAGCAGCAGCGAACCGCTGAAGCCGAAATGGTCCTCGAGGCTCAGCATGCCATTGGCTTCCAGCGTGGTGCGGCCGGGCAAGGTCGCGGCAAGCGATTTCACCGACCAGCCACCCTGAACCGGTTCTGCGGAAAGATGAACGTCACGGACCGTCGTATCGCCGGCCACCACTGCCGGCAGCTTGACCTCGACGGTGCCGGGGATGGTCGGCTTCGGCAGCCCTATCAGAGCCTGCTCGAGCCCGGCGATGCGCTGATCCAGTGTCAGGCCGGCGCCGGCCTGCGCGCCCACCGCCTCGTCGAACTGCACCTGCGCGCCATTGGCCTCGATGGCGAAACTCGGCTTCTGGCCGAGATCGACCGAAGCCTTGCCGTCGGCGGTGTAGGGATTATCCAGCGGGCCGGTCTCGAAACGGAATTCGTCGACGCCGAGCTTCTGGTGGTCGAGCGAAAACTTTCCGTTCAGCCGGAAGCCGGGATCCGGCTTGCCGGCGCTGACCTTCACCGTCTCGCCATCGTTGCCGCGCAGCTCGGCACTGTCCTTGTCGGCGCCATTCTTGTCGGCGGCAGCAATCTTGAACTGGCCGGAATAGACGGCCGCACCGTTGACGATGCCGGCGTTGCCGTCGGTCTCGATGGCAAGCGGGTAGGCATAGGGATCGGCCTTCAGCCGAAGCCGCATCTGCCCGGAGGGTTCGGCCTTGCCGGTCGTTGCCGCGACCGTGGTGCGCAAACCGTCCAGCCGCAACGTGCCGTCCATGCGCCACGGGCCGGCCAGCGACTTGGCCGAGATGGTGGAGTTGATCTCGGACATGAGATGGCTGCGGCCACCCGCGGCATGGCGCAGTTCGACCTGCCCTTCCGTCACCGTCAGCTTCTCGATCGAGATCTGGCCGGGGTTGAAGGGCGACGACGGGCGCATGGCCCAGTCGACGGTTCCATCCCTGGCAATGTCGATTGTCGCTTTCGGCCGCACCAGCCGCATGTCGAAGATCAGCACCTCGCCGCGCAGGAAGGGCGCCAGTTCGGCATCCATCGAGAACGTCTCGACGGTCATGGACGGCTGGCCGTTTGGACCGCCGGCTACGGCGACGTTGGAGAAGGTCACCGAGGGGAACGGCAACAGCCTTGCCGTGGCCTCGCCCTGCACGGTCACCTTGCGGCCGAGGATGGCGCTTGCCTCGCGCTCGAAATCGGCGCGGTAACCGGTCCAGTCGACAAAATAAGGCACCACCAGCGCCGCGCACAGCACCAGCACGAACAAGCCACCAAAGATCACGAACAGGCGTGCGAGCATCAGCTCCGAACAGGTTGATTGAAATTCTGCCGCACTCTACCCGCATCCGCGTGTCGATAAAGAGGCAATTCATCCCGTATTGCGTCATGTCGGACGATCTGAAACAAATCCCGGAAAATCGGAGATTCCTGGATGTCGGGCAAGAACTGGGACCGCGTGCCGATCGATGCGCAGAGCGTCGATGCCCCGCTTTCGCAGTCGGCGATTTTTCTTGTCGTCACCGTCGCCGGCGACCCACCGGCCCTGGCCAGGATTTGTTCCGTGCTCGGCGACCTTGACGACCTGGTCAAGAATGTCGGGTTCCGCGACCTCGGCGGCCGCCTGTCCTGCATCGCAGGCATCGGCCGCGATCTCTGGGATCGCCTCAGCCCCGGCCGGCGGCCGCTGGAACTGAAACCGCTCGCGCCGATCAAGGGCGCTGTCCATTCGGCGCCCTCGACACCGGGCGACCTTCTCTTCCACATCCGGGCCGAGCGGCCCGACATGTGCTTCGAGTTCGAGCGCATCCTGCTCGACCGGCTTGGTCCTGCTGTGACCGTCGTCGACGAAGTCACGGGCTTTCGCTATTTCGATGCCCGCGACCTGCTCGGCTTCGTCGACGGTACCGCCAACCCGACGGGTCTCGACCTGCCCGCCTCGGCGCTGGTCGGCGACGAGGATGCCGATTTTGCCGGCGGCAGCTATGTCGTCGTCCAGAAATACCTGCACGACCTGCAGGCATGGGCACGCATCCCGACGCCCGAGCAGGAGGCGATCATCGGCCGCACCAAGATCGACAACATCGAGATCGACGATGACGACGCGCCGCGCAAATCGCACAAATCGCTGGCCACCATCGAGGATGCCGACGGCAACGAATACGACATCTTGCGCGACAACATGCCGTTCGGAAGGCCCGGGCAGAACGAGTTCGGAACCTACTCATCGGTTACAGCAGGTACCTTTGGGTCACCGAAAAGATGCTGCAGCGCATGTATGTCGGCGACCCGCCGGGCGCTTACGACCGGCTGCTCGATGTCTCCACGCCGCACACCGGCACGACGTTTCTCGCCCCGACACGTTCCATGCTGCAGGCCCTTGTCGAGGTCGCGCAGCAAAAGCCTGCGGCAGCGCGCTAGTGTGAAAGCCTGGTGCTTGGTACCCGCGATGACCGGCAGGTCCGACCCAGAGCGGCCGTCCGATGCCGCGAGCCGTTGACGCGGGCCGACCCCGCGGGCCGACCCTTAGCAGAGGACGGACTTGAGAATAGCCACGCTGCCGCAGCAAAGTTTTGCGAGCTCGAACCGCTTCTCCAAACCACAACCGCGTCTATGTTCGGAGTACCGAATCGGCCGGCTGAGCCGTCGTTATCGGATCGGCATGACGATGCACAATCTTCCAGAGACCATCTTCGCGGCGAAAGACGCTCGTCACGCGCAACGCCAGAGGCGTGACATCGCTCCGACCGCCAACCTTGGACCTGAGCCGCTCCACTTCGACGAGGTATGCCAGCTCAGACGTCACACACTTGGCTATGTTCTCGAAGCCGGTAGCGTCGCCGTCCCTGTAATTCGATGCCGCTCGCTCCATCGTCTCAACGACCTGCTTCCATCCATGCACGAAAGGGCCAAAGGGATTGCCCAGTGTTACATCGTCTCGTTGGGAATAGAGCTGCTTCGCAGGGGCAGGGTTTCCTTTCATGAACTCATCCAGAGCCAGGTGGTATTTTTCAACTGCTTGATCGAAGTCATTGGCGTCGAGGAACACGTCATCCTCCCTGTCGTTTTATTTCTGATCCGGACCGGCGACTCCCTCAGGTCAACACTTTGTGTGTCCGCAGCGGGTAAGGCTTCCCTAACTACGGCGAAATGCAGGTTGGCTTGCCAGTATAGCACGGGGCGAGACAAGTTTCGCGACAGCGTTTTGAGACGGCCCGGTAAATGGCCGCTCTCCACCATGAGCTGCCGACGCGTCGGGTACCGAGCGTCAGGCTTTCACCACTAGGTCACGCGCTGAAGAGCTTCAGCGCGCCATCTCCTCAGCGTGCGTCGCGCTTCGCTTGCGCCACCTTGCCCGCCTTGCGCTGCCGGCCGAGTTCCGCCGGCCGGACCAGCTTCGGCGCCCGCTCGTTGGCCACGGCCCGCATGCCCTTGTGAGCCGTCCGCGAATTGAGCGCGGGACCGTCCGCCGACACACCTTGCTTCATGGCCAGCGCCTTGCGTGCATTCCCGACCAGTGAAACGCGAGCCGCCAATTGCCGGCGGCGCTCCGTCTCGCCATTCAGGCGCCGCATGGCCATGGCCAGCACCGCGAGCTTCAGCTGCGAACCGCCATCGGCCTTCGAGGGCGTAGCGCCCTTCGCCGCGCCCTTGCCGCGTATTTCGCGCCGGCGACGATGCGCTTCGGTCTGTGCCTTGTCGCGCCGCTCCCGCAACAGCTTGGCCAGGCCGCCAAGGTCCGCGTCGGAAAGCTCCTGCACCGCCGGATGGTGCGATTTTTCCACCAAATCCTTTTCATCGGCGCTCAGCGCGCGCGCTTCCTCCTTGCGTGAAATCGCCATATCATCCTCCTCCGCTGGCAACGCCTGTCTGTTCAGGCTCCGCTGCTCCAGCGAGTCTCGACCCGAATGGCGGCGCGGTCAAGACGAGCTATTTTTGGGTAGTGGGTCAGTTTGAAATCTGAGGGCGCAACCGAGGTCAACCCGCAGCTGGAGGTGGTGTGGACGCTCAGATTTTCCAGCCGGTCAGAACGCCAAAAACGCCGATTTGAATTGCTTTTTAATATTAGCCATGACTAATTAATAGCTTGGTCTGGCACACAGACCGTGCCTCTCCAAAGATGCGGCATTTTTAGCACGCTCAGTGGAGGAATAGATGAAAACCCTTCTTACGGTTACGATGGTGATGGCGCTTGCCCTCGCGGGGTCCGCGCCTGTGCTTGCGGGACCCAATGGTTCTACGACAACGACGACAACTGGGCAGGGAAATGGCGGAAATACAAACATTAACGCCAACCCTGACAACAATGGCCAGACGACAACCACTACCACGACGACGGGACCGGGTGGTCAGATCAAACAGGGAAACACCGACTGCAACAATTGCGATACGACTACAACCTCGACAGGGCCGGGCAACAGTAAGTAAGCGCGCAAGGGGGCGGTCTTCCCCGCCCCCTTCCTTCTTTCGGGCGGCCGTCGAGCGGCCACCTTTTGTATCGCCCGTGCGTGATCGGCTTCTCAGCTTCCTTTGCTTCGATCAGCGCGACGATGTCCGTGATATCCCAAAGCTTGCGCAAGCCGCTTCGCTGGATCGTCCATGAAGCCGATGGCATAGCCGCTATGATGCCGGCCTCGCGCCAGCTCCTGGCTGCGGTTGGGATGCTCCCTACCCCACAGCCGGCAGGATTTTGCCCGGGTTCATGATGTTTTGCGGGTCGAGCGCCTGCTTGATCGTGCGCATGATATCGACGCCGTGGCCGAGTTCGCTGCGCAGGAAGCCGATCTTGCCCTGGCCGATGCCATGCTCGCCGGTGCAGGTGCCGTCCATGGCAATCGCCCGCATGTTGAGCCGCGCGACGAATTTCTCCGACAGCGCGATCTCCTGCGGATCGTTGACATCCATCAGCACCAGCACGTGGAAATTGCCGTCGCCGGCATGGCCGACGATCGGCGCGATCAGCCCCATTTCGGCGATGTCGGCCTCGGTTTCCATGACGCATTCGGCAAAGCGCGAGATCGGCACGCAGACATCGGTCGACAGGCCCTTGGCGCCCGGCCGCAATGTCAGCGACGACCAGTAGGCGTCGTGCCTGGCCTTCCACAGTTTTGTGCGCTCCTCGGCGACGCTGGTCCACAGGAACGGCCCGCCGCCATTCTCCTCCGCGATCATGCCGAAAGTTTCGGCCTGCTCGGCAACGCCGGCATCGCTGCCGTGGAACTCGACGAACAGGCAGGGGCTCTCGGGATAGTCGAGCTTGGAATAAGTCTTCATCGCCCGCATCTGCAACGCATTGACCAGTTCGATGCGCGCCACCGGAATACCCATCTGGATCGTCGCGATGACGGCGTTGCAGGCGGCCTCGACGCTCGGGAACGGACACACACCGCCCGAGATCGCCTGCGGAATGCCCTGCAGCTTCAAGGTCAGCGAGGTGATGATGCCGAGCGTGCCTTCCGAGCCGACCAGCAGCCGCGTCAGATCATAACCGGCCGAACTCTTCTTCGCCCGCTTGCCGGTCGTCACCGTCTCGCCGTCGGCCATGACCGCCGTCAGCGACAGCACGTTCTCGCGCATCGTGCCGTAGCGCACGGCATTGGTGCCCGACGCCCGCGTCGCCGCCATGCCGCCAAGCGAGGCGTTGGCGCCGGGATCGATCGGAAAGAACAGGCCGGTGTCGCGCAGATGCCGGTTGAGGTCTTCGCGAGTGACACCCGGCTCTACCGTGCAGTCGAGGTCCTGCGGATTGACCGAAAGAATGCGGTTCATGCGTGACGTGTCGACCGAGATGCCGCCGCCCGGCGCATTGGTGTGGCCCTCCAGCGAGGAACCGACGCCGAAGGCGATCACCGGCACGCGATGCGCGGCACAGGCGCGGACGATCTCCTGCACCTCGGCCGTCGTCTCCGGAAAGGCGACCCCATCCGGCGCCTGCGTCGGGATATAGGTGGTGGTGTGCGCGTGCTGCGAGCGGATAGCCTGGCCGGTCTGGAAGCGCTCGCCGAGCCGCTGCTTGAGGATGCCGAGCACCGCCGCGATGCCCTCCTCATTGCGTTCGACCGGATTGAGGTCGCTCAGAGCCATGATTTCCTCCGCGAATGGACCAGCGTGGATGCTTGTTATGCGATTATGGATGCGTAGTCTTACCCGCCACGCTCTGTCCAGCACCAGAACAAGGAAGTTTCGATGTCCATCCCCGCCCCCTTCGTTTCCAAGCCCATGGACATCGAGAAGGGCTGGATCGACTACAACGGCCATCTCAATATGGCCTATTACAACGTGCTGTTCGACCGCTGCTCCGACAAGGCCTTCGAGGCAATGGGCATGGGGCTGGATTACGTGAAGGAGCGGCGGCTCACCATCTACACCGCCGAAGTCCATGTCTGCTACGTGCAGGAGCTGCATCTGGACCACAAGGTCGAGGTCTCCTTCCAGCTCATCGACCATGACGAGAAGCGGCTCAGGGCCTATCAGGAAATCCGCCATGTCGATGGCTGGCTCGCCGCCACGTCCGAGACGCTGTCGCTGCATGTCGACATGTCGGGCCCGAAGGTCGCGCCCTTCCCCGCCGATGTGCTGGCCAAGGTCGAAGCCATGCGCGCCGCGCATGCGGTGCTGCCGGTGCCGGAGCGCGCCGGCCGCTCGATCGGCATCAAGCGCAAATAGGGCGAAGCCAACACTGTCACCGCGACGAGCGAATTGGGCATCAAAGCCACACCGGCAGCTCAAAATCGAAGAAGCTGCAAATCGGCTGGCGCCGGTTCTTGAAGCAGTATCGGCCCCGCGTTAACCTTACCGAGTTTTTAACGGGAACAAGCCATTTGAGCCGTTGAACGACTCAGCGGAGCGGTCGAAAACGATCCGCATCGAGTTGCGATACGGGCGGCGGGGCGAAGCCGGTTCGAGGGACGTGCATGAAAACCGACATCAAGGTCGAGGTGGACAGGCTGGCCGCCGATCCGCGCATATCAGACTATGATTTCTGGCGTTCGCTCAAGAACGTCGACAACGAGATCTTCCACATCGCCAACAACAACGAACCGATCCCGTTCGACATGATCCGCTGGCGCAGCATTTTGAAGCGCGCCCGCCTCAAGCGGGGGCATGCATAGCGTCGGCGGGTGGGCCTGCCATCTCGGCCACTATTTTCTGATAGGTTTGTGCTGCCCCTCATCGCCCTGCCGGGCACTTCTCCCCGTATAGTGACGGGGAGAAGGACGCTGTCACCGACAGCTTCGCCAATCACCAGCATTGCAGAACAAGCGCCGACATTACGGCCAGCCCCTTCTCCCCGTCACTATACGGGGAGAAGATGCCGGCAGGCAGATGAGGGGCCGCGCAACCCATCAACAAGCGTCTCGAATTGCGCCCCGGTCTACGGCGATCGCTTCACCGCCGCCAGCGGCGAGCGCGCCACCACCGGCGATGACTGGATAATAGCCGTGTTGGTCATCGCATACGGGATGATGCGGTCGATCACCCGTTCTAGCTCCGCCACCGAGCCGACATGCGCCAGCGCGATGAAACAGTCCTCGCCGGTCACCCGGTCGCATTGCGCGATCTCCGGCAGCTCGCGAATGATGTCGGCCACCACGGACAATTGACCCGGCACCGGCCGGATGCGCAGCCACGCCGACAGCTTCAGGCCGAGCGCCGCCGGGTTGATCCTGACGCTATAGGCTTCGATGACGCCGTTCTCCTGCAGCCGCTTGATGCGCTCGGCGACACTCGGCGCCGACAGGCCGACCGAACGCGCCAGCTCCGCCGTGCTGGTGCGCGCGTCGTTTTCCAGCAGGCGCAGGATCTTCATATCAGCTGCGTCGAGATCGACATTTTCTGTTCGAAGGCGTTTCACGGAAAACTCCTTGCTTTCATGAAGAAGACGACCCCAGCAGCCCGATCGCCATCGATATAAATCGGGAAAATCGCCTGCGATACTGATCCGATGGACGATCAAGCGCAAGCTCCAGCGGCTGTCCTTGCCGGCCCTGCCCTCGGCAAGCTGGCGACAAGACTGCCGCCGCATGTCTGGTTCGGCGTCAGCGCCGTCTTCCACTATCTCGGTCCGGCCTTCGCGGTGCTGCTGTTCCCGCATGTCGGCGTGCTCGGCATGGCATGGCTGCGCATTGCCACCGCGGCGCTGATCTTCGCGCCGTTGACGCGTCCCTGGCGAAGCTTCGCCCGCGCCGATCCTCCAACGCGACTGCTGTTGCTGGCCTTCGGCGGCTGCCTGGCGGTGATGAACTGCTCGTTCTATCTGGCGCTCGACCGCTTGCCGATCTCGCTGGTGGCGGCGATCGAATTCGTCGGCACGATTGGCGTCGCGCTGGTCGGCCTCAGGAGTGCTCGCAACCTGGCTGCCCTTGCCGTAGCCGTCACCGGCACAATGCTGCTGATCGACGTCAAGTGGTCTGATGATCCCGTCGGGCTGTTCTGGGCCTTCCTCAACGGCGCCCTCTTTGTCGGCTATATCGTGCTCGGCCACCGTGTCGCCCGTGCCGGCGCCGGCACCGGTATTGCGGGCCTGGGTGCCGCCATGGCGGTCGCCTTCATCGTCGTGTTTCCGATCGGATTCACCGGCGCGCTGCCCGCCTTTTTCTCGCCGCCGCTGCTCATCGCCGCCATCGGCGTCGGCATCTGCTCCTCGGTCATTCCCTACATCTGCGACCAACTCGCAATGTCCCGGCTGCCGCGATCGAGCTTCGCATTGATGCTGTCGCTGCTGCCGGTCACGGCAACGCTGATCGGCATCATCGTGCTGCGCCAGATTCCTGGTTTCCGCGATTGCCTCGGCGTCGCGCTTGTGGTCGCCGGCGTCGCCTTCCACAGGCCGGCGAGCACGGATTAGGCACCGCCGTCCTATGCCAGTTTCTGCTTCAGGAAAGCGATCGTCCTGCCCCAGGCGAGGTCGGCCGCCTTCTTGTCGTAACGGGCCGCCGACGTATCGTTGTTGAAGGCATGGTTGGCGCCTTCATAGACATAGGCCGTGTATTCGACATGGGCGGCATCGAGCTCCTTCTTGAAGGCGTCGATGCCGGCATTGGTGCGCTCGTCCAGCCCGGCATAGTGCAGCAGCAATGCGGCCTTGATCTTCGACACATCGGCGGCCTTCGGCTGCATGCCGTAATAGGCGACGCTGGCGGCGAGATCGGGCGCGTTGACGGCCAGCATGTTGGCCGTGCCGCCACCCCAGCAGAAGCCGATGGCGCCGACCTTGCCGTCGCCGTCCTTGTCGGCCTTGAGGAAAGCGACGCTCGCCACGCCGTCGGCGACGGTCTGCGCCGGGTCCAGCTTGGTGAACATGTCGCGCGCCTTGTCCTCGTCATCGGGCGTGCCGCCAAGCGGCGACAAGAAATCCGGCGCGAGCGCCGCGAACCCCTCAAGCGCTACGCGCCGGGCAACATCGCGTATATGCGGGTTGAGCCCTCTGTTTTCATGGATGACGATGACGGTGCCGAGCTTGCCGGCCTGGTTTGCCGGCTTGACCAGATAGCCCTTCATCTCGCCGCCGCTGCCGGGATAGGTGATGTCCTCGCCTTTCACCCGGGCATCGTTTTCAGCGACGATCGCCGCCTGTGCAGAATTGGCGGCAAGCATCGGCGCGATCGCGGCCGCCGCCGCGCCCGATCCGGCGAGCCTTGTCAGCTGTTCCATGAACCGGCGGCGGTCGAGCGTCAGATGCGTGTATTCGTCATAGGCGTCGATCATCGCCTGCGTGATGATTGGTTTGTCGGCTGTGGCGGATTTCGTCACGGGCGCACTCCTCGATGTCTCGCCTTGGCGTCGTTGGCCGTTCGCAAGATAGGAGCGAGCCTCGCATCGTCCAGTCACGGCACGGTGTTCGGTGCGGCGAGCCGGCGGCAATGATCACATTTTGGTCATCGGCGACAAATCTTGCTGGCTCTGCCAAGATAGTGGGGGAAACTGGCTGATCGGCCGCGCCATGGTATGGTGCGGCCTCGGCCCTGAAGGAGCGACGCTGATGACCATGCCCTCACCGATCCTGGCAACCGCCTTCGTGACAGCCATGGCCGCTATTCTGGCGCTGCGAGCGGCTATTGTCGCAGTGAGCCTGAAATCCATGGTCAAGGTTCCCAGCCAGCGCCATCCGGCAAAACACAAAAATCCAAGGTTGAGGTGAAGTCATGGACATACAGAACATTGTGAGCACCGTCTCGCAAAAGGCCGGCCTCGATCAGGCCACGACGGAAAAGGTCGTCGGCACCATTTTCTCGGTGCTCGAGCACGAGGCGGAAGGCACCAGTGCTACATCCTTCTTCGCCAAGATTCCGGGCGCCGATGCGCTGGCGCAGAAATATGACGTCATGGCCGCCGCTCCTGCCGGCGGTGGTGGCGGCTTCCTGTCGTCGCTGCAGGGCGCACTTGGCGGCGTTCTCGGCGAAAAGGCGGGCGCGCTGGTCAACGGCCTCGCCGCGCTCAAGGCATCCGGCCTCGACATGGCGCAGATCCAGAAGGCCGGCGAAACGCTGGTCCAGCAGGCCGAAGCCGCCGCCGGCCCCGATTTGACCAACCAGGTGCTCGGCTCGGTGCCCAGCCTGAAGAGCCATTTGGGGCTTGGCTAGACGGCGGCGCCGACTGGCCGGTCGAAGGCGGAATGCTGCCCGACATTGCGACGCTATAGTGATCACGGTCGGTGCTGCCCCTCATCGCCCTGCCGGGCACTTCTCCCCGTATAGTGACGGGGAGAAGGGGCTAGCCGCAACATCGGCGCCATTCTGGCAACGTTAGTGATTGGCGAAACCGGCGATACCAGCTCCTTCTCCCCGTCACTATACGGGGAGAAGATGCCGGCAGGCAGATGAGGGGCGGCGCCGACGTTCGCGGAATCGCGTATCTGCCAGGCCACTCATCCAGCAGAACGCCTGCCCCTACTTCGGCAGCGCGTAGGCCATCACATAATCCCCCGGCTTGGTGCCGACCGAGCCGTGGCCGCCGGCGACGATGACCACGAACTGGCGGCCGTCGGCGACGGTATAGGTCATCGGTGTCGATTGTCCGCCGGCCGGCAGCCGCGCCCGCCAGAGCTGCTTGCCTGACGTGAGGTCATAGGCGCGCAGATAGTCGTCGACCGCGGCACCCAGGAAGGCGACGCCGCCGGCGGTGATCATCGGCCCGCCAATGCCGGGCACCCCGACCTTCAGCGGCAGCGGCAGCGGCGTCATGTCGTAGACGGTGCCGTTGCGGTGCTTGTAGGCGATCGCGCCGGTCCTGAGATCGACGCCGGCGACATAACCCCAGGGCGGCGCCTGGCAGGGAATGCCGAGCGGCGACAGGAACGGTCCCATCACCACCGCATAAGGGGCGCCCTCATTGCGGTTCAACCCCTGCTCGCTGCCCTTGGCATCACCCGGCGGCGGCACGTCCGCACGCGGGATAAGTGTGGATGTGAAGGCCAGATAGGTCGGCATGCCGAACATCACCTGCCGCACCGGGTCGACCGCCACGCCGCCCCAGTTGAAGGTGCCGAAATTGCCGGGATAGACCAGCGATCCCTGCAGCGAGGGCGGCGTATAGCGGCCCTCGTAGCGCAGCCGGTGGAAGGAAATCCGGCACGCCAGCTGGTCGAACATGGTGAGGCCCCACATGTCGGCGTCGGTCAGCGGCTTCGGGCTAAAGGAGAGATCCGATACCGGCTGGGTCGGCGATGTGCGGTCGCCTTCGATGGCGCCGCCGGGCGCCGGCACTTCCTTGACCGCGATCACCGGTTCGCCGCTGCGCCGGTCGAGCACATAGAGGTCGCCCTGCTTGGTCGGCCCGACCAGCGCCGGCACCACGGTGCCGTCGGCCTTGGTGATGTCGATCAGGGTCGGCTGTGCCGGCACATCCATGTCCCACAAATCGTGATGCACGGTCTGCCGCACCCATTTCAACTGCCCGGTGTTGAGTTCGAGCGCGGTGATCGAGGAGGAGAATTTCTCGACATTGGCGCTGCGGCCCATGCCGAGCTGGTCCGGCGTCTGGTTGCCGAGCGGCACATAGAGCAGGCCAAGCTTCTCGTCGGCGCTCGGCGTCGACCACATGTTGGGCGAGTTGGCGGTGTAGCTCTGGCCGGGCGCAAGCGGCGTCGTCTGGTCCGGATTGCCGGAATCCCAGTTCCACAGCAATTTGCCGGTGCTCGCATCATAGGCGCGGATGACGCCGGACGGCTCCTGCGTCGAATAATTGTCGTTGACCGCGCCGCCAACGATGATCTTGCCGCCCGCGATCAGCGGCGCCGAGGTCGAGTAATAATAGCCCGACTTCGGATACGGCATGTTGGTCAGCAGGTTGAGCGTGCCGCCCTCGGCGAAGGCGGGGCAGACCTGGCCGTTGGCGGCATCGAGCGCTATCAGGCGCGCGTCGGAGGTCGGCAGGTAGACGCGACTTGCGCAGGGCTGGCCGGCGGCGCCGGACGCATCGGCATAATAGGACACGCCGCGGCAGGTCTGGTGCTGGCGGTCCTTGTCGAGCTTGATCTTGGGATCGTAGCGCCATTTCTCCTTGCCGGTCGCCGCATCGATGGCGATGGCAAAATTGTGCGGCGTGCAGATGTAGAGCGTGTCGCCGATCTTAAGCGGCGTCACCTGATAGGTGGTCTCGCCGACGTCATCCGGCCCCTTCACGTCGCCGGTCCGGTAGGTCCAGGCGGGCTGCAGATTGGCGACATTGTCCGGCGTGATCTGGTCGAGCGGCGAATAGCGCTGGCCGAATTGCGTGCGGCCGTAGAAGTGCCATTCGCCCGCCGGTACATCGCCGCCGAGATTGGCGTTGGGGATCACCTTGTCGGTGTCGAGCGCGCCGGCGATGTCTTTCGGGTCCGTCGTCATCGAATAGCCGGCCACCGCCAGCGATGCCAGCACGGCCAGGATGAGCGGCGCGCGCGCGTCTGGCCCGGCGAGGCCCCGCCTCGCCCACGGCGTCAAAAGCCACAGCGCCATCAGCACGATGATGCCGCCGCGCGGGCCGAGTTCCCACCAGTCGAAGCCGATTTCCCAGACCGCCCAGGCCAGGGTGCCGAGCACGATCGCCGCGTAGAGCCACAGTGCCGTGGAGCGGCGCCGGTAGAGCAGCCAGGCGGTGATCAGGAAGGCCAAACCGACGATGATGTAATACCAGCTGCCGCCGAGCGAGGCCAACCAGATACCCCCCGCGCCGACCGCCAGGCCGATGAGGAACAGGACGAGGGAGGTGATGGTGACAGCCAAGATGATACTCCTTCGACTGCTGCGCTCGCGCGGCCAGGGGCAACCCGGCATTGCGTTGCTACCCGGAACACAACTTTCCCCTGACGATCCCGCCTGTCAAGCACGCGCCATAAGCGCAGGCAGTGATGTTTGTTCCACCGCAATTGCTGATCACGTCGACAGCAGTGCGAGCATCGGGCAGCCAAATCAGCCACTTTACCGGAACAAAACGTAGACAGTTCTGGTCTTTCCCCACCGAATCACTACATTCGGGGGCGATGTCCGGCTTTTCCGAAGACATGCCCTTTTTCGATGAACCCAATGCGCGGCCCACGGCCCCGTCGGGCATTGCCGCGCGCGCCATGGCTGCCCGCAGCGGCCAAAACAACGCGCCGGACTATCTCAGGGGCCTGAACCCGGAACAGCGGCTGGCGGTGGAGACCACCGAAGGCCCTGTCCTGGTGCTGGCCGGCGCCGGCACCGGCAAGACGCGCGTCTTGACCACCCGCATCGCCCACATCCTCGCCACCCACAAGGCTTGGCCCTCGGAGATCCTCGCCGTCACCTTCACCAACAAGGCCGCGCGCGAGATGAAGCAGCGCATCGCCATCCTGATCGGCGAAGGCAATGTCGAAGGCATGCCCTGGCTCGGCACCTTCCACTCGATCGGAGTGAAGCTGCTGCGCCGTCACGCCGAGCTTGCCGGCTTGAGATCCGACTTCACCATCCTCGACACCGATGACGTCGTGCGCCTGATCAAGCAACTGATCCAGGCCGAGGGCCTGGACGACAAGCGCTGGCCGGCCAAGCAGTTCGCCCAGATGATCGACGGCTGGAAGAACAAGGGCCTCGGCCCCGCCGAAATCCCCGAGGGCGACGCACGCAGCTTCGCCAACGGCAAGGGCCGCGAACTCTACAAGGCCTATCAGGGGCGACTGCAGACGCTGAACGCCTGCGACTTCGGCGATCTTCTGTGCCACCCGATCCGCATCTTCCGCGCCAATCCGGATGTGCTGAAAGAGTACCACAAGCGCTTCAAATACATCCTCGTCGACGAATACCAGGACACCAACACCGCGCAATACATGTGGCTGCGGCTCTTGGCACAGCGGCCTGATGCGGGCCGCCCTTCGACCCCGACGGATCTACGATCGGCCGAAGGCCGCAAGCCCGACCGGGCGTCCGAGCTGTTGCGAGGCCCCCGCGGAGGGCCCGCGCCGGCAGGCGCGGAACAGCCCGTGAGCGAAAACAGAGTCAACATTTGCTGCGTCGGCGACGATGACCAGTCGATCTATGGCTGGCGCGGCGCCGAGGTCGACAACATCCTGCGCTTCGACAAGGATTTTCCCGGCGCCACCATCATAAGGCTGGAGCGCAACTATCGCTCGACCGCGCATATCCTTGGCGCCGCCTCGCATCTCATCGCCCACAATGAGGGCCGCTTCGGCAAGACGCTGTTCACCGACCGCAATGAGCCCGAGGACAAAAAGGTGCATGTCCACGCCGCTTGGGATTCCGAGGAGGAAGCCCGCGCCGTCGGCGAGACCATCGAGGCCTACCAGCGCCAGAAGCATAACCTCAACGACATGGCAATTCTTGTTCGCGCGTCCTTCCAGATGCGCGAATTCGAGGATCGCTTCGTCACCCTCGGCCTCAACTACCGCGTCATCGGCGGCCCGCGTTTCTACGAGCGCATGGAAATCCGCGATGCGCTCGCCTTCTTCCGCGTCGTCGCGCAAGGCGCCGACGACCTCGCCTTCGAGCGCATCGTCAATGTGCCGAAGCGCGGCCTGGGCGAAACCACCATCCGCCAGATCCACGACACGGCGCGCGCGCTTCGTGCGCCGATGCTGGAAGCCGCCGCCAAACTCGCCGAAAGCGACGAGCTGAAGCCGAAGCCGCGCGCCGCACTGCGCGAAGTCGCGGCCAATTTCGAACGCTGGCAGAAGGCGCTGGAAACCACGCCGCACACCGAACTCGCCGAGACCATTCTCGAGGAGAGCGGCTACACCGACATGTGGAAGAACGACCGCTCGGTCGAGGCCCCCGGCCGGCTGGAAAACCTGAAGGAGCTGATCCGCTCCATGGAGGAGTACGAATCGCTGCGCTCGTTCCTCGAACACGTGGCGCTGGTCATGGATGCCGAGCAGAATGCCGAACTCGACGCCGTCAACATCATGACGCTGCATTCGGCCAAGGGCCTAGAATTCGAGACGGTCTTCCTCCCCGGCTGGGAGGAAGGCCTGTTTCCGCACCAGCGCGCGCTGGACGAAGGCGGCCGTTCCGGGCTGGAGGAAGAGCGCCGCCTCGCCTATGTCGGCCTGACCCGCGCCAAGAAGAACCTGCACCTGTGGTTCGTCTCCAACCGCCGCATCCACGGCCTCTGGCAATCGACCATCCCGTCGCGCTTTCTCGAGGAACTGCCGGAAGCCCATGTCGAAGTCGCCGAAAGCGGCAACAGCTACGGCGGCTATGGCAATTCCTATGGCGGCGGCTCATTCGCCTCCGGCCGTGGTGGCCAGGGGGCAGGAAGACAGAACCCTTATGGCGCGTCGCGCTTCGACAATGTCGGCGCCAACACCGAAAAATCCGGCGCTTTCTCCAACACCTACGCGACGCCGGGCTGGCAGCGCGCGCAGCAGAACCGCACCGAGGCGACCGATCGCAACTGGGGCACGCGCTCCGGCCACCAGGTCGAGCGCATCGGCTATGGCGAAACCGACAGCGGTTACGGCGCCGGCCGCACCTCGGTCAAGGGCCGCACCATCGACGGCGAATTGGTCGCCAAATCCGTCGCCGACAAGCCCTCACCCTTCAACGTCGGCGACCGCGTCTTCCACCAGAAATTCGGCAACGGCAACATCTCGGCCATCGAAGGCAACAAGCTGACCATCGACTTCGACAAGGCCGGCCAGAAACGCGTGCTGGACGGGTTCGTCGCGGCGGTGTGAGCCGCCCCCTTACCGATACCTTGCCTGGTTCCACTTATGGCCGAGCAGCGACAGGATGATGATCAGGCCGTTGAAGAACTGGACGTAGAAGCCGCTCAGGCCCGCCGCCACCACGCCCGTCTGGATGAACGACACGGTGACCGCGCCGATCGCACCGCCAACGACCGTGCCGATGCCGCCCCAGGTCGGCGTGCCGCCGACGAACACCGAGGCCAGCACCGGCAGGAGATAGCCGTCGCCGGCCGTCGGCCACCAGGTGAAGTTGATCATCACCGAAAACGTGCCGGCGATCGCGGCTCCGATGCCGACGAAGACGAACACTTTCACCCGCACGCGCTTGACGTCGATGCCCATCTGCTGGGCGCTGTCGGGATTGTCGCCGACCACCTTCACCTGTGCGCCGAAGCGGTGCCTGTTATAGAGCATCGCCGATAGCACGACGAAGGCGATGGCCCAGAAGATCTGCACCGGAATGCCCAGGATCTGGCTGGAGAAGATCTTGTAGGCCGGGCTGTTGGCAAGGCCGGTCAGCGCCATCGACTTGCCTTCGTTGATGATCTGGATCAGGCCGCGCAGCAGGAAATTCATGCCGAGCGTGGCGATCAGCGACGACAGCCCGCCATAAACGACCAGGGAACCGACGAGGAAGCCGAGCAACATGCCGGTGATGACAGCCGCGGCAATGCCGAGGAACGGATCGTAGCCGGCCTGCACTACCAGGGCGAAGACCCAGGAAGCAAAACCCATCGTTGCCGGAAACGACAGGTCGATCTCGCCGCAGGTGACGACAAAGACCAGCGGCACCACGACAAACAGCGCAACGGGGAGCGTCGTCAGCACGGAACTGTAGAGATACCAGGTGGTGAACACGGTCGGGTTGGCGATCATGAACACCGCCATCATGACGATGAACACGCCGAGCGTGCCGAGCGAGGCGCGGTTGTCGAGGACGAAGCCGCGCAGCCAGTGGTCGGACGGATGCCTCCATTCCTTGCCGACGGTATCGCCGCTTGAACCGCTGAAAGGGCTTTGCAGATCGGGTTCCATGGCCTTGCTCATCGCGCTCTCTGCTCCGTTTCGCCGCCATCGTGCAGTCCGGGCAGTCCGCCCGGATGCGCCACGTCTTCCATGAAGTTGATGAGATCCTCGGCCGACTTGACCTCGCTGCGGTCGGTGGTCAGCGCCACCTTGCCGCGGTCGAGAACCACGAAGCGGTCGGCGATGTCGAAGACATGGTGGATGTTGTGGCCGATGAACAGGATCGACCGTCCGCTCGCCCGCACCTGGCGCACGAAATGGAAGACCTTGGCGGTTTCGGTCAGCGACAGCGCCGTCGTCGGCTCGTCGAGGATGATCAGCTCGGCCTGCTTGTAGATGGCGCGCGCGATCGCCACGCCCTGGCGTTCGCCGCCCGAAAGCTGGCCGACGATCGAGTGCGGCGTGAACACTTTCGAGGTGAAGCCGATCTCGCGCATCAGCCGGCTTGCTTCCTGGATTTCCTTTTCGACCTTCAGAAAGCCCATAAAGCCCGTGAGCTCACGGCCCATGAAGATGTTGCGCACGATGGTCTGCTGCACGGCCAGTGCGCGGTCCTGGAACACCGTCTCGATACCGGCGTCGCGCGAGCGCGCCGCACTCCATCCGGTCACCGGCTTGCCGCGCACCAGTATGTCGCCGCTGGTCGGCCTGACGACGCCGGACAGGATCTTGATCAGCGTCGACTTGCCGGCACCATTGTCGCCGATCAGGCCGACCACCTCGCCGCGGTCGACGCTGAGATTGACGCCGCCCAGCGCATAGACCTGGCCGTAGGATTTCTTGATATCGCGCAGTTCGATGATGCGTTCGGCCATCGTATCCTCGCTTGATTTTCGTGCCGGCCTTGTCGCCAGCGGCCCCGCCGGCCGGGCTAAACCCGGCCGACGGCTTGGGAGATCAGCGCAGCGCCTGCTTGGCCAACTCGGAGACGATCTCATAATTCTGCGGCGTGACGAAGCCGGCGCCGGTGTCGACATTCATCGGCGCCAGGCCCAGCACCACTTGCTGGCAGAGGCTGAGGATCGGCAGATAACCTTGCATGAATGGCTGCTGGTCGGCGGTCAGCTGCACCCAGCCGCCCTTGAAGGCCTCGACGATCTGCGGGCTGGTGTCGAAGCCGAAATTGAAGATGTCGCCCGGCTTCCGGCCAGCGGCCTGCATATAGGTCGGCACATTGCCGAGCATCTGTCCGCCGGGATAGCCGACCGCCTTGACGCCGGGATTGTTGAGGAGTGCCGCGGTGATCACCGGGATCGCCAGATTCGGATCGGCCGCCCACTCGGTTGCGGAATTGATTTGAACGACATCGATGCCGGCCTCTTTCAGGGCGGCGACCGTCCCACGCTCGCGTGCGCCGCGACTCTCATTCTCGAACGGGCCGATCATGATCGCCTTGTCGCCGGCTTTCAGCCCGGCCAGCTTGAACGCCTCGGCGCCAAGCGCGCGTCCCTGCTGTTCCTGCTGGGCGCCGACATAGCCGCCGCCGAACGCCGCCGTCACCGTTGGCACCGGTACGTTCTGGTACATCATCTTGATGCCGTCCTTGTGCGCCTGTTCGGCCAGCGGCATGATCGCCGCGTCGCCGGGATGGCCCATCATGGCGATGCCGCCGGGCTTGACCGCAACCGCCTCGCGCAATTGCTGCACCATCTTTTCGACGTCCCAGCCCGAGAAGATGTAGTCGACCTTCGGGCCGAGATCGGCCGCCGCCTGCTTGGCGCCATTATAGACGATGGTGCCGAAGGCGTCGCCCTCGGCGCCACCGACGAAGAAGCGGATGTGGACGTCCTTGCACCATTGCGCGTCGAGCGCCTGGGCCGGCAGTGTCGAGATGGCGGCGGCGATGGCCGTGGTGGCCGCCACGACGGTCGTGCGCAGAAGTGTTGTTCTCTTGGCGATGCTCATGCACGTTCCTCCCTTTGTTTTCCCTCGCCAGCCGAGGGCTTCGGACGATTGCTTCGGCAGTCCCACTACGGCCGGCTCCTCCCGCCGGCCGATCCTCACATCAAATTGGCCTCACGCCGGATTTGGCAGATAGCTTGCGCCTCCCCGGCATTGCTTCAAATAGTCCAGGGCCCGCGCCTGGCCGGTGATTTCGAGATCGCCGCGATAGACCGGGTCGTGCCAGCCCTCGATGTCGATGGCGCCCTTGTATCCGGCCAACCGCAATTCGCTGATCACGCGCGCCCAGTCGCTGTCTCCGAAGCCAGGCGTGCGCATCTGCACGAACGGGAGCCGGCCGAACACGCCATGCTCGCGGATGACATCCCAGCGCACCGTCGCGTCCTTGCCATGGACATGGAAGATGCGCGACGCCCATTTGCGGATTTGCGGGATCGGGTCGATCAGATAGACGAGCTGATGGCAGGGTTCCCATTCCAGGCCCAGATTGTCGTCGGGCAATTCGTTGAACATCAGCTCCCAGGCGTCCGGATTGTGGGCGATGTTCCAGTCGCCGGCAGCCCAGTTCCCGTCCATGGCGCAATTCTCGAACGCGATGCGCACGCCCTTGTCGGCGGCGCGTTTGGCCAGCGGGCCCCACACTTCGCGGAAGCGTGGCAGGCTGTCGGGCAACGGCTTGCCACGAATGCGTCCGGTGAAGCCGCTGACCGTCGAAGCGCCGAACAGATGTGCGTTGTCGATCACCGTTTCCCAGGCCTTGAGCACGCCGCGATCGACATCGCCGCTCTCCAGCGGATTGCCGAACACGCCGAGCGACGACACGGTGACATCGGCATCGCCGATCGCCTCGCGGATCTGGCCGGCCAGCCGCGGCAGGTCCTTGCCGCCCAGCGTCTGCCAGAAGAAGGGCTGGATGCTCTCGAAACCGAGCGGCAGGATCTGCTTGATGTAAGCCGCCGGGTCGTCGAGATTGGCCCGCACCATGGTGCCGATCCGGATGTCGAGAAGCGGGTTTGGCATCACGGTACTTCCCTTGCAATCGTCACGCGGCGTCCGGTCTCGGCGCTATCGATCGCGCCGAAAACCATGGCCAGGCTCTTGATGTTGTCGGCGCCGTGCGTCTCCGGCTCGGTGCCGGTCTCGATGGCGTGCATGAAATCCCTGATAATGCCGAGATGGCCGCCAACGCGGTCCGACGCGTCGAGCGGCGGCACCTCGATCACCTCGGTTCTGTCGAACAGGCCATCGCGGCCCGGCACCACAACCTCTGCCTTTAGCGCATCGTGGCCATCCCAAATAAGGCTGCCGCGCTCGGCGACGACGCGCCAACTGCCTTCCCAACTGGTGCGGAAGCCGTCGGCGCACCAGGAGCCGGCATAGGTGAAGACCTTGCCGCCGCCGAGATCGAACACGGCGCTGGCCGATGATCCCTGCCGGTACCAGGAATTGGCCGGCTCCCATTCCTGGCAATAGACGCTGGCCGGCTCGCCACCGGCCATGTAGCGGGCGGCATCGAAAGTGTGGATCGCCATGTCGAGCAGCAGCACATGCGCCATCTCCTCGCGAAAGCCGCCGAAATGCGGCCCGACGAAGAAGTCGGCATGGATGCTGGTCGGATTGCCGATGGTGCCCGACTCGAGAAACCGCCGGATGCGCCTGACATTGGCGACGTAGCGGCGGTTCTGGATGACGGCGTGAACTCGTCCTGCCTGTTTGGCTGCCTCGATGATGGCGCGGGCGTTCTCGGGACTGTCGGCCAGCGGCTTCTCGGTCAAGAGATGGCAATTATGCGCAAAGGCGGCAAAAGCGACATCGCGCCGGGCGGCGGGGACAACGACATCGAACACCGCGTCAGGCCTGGTCTGGTCGAGCACCGCGTCGAGGCTGGTGCCGATGACGGCGCTGGTGAGCTCGTATTCGCCCGCCCTCGCCTTCGCCCGTTCGGCGTCGAGGTCGACAAGGCCGACAATGGCGAGCCCGTCGACCTGCCTCGCGGCATCGAGCCACTGCTTGCTCATCGCTCCACAGCCGACGAGGACGACATTCATCATCCGGCATTCCTCCCGTCCGGCCCCTCCAGGCCGAATGTCACGGCATCCACGGCATCACCGTAAACGTTTTTCCGTAAACGTTTACGAGAACACACCCGATAGCGTAGAATGTCAATCGGCTGCTTCTCAAAAATTGGCCCGAAGCCTTGGCCTGAGCGGCAGCCGGTGCTAGAGCAGTTCAGCGTTTCAAGAAACGGCGAACTGCTCTAACTCTTTGTTTTGACGCAGTTCCGAGCGGAAAACCGCTTCGCACTTTTCCTGGGATTGCTTCGACCAAGGCAGGGGGAGACTATCCGTTGGCGTCCAGCATTCATGACCTTGCCCGTCACCTGAACATTTCGATCGGCACCGTGTCGCGGGCCCTGAACGGCCGCGCTGACGTCAATGCCGACACGCGCCAGCGCGTGCTCGATGCCGCCAAGAAGCTGAACTATTCCCCGAACCAGTCCGGCCGGAGTCTGCGGCAAGGCGCCACCCATTCGATCGCCTTCATGCTGCAGCCGCATCCGGGCGACCAGCAATATGGCGAACCCTTCTTCATCCCGTTCCTGATCGGACTGCAGGGCAGGCTCGCCGAAAGCGGCCTTGACCTGACCGTGGTGATGGGCGCGCCGGGCGACTATCAGCAGGAGCGCCTGCGCCGTGTGGTCGAAACGCGACGCGCGGACGCGGTGGTGCTGGCCTGGACACGGCGCGAGGACGAGCGCATCGACTACCTGACCGAGACAGGCTTCCCCTTCGCCACGCTCGGCCGCAGCCGCACCGGCGGCAAGGCCTACCCCTCGCTCGATCTCGACTTCGAAAAAGCCGGCGCCGATGCGGTCGACCGGCTGGTGGCACGCGGCCATCGCCGCATCGCCGCCATCCGCCCATCGCTCGACCTCAATTTCGGCCACCTATTCCTCGCCGGCTACCGCAAGGCACTGCGGCGGCACGGTATCGAGGTCGATCCCGCGCTGATCGCCGATGGCTTCATCAACGAGGCCGGCGGCTACCAGGTGACGCCGCGCGTGATGTTGGCAAAAGACCGGCCCACCGCCATCATCTACAACAATGACGCCATGGCGCTCGGCGGTTGCAAGGCGCTGGCCGAGATGGGCATCAAGCCCGGCCAGGACATGGCGGTGACCGTCATCGTCGACACACCGCTCTGCCGCTATTTTTCCCCGGCGCTGACCGCCTTCCGCCCGGCGCTGGAGCCGATGGGCCGGCGGCTGGCCGAAATGCTGTTGGCATCGCTTCCCGCCTTCGCCGGGCCGGAAGGCCCGCGCATCATCCGCGAGGTATGGCCGCTGGAGCTGATCGCACGCGACAGCGATTGATGGAAGCGAAGAAGGTGCTCAGTCCACCTCCTTCTCGCCCCTCTCGCCTGCCTTCACGATGTCACCCGTCGTGAACAGGATTTCCCTCAGTTCCGCCCGCCAGTCCTCTTTCTGGCGCAGCAGGAATTCCAGGTCCATGCCGAAATGCTTGAACTCCTCGCCTTGCGCGTTCTTCATGATGGCGCGGGCTTGCGCGTCCTTCTCCACCGACATGCGCTGTTCATACCAGGAGATCGCTTCCGCCTCCTCGATCAGCGAGGTGATCATGCGGGCAAAGGTCCGCACCTCCTGCGACAATTCTTCCGGCGGTTCGTGATACTGGTCGAAACCCATGTCGTCCTCCGTGAGCCATTCCCATGAATGCCACGGAGCGCCGCCGGTTCCGCATCATCGCTGCAATTCCGCCAACGCCCGCTCCAGCGGCGCCGACGAAATCTGGATCGGTCCGGAGAATGCCACATCCATGTCGAGGATCAGGTAGATCGCCCCGGCGATCAGTGCGGCCGACACCATGAAGGTTCCGGCAGTGATCGCATTCCTGGGCGCCCTGAACCCGAAACTGGCAAAGATCAGCGCCAGCCACGTAACCAGCATCGCGATCAGCGGCCAGGGGATAGCGCCCTCCGACTGCTCGACTAGGATCCAGCGCAGTTCCAGCACTTTCTGCAGGCGCTGGCGTCCATCCTGCAAAAGGGAACCACGTACAGCGTCGGGCGGCGTCAGCGCATTCAGCCGCAAGCCGATCTCCGTCAGCAGACGTTCGGACAGCTGGTTGGCGACGATAGTCGTCTCGCTGTTTTGTGACGAGGTGGCCACCACCCTCTGTGCATAGGCGACCAGGGGCTGGCGCACTGCGTCGGTTTCCGGGCCATATAGTCGCAATGTCCTGTCGAGGAGGATCAGCTCCGTCGCATAGGCGTGCACATTGTGATCGATCGATTCGAACGTGTTCTTGGCCGAGTTGATCATCAGTCCGAGCATCAGCGAGGTCATGACCCCGAACAGATTGGCGGCGTGCCGAACCACGGTATTGGTGTCGTCGTCACGATGTTTGACCGGCAATTTCGGCCAGATCGCCATACTGGCGAATGCCGAGGCCGCCAGGCACAGGAAGATCACCGTTGCGATGAATGCTTCGCGCATGCCGCGCATTTCTGCACGGTGTGCGCCAATTGCCAATGGCAAGGCACCGATCGCATAGCGTAAGTTGCGTTTCCAGCCGTTTCTCGTGTCTCACGACACAGGCGGCGCCCCGCCTTCCTCGGTGCGCCGCGCGATGAACTCGTCGAGCACGCCGGCCGTGGTGGCAGCCGTCGCCGGAGCTTCGAAATCGGCGAGGATGCGCCGCCAGATGCCGGTGGCGCGTTCGCTCGCGGTCTTTGATCCGCCTTGCGTCCAGTTGCCGAAATTCGACCAGTCAGCCACCAGCGGTTCGTAAAAGGCAGTGCGGTAGCGCGCCATCGTATGGCCGGCCGAAAAGAAATGCCCGCCGGGCTGCACCTCGGCGATCGCCTCGAAGCCGATGGACTCGTCGTCGCCGGGCGTTGCTGCGCACAGTTCCGCGACCGTCTGCAACGCCTCGACGTCGGTGACCAGTTTCTCCAGGGAAACGCTCAAGCCGCCTTCCAGCCAGCCGGCGGCATGAATGCAGACCGTGGCGCCGGCCAGAACCGAGCCCCACAATGCGAACTGCGTCTCATGCGCGGCCTGCGCATCCGAGATGTTGGCCGCGCTGCCGCCGCCGGACCGCCACGGCAGGCCGATGAAGCGCGCAAGCTGGCCGGCACCCAGCGTTGCCTTGACATGTTCGGGCGTGCCGAAGGCCGGCGCTCCGGATTTCATATCGACATTGGAGGAGAAGGAGCCGTAGACGACCGGCGCGCCGGGCCGCACGATCTGCGCCAGCGTCAGCCCGGCCAGCGCTTCGGCATGCTGCAGCGTCAGCGCGCCGGCCACGGTGATCGGCGCCATGGCGCCCGCCAGGCAGAACGGCGTGATGATCGAGACCTGCCCCGCCTTGGCGAAATCGATGATGCCTTGCGCCATGGGTATGTCGAGCTGACGCGGCGAGTTGGTGTTGATGACGGTGTAGCACCAGGCGTTCGAGCGGAACGCCTCCTCCGACAGGCCGCGCGCCAGCCGCAGCATCTCGAAACCGTCCTCGACTTGCGGCGTGCCGCGCGCGAACACGAAGGGAAACTTGTCGGACAACGTCAGCTGCGCACGATTGACGGCATAGTGGCGAAACCGGTTGTCGACATCCTGCGGCTCGACGCAAGGACCGAGCATATGCAGCACGTCGAAATGCTGCACCAGCTTGATGAACTCCTCGAAGGCGGTGAACGTGCCGGGCCGCCGGCCGCGCTCAAGATCGGTGACGTTGGGCGCTCCGCTTCCGGCAAGAAACGCCATTGACCCGAGTTCCAGCATCAGATCGCGGGAAGGATCGCCACCACGGGCATGGATCGACCTCGGCGCCGAGGCCAGCGCCGCCGCCACCATGTCGCGGCCGATGCGCACCATGTCGGTGCCTGGGTCGACCAGCGCGCCGGCGCGGGCGAGATACTCGCGTGCCTGCGGCAGCAGCACCTTGATGCCGAGTTCTTCCAGCACGCGCAGCGCCGTGTCGTGGATCGAGGCGACCTGATCGTCCGAAAAGACCGGCTGCGGCAGGAACGGGTTCTTCAGCGACCGGTAATTGGGCCGGCGGCTGCTTTCGCTGCCGGCCTCGCCCGCGCGTCCGCGCCTGCGCTCGCGCCTGGCATCACGTGCCGCATCATCGACCATCGGAAATCCTCCTCATTGCCGCATCGCCTTGCCTTCGGGGTCGTAAGGCGAAGCCGCGATGACGCGCGCCGGCCGCTCGACGCCGACAATGTGCACGGAAAGCGCTGTCCCCTCCTCGGCAAAATCGTCGTCAATCAACGCCAGCGCGACGCTCTTGCCGATCGTGTAGCCAAATCCGCCTGACGTGACGAAACCAATGCGCCGGCCGTCGCGCCAGACCGGCTCGAACCCGCTGGCGTCTGCATCGAGCGCATCGATCTCCAGCGTCACGATCCGTTGCGAGGCGCCCGCCTGACGCTCCCTCAGTGCCGCTTCGCGGCCGACGAAATCGCCCTTGTCGAAGGCGATGAAACGGTCGAGGCCGGCCCGGCGGGGCGTATAGCCCTGCGTGAATTCGCGCGACCAGATGCCGAAGCTCTTCTCCAGCCGGAGCGCATTGAGCGCGTAGTGGCCGATCTCGGCCAGGCCGAGATCCTCACCGGCGGCAAGCAGCGTCTCGCGCAGCGTGGCGTGCATGGTCACGGGGCAACTGATCTCGAAGCCCAGCTCGCCGGCGATGGAGAGGCGCGCCACCCGCGCGCGCACCATGCCGATGTCGAACGCACCGCAGGCCATGAACGGCAGCGCCGCGGCCGACACATCCTGATGCGTGGTGCGCTCCAGTATCTTGCGCGCATTCGGCCCGGTCAGCAGGAAGCCGGTCATCGCGTCGGAAATGTCTGACACCGCGACGCCCTGCGCCGCCTGGCTCTCGAACCAGCGCATGTGGAATTCCCTGAGATAGTAGGAGCCCATCAGCCAATGGTCGCCGTCGCCCCAGTTGATGACAGTGAGATCGCCCTTCAGCCGCCCGTCTGGGCCGAGCATGGGCGCCAGCCGCGCCTGTCCGGCTTTCGGCAGCTTGCAGGCAAGCAGCCGGTCGAGCCATGCCTCGGCGCCCGGGCCGGACACCGCGTAGCGCGAATAGGCCGAGATATCGACGAGGCCGGCGGCACGCCGTGCCTGCAGCGCCTCGTCGCCGACGATATCGAAGGCATTGGAGCGCTTGAGCGTGGTGTTTTCGCGAAAACCCATCGGTGCGAAATAGGCCGGGATTTCCAGCCCCCACGATGCTGTCCATTCGCAGCCCGCCGCGCTCATGCCGTCATAGGCGCCGGGGCGTTTCAAAGGCCGGCCGGCCGGCAGCCGCTCATTGGGAAAGGTCATGACGAAACGGCGTGAATAGAATTGCCGCGTCGTCTGCTTGAGATATTCCCGGTTGGCGGCGAAGGCACCGTAGCGGGCAATGTCCATGCCGAAGATGTCGGCCTGCGGCTCGCCGAAAATCATCCATTCGGCCAGCGATTTGCCGACGCCGCCGCCCTGGCTGAAGCCGGCCATGACGCCGCAGGCGACCCAATAGTTTTTCAAGCCGCGCACCGGTCCGACGATCGGATTGCCGTCGGGGGTGAAAGTGAAAGCGCCGTTGACCCATTTTCGGATGCCGGCCGTCGCCAGGCACGGAAAGCGTTCATGCGCCTTGGCGAGTTCCGGGCTGATGCGGTCGATGTCTTCCGGGATCAGCTCGATGCCGTAGTCCCATGGCGCGCCGTCCATGTTCCAGTGCTTCGGGTTCTGCTCGTAGACACCGAGCAGCACGCCCTTGCGCTCTTGCCGTAGGTAGGAAAAGCCGTCGAGATCGACGGCGATGCCGATCTCCCGGTTGAGTGCCGCGATCTCCGGAATGTCCTCGGTGATGAAATAATGATGCTCCATCGGCGTTACCGGCAGGTCGACGCCGGCCATGCGGCCGAGCTGCTTTGCCCACAAGCCGCCGGCGTTGACGACATGCTCGGCGACGATGGTGCCCTGCTCGGTGACGACGTCCCAATGGCCATCGGCGCGCGACTTCAGCTCGACGACACGGTTGCGCAGGATGACGTCGGCGCCGCGCTTCTTCGCGGCACCGGCATAGGCATGCGTGGTGCCGTAAGGGTCGAGATGGCCTTCGTTGGAATCGTGCAGGCCGCCGAGCACGCCGGTGACATCGACGATCGGGCAGAGTTCCTTGATCTCTTGTGGACTCACCAGCCGGGCGGTCTCGATACCGACCGACTGGAACACCGCCCATGCCGATTTCAGCCATTCCCAGCGCTGGGGATCGCTGGCGATGTTGACGCCGCCGGTCATGTGCAGGCCGATATCCCGGCCGGATTCAGCCTCGATCTCACGATAGAGATTGATGGTGTAATCCTGCAGCGCCGCCACATTGGGGTCGGCATTGAGGGCATGGAACCCCGCCGCCGCATGCCAGGTCGAACCCGCCGTCAGTTCGGCGCGTTCGATCAGCGCTACTTCAGACCAGCCGAACCGCGTCAGATGGTAAAGCACCGAGGCGCCGACCACGCCACCCCCGATAACCACTGCGCGATAGTGCGACTTCAAGGCTTCCTCCCGATCTGTCAGAAACCGCATCATATATGTACTAGACATAAGTGTCCAGTGGATGACCGATGCAGCTCGCCGGGCCGAGCCGATGCGCGGTGGACAATCAATTCTTTCGCCCGAGCGCGTGTTTTATCGGCCTGCGAACATACCGGCGGACAGGCATGTTCGCACTGTCACGCAAGCATCATGTTCGCGCCTTAGACCGATTTTCGGGGCGGCGCGCGGCATCATCGATGTGCCGCCTCTTTCAGCTTTTCGTCCTTCGGCCGCCCCGGCACATCCGTCACAAGAGGATCATCCATGAAACACCTGCACCGAACCGCGTCGCTCGGCGTCGCGCTGGCCTTGTTCACCGCCTTGACGCCGGCGCTCGCCGACAGCACCGCGACCGTCGGCGGCTTCGTCAACAAGGGCCTGATCGGCGTCGGCCGCATCCCGGCCGCTCAGCGCGACAAGTTCGGCGAGACGTTTGGCTCGGGCTCCGGCATGGCGATCGACACATCCGGCTGGACGCGTGACGCGGCCGGCTACAAGGGTTCTCTCTGGCTGCTGCCCGATCGCGGCTATAACGTCGCCGGCACCACCGATTACCGGCCGCGCCTCAACACGATCGGCATCGAGTTTACCCCGGCGGCACCAGGCGCCGCCGCGCAGGCGGAGACGGAGGTCAAGGCGACGCTTGCCGACACCATGCTGCTCACCGACGACAAGGGCGCTGATGCCACCGGCCTCGATCCGCTGTCGGATGTACGCGCGGCCGCCGGCGACATGCCGATGCTGCCTGCCGCCAGCAATGGCAAGCTCGCCCTCGACAACGAGGCGATCGTGCGGCTGCCCGACCGCTCGATGTTCATCTCCGACGAATATGGCCCCAATATCTACCGGTTCTCCGCGCAAGGCCGCCTGCTGTCGGCGACCCAGCCGCCGGCAGCCCTCGTGCCGATGCGCAAGGGCACGCCGAATTTCTCTTCGGACAATCCCGGCCCAGGCGCTGCCGAGCCCGACCCGAAAGATCCCGAGACCGGCCGCCAGAACAACCAGGGCCTCGAAGGCATGGCGATGACGCCGGACGGCAAGTTCCTGATCGCCGTGCTGCAGTCGGCGGCCAGGCAGGATGGCGGCGATTCCGCTTCGACCCGGCAGAACACCCGTGCGCTGGTCTATGACGCCTCCGACCTCGCCCATCTGAAGCTGGCGCATGAATATGTCGTGCCGCTGCCGGTGTTCAAGGATGCCAAGGGCAAGACCAAGGTCGCCGCCCAAAGCGAGATCGTGGCGCTGTCTGACAAATCATTCCTGATGCTGGCGCGCGACAGCGGCAACGGCCAGGGCGTGAAGGGCGACACCTCGCTCTACCGCGAGATCAACATCGTCGATGTCTCCGCCGCAACCGACATCGCCGGCACGGATTTCGACAAGGACAAGCCGGTCGCCCCCAAGGGTGTGCTCGACCCGTCCGTGACGCCGGCCAAGCTGACCCCGTTCATCGACATCAACGACAATGCCCAGCTCAACCGCTTCGGCCTGCACAATGGCGCGCCGAACGACCACAACAACCTCTCCGAGAAATGGGAAGCGATGTCGCTGGCGAGTGTGCTGGATCCGAAGCTGCCCGACGACTATTTCCTGTTCGTCGCCAACGACAACGACTTCCTCGCTCAGGACGGTTTTCAGGTCGGCGCGCCCTACAGGGCCGACGACGGCGCCGATGTCGACACCATGTTCCTGGTCTATCAGGTCACGCTTCCAGGGCTCGGCAAGAAGTAGCGACACGGCGAGGGCGGACGCGCCGGGCGCGTCCGCCCTCGCCGTGGCTGGCACGATCGAAGGACCAGCACCTCGGCCACGGTTCGCCCGCGCAGGGGTGCATCTCGATCCGGCCTGCGATATCATCATGGACCGGATCCAAATCAGCTTTGCCGAGTTCCCCGCCATGGACGAGAAAATGCCGGCACGTCGGCGCACCGGCGACCTGACCAGCGGGCCGATCCCGCGCACGCTGCTGCTGTTCGCCCTGCCGGTGCTCGGCTCGAACGTGCTGCAGTCGCTCAACGGTTCGATCAATGCTGTCTGGGTTGGCCGTTTCCTTGGGGAATCGGCGCTGACCGCCACCTCCAACGCCAACCTCGTGCTGTTCCTGATCCTCGGCACCGTGTTCGGCATCGGCATGGCGGCCACGATCCTGGTGGCGCAGTCAGTCGGCGCCCGCGACCTGCCCGAGGCGCGCCGCATCGTCGGCACCAGCGCCACTTTCTTTTTCCTCGTCTCGGTGATCTTCGCGGTCTGTGGCTGGATCTGGGTCGACGCCATCCTCAACACGCTCGGCACACCGGCCGACGCCTTGCCGCTGGCGCGTTCCTATTTGCGCATCATCTTCGTCGCCGTGCCGATGATGAACCTTCTGTCCTTCGTCATGACCGTGCTGCGCGGTGCGGGCGATTCACGCACGCCTTTCATCTTCATGGCGCTGGCGGTTGTCCTCGATGTCGTGCTCAACCCGCTGCTGATCCGTGGCATCGGGCCCTTCCCGCAACTCGGCATCGCCGGATCGGCGACCTCGACGCTGATCGGCCAGACGGTGAGTGTCATCGCCATCCTCGTCGTGCTCTATGCGCGCAAGCATCCGTTGCGGCTGGCCGGCGCCAACCTCGCGCTGCTGCGGCCCGATCCCGCTTTGCTGCGCATCGTCGTCTTCAAGGGCGTGCCGATGGGCCTGCAGATGATCGTCATCTCGGCGGCGGCCCTGACGGTGATGGGCATCGTCAATTCCTATGGCTCGCAGGTCGCCGCCGCCTATGGCATCGCCGCGCAGCTGTGGACCTACATCCAGATGCCGGCGCTCGCCATCGGCGCCGCGGTCTCCTCGATGGCGGCGCAGAATGTCGGTGCCGGCCGCTGGGACCGGATCGGCCGCGTCGCCGCCTCCGGCGTCGGCTTCAACCTCGTCCTGACCGGCGCCCTGGTCGCGCTGCTGTGGCTTTTCGACCGTTCGATCCTCAGCCTGTTCCTGAGCAGCGACAGCGCGGCGATCGACATCGCCGCCCACATCAACACCGTGGCATCCTGGTCGTTCGTCCTGTTCGGCATCACCATCGTGCTGTTCGCCACCGTGCGCGCCACCGGTGCCGTGATGCCGCCGCTGATCATCCTGGTGATCTCGGTGCTGGTCGTGCGCACCGGCTTTGCCTATTTCATGCGCGGCGTGCTCGGCGTGGAAGCGCTATGGTGGAGCTTTCCGGCGGGCTCGATCACCTCGCTGGTTCTGGCCGCTGCCTACTACCGCTTCGGCCGCTGGCGCACCATGCATATGATCGAGAACAGGCTCGCCGCCGGCGAGCCTCCGGACACCGGGCTCGGCGTGCCGCGCCAGCGCGCGCATCTTTCACCTGAGACGCCGAATGGCTGAAGTCCCTGCCCGATCGGTTCTTGGCTTCAACGCCTGTATTTCAGTCCAAAGGCAAGCGCCACCAGCGCAAACACGACGATCATGCCGGCGAATGCGAGGCTCGCGGCGACGGGGCTGGCATAGGTCGATACGATGCCGATACCGATGACAGGCAAGGCGTTGCCGACAAAGCAACAGATGAAGAAGCTGGACACCACTTCGGCGCGGCGATCCCGCGGCGCGATCTCGTTCACCACCTGCAGGCCACCACGGTAACCGAGCGCTGCCGCAACGCCACAGCACGCCGTCGCTGCGACCATCAGTGCCATCGAGGCCAGCACCTGCGCCGCCACCACCAGCAGGACGCTTGGGATCATCAAGGCCAGCGCCGCCAGCATGGCCTTGCTGCTTTGCAGGCGCATCAGCGCCACGATGCTGATCGCCGCAACGATCGCCAGTTCGAAGAACAACGCGCCGGCGACGGCGTGGTTCGTCTCATGCAGTTGCTGCGCCAGGATGCTCGGCGCCAGCGCTGCGTAGAAGCCGACCAACGCCATGGCGCCAAAACCGGTCACCGCCGGCGCAACGAAGCGCGCCCGGATATCCTCCGGCACGGAAAGCCGCGGCCGCATGGAAATCTGATTGAGGCTGCCCGGCTTCGACACGGTTTCGCGCGTGCGCCAGATCAGGATGGCCACCACCACGAGTGCCGCCAGATAGACGATGAAGACCAGCCGCAACGGCCAGGGCTCATACTGAGCCAGCAGTCCTGAGACAAGCGCACCCAACCCGAGGCCGAGGAAATTGGTGCTGGTTGTGATGACGCTGGCGCGCGACTTGTCGGCATCGGGGAGGAGTTCGGCGATCCACGCCGTCCCGGTCCCAGCGCCGACACCGATGCCGAGCCCGCTCAGGATGCGGGCTATGTCGAGCGAGAGGACATTTTCGGCGAACAGGAAGACAAACGCGCTGACGATGGCGACGACCATGGCGGCCAGGGCCGCGGGCCGGCGCCCGACAACATCGGACGCGCCGCCGAACACCAGCAAGGCGCCGAGATTGCCCACGACATAGACCGCGTAGACCAGCGTCAGCGTGATCTGCGAAAAGCCGAATTGCTGCTTGTAGATGACATAGAGCGGCGTCAGCGCTGTGCTGCCGGCAAACAGCACGGCGATCAACGCGGCGACAGTCGGAATGGCAAGGGCGTCGCCGCGAGCCTGTTCTTGCGTATGCGCCAAATCACGAAAGGTCATGGCCAAACCTCGCTACCGGCTTCGGGGATAGCGACCCTAACGCGTTCTCATCCCCCGACGTTCCGGCCGGCTGGCAGGCTCCTGACACCACGGTGGGCCCAGGCCTGAACGGGAGGCCTCGGTGAACGGGCTCGGATCGGGCACTCCCTCGAGCCATCACGACATCCAGCAACCAATTATTTGCAGGGAAAACCGGGCGCGATCTTGCACTTGCCGGGGCGCGGTCTGTGCGGCGGGCGGTGGTGCGGAGGGCGATGCGGCCTGTGGTGCCAGTGCGGCGGCCGATGCGGCGGGCGAACGACATGGGCCCGCGACAGATAGCCGGAACTTGCCCAGCCGCTGACACCGCCGCCATGGATCCTGCACCAGCCCGGCTCACAGCCGGTCACGTCAACCCTGAAACCGGCCGGCAGCGTCCCGACCTTGGCGTATCCCGCGCCGGGCCCGGTGCGGACATTGAGGCTGGTCGTGGTGTGGGCGCTGTAGGCAAAGGCCGCTGCGGATGTCCCGAGGACCGCGGCCAGAATGGTCGCTATCGCAAGCAGAAATCGAAATCTCATCAGTCCCTCCATTCGATCCCGGCCGCTCGACTGGTTCGACCAGGGGTTGCATCAAAGGAAGAGAAAGCAGCAGGAAAAGTCAACAAGCGGCCAATGCCGATCATCAATTCAGCGGCTCCGGTGCCGGAGTTTCCCCTGACGTAGTTGAGGAATTTCCCAGGTGCCGTTTATCGGCCCGGCAACATAAGCTAACAATTTACTTTCTTTCGACAATTCGTTTGCGGGCAAAAAGGCTGGAATCATGGGCAAAGGCAGGGTCGAGGCGTTCACCGACGGTGTGGTGGCCATCATCATCACCATCATGGTGCTGGAACTGAAAGTGCCGCATGGCGAGGATTTTTCCGCCCTGGCACCGTTGTGGCCGATCTTCTTCTGTTACGTGCTGTCGTTCATCAATGTCGGCCTCTACTGGAACAATCTGCACAACATGTTCCACACCGTGCAGCGCGTCGACGGCGCCGTGCTGTGGGCCAACCTGCATCTCCTGTTCTGGCTGTCGTTGATGCCGGTAACGACCGCTTTCATGGGCGAGAACCATTTTGCCACGGTCCCAGTCGCCGTCTATGGGCTAGACCTCGTTCTGTGCGCGACGGCTTACAGCTTCCTCGTCCTCGCGCTGCGTCGGCTGCACGGGCCGGATACCGCCTTCGCCAAGGCAATCGGCAGGGATCGCAAAGGAAGGCTCTCGCTCGCCGTCTACATTGCGGCCATCGCGCTCACCTTCCTCAGCCGGTGGATTGGTGTGGCGCTCTATGTTGCCATTGCCTTGGTCTGGCTGGTGCCCGATACGCGTTTTTCGCGGATGATCGAAAAATAGCTGCGGTCTAGTCGTTCGCCCAATCCTGAGGGAAAGCCGCTACGCGCTTTCCTGGAATTGCTACTTGCGCATCGCTTTCAGCTTTTCCGCCACCGAGGCGGCCAGGTCGGCATAGCGCTCCTCCAGCCGCTCAGCCGCCTTGATGATCGAGAAATCATGGCCGAATTTCTCCAGTGCCATACGCAGTTTCTCGACGAACTCGGCCTGTTTTTCCAGCGCCGAGAACAGTGTTTTCACCTGGGCTTCGCTGATGTCGGGGTTGGCCAGCATCTGCGACACCTCGCGCCCCATCTGGTCGCCGATGGCGGTCTGCTCCTTCAGAATTGCGACCCAGTCCGTCAATCGAAAATCTCCATTTGCCCCGGCAAAAGTCTCCTTTTGCCCCGGCAAAGTCTCCTTTTGCCGGGGCAGCATGCGCAGCCTCGACCGGCCTGGTCAACCCGAACCAATCCATCTCACCCTGGCGCCCGCCGCGGTTTCGAGACAAGGACAGGCGTGAAAACAACGCCTTGGATGTGTGGAGTGGGTCTTCGGGCGCAGCGGGCCGACAGAGGCTTGCGCAAGCTTGTTGCGGCGCTAAGTTCTGCGCCATCGCAAGAAGGAAACCATCGCCGATGATCCCCGACACAGAGATTCAGACCGCCCTGCCCGCCCTTGGTCCCGGCAACACCGCCGTCATCACCGGCGCTGCCAGCGGCATTGGCCTGGCAGCCGCAAAACGGCTTGCGCTGATGGGCATGAGGATCGTGCTCGCCGACATTGGCGGGACACGCCTTGATGATGCTTCCCGCACCGTGTCGGCCATTGCCGGCAGCGATGCCGTGCTGGCCGTTGCATCAGATGTTTCGAAGGCCGATGAGGTCGATCGTCTCGCTGACCGGGCATTCGGCGCTTTCGGCGAGGTCTCGCTGCTGATGAACAATGCCGGCGTCGGCGACAATCCGGGAAAACCCTGGGAAAACCGCGATGCCTGGAAACGGCTGCTCAACATCAATTTCTGGGGTGTCGTACATGGCGTCGAAGCCTTCGCGCCGCGCATGCTGGCGTCGGCCAGGCCGGGCCTGATCGTCAACACCGGCTCCAAGCAAGGCATCACCACGCCGCCCGGCAACCTTGCCTACAACGTCTCCAAGGCCGGCGTGAAGACGTTCACCGAAGGCCTGGCGCATGCGCTGCGCAACGAACCCGGCGCTCGCCTGTCAGCGCATCTGCTCATCCCCGGCTTCACCTATACCGGCCTCACCGAGGGTGCGACGGAAAAACCGGCCGGCGCCTGGACTGGCGAGCAGGTCGTTGATTTCATGTTGGAATCCCTGGTCAGGGGCGACTTCTACATCTTGTGCCCGGACAACGAAGTAGCACGGCCGCTGGACGAAAAGCGCATGGCATGGGCGATCGGCGACATTATCGAGAACCGCCCTGCTCTGTCGCGCTGGCACCCGAACCACAAGGATGCTTTCGCGGCTTTCATGAAAGACTGATTTTCAAGCCGCGTGCTTTTTCGGAGTTCGCTTTTGCGACAAGGCTTTCTTTGCGGCCATGGCGGCGATCTTGTTGTCATGCCGTCGGGCGGCCCGTTCGCATTTGGCGCGGATTTCCTCGACCTCGGACTCCGTCAGGTGCTCGATGCCGATGAAGTGGTTGTGGGCACGGCTCACCCGGATCAGTTCGTCGAGCTTCGTCTGGATCGCCGCACCGTCGCGGTTCTGGGTGTTCTGGATGAGAAACACCATCAGGAAGGTGATGATGGTGGTGCCGGTGTTGATCACCAATTGCCAGGTGTCCGAGAAACCGAAGAATGGTCCGCTTGCCGCCCAGACGATGATGATCAGGCCGCAGACGGCAAATGTCAGCGGCAGGCCGGTCACGTGGGCGACCCAGTTGGCGATCTTGGTGAAAAGCTTTTCCATCTGTCGAAATCCGTCATGGCTGCCGCGATGAGAAACCATCGGCGGCCGTTTCAGGTTCCCGCCGGCAACAAATACAATCGAATACACGCACTGCGCGCATGAGACGAAAGACACACTTTATCAGTTTAATGCGAGGGTAACCGTGCAGGCAAAAGTGCCTGTTCCGCCCGCTTCAAAGCGGTTTACCTCCGGCCCCTTCCGCCGCGCCACCCCCGCATGGCGGAAGGGGTTTCAGTCCGGAAACCGCGGACCGAAGACGACCGGCGGTCTCAAGCCTCGTCGTCTTCCCAGCGATCGAGGAAGGCCTCGATCGGCATTGCCTGGATGTCGGGAACCGCCCTGGCGATTTTCTCGACCGGCCAATCCCACCAGGCGAGAGCTTCGATCCGTGCGGCTATTTCAGGAGCAAAGCGTGGCCGGAGCGGCTTCGCTGGCACCCCGGCGGCGATCGTGTAGGATGGCACGTCCCGCGTCACCACCGCATTGGCGCCGATGACCGCGCCATTGCCGATCGTGACGCCTGGCATGATCACCGCGCCGTGGCCGATCCAGACATCATGGCCAATGGTCACCGCTTTCGCCCGCCGCCGCTCGCGGAACGCCGCATCGACACCCAGCCAGCGAAAATACTCGTTCGGCCGATAGCTGACCTTGTGCTGGGTCAGCCGGTCGATCGGATGTTCCAGCGCATTGATGCGGCTGTTGGCCGCGATCGAGCAGAATTTGCCGATCGTCGTATAGATCGCCTCGGCATGGCGCTCGAAATAGGAGAAGTCGCCGACGCTCACCTCGCGCAACACCACCCGCTCGCCGATCGAAGCGTAGCGGCCAAGCTTGCATGCCTTCAGGTCCGCGGTCGGATGGATGCGCGGTTCTGGATCTTTGAGGACGAGGTTTTCGGAACGGTCCATTCGGCGGCTTTACCCCCGAGCGATTGGTCCCGCAAGCGGGACAATCGTCCGTCAGACCAGTTCCTGAAAGGTCAGACCGCGCCTATTTCGGCTTGCCCTTGCTCCACACGACGTTCTGGCCGTAGAGCGGCACCGTTGTGACCGACATTTTGGCCGAGCCGTTCTGCACCTGACGCGAGTGCGAAAGGTAGATCAACGTCTCGTTGGCCTTGTCGTAGATACGGTTCACCACCTGCTTCTTCCAGATCAGGCTGATGCCTTGCTTGAAAACCTCTTCGCCGCCCTCGCTCGTGTCGATGTCGCCGATGGTGATCGGGCCGGTCTGACGGCAGGAGATGGATGAATCGGAGGGGTCCTCGAACCAGTTGCCCTTGTGCAGGCGATCGATGATGCTGCGGTCGAAATAGGAAACATGGCAGGTCACACCCTCAACCTTAGGATCCTTGATCGCTTCGACGATGATGTCATTGCCGACCCAGTCGACGCCGACCTTGCCGACTTCCTCGGCGACGGCGCTACCGGCGCCAAGCAGGACGCATGCGGCCAACGCGCCGCCAACCAATTTTCGCCCAATCAGTTCGAGCCCAACCAGTTCGAGCAAGGGGAGCCTCCTGCGGTTCGAGTTGCCGGTCTCAGGTGGGGCGGACCGCACGGCTTTGCAAGCGGATATGTCGACACCACCGTGGTTGCGGCAACGCGGCACTTTGCCTGCGCGGGGCCGAACCGCTAAGACTGTCGCACCGGCGCGGCGTTGAGCCGGCGCGATGATTTCTGCAGACGGACCTTTCTGATGATGCGTTCTATCCTGGTCGGTATTCTCGTCCTGATGGCGGCCGGCATCGGCTGGCTGACCTTCGACTGGTATCGCGGCCATTATGGCGGCGAACCGTTCGGCGCGCCCTTCACCCTGGTCGACCAGAAAGGCGCACCGATCACCGAGGCCGCGTTCCGCGGGCAGCCCAGTGTCGTCTTCTTCGGCTTCACCCACTGCCCCGAAGTCTGCCCGACGACCTTGTTCGAACTCTCCGGCTGGCTGAAGACGCTCGGCGACGACGGCAAGAACTTGCATGCCTATTTCGTCTCGGTCGATCCGGAGCGTGATACGCCGCCGGTGATGAACGCCTATGTCAGCAATTTCTCCGACCGCATCACCGGCATTACCGGCGATCCGGACAAGGTTCATGCCATGGCCAAGTCGTTCGGCATCTACTGGAAGAAGGTCGACACCGGCGACGGTGACTACACGATGGACCACACCGCCTCGGTGCTGCTGCTCAACGGCAAGGGCGACTTTGCCGGCACGATCGCCTATGGCGAAAGCGCAGAGACCGCCGTTGAGAAGCTGAAGCGCCTGGCGGCCAAGGGCTAGAGCTTGATCCCGAAAAGTGGAAACCGGTTTTCGGACCAGATCAAGCTCAAGGTGGAAACTTAACTCCATGACCCAGACCAGGCTGCATTTCACCACCGGAAAGATCGAGGCCGAGCGCATCTTCGCGGCGCTCGAGATGGCTTTCGAGGATGAAGGCCTGCCGATCGCCGTGCTGGAAGTCGACGAGGACCAGGACATCCACGAGGTCTCGCTCTATGCCGATGGCGACGTCGACGCGGTCGAGGCACGGATGAAGGACATTCTCGCCAGCATCGCTCTGGCGAAGCCGGTCGAGCGCGAGGCACTGCCCGACATCGACTGGGTGGCGCGCTCGCTGGAAGGCTTGAAGCCGGTGCGCGCCGGCCGTTTCTTTGTCCATGGCGCGCATGACCGAGGCAAGCGCCGCAGCGGCGAACTCGCCATCGAGATCGAGGCCGGCCTTGCCTTCGGCACCGGCCATCACGGCACCACCTCCGGCTGCCTGGAAATGCTGGAGAAGGTCGTGCGGCGCGAGCACCCGCGCAATGCGCTCGACCTCGGCACCGGCAGCGCCGTGCTGGCGATTGCAGTGGCCAAGCTGGCGCATATTCCGGTGCTGGCCACCGACATCGATCCGGTGGCGGTCAAGGTCGCCGCCGCCAATGCGCGGCTCAACCGCGTCAAGACACTCATCGAAACAGTGACCGCGCCGGGCTTTCACCACCCGATCTTCGGCAAACGTGCACCCTTCGATCTGATCGTCGCCAACATATTGGCGCGGCCGCTGATGCGGCTGGCGCCGCAAATGGCCGGCCATATCGCGCTGGGCGGCTCGATCGTGCTGTCAGGCATTCTCGATCGCCAGCGCGACGCCGTCGTCTCGGCCTATATCGGCCAGAACTTCCGCCACATCAGCACGTTGCACCGCGAGGGCTGGGTGACCATCCACCTCAAGCACTGAGCAGGCACTTCGTTCGGCCGCTGGACCAAGCTCACTCGGTTGTCAGCCAAGCGACGCTGTAGCAGTTTGCGCCGACCTGAAATCGATTCCGATTTCCGGGCCCATAGGCTACGGTCACGCCAGTATCAGGAGGCCCATCATGTTCCAGACCTTCGATTCCGCGGGCGACCCGACGGTCGGCAAGCCGCGCGTGGCGCTGCTGCGCCAGTGGCTGGCCGCCAATGGCCTCGATGGCTTTATCGTGCCGCGAGCGGACGAGCATCAGGGCGAATATGTCGCCGATCGTTCGGCACGGCTGAAATGGCTGACCGGCTTCAGCGGCTCGGCCGGCGTCGCCATCGTGCTGCGCGACCGCGCCTTCATCTTTGTCGATGGGCGCTATACTCTGCAGGTGCGGAGTGAGGTCGATCTCGACATATTTTCGATCGAAAGTCTGGTCGACAACCCGCCCGCCGTCTGGCTCAAGGATAATATCGGCAAGGGCGCGCGGCTGGGCTTTGATCCCTGGCTGCACACGATCGGTGAGGTCAAGGCGCTGCAGGCCTCGGCCGACAAGACCGGCGCCGTGCTGGTGCCACTGGCCAAGAACCCGATCGACATCATCTGGAAGGATCAGCCCGCGGCACCGGTGGCTCCCGTCGAGCTGCACCCGATCGGCTTTGCCGGCGAGCTCGCCAAGGACAAGCTGGCGCGGCTGGCAACAGCAATCGGCAAGGACGGCGCCACCCACGCGGTGTTGACCGACCCCTCTTCCATCGCCTGGGCCTTCAACATCCGTGGTGGCGACGTGCCGCACACGCCGCTGGCGCTCGGCTTCGCCATCCTCGCCGCCGATGGATCGCACCAGCTTTTCATGGACAAGCGCAAATTCTCGCGCCAGGTCGCGGCCTATCTCACCCAGCTTGCCGACCTGCATGAGCCCGGCGAATTCGAAGCGGCGATCGTGGCGCTTGCCAAGGGCGGCGCGAAGATCGCTCTCGACCCGGTGCTGGCCGCCGATCGGCTGCGCATGCTGGTCGAGGACAATGGCGGCACCGTGATTGCCGCGCCCGACCCGGCCCGCATCCCGCGCGCCACCAAGAACCAGGCCGAGATCAACGGATCGCGCGCCGCGCATCGGCGTGACGGCGCGGCGGTGGCGAAGCTCTTGTGCTGGCTGGAGCGCCAAAAACCCGGCTCGCTCGATGAGATCGCGGTCGTCACCAGGCTGGAAGACACGCGACGGCAGACTGGCGAGGAAACCCAGATGCCGCTGCGCGACGTGTCGTTCGACACCATTTCCGGCGCCGGCCCGAACGGCGCCATCATGCATTACCGGGTGTCACGCGCCACCAGCCGCAAGCTCAAGGCCGGCGAACTGTTCCTGCTCGATTCCGGCGCGCAGTATCAGGACGGCACCACCGACATCACCCGCACCGTGCCGATCGGCCAGCCGACCGAGGAGATGCGCGAGCGCTTCACGCTGGTGCTGAAAGGCATGATCGGCATTTCGACGCTGCGCTTCCCCGCCGGCACGCGTGGCTCCGAAATCGACGCCGTCGCCCGCATGGCGCTGTGGAAACATGGCTGCGACTTCGCCCATGGCACCGGCCACGGCGTCGGCTCCTACCTGGCCGTGCATGAAGGCCCGCAGCGCATCGCCCGCACCGGCACCGAAAAGCTGCTCGAAGGCATGATGCTGTCCAACGAGCCGGGCTATTACAAGGAAGGCTCCTACGGCATCCGCATCGAGAACCTCATCCTGGTGACGCCGGCCGAACAAATCGAGGGCGGCGACATCGCCATGCATGGCTTCGAGACACTGACGCTGGCGCCGATCGACCTCAGGCTTGTGCGGTCCGATCTGCTGACGCGCGAGGAACTGCACTGGCTCGACACCTATCATGCCCGAGTGCTGGCCGAGATCGGCCCGATGCTCGACGGCGAGACGCTGGCATGGCTGGAAAAGGCCACCGCGCCGCTGCCGCACGACGCGAAGATTTGAGGTACGAGCCTTCAAAGGTCGGCGCTGCCCCTCATCGCCCTGCCGGGCACTTCTCCCCGTATAGTGACGGGGAGAAGGATGCCGCCACCAATGGTTTCGCCAATTTTCAACGTTGCAAGTAAGAGCGCCAGCGTTGCGGCCAGTCCCTTCTCCCCGTCACTGAGAAGATGCCGGCAGGCAGATGAGGGGCAGCGCGGACGTTCGAAACGATAGCGCCTCGAACTCTACCCTACAGACTGCCGCGCCAAAATCAGAACCGCCGCTCCCGCCAAAAACATCGACATCAGCCCGCCGCGCAGCGAAGCCACCGCCGTGACAACCAGCGCTGCCCATTCCGCCGGCCCGGCATTCAACAGTTCAGGCGCCACCAGTGTCGTCAGCACCGCCGCGGGCACCGCGTTGAGGCCGGCCTCTACGCGTGGATGGATGTTCTCGAAGCGGGAGATGACCAGATGCCCGCCGATGCGCGTCAAATAGGTGGCGATCGCGCCGGCGATGATGATCCAGAATGTCGTGCTCATCGCCTTGTCTCCACGCCGCTATGGTGCGGCGGCAGGATGACGGCGAGCAGCACGCCGGCGATGGCGCCGATCGAGACGTGCCAGGGCGAGCCGACCGTCTTGTAGGCGATGATCGAGGCACAAGCACTGGCAATGACCACTGGCAGCCATAGCGGCCGTTTGCGGAAGCCCATCACGAGGCCGAGGAAATAGATCGGCAGCAGGAAATCGATGCCCAGCGCATGCGTGTCGGGAATGAGCTTGCCGAAGAGCGCGCCGAGTGCGCTTTCGACCACCCAGAACACATAGACTGGCAGGCCCAGCCCTAGATACCAGGCGAAGCCGACCGTCTGTCCCGATTGCGCCCGCGCCTCGGCCACCGCGAATTGCGGATCGGTAAGGATGAAATAGCCGAGCGCTTGGCTGACGACAGGCCAGTGCGCGATGCGCCGGCCGATGCCGGCGGAGTAGAGAACGTGGCGGAAATTGACGGCGAAGATCGACAGCACGATCAGCCACGGCGCGACATGCTGGCCGAACAGCTGGATGCCGACCATCTGGCTGGCGCCGCCATAGACCAGCGCGCTCATCAGGAAGGCTTCAAGGACCGAGAAGCCATTGTCGACGGCAAGCGCCCCGAACAGCACCGCGAACGGCGCCGACGCCACCACGACAGGCATGGAGAGCCGCACGCCTTGCCAGAAGTCGCTGGCCAAAGAATTTTCCGTCAAGGTCTCTGCTGACATATCCCATTCCCAAATTGCGCTGATATGTAGGAGCGAGCGGTTGGAAAGTCAGACGAATTCGTTTGAGCCAACAATCAGCGAAACTGAAGTCTTGGGGCGCGCGAAGCACGGAGAGGTTGCGGATGATCGTTTATGATTTCACCGGCAGGCACGCGGTCGTCGCCGGCGCTGGCGGCGGCATGGGCGAGGCGATCGCGCTTGCGCTGCTCGAAGCCGGCGCGTCGGTTACCGCCATCGACGTCAAGCCCGCCCCGGTCTCGCTGTCCAAATTCAAAGACAGGCTCACCTTTGCTCAGGGCGATCTGACCAACGCTGCCTTTGTCGAGCAGGTCGTGAATGCGGCGGGCCGTGAGCGCGGCGGCATCGACTATCTCGCCAATGTCGCCGGCGTGCTCTGGTTCGGCCGCGACAGGTCGGCACTGGAAATGGATCTCGATGTCTGGGACCAGGTTTTCAACATCAATCTGAAATCCTTCGTTCACACGGCACGGTCGGTCGTTCCGCATATGCGCTCAGGTGGACGCGGTGGGGCGATGGTGCATTTCTCGACGATCCAATGGTACCGGGGCGATCCGAAACCGCAGGACGCCTACCAGGCATCCAAGGCCGGCGTCTGCGCGCTTTCAAAGTCCCTCGCTATGCAGCTTGCCGGCGAGGGCATCCGTTCGAACGCGATCTGCCCCGGCATGGCACTCACCCCATTGCAGGCCCGTTGGGATACCGAAGAGAAGCGCGCTGCCGTTGCCGATTACACGCCGCTCGGACGGATTGGCACACCGCAGGACATGGCGAATGCCGCGCTCTTCCTGCTCTCCGACGCTGCGAGTTACATCACCGGAATTGAACTCGCCGTCGACGGCGGGCTGTTGATGCGCATGTAGCCCGCGCCTGTCGTGCTGCTTGGGAGCGCCAGCAGCTAGAGCAATTCCAGGAAAAGTGTGAAACGGTTTTCCCGGCAAAAGCGCGTAGCGCTTTGCCCAGGGAATTGCGTCGAAACAAAGAGATAGAGGGGCGCCTAGTCCAACGACTTGCCCTCGATCGCCCTGCCCCAATCGAGCAGCGGCTTGGCGCGCAAGGTGAAGTCGACGAGTTCCTCGACCAGTTCCGGCCCGTGGATGCCAGCCGGATCGATCACGTGGCGAACGACGAAATGCCGGTTGCGAATGGCCGCGACGAGGTCTTTGTCGGTGACATGCTCGAAGCCGCGCGGCGTGCGTTTCATGCCGCCTTCGGCATCGAGGTCGAGGCCGTTCTTGTTCAGCGCCTTCACCATGGCGCGAAACCTCTCGGGCCATGTCTCGATGGAACGGCGCATCGCCAGCAGCAGCGCCGCCTCCGGCTGCCACCAGGCAACGCCGGCAAAGCATCCCTCCAGCCCGATGTGAACGTAGAACACGCCCTGCTCCATCTTCGTACCGTCAGGCGACAGGATTGCCGAGAGGTGCCGGTTGTAGGGGCGCTTATCCTTGGCGAAGCGAACGTCGCGGTTGATGCGGAACAGCGACTTCCTGCGATCGCCACGCAGGCCGAGGCCGGCCTCTGCAAAACGCTGCGTAAGCGTGTCGACGAGATCGCCCAGCGGATCGCGCAATTCGCTTTCGAAGAGGTCGCGGTTCTCCTGGAACCACTCCCGGCTCTGGTGGAAATCCAGCGCCTTCAGGAACGGAATGGCCTTTGGGCCCAACCCTTTGAACGCACTCTCCATCACGCCTTGCCGACCCGCTGCAGCCAAGTGTCCTCGTCGATGACTTCGACGCCGAGTTCACCGGCAAGCTTGAGCTTCGAGCCGGCGCCGGGTCCGGCCACCAGCAGGTCGGTCTTGGCCGAAACCGAGCCGGCAACCTTGGCACCGAGACGCTCGGCCATCGCCTTGGCTTCCGAGCGCGTCATCTTTTCCAGCGAGCCGGTGAAGACGATGGTCTTGCCGGCGACCTCGCTATCGGCCGAGACCGTGACGATATACGGCTTCGGCTTGACCTGATCGAGCAGCTTCTCGAGCACGTCGTCATTGCGCTCATTGCCGAAGAAATCGCGCAGCGCATCGATCACCGTGTCGCCAATGCCGTTGATCGATGGGAAGACGGTGTGCGGATCCTCCGCCGCGGCCGTCTCCTTGCCGACGCGGATCAGTTCCTCGATGGTCGAGAAGGTGCGGGCCAGCACGGCCGCCGTCGTCTCGCCGATATGGCGGATGCCGAGCGCGAAGATGAAGCGATCGAGTTCCGGCTCGCGGCGCGCGTCTATGGCCGCGAACAGCTTGTCCAGGCCTTCATAGTTGCGGTCCTCGACGCTGCGCACATTCTTGCGCGTCTTGCCGGACGCTTGTTCGCGCTGTCTGGCCTGCTCCTCGCGTCGTTCGGCCAGAGCCTTGGTGACGGCCGAACGGCGATCCCTGAGCGTGAAGATATCGGCGGCTGTCTTGATCAATCCCGCATTGAAGAAGGTGTCGATGTTTTCCGCGCCAAGGCCTTCTATATCGAGAGCACCGCGCGATACGAAATGGCGCAGTCCTTCCACGGCCTGCGCCGGGCAGATCAGTTCGCCGGTACAGCGCCGGCGCGAATCCTCCTTGCCGGTCTTCTCGTTGATCTCGCGCGTCGCCGGCGAGCCGCAGATCGGACAGGTGTGCGGGAATTCGTAAGGCACGGCATCAGCCGGACGCTTGTCGATGACGACGCTGACGATCTGCGGAATGACATCGCCTGCCCTCTGGATCACCACCGTGTCGCCGATGCGCACGTCGATACCGTCGCGGATCGGCAGGCCGTTGCTGTCGAAACCCTTGATGTAATCCTCATTGTGCAGCGTGACGTTCTCGACCACGACGCCGCCGACGGTCACCGGCGCCAGCCGCGCGACCGGCGCCAGCGTGCCGGTGCGGCCGACCTGGATGTCGATCCTCTCAACCGTCGTCATCGCCTGTTCGGCCGGGAACTTGTGGGCGACCGCCCAGCGCGGCTCGCCGGTGACGAAACCCCAGCGGCGCTGCAACTCCAGCTGGTCGACCTTGTAGACGACACCGTCAATGTCGTAGCCCAGCGACGAGCGCTGCTCTTCAATCCGGTGATAATGCGCGACCAGTTCCTCGACGGACTTCGCCCGCACCATCAGCGGGCTGATCTTGAAACCCCAATCGGCGAATTTCTGCACGGATTCGTACTGGGTCGGCGCCGGGTCTGCCGTCGTATAGCCCCAGGCATAGGCAAAAAATTTGAGATTGCGGCTGGCGGTTACGGACGGATCCTTCTGGCGCAGCGAGCCGGCAGCCGTGTTGCGCGGATTGACGTAATCCTGGCCGCCGGCCGCGGCCGAGCGCTGCTTCAGCGCCTCGAATTCGGCATAAGTCATGTAGACCTCGCCACGGATCTCGATGATTTTCGGCCAGCCCGAACCTTTCAGCTTCGCGGGAATATCGGCGATGGTCCTGAGGTTTGCCGTGATGTCCTCGCCCACAGCACCGTCGCCGCGTGTCGCGCCCTGCACGAACACGCCGTTCTCGTAGCGCAGCGAAGCCGACAGCCCGTCGATCTTCGGTTCTGCGGTGAAGGCGATGTCGAGGTCCTTGTCGCGATCGAAGAACCGCCGTCCGCGCTCGATGAAATCGGTGACATCCTCATCGGTATAGGCCTTGGCTAGGCTGAGCATCGGCACGGCGTGACGCACCTTGGCAAAACCTTCCGCCGGTGGCGCACCAACCCTGCGCGTCGGTGAATCCTCGCGCACCAGGCCGGGAAAGCGCTCCTCGATGGCAAGGTTGCGGCGCCGTAGCGCGTCATAGTCCGCGTCCGTGATAACAGGCGCGTCCTCGGTGTGGTAGCGCCGGTCGTGCTCGGCGATCTCTTGCGCCAGCCGCTGGAGTTCGGCTTCAGCCTCGCTTTCGCTGAGTGAATCGACTGACTTTTCGGCCATGCTTTTCTCCCCCGAACGGTGGCGCGTCACAATAGAGCATGATCCCGAAAAGTGGGAACCGGTTTTCGGAAAAGATCATGCTCCAACAAAGAGATAGATCAGGACTTTGGGAAAATCATTCCTGAACGGCAGGATGAGCCATATCCTGACTCGGCCCATGGCGCCCGCTGTTCTTATGCCGCCGTGGTATTCTCACGCAACAACCGTTCGGCCGCCGCGCGTGCCTCGTCGGTGATCGTGGCGCCGGCCAGCATGCGCGCAATCTCCTCCTGCCGCGCCGTCCTGTCCATCTCGGCAATGCCTGTCGCCACGCGGTCGGTGCTGCCCGATTTGGAGATCAGGAAATGCGTCGCCGCCCGCGCCGCCACCTGCGGCGCATGGGTGACCGACAGCACCTGGACGCGCTTCGACAGCCGCGCCAGCCTTTGGCCTATGGCGTCGGCGACAGCGCCACCCACGCCGGTGTCGATTTCGTCGAAGACCAGCGTCGGCGCCGAGCCTCGGTCGGCCAGCGCCACCTTCAGCGCCAGGAGGAAGCGCGACAGCTCGCCGCCGGACGCCACCTTCATCATCGGCCCGGGCCGCGTGCCGGGGTTGGTGCGCACCCAGAACTCGATCTGGTCGATGCCCTCTTCCATGCGGGTCTCGGCCTCGCTTTCCATCTCGACGATGAAGGCCGCGCGTTCGAGCTTCAGCGCCGGCAGTTCGGCCATCACCGCCTTGGTCAGGCCGACGGCGGCCGCGTGGCGAAGCGAGGAAAGCTGCGCGGCGGCGATGTCATAGGCTTCGCGTGCGGCGGCGGCCTGCTTTTCCAGCCCGTGCAGGCGTTCCTCGCCGGCATCGAGATCGGCAAGATCGGCAACCATCGTGTCGCGCAATTGCGCCAGATCATCGACGGCGACGCTGTGCTTGCGCGACGCCGCACGCAGCGAAAACAGCCGCTCCTCTGCCTTTTCCAGCCGCTGCGGGTCATATTCCGTGGCGCGAAGCGCCGCCTCGACACCCGATTGCGCCGCGTCGAGCGACAGCATGGCTTCGTCCAGCGACTTGACCACGTCCTCGAGCAGGCCAGGCGCCTCCGTCGCCTTGCGTTGCAGGCGCCTCAGCAGACTGGCCAGTTGCGGCAAGGGCGAGGACGGGCCGGACAGCACATCCTGCGCGTCATGGATTTCGGACGCGATCTTCTCGGCGCGCATCATATGGGCGCGCAGTTCGGCAAGTTCCGTTTCCTCGCCGGGCTGCGGATCGAGCTTGGTCAGTTCCGCGACCGCGGCGCGCAGATAGTCGGCTTCGCGTGCGGCGGCAGCCACCTTGGCGCGGTGGCGCGTAAGCTCCTGCTCGCAGGCGCGCCAGTGCCGCCATGCCTCACCGGTCGAGCGAACGGCGCCGAGATGACCACCGAAAGCGTCGAGCACGTCGCGGTGCGCACCGGGATCGACCAGGGCGCGCTCATCGTGCTGGCCGTGTATCTCGACCAGCGCGCGGCCGACATCGCGCATCAGGGTCACGCTGGATGGCTGGTCGTTGACGAACACGCGGGTGCGGCCGTCCGCCGTCTGCACGCGGCGCAGGATGATGTCGCCGTCATCCTCGATGGCGTTTTCGACGAGCAGCGCGCGCACCGGATGATTGCGCGGCACATCGAACACGGCAATGACCTGGCCTTGTGCAGCGCCATGGCGCACCAGCGAGGCGTCGCCGCGCGCGCCGAGCGCCAGCGACAGGGCATCGAGCAGGATGGATTTGCCGGCGCCGGTTTCGCCGGTCAGCACGGAAAGGCCCGGCTGGAAATCGATATCCAGCTTCTCGATCAGGACGATATCGCGGATCGACAGTCTGGAAAGCATCAGAACCCGGACCTCAAGCAATTCCAGGAAAAGTGCGTAGCGGTTTTCCCACGGGAATTGCGTAGAACAAAAAGTTGGGACGGTTCAACGAGTCAATCAAATCACTGAACCGCTGTGGAGCGGCACGCGACCGGTTGGAGTCGCAGCGCCGCACTATCTTTTTGTTTCAGCATCGGATCAATCCGAAAAAGCGCGTCGCTGCGACGCGCTTTGGGATCAGGCGCCGGTGATCAGCTTCCCCGCCTTGGATATCCACGATCCGGCATTCTCGCGCGGTGCCAGCCCGTTGCTCTGCAGGAGCTTGTAGGAATCCTTGTACCACGAGCTGTCGGGATAGTTGGTGCCGAGCACCGCGGCGGCCGTCTGGGCTTCCGAGGTCAGCCCCATCGCGTAATAGCTTTCGGTGAGGCGGGCGAGCGCTTCCTCGACATGGCGGGTGTTGGAATAATTCTCCACCACGTTGCGGAAACGCTTGACGGCGGCGATGTATTCGCGGCGCTCCAGATAATAGCGGCCGATCTGCATTTCCTTGCCGGCGAGCTGGTCGTTGGCGAAGCGGATCTTCTCCTTGGCGTCGTCGACATATTCCGACGTCGGCCAGCGCGTGACGAGATCCTGCATCGTCTGCACGGTCTGGCGCGCTTCCTTCTGATCCTGCGTCACGTCCTTGATCTGGCGGTAGTAGCTCAGGCCGATGATGTATTGCGCATAGGGCGCGTCATCGGTGGACGGATAAAGCGCCAGATAGCGCTTGGCCGACGAAATCGCATCGTCGTAGCTGCCCTTCCGGTAGTCGGCGAACGCGCCCATCACCATCGATTTACGGGCCCATTCCGAATAGGGATGCTGGCGGTCGACGGCGTCGAACTTCTTGCTCGCCTCGTCCAGGCGTCCGGCATTCAAATTGGCGAGGCCCTGGTTGTAGAGAACGTCGGCCGGCTCGGTCTGGTCGACATAGGTCGAAAGGTCGATGTCTTTCTCCGACGACATGCAGGCCGACAGAAAGAGCGATGGAACAACCACCGAAAGCACCAGGAGAACAGACCGCTGGGGCGCCTTCGATTGACCGGCTCGCTTGAAGAACATGATTGGATTGCGCCCTTTCGGCGTTATTTTAGTGCCTCTTGCATGCTGTTGTCCCAAAACTGGTCCCCACTTTTGAGCGACATGCACTAATCGACGGCAGCAGCCATAAACCATAACCGCCTTGCCCGGCAACGCTATCTCCGGGCAATCGCACATTTTTGTGGCGGCGAGGCGGCGCTGGAACATCCCTGCGATTTCCCCGACGGGTGGTGCATTCCTGCAACACCCGGCATCCCGCCAAAGGTCGAAAAATATTGCGGAGCTCAGATCATCCAAGGTGCGTAGAGCGGCGCATTGACGGCGCTCATCTCCGCCGCGCGACCACGCTCGCGGCGCGTCGTCTCGACGATCTCGAAGGCCGTGCGGTCCGACAGCAGGCGCCGCAGCGCGGCGGCATTCAGCCTGTGGCCGCCACGATAGGAGCGGAAACAGCCGATGAAGCGGGCTCCGGCCAGCGCCAGGTCACCCATGGCGTCGAGCGTCTTGTGGCGCACGAATTCGTTGGGATAGCGCAGGCCGCCCATATTGATGACGCGGTTGTCGTCACCGATGACAAGCGAATTTTCGAGCGAGGATCCCAGCGCATAGCCAGCTGCCCACAGCCGCTCGACATCCTTCATGAAGCCGAAGGTGCGGGCCCGCGCGATGTCACGGCGGAAAATGTCGGCGTTGATGTCGGAGGCGAAGAGCTGACGGCCGATCGCCGGGCTTTCGAAATCGATCTCGATCTCGAAGCGGGTGCCGTCATAGGGCCTGAACTCCGCCCAGGAAGCGCCGTTCTCGATGCGGACCGGCTTGACGACCCTGATGTAGCGCCGCTTGACTGGCAACTTCTCGATGCCGGCCTGGTCGATGGCTTCCACGAAGGCCATGGCGCTGCCGTCGAGGATGGGAACCTCGTGGCCGTCGATCTCGATCATGACATTGTCGATGCCGAGCCCGAACAGCGCGGCCATGATGTGCTCGACGGTGGCGATGTGCTCGCCCGAGGGATCGCCAAGCATGGTGCAAAGGTCAGTGGCGCCGATCTCGGAAAACAGGGCACGGAACTCGCGGCCCTGCCCTTCCCCATTGACCAGCTGGAACATGATACCGGTATCGGCATCCGCGGGCAGGAAACTGATGGAAACTTCTTTGCCGCTGTGGACGCCCGTGCCTGTAAGCGACGCGCGCGTCTTCACTGTCGTCTGGTAGTCGTGCAAGACAATCCCCATAAGCCCGAAATGCCTAGGACCGCTTCTCCAGCCCGAGGGCGCGGCTCTTGTTAAATCGGCAGGCAGGGCCACTTCCCCGAAATCCCGGCAGACCGACTATGGTAGGCAGCGAAGATAATGTCCCGGCAGGGAGACTCCAAATCACGGTTTCTTACTCTTTGTAACCGCGAACTGGAACATGTACGGCATCATAAGTGTTTGATTTTACAGCCTTTAAAACGTTAACAGGCAAGCAATTCCTTGCCTGCCTGTTAACAAGTGTTACAGTCCGTTAACCGCTCAGTTGGCCTGGCGGCGCAGGAACGCCGGAATCTCCAGCTGATCGTCGTCCTGAGTCGCCCTGGTCTGCGGCGTCAGGCGGCCCTGGTCATCCAGCTGGCCGCGGCGTGGCGCGTAAAGCTGGGCGTCCTGGCTGGCGAGACGGCGCACTTCGGGAGCCGCCTGGCGCAGCTTGGGCTCGCGCGGCTGCGCCGGCTGCAGCCGAGCGGGTTCCTCTTCGCGGCGGGTCAGGCCGTTGGTCAGGCGCTTCAGCAAGCCCATCGGCCCGCTGTTGTTCTCATGGTCGGCCGGACGGCTCTTGGCATCCACCTCGGCCTTCACCACCGGCGGAAAGTCCTCGACGCGCGGCATCCGCTGCGGCGCCATCGCCACCGGCTGCTGGACCTCGCGCAGCATTTCGCGCGGCTGCGGAGCCGGCTGCATCATCTGCTGGACGACCGGCTGCGGCATCGGCTGCTGCGGCGGCGCCTGGAAGATCTTGCTCTGCGGGCGGAAATCGTCCGCATGGGGGACAGGAGCCGGACGCGCCTGCGCCATGGCGGCGGCGTTTGCCTCGGCAAGCCGAATGGCTTCGGCGACAGGGTCCGCGGCGCGCGGCTCATAAGCGGGCTGCTGGACCGGTGCCGGGCGGCTTTCCACGGCAGCCACGGCCGGACGGACGGCTGGCTTTTGCGGTGCGGCACGGATCGAGATCGGCGCGGCGGCGATTTCAGCCGCCGACTTGTCGATGCCGGTGGCAACCACCGAGACCCGGATGACGCCTTCGAGTTCCTCGTCGAAAGTGGCGCCCAGGATGATGTTGGCGTCCTGGTCGACTTCCTCGCGGATGCGGGTCGCCGCTTCGTCGACTTCGAACAGGGTGAGGTCGCGGCCGCCGGTGATCGAGATCAGCAGGCCCTTGGCGCCTCTCATCGAGGTCTCGTCGAGCAGCGGGTTGGCGATCGCGGCCTCGGCGGCGGCCATCGCGCGACCCTCGCCCGAAGCTTCGCCGGTTCCCATCATCGCCTTGCCCATCTCGCGCATCACCGAACGCACGTCGGCGAAGTCGAGGTTGATCAGGCCTTCCTTGACCATCAGGTCGGTGATGCAGGCAACACCGGAATAGAGCACCTGGTCGGCCATGGCGAAGGCGTCGGCGAAGGTGGTCTTGTCATTGGCCAGCCGGAACAGGTTCTGGTTGGGGATGACGATCAGGGTATCGACGCATTTCTGCAGTTCCTCGATGCCGAGGTCGGCCGTCTTCATGCGGCGCTGGCCTTCGAAGTGGAACGGCTTGGTGACGACGCCGACGGTGAGGATGCCCCTTTCGCGGGCGGCCCGCGCCACGACCGGAGCCGCACCGGTGCCGGTGCCACCGCCCATGCCGGCGGTGACGAAGCACATATGGGTGTTGGACAGGTGATCGATGATCTCGTCGATGCACTCTTCCGCCGCCGCGCGGCCGACTTCAGGCTGCGAGCCGGCGCCGAGGCCTTCGGTGACATGCGCGCCGAGCTGGATCAGCCGGTCGGCCTTCGACATGGTCAACGCCTGCGCGTCGGTGTTGGCGACAACGAACTCGACACCGCGCAGACCGGCGGTGATCATGTTGTTGACGGCATTGCCGCCGCCGCCGCCGACACCGAACACGGTGATGCGTGGCTTAAGCTCGGTGATGTCCGGCTTCTGCAGATTGATGGTCATTGTCTCCGTCCTTTGCCTTTCACGCCGCTTCGCCGCCGCGGCCGCCTATGGGGCTGTCCCCGTCAATTAGAAACTGTCTCTCAACCACTGACTCATGCGATGCAGTTTTCCGCCCGTTCCGGTCATCCTGAGACCGGAAATGCCTTTCGCCGGATGGCTCTCGAAACTCGCCATCTGCGGATAGATCAGAAGCCCGACCGCAGCCGAAAAAGCCGGCCCCTTGGCCGCTTCGGGCAGGCCCGCCACGCCAAGCGGGCGGCCGATGCGCACATTGCGCCCCAGGATGCGGCGCGCCGCCTCCGGCAGGCCGGCCAGCTGGCTGGCGCCGCCGGTGAGCACGACGCGCTTGCCGACCGCATTGCCGTAACCGGACTTGTTCAGCCGGTCGCGCAGGAGTTCGAGCGTCTCGTCGATGCGGGCGCGCACGATGCGCGTCATCACCGAACGCGGGATCTGCAGCGGCACATCGCCATCGTCGCCGATCGGCTGGATCGAGACCAGGTCGCGGTCGTCGGCACTGCCCGGCAGCGCCGAGCCATGCATCACCTTGAGCCGCTCGGCGGCGTCGAGCGAAGTCGAAAGCCCCTTGGCCATGTCAAGCGTAACATGGTTGCCACCAATGGCGATGGCATCGCCATGGACGAACCTGCCTTCGGAAAACACCGAAATGGTCGTCGTGCCGCCGCCCATGTCGATGCAGGCCGCGCCAAGCTCCAGCTCGTCATCGACCAGTGCCGCCAGCCCGCTGGCATAGGGTGTTGCCACCATGCGCTCGACCGACAGATGCGAGCGGTTGATCGAGAGCTCCAAATTGCGCATCGGGGCCGCGTCCCCTGTCAGCACATGCATGTCGACGCCAAGCGCATCGCCGACCATGCCGCGCGGATCGCGCACGCCACGCTCGGCATCCAGCGAAAATCCGACGGGCATCGAATGGATCACCTCGCGCTCCGCCTTCAGCGCCTGCTTGGCGCCGGCACCGAGCACGCGCTTGATATCGGCCTCGTCGGCCTCATGGCCGCCAAGATTGATGGTCGCCGAGAAGCTTTCGCTCTTCAGACGGCCGGCGGTCATGTTGACGATGAGCGAATCGACCGTCAGCCCCGCCATGCGCTCGGCGGCATCGACGGACAGCCGGATGGCGTGCTCGGCGCGATCGAGATCGATGACCACACCCGACTTCACGCCTTGCGATTTCTGGTGGCCGATGCCGATGACCTGGATCCGGTGCGAACGGCCGCGCAAGAGCTTGCCGTCATCATTCGGCTTGAGCTTGGCCACCATGCAGCAGACCTTGTTCGAGCCGACATCCAGCACCGTCAGGGTGCCGGAACGGCGCGACGAGGCATCGCCAGAACCGCCAAGCCAGCTCATATCTTCGTCTCCGGCTTGCGCTTGAGGGTTTTCGGCTTCTCGTTGAGCGCGGCCTCGCGCTGCGTTGCAGCTTCAGGCGTCAGCTGCACGACCAGCCGGTCGGTCAGGCGCATGTCGACAGCGGCGATGTCGCGCGACAAAAGTCCTTTGTCGTGGTCCATCTTGACCAGTTCGGCGAGCGCCTGATCCTCGTCATCCTCGGGCAGCTTGATGGTGATGCCATTGTCCAGCTTCAGGTCCCAGCGCCGCTCGCCGACACGGATGTAGCCTTTGATCCGGCTGGCGAGGTCGGGATATTTTTCGATCTTGGCCAGGAAGTCCGGCGCTTTGGCCGGCGCGCCGGTACCGATCAGAAGCGGCAGCAGCACCTGCTTGCCGCCCGAGAACGGCGCGATGACGGCGCCATCCCTCTCGATGACCGAGAGATCATTGCCCTGCTGCCAGAGCGCGAAAGCCTCGCGCTCCTCGACGCGCACCTCCAGCGTGTGCGGATAGACCTTGCGCACCGCCGCGACCTCGATCCACGGCAGGCCCGAGATGCGCTCGCGCGCGGCCTCCGCGTCGAAGCCGATCAGCGACGTCCAGCCGTCGAGTTCGAGCCTGTCGAGAATGTCGATTTCCGAGGTCTGATGGTTGCCTACCACCTTGACCTGATCGACGGCGAAGCCTGTGCGGGCGGTGATGCTCTGGACGATGCCGTCGGCATGGCCGCCGAGATAGGCACCATAGGCGCCGCTCGAGGCGAGCAGCACGGCGGACATCATAGCGGCGGAGAAGCGCGGCGCTTCGAATTCGCCATCGCCCAGGCGCGCAAGGATGCGCACCGGGCGTCGAAGCACGCGCGGCAGGACGAAATGGCCTGATGACAACGGCAGGCCGAACAGCGACGGCACAGCCGCCCCGTTCCCCTTGCCTTGTCCACATTTCAACGCAGACACGAAGCGTCCTCCACCATCCAACTCAACAGATCGCCAAACGAGTGCCCGGCATGGGCGGCGATTTCAGGCACCAACGACGTCGGCGTCATGCCCGGCTGGGTATTGACCTCGAGCCATACAACCTCGCCATTTTCGGAGTGACGATCGTCATAACGGAAGTCCGACCGGGAAACGCCCCGACAGCCGATCACTTGGTGAGCCTTGAGCGCCAGTGTTTGTATTTTTTGGTAAATATTCGGTGAAACTTTTGCGGGGCATTCGTGCTTTGATCCCCCGGCGACATATTTTGAATCATAGTCGTAGAAGGAATGCCCGGTCGGGATGATCTCGCAGACGCCGAGCGCCACATCGCCCATCACCGCGCAGGTCAGCTCCCGGCCGTGGATGTAGCGCTCGACCATGACGGTATCGCCGTATTTCCACTCGGACGAACCGATGACCTGCGGCGGATGCGACTGCCCCTCGCTGACGATGACGACGCCGAAGCTCGAGCCCTCACTGACCGGCTTGACCACATAGGGCGGTTTCATCGGATGCTTGTCCTTGATGGCGAAGCGGCTGGTGACCTTCGATTCGGCAACAGGCATGCCGACCGATTTGGCAACCCGCTTGGCCTGCTCCTTGTTCATGGCCAGCGCCGAGGCGAGCACGCCGGAATGAGTGTAGGGAATGCCGAGATATTCGAGGATGCCCTGGATCGTACCATCCTCGCCGAACGGCCCATGCAGCGCATTGAAGGCGACATCAGGCTTGAGTTCGGCAAGCACCGAGCCGACATCGCGCCCGACATCGACGCGGGTGACCTGGTAGCCTTCCTTCTCCAGAGCATCGGCACATGCCTTTCCGGAGGACAGGGACACGGGCCGCTCGGACGAAAAACCTCCCAGCAGGACGGCCACATGCTTGCTTTTCATTCCCCGTCATCCCCTCTCACGGCGGACCAAAAACCAAGATTTCCGCAACATTGAGTCCGAGTCTCCCGGCAGGTTGCCCCCCAGACGGAAAACGCTGAAACGCGTCGAACGACTCAAATCAGGAAACGCTTTGGAGCAGAGAATCAGAGAGTTGATTCACTGGCAAGTGCTTATGATTCCGAGAGATTCACTTTCTGAGAAAATGGATGCGAAAACCGTGTCACTGAGTCCCCTGAGCAACGGTCTTGTGCATTTTGGGAACGTGCTGAAGTTCATGCATCACATGAACCTCGAGATCAGCCAAGGTGTGCTGAGATTCAGGTCAGGCCGAGTCGAAAACGATGGGCTTCGAGAACCGGAGCGGAGCGGACATTCGGGTCCGTGAGCACCGGAAGCGGAGAAGGCCGTCGTTTGCAGGCCGGCATCACCTGAATACCAGCACACCTAAAGCAGTTGGCCGAGAAACTCCTGCACGGCATGTCCGGAGCGGAAATTGCCGATGCGCTTGATCTCCCAGTGCAGACGGATGCCCGAATGTTCGAGCACACGCGCGCGCACCGTCTCGCCGAGATATTCAAGGTCGTAGCCGGTCGCCGTGCCGGTGTTGATCATGAAGTTGCAGTGCATGGGCGACATCTGCGCACCGCCGATCATCAGGCCGCGGCAGCCCGCTCTGTCGATCTCCTTCCAGGCCGACGTGCCTTCCGGATTCTTGAACGTGGAGCCGCCTGTCTTTTCGCGGATCGGCTGCACGGTCTCGCGGTGATTCTGCACCGCATCCATCGCCGCCTTGATCACCGCCTTGTCCTCGGCAAAGCCTTCGAACACGGCCGAGGTGAAGATCAGCCCGGTCGGTGCCGCCGAATGGCGATAGGCATAGCCCATGTCGGCTTTGCTCAACGTCTGGACATTGCCCTTGCGGTCGAGCGCACGCACCTCGACGACGCGCTCGCGTGTCTCGACGCCATTGGCGCCGGCGTTCATCCTGAGCGCCCCGCCAACGGCGCCTGGAATGCCGTGGTAGAAGTGGAAACCGCCAATGCCGGCCTCGAGCGCCACCGCCGCCACGCGCTTGTCAGGCATCGCCGCGCCGGCCTTGATCCTGATCGGCGAAACAAGCTCGGCCTCGCCAAAGCCCTTGGCCGAAAGCCTGACCACGAAGCCCGGAATGCCGCCGTCGCGGACCAGAAGATTCGAGCCGACGCCGACGATGGTCAGCGGAATTTCCTCTGGAACCGCCTTGAGGAACGCGGCAAGGTCTTCCTCGTCCGCCGGCTGGAACAGTGCTTCGGCCAGGCCACCGGCGCGGAACCAGGTGATCTTGTCCATCTCGGCATTCGGCGTGATACGGCCGCGCAGGCCGGCAAGCCGGTTGCCAAGTCTGTCGATCAGGGCCTGGCCGTGCATCATGAAGCGGCAAGCTCCTTGGGCAGCGCATAGGCCCATTGGGTGATGTTGCCGGCGCCGAGGAAGACGACGAAGTCGCCTGGCTTGGCGAGACCGCGAATAACAGGCGCGATCGCCGCCGGCCCCTCGATGTAGCGGGCATCGCGATGGCCACCGGCGCGGATGCGCGACACCAGCGCGTCCGAGGTCACGCCTTCGATCGGCTCTTCCCCGGCCGCATAGACCGGGGCGACCATCACCGTATCGGCGTCGTTGAAGCAGGCCGAGAACTCGTTGAACAGATCGTGCAGCCGGGTGAAGCGATGCGGCTGGGCAATGGCGATGACGCGGCCCTTGGTGGCGCTGCGCGCCGCCTTCAGCACCGCCGATATCTCGACAGGATGGTGACCATAGTCGTCGTATACATCGACGCCGTTCCACGAGCCGGTATGGGTGAAGCGGCGCTTGACGCCGGCGAAGGACGACAGGCCCTTCTTGATCGCCTCGGCAGACAGGCCGAGTTCGTGCGCGACGGCGATCGCGGCGGTCGCGTTGGAGACGTTGTGATGCCCGGGCATCGGCAGGCGCAGGTCCGATATCGTCGTCTGGCTGCCGGTCTTGCGATCGCGGATCACGACGTCGAACTCGGAAGTCGCACCTGCCATGCGATGGTTGGTGAAGCGCACATCGGCCTGCGCGTTCTCGCCATAGGTGATGACGCGGCGGTCCTCGATGCGGCCGACCAGCGCCTGCACTTCCGGGTGATCGGTGCACATCACGCCAAAACCGTAGAACGGCACGTTCTCGACGAACTGGCGGAACGCCTCGCGCACATTGTCGAAGCTGCCATAATGGTCGAGATGCTCGGGATCGATGTTGGTGACGACAGCGATGTCGGCCGGCAGCTTGAGGAAGGTGCCGTCGCTCTCGTCGGCTTCGACCACCATCCATTCGCCATCGCCCATGCGGGCATTGGTGCCATAGGCGTTGATGATGCCGCCATTGATGACGGTCGGGTCAAGCCCGCCGGCTTCGAGCAGCGTCGCCACCATCGAGGTCGTCGTCGTCTTGCCGTGCGTGCCGCCGATCGCCACCGCCTGGCGGAAGCGCATCAGTTCGGCCAGCATCTCGGCGCGGCGCACGATCGGCAGCAGCTTTTCACGCGCCGCCTTCAGCTCCGGATTGGATTTCTTGATCGCCGTCGAGACGACGATGACCTCGGCATCGCCGAGGTTTTCGGCCTTGTGGCCGACGAAGCATTCGATGCCCTTGTCGCGCAGCCGCTGCACATTGGCGCTGTCGGCCTGGTCGGACCCTTGCACCTTGTAGCCGAGATTGTGCAGCACCTCGGCAATGCCGCTCATGCCGATGCCGCCAATGCCGATGAAATGCACAAGGCCGATGGTCTGCGGCATCTTCATGGGTGCGTGCCCTTCCTGAAATCCGAAACGGTTTTTTGGGACGCAATAGCCTCTGTGAGATCGGCGAGCAACCGTGCCGCGTCAGGCCTGCCCGCCGATTTCGCGCCCGCCGCCATGGCCGCCAGCCGTTCGGGGGCCTCCATCAGGCCGCCGAGGAGGGATGCGATGCGCTCCGGCGACAGCGATGATTGCGGAAGCACTTCGCCGCCGCCGGCAGCAGCGAGAGCCGCTGCGTTCGCCGCCTGGTCGTGGTCGAGCGCATAGGGATAGGGCACCAGCAGCGCCGGCCGTCCGATGACGGCGATCTCCGAGACGGTCGAGGCGCCGGACCGCGAGAGCACCAGATGCGCCGACGCCATGCGCGCCGCCATGTCGGTGAAGAAGGGCGAGACTTCGACGGCGACGCCAAGGGCGGCATAGGCCGCCTTGACCCGCGCCACGTCATCCGCGCGGGCCTGCTGCGTGATCACCAGGCGCTTGCGCTGCGCATCGGAAAGCAGCGCGACGGCGCCTGGCACGACATCGGAAAAGAACTGCGCACCCTGGCTGCCGCCGAACACCAGCAGGCGGAACGGCTGTTCGCCGGTCGATGGCAGGTAAGGCGTCTTGGCCGCTTCCAGCACCGCCGGCCGGACCGGATTGCCTGTCGTCACCGTCTTGGCGCCGGCAGCACTCGTATCCTGCGGCAGGAAGCCGCCGGCAATGGCATCGACACGGCCGGCCAGCGCCCGGTTGGCGCGCCCCATCACCGCGTTCTGCTCATGGATCAGAGTGGGCACCTTGCGCCGCGTCGCTGCATAGAGCGGCGGCAGCGTCGGGTAGCCGCCAAAGCCGACGACGGCATCCGGCTTGATCCTGGCGATGATGGCGGAAGCCTGCCGCACGCCGCGCCAGATTTTCCAGAAGGCGCCAGCCACGGCAAAGGGGTTCTTCGAGCCCATCGTGGCCGACTGGATCGGATGGACGGCAGCGGCCGGGAAACGGGCGGCAAACCGCTCGGCGCGGTCGTCGGTCGCCAGATGCACCGTCCAGCCGCGCTCGATCAGCTCATGCGCCAGTGCTTCGGCCGGGAACAGATGTCCGCCGGTTCCGCCCGCAGCGAGAAGGATGACGCCTCTCGCCATGTCACTCCGCCGGCATGGCGCGCTGCGGCATGGCAAAGCCCATCTGCTTGCGCTTTTCGGGCCGCTTGCGCGTCAGCGCCAGCACCATGCCCATCGAGATGGCGATAGCGATCTGCGAGGAGCCGCCATAGGAGATGAAAGGCAGCGTCATGCCTTTGGCCGGCACCAGCTGCAGGTTGACGCACATGTTGATGACGGCCTGAAGGCCGAACACGGTGACGAGACCGCCGACCGCATAGCGGGTGAAATCGTCATGTTCCTTGAGCGCCGTGTTGAGGCCGCGCAGCACGATGAAGGCGAAGATCGACATGATGAAGAAGCACATGATCAGCCCGAATTCCTCGCCCGCGACCGAAAAGACGAAGTCGGCATGGCTGTCGGGAATGACGCGCTTGACAGTGCCCTCGCCCGGCCCGACGCCGAACCAGCCGCCATTGATCAGCGCATCGCGTCCCATGTCGACCTGGAACGTGTCGCCCTCACCGGTGAGGAACTTGTCGATGCGCAGGGCAACGTGCGGAAACACCGTATAGGCGGCAAAGACGCCGCCGACGCCGGCAGCACCCAGCACGATGATCCACAACCAGGGCAGCCCCGCCATGAAGAACATGATGCCCCACGTGCCGGTGGTCAGCATGGTCTGGCCGAGGTCCGGCTGCGCCACCAGCAGCGACACGACCAGCACCAGGAGCAGCATTGCGAACAGATTGCCGGGAATATCGGGCTGGCGCTTGTGCTCGGCGAACAGCCAGGCGCACATGATGACGAAGGCCGGCTTGAGGAATTCCGACGGCTGGATCGACAGGCCGGCGAGTGACACCCAACGGCGCGCGCCCTTCACCTCGACGCCGATGTAGAGCACCGCCACCATCAGCACCAGCATCAGGCACAGCATGATCAGCGCCATGCGCCGGATCTGTCTGGAATCGAGGAAGGACACGGCCAGCATCACGCCGAGCGCCGGCACGGTGAAGATGATTTGCCTTGTGGCGAAGTGGAAGCTGTCGAGGCCGATGCGTTCGGCCACCGCCGGGCTGGCGGCGAAGGACAGCACGATGCCGAGCCCCATCAGCGACAGGAACGCCGCCAGGAACCAGCGATCGATCGTCCACCACCAGGTTGCCACAGGACTTTTATCGAGACGGCTCTGCATTATCGTGCCCCTCCGATGGGTTTGACGCCATCTATAGCGCTCGCAGCTTGCCTGAAGGCTTCGCCGCGAACTTCGAAATTCTTGAACTGGTCGAAACTGGCGCAGGCCGGCGACAACAGCACCACCACCTCGCCGCTGTCGTCCTTGGCCGCATCATGGGCGGCGTGCTCGACCGCGGCGGCCAGCGTGCCCGATATCTCGTAGGGCACCGCCTCGCCCAGCGTCGCCGAAAAGGCCGGTGCCGCCTCGCCGATCAGATAGGCCTTGGCGACGCGCGGGAAGAAACCGCGCAACGGTTCGATGCCGCCTTCCTTGGGCAGGCCGCCGGCGATCCAGTAGATGCGGTTGAAGCTCGACAGCGCCGGTGCCGCCGCGTCGGCATTGGTCGCCTTGGAATCGTTTATATAAAGCACGTGGTCCTTGCGGCCGACCTGCTCCATGCGATGCGCGAGACCGGGGAAGCTTTCCAGGCCGGACTGGATTTCGCCGAGGTCGAGCCCGACCCTCAGGCAAGCGGCGACCGCGGCAAGCGCGTTTTGCGCGTTGTGCTGGCCGCGCAACGAGCCGATGCCTTCGAGGAAGGCGACCCGGCTGTAGCGGCCGTGCACGGCTTCCATCAGATTGGTGCCGTCGGCGAAAAAGCCGTCGGTCAGCGGCAGCCGCTTGGAAATGCGGATGACCTGCCGCCCTGCCCGCTCCAGCCGCTCGGCGATCTGCGCGCACCAGGAATCGTCGATGCCGATGATCGCCGTCTCGCTGCCCGCCACCAGCCGCTCCTTGATCGAGGCGTAGTGCTGCATGGTGCCGTGACGGTCGAGATGGTCCGGCGTCAGATTGAGCAGGATGCCGGCCGTCGGGTTGATCGAAGGCGCAAGGTCGATCTGGTAGGACGAGCACTCGACGACATAGTGGCGATCGGGCTTCGGCGGATCGAGCGTCATCACCGCGCGGCCGATATTGCCGCCCATCTGGGTGTCGCGGCCGGAGGACTTCAGGATATGCGCCGTGAGCGCCGTCGTCGTCGACTTGCCGTTGGTGCCGGTGATGGCGATGAAAGGTGCTTCCGGCGCGCTGAGCGTCCGTTCGCGGCAGAAAAGTTCGATGTCGCCGATGATCTCGACACCGGCGCCGCGTGCCAATTCCACCGTCCAGTGCGGCTTGGGATGCGTCAGCGGCACGCCCGGCGACATCACAAAGGCCGAGAACTTCGCCCAGTCGGCGCCACGCAGGTCGGCGGTTGCGATGCCGGTGGCGGCCGCCTTGGCGACGCTCTCGGGATTGTCGTCCCAGGCCAGCACCTGCGCACCGCCCTCAATCAGCGCGCGCGCCGTCGCGATCCCCGAGCCACCGAGCCCGAAGAGCGAAACGTGCTTGCCTGCGAAGGATGCGGCGGGGATCAAGGAGGTTCCTATCTGAGCTTGAGGGTGGAGAGGCCGACCAGCGCCAGGATGACGGCGATGATCCAGAAGCGGATCACCACCTGGCTCTCGGTCCAGCCGAGCTTTTCGAAATGGTGGTGGATCGGCGCCATCAGGAACACGCGCTTGCCGGTCATCTTGAAGTAGCCGACCTGGATGATGACCGACAGGATTTCCACGACAAACAGGCCGCCGACGATGACCAGCACGATCTCGTGCTTGGTGGCGACCGCGACCGTGCCGATCAGCCCGCCCATGGCCAGCGATCCGGTGTCGCCCATGAAAATCGCTGCCGGCGGCGCGTTGAACCAGAGGAAGCCGAGACCGGCGCCGATGACGGCGCCCAGCACAACCGCCAGTTCGCCGGTGCCGGGCACGAAATGGATCTGCAGATATTCGGCGAATACCGCATTGCCGGAGAGATAGGCGATGACGCCGAAGGAGGCCGCCGCGATCATGATCGGCACGATCGCCAGCCCGTCGAGGCCGTCGGTCAGGTTCACCGCATTGCCTGCGCCGACGATGACGAAGCAGGAGAACGGAATGAAGAACCAGCCGAGATTGACGATGAATTCCTTGGCGAAGGGGAATGTCAGCGACGACGAGAACGGCGCCTGGCCATTATGCATGATCACCCATGCGGCGATGCCGGCGATGATGAATTCAAGGCCCAGCCGCGCCTTGCCGGAAAAGCCCAGATGCGACTGCTTGGTCACCTTCAGACAGTCGTCATAGAAGCCGATCGAGCCGAAGCCCAGCGTCACCAGAAGCACCACCCAGACATAGATGCTCGACAAATTGGCCCACAGAAGCGACGAGCCGATGATGCCGGACAGGATCATCAGCCCGCCCATGGTCGGCGTGCCGGCCTTCTTGAAATGCGTTTGCGGGCCATCGGCGCGGATCGGCTGGCCCTTGCCCTGCCGCAGCCTGAGCGAATTGATGATGGTCGGCCCAAAGATGAAGACGATCAGCGCCGATGTGATCAGCGCCCCGCCGGTGCGGAACGTGATATAGCGGAAGACATTGAAGACCGAGATCTTGTCCGCGAAATCGACCAGCAGTGTAAACATGCGCTTTCGTCCCCGACTTGACCTAGGTCAGTTTTCTGGTTGTCGTTTCAGCCGGGTATTTGCCCAGCAGCGCATCGACCAGTTTTGCAAAACCGATGCCCTTCGACGATTTGATCATCACCACGTCGCCCGGCCTCAGCGCGGCAAGCAGCACCGGCTTCAGTTCCTCGACGCCGGCGCGGTATTCCGTCTTGATGTCGTCCGGCAAGGCTTCCGCCAGTGCCCGCATTTCCGGGCCGCCGAGAAAGACGGTGTGCGTCCCGCTGCCGACGATGAGACCGGCCAGGGCCGCATGCAGCTTGGCCGAATGTTCGCCAAGCTCCAGCATGTCCCCTAACACGGCGATGCGGCGGCCCTCGCCCGTCACCGGCGTCGCGTTGAGCAGCGCCATGGCGGCACTCATCGAAGCCGGATTGGCGTTGTAGCTCTCGTCGATCAGCGTGATCGGGCCGCCGCTCGAAGTCGAGCCACCGGAGTGGCTCGAAGTCGAGCCACCGGGATGCCGCAGCACATGGCGTTTTCCGCGGCCGCGCTCGGCCGAGAGATCGGCCAGCGCGAGCGCCACCTTGTCGAGATCGGCGCCGACCAGATGCGCCGCGCCCAGCACCGCCAGCACGTTTTGCACCATGTGCCGGCCAGGCGCGCCGATGCGTGCGATCATATCATGACCGCCGATCCTGGCGGCAATGTCGGAATGGTCGGCATGGAGTTCGCACTTGACCAGTTTGAAGGTCGAGCGCGCATTCTCGCCGAAGCCGTAGACATGCTCGATGCCGGCGGCATGCGCCATCTTGTCCAGCAGCTTGAAGCGCGCGTCGTCGCGGTTGAGGATGGCCGCGCCATCGGGCTCCAGTCCCTCGAAAATCTCGGCCTTGGCCTTGGCGATCTCGTCGAGGTTGCGGAAAAAGCCCAGATGCGCTGCCGCGATCATGGTGACGATGGCTACATGCGGCCGCACCATTTTGACCAGCGGCCGGATTTCGTCGGGATGGTTCATGCCGATCTCGAACACGGCATAATCGCAATCCACGGGCATGCGCGCCAGCGTCAGCGGCACGCCCCAATGGTTGTTGAACGACTGCGCCGAGGCGTGCACCTTGCCGACCGCCGACAACACGTGGCGGAGCGCTTCCTTGGTGGTGGTCTTGCCGGCCGAGCCGGTCACCGCGATGATCTTGGCCTGCGAGCGGGCGCGGGCCGCGACACCGAGCTTTTCCAGTGCGGCCAGAACGTCCTCGACGACGACGATCGGCGCCGTCAGCCGGCCGAGCGACGGCAGCTTGCTTTCCGCCACCACCAGCACGCCGGCGCCGGCCTTGATGGCAGCGGTGGCGAAGTCATGGCCGTCCATCGCCTCGCCCTTGATGGCGAAGAAGGCATCGCCGGGCTGCAGGCTGCGGCTGTCGATGGAAATGCCCGATATGCCTTCCGGCATCGGCCCGAGCGGCCGCCCATCCATGGCGGCAACCAGCGCCTCGGAGGTCCACAGCAAACTCATGCGGCACGCTCCCGCAGCGCGGCGCGGACTTCCTCATGATCAGAGAAATGCAGCGTCTCGGAGCCGATCGTCTGGCCTTCCTCGTGGCCCTTGCCGGCCACGATCAGCGTGTCGCCGGCGTGAAGCATGGCGACAGCCTCGTGGATCGCCTTGCGCCGGTCGCCGAATTCGATGGCGCCGGGTGCCGCGGCCATAATAGCGGCGCGAATGGTTTCGGGCACTTCGGAACGCGGATTGTCGTCGGTGACGATGACGACGTCGGCAAGCCGGGTCGCGATCTCGCCCATGATCGGCCTTTTTCCCCGATCGCGATCACCGCCACAGCCGAACACGACGATGACGCGGCCCGTCGTGAACGGCCTCACCGACGCCAGCACGTTTTCCAGTGCGTCAGGCTTGTGGGCATAATCGACATAGACCGGCGCGCCATTGGCGGTGGTGCCGACGAGATCCAGCCGCCCCGGCGCACCCCTGAGTTTCTCCAACGCCATCAAGGCTTTGGCGATGGGTGTTCCCGTGGAAATGGCAAGCCCCGCCGAGACCAGCGCGTTGGATATCTGGAAATCGCCGGCCAGCGGCAGGTCGACTTCATAAAGCACTCCGTCGGCCTCGACCTCGGCGCGCTGGCGATGGCGCTCGTGCTCGACGCGCTTCAGCCTGAGGAAATCGCCATGACGGCCAACCGTCAACACCTCAAGCCCAGCGGCCCGAGCCGCCTGGACCGTCGGCGCCGACCACGGATCGTCGGCGAAAATGACCGCCGGCGCGCCTTTCGGCAGCAGCGCGTCGAACAGGCGCAATTTGGCGCGATGATAATTCTCGACCGTTGGATGGTAGTCCATGTGGTCGCGGCCAAGATTGGTGAAGCCGCCGGCGGCGAGCTTGACGCCATCGAGGCGGCGCTGGTCGAGCCCGTGACTGGAGGCCTCCATCGAGGCATGGGTGACACCGGCATCGGCCAATTCCCTGAGCAATTGGTGCAAGGCGACCGGATCGGGCGTCGTCAGCGAACCATATTCGTTGCGGCCCGGCGCCACCACGCCGGTGGTGCCAATGGAGGCCGCGGCATATCCCGCCTGCTCCCAGATCTGCCTGGTGAAGGCGGCGACCGAGGTCTTGCCGCTGGTGCCGGTCACCGCGACCATGGTCCGCGGCTGCCTGCCGAAATAGCTGGACGCACTGAGTGCCAGCGCCAGGCGCGGATCATCGACCGTCAGCACGGGAACCGGCAAACCGGTAAGGGCGCTCCCTTTGCCCGCAACGATCGCGGCGGCGCCACGCTTGGCCGCGTCGGCGGCATAGGTCGCGCCGTCGGCCTTGGTTCCGGCAAGCGCGAAGAAGACGACGCCGGGTTTTACCTGGCGGGAATCCGACGAGATACCGGTAACCTCCAGATCGGCGGAAGCTGTTCCTTCGACTGGCAGGATACCGGCTAGATCTTTGAGCTTCATCGAGTCCCGTTCACCGCAACAAAATAGCGCGCAGTTGCCGGCGCGCCCCAAGAATCACTGATAGGAAACCAGCGTTGCACCATTTTCATGGCTGAAATCTGGCTTCACGCCAAGCATGGCCGCGGAACGCCTGATTATATTGCCGGCCATGACCCCCGCATTCGAGGCCGCGACGTCTGTCATGCCAGGCTTTTCGGGGTGCGGGGCGTCGGCGATCGTGAACACGAGATATTGCGGATCGTCCATCGGGAAGGCAGCGACAAAGGTGTTGAAATTCAATTCCTTCGAGTAACGGCCGTTGATGACCTTCTCGGCCGTTCCGGTCTTGCCGCCGACGCGGTAGCCGGGGACTCTGGCGTTTCTGGCCGAGCCCTTTTCAGCATTGAGCGTATAGAGGTAGCGCATGCCTTCGACCGTTTTTTCGCTGACCACTTTTTTGGCCGCCGCCATCGCTTCCGCCTGTGTGCGGATCAGGAAGGTGGGGTTCATCAGGTAGCCGCCATTCATCAGCGCCGCGCAGCCGACAGCCGCTTGCAGCGGCGTCGTCGACACGCCATGGCCGAAGGCGATGGTGAATGAATTGACCTGTTTCCAGACCTTCGGTTCAGTCGGGCGGGCGACTTCCGGCAGTTCGGTTTGCATCCTTTCCAAAATGCCAAGGCGATGCAGGAATTCGCGATGCCCCTCGATGCCGACCAGCTCGGCCTCCCTGGCCGACCCGATGTTGGACGAATAGAGGAACACCTCCGGCAACGACAGCACACGGTTCTTGCCGTGGAAATCGTGAATGGCCTGATGGCCGACCCGGATCGGATGCGAAGCGTCGAAGCGGCTCGCCATCGTCGCCTTGCCGGAATCGAGCGCCATGGCCGAGGTGAAGCTCTTGAAGGTCGAGCCCATCTCATAGAGCCCGGCCGACATCCGGTTCAGCCGATCCTTTTCCTGTGCATTGTAAGGATTGTTCGGGTCAAAATCGGGCACCGAGGCCATGGCCACCACTTCGCCGGTCTTGACGTTGAGCACAACGGCTCCAGCGCCAATGGCGCGATAGCGCTCCAGGCCGGCGGCGATCTCGTCGCGCACCACATGCTGGACGCGCAGATCGATCGAAAGCTTCACCGGCTGGAGATCCTTGGCCACCGCCAGGCCCGACGCCTGCAGGTCGCTCAGGCCCTGCTCGTCGATATATTTCTCCATGCCGGAGATGCCCTGGTTGTCGATGTTGGTCAGGCCGACAACGTAGGATGAGGTTTCGCCGCTCGGATAGAAACGCCGCTTCTCCGTACGAAAGCCGAAACCGGGAATGCCGAGTTGCATGATGTCGGCCTGCTGCTTCGGCGTCAGCTGCCGCTGCAGCCAGACGAAGCCGGCGCCGCTCTTGAGCTTATGGTAGGTCTGCTCGTAATCGATCTCGGGCAGCACGGTCGACAGTTTCTCGATCGCCTCGTCGGCATCGACGATGCGGCGCGGCTCTGCGAACAGCGACGCTGTCTTGATGTCGGTCGCCAGCACTTCGCCATTGCGGTCGACAATGTCGGGCCGCGAAGCGGTCACGCGGCTCTGCGGGCCGCCCGACAGGTCAGGCGTCTGGAAGCCGAGATAGACCAGCCGCCCCGAAATGGTCGAGAAGATGCCGAAGAACACCGCCATCGTCATCACGATGCGCGCCTTACCCTTGCCGCCTGTCGCCTTGCGGGCGCCCTCGACGACGATGGATCCGTCTTCACCGGTTCCGGCGCGGCGCTTCAGCAGTTTGCCGATCATTGGGCGATGCCTCCGGTCACGACGGGATCCTTGCCGTCCGAGGGTGCTTTGTCGGAATTGTCGGCCATGCCGCCCTGGCGTCCGTTCAGGATGTCCTGAATGTCCAGAGCCTTGGCCGGCAGATCGCTCAAGCCCACGATCTGGCGCCCGCTGACCGGCTCGAGTGCGAGCTGCGACTTATAGAGTTCGGCGAGCTTCTGCAGCCGCGACGGCTGGGTGAGCAGGCTCCAGTCGGCCTTCAGCAGGTCGATCGTCTCCTCCTCGTAACGTATCTGGGTATGGATCTTCTGCACCGCCGCCAACTGGTCCTCGGCCTCGCGCTTGGTCTTGTAGGTCAGGGCCGCCGCCGAAACCATGACGGCGATCAGGACAATGTCGCTAGTACGGAACACGTGCTTACCTCTCCCCCGGCCGGTCGATACCCGGAAGCTTTGGAAGGCCGAAAATCGAAAAGTCGCCGGCACGCGCCGGCGCTTCGGTGCGGATCGCCGCGCGCAGCCTGGCGGAGCGGGCGCGCGGATTGGCCGATATCTCGGCGTCGCCTGGTGTCACGCCGCCGCCAATCTTGCGGAAGGTCGCCGTGCGCGCCTGCGCCTCGGGCATGTGGCGAGACCCTGTCATGGCGTCGGCACGGTCGGCGATGAAGCGCTTGACGATGCGGTCTTCCAGCGAATGGAACGTCACCACGGCGAGCCGGCCGCCGGGCTTCAATGCGCGTTCGGCCGCGAACAAGGCCTTGGCCAACTCGCCAAGCTCGTCATTGACGAAGATGCGCAGCGCCTGGAAGACGCGGGTGGCTGGGTGGATCTTATCCTTCGGCGCGCGGCCGATATGCGTCTCGATGGCATCGGCCAGTTCCAGCGTGCGCTCGAATGGCCGCTTTTCGCGACGCGCCTCGATCATGCGGGCGATGCGGCCGGCGTGACGCTCCTCGCCGAGAAAGCCGAAAATGCGGGCAAGGTCGCCGGGCTTGAAGCTGTTGACGACATCGGCGGCGCTCAAGCCCGCCTGCGCCATGCGCATGTCGAGCGGCCCGTCGTTGCGGAACGAAAAGCCGCGCTCGGCCTGGTCGAGCTGCATCGAGGAGACGCCGATGTCGAGCACCACCCCGTCTGCGCTTTCGACATGCTCGTCCAGCGTCGAGAACGGCGCATGCACCAGCCTCAGCCGGCCGCCCGATTGCGCCTCGAGGTCACGCCCGGCCGCGATGGCGTCGGGATCACGATCGATGGCGACGACAGACGCGCCTGTCGCCAGAATGGCCTTGGTGTAGCCGCCGGCGCCAAACGTGCCGTCGATGATGACGTCGCCCTCCGCCGGTGCCAGCGCCTCGAGCACTTCGCCAAGGAGGACCGGAATGTGGCGGGCCGATCCGCCAACGGCGTGGATATCATCGCCGTGGCCCGCCGTCATTCCGGTCGCTCCCCAAGCTTCGTCCCCTGCCGAAGCTGCAAAAGCCTGGTCCGCGCCTGCGCCCCGTAGGCGGCAAGCCGTTCCGGCTCCCAGATCTGAAAGAAATTGCCGCGGCCGACAAAGGCCGCCTCCGTCGAAATTCCGGTATGTTCGCGAATGAAATCGCTCATCGTGATGCGGCCGTCCTGGTCGAGTTTCAGGAACGTTCCATCGCCATGGCAGAAGAACGACATGTCGTCCGCTGTCAGCAGGAACGGGTCTTCCTGTGCGATGCGCTGCTCGTAACGATCGAGAAGATCGAGCCCGCCGACATCCATCGCCGGCAGGTCCAGGCAGCGCAGCGCGTAGAGTTCCGAATAGCCGCGCTTCTGCACGACGGCACGGAAATGCGCAGGAACGGATACCCGCCCCTTCGCATCGATCCTGCTCACCGTGTTCGACAGAAACCGGTCCATCACATCTTACAGCCGCTTGCGCCGCCGCACCCCTCTTCATTATGTCGCACGCGCCGCCGCAGCGCGTTCCCTGCCCCGCATCCAGCTCGTCCACGCGGGCAAAAAGCGGCAAACGCGCAGCCGCCGCGGCTGCCCGATTGGCGTACGCTTGACCCTGACGCGGAACGAAGGCTTTGATGTCGGAATGGGATACCATGGGGCACTATGGGCGTCAACGGGAATGGGATTCACAAACACGCGCACCGCGACCGATGAGAGCAGCCGTTACGGCACGTCTCATCTTTATGGTCTATTAAGCCTAACGAAGCGTTTAGAGCCGCTTGGCCCAACCGGACGCCGCTTGCTGGGGCGCGCTGCCGGGCATAGCGTCTCGGTAAATGCGCCAGGTCACCACAAAGGTTTGAAAATCGATGCCTGAATCGGCGAACAGACGCGCTGCAGCGCTTCCCCATCTACGCAACAGCGGGCTCGCCAAGGGCGACCCGATCCCTCTGCCGCTGACCATGGCCGCCATCTACCACGCGCCCGGAGACGCCACCGGCTACGATCAGTACGGCCGGTTCAGCAATCCGACCTGGGATGCCGTGGAGCATATGCTGGCCCACCTGGAAGATGCACCTTGCGTGGCTTTTCCTTCCGGAATGGCTGCGATCTCGGCGGTATTTTTCGCCATGCTCAAGACCGGTGACCGTATCCTGCTGCCTTCGGACGGCTATCACACGACAAGGGCACTGGCCGAGCGCTTCCTGAAGCCGCTAGGCATCGCTTACGATGTCCGGCCGACCTCGTCCTTCCTTGATGGCGGCTTCGAACGGTATCGTCTCGCCTTCGTCGAAACCCCCGCCAATCCTGGGCTGGATATCTGCGACATAGCGGCAGTCGCATCTGCGGTTCACAAAGCGGGCGCGCTGCTTGCGATCGACAACACGACGATGACGCCCTTCGGCCAGCGCCCGCTCGACCACGGCGCCGACATCGTCGTTGCTGCCGACACCAAGGCACCCAATGGCCATTCCGACGTGCTCTTTGGCCATGTCGCCAGCCGCAATGCGGACATCATCGTCGCCGTGACCGACTGGCGCGAGACATCCGGCAGCATCCCCGGACCGTTCGAAGCGTGGCTGGTGCATCGCGGTCTGGAAACGCTCGACGTGCGCTTCGACCGCATGTGTTCTTCGGCGGAAGTGATCGCGCGGCGGCTGCAGGGCCATAAGGCGGTCAGCGGTCTGCGCTTTCCCGGATTGGAAGGCGACCCGTCGCACAACCTTGCGCGCGCCCAGATGGAGCGCTTCGGCTTCCTCATCTCGTTCGAGCTCGCGTCGGAAGACAAGGCCGAGGATTTCATCAACAATTGCCAACTGATGCAGGCGGCGACCTCGTTCGGCGGCGTTCACACCTCGGCCGAGCGGCGCCTGAAGCGCGGCGATGCGGTTGCGCCCGGTTTTGTGCGCCTCTCGGTCGGCTGTGAGCCAGTGGAAGAACTCTGGAAGGCGATCGAGGCATCGCTGGACCGGATTACCGGCTGACTGGATCAACCGCTGCTTGCGGAAGCAGGCGGCATTTCACTTCTTAGAGCCTTTTGCCTCTGCCATTTGGAGATATCTCGCGCGCGCTCGTTCGATAATCGGGGGTCCCTCTTGAGCAGGCCCGCTGTCGATCCCCTCCTGTACCAGCTTCCGCAATTCCTCGACGGTATAGCCGAGCAGGTCGCGGCGGTCCTTCCATTGCCTGAGCGCGTCGCGGATGACCTCGCTAGCAGAGGCATATTCGCCGGCGGCAACCACATCGTCCACCGCTTGCGCCAGTTCCGGCGACAGTGTGATGCTGCGTTTGTCGACTTGTCCCATGATAGGCTCCCGACGTGGTTCTCGAACCAAAGGTACGATTTAATCGCACCATCTTCAAGCCGCGGCCAGTTCCCGGCTTGACCGGCGGACGGCCGGACAATGCTTGAATCGGCAGGCGCGCCCGAGGGCGCAACCTGCTGATCTCAAAGGATCTTTCTATCGCGGAAAACTGCCAGCTGGCCTGTAAGCCGGGTTCTGTATGGCCCTCGCCCCTTGCGGGACGAGAACGTGGCGGCCATTCATCTTGGGCGCATGTTGCCATGCGCCTCACGCAACCTACCCGGGCGGTGAGCCGGAAACAGCCCTCGAGGGTTTCCCCTCGCACCGCCCCTATTCGGTCTTGCTCCCGGTGGGGTTTACCGTGCCGCTCCTGTTGCCAGTCGCGCGGTGGGCTCTTACCCCACCCTTTCACCCTTGCCCCGAATCCGGCAAGCCGGATCGTGGCGGTTTGCTTTCTGTGGCACTTTCCCTGGGGTCGCCCCCGCCGGTCATTAACCGGCACCGTGTCTCCATGGAGCCCGGACTTTCCTCACTCGCGACCTTTCGGCGTTTGCGAGTGCGGCCGCCCAGCCAGCTGGCAAGGCGTATAAAGGGGTTCAGCCGAGAAAACGCAATCGAAAAAGCCGGTTGCGGGCAGCTCTTCTCACGCAGGCGCCCCGACCGCCGCCATCTGCACCTTGACCTTGCTGCAATAGGCAGCCGACACCGGGTTCATCCGCGTCGCGCCATGGCCGGCATTGTACTTCAGGATCGTGCCGCAGGTGGTGCCGCCGCCGAGATCTCGTGCCATGGCAAGATACTTCATGCCGTATTTGATGTTGGTGTCGGGATCGAACAGGCCCTTGGCCGAGCCATTGTAGCCCATCATCCGTGCCGTCGCCGGCTTGATCTGCATCAGGCCGATCTCGCCGGCGCCGCCGACCATGTTCGGCCGATAATTGCTCTCGATCTTGATGACCGCATGAGCCAGTGAAGCCGGGACGCCGTAACTCGCCGCATAGCGGGCGACGATCGCTGAATATTGGCCGTCGCTTGCCACCGTAGTCGTCGACGCGGCAACATTCCCGAGACCGATCGATGCCGTTGTCCCCATGTCGATGGTTTTGCGGCCGCGCTTCGCCTGCCTTTTGCCAGCGGATTTCTTCGCCTTGGTCCAGCTTGCCTTTTCCACCTTCGCGGAAGCCTGCTTCGCCGTCGCCTTCACACTCCTGCTGCTTTTGGTCGAAATGGCCTTGCTCTTGGCGGTTACCGTGACGAACCCCTGATCGGCCCGTGGGCTGAACGGCGCGGCGTCAGCCGCACTGAAGGCAAAAGTCATTACGCCGGCAGCAAGAGCTGCCGTTACAACGGTCAATTTCTGCATGTGATCCTGTTCTGTTGGGACCGCGCGAAGATTTTCGCGCGGTACTGCTTGATTAATGTCGGAACATTCGGGGGGTTGAAGATCCGACAAACTGTACGAATTGCCCTTTGAAGGCCGAATTGGCGTCAATGAAGGCGGGGCAAGTCACTTTGAGTGACAGTTTGTAACCTGACAATGCAAGAAGATTACTTGGGCAGTGCCTTGACCTGAGGTCACCGGCTCGCGGCGGCAAGCAATCTTTGCAGCGTTCGCATCGTCGAGCCGTCGGCCAGCCCATCGATAAGGCGCGGCCGGAAATGCCGTTGGAAGGCCTCGACGACAATCCGCGTCTGATGGTCGAAAATGCCCGATATCTCGACACCATAGCCATAGAGCGACAGCATCGACTGCAGCGCCTCGACATCGGCACCGCCGTCGCCCGGCTTCAGCGCGCCTCCGCGCCTGACGGGAGCGGCCGGCACGAGATGACCGACGCCGGCCTCGAACAGCTTTGCCCACGGGAACTTTTCGCCTGGATCGATCTTGCGCCCCGGTGCCACGTCCGAATGCGCCAGCACCCGCTTGGCGGGGATCGCATGTCGTTGGGCAATCCCTTTGCAGAGGCCGATCACCGCATCGATCTGGCGCCGGGGAAACCCGGTATAGCCCAACGAATGCCCTGGATTGACGACCTCGATGCCGATCGAGCAGGAGTTGATGTCGGTGCGTCCGAACCAGGAACTTTTGCCGGCGTGCCAGGCGCGGTCGCTTTCCCTGACCATCTGCACGATATGGCCATTCTCATGCACGAGATAGTGCGATGAGACTTCGCTCGCTGGATCGCACAGCCAAGCCTCCGCCCCGGCTGCTGTGGCCATGCCGGTATAGTGCAGCACGATCATGTCGGGTTTCAGCGTGTCGCGCCTTGGCCCGAAATTCGGCGATACCCTGACCTCGGCGCTCGACTCGTCGGGCAGGAAGCCGCTCATGCGTGCCGCAGGCCCCGCTCGATCATCTCATAGGCGGCATTGATCGCCGCGACCCTGGTCGTCGCGATCTTGATGAATTCCTGTGGCAGGCCGCGCGCGATCAGCCGGTCGGGATGGTTGTCGGAAACCAGCTTTCGGTAACGCTTCCTGACTTCCTCGAACGGCTTGCCGCGCTCGATACCGAGCACGAGATAGGGGTCACCGGCCCCGAGATTCACGTGCCGTGCCAGGATGCTTTGGTAATGCGTCTCGTCGATGCGGAAAATCTCGGCAATACGATGCAGGAAAATGCCCTCGCGCTCATGCACCAGCCCGTCAGCCTTGGCGATGTGGAACAGACCGTCGAGTATGTCTTCCAGCATCACGCAGTTGGAATGCCCGGAGCCGCACAGCTGCGCCATTCGCTCGGCATAGGTCTCGAACCCGGCCACATCCTTCTGGGCGAGATCGAACAGCCGCGCCACATTGCGCGTCTGCTTCGACGGCACTTCGAATATTTCCTGGAAGGCGCGCACCTCATCCTGGGTGACGATGCCGTCGGCCTTGGCCATCTTGGCCGACAGCGCGATCATCGCCACCGAGAAGGCTACGCGGCGGCGTAAATCGGCATCACCGGAGAACACCGTACGCACAGCCTCGACTACGTCGGCAACGCCCGACGTCGTTGAAGACGATACCCGTGTGATGAAGTCGCCGAGGCGGTCCCAAATCGACATGGCCGCTTCTTAAAGCGAACCGGTCCCCGCTATCAAGCCAATAACGGCCGCTGTCCATGCATGTCGCCCAAAAGTGACCTCGGATTGGAAGAACGACATGGATCAAAAGAAAAGGCCGGCGAGACGCCGGCCCTTTCCTCCCAAGGCACTTACTGCTTCAAACTACTTCGCGGGCGCAGCAGGAGGCGTTGCCGGAGCCGGCTCGGCCGGCTTGGTCGAATTGTTGGTCGGGGCCGCAGGCTTCATCGGCTGCTCAGCGGGCGGCGGATTTGTGCTCTGCGTGGTGGTGTTGTCCGTGCCCGTGCCGTTATTGCTGCAGGCCGCGACGCCCAGCAGGGCAAGGGCGGACACGGAAGCCAGAATGAGCTTTTTCATGACATCTCTCCTTCAACACACGCTCACATTGCGGTGAACGGTCGCAGGGGAAATGCATCACGCGGCCATGAGTTTCGTAACGTTGCGTTTCCGCATGTAACATCAACGGGATGCGTTGCTGCCGGTGCCTTGGCGCATTAACAACGGATCTGGAAACGAAAAAATACCGGAGACAGCCGCCATGACCGCGAAATGGGATTTCTGGATCGATCGCGGCGGCACCTTCACCGATGTCATCGGCCGTGACCCGCAGGGCGAGCTGCATCCGCGCAAGCTCCTTTCGGAAAACCCCGAGGCCTATGCCGATGCCGCCATCCAGGGCATTCGAGACCTTCTCGGCCTTGAAGCCGGCGCCGCGATCCCTTCCGGTCTGATCGGCGACATCAAGATGGGCACCACGGTCGCCACCAACGCGCTGCTGGAGCGCAAGGGCGACCGCGTGCTTTTGCTTATCACCAAGGGTTTCCGCGATGCGCTCAGGATCGCCTACCAGGCGCGGCCCGATATTTTCGCCAAGGAGATCATCCTTCCCGAACAGCTCTATGAGCGCGTCATCGAGGTCGACGAGCGTGTGCTTGCCGATGGCTGTGTCGAAAGGTTGCTCGACATTGCCGCTTGCCGGCCGGCGATCGAGCAGGCGAAAGCCGACGGCATCGACGCCGTGGCAATCGTCTTCATGCATGCCTGGAAATATCCCGATCATGAAAAGGCGGTGGCGAAGGTCTGCCGCAAGCTGGGCTTCAGCCAGGTTTCGGTCAGCCACGAGGTCTCGCCGCTGATCAAGCTGGTCGGCCGCGGCGACACCACCGTGGTCGACGCCTATCTGTCGCCGATCCTGTCGCGCTATGTGCAAAGGGTTGGGCAGGAGCTCGGCGTCCTCTCCCCCCTTGAGGGGGAGATGGCCGCGAAGCGGTCAGAGGGGGTCATCTCAGAAGGCACCGCCAGAACGTCGAGACCGGTCGATCCGACCCCACCCGGCGGCTTTGCCGCCACCCTCCCCTCGAGGGGGAGGGAAAGCCCCCACCTCATGTTCATGATGTCCTCAGGCGGGCTCACCGCCGCCGACATGTTCCAGGGCAAGGATGCGCTGCTGTCGGGGCCCGCTGGCGGCGTCGTCGGCATGGTCGAGACGGCGAAGCTCGCCGGTTTCGAGAAAGTCATCGGCTTCGACATGGGCGGCACCTCGACCGACGTCGCCCATTATGATGGCGAGTATGAGCGGGCCTTCGACACCGAAGTCGCCGGCGTGCGGGTCCGCGCCCCGATGATGCGCATCCACACCGTCGCCGCCGGCGGCGGTTCGATCCTGCATTACGAGGCCGGCCGTTTTCGCGCCGGCCCGGACTCCGCCGGCGCCAATCCCGGTCCCGCCGCCTACCGGCGCGGCGGCCCGCTGGCCGTCACCGACGCCAACGTCATGCTTGGCAAGCTGCAGCCCGATTTCTTCCCGGCGATTTTTGGGTCTGGCCAGGACCAGCCGCTCGATGTCGAGACCGTGCGTGCAAAATTCGCGGCACTGGCCGCCGAAATCGGCGACGGTCGCTCGCCGGAAGCGGTTGCAGAGGGCTTCGTCACCATCGCCGTCGAAAACATGGCCAACGCCATCAAGAAGATTTCAGTGCAACGCGGCTACGATGTCACCGAATATCTCTTGAATTGCTTCGGCGGCGCCGGCGGCCAGCACGCATGCCTGGTCGCCGACGCGCTCGGTATGGAAGCTGTGCTGATCCACCCCTTCTCCGGGCTGCTTTCGGCCTATGGCATCGGCCTGGCCTCGGTCTTTGCGTCGCGCCAGCAGGCATTGCTCAAGCCGCTTGCCGAAGAGTCCCGAACGGAGATCGGCAGCCTCATTGCCAGCTTGAGAAAAGCCGTCATCGCCGAGCTTGCGGCGCAAGGCATCGCCGAGGATGCGGTTGCCGCCAGGCCCGTGCTGCACATTCGCTATGACGGCACCGACACGACCCTGCCGGTCAATTTCGAAACCGACTCGATTTTCCAGGCAAAGCGCGATTTCGAGATCGCCCACAAGGCGCAGTTCGGTTTCGTCTATGACGACAAGCCGATGATCGTCGAGACGGTCGGCGTCGAAGGCACCGAAATCAGCGAGAACAGCGCCGAAGCCTACGCGCCTGCCGGACCTGCGAGCGTCAAATCAGGCGCCTCACAAACCCGGCGTATCTACACGGAAGGCCAGTGGCATGAGGCCGGTGTCTACCGTCGCGAAGACCTGCGCCCGTCCCATCTGGTGGCTGGCCCTGCCCTGATCATCGAGCCGAACCAGACCATCGTCGTCGAACCGGGCTGGCGTGCCGAAATCACCAGCCTCAATCACGTCGGGATCCGCCGCACGGAAAGGAAAGCGCGCGCCGCCGCCCTTGGCACCGAAGCCGATCCCGTGATGCTGGAGGTCTTCAACAACCTTTTCATGTCCATTGCCGAGCAGATGGGCGTGACGCTGCAGAACACCGCCTACTCCGTCAACATCAAGGAAAGGCTGGATTTTTCCTGTGCCGTCTTCGACCACACCGGGGCGCTGGTCGCCAACGCGCCGCACATGCCGGTGCATCTGGGCTCCATGGACCGCTCGGTCGAAACCATCATCCGGCTGAACTCAGGCGACATCCACCCCGGCGACGTCTTTGCCTTGAACGCCCCTTACAATGGCGGCACGCATCTGCCAGATATCACCGTGGTGACGCCGGTGTTTTCCCTCCCCCTTGAGGGGAGGGTGGCCGCGCAGCGGCCGGGTGGGGTCCTCTCAGAAGGCACCGCAAGAACGTCGAGCACTGCCTTGGCGACCCCCTCCGCCGCCTTCGGCGGCACCTCCCCCTCGAGGGGGGAGGAAATCCTGTTCTACGTTGCCTCGCGCGGCCATCACGCCGATATCGGCGGCACCGCGCCCGGCTCGATGACGCCGCTCGCCACCACCGTCGACGAGGAAGGCGTGCTGTTCGACAATTTCCGTATCGTCGACCGTGGCCGCTTCCGCGAGAAGGAGCTTGAGACGCTGCTAACAGACCACCGTTACCCCGCCCGCAATCCGCATCAGAACATCGCCGACCTCAAGGCACAGATAGCCGCCAACGAGAAAGGCGTCGCCGAGTTGCGCAAGATGGTCGCGCATTTCGGCCTCGATGTCGTCGAGGCCTATATGGGCCACGTCCAGGACAATGCCGCCGAAAGCGTGCGGCGCGTGCTGGAGCGGCTGCCGGACACATCGGCCTATGAATATCCGACCGATACCGGCCAGGTCATCAAGGTGAAGATATCGGTCGACCGACAGAAGCGCGAAGCGACGGTCGACTTCACCGGCACGTCGCCTGTCATGAAGAACAATTTCAACGCACCGGAGCCCGTTGCCCGTGCCGCGGTCCTCTACGCCTTCCGGGTCATGGTCGAGGACATGATCCCGATGAATGCCGGATGCCTGCGCCCGATCAACATCGTCATCCCTGATGGCTGTATGCTGAAGCCGGCCTACCCTGCCGCCGTCGTCGCCGGCAATGTCGAGACCTCGCAGCACGTCACCAATGCGCTGTTCGGTGCCATGGGCGGCATGGCCAATGCGCAGGGAACGATGAACAACCTGACCTTCGGCAACAAGAAGTATCAGTACTACGAGACGATCTGTTCCGGCTCGCCGGCCGGGCGGATGAATTCCGGCCGCGGCTTTGCCGGCACCTCAGGCGTCCATACCCACATGACCAATTCGCGCCTCACCGATCCGGAAGTGCTGGAACTGCGCTTCCCGGTGGTGCTCGAGGATTTCCACATCCGCCAGGGATCCGGCGGCAAGGGCAAATGGAATGCCGGCGACGGCACCAAACGCACTATCCGCTTCCTGGAAAAGATGGAGTGCGCGATCCTGTCCTCGCACCGCAACCGCCCGCCGCAAGGTCTCGACGGCGGCGGCGACGGCGAGGTCGGCTCCACCAAGGTTCGCCGCAAGGATGGCGTCATCGACGTGCTGAAAGCCTGCGACCAGACCGTTCTCGACGCCGGCGAAGCCGTCATCCTGACGACGCCGACGCCGGGCGGGTTTGGCCGCGCCTGAGGAGGCTTCGAGAATTCGCTGCGGCGAGTCAGGTGACGTGGCTTTCGAGTACCGGAGCGGAGCGGACATTAAGTCCGTGAGCACCGGAAGCGCAGAAAGCCGCGTCAGATGGCCGCCGCAGTAGAATTATCGATGCTTCCGACTGTCACCGGCCTGTCATGACCCTGGGTTACCCGCTTGCCGCAAAGCAAATGGGGAATCACCTTGCCATGACGGACGTCTCCGCAGATCTGGTTTTTCGCCGCGGCAAGGAAGTTGGAAAGGCCGTCTACCAGAACCGCGCGCTTTCGAAAGCCGGCATCTCCGAGCGGCTGTTCGCCTTCCTGTTTTCCGGCCTCGTCTATCCGCAGATCTGGGAAGACCCCGATGTCGACATGGACGCCATGCAGCTCGGCGCCGGCCACCGCATCGTCACAATCGCCTCAGGCGGCTGCAACATCCTGGCTTACCTGACCCGCTCTCCGGCCCGGATCGACGCGGTCGATCTCAACGCCGCCCACATCGCGCTGAACCGCATGAAGCTGGAAGCGGTGCGCCGCCTGCCCTCGCAAGGCGACCTGTTCCGCTTCTTCGGCGCAGCCGACACCAGCCACAATTCGCAAGCCTATGACCGGTTCATCGCACCGCATCTCGATCCGGTCAGTCGCCACTATTGGGAGCGCCGCAATTGGCGCGGTGTCAGGCGCATCGGTGTTTTCGACCGCAATTTCTACCAGACCGGCCTGCTCGGCCTGTTCATCGCCATGGGCCACCGCACGGCGAAATTCTTCGGCGTCGATCCCGCCGGCATTATGCAGGCCCGCGACATCGGCGAACAGCGCCGCTTCTTCGATGAGGAACTGGCCCCCGCCTTCGACAAGAAGCTTCTGAAATGGGCGACCTCGCGCAAGGCCTCGCTGTTCGGTCTCGGCATTCCGCCGGCGCAGTATGATTCCCTGATCACCTCCGGCGACGGCACCATGGCCAGCGTGCTGAAGGCCCGGCTGGAAAAGCTCGCCTGCGATTTTCCATTGCAGAACAATTATTTCGCCTGGCAAGCCTTTGCCCGCCGCTATCCCGAACCCGGCGAGGCCGCCCTGCCCGCCTATCTGGAAAAGCAGAACTACGACACCATCCGCGGCAATATCGACCGAGTCGCCATCCACCACGCCAATCTGATCGAGTTCCTGGCCGGCAAGGATGCCGGCAGCGTCGACCGTTTCGTCCTGCTCGACGCGCAGGACTGGATGACCGACGACCAGCTCAATGCGCTGTGGTCGGAAATCACCCGCACGGCCTCCGCCGGCTCCCGCGTCATCTTCCGCACCGCCGCGGAACCCAGCCTGCTCCCGGGCCGCGTCTCGACCTCGCTGCTCGACCAATGGGACTATCAAACCGAAGCGTCGCGCGACTTCTCGGCCCGCGACCGTTCCGCCATCTATGGCGGCTTCCACCTCTATGTGAAGCGCGCGGCATGAGCACGACCGAACTGCCGGCCAGCCATGCCGAACTGATGGACGGCGTCTACCGCTGGCAGCGCCACATCTACGATCTGACGCGCAAATACTATCTGCTCGGCCGCGACCGGCTGATATCAGATCTCGATGTGCCGGCAGGCGGCAGCGTGCTTGAACTTGGCTGCGGCACCGGACGCAACATCATCCTCGCCGCCCGCCACTACCCCGACGCCCGCTTCTTCGGGCTCGACATCTCGGCCGAGATGCTAGAGACGGCAGGCACGGCGATCGGCCGCGAAGGCCTGTCCAGCCGTGTTGTGCTGGCAAGAGGCGACGCCACCGATTTCGATGCCGCCGCCCTTTACGGCATCGAACGGTTCGACCGCATCTTCGTGTCCTACTCGCTGTCGATGATCCCCGGCTGGGAGAAGACGGTGTCGGCTGCCCTGGCGGCCTTGGCCCCCGGCGGTTCGCTGCATGTCGTCGATTTCGGCCAGCAGGAGGGCCTGCCGGGCTGGTTCCGGACCTTGCTGCGCGGCTGGCTCAGAAAATTTCACGTCGCGCCGCGTGAAACGTTGCGCGAGGTTCTGGAATCCGAATCTCGGAGAACCGGCGCAACCTTCCGTTGCCGCACGCTTTATCGCGGTTATGCGTGGCTGGCGGTGATCGGGCCGCTCAACCTCACCTCCCCCTTGATGGGGGAGGTCGCGCCGAAGGCGCGGGTGGGGGTGAAGCGCTAAGGCACCCCACCCCGGCGCTACGCGCCGACCCTCCCCATCAAGGGGAGGGTAAAGGGAGCTAATGCAACGCCTTCACCAGCGCCCCCACCATCGTCTGCGGCCGATAACCGAGCTTGGCCGGGGTCAGTCCCAGCCGCACAATCACCAATTGCTCGGACGGAATGACGGCGACGGTCTGCCCATCATGCCCTTCCATCCAGTAGGTGTCCTTGGGCAGGCCGGCGGCGACGCCGGCGCCTGGCTTTTCTTCGTCGCCCGGTGCCTCGATCCACACTTGGCCCATGCCGTAGACTTTCGAGGCGGATGCCGGCTCCCGCATCCAGTCGACGAAGCCGGCCGGCAGGATCTGGTTGCCGTTCCAGACGCCGCCTTGCAGCAGGAACTGGCCGAAGCGGGCCCAGTCATGCGCGGTGGCGTAGAGATAGGACGAGCCGACAAAAGTGCCCTGTTCGTCGGTTTCGAGCACGGCGCTGTGCATGCCGAGCGGCTCGAACAGCGCCGTGCGCGGCCATGTCAGCGCCTTGGCCTTGTCGCCGATCGCGTCCTGCCACAGACGCGACAGCATCACCGCCGTCCCGCTCGAATAGGAAAACACCTTGCCGGCTTCACCGGTCAGCGGCTTTGACTGGGCAAAGCCCGCCATGTCTGGCTCGAGATAGAGCATGCGCGTGACGTCGGCGACGTCGCCATAATACTCGTTGAACTCCAGCCCGCTCGACATCGACATCATGTCGGCAAGGCTGATCGCGGCGCGGTCGTCCTTCTTCCACGGCGCGAACAGGCCTTTGTTGTCGGCCGCCATCTTGCCGTCCTTGATCAGCGTGCCGACGATGGCGGCGTTCACCGTCTTGGTCATCGACCAGCCGAGCAGCGGCGTCTTGGCCGAAAAACCGTCGCCGTAGCGTTCGGCGACGATGCGACCGTTCTTGACCACGACGATCGCGCGCATGCCGGAGCCGATCAGCGCCGCATCGTCCAGCAGCTTTGCAACCACCGGATCCTGCGATGCATCCACCCGTTCGCCTTCGGGCCACAGCGTATCCTGACTGGTCGCAGCGGGTTGCGCATGGACCGTCGTGCGCCGCGCCTTGCCGACATCGCCGTCGGGCACCGAAGCGCAACCCAGCCCGTCGCGGGCGACGGCGACGCTCTTGCCGAGGAAACCGAGCAGGCCCGCAGACACCGTTCCCCGGTTCTTGTCGACCGAAATACGCATCAGCCGCAGCAGCGGGTGTCCGGGAGCCTGCACGTCGACCGCAAGCACTTCATAGGGGTCGCGCCCGGCGATGAAGACATTGGAACAGACGATCTTGGCCGAATAGCCCGAGCCAACGCGGATCAATTCGGGCGGCGCGACATAGAGCCAGGCAAACAGGGCGGCGACTGCCAGAACGGCCAGGCCAAGCAGCCATTTGACGATCTTGACACCGATCCGCATGTGTTGCCTCCCGGGCTCTCGCCCGCCCTTATGTCATCGATTTGCCGCCATTGCTTCGGCAAAATCGTAGCTCTTGTCGAGCGCCATCAACGGATTATCAACTATGATCGGCGATCACAGGGATGCATGTCGTCCAAGGTGCGCAGCGATTTTGCGACAACGACATGGACGAAAGTGAGGATACTGGGCGATGCTGTGGGGCGACGCTCGGAGGGGGCCATTCCGGCCATCGGTGCACAGACCCATCAGCGACCGGCTGATTCCGGCTCGGGAGTTGTGATGCGCCGTCTTGCGGCTCTTTTCATGCTGACGCTGCTTGGCGCCTGCTCGACCGTGGACGATCTGTCGCCGCTGTCGCCGTCGGCCTCCAGCAGTCCGATGGTGGCTGTGCGCGCGCCGCGCTTCGGCGATTCCAAGCCGCATGAATGGGACAGCGGCGCGCCATGGAACTATGCCGTTCACGGCACCGACGTGTCCAAGTACCAGACCTCGGTCGACTGGCCGGCGGCCAAGGCGAGCGGCATTTCCTTCGCCTTCATCAAAGCCACAGAGGGCGGCGATCGCTTCGATGACTATTTCAGCGAGCATTGGGCACGCACGAAAGCCGCTGGCGTTCCGCGCGCCGCCTATCATTTCTTCTATTTCTGTACCCCCGCCGCCCAGCAGGCGCGCTGGTTCATCCAGAATGTTCCCGTCGACCGCTCGGCGATGCCGCCGGTACTCGACATGGAGTGGAACCCGAATTCGCCGACCTGCAGGCTGCGGCCGGACGCCGCCACGGTGCGCGCGGAGATGACCATTTTCCTCGAGATCGTCGAGCGGCATTATGGCAAGAAGCCGATCATCTACACCTCGGTCGACTTCTTCGACGACAACGAGCTGTCGACCTTCCGCGGCTACCCCTACTGGCTGCGTTCCGTTGCCGGCCACCCCCGCGAAAAGTATGGCAGCCATCCCTTCGCGTTCTGGCAGTACACCGGAACCGGCATCGTCCCCGGCATGACGGGCAAGTCCGACATCAACGTCTTCAACGGCAGCGAGACTGCCTGGAATAAGTGGCTGCGGCAGAACACCCGTTGATATCAGTTTCAACGGCAGCGAAGCCTGGACCGAGTTGCTCTTGCAGAACACCCGTTGAAACCGTTTCAACGGCGGCGAAGCCCTGGACCGAGTTGCTCTTGCAGAACACCCGTTGAAACCGTTTCAACGGCGGCGAAGCCCTGGACCGAGTTGCTCCTGCAGAACACCCGTTGACACCGGTTCAACGGCAGCGAAGCCCTGGACCGAGTTGCTCCTGCAGAACACCCGTTGACACCGGTTCAACGGCAGCGGAGCCGCAGGGAATAAATGGCTGCTGCAGAAGAACCGTTGACACCGGGGCTGCCGCCTGCTTTTCGACAAAGCCGGCGGCAAAAAGAGTGCAACCGCCGGTATTCCCAGGCGACGCGCGCCCGGATGAATGCGCCAGGTCGCCTGGATCCGAATGTCGAAAGGAAGCTGATGCGACTGCGTTCCAAAGTCCTCGCGGCTGCGCTGACCCTGTGCGCCACGGCCTTGCCGGCGGTGGCGCAGGAATGCGGCGGCGACTTCGAGACCTGGAAGCAGAGCGTTGCGGCGGAAGCCAAGGCGGCCGGCGTCGGTGCCGTCGGCCTCGACGCGCTGGAGGATGCCGCTTTTGACGAGAGGGCACTGGCGCGCGACCGCGCTCAAGGCGTTTTCACCCAGACCTTCATCGAATTCTCCAACCGCATGATCTCGGCCTACCGGCTTAAGCAGGGTGCGGCAAACCTGAAGAAATACGCCGACGTCTTTGCCCGCGCCGACCAGCAGTTCGGCGTCCAGGCGCCTGTCATCACCGCCTTCTGGGCACTGGAAACCGACTTCGGCGCCGTGCAGGGCGATTTCCACACGCTGAGCGCGCTGGTGACGCTTTCCCACGATTGCCGCCGCCCGCAGCTCTTCCGCCAGCAGCTCGTGCCGCTTCTGGAGCTGATCGACCACGGCGTACTGCCGGCCGACATCAAGGGCGCCTGGGCCGGAGAAATCGGCCAGACACAGATCCTGCCTTCGGATTATCTTGCCCGCGGTGTCGATGGCGACGGCGACGGCAAGATCGACCTCCGCAACAGCGTGCCCGACGTCATCATGACGACGGCCAACAAGGTGCTGTCGCGCGGCTGGAAGCGCGACGAGCCCTGGATCCAGGAAGTCCGCGTGCCCGACGAGATGCCCTGGGACCAGACCGGGCGCACCAACAAATTGCCGCTGACGCAGTGGGCGCAGTGGGGCGTCACCAATCCCGACGGCTCGCCGCTGGTCGACAAGGGCCTCAAGGCCGGCCTCGCGCTGCCCATGGGCCGCAAGGGGCCGGCATTCCTCACCTACGACAATTTCGATGTCTATCTCGAATGGAACCAGTCCTTCACCTATGCGCTGACAGCGGCCAACCTTGCCGCACGGCTAGCCGGCGCGCCGCCGCTTGATCCGCGCAATCCCGAACCAGGCCTCGACAACGAACAATTGAAGGCGCTGCAGACCAAGCTCGAGGCCAGGGGCTATGATGTCGGCACGGTCGACGGCATCCTGGGAACCAACACCCGCGAAGCGATCCGCAAGGAACAGATGCGGCTCGGCCTGCCGGTGGATGGCTGGCCGACACCGGAGCTGTTGGGGAAGTTGTGAAGGAGGGAGTAGGGAGTAGGGAGTAGGGAAGTTCCTCTACTATTCACTATTCACTATTCACTATTCAATATTCAATATTCAATATTCACTATTCACTACTCACTACTCACTACTCACAACTCCCTCATCCCCCTCGCCCGCACGAAATCGATGAACGCCCGCAAGGCTGGCGGCACGTGCCGCGTGCTTGGGTGGTATAGATAGAAGCCGGGAAAGCTGGGTGACCAGGATTCCAGAAAACGGACCAGCTTGCCCCTCTCGATCCAGGGTCGAACCTGATAGTCGAACATGTAAGCGATGCCCGCTCCATCCAGCGCCGCATGGAGCATCAGTTCGGTGTCATTGACGGTCAGGCTGCCCTCGACGGCGATTTCCAGGGCCCGTTTGCCGCGCGCGAACTCCCATCGATAGAGGTTGCCGCCGCCGGGCCACTGGAATTTGATGCATTGGTGCTGGTGCAACTCTTGCGGATGACGAGGTATGGCCCGGTTTTCTAGATAGGCGAGAGCGGCCACCGCGGCCATCTGCAAATCCTCGCTCAGTTTCACCGCCACCATGTCCTTCTCCAGCCGTTCGCCCAGCCGGATTCCGGCATCGAACCGTCCCCCGACAATGTCGGCCAACGTGTCGTCGACGATGACGGTCAGCGCGATATCGGGATAGGCGCGCTGGAAGTCGCCAAGGATCGGCGCGATGAACCGCATCGCGGCGACGCGCGGCACGTTGATGCGCAGCGAACCCGCCGGCCGGTCACGCGCGGCATGAACGTCGGCCACAGCGCCCTCCAGTTCATCGAAAGCAACCGCAAGGCGCGCAAACAGCGCATCACCGGCAGCGGTGGGTGAGACACTTCGCGTCGTGCGGTTCAGCAACCTGACGCCGATGCGGGCCTCCAATTGCCGGATCGACTGGCTGAGCGCCGGCGGCGACACGCGCAGCCGAGCGGCGGCGCGGACGAAACTACGCTCCTCCACGATTGCCGCGAACGCCTTGAGCTCGGTGAATTCGGACCCACGCATTGTGTATCTCTGAGTTAACAAGCCAATCAGATAATAGGCCATTATCTGATCAGTTGCATGTCGCTATTTCTTGACCATCGGTCCGGTCAAATCGACGCCGGTCCGAAATGGTTGAAGGAGACTTTTCATGTCCAGGTCCTTGCAAGGCAAAACCGCACTCGTCACCGGCAGTTCGCGCGGCATCGGCCGGGCCATCGCCGAAGGGCTCGCGGCCAAGGGCGCGGCCGTCGTCGTCAACTATGTCGGCAACCAGAAAGCCGCTGATGAGGTGGTCGCAGCCATCGCCGGCAAGGGAGGAAAGGCGATCGCCGTCCGGGCCGACATGTCCAGCGTTTTGGATATCCGCCGCCTGTTTGACGAGGCCGAGAGTGAGCTGGGCGCAATCGACATCGTCGTCGCCAATGTCGGCGTCGCCGTCATCAAACCGCTGACCGAAGCAACCGAAGCTGATTTCGATCATGTCTTCGGCACCAATGCCAAGGGCACCTTCTTCACGCTTCAGGAAGCAGCACGCCGCGTGCGCGATGGCGGCCGCATCATCGCGGTCTCCACCGGCGGCACGAAGATGTTCTTCACGCAGACGGCGCTCTATCTCGGCAGCAAGGGCGCCGTCGAACAATTCGTCCGCGTGCTGTCGCGCGAACTCGGGCCGCGCGGCATCACAGTGAATGCGCTGTCGCCGGGCTTCACCGACACGGACCTGCTTCCCGAGCGGGATCGGACCGTGGCAGCCGACATGTCGCCGTTCGGCAGGATCGGTGCGCCGCGCGACGTCGCCGATGTCGCGGTCTTCCTGGCCAGCGACGAAGCGCGCTGGCTGACCGGCGGGAATATCCAGGCCGGCGGCGGGGTGGCCTAATCCGCCATCGTCTCCAAACTGGCAAACCCCTGCGGCGCATCGCCCTCGTCGAAGGGCGTCGCCACCTCGACGAAGGTATCGGGATAGAAGCCGTTGAAGCGGGTTCTCAGCGACAGCGAATAGGCGCCGATATGGCCGATCTCGATCCAGTCGCCGGTGTCGACCGTTTCCGGCAGCCAGAACGGCCTGGACAGGATGTCGACGGAATCGCAGGTCGCCCCGCAGACCTTGAACGGCACGATGTTCTTTTCCTCGCCATTGCGCGAGCGGATCGCGGGATCCGGAATGAAGCGCGCCGGCAGCGTGATCTTGCCGGTCCAGGAATCCGACAGCGACGCCCAGATGCCGTCATTGATGTAGAGCCGCTTGCCCTTGCGCAGCAGCACCCGCACGATCAGCGACAGGCAGCGCGCCACGATCACCCTGCCCGGCTCGGCCACCAATGGGATCTGGTCGAACTGGTACTCTTTCAGGTCGCCGGAAAGCCGCGACATGATCTGGCCGAGCGACGGCATCTCGATCTGCTTGCGGTTGGGATCATGGCCGTATTCGGCCGGAAAGCCGCCGCCGACGTCGAGCCCGGCAATATCGAAGGTCAGCCGGTTGCGCACCCAGTCGGCCGAGGCCAGCGCCCGCTCATAGGTGTCGGGATCCTCGATCTGGCTGCCGACATGGAAGCAAAGCCCGACCTTGTAGCCGGTGCGGTTCAGCCGCTCGGCGAGTTCGACGGCATAGGCCGGCCCGGCGCCGAACTTCTTCGACAGTTCGTAGGCGGCCGATCCTTTCGTCTGGATGCGCACGAACACGCTGATCGCACCCGGATCGATATCGAGCGCCCGCACCACGCGCGTCAGCTTGGTGATCTCGTCCTCATGGTCGAGCGAGATGACGCGGATGCCGTATTTCTCCAGCGCCAGCTTGATGTCCGATTGCGCCTTGACCGGGTGCATGTAGAGCATCTCGGCATCGGGCGACACGGCGCGCACGGCAGCGAATTCGCCCGGCGAAGCAACGTCGAAGGCGGTGACGCCGGCCTCGACCAGTGTCTTCAGCACGATCTGCTCGCCATTGGTCTTGACCGCATAGGCGGTCTTGCCGGGGAACATGCCCATGAACTGCCTGGCATCGGCCTTCAGCACCTGCGGGCGGAAGCAATAGACCGGATCGTCCGGGCGAAGCGCCAGAGCCGCCTCGTGCGCATTCTCGAATCGCTGCATTGACGAATCCTCGACCTGGCCTGCGCACAATTAATCCAAGCTAGCGGCTGTTGAAAACAATTCTGTGTCTCGTGCACCTGACGGAACGGCAATAGCCTTTGTCGGGAGGCCATCGATCAGGTTTCGGGTGGCCCTTGCCAGCGAACCCGATATGGCTTCTGCCTGACGACTGTCAGTCTGGCCGCCATTTCGGCCGTCATCGGGGGGACGATCCGCATGGCAATATCAGCGACATCAATACCGCGCGGACCGATGACGCTCACCGACTGGGGACAGCTTCTGCTGCTCGGCGCGATCTGGGGCGGCTCGTTCTTCTTCGCCCGCATTGCCGTGGCGGAGCTTCACCCGCTGGTGCTGGTGCTGTTTCGCGTCGCCATCGCGGCAATCGCTCTGCAGCTCTATCTCGGCCTGCGCGGCCCCTCCCTCCGCCTTGCCCTGCCCCACGCCGGCCTGTTCTTCGTGCTGGCCTTCACCAACAACGTCGTGCCGTTTTCGCTGATCTTCGCAGGCCAGACCGAGCTTGGCGCCGGCGTCGCTTCGGTGCTGAACGCCACCACACCGTTCTGGACGCTGATCCTCGCCAACGCGCTGACATCGGACGAAAAGCTCTCCTGGAACAAACTGGCCGGCGTAGCCCTCGGCGTTGCCGGCACGGCGGTGATGATCGGCCCCGGCCTGCTTGCCGGGCTTGGCGGGCCGGTCTGGGCCAAATTCGCGCTGATCGGCGCTTCGCTATCCTATGGCGTGGCGCTGATGGTGGCCCGCCGTTTCAAGGGCGTGCCCTCGGCGGTTCTCGCCACTGGACAGTTGACCGCCTCGACCATCATCATGGTCCCGATCGTGCTTTTCACCTATGGCCCGGCCGGCCTGTTCTCAGCCTCGCCGCCGGTATGGGCAGCCGTCTTTGCGCTGGCGCTGCTGTCCACCGCCTTTGCCTACATCCTCTATTTCAATCTCGTCGCCTCGGCCGGCGCCACCAATGCCTCGCTGGTCACGCTGATCGTCCCGGCCAGCGCCATGCTGCTCGGTTTTCTGTTCCTTGGCGAACGGCTCGAACTGTTCGAGATCGGCGGTGTGGTGCTGATCGCACTTGGATTGATCACCATCGACGGGCGGCTGCTTGCCCGGCGTTGGAGCGCCGCGTGCGCAAAGCGCGCTTCAACCACTTCACTGAATTCCGCATCGACGGGAAAGTCGAATTCGACTTTCGCGTCGCGGTAGCGCTGCCATGACACGCCGACGACACGTTGCCGCCATATTTTATTCACAGGTCCGAAGCGGGTTTTGGCGAGGAGTTTCAACGGTTAACGGCAACACCGAGGTCGCAAATCCCACAATCACGTCGCAATGCAGCACATTTTCCGCTTGCCTGTGGCACAAATGAACCTAGACTCTCGGTCATAGCTCTTTAAGAGGAGGCTATGTCATGGGACTTACGAGGCCAATCAACGCATTGATGATTTGTGCTGCGTTTGCTTTCATCGGCGCCCTCATTATGGGCGTCCTTCCCTGAACCCGCCAAGCCGGGGGAGACCAGCACCAAATAGTCCAAACCAATTCGAAAGGCCGGGTTTTTACCCGGCCTTTTGCTTGTCTGACTGAGGCTTACGCAGCAGCAGAACCGGCCGCCTCCGCTTCATGCGAGCGGATGCCGATCATGTGGCAGACGGCGAAAACCAGATCGGCCCGGTTCATGGTGTAGAAGTGAAAGTCGCCCACCCCGCGTTCGACCAGGTCGAGAACCTGCTCGGCGGCCACCGCCGACGCCACCAGCGCATGCGTCTGCGGATCGTTCTGCAGGCCCTCGAAACGCTCGGCCAGCCATGCCGGCACCAGCGCGCCGCAGCGCGCCGAGAAATTGGCGACCTGGGTGAAGTTATGTACCGGCAGGATGCCGGGAACGATCGGGATGTAGATGCCGGCGCGGCGCGCGCGCTCGACATAGCGCTCGTAGAGATCGTTGTCGAAGAAGAACTGGGTGATCGCCCGTGTCGCGCCATTGTCGACCTTGCGCTTCAGCATGTCGATATCGGTGGCGAAATCGGGGCTTTCCGGATGCTTCTCGGGATAGGCCGAAACCGAAATGTCGAAGTCGCCGGCATCCCTCATCGCGCCAACCAGTTCGGCGCCGTTGGCGTAGCCGTCCGCATGCGGACGGTAGGCGGTTCCCACTCCGGCGGCCGGATCGCCGCGCAGGGCGACGAAGCGCTTCACGCCCAACTCGGCGAATTCCTGGATCACGGCATCGACCTGATGGCGGGCAGCATCGACGCAGGTCATGTGCGCCGCCGGCGTCAGGCTGGTCTCCTTCAGGATGCGGCCGACGGTGCGCGCCGTGCGCTCACGCGTCGAGCCGCCGGCGCCATAGGTCACCGAGACGAATTTCGGCTTCAATGGCTCGAGCCGCGTGACAGTGTCCCACAGCCTCGCCTCCATCTCGTCGTTTTTGGGCGGGAAGAATTCGAAGGAAACCCTGACCTTGTCGCCAATGTCGGGGCGGCGGGAAAAGCGGAACTGGTTCATCAGGCGATTTCCCCTATCGAGTTCACTTTGGTCTGCTGGCTGTCATTGGCAGGATCGGCGATCAGCAGGCGCCGGTCGCGGCCAAGCCAGAGTTTGACCGTGAGCCTGGCCTCGTTGCCGCCGCGCGGTTCGAACTCCTGGGCATCCTCGAGGTCAAGGCCGGCCTCGGCAAACCACTCGCCGATCTGCCGGTCGGAAAAGCCGAGCCGCATATGCGCATGCTCGTCACGCAGGAATTCCAGCGTGTGCGGGGCAAAATCGACGATGACCAGCCGGCCTGCCGGGCGCAAAAGCCGCGCCGCTTCGTGGATGGCGCGAGCCGGATCGTCGAGATAGTGCAGCACCTGGTGGATGGTCACGAGATCGAACGCATCGCGCTCGACCGGCGGCGAAAAGATATCGCCCTGCCGCACCTGCGCATTCGAAACGCCGGCCCTGTCGAGATTGGCGCGCGCCACGGTCAGCATCTCGCGCGACATGTCGATGCCGACGCCGCGCCGGTAGAGCGGTGAGAAGATCTCCAGGAGCCGTCCGGTGCCGGTGCCCAGATCAAGCATCGACTGGAATGGCCGCTTGCCGACCAGCTTCAGCATCGCGGCCTCGACCGCGCGGTCCGGCACATGCAGCGAACGGATATGGTCCCAGCTCGCCGCATTGACGGAAAAATACTCTGCCGCGCGGTCCTGCCGCTTGCGTTTGACCGACGCCAGCCGCTCGAGGTCGCGCTCGACCTGCGGATCGGCACCGCGAATGCTGGAAACCAGACCCATGACGAAATCGCGCGCCGAATCGGCATCCGACAGGCGGAAAAAGGCCCATGACCCTTCCTGGTAGCGGCCGATCAGCCCGGCCTCGAGCAGCAGCTTCAGGTGCCGCGAGACCCGCGGCTGCGACTGGCCGAGAATTTCGGTAAGATCCGAAACGGTGAGGTCGCCGCGCGACAACAGCGCCAATATGCGCAGGCGGCTGGATTCGGCCGCCGCCTTCAGCGTATCAACCATGGTATCGAGCGAGACATGCATCAGCGTATTCTCTTTTTTCAGCGCAATTCACTTTGAAAAAGATATAAACATATGTTTATGTCGATTTTCGAAGCCTTGCAAGCGCTATGTCGCTTCCGGACAAGAAAATGCCGCATGCATGATTTCCCGGTGCATGGCGCTCAAAAACGTGTAGCGGTTTTGGGACAATGACATGCACCGACACAGAGAAGGGCAGAATGACGGTACCTCGTGAGATGTTCGAGGCACGCGAAGGCGAGCAGAGGCTGGAAAACGATCCGGCAATGATGCCGCCGGACGCCGGCGTCGTCTTCATCGGCCGCATCGCCTCGCCATGGACGACGCGGGAGTCTTGCCCGAAGAATATGCGCGCTGCCCGCGAGACGGGACAGCCGGCGGTGCTGATCATCGATGCGCCCTACCGCCGCGGCTTGCAAGGCCTGGAGCGCGCCAGCCACGTCGTCATCCTGTCCTGGCTGCATCATGCGCCGCGGAATCTGATTGTGCAGAAACCCCGCCATGCCGCTGACGCAAAAGGCGTATTCGGCCTGCGCTCCCCTGCCCGGCCCAATCCGGTCGGCCTGCATGTCGCCAGGCTCGTCGCGCTCGACATCGGCACAGGACGTATCGATCTCGATGCCATCGACGTGCTCGACGGCACGCCGGTCATCGACATCAAGCCTTACTTCGCCTCGACCGACGCCATAGCCGAAGCGACCGTCGAGGGGCGCGAGGGGCCCAATCGGATCCGGCAATGACGGCGCCGACCGGCCGCCGCCGCGCCATCGCCAAGGCGCTGACAGCACTTCTGCCGCTGGCGCCCTATGCCGACATGGAAAAGATCCGCACAGAAGCCGGCTCGGTGCATATGAAGACCTTGCCGCCGACGATCGCGGTGTGGCTGGCGATCATTGCCCACATCCGTCATACGCACACCGACTACGAAAAACTGCTCGCCGAGGGCTATGACCGCGACTCGGCGCGCTTCTTCGTCATCGAGCAGACCAACATCGTGCTCACCCGCTGGCGCGCGACACGGCTGCTCGACACCGACGACGAAGAGGAATGAGACGCCGCTATTGCCGCGTCAGCGCGGCCGGATCGTCCTGAAGGACAAACAGCGCCGGGCGGGTGGCTCTATGCCTTCTCCTCGGCGCCGATAGCCTGCCGGTCCGCGTTGCGCGAGAGGAGGCCCCGATGGACCAGACGACGGCCAAACAGGATTCAAAGCCGCTGCCGACGGTCAGCGACCGCCATGTCGACCCGCATTCCTATCCCGAGGGCGTCGCTTTCCTCGACGGCCAGTACCTGCCGATGTCGCAAGCCAAGGTGTCGGTCCTGGACTGGGGGTTCCTGCATTCCGACGCCACCTATGACACGGTGCATGTCTGGAACGGCCGCTTCTTCCGCCTCGATTTGCATCTCGACCGCTTCTTCGGCGGGCTGGAAAAGCTGCGCATGACGATCCCCTTCGACAGGGATGGCGTGGCCGAGATCCTGCACAATTGCGTCGCGCTGTCGGGCCATCGTGCCGCCTATGTCGAAATGCTGTGCACGCGCGGCACCTCGCCGGCCTTCAGCCGCGATCCGCGCCAGGCCATCAACCGTTTCATGGCCTTCGCGGTGCCGTTCGGCTCGGTCGCCAATCCCGAGCAGTTGCGGCGCGGCCTGCGCGTGGCGATCAGCGACAAGGTGCGCATTCCGCCGGCCTCGATCGACCCGGCGATCAAGAACTACCACTGGCTCGACCTGGTGCGCGGCCTCTACGACGCCTATGACCGTGGCGCCGAGACCGCGCTCATTCTCGACTTCAACGGCAATGTCGCCGAGGGCCCCGGCTTTAACGTCTTCTGCGTCAAGGGTGGCAAACTGTCGACCCCGGCCATCGGCGTCCTGCCCGGCATCACAAGGCGCACCGTTTTCGATCTCTGTGGCGAGGAAGGGCTCACCGCGACGGCGATCGATGTCAGCGTCGCCGCGCTCAAGGCGGCAGACGAGGTCTTCATCACCTCGACCGCCGGTGGCATCATGCCGGTGACCGAGATTGATGGCGCGGCGATCGCCGACGGCAAGGTCGGGCCGATCACCAGCCGACTGATGACACTCTATTGGCAAAAGCACGACGACCCGGCGTGGTCGAGCGTGGTGACCTACCCCTGATCAAAGGGCGTCCTGTTCAAAAAAATTCTCCTCGCCTCTGGAAAATCACGTGACAGGCCGTATATGCCCGAAAGCGGAGAAGCCTCCGCTTTCATCCGAAAATTGCGCCCGCAGGGGCAAGGATTCTACATCATGACAAACAAGGTTTGGTTCATCACCGGATCGTCGAAAGGCTTTGGCCGTGTCTGGGCCGAGGCCGCCTTGGCGCGTGGCGACCGCGTTGCCGCGACCGCCCGCGACACCGGCACGCTCGCCGATCTGGTCGAGAAGTATGGCGACAGCATCGCCGCGATAAAGCTCGACGTCACCGACAAGAAAGCCGTCGATGCCGCTGTCGCCGAGGCACATAAGCGCTTTGGCCGGCTGGACGTCGTCATCAACAATGCCGGCTACGGCCATTTCGGCGCCATCGAGGAAGTCAGCGAGCAGGAAGCCCGCGACCAGATCGAAACCAATGTGTTCGGCGCGCTCTGGGTCACGCAGGCCGCACTGCCGATCATGCGGGCGCAGCGGTCCGGCCACATCATCCAGATCTCGTCGATCGGCGGCGTCAACGCCTTTGCCTTGCTCGGCCTCTATCACGCGTCGAAATGGGCGCTGGAAGCCTTCAGCCAGTCGTTCAGCCTCGAAGTCGCGGAATTCGGCATCCATGTCACGCTGGTCGAGCCGGGCGGTTTCTCCACCGACTGGGCTGGTCCGTCGGCCAAGGTGTCGAAGCCGATGGATGCCTATACCCCCGCTCGCGCCGCCATGGCCGAGCGCCGCGGCCGCGCCGTGGCCGGTGATCCCGAGGCGACCGGGCCGGCCATGCTGGCCGTCGTCGACGCCGCCGAGCCGCCGCTGCGTGTGTTCTTCGGCGATGGCGGCCTGCCGATGATCCGCCAGGAATACGCCAACCGGATCGCTACCTGGGAGAAGTGGGACCACGTTTCCGTCATGGCGCAAGGCGCGAAGAAGAACCGCAAGGCTGCCTAGACAAGGTCCGGCTGCGCGGCCAAGGCGGCGCAGCCACACCGTTCCTGACTTAGGCGGGGTAGATCCACTGCTCCGGCACCCGCGCCGAGATCTCTTCGCCGGCTTTGATCGTTCCCGGCTTTTCCACCCAGGCGACCACGCCACGCAGGCGTTTCGCCACTTTCGGGAACAACAGCGCGCCGGCTTCGATATCGGCCATCCCGGCATGTTCGGCGATCGACCGCCCGGCAATGCGGCACGGTCCATTCTGTGCGTCGACCTTGAGAGTGACGCCGCCCTTGAAGAACAGCAGCGTGCCGGCCGGCAGCATCGACAGATGCGGCACGCCTTCGATCACCAGATTGGCGCCGATCCATTCCGGCTTGATCTCGGCAAGGCCCATCCGTTCGGCGACGACGGCCAGCTCATCCACTGCAACGATCGACAGCTGCCGTTCGTTGCGCATTTCGGTGCCGCGCGGATACCAGGGTTCGTGGCCGCCAGAGCGGCGCGTCGATCCGGCATGGAAATCGCCTGAAATGCCGTCGAAGCCGAGCCGCAATTCCTCCACCGGACGCGTCTGGAAGTGATCCGCCGGCGCGACATAGAGTGCTGCGGCGCGGGCGGAAAGCTTCTTTGCCGGGATGATGTCGACTGGCTTCTCGGCCTCGGGGAAGAGATCCAGCATGGCTTCAGTCCTTGGATGACGCGTCCTGGTTTTGCCCCTCGGCCGGCAAGGCCGCAAGAGCGGTTTGGGCCAAAATGCGCAACTCTTCGACCGATGCGCCATCCCGCGCCTGGATCGACATGCCGTTCATGACGCCTGCAATATATTTGGCCAGGCCTTCGACGGAGAGGCCTTCCGGCAGGTCGCCCACCGCTCTCCCCTTGGCCAGCCGCTCCGCGATCGCCGCCTCACTCGCCTTGCGGTAGGCCTTGAGTTCATCCGCAATGGCTTGCGCCTGCGGCGAGGCAGCCAGGGCGCCGCTGACGAAAAGGCATCCACCCGGCTTGCCGGGCCTGGAATACGCCTCCGCCGCCCCGAGCAGCAACCGCCGGACCGCCTCCCGCGTCGACACCGGCGCACTCAGCGCCTCCAGCGCAAAGCCGATCTCCGTCTCATGGTAGCGCGTCAGCGCCTTGCGGAACAAAGTCTCCTTGTCGGTGAAGGCATTGTAGATCTGCGGCGGCGTCAGCCCCATCGCCTCGCGCAGCATGGCGAGCGACGTCGCCTCATAGCCATGTTCCCAGAACAGATGCATTGCCGCGTCCAGCGCCCGGTCGGGATCGAATGCACGCGGCCGGCCGCCGCGCGGCTTTTCCAAATCTTCCATAGTGATCGATACGAAACCTGTTGACTTCCTCGTTTCGCATAACGTAACAATTGATACGAAACATGGCAAGCCGGACGACAATCTTCCGGCTGGGCCATGCGATCCCGAGGACCAAGGAGAGCCGAAATGCCAATCACCGTGACCGCCCCGGAAGGCGTACTGACTCCGGCCGGCGAGCGCGAAATCCTGCCGCGCCTCAGCGCCGCCCTCATCGAAGCCTCCGGCGCCACCGGCAACTCGTTCTTCACGGCAATCGTCGGCGGCACGGTCCATGTCCTGCCGCCGCGCAACATCTATGCCGGCGGCACCAACCGGCCCGTCGTTATGGTGGAGTTGAAACTGCCCAATATCGGGCTTGGTTCGGTCGAATCCCGCAAGGCCTTCATCACCACTGCAGCCCGGATTGTCGCCGAACTCTGCGTGCCGGAAGGCCGAGAACACCTGGATCAACATCGTCAACGCGCCCGACGGCGGCTGGGGCATTGGTGACAGCCAATATACCGGCGACGCGCTCATCGCCGCTGCCACCGCCGCCGCGCACTGACCTGGCGAGGAGCGGTAGGAAGCGGCTCTCCCCTTCGCTGTTCTTCACCACCAGCTGCGAGCCGGCATTGGCCTTTTACGAACAGTGCGGCCTTGGCAGGGGAACGATCCTGCTGCGCTGGGGCGACAACAACATGCCGGTGCGAACCGAAGCCATGCGCGGAAAAATCCTGCATGCGCGCTTCGACGGTCCAGGCGTGCTGTTCCATGCCTCCGACAATGACGATGCGGAGCCGATGAAAGGCTCCGCCATGATGCTGGAATTCGACGACCTGGCCACCATGCATGAGCTTTTCGTCCGCATGGCGGCGGGCGGCCGGATCACCGTGCCCCTGGCAAGGCAATATTGGGGAACCTTCTTCGGCATGCTGGTCGACGCCTTTGGCGTGCAGTGGATGTTCAGCTGTCCAAGTGAATGAGGCGAGGATCACGATCTTCTTACCGGAAAATCGAACCGGCGCCGCATTGCTGCCGCGCCGAGCCGGCTTCATGGTATCGCCCAGACGAAGTTGGCAGAGGTTCGTGATGCGCCCCGGTACGGCAATCGTGCTGCTTTGGCTGATCTGGGCGGTGTCGTGGGGCGCGGCGGCGTTCTGGGCCGACCCGGCACGGAAGCGCGCCGGCTTTCAGGCGGAGGCACCCTACCGTGCGGTGCTGGTGCCCGGCACCATCCTGCTGTTCATTCCGGCGCATAACTATGTCGGCCGCTTTCGCCTGTGGTTTCCCGACCTTACCGTGGTCTGGATCTGCGTCTCGCTGATCGCTATCGGCCTCGCCTTCTCATGGTGGGCGCGGCTGCATCTTGGCCGGCTGTGGTCGGGAACGGTCACCGCCAAGGCCGAACACCGCGTCGTCGACACCGGCCCTTATGGCCTCGTTCGGCACCCGATCTACACATGGCTGCTCTTGGGAATCCTGGCTACGATGGCGGCGAAAGGCACCGTCTGGGGCGTCGTCGGCGCGGTCCTGCTCACCATCGGCATCGTCATGAAGGCAAAGCTCGAGGAACGTTTCCTGCGCAGCGAACTCGGCACCGCCTATGACGATTACGCCAGGCGAGTGCCGATGCTGGTGCCCTTCGCGCCAGCCTGACGTCTCACAGCATCCTGATCAGCGCGCCGCCTATCGAATACCCCGCGCCAAACGCACAGATCAGGCCGAAATCACCGGGTTTCATGTCGGCATGGTTCTCCGACAGCGCGACGATGGCGCCGGCACCAGCCGTATTGCCCAGCCGCTCCAGCACCATCGGCGCACGATCGTGATCGACCTCGTGGCCGAACGACAGTTTCAGGATCATCGCATTCATGCGCGCATTGGCCTGGTGCAGCCAGAAGCGCCTGATCGCCTGCGGCGTCAGCCCGTGCTCGGCCAGGAATTCGACGATGAACTTTTGCCCGGCGACGGTGACTTCCTTGAACACCTTGTTGCCGACCTGCTTGATGAGGTTGCCTTCCAGGTTGATCATATAGGGATCGTCCTGGGCGGTGCGGGTGTGGTAGCCGAGATTAGTGCGGATGTTGTTCGACATCTGCGTCCAGATGCGCGTGTCCAGCACCTCGAAGCGGCCCGGCCGCTTCTCGCCCTGGGCGAGCCCCTCCACCACCATCGACACCGAGGCGTCGCCGAAGATGAAATGCGTCTGCCGGTCGCGGAAATTGAGGTGGCCCGTGATGATCTCCGGCGTGGTCACCAGAATGCGCTTGTGCGCGCCCGAGCGCACCAGATTGACGGCCATGTGAAGGGCGGCCGCGGCGGACGAACAGCCAAGCCCCATGTCGAAGCCGGCGCCTGTCGTGCCCAACGCCTCCTGCATTTCGATGGCGATCGCCGGATAGGGCCGCTGGTGGTGCGAGGCCGAGCAGATGATCAGGTCGATCTGGGACGGTTCGAGCCCGGCATGGTCGAGCGCCTTCCTGGCCGAAGCGATGCCGAACTCGGCTTCCAGCGACAACGCACCATCAGGGCGCGCCGGAATACGCGGCGTCATGCGGGTTGGATCGAGAATGCCTTCACGCTCGATCACGTGCCGGGATTTCACACCCGAGGCATGGACGATGAAATCGCTGTCGGATTTCTGCAGCAAGGTCTCACCGGTGAGCTCGCGCCGCGCATTCTCGGTGTCGACCCAGCTGTTGAAGCTTTCGACCAGTTCTTCATTCGTGATGACAGCTTCAGGAATTTCAGCGCCGATGCCGCTGATGATGACGCGATGCATGTTTCAGTCCGTCCCATCCGCAGCCGTTGCGGGTTCCATGTGGGCGCCGAAACACTTCGGCGCAACCCTTTTCTCACTCGGCCGGTTTACGCCGGCTTAAACCAAAGGTTTAGGCCGGCTCGATTTCACCAGGCGCACAGCTTGGTGTTGGTCTGCGGGTTGTTCCAGCAGGCGCCGTCATCGCGGCTGCGCACATACTGTCCCGGCAACGGCACGTTGCGGCGGCCGAGATTGACATAGCCATAGGCAAAACCTGGCCCGTCGATCTCGAGCACATAAGTCGGACGGCCCGGTGCCGAGATGCGGAAGCTGCCCGCATCGTCGATCATGCGGTAGCTGCACGAAAAATACCCGTCATCACTGGTGAAGCACCGCGCCCGCTTGGCCTCGGCCGAAACCGAGAACGTCAGAAATGCCGCCACGCACACGCTGCCGCCGTAAAGCAACTTTTTCAGTGTCATCGTCCACCCCAAGCCAATCGATCATGATCCCAAGGCGATGAATTGCGCATGACGGCGAAACCGGGTCAAGCGGTGCAATCGACCGCGGCGATGCGGATAATTCTTTTCTAGCCGGCCCGCTTGGCAACGATGAAAATGCGCGGGAAGCGCAGCAGCACCTTGCCGTCAGCCGTCTTCGGATAGGCCTTGGCGATCCTTGCGGTGTAGCTGTCGAGGAACATCTTGCGCTCATCCGCCTCCAGCGGATCGAGGAAGGGTTTTAGTCCCGTCGACTTCACCCATTCGACAATCGCCTCGGCATTGGCCAGCGGATGGTTGTAGATGGTGTGCCAGATGTCCAGCCGACCGGAGAGCGGCGACAGAAGGTCGTAGTAGAACGACACCGGCGGCAGCGGCGCACGCGCCGCGCCCATCATCTTTGCCGCGAAAGGCATCTCGGCGGCGGTCTCCTGCATCAGACGATGCGAATCCTCGGCCATATTGTCGGGCATCTGGATAGCCAGCGCGCCGCCGGGTGCGAGAAAGCCCATCAGCCGCTGGAACACATCAGGATGCGTGGGCAGCCACTGGAACACCGCGTTAGCAAAAATCACGTTGACCGCCGCAGCCGGCTGCCATGTCGAGGCATCGGCGAGATCGAAGCTGACCTCAGGCAGGCGCGCCCTCGCCTTTTCGATCATGTCGGGAGAGGTGTCGAAGCCCCTCACCTCGGCATCCGGCCAGCGCTCGACCAGCAATTCGGTCGAATTGCCCGGCCCGCAGCCGATGTCGACCACCCGGCGCGGGAAGTCGACCGGCACCTGGGCCACCAGATCCCGCGCCGGGCGCGTGCGCTCGTCCTCGAATTTCAGATATTGGGCGGCGGACCAGTCAGCCATTCGAGCTCCTCATATCGCCTTGAGAATGCGCCGCCCCAATGCCCTTACCGCTTCGGTGTGATCCCCTTACCGCGTCAGCCTCTTATACGTCATCCTGTGCGGGTTGACCGCTTCGGGGCCGAGGCGGCGGATCTTATCTTGCTCGTAATCCTCGAAATTGCCCTCGAACCATTCGACATGGCTGTCACCCTCGAAGGCGAGGATGTGCGTCGCCAGTCGGTCGAGGAACATGCGATCGTGCGAGATGATGACGGCGCAGCCGGCGAAATTTTCCAGCGCGTCTTCGAGTGCCGCCAGCGTTTCCGTATCCAGATCGTTGGTCGGTTCGTCGAGCAGCAGCACATTGCCGCCGGTCTTCAGCATCTTGGCCAGGTGCACACGGTTGCGCTGGCCGCCGGAGAGGTTGCCGACCTTCTGCTGCTGGTCGCCGCCACGGAAGTTGAACGATGCGCAATAGGCACGCGTGTTGGCCTCGAACTTGCCGAGCTTGACCACTTCGGCGCCGCCCGAAATCTCTTCCCAGACGGTCTTTGACGGATCGAGCGCATCACGGCTCTGGTCGACATAGCCAAGCTTGACCGTCTCGCCGACGCGGATCGTGCCGGCATCCGGCTTTTCCTGGCCCGTGATCATGCGGAACAGCGTCGTCTTGCCGGCGCCGTTCGGACCGATGACGCCGACGATACCGCCCGGCGGCAGCTTGAACTCCAGGCCTTCGATCAGCAGCGTGTCGCCAAAGCCCTTCGACAGGCCGTCGACCTCGATCACCACATTGCCGAGCCGTTCGCCATGCGGAATGACGATCTGGGTGTCGGTCGGGCGGCGGCTGTCGGCTGCATCCAGCAGGTCCTGGAAAGCCTGAATACGCGCCTTGGACTTGGTCTGGCGGGCCTTCGGGCTCGACTGGATCCACTCGCGCTCGCGGCCGATGGCGCGCTGGCGGGCGTCGTCCTCACGGCCTTCCTGCTTGAGGCGCTTGGCCTTGGCTTCGAGATATTTGGTGTAGTTGCCCTCATAGGGAATGCCGCGGCCGCGATCGAGCTCGAGGATCCAGCCGGTGACATTGTCGAGGAAGTAGCGATCGTGGGTGATGATCATCACCGCGCCCGGATAGGCGCGCAGATGCTTTTCCAGCCACGCCGTGGTTTCGGCGTCGAGATGGTTGGTCGGTTCGTCGAGCAGCAGAAGGTCGGGCTGGCGCAGCAGAAGCTGGCAAAGCGCGACGCGGCGGCGTTCACCGCCGGAAAGCTTGGTGACGTCGGCATCCTTGGGCGGGCAGCCCAGCGCTTCCATCGCCATCTCGACCTGCTGTTCGAGATCCCAAAGGTTCAGCCGGTCCATCTCGTCCTGGAGCTTGGCCGACTCGTCGGCCGTCTCGTCGGAGTAGTTCATCATCAATTCGTTGTAGCGTTCGATGATGGCGGTCTTGGCGGCGACGCCTTCCATGACGTTCTCGAACACCGTCTTCTTCGGGTCGAGCGCCGGCTCCTGCGCCAGGTAGCCGACTGTGGCGCCTTCGGCGAGCCAGGCTTCGCCGCTCCACTCCTTGTCGATGCCGGCCATGATCTTGAGGATCGTCGACTTGCCGGCGCCGTTGGGGCCCAGAATGCCGATCTTGGCATCGGGATAGAAGGACAGATGAATGTTCTCGAGCACCTTCTTGGTGCCGTAGGCCTTGTTGAGGCCGGCCATGTGATAGATGAACTGGCGTGCCACGCGCGCTTTCCCTGAAAAACTGACTTGATTGTCGATTTGAATGGAGGTTGGCCGCTATGTAGGCGATGCGGCGGCGAACGGCAATCGCTTTCACCACATCAAGCCGCCACACGGACAAGTGTGCACCGACCGTCGGGTTTTCAACCGGTCGCTGGTGCGCGGAAATCTCCGATCAGCGAAACAACGACCTGCCTTGCCGACCTGTTCGCTCTCGCCGACCAGCGCCTCTACAAGGCCAAGTCGACCGGACGTGACCGCGCCGTCGGCGAGCCGGGCGGCCACGAGGCCGATACCGCGGTTGCCTGGACCAGCTCCGCGCGGATCTAGTTCTGTTCGTTACGACTTTAGCTGGGGCTGGCGTAGCGACAGCCCGTTACTGGAACCCGATCGCGTCGACCGTGCCGGTCGGACAACCGGCCTTGTTGGTCGGCACCGAGGCCAGCAGCAAATCCTTGAGCGAGCTGTTCGGGCCGATCGGGCCGGCGAGGCCGAGCGTCAGTTCGCCGATCAGCCGCCGGCCGTTCGAAGGATCGATGACGCAGGACACCCGCACGCGATCCCCCGCCCCCGCGCCGAAGGCCTGATCGAAAGCGCCGCGGATCTGGTCAGCCGTCAGCTTGCCGGCAATATTCTTGGCGAAGAGTTCGCGCACCGGCGAGTTGTTCACCTGTCGCATCAGGCTGAGCGCGTCGGAGAAGTATTCCTGCTGGCTTTTGCCGTAGCAGGTGCCGTGCTTGATCCATTCATGCCGCTCGAGCTGGGAGGCCGTGCCCGGCATCACCTGATCGAGTTCCTTGCGCGTGCCGGCGTCCAGATTGACCGGCGGCAGGTCCTTCCAGTGAGCCGGATTGTCGTTGGCCTTGTCGTTCGCCGAGGCCTGGCAATAGAAATTGCCGTTCGGCTGTGGCCACAGGCCGTGCAACGTGAAGTTGGTGGCATCGAATTCGTTCGGGTTCTGCGCCTTGCATTCGGTCTTGTTCGACTTGGTCTCGCAGAAAGCCGGCTGCCAGCTCAGCGCGAAGACATATTCGGGCTTTCCCGAGGCCGCCGGCTTGCCTTGTCCGCCAGGTGCTGCCGGCACCGTCGCGGCACTGCTGCCCGACAGGTGGCCGCAGCTGACCTTCACCCAGCGGCGTTCCGGATCGGCGCCCGGCACCAGGATGAGGTAGTGCGTCGGCGCATCCTTGTTGCCGGCCAGCAGTTGATAGCTTTGCCCGGCATCGGTGGAGACATTGCCAGGGTTCTTGCCGTTCTTGATGGCCTGCGTTGCCGGACAGGCGGCGTCGGCGACGAAGGTGCCGCTCAGCTTGACGTCGGCATTCGCGGCACCGGCCAGCGAGGCCGCCAGCATGGCCAATCCGAAAACAACACCAATGCGCATATGAAATCCCCGGCTGAAGAAAGTGGGCGACAGACTGAAGCTGTCTCCATGTCAGAATTGCGATATTTTGCAGGCCAAACGCAAGAAACATCCGCGCGCAAAAGCCGTTGCTGTGGATTGACGCAAAACCGGCATCGGCGCAAACAAAACCCCTATCAGACAGAACACGGCGGGGAACCGGGCGGCCATGTCATTCAATCAGCAGCGCTCGGTTCGTTCGCCGACGGGCGCCAACCTCAATCTCCTCATCAGGCAGGCTGACGGCAAGCCACGCGCGGTCGTCCAGATCAATCACGGATTGGCCGAGCATGCCGCGCGCTATGCCCGTTTCGCCGATTTCCTCGCCCAACGCGGCTTCCATGTCTATGTCCACGACCATCGCGGCCACGGTGCGACCAAGGCGCCGGACGCGCCGCTCGGCAGATTCGCCGACCGGAATGGCCCGGCCAAGGTGATCGCCGACGTCGACGCCGTCCACGACCTCATCGCCAGCGAACAGCCGAACCTGCCGGTCATCCTCTTCGGCCATTCGATGGGCGCCTCCGTAGCGCTCAACTACCTCCGGGCTCACTCATCCCGCATCCATGCCGCCGCGATCTGGAACGGCAACTTTTCAGCTGGCCTGCTCGGACAGGTGGCACTCGGCATTCTTGCCTGGGAACGCATGCGGCTGGGTTCCGACGTCCCGTCGCGCCTGCTGCCGAAGCTCACCTTCCAGGCCTGGGGCAAGGCTGTGCCCAACCACCGCACACTGTTCGACTGGCTGTCGCGCGACGAGGCGGAGGTGGCGAAATACATCGCCGACCCGCTGTGCGGCTGGGACGCTTCGGTGTCGATGTGGCGGGACGTGGTCTCGATGGCGCTCAACGGCGGCAAAGATGCCGGCTTTGCCGGTATACGGCGCGACCTTCCCGTCAGCGTCGTTGGCGGCGAGAAGGATCCGGCTTCGGATTATGGCAAAGGCATCACCCATCTCGCCAAACGCATGCGCAAGATGGGCTTTTCGAATCTCGTTTCAAAGGTTTACGCCGACACTCGCCACGAAAGCCTGAACGAGGTGAACCGGGACGTCATCATGGACGATTTCGCCGCCTGGACCGAAGCCGTGCTCGGGAAATGAAGGGATTGGCCCATTGCAAGGACCGTGACAGCCGATGCCGGGCTTGATAGAGGCTCTGCTTTCGCAGCAATCACAGTGATTGCGGCAACCACGGTGATTTATGGCCGAACCACCCCTGAAAGGCGTCCGCGTCGTCGAACTCGCCCGCATCCTTGCGGGGCCCTGGGCCGGGCAGTTGCTTGCCGATCTCGGCGCCGATGTCATCAAGGTCGAAAGCCCTGATGGCGGCGACGACACCCGCAAATGGGGTCCGCCCTTCGTCATGGGTAAGGACGGCGAGAACCTGTCGGCCGCCTATTACCATTCCTGCAACCGCGGCAAGCGCTCGATCGCCATCGATTTTTCAACGCCCGAGGGCGCCGAGACAGTGCGCCGGCTGGTCGCCACCTCGGATGTGCTGATCGAGAACTTCAAGCTCGGTGGCCTCAAAAAGTACGGCCTGGATTACGACAGCCTGCGAGAGATCAACCCGCGTCTCGTCTATTGCTCCATCACAGGGTTTGGCCAGGATGGGCCGTATGCGCCGCGCGCCGGCTACGATTTCATCATCCAGGCCATGGCCGGCATGATGTCGATCACCGGTGAGGTCGGGCGCGAACCGCAAAAGGCCGGCGTCGCCATCTCGGACATTTTCACCGGCCTCTATTCCGTCATTGCCATCCAGGCAGCCTTGCGCCACGCCGAGCAGACCGGCGAAGGTCAGCACATCGACATGGCGCTGTTCGACACCCAGATCTCGGCGCTCGGCAACCAGAACCTCAACTATCTCGTCTCCGGCAAGTCGCCGGTGCAGATGGGCAACGCGCACATGAACATCGCCCCTTACGAGGTGGTGCCGGTCCGGGACGGCCACATCATCCTGGCGGTCGGCAATGACGGCCAGTTCGCCAGATTCTGTGCGGCCGTCGGGTTGGACGATTTGCCTGCAAATCCAGATTTCGCCACCAATCCAGCTCGCGTCGCCAACCGGGTCAAGCTGCGCGAACGCATGATCGAGGCGCTGAAGACCTTGGATCGCGATCCGCTGCTGGCGAAGCTGGAAGCGGCTGGTGTGCCGGCGAGCCCGATCAACACGATTGGCCAGATGTTTGCCGATCCGCAGACGATCGCGCGCGGCATGCGGCTCGACCTCGACGATGGCCATGGCAATTTTCTGCCCTCGGTGCGCGCGCCGATGGTGATGTCCGGCACCCCGCTCGTCTATGAGCGCCCCTCGCCGCGCCTGGGCGAGCACACGCAAGAAATCCTTGCCGAACTGGAGAGATCTGGGAAATGAAGACCGGCGGACAACTGATCGTCGACGCGCTCGAAGCCAACGGCACCGACCGCATCTATTGCGTGCCCGGCGAATCCTATCTGGCGGTGCTCGATGCGCTGCACGATTCCACGATCCGCACCATCGTCTGCCGCCAGGAAGGCGGTGCGGCGATGATGGCCGACTGCCACGGCCGCCTGACCGGCAAGCCCGGCATCTGCTTCGTTACCCGCGGCCCCGGCGCCACCAATGCCTCTGCCGGCATCCACATCGCCATGCAGGATTCGGTGCCGCTCATTCTGTTCATCGGTCAGGTCGCCAGCCACGCCAAGGAGCGCGAGGCGTTCCAGGAGGTGGATTACAAGAGGTTTTTTGGCGACATCGCCAAATGGGTGGTCGAGATCGACGACGCCGCGCGCGTCCCCGAATTCGTCACCCGCGCCTTCGCGGTGGCGACATCGGGCCGCCCCGGCCCGGTCGTCATCTCGCTGCCCGAGGACATGCTGACCAGCGTCGTCGAAGCGCCGATCGCCTTGCCGTACACGCCGGTCGAAACCTGGCCGGGCGAAGCCGAACTCGATGCGCTGGAAAAGCTGCTGGCCCAGGCCAAGCGCCCCTTTGTCATCCTCGGCGGCACGCGCTGGGACGCGGAGACCGTGGCGCGGATGCGGGCGATCGCCGAGGCGTGGTCGCTGCCTGTCGGCTGCTCCTTTCGCCGCCAGATGCTGTTCGACCATCTGCACCCGAACTATGCCGGCGACGTCGGCATCGGCATCAATCCAAAGTTGGCCACCACGATCAAGCAGGCCGACCTCGTGCTGCTCATCGGCGGCCGGATGGGCGAAATGCCGTCCTCAGACTACACGCTGCTGAAAAGCCCCTACCCCGACCAACCGCTGGTGCATGTCCATGCAGACGCCAGCGAACTCGGCCGTGTCTATCGGCCGACACTGGCGATCAATGCCTCGCCGTCCGCCTTTGTCGAAGCTTTTGCCAAGCGCAAGCCGGCTGCTGCGCCGGGATGGGCGGACGAAACAACCAAACTGCACGCCGCCTATCTCGACTGGTCGACACCGCCGGAAAGCGGTCCTGGCCCGGTCCAGATGGGGCCGATCATGACCTATCTGGAAAAGATGCTGCCTGACGACGCCATCCTCACCAACGGCGCCGGCAATTACGCCACCTGGGTGCACCGTTTCCACCGCTTCCGCCGCTTCGCCACGCAGGCAGCGCCGACATCGGGTTCGATGGGCTATGGCACCCCGGCAGCCGTCGCAGCCAAGGAGCTGTTCCCCGATCGCACCGTGGTCGCCTTCGCCGGCGACGGCTGCTTCCTGATGAACGGGCAGGAATTCGCCACCGCCGTGCAGTATGATCTGCCGATCGTCGTCGTCGTCGTCAACAACGGCATCTACGGCACCATCCGCATGCACCAGGAGCGCGAATATCCCGGCCGCGTCGTCGCGACCGATCTCAAGAACCCGGACTTCGCAGCCTTGGCCCGCGCCTATGGCGGCCATGGCGAGACGGTCGAGAAGACGGCGGATTTCGCGGCCGCCTTCGAGCGTGCCCGCGCCAGCGGCAAGCCATCAATCGTCGAAATCAGGCTCGACCCCGAAGCCATCACGCCGACCCGGACGATGACGCAAATCCGCGACAAGAGCTAAGGCGAAAGGCAGCCTAATGCCTTTCGCCGACTACGTTACATCGCCTTTTCGATCTGGCCGCGGATCTCGCCGTCCGGATTCGCCTTGGTGTGGACATTGACATAATATTTGCCAGCCTCCAGATCGGCCGCCTGCGCATCGGTGAGCGTCGCCGACCCCTTGATCGGGCTCTTGAGCTTGCCTTTGAACGGGATGACGGGGTCTGCGTTCGCACCCATCGCCGCCGGGCCATGAATGTGCGCGGCCGAAGCCGGCCCGCTGAGCCCGGAATATTTGACGTTCCAGCTGAGCTTCTTCTTGGTCGTATCAAACGTCAGCGTCGCGGTGCCTTTGCCCTTGGTGGTGACGGGTGGGCTCGACTGGCCACCGTCGAGCGTCGCCTTGTACTTCACCATCTCTGCCATGGCCGGCGACGCGAACAAGAAAGCGGTCGAAATGGCCAGCGCTGAAAGCACCGGCAGGAAGGATTGTCTGCGCATTGAAGAACCTCCGTTGGCTGTCGCATGCCTCGCACCTCCCCAGGCGCGCGCATGCCTCAACCAACGGTTGGGCGACGGAATGTATCCCTGTACACGTTTTTGTGACTGGGAAAGCAAAAAGGGGGCGCTCGCCCTTTTCCAGTCTCCAAATGAGCAGCCGTCAGACCGCCGCCAGCGCCTGAGTAAGATCGGCGATCAGATCGTCCGGGTGCTCGACACCGATAGACAGCCTGACCGTGGTCTCCAGCACGCCGATGCGTTGGCGCACGTCGAACGGAATGCCCGAATGAGTCATGGCCGCCGGATGACTGGCAAGCGACTCCGTGCCTCCGAGGCTTACCGCCAGCTTGAATATCTGGAGGGCATTGAGAAATGCGAAAGCAGCCTTCTGTCCGCCTCTGATGTCGAAGGAGAAGGTCGAACCGGCGCCACTGCATTGTGCCCTGTAGGTACGGCCCGCTGGCGTGTCCTCGCCCAGGAAAGGCAGATAATGCACCTTCTCGACCTTGGCATGATCATGCAGGAATTCGGCGACAAGGCGCGCATTCTCATTCGCTCGCTCCATGCGGATCGACAGCGTCTCCAGCGAACGGCCGAGCATCCAGCAGGAATGCGGGTCGAGCTGTGTACCGATCGCACCGCGCAGCGCCTTGATCGGCTTGGTGACCGCCTTGCTGCCCATGGCGGCTCCCGCGATCAGGTCGGAATGGCCGCCGACATATTTGGTCAGCGAATAGACCGACACATCTGCACCGTGCTCGATCGGCCGCTGAAACACTGGGCCGAGCAGCGTGTTGTCGCAGACGATGATGGGTGCCGCGCCTTGCCTGGCACCGATCTCGTCGGCGATTGTCCGCATTAGCGCGATGTCGACCAGGCTATTGGTCGGATTTGACGGTGTCTCGATCAGGATGACCGAAACGCGCCCCTTCGCCACCGCGGCATCGGCCGCGGCGCGCACCGCTGTCTCATCGACACCATCTGCGAAGCCGGCAGCGCCGATGCCGAAGCCGGAAAGAGTGCGTGTCAGGAGCGTCTCGGTGCCGCCGTAGAGCGGCTGCGAGTGCAGGATGACGTCGCCCGGGCGGGCATAGGCGAGTAGAGTCGTGGCGATCGCCGACATGCCTGAAGAAAACAGGATGCAGGCATCCGTCCCCTCATAGATCGCCAGCCGGTCCTCGACGATCTCGCTGTTGGGGTGGTTGAAGCGCGAATAGACCAGCCCGGAGGCCGTGCCGCTCGGCGGTTCCTTTCGGCCGGAGGTGTAATCGAAGAAGTCGCGTCCCTCTTCGGCCGACTTGAATACGAAGGTCGAGGTCAGGAACACCGGTGGCTTGACGGCGCCCTCAGAGAGTTGCGGATCGAAGCCATAGCTCAGCATAAGTGTCTCCGGATGGAGCTTGTGGTTGCCGATATGGGTTTTCGACGGGCGTGGCGCGGTCATGGTTTTCCTGCCTTTTTAGAGGGTGTCGCGCAGCAATTTATGCGATCCCGATCCGCCAGTCCTTGCTATTCTTGGGTGCGCATGGCTGCATGTCAGCAATAAATCAGCTGAAGATGGAAAAAGTGCAGCAGAAGATAGCCGACGATTTTGACCTGAGGATTCTGCGTGAACTGCGAAGGGATGCGCGCATCACCAACAATGAGCTTGCCGAGCGGATCGGCCTGTCGCCGTCGCCTTGCCTGAGGCGCGTGCGGCGCCTCGAGGAAACCGGTGTGATCAGAGGCTACACCACGCTGGTTGATCCGGCCGCTTTCGGCTGGAGCATGGTTGCCATCGCCACCATCCGGCTCGGCCGCCAGAATGAGGACGAGATCGTCATGTTCGAGGACGCGATCCGCGGCTGGGACGAGGTGCTGGAATGCCACCTCGTCACCGGATCGCGCGACTATGTGCTCAAGGTGGTGACAGGCAGCCTCGAGCAGTATGAGCGCTTCATCAAGGAAAAGATCGCGCGACTGAAATGCGTGGCCTCGATCGAAACCAGCTTCGTCATGAACACCATAAAGGAACGGCGCCTCTAGGCCGAGGCGCCGTTCTCAAGGTCGGGATCGACCAGGTTTACTTGACCGCCTTGTCGGTGATGGCGGTGGTGTAGGCGCCTTTCGGCTCCTTGGTGATGATCTTCTGGTCGAGCAGCGCCTTGGCGGTGCGCTCGTAGGTCGCCGGGTCGAGCTTGCCGTCGGCATTGTCGATCAGCTTGGCGACTTCGCTCATCATCCGCTTCTGGTGGTTCTCGTCCTGGCCGCCGCCGTCCATGACGATGCTTGCCGCTTCGTCATTGTGGTCGATGGCATATTTCCAGCCCTTCATCGAGGCGCGCACGAAACGCACCATCTTGTCCGCGAAGGCCGGGTCCTTGAGCTTGTCTTCCGAGGCATAGAGCCCATCCTCGAGCAGGTCGTTGCCCATAGCCGAGTAGTTGAACACGGTCAGCTGTTCCGGCTTGTAGCCGGCGTCGATGAGCTGCCAGTACTCGTTGTAGGTCATGACCGAGATGCAGTCCGCCTGCTTCTGGATCAGCGGCTGCACGTCAAAGCTCTGCTTGAGAACGGTGACGCCGTCAGGGCCGCCATCGGTCTTCAGGCCGAGCTTGTTCATCCAGGCGTAGAATGGATATTCGTTGCCGAAGAACCAGACGCCGAGCGTGTGGCCCTTGAAGTCGGCTTCGGTCTTGATCGGGCCGTCCTTCGGGCAGACCAGTTCCATGCCGGCCTTCTTGAACGGCTGGGCGATGTTGACCAACGGCACGCCCTTTTCGCGGGCGGCCAGCGCGCCGCCCATCCAGTCGACGATGACATCGGCGCCGCCGCCGGCGATCACCTGCTCCGGAGCGATATCCGGGCCGCCCGGCTTGATGTCGACGTCGAGACCCTCGGCGTCATAGAAACCCTTGGCCTTGGCGACATAGTAGCCGGCAAACTGGGCCTGCGTGACCCATTTCAGCTGCAACGTCACCTTGTCGGCGGCCATTGCCTGGAACGCGGCAAGCGACATCGCGCCGGCCAGAACGGGAATAATCAGTCTTTTCATTTTTTTACCCTCTGAAGTTAGTGCCCTAAAACCCACCGCCCCTATCCACCACGGACAGAGGGATGCCAAAACGTGACGGCTCTTTCGACAAGAGCGACCACGCCATAAAAGACCGAACCCGCAAGTGCTGCAACTGCGATTTCGGCCCAGACCATGTCGATGTTCATCCGCCCGACTTCGGTCGAGATGCGGAAGCCCATGCCGACGACGGGCGTGCCGAAGAACTCGGCGACGATGGCGCCGATCAGCGCCAGCGTCGAGTTGATCTTCAGTGCGTTGAAGATGAAGGGCGCCGCGGCCGGCAGTCTGAGCTTGATCAACGTCGGCAAATAGCCCGAGGCATAGGTGCGCATCAGGTCGCGCTCCATATGGCCTGAAGCGGCGAGACCGGCGACCGTATTCACCAGCATCGGGAAGAAGGTCATGATGATGACCACCGCTGCCTTGGACTGCCAGTCGAAGCCGAACCACATGACCATGATCGGCGCGACGCCGATGATCGGCAGCGCCGAGACCATATTGCCGATCGGCAGGAGCCCGCGCCGCAGGAACGGCACGCGGTCGGCGAGGATCGCGGTGATGAAGCCGGCGGCGCTGCCGACGACATAGCCGAAGATCACCGCCTTGAAGATGGTCTGCCGGACGTCGGCGCCGAGCACCGGCAGCGAACCGGCGATGCGCGCGCCGATGGCGCTCGGCGGCGGCAACAGGATAAAGGGGATGCCGGCGCCGCGCGTCACCGCTTCCCAGATGATCAGGATCCAGGCGCCGAAGATGGCAGGGATGATCAGGCGCAGCGCGGTCCGTTCCCACTTGGCGGTGGCGCGCAGTGATGAAAGCCCCGCCACGCAACGCCATCCAAGCAGCCAGGCAGCCGCGAGCTGCAAGAAATACGGCGCCCGCGCCAGGCCTTCGAAGCCGGCAATGCCGCCAATCAGCAGCCAGGCCACCAGATGCGCGCCGATGAAAAGCACGACAGCCTCGACTATGGACGGCATTCTGGCCATTGAGATCAACGCAGCAAGAAGCAGCGCGCCGAAGATCAGCCAGCTTGTCGCCGCATAGGGATAGATCAACGTCCCTGCCGACTGCGCCAGCGGATCCACTTTTGGCGCGGCGATCGCGCCGAGCGCGACCGCGATCAGGCACAGGACAATCGCCAGTACCGCTTGCCAGGACGGTTTCAGCCAGTTCATGCCGGCCTCCCGCCCATGGCGCGATCGACCAGGCGTCCGGCGATGCCGACCACCATGACCAGCAGTGCGGCCACAATGGAACCGGCGACCAACGCCGACCAGATGTCGATGGACTGGCTGTAATAGGCGCCGGCGAGCAGCTTGGCGCCGATCCCGGCAACCGCACCGGTCGGCAGTTCGCCGACAATGGCGCCGACCAGGCTTGCCGCCACCGCCACCTTCATCGAGGTGAACAGGAATGGCACCGAGGCCGGCACGCGCAGCTTCCAGAACGTTTGCGAGGCGCTGGCATTATAGGTGTGCATCAGGTCGAGATACATGATCTCGGGCGAGCGCAGTCCCTTCACCATGCCGACCGTCACCGGGAAGAACGACAGATAGGTCGAGATCATCGCCTTCGGAATCAACCCGGTGATGCCGACCGCCGCCAGCACGACGATGATCATTGGCGCCACCGCCAGGATCGGGATGGTCTGCGAGGCGATGATCCACGGCATCAGGCTGCGGTCGAGCGTCGCCACATGCACGATCCCCACCGCAATGATGATACCAAGCGCGGTGCCAAAGGCGAAGCCGAGCAGCGTCGACGACAGCGTCACCCACGCATTGTAGACGAGACTGCGGTTCGAGGTGATGGGCCGCAGGAAAGTGTTCTCGAAGAAGTTCACCGCCACCTGATGCGGCGCCGGCAGCGTCGGTTTTGGCTGCACCAGCGTCTTGCCGATGAATTCGATTATCTCAGGCGTTTCATTGGCGCGGGTATCGAGATCGCGCTGGAACGGCGCGTTGAGGATGATGGCGCAGACGTACCAGAGCACGACCACGCCGGCCAGGATCGAGGTCACCGGGATGAGCTTGTCGCGGAAGGTGTCCATCAGGAGCGCTCCCCTTCTCCTCTCCCCGTTGGGGAGAGGACGAGCCTCATTCTCAGCCCCCTCAATCATCATAGCTGTGCCCTGCCCTCAGGCCATCGCGCACACGGGCCGCGATCGCCAAAAACTCCGGCGTTTCGCGGATGCCGAGCGGCCGCTCTCTCGGCAGCGTCGATTCGATGATGTCGCTGACGCGGCCCGGACGCGGCGACATGACGACGATGCGCGTCGAGAGATACACGGCTTCCGGAATGGAATGGGTGACGAAGCAGATGGTCTTGTTGGTGCGGCTCCACAGTTCCAGCAATTGCTCGTTGAGATGGTCGCGCACGATCTCGTCCAGCGCGCCGAACGGCTCGTCCATCAAGAGGAGATCCGCGTCGAAGGCTAGCGCACGCGCGATCGAGGCGCGCTGCTGCATGCCGCCGGAAAGCTGCCAGGGATATTTCTTCTCGAAGCCCGAGAGGTTGACGAGGTCGAGCGTGCGCTTGATGCGCTCCGCCTGCGCCGCCCTGGACAGGCCCATGATCTCCAGCGGCAGGGCGACATTGCGCTCGATCGTGCGCCACGGAAACAGCGCCGCGGCCTGGAAGACATAGCCATAGGCGCGTTTCTCGCGCGCCTGCTCTGCTGTCATGCCGTTGACCGAAATCGTCCCCGAGGTCGGCTTCTCCAGGTCGGCGATGACGCGCAGCAGCGTGGTCTTGCCGCAGCCCGACGGCCCGATGAAGGAGACGAACTCGCCCTTGCCGATGGTCAGGTCGACATTGGACAGCGCCTGCACCGGCCCGTCATTGGTCTGGAAGGTCAATCCGAGTTTGCTTGCCGCAACGACGGCTGGCGAAATTCCTGTCATCGGCTGTGGCCTGCCCGTTCCCGCCACTGGGGCGCCGGCCGGATTCCGATTGCTTTTATCGCGATGTTGTTTTCCACTCACCCAGTCCCATTGGTCTAGTCCCACTCGATCAGCGCCCGGAGTTTCCCCGATGTCGCCCAAACCCACTTGTCATCTTATCCGCCCTGAAAGCACTTATGAAGGCAAGCAGGGTCTGACCTATTTCGCCGGCATCGCCACCGAATCGGTCGGCTCCTCCGGCATCTGCATGCACGTGCTCACCATGCCGCCCGGTGCCCGCGCCAAGGCGCATCTGCATGAGAACCATGAAACGGCGATCTACGTGCTCTCCGGCGAGGTCCATACCTGGTATGGCGACCGGCTGGAGCATCACATCGTCGTCAAGGCCGGCGACCTTTTCTACATCCCAGCCGGCGTGCCGCATTTGCCGGCCAATCTCAGCAACGCCCCGTCTTCGGCCGTCATTGCCCGCACCGACCCCAACGAACAGGAAAGCGTCGTCCTGCTGCCGGAACTGGATGCGCTGGTCGCCTGAGATCGTCGAACGTGAAAGATTAGCCGTCATCGGCACCGGGACACTTCCCCGTAGACCGTGCCGTCCTCATCCGCGATGACCAGTTTCTTGGTGTTCTTCGCGCTGCGCTTGATCGTGAACTGGATTGGCGACTTGCCGTCTTCGCCTTCGGCTTCGCACTGCGCCTTCACCACCAGCGAACCGTCGGCCTGCACCTGCTTGTCAGTGAAGGTGCAGGCGCTGGCTATCGTGATGAATTCCTCGCCGGTGAGGAGCAGCATGTCCTCGGCATAGACTTCCTGGCCGTTCTTGTTGATGCAGCCAGACTTGTTGCCATAAGGCTTTGAGAGGTCGATGCCGGCCGCCAAGGCCTGGCCGGCGGCGAGCAGCGCGGCCGCCGCAATGACGAGACGAACGGCGGGCATACTCAGACCCCCGTCGCCGGGATGCCTGACCGTTCCACCTTGCGCGGCGCGGTGATCTCCTTCCAGGTCGACAGCGCCCGGTTGACCGCCGCGTTGGGCTCACGGCCGACGAACTGGCCATGGCCGGGCTTGGCCTTCACCTCTGCTTCCTCGATCGACAGTTCGCCGCGCGAGAAGACGAAGCGCGGCAGGCCGGTCACCTCGACGCCTTCGAAGACGTTGTAGTCGATGACCGATTGCTGCTTCTTCGAGGAGATCGTCTTTTTGCGTTTCGGGTCCCAAACGATGATGTCGGCGTCAGCACCTTCGACGATGGCGCCCTTTTTCGGATACATGTTGAGGATCTTGGCGATGTTGGTCGAGGTCACCGCGACGAACTCGTTCATCGTCAGCCGCCCGGTGTTGACGCCCTTGGTCCACAGCACCGGCATGCGATCCTCGAGGCCGCCGGTGCCGTTCGGGATCTTGGTGAAATCGCCGATGCCGTTGCGCTTCTGCTTGGTGGTGAAGGCGCAGTGGTCTGTCGCCACCACTTGCAGCGATCCCGCCTGCAGGCCTGCCCACAGCGAATCCTGGTGCAATTTGTTGCGGAAAGGCGGGCTCATCACGCGGCGGGCCGCATGGTCCCAGTCCTTGTCGAAATACTCGCTCTCGTCCAGCGTCAGGTGCTGGATCAGCGGCTCGCCGAACACCCGCATGCCCTTCTGGCGCGCCCGGCGGATCGCCTCGTGGCTCTGCTCGCAGGAGACATGCACGACATAGAGCGGCACGCCCGCCATATCGGCGATCATGATGGCGCGGTTGGTCGCCTCGCCTTCCACTTCCGGCGGCCGCGAATAGGCGTGGCCCTCGGGACCGTTATTGCCGGCGGCCAGCAGCTTCTGCGAAAGGGCCGCGACCACATCGCCATTCTCGGCATGCACCAGCGGCAGCGCGCCAAGGTCGGCGCAGCGCTGGAACGACGCATACATCTCATCGTCGTCCACCATCAATGCGCCCTTGTAGGCCATGAAGTGCTTGAACGAGGTGATGCCCTTGTCGACCACGGTGGCCATCTCGTCGAACACCTGTTTGCTCCACCAGGTGATGGCCATGTGGAAGGAATAATCGCAGGCAGCCTTGGAGGTCTTGTTGTCCCACATCTGCAAGGCTTCGAGCAGCGATTGCTGCGGCGCCGGCAGGCAGAAATCGACCACCATGGTGGTGCCGCCGGCAAGGGCGGCGCGCGTGCCGGATTCGAAATCGTCGGCCGAATAGGTGCCCATGAACGGCATCTCGAGATGGGTGTGCGGGTCGATGCCGCCCGGCATGACATAGCAGCCGGTGGCGTCGAATTCATGGTCGCCACCCAGGTCCGAGCCAATAGCGACGATCTTGCCCTGGCTGAACAGCACGTCGGCCTTCCAGGTGCGGTCGGCGGTGACGATGGTGCCGTTCTTGATGACTTTGGTCATTTTGTTGTTCCCTTGTGCTGTCGCGCTTCTTGCGAGCGCTTGCTCGATTCAGATCGGTTCAGGACCGAAAAGCCGTCTCTACATTACTCCAACTTCTCTCAATATCTCCTCGATGCACCCATCGAAAGAGTTCGCCAGATCTCCGGTCGAAAACCGCAACACACGATAACCCTGTCGGCCAAACCATGCATCGCGTATCCGATCCTTCTCCATTTGCTCCGGTGTGAAGTGATGCTCTCCATCCACCTCGATAACGAGGCTCTTCCCATGCAGAACAAAGTCAGCAACGTAAGGGCCGATGGGCGCCTGCTTTCTGGCATGTAAACCGTAGAGTCGGCGGAACTCTTTCAACTCGGACCAGAGCTTGCGCTCGCCCTCCGTCATGTTCCGGCGCAAGACTCTTGCACGTTTGATGGCGGCAGGATCAATTCCGGTTGGTGCCAAGAGTACCCCCACCCTCAATCCCTCCCCACAAGGGGGAGGGAGGCTTGGCGTCGCGCTATCACAGCTGAACCCTACAAAGTTTTCGCCATAGGCGCCGGCATAGCTGGTCTCCCTCCCCCTTGTGGGGAGGGTTAGGGGTGGGGGTACGGCGCTGACATCTCAAGCTTCGATCCCCGCCGTCTCCACCACCGCATGGAACAGCACGTCGGCGCCCGCCGAGGCCCATTCCTTGGTGATCTCCTCCGCCTCGTTGTGGCTGAGCCCATCGACGCAAGGGCACATCACCATGGCGGTCGGTGCGACGCGGTTGATCCAGCAGGCATCGTGGCCGGCGCCGGAGACGATGTTGCGATGGGTGTAGCCAAGCCGTTCGGCGGCGTCGCGGATTGCCTTGACGCAGCCGGCATCGAAGGTCACCGGATCGAAATGGCCGACCTGCTCGATCTTGTATTGGATGTCGAGCGCATCGCAGATCGTGTCGATGCCTTCGCGGGTGCGGCCATCCATGGCGTCGAGCACTTCCTTCTCGGGCGAACGGATGTCGATGGTGAACACGGTGCGCCCGGCAATGATGTTGCGCGAGTTAGGATAGACCTCCATGTGGCCGACCGCACCGACGGCGTCGGGCTGGTAGTCCATGGCGATCTCGTGCACCAGTTCGATGACGCGCGCCATGCCGAGCCCGGCGTTGCGGCGTTTGGGCATCGGTGTCGAGCCGGTATGCGCCTCCTTGCCGGTCAGCGTCACCTGCAGCCATTTCAGGCCCTGGCCGTGGGTGACGACGCCGATGTCGATGCCTTCGTCTTCCAGGATAGGCCCCTGCTCGATATGCAGTTCGAAGAAGGCGTGGATCTTGCGATCGCCGACCTTCTCGGTGCCTTTCCAGCCGATGCGCTCCAGTTCCTCGCCGAATTTCTTGCCGTTCTTGTCGGTGTGCTCATAGACATCGGCCTGGTCGAGCACGCCGGCGAACACGCCGGACGCCATCATGGCCGGCGCGAAGCGGGCGCCCTCCTCGTTGGTCCAGTTGGTGACGACGATCGGATGCTTGGTCTTGATGCCGAGATCGTTGAGCGAACGCACGACTTCCAGCCCGCCGAGCACGCCGAGCACGCCGTCATACTTGCCGCCGGTCGGCTGCGTGTCGAGATGGCTGCCGACATAGACCGGTGGCAGGCTGGGATCGGTGCCTTCCCTGCGCGCAAACATGGTGCCCATCTCGTCGACGCCCATTTCCAGCCCGGCGGCATCGCACCAGCGCTTGAACAGGCGCCGGCCCTCGCCGTCCTCGTCGGTCACCGTCTGGCGATTGTTGCCGCCGGCAATGCCGGGCCCGATCTTCGCCATCTCCATGATCGAATCCCACAAACGGTCTGAATTGATTCGCAGATTCTCGCCGGGTGCGGCCATTCAAAACCTCTCCAATTGCGCGGCGTCCCCCTCCCCCTCGAGGGGAGGGTGGCCGCGAAGCGGTCGGGTGGGGTCGCCTGACATAAGCTCGACCTTCCCTTTGACCACCTGCGCGACATGCCAGGCGCTGTTTATGACATCGGGCTCGTCAACGCGGAAGATATCGAACCCGAGCGAACGCAGATAGGCATCGCGCACGGCGTCGTGCCGCTTGCCCCTTTCATACTCGTGCAGATCGCCATCCACCTCGACCACCAGCTTCACACCGAAGCAGGCAAAATCGACGATATAAGGCCCGATCGGGCACTGGCGGCGGAATTTGATGCCGGCCGATTTCAGCTCGCGCAGTTCATACCAGAGCAGAGATTCGCCCTTGGTCGCGTGAACTCGAAGCGCGCGCGCCTTCTGGCGCATTTCGAAGCTCACGCGGGTACGGGGCATCAGCGGCAGCCTCGCGGCAAGAGGTCAGGTCGGCGCCCGGTCGTACCGACCCCACCCGACCGCTTCGCGGCCACCCTCCCCTCGAGGGGGAGGGATATCCGCGCCCAGTTCTTCAATCGATCGACCTCAGCACTTCGCGCACGTGGTCGATCAGCTCGTTGATCTGGCCCTTGGTGATGATCAGCGGTGGCGACAATGCGATGATGTCGCCGGTGGTGCGGATCAGCGCGCCGCGCTCGAAGGCCTTGACGAAGGCCGAGAAGGCACGCTTGGTCGGGCTGCCGGCGATCGGCGCCAGTTCGATCGCGCCGATCAGGCCGATGTTCCTGATGTCGATGACATGCGGCTCGCCCTTCAGCGAATGCAAAGCGTCTTCCCAATAGGGAGCCAGTTCCTCGCCACGGGTCAGCAGGCCCTCTTCCTTGTAGGTGTCGAGCGTGCCGAGTGCGGCCGCACACGCGACCGGATTGCCCGAATAGGTGTAGCCGTGGAAGAACTCGATCATATGCTCGGGGCCGGTCATGAAGGCGTCGTGGATCTCCTTCTTCACGAACACCGCGCCCATCGGGATGACACCGTTCGAGACGCCCTTGGCGGTGGTCATGATATCGGGCGTGACGCCGAAATAGTCGGCGGCGAATGGTGCGCCGAGACGGCCGAAACCGGTGATGACCTCGTCGAAGATCAACAGGATGCCGTGCTTGGTGCAGATTTCGCGCAGCTTCTCGAGATAGCCCTTCGGCGGCAGGATGACGCCGGTGGAACCGGCGACCGGCTCGACGATGACGGCGGCGATGGTCGAGGCGTCATGCAGGGCGACGATTCGCTCCAGCTCGTTGGCGAGCTCCGCGCCATATTCCGGCACGCCCTTCGAGAAGGCGTTCTTTTCCGGCAGGTGCGTGTGAGGCATGTGGTCAACACCGCCGAGCAGCGTGCCGAACATCTTGCGGTTGGTGACGATGCCGCCGACCGAGATGCCGCCGAAATTGACGCCGTGATAGCCGCGCTCCCGGCCAATCAGGCGGGTGCGCGAACCCTCACCCTTCACACGGTGGTAGGCGATCGCCATCTTCAGCGCGGTCTCGACCGATTCCGAACCGGAATTGGTGAAGAACACGTGGTCCATGCCCTTGGGCGCGATGTCGACCAGGCGGTTGGCGAGTTCGAAAACGATCGGGTGGCCCATCTGAAAGGCGGGCGCGTAATCGAGCTCGGCGGCCTGGTGCTGGATCGCCTCGGTGATCTTGGGCCGGCAGTGGCCGGCATTGACGCACCAGAGCCCGGCGGTGCCGTCCAGCACCTTGCGGCCATCGCTGGTCGTGTAATGCATGTCCTTGGCGGACACGAACATGCGCGGCGCCTGCTTGAACTGCCGGTTTGCCGTGAACGGCATCCAGAATGCGCTGAGATCGTTCGGCGTGACTTTCAGCCGGTTGGACATGACCAAGACTTCCCCTTGTAACCTGTTTCGGTGCGTCCAACGCTTGGTCTTTGCGGCGTTTTCATGCTACGCAAATTTTTGACCGATTGGACAAACGTTAGCACCGCCCTGTCGGCGGTCAAGGGATTACTAGCGGAAATGCGGCTCCTGAAGTGCGTTCCACAGCCCGGGGAAAAACTGGTCCAGAGAATTGGTCCAGATGACCTTGAACGCGAGATTTGGCAACGCGAGGGTCGGCAACGGTGAACACCGGCACGGAAGCCCCTCGCCGCACCCGCATCCAGCAGGAGAAGCGCGAACTGATCCTGGAGGCCGCCCTCGAGGTGTTCTCCACCAACGGCTTCCGCGGCTCGACCATCGACCAGATCGCCGAAGCAGCCGGCATGTCGAAGCCGAACCTGCTCTATTATTTCCGCCGCAAGGAGGACATTCACGAGACGCTGATGCAGCGCCTGCTCGACACCTGGCTGGCGCCGCTGCGCGAGCTTGACGACATCGGCGATCCCATGACCGAACTCAGGAGCTACATCAGGCGCAAGCTCGAAATGGCGCGCGATTTCCCGCGCGAGAGCCGCCTGTTCGCCAACGAAATCCTGCAGGGCGCGCCGCGCATCATGCCGCTCCTGGCCGGTGAGTTGAAAACGCTGGTCGACGAGAAGGCCGGCGTCATCAAGGGCTGGATGCGTGCCGGCAAGATCGCCAGGACCGACCCCTGGCACCTGATCTTCTCGATCTGGGCAACGACGCAGCACTATGCCGATTTCGACGTCCAGGTCCGCGCCGTGCTTGGACCGAACCGTGGCGGCGACGGCCGCTTCGAGGATGCCGCAAGGTTCCTGGAGCAATTGTTCCTCGAAGGACTGAAGCCGAAGGCCTGACGCTCGGCGGTTCAGGCGCTGCGCCGCTCAGCCGGCAGCGCGTCCAGCAATGTCTGCAATTTGGCAATCGAGTTCTGCTCGGCGAGCGGCGTGTAGACGATCACCCGCATGTCGGAACCATCGTCGATCGACAGGGTCATATGTTCGAAGGCCATCGCGCCGGCCGTGGGGTGCCGGACGTGCTTCAGGCCGGTCAGCCGTCGCGCCACGTCCCGTCGGGGCCACCAGTCGCGGAACTCCGGGCTCGAGCGCATCATCAGCGCGATCAGCCGATCGAAATCCGGGTCGCCGACATATTTGGCGCTTTCGGCGCGAAACGACGCGAGCACCACGCGGGCAAGCTCCTCCCAGTCGACCAGCAAGCGGCGGTGGTGCGGATTGGTGAAGACCATATGGACGATGTTGCGGGCATCGCCCTCCAGCAGGCCATAATCGCCGAACACCGCGACTGCCGCCGGGTTCCAGGCGAGCACGTCCCAGCGCCGGCCGACGACATAGGCGGGCTGCAGGACAAGGCTCTGCAGCATGTGCAGCAAGGGGCCGTCGACCTTTTCCGGCGCGGCCACGCGGCGCTCCGGCTGTTGACGGCCGGCAAGGATGAACAGATGCCGTCTCTCGATGGCGTCGAGGCGCAATGCCTCCGAGAGCGCCGTCAGCACCTCCGCCGAGGGCCTGACGTCCCTGCCCTGCTCCAGCCAGGTGTACCAGGTCGTGCCGACGCCGGCGATCAGCGCTACCTCCTCGCGGCGCAGGCCTGGCGTGCGCCGCCGCGCACCGCAGGCAATGCCTGCGGTCTGAGGCGAGAGTCTCTCGCGCCGTGAACGCAGGAAAGCGCCAAGCTCACGCCGGCGGCTGTCTTCAGCGGAATGTGTGGGAGCATCCATGGCCGCTATTATAGCAGTATTGATACCAGGATAAAGTTTGAACTGTTTGACGCTTGCCTGCTGCCCCATCTTCTATGCGGAGCAACGAAATGGAGGCTCCGAACATGGACTTGAAAGACAAGACAATCCTCATCACCGGCTCGACCGACGGCGTCGGCCGCGTCGTGGCGCAAAAGCTGGGTGCCGCCGGCGCCCGCATCCTGGTGCACGGCCGGGATGCCGCGCGCGGCAAGGCGGCGGTCGGCGAAATCGAAGCCGCTGGCGGCAAGGCCGAGTTCTTCGCCGCCGACCTTGCCTCGCTGGCCGAGGTTCGCCGCCTTGCCGAGGCCGTGCGTGAAAAAACCGGCCGGCTCGATATCCTCATCAACAATGCCGGCATCGGCACAGCCGGCGAGGGCGCGAAGCGACAGGTCAGCGCCGACGGCTACGAGCTGCGTTTCGCGGTCAATTATCTCGCCGGCTTTCTGCTGACCTCGGAGCTTCTGCCGCTGCTCAAGGCGAGCGCGCCGGCGCGCATCGTCAATGTCGCCTCGGCCGGCCAGCAGGCGATCGACTTCGGCGATGTCATGCTGACCCATGGCTATAGCGGCGTGCGCGCCTATTGCCAGAGCAAGCTGGCGCAGATCCTGTTCACCGTCGATCTGGCCGAGCAGCTCAAAGGCAGCGGCGTCACCGTCAACGCGCTGCATCCGGCGAGCTACATGAACACCACCATGGTCCGGCAGGCAGGTGTCACGCCATGGAGTTCGGTCGAGACCGGCGCCGACGCCATCGTCAATCTTGCCACCTCATCCGCGCTCGAAGGGCGCAGCGGCCTCTATTTCGATGGCCTGCGCGAATCGCGCGCCGACGCCCAGGCCTATGACGCCAAGGCACGGCAACAGTTGCGAAGCCTGAGCCTCGACCTTGTCGGCCAGGCTCGCTCAAAATCGAAGGAGCAGCATTCATGACCGATAGGATCGAACACACAGTCATCATCGGCGGCTCGTCTGGCATCGGCCTGGCGACCGCGCGAAAACTGCTTGGCCCGGGAATGAAGGTGACCATCACCGGGCGAAACCAGGACAAGCTCGTCAGTGCCTGGAAAAGCCTCGGCGGCGCGGCCGACAAGGCTGCTTTCGATGCGGCGAACCCGGACGAGGTCCGTCAGTTCTTCGAGCGCCTCGGCCCGTTCGATCATCTCGTCCTGGCGGCGAGCGGCGGCAAGGGCCTTGGCCCGTTCCACGCCCTCGACCTTGCCGACATCGGCAGCGGCGTCGATGAAAAGGTGCGGCCGCAGCTCTCGTGTCTGCAGGCCGCCTTGCCGACGCTGAACAAATCGGGGTCTGTCACCTTCATCTCGGCGGTCTCGGCTCAGCTCGCCACGCCTGGTGTCGCCGGCATTGGCGCCATCAATGGCATGCTGCTGACCGTTGCACCGATCCTGGCGATCGAGCTGAAGCCGCTGCGCGTCAACGTCGTCGCTCCCGGCGTCATCGACACGCCGTGGTGGGATTTTCTGCCCGACGAGCAGCGGCAGGCGGTCTTTACCGAATATGCCGGCAAGACGCCCGTGGGCAGGATCGGACGCGCCGAGGACGTCGCCTCGGCGATAGCCTTTCTCGTCTCCAACGGCTTCGTGACTGGCCAGGTGCTGACCTGCGACGGCGGCCTGCGGTTCGCGGCGTGACCTCAGCGCTTCAGAGCAACTGCGCGATCAGCGTCAGAAAACCGCCGCTCAGCGCGACATTGCCGACGAAGCCGTTGATGCGCGCTGCCCGGTCGGGGCCCTGATGGTCCCAGAAATTGTGGAACATCGGTGTGGCGACGATCAGGAACAGCACCAGCACCGCGCAGGCGAGCGCGGTGCAGAGCCCGGCCATCACCAGCACCCCGGCAATGATCTGCAGGACGATGCCGGCCCACAGCGCCAGCCGCGCCTGCGGCACGCCGCGTGTGGCCATAAGCCCCGTGAGGAAGGCGGCGTTCTGGATGTTGCGTAGGCCGGCGAAGACAAAGCCGCCGCCGAGCAACAGGCGGCCGAGCAACAGCAAGATCGAAGGCAAATCGGCGGGCATCAAACGGTCCCTTGAAAACAATCGGGAGCGCCGCCTCCTCGGCGGCGCTCCCAAACACAATCGGACATTCAGGCAGCCTTGGCGGCCGGCATCGGATGAATGGCCTGGAACGGGATGCAAAGCCGGTTCCAGGTGTTGATCATGCCGAGCGCGACGGAGAGCTTGACCAGTTCCTCTTCCGAGAAATACTCCAGCGTGCGTGCATAGAGTTCGTCCGACACACCATCGTTGGCGATCAGGGTCACGGCCTCGGTCCAGGCGAAGGCGGCGCGTTCGCGCTCGGAGAACAGCGGCGATTCCTTCCAGGCCGACACCAGATAAAGCCGCGGTTCGGTCTCGCCGTCGCGCCTGGCCTCGCGGCTGTGCATCTCGACGCAGAAGGAACAGCCATTGATCTGCGAGGCCCTGAGCTTGATCAGGTGCAGCAGGCTCACCTCGAGCCCGCATTCGTCGACCGCTTTGTTGAGCGCCGACACCGCCTTCATGATCTCGGGCGCCTTGGCGAAAAATTGCAGCCTCTGTTTCATTATCTCGTTCCTTTCACGTCGTTGGGGTTTAGACTTTGGTTGTTGGATTGGGTTTCTGCGGCCGCTGATGGCGCTCGACGAAGGCGCAGCTCGCCGCAAGCGATCTCGGATCGCCCTCTGCCGCGTAAGTCGCCACGATGTCGGACAGCTTGGTCTCGGCAAGCGCTGCCCGATAGGCGGCCTCGGCCTTCAGCATCGCTGCATTGATGCCGCACGGTTTGACATAGGCCGAGGCATCGAGCTTGACCGGACCGTTGCGGCGGATTTCGCCACAGCGAAATGCCGGTTCGCGTCCTTCGACCGCCAGCACGATGTCGAGCAGCGTGATGCGTTCCGCCGCCCGCGCCAGCCGGTAGCCGCCCGCCGGACCCGGCACCGACTCCAGGATACGCGCCGCGGTCAGCATGTTGAGATGCTTCAGCAGGTAACTCGGCGACAGTCCAAAGGACTCCGCAAGAGCAGCGCCCGGCATGGTGCTGTTACCCTCGACGCTGGCCAGCGTGGCCGCGCAATGGATGGCCGCTTCGACGCCCTCGCCGAGTTTCATGATGCCGATCTCCTATTTATGGATAAGTTTTATCGTGGATAGATTTTATCTGCAATAGGAAAATTAAAAAACGGCACCCGAAGGCGCCGTTTTTTGTCGATTATCTCTGCCCCTACTCCGCAGCCACTTTGGCCATCGGGTTGTTCGGATGCGTGGTCCAGTTGGCGTAGATCGGCGACACCGGCTTGCCGGTGCGCTGGTCCATCACGCCGGCGGCCAGCGGCTCCATGGTGATGCAATTGTCGACCGGGCAGACATTGACGCACAGATTGCAGCCGACACACTCGGCCTCGATGACCTCGAAATGCCTGACGCCATCGACCATGCTGGTGATCGCCTGGTGCGAAGTGTCCTCGCAGGCGATGTGGCAGCGGCCGCATTTGATGCAGGCATCCTGGTCGATACGCGCCTTGGCGACATAGTTGAGGTTGAGATACTGCCAGTCGGTGACGTTGGGCGTGGCGCGGCCGATGATGTCGTCGAGTGTGGCGTGCCCCTTCTCGTCCATCCAGTTTTCGAGACCCGCGATCATCTCCTGCACGATCTTGAAGCCGTAGGTCATCGCCGCCGTGCAGACCTGCACATTGCCGGCGCCAAGCGCCATGAATTCGGCGGCGTCGCGCCATGTGGTGATGCCGCCAATGCCCGAGATCGGCAGGCCGCTTGTTTCGGGATCGCGCGCGATTTCGGCCACCATGTTCATGGCGATCGGCTTCACCGCCGGGCCGCAATAGCCGCCATGCGAGCCCTTGCCGTCGATGGTCGGCTGCGGCGCGAAACTGTCGAGATCGACGCCGGTGATCGAGTTGATGGTGTTGATCAGCGACACCGCGTCGGTGCCGCCGGCATGCGCCGCGCGCGCCGGCTTGCGCACGTCGGTGATGTTGGGCGTCAGCTTGGTGATGACCGGCATGCGGGTGTTCTGCTTGCACCAGCGCACGACCATCTCGATGTATTCCGGCACTTGGCCGACGGCCGCACCCATGCCGCGCTCCGACATGCCGTGCGGGCAGCCGAAATTGAGCTCGATGCCGTCGGCGCCGGTCTCCTCGACCACCGGCAGGATCGCCTTCCAGGCCTCCTCGACGCAGGGCACCATCAGCGAGACGACGATGGCGCGGTCAGGCCAATCCTTCTTGACCTGCTTGATCTCACGCAGATTGACCTGCAAGTCGCGGTCGGTGATCAGCTCGATGTTGTTGAGACCGAGCAGGCGCCGGTCGGCGCCCCAGATCGCGCCGTAGCGCGGACCGTTGACGTTGACGACCGGCGGCCCTTCCTCGCCCAGCGTCTTCCACACCACACCGCCCCACCCTGCCTTGAAGGCGCGGACGACGTTGTAGGCCTTGTCGGTCGGCGGCGCCGAGGCCAGCCAGAACGGATTGGGCGATTTGATGCCGACGAAATTGTTGCGGATGTCAGCCATGACAGGTCCCTTTCAACCGAGACGAAGGAGCATTTCCACGGGTGCAAGAATGCCGCCTTCAAGCGCGGCGGTGAGATTGGCGATCTTGGTGTGGGCGTCCTCGCCCATGACGAGGCCGACGCCGGGCGGCGGCTTCTTGCCGTCCGCTTGTGCGGCGGCCATTCGCGCACGCATCGTGGCGAAGAATTCGATGGCGAAGGCCCCGCGCGGCCGCTCCGATGTGACGGAGAAGCCCGCGGCGGTGGCGGCCGATCGATAGTCGTCGGGCGTGGCGACGAAGGACATGGTTTTATCAAATGCCCATGGCAGCGGATAAGTCAGCGCGCCGGCCTTCAGCCGCATCACATCATAGACGGCAAACACGCCGCCCGGCCGCAGCACGCGCGCGGCCTCGCTCATCAGCTTCGGCTTGTCGGAAAGGTTCATGCCGACATGCAGGATCATTGCCGCATCAAAGCTGGCGTCGCCGAACGGCATGTCCAGCGCGCTGCCCTGCACGAAGTGCGTCCTGTCGGCCATCCCCGTGCGCTTCGACAGGCTGGTCGCGACATCGACATAGCTCTGTGTGAGATCAATGCCGGTGACATCGGCATCTGTACTGTTGGCGACAAAGCGGGCCGGACCACCTATACCCGATCCGATGTCAAGAAGCCTACCGGCCGGCTTCAAACCCATCTGATCGACGAGTTCCCTGGTGGCGGCCACGCCACCAATGTGGAATTCGTCAACCGCTTCGAGATCGCTGACGCGCAGATGGGCAACGTCCACGCCTGTATCGGCGAGCGCGGCAAGGATCCGCTCCTCGAGACCCGATATGTCGTAGTGACGGGCGATGCCCGGTTCCACCGTGGCCATGGTCCTTATCCCTGCGTCAGACTCCTGTGGATGCTTTCCGCCGCGTCGCGCCCCTGCGCCACGGCCGAGACGGTGAGGTCGTCGCCGCCAAGGATGCAGTCGCCGCCGGCCCAGACTTTCGCCAGCGAGGTGCGCCCCTCCGCATCGACCTTGATGCGGCCGGCCTCCAGTTCGATCGACGCCCCGCTGCCGTTGAGGGCGGCCGGGACAAAACTCTGGCCGATGGCCTTGAACACCTGGTCGGCAACCAGCGTCAGCGTCTCGCCGGTGCCGGCAAGCCTGTCGCCGCTGAGCGCGGTATATTCGAGTTCGATGGCGCTGACCTTGCCGCCTTCGGCGATCACCCGCCTCGGCTGCAGCCAGTGGCGGATGGTGACGCCGTTGGCGGCCGCCAAATCCTGCTCGAACTCGGAGGCGTTCATATGCTCCTGGCCGCGCCGGTAGCAGATGGTCACCTCCTCGGCGCCAAGCAATTTCGACTGCACGGCGGCGTCGATCGCCGTCATGCCGCCGCCGATGACGACGACGCGGCGGCCGACCGGCAGGCTGGAGAGATCGCTGGCCTGGCGCAGTTCGGCAATGAATTCCACCGCATTGGTGACGCCGTCGGCGTCCTCGCCATCGGCGCGCAGCGCGTTGATGCCGCCCAGCCCCATGCCGAGAAACACCGCATCGTAATTGCGGATCAGGTCGGAGAGCTGATAGTCGCGGCCGAGCGTCTTGCCGTTCTGGATGTCGATGCCGCCGATCGCGGTGACATAGTCGACCTCGGCCTGGGCGAAATTGTCGACGCTCTTATAGGCGGCGATGCCGTATTCGTTGAGGCCGCCGGCCTTCGGGCGCGCTTCCAGGATGGTCACGTCATGGCCGTGACGGGCGAGCCGGTGCGCGGCGGCAAGGCCGGCCGGGCCGGCACCGACCACGGCGACCGTCTTGCCGGTCGGCGTGGCGCGCGGGTAAAACTGCTTGTTCTCGCTCATCGCCACGTCGGTGGCGTAGCGCTGCAGCCGGCCGATCTGCACCGGCTTGCCTTCCGCCACCTCGCGCACGCAGACCTCTTCGCACAGCGTCTCGGTCGGGCAGACGCGGGCGCACATGCCGCCCAGTATGTTCTGGTCGAAGATGGTCTTTGCCGAGCCGATCGGATTGCCGGTCGATATCTGGCGGATGAACAACGGGATGTCGATCGAGGTCGGGCATGCGTTCATGCACGGCGCGTCGTAGCAGAAATAGCAGCGGTCGGATTCGACCAGCGCCTCGTGATGATCGAGCGGCGGATGCAGGTCGGAAAAATTATCCGCGTACTGGTCGGCCGCAAGCCGGCCACCGACAATGCCCTCTTTGAACTGACCTTCTGGCATTCTCAGTTCCCCTTCTTTTTCGTTTTGGGGAAGGCTAGCACGTTTTATTTTTTTATCAATTGGTCAATTTTCTAGCCAAGCCTCTGAAAAGCCATGGTAAAAAGATGATTTTTTTACTCATGTTATGGTGCGGGCGATGCTTCTGGCAACACCGACGAATGGCCGGGATCGAGGGCCCGGTCATGGATCGACCGAACCTCGTCAGCGACCAGTTCCTGCAACCGCCACAGATTGCGGTCATGAATGCCGAACGCTTCGAGGTGGCTGACCGTGTTGTAGAGATATTCGGCACCGGACCCGATATGGCCGCAAGCCCTGGCCAATACGCTTGCCACTTTGTCCAGCGGCTGGCCCAGTGACGTTCCACGGCCCTTGACGCCCGCCCAGAAACCGAGCGCCCGCAGCGCGCCTTGCGCCGTATGCACCGGCAGCCATCTGACCGAACTGACACTCTCGTGGTCACTGATCTCTCGCCGCAGCAGCCTTTCGACCTGGGCCGGTTTCTCACCCTCCGGCAAGCGGCAGATCACGCCGTTGCATCGGCCGCCCCGTTCGAGCGCCATCATCAATCCCGGCTGCTCGGCGCTGCCGCGCCAACGCACCATGTCGAGACAGAACGAGCGGTGCCAGCCGAAGGCAGTCGCGAGCCGTTGCTCGACGGACTCGAATTCCGGCTTCCAGATCAGCGATCCGTAGGCGAACACCCAGAGCGGCCCCTCGTCGGCTTCACCGGAAAGCCGCATGGCAAGCGCCCGGAAATCCTCGTCGTTCAACTGCGTCCAGCTGAGGTCCGGGCCGGGATCGGCCTCCGGCCGATGGCACATGGCGACAAGCTCGGGCGTGAGCGACATCTGGCGCATGAAACGGCAACCCCTCGTTGTCGCAGAGAAATCGAAAACCGCGAGGCACGCAAGCCGGGAAACCGCTTGGTCCCCTCTCGTTGCCATTTTCTGGTTCGGCTGTCGGATTTTCGTCTCGAAGATCGTCCTATGATGGATCGGACCACGATCGATGCCTGAACGGTGAGGAGACCGACCATGCCAAAAACCCCGATGCCTTTCTTCTGGTACGAGCTGATGACATCAGACCTCGATGCTGCCGAGGCCTTCTATACCAAGGTTGTCGGCTGGACCGCGCAGCCCTTCGACAAGGCCCCCGGCATGCCGCGCTACATCGTCATGAATGTCGGCGAGCGCGGCGTCGGCGGCCTGATGACGATGCCCAAGGATGCCGCCAAGATGGGCATGCCGCCCGCCTGGCTCGGCTATATCCACACTAGGGATGTCGATGCTGCCACGGCATCCCTTGAGAAAGCCGGCGGGTCTGTCCACCGCCGGCCCGAGGACATTCCGGGCGTCGGCCGCTTTGCCGTCGTCGCCGACCCGCAAGGCGCGACCTTCATGTTCCTGCAGCCGAACGGCCCGGACCAGCCCGTCGTGCCGGCCAGCACGCCTGGCCATATCGGCTGGCACGAGCTTTACACGACCGATTGGAAGGCCGCGTTCGATTTCTATTCCGGACAGTTCGGCTGGGCCAACGCCGGTGATTTCGACATGGGCCCGATGGGCACCTACCAGACCTTCACGGCCGGTCCCGAATCCGGCGGCGGCATCATGAACAAGCCCGCCCAGATCCCCGTCCCGGTCTGGCAGTTCTATTTCAACGTCACCGGCATCGACGACGCAGCCAAACGCGTCACCGACAATGGCGGCAAGATCCTGATGGGGCCGATGGAGGTCCCCGGCGGCAGCTGGATCGTGCAATGCCAGGATCCGCAAGGCGCGCATTTCGCCTTGATGGCGCCGGTACGCTGACGGGAATCGACACCTCGCGGCAATAACGAACCGGCCTTTCATCGCAGCGCCGATGAAAGGCCGTTTCAACTATTTGGCGCGCCAACTATTCCGGCGTCAGCACCGCGACCTTCAGATCCGCCTTTTTCGCGCCGCTGAACTGGACCGTGGCTTGGCCAGGCGCAAGCTTGAAGCGCACGCTCTTGCGGATACCTGGGCAGGTCTTCACGCCGCTGTAGCCGGACGATTTGACGACGTGGCCGTCCTGGATCACATCGATCCAGGCCTCGCCCGACAGGCTGATCTGGATGGTGCCTTCCGGCGGCACCGCCACGCTGGCGACGGCGCCAAACGTGCCCGCTGCCGGGGCATGTTCGGGCGGCACCGCGAATCCGGCTTTCTCGAACGGCACCAGCGCCAGGTCTGCGGCAGCACCGACCGCCAGGGACGCCCCTGCAGGTGCCGCCGGTGGCGCGGCAAACAGCGCCTGTTCCCGCGTTACCGGCCATTTGAAGGCCTCGCAGCCGGCGTCCTCGGCTAAGGCGAAGCTGGTGCCTGCAAGGATTGCGAATAGGCTGACGGCGACTTTTTTCATGGCGAAGGAATCCACATTTTTTTGAGTGTCCATATCAATACAACCATAGCGATACTAATGCAACCTTGACGAGAACAATATCAAAGGTCAAACTGGGGAACATTTCCAATCACCGATTGTTGATGGCTTGCCAGGGGATGTGAATGGTCCATTGCCGGGCGACAATTTATGGCCGGGCCGGGAGGGTGAAACGGAGTTTCAGATGAAGCTTTTCGAAAACCTCGCCCGATACCAGCCGCAGGCGCTCGGCGTGCTGCGCATCATCACCGCCCTGCAATTCATCGAGCATGGCAGCCAGAAGCTATTCAATTTCCCGGTAAGCGCCGAACCCCATGCCCTCGGCGGACTGACGCTGACAGCCGCCATCCTCGAATTCGCCGGCGGCATTCTCTTGGCGCTCGGCCTGCTCACCCGCCCGGTCGCGTTCCTGCTGGCCGGCGAAATGGCGATCGCCTATTTCATGGCGCACATGCCGCGCGACTTCTTCCCCGTCAACAATGGCGGCGATTCGGCGATCTCCTTCTGCTTCATCTTCCTCTATCTGGTGTTTGCCGGCGCCGGCGCCTTCGCACTCGACAACCGATACAAGGCATGATCCCCATGCGGGCGCTTCACCCCCGCATCCGTTCGAAATTCGCATCGAACAGCGGCGCGGCTTGCATGCGCGCCGCATGGCGCTTGCCCAAAAGCTCGATTTCGAAGCCGTCGCTCTCGTCGGCAATCTCCTTCGGCACATAGCCGACGGCGACAGACTTTTTCGAATGATGGGCATAGCCGCCCGACGTCACCCAGCCGCGCACCGCGCCGCCGAACCAGATCGGCTCGTCGCCGATGACATCGGCATCGTCGGCATCGACGATGAAGCTGCGCAGCCGCAATTTGCCGCCCTGCTTGCGTTCTGCCAATGCCGCCGCCTTGCCGATGAAATCCGCCTCCTTGCCATAGGCGACGAAGCGGTCGAGCCCGGCTTCCAGCGGCCCATAGATCGGCCGGTATTCGCGGCCCCACGAGCCATAGTTCTTCTCCAGCCGCAGCGCGTTGAGTGCGCGCGAGCCGAACAGGCCGATGCCGAACTCCTCGCCCGCGACCATCAACGCGTTGAACGCCGCGCGCTGGTATTCCGGCGCCACCCAGATCTCGTAGCCGAGATCGCCGGTGTAGCTGACGCGGCCGACCAGGCACGGCGCCATGCCGATATCCATCTTGGCCACCGCCATGAAGGGAAACGCCGCGTTGGAGATATCCGCTCGGCTGACCTTGGCCAGCACTTCCCGCGCCTTTGGACCGGCGATAGCGAGGCCAGTGAGCTTGGCTCCCAGCGCCTCGACGCGAACAGAGCCGTCATCGGGCAAATGTCCCTCGAACCAGCGCATATGGTATTGCTCGGCGATGCCGGAGCCGGCGAGAAACCAGCCATCGCTGCCCAGATTGGCCAGCGTGAAATCGCCGATCAGCCTGCCATCCTGCTTCAGCATCGGCGCCAGCGTCATACGGCCGGGCTTCGGCAGCTTGCAGGCGAGCATGCGGTCGAGCCAGGCCGCCGCTCCCTCACCCGTCACCTTGTATTTGGCGAAGCTCGAAATCTCCGACAGGCCGACGCCGCCGCGCACTGTCTCGACCTCCGTGGCGACATGGGTGAAATCGCTGGAACGCCGCCAGGAGAACTCGTCCTTGACGCCCTCGGGCGCGTACCAGAGCGGCACTTCCAGCCCATAGGCGACGCCGAACTGGGCGCCCTTGGCCGACAGCAGGTCGTAGACCGGCGTCGTCTTCAGCGGCCGTCCGGCGGGCAGTTCCTCATTGGTGAAGCGGATCGAAAAGCGCCTGGAATAGTTCTCGCGCACCTTGGCGTTGGTGTAGGCCATCGTCGCCCAGTCGCCGTAGCGCGCCACATCCATGGCCCAGATATCGGCGCCGGGATCGCCCTCGATCATCCAGTTGGATAGTGCCAGGCCGACGCCGCCGCCCTGGCTGAAGCCGGCCATCACGCCGCAGGCGACCCAGAAGCCCGGCAGCCCGCGCACCGGCCCGACCAGCGGATTGCCGTCGGGCGCGAAGGTGAAGGGCCCGTTGATGATCTGCTTGATGCCGGTGTTCTGGAAGGCGGGGAAATGCCGGAAGCCGACCTCAAGCGACGGCGCGATGCGGTCGATGTCGGGGGCCAGCAGTTCGTGGCCGAAAGTCCAAGGCGTCTGATATTCGGACCACGGCTTGTTGGCCTTCTCATAGGTCCCCATCAGCATGCCGCCGCGCTCCTGGCGCAGATAGAGCTCACCGTCGAAATCGACGGCGTGGATGATCTCGGTTCCGGTTTTCTGGTTCCAGGCGGCGACCTCCGGCATGTCCTCGGTGATCAGGTACATGTGCTCCATGGCCAGCACCGGAAGTTCGAGACCGACCATTCGGCCGACCTCGCGCGCCCACAGGCCGCCGGCATTGACGACATGCTCGGCCACCACCTCGCCCTTGTTGGTGATGACGCGCCACATCCCGTCGGGCCGCCGCACGATGTCCTCGACCTTGGTGAAACGCTCGACCTCGGCGCCGAGCTTGCGTGCGGCCTTGGCATAGGCATGGGTGACGCCCGAGGGATCGAGATGGCCGTCCTCCTTGTTGCGCACCGCGCCGACGAACTGCTTGGGGTCGAGCAGCGGCATCAGTTCGGCCGCCTCTTTAGGCGAGATTTCTTCGAGATCGATGCCGAGATAGCGGCCTTTGGCGACGACGCCGCGCAGCCAGTCGAGCCGCGCTTCCGTCGCGGCGAGCAGCACGCCACCGGTCAGGTGCACCCCGGTCGCCTGGCCGGAAAGCTCCTCGATCTCCTTGTAGAGGTTGATCGTGTATTTCTGCAGTTTGGCGACGTTCGGATCGCCATTGATCGTGTGCATGCCGCCGGCTGCGTGCCAGGTCGAGCCGGAGGTCAGTTCGTCACGCTCCAGAAGCACGACGTCGGTCCAGCCATGGCGAGCAAGATGGAACAGCACCGAGCAGCCGACGACGCCACCGCCAATGACCACGACCTTTGCATGCGATTTCATGGGTTTCTTCTCTGCTATCAATGAGTTGGATGGGGAGATGAATCGAGACGGGAGGCATCACGGCTCGCCCTGCCCGATCGCTTCCTTGCGCTTCGCCACATAGGCCTCCAGCGCCTCGCGCACGGCGACGTCCATCGCCGGCTCGACATAATCTTCCAGCGCCTTCTTCCACAGCCGGGTCGCGCGCGCGGTTGCGTCGAGGCCGCCGGCTTCCTGCCAGGCTTCAAAATTCTGCCAGTTGGACAGGATCGGCTGGTAGAAGGCCGTGGCGTAGCGCTCCAGCGTGTGCGGTTCGCCGAAGAAATGGCCGCCGGTCGGCACCGCGCCCAGCGCCTCGACGGCAAGCTCCGCCTCATCGACCACGATCGGGCGCAGGAACTCCATCATGTGCTGGATCATCTCGACATCGATGATGAATTTTTCGAACGATGCCGTCAGCCCGCCCTCCTGCCAGCCGGCGGCGTGATAGACGAGGTTGCCGTGGCCAAGCACGGCGCCCCACAGCGCCATCAGCGTCTCATAAGCGCCTTGCGCGTCGGCGGCGTTGGAGGCCGAGCCGGGCGTCGTGCGGTACGGCAGCCCATAGCGCCGCGCCAATTGCCCCGATGCAATGTTGGCCTTGGTATTCTCGGGCGTGCCGAAGGCCGGCGCGCCGGACTTCATGTCGACATTGGACGTGAAGGCGCCATACATCACCGGTGCGCCCGGCCGTACCAGCTGCGTCAGCACGACGCCGAACAGCGCTTCGGCATTCTGCTGCGCCAGCGCGCCGGCGAGCGTCACCGGGCTCATCGCCCCCATCAGCGTGAACGGCGTCACAGCGACAGACTGGCCGAACTCGGCCATGGTCATCAGCCCTTCCGCCATCATCTCGTCGAAACGGCGTGGCGAGTTGACCGAGATGATGGTGGCGATGCCGGGATCATCGCGCATCTGGTCCAGCGTCAGCCCGCGCGCGATCGCCATCATCTCGATGCCGTCCAGCGCCCTGCCCCGGCCGATCGCCGAGACATGGAAACTCTTGTCGGTCAGCGTCAGATTGGTGAAATAGGTGTCGAGGTGGCGTGAATTGGACGGCAGCTCGACCGGCGCGCAGACCTGGTTGCCGAGCATATGGACGCAGTTGAAATGCTGCGCCAGCCGGGTCAGGTCCGCATAGTCGCGCAGATTGCCGGCGCGGCGGCCACGCTCCATGTCGTGCACATTGGGCGGCCCTGCGACGAGTGTGAAATTGATGGTGTTGCCGCCGAGATGGATTGACTTGGCCGGGTTGCGCGGTGTCAGGCGGTAGTTGGACCGCGTCGTCTTCAGCGCCTCCTCGACCATGCCGCGATCGATGCGGACATTGGCCGAGGCGTGATCAACCCTGGCGCCGGCTTTCTCGAACAGCGACAGCGCCCGCGGGCTCATCACTTCGATGCCGAAATTCTCCAATATATGCATCGAGGCCTGATGGATCGCCTCGATCTGATCTGATGACAGCAACGCCATCGGCGGATAGGGGTTCGTCACCCGCCTGTGTGGCAGCTGCGGGATGGGCGCTGGCCCCCTGTTGCTGGTGCGCTCGGCGCCGCGCTTGCGTCTTGGCTCGTTCATGCCAGGCATCAAAGCCTCGGCAAACCGGGCGAGCTGTCAGAAATGCGCCGTTTGCGGGCGTGATTTTAGCCAAGGCGGCATTTCCGCAGTTCCGTTTTATTTGAGGCGACAAGAAGCGTCGAAATACCAACATGACATTTTCTCAGGAACCGGCGCAGCGTTAACGCTGGCAGCAAGATTCCCTTTATGATTTCGGCCTATTGCTCATCCGATGCGTAGGTCGAGTTTTAGTAAAATTGTAGCGATTGGCATGCTGCTGGCACTTTCGGCCTGCGCGACGGCGCCGAGCCATATCAACAATGTCTGCGCCGTCTTCGACCAGAATGACGGCTGGTTCGACAATTGGCAGTCGGCCGCCGAACGGACCGAGCAGAAATACGGTGTGCCGGTCCCCGTGCTGATGGCGACGGTGCGCAAGGAATCCGGCTTCAAGAGCAACGCCCGGCCGCCGCGCACCAAGCTGCTCGGCTTCATCCCTTGGACGCATGTCTCGTCGGCCACCGGCTTCTCGCAGGCGCTGGACGGCACCTGGTCGCAATATCAGAGCGAAACCGGCAATTGGGCGGCGCGGCGCACGAAATTCGCCGACGCGGTCGATTTCGTCGGGTGGTATCATTCCAAGACCGCGGACACATATGGCGTCGCCCGCAACGACACCTACAATCTCTATCTCGCCTACTATCTCGGCTGGACCGCCTACGGCCGCGGCAGCCGTGGCGACGCCGGCGTCCAGAGCTACGCCCGGGCGACCGAAAAGATGGCGCGGGACTATGCCCAGCAACTGAGCCAGTGCGGTAACTGACGCTCCCTTCTCCCTGTTTACGGGGAGAAGGTCCCGGCAGGGGGATGAGGGGCAGCGCCGGGATTGATAGTTGGCCGCCTCCAGCCCAGCCATGAATCGGAAGGAGCTTTGTGACTGGAGGCTGACGCTCGGCAAGCCTCGCTGTTCAGCCGTCGACGCCGCCCCTCATTGTCCTGCCGGACATTTCTCCCCGTATAGTGACGGGGAGAAAGAGGCTGTCATCGATGGTTTCGCCAATTATCACCGTTGCAAGAAGGCGCGTCGGTTTGCGGCACCTTATCGGCCTCGATGACTCACCGTCAGCGCGGCTTCTTGCCGAACACCTTGATGTATTCCGCTTCGCCGCCCCTGGCGAGCGCCTTGGCCTGCTTGACCCAGTCCTCGCGCTCGATGCGGCCGTGGAATCTCAGATGATCGTCGACCCACTCGCGCTCCGCCTTCTTCCATGCGGCGACCTGGGCATAGGTGAAGATGCCGAGGCCGTTGAGGGTGCCTTCGGTCTTCGGACCGACGCCGGATATCAGCTTGAGGTTATCAGGCTTGGCGGGCCTGGAGATGCCGGCAGGACGGTTCCTGTCCGCCGCGCCTTCAGCCGCCTTGCTTGACTTGGCCGACCTCGCCGTGCGGTCACCAAGCGGTGCAACACGCGCATTCTCGGCCTGACGGCCGTCGCCAAGCGTTCTCGGCGTGAACGGCGCGGAGGTCGCATTGGCATCGGTGGCCGGTGCGCCGGTCTCCGAAACCTCGTCACGCACCTCGTGACGGCGGGCTCGCGAAACGGCTTCCGATTCCTCGGCGTCCTCTCCCACCGCGCTGGCTTCCGCACTGGCGGTCTTGCCATGCGGCCGGCTGGGCGGTGTACCGGCAAAGCCCGGGCCGGCGCCGTGCGGCGCATCATCCGGCACGCCCTCCTGGGCGGCATGCTCCTTGTCGAACTTGATCACCGGCTCCATCGTCGCCAGCACGTCGTCGGAAAGCCAGCACAGGCTCATATGGCCGTCGCCGAGGTTCTTGACCGGTGGAACCTTGGTCTCGCACAGATTGTCCGGCACAAGCTTCTTGTAGCCGCAGCGCGTCTGGAATGGACAGCCGGTTGGCGGGTTCATCGCCGACGGGATGTCGCCTTCGAGCACGATGTGCTTCTTCACCACGCTGGTGTCGGCGATCGGGATCGCCGACAGCAGCGCCTCGGTATAGGGGTGATAGGGCGGTGCGAAGATCTGATCGGTCGTGCCTTGCTCGACGATGTAGCCGAGATACATGACGACGACGCGGTCGGCGATATAGCGCACGACCGACAGGTCGTGGCTGATGAACAGCATCGTCGTCTTGTTCTTGCGCTGGATGTCCATCAGCAGCTCGGTCACCGCCGCCTGCACCGACACGTCGAGCGCCGACACCGGCTCGTCCGCCACCACCACCTTGGCGTCGCCGGCAAAGGCGCGCGCCACACCGATGCGCTGCTTCTGGCCGCCGGAGAGCTGGCGCGGCTTGCGGGTCTCGAAGGCGCGCGGCAGCTTCACCAGGTCGAGCAGTTCCAGCATGCGCTTGCGCCGGTCGGCGACCGTCTTGCCGACATTGAATTTTTCCAGCGTGCGGATGATCTGCGAACCGACCGAATGGCTGGGGTTCAGCGTGTCGAACGGATTCTGGAACACCATCTGGATCGACGACACCGTGTCGACGCTCCGGCTCTCGATACCGGTCGACTGGATTTCCTTGTTGCCCAGCTTCACGCTGCCTGAGCTGGCCGTCTCGAGCCCGAGCAGCACCTTGGCCAGCGTCGACTTTCCGCAGCCGGATTCGCCGACAATGGCGACCGTCTCGGATTCGCGCGCTATGAAGGAGATGGTCTCGTTAGCCTTGACGACGCGGCCCTCGCTCGACCCGAACACCTCGCTGCCGCCGACCTTGTAGTATTTCCTCAGGTCCTCGATCTTGAGCACCGGCGCGCCGGGCACGACGCGCTCTTTGACCTTCTTGGCGCCAGGCGGCAGGGCTTCCCAGTCGATCTCGTTGAAGCGCACGCAGCGCGAGAAATGACCTTCGTGTCCCGCGACCTCGATCATCGGGATTTCGGCGGCGTTGCAGACGCCCTCGACGAAATGGTGGCAGCGCGGGCCAAAATTGCAGCCCTTCGGCCGCTCATGTGGCAACGGCAACTGCCCGGGAATCGAGATCAGCGGCCGCGAATTCTTGTCGGCGCCCGGCAGCGGGATCGAACGGAACAGCCCTTGCGTATAGGGATGACGCATGCGGTCGAACACGTCCTTGATCTTGCCGGTCTCCACCGCCTCGCCCGAATACATCACCGTGATGCGGTCGCAGGTTTCGAGGATCAGGCCAAGATTGTGCGACACGAAGATCATCGAGGTGCCGAACTTCTCACCGAGCCCCTTGACCAGTTCGACGATGCCCGCCTCCACTGTCACGTCGAGCGCCGTCGTCGGCTCGTCGAGCAGAAGCAGCGCCGGCTTCGACAGCAGCGCCATGGCGATGACGATGCGCTGCTGCTGGCCGCCGGAGAGCTGGTGCGGATAGGAGCGCATCATGCGCTCGGGGTCGGGAAGCTTGACCGAGCGCACCATTTCGAGCGCGCGCTTATGGGCCTCTTCCTTCGACACCTTGTCGTGGATCAGCGGCACTTCCATCAATTGCTGGCCGATCTTCATCGCCGGATTGAGACTGGCCATCGGCTCCTGGTAGATCATGGCGATCTTGTTGCCGCGGATGGCGCGCAGCTCCTCCTCGGAGAGCTCGCCCATGTCCTTGCCCTGAAACTTGATCTTGCCGCCGACGATCTTGCCGATGTTGGAGAGGTCGCGCATGATGCCGAGCGACACGGTCGACTTGCCGCAGCCGGATTCACCGACGATGCCCATCGCCTCGCCGGGCATGACCGTGCAGGAAAAGTCCATGACGGCCGGTATCTCGCCCTTGCGGGTGAAGAAGGAGATCGACAGGTTTTCGATTTCGATGATCGGCCCATTGGTCGGCCCATTGGTCGGCTTGCCGGGATTTCGAACTGCCTCGTTCATGGGTCGCTCCAATCCTTGTTCTTTCAGCCATCGGGTCGAAACCCGCGGATCAGTCTTTCATCGATTGCTCACGCAGGGAATCGGCGAGCAGGTTCAGCCCCAGCACGAAACTCATCAGCGCGATCGTCGGCGGCAGCGCGGGGTGGATGAAGGAGCGCAGCAGCCGGCTGGCATCCTTGATCGCCGTGCCCCAGTCTGGGCTCTCGGGTGCAAGACCGAGGCCGAAATAGCCGAGCGTGCCGAGCAGGATCGTAGTGTAGCCGATCCGCAGGCAGGCGTCGACGATCAGCGGTCCGCGTGCATTGGGCAGGATCTCCCACAGCATGATGTACCAGGGCGATTCACCGCGCGTCTGCGCCGCCGCCACATAGTCGCGCGTCTTGATGTCCATGGTCAGGCCGCGCACGATGCGGAACACGCCGGGGCTGGAGGCGAACACCACCGCCACGAAGATGTTGAGCTGGTTGGGATCGATATGGACGATGTGCAGCGGGTCCCTGTCGAAGACAAGGCCTAGGTAGATCCAGCCGCCTATCACAAGCGTCAGGCCGAGCAGGATGTAGATCCGGTCCGGCCGGTTCTTGAAGCGTGTCCAGAACAGCACGCAGAAGAAGATGATCGGAAACAGGAAGAAGACGCCGGCCAGCGCATAGGGGATCGGCGTGTCCATGATCCCCGGCGTCACCAGCAGGTAGAACAGCAGGATCACCGGGAAGGCCAGCACCAGATTGGCCAGGAACGACAGGATGGAATCGATCTTGCCGCCGTAATAGCCGGCCGGCAGGCCGAGCGTGATGCCGACCATGAGCGCGAAGCCGGTTGCTGCAGGTGCGATGATCAGCACGATCTGGCTGCCATAGACCATGCGCGAAAAGACGTCGCGTGCGAGCTTGTCGCCGCCGAACAGGTAGACAAGCCCCGACTGCGGTTCGATGGCGCCGGGCAGCGTGTCCTTCATGATCGGGATCTGGCCGAGCGGATCGAAAGGCGAGACGGTCGAGGCGAAGATCGCCGTGAACAGCCAGAACAGGCAGATGAAGACACCCGCTATGCCGACGCCGCTGTCGAACAGCTGGCCATAGAGGGCGAGCTTCTTCTTGTAGAGGAAGCTCGCGCCCATGACGATGGCGAGCGCGACCCAGACCGGCCAGAAGCGCCACAGCACTTCGAGGATGATGGTGGAGGCGCCGATATATTGAGCTTGCATGCGCCTTCTCCCTACTGAACCCGGATGCGCGGGTTGAGGAATGCGTAACCGACGTCCGAAATGAGCTGCGTGATCAGCACAATGAACACCGACACCAGCGAACAGCCGAGCAGAAGATCGATGTCGTTATTGCCGGCGGCTTCGACCAGCGTGTAGCCGAAACCCTGGTAGCGGAACATCACCTCGACGATGACGACGCCGGTGAGCAGCCACGGGAACTGCAGCATGATGACGGTGAAGGGCGCGATCAGCGCGTTTCGCAGCGCGTGCTTGACCACCACGCTTTTGAAGGAAAGCCCCTTCAAGCGCGCGGTGCGGATATATTGCTGCGTCATCACCTCGACCATCGAGGCGCGCGTCATGCGCGCGATGTAGCCTATGCCGTAGATCGCCAGCGTGATCACCGGCAAGGTGAAATTGTAGAAGGTGATGCCCTGGCTCGCCGACGCGGCCGAGCCGTTCAGCCACCCGAGCCAGGATGCGAAGATGACGGTGAAGATGACGCCCGACACATATTCAGGCGTCGCCGTCGACGCGATCGAGGCGACCGACAGCACGCGATCGGTGCGCGAACCCTCGCGCATGCCGGCGAGAACCCCGATCAGCAGCGAAACCGGCACCATCACCGCCAGCACGCAGAGCATCAGGATGCCGGTGGCGCCGAGTGCCGGGAACAGCTTGGCCGCGACCGTGGTCTTGAACTTGGTCGAGCAGCCGAAATCGCCCTCGAGGACGCCGGAGAATGTCGGCACCGTCGGGTCGTTGCAGAAGGAGAAACGCTGCGTCGTGTTCCCGGTCGCCGGATCCGTGATTGGCTGCTCGGGCAGGACGCCGAGCCATTGGCCATAGCGCTGGAAGAAGTTCTGCCGATAGCCGTGATTGGCAAGCCAGCTTTCGAGCTGCTCGGCCGATGTGTGCATTTCGGTCTGGCTGATCGCCAGCTTCTTCAGATTGGGTTCGAGATTGACGAGGAAGAAGACGACCAGCGTCAGGCACAGCATCGTGAGCATGATCGTGCCGACGCGTCTGATGATGAATGAGAACATTGTGCCCCCTGCCGGCCGGGTTGGGGTCAGATATGGTCAACCCTGTGACGAAAACCTTGTGACGTCACGCCGCCGCTGCATCCAATGCAACGGCGGCGATCCTGCGAATGCGAAGGGCGCGCGCCCTTCGCATTTTTCAAGCCGCGGGTCACGCCTGATCGAGCCAGACCTTGCCGAAATCGTGCTCGTAGGTGGGGTGCATCGAGTGGTTCTTCACTTCGGGCTTGATGTTGATGTAGAGCTTGCGCCAGTACGGCTGGATGATGATGCCGGAATCCTGCAGCGTCTGCTCGATGTCCTTCATCACCACCTTGCGCTTCTCCGCATCGGCGATCCCGAGCGCCTCGTTGACCTTCTTGTCGAAGTCCGGATTGGCGTAGGCCGTCTCGTTCCAGGCTTCACCCGAGCGGTAGGCGATGGCGATGACCTGGATGCCAAGCGGACGCATGTTCCAGTTGGTTTCCGAGAACGGGTATTTCGTCCAATCGTTCCAGAACGTCGAGCTCGGCAGCACGGTGCGCTTCACCTTGATGCCGGCCTCGCGCAGCTGGGCCGCGATCGCGTCCGTGGTGTTCTTGTGATAGTCCTCGTCGTTGCTGATCAGCTCGTGCTCGAAATCGATCACGCCGGCTTCCGTCAGCATCTGCTTGGCCTTGGCCATGTCGCGTTTGACCTCCGGCAGCTTGACATATTCCGGATGGATCGGCGCGACGTGGTGGTTCTCAGCCGCCGTTCCGGCATTGCCGTAGCCGAGCTGCAGCACCACCGAGTTGTCGACGGCCAGGCACATCGCCTGACGCACCTTCTGGTCGCCGTAGGGCTTGGCGTTGACGTTGAAGCGCGAGACCACTGTCGCCGCGGTCACCACTTCCGAGACCGGAGCGCCGACGCCTTCGATGATCTTCACATAGTCGGCGGTCGTCTCGTGGTTGGTTTGAACCTCGCCCGATTCGAAGGCCGAAACCGTCGCCGCCGGATCGGTGCCGTAGTCGATGAACTCGACGCCGTCGAGGAAGGCTTCGCCCTGCCACCACTTGCCGGTCGTGCGGCGTTTGTAGACCACTTTCTGGCCAACGTCGTAGGAGACGAGTTCGAACGGACCGGTACCGATCGGGCAGTTCTTGAAGTTCGCACCCTTCTCGTCGAAGGTCTTGTGGACCACCAGGGCCGGATAGTCGGTGAGGTTGGCGATGAGGGCGATGTCGGGCTTGGTGAGCTTCAGCTTGACCGTCATGTCGTCGACCTTGACGATCGATCCTTCGCTCAACTTCTTGGTCTTCTCGTCGACGAGGCTGCCAAGGCGGCCGGGCATCGAATTGCCTGCCGCGTTCTTGTCCGCCCAGCGCGTGAAATTGTGGATGACGTCGTCGGCGGTGAACTTGTCGCCATTGTTCCACTCGACGCCCGGCCGCACATGCAGCGTGTATTCGGTGGCGTCGTCGTTGATGTCCCAGCTTTCCAGGAGATACGGCGCGAAGGTGTACTGATGTGTGTACTTCACCAGCGGCTCGAGCGCCTGACGCTCGGCATTGGCAATCTCCGACCAGTCGGCGGTGCGGGGATCCTTGGGATCCTTGATGGACATGGCGACCTTCAGCACGCCGCCCTTCTTGCCCTGAACGTCTTCGGCCTTGGCCGGGGTCGGAGCGGCAAGGCCGAGCAGGCCGTAAGCCATGGCCGTCGACGCGCCGAAGATGCTGGCGAGCGCCAGGAATTCGCGGCGATCCACGGTTCCTGCCTTGGCTTCCTCAGCCATGGCCAGGATGTGATCCGGAACGCTATCGCCGTTGCTTTTGTAGATTGTCATGACTAACTCCCATTGTTGGCTTTCCGCCGATTAACATTCCGCATCCGGGCCATGATGTCAAAGACGGCATGGATTGGGAACATGTTAGCGAATGTGCAACTTTGGAAGGGGAGCGGTTCGCGTGATAACGACAGTCTTGGCGCAAAAATGCTAGTCTGCCCAGATTCCGCCAAAATCCCTTTGGGCGATTAAACTGAGACATTTGCACAGGTTACGACAGCGCCAGTTCCGGCCATGGTGCAGGCCAGCCCCTCAATATTCCCTCTCGTAGAAGATGCCGCCCTTGGCCTCGCCGGCGTCCGTCGCCTCGCCGCGCAATTTGACGCCGCGCCCGACATTGAGGTCGATGGTCGCCTTGCCCGAGCCCGGCTTGTCGCCCTTCTGGATGGTCACATAGGTACGGTCGTTCAGGTATTTGCCGGCCGAGACCGCCGTGCCGCCCTTCTCATCGGTGGTGACGTCGAGATCGTCGACGCCGATGGCGCTGCGCAGATTCTCCAGCAGCGACGTCGAGCCGCCGACACCGGCAAGCTGACCGGCCGCTTCGGCCAGCTGTGCGATCTGCAGCGGCGACAGGTTCGACATCGAGCGCCCGAAGATCAGCTGCGCCAGCACCTCGTCCTCGGGCAGCGCCGGCACCGAGGAGAAGGTGAATTTCGGATCGGTCGCCTCGCCCGACACAACGATGGTGACGGTGGCGCTGGCCGTCGTCGTTGTCGCCGTCAGGTTGAGATAGGGCACCAGCGAGCCGGAGAAACCGACCGTGCCGTCGGTGAAGGTCAGCCGCTTGCCGAGGATCGACAGCCGGCCGCGCTGCAGGGTGAAGGTACCGACCGCCTGCGGCGCCGAGGCCGGCCCTGTCAGCCTGAGCGAGCCGCCGAATTCGGCATCGACCCCCCTGCCCTGGATGAAGATCTGGTTCGGCGCGTTGACCGTGACATCGAGCGCAAGACCGCTGCCGCCGCTCTTGCCGCTGGTCGTTGCCGGGCGCAGCGCCTTGTCCTGCGCCCTGACAGCGCCAGGGGCGTTCTTGTGCTTGACGTCGAGCGCCGACAGCGAGCCCGGCAATTTGTCTGGAACCGTGATGACGGTCTTGGCGAGATTGACCGTGCCGGCTATCGCCGGTGCCGATGTCAGCGGCCCCTTGATCGTCAGGTCGCCGCCGAGATTGGCGGTCACCACGCGCCCGTCCGTATAGCGGCCGTCGGTGAGCTTGATCGACAGGTCGGCCGGGAAACCCTGCGCCGGATTGATGCCGACCGTGCCGCTCGCCGACAGGCTGCCGCGCGTCGACAATGTACCGGTCAGCCGGTTGATCCTGGCGACGCCGCCGCCGATCGAGACGTCGAGGGCGATGTTGTTGACCGCAAGGCCGGACTTGGCATCCACCAGCCGCGCGCCGGACGCGCTCACCGAACCGCCGATGACAGGAGATGTCGCCGGACCGCGCACCTGCACATTGACGTTGGCCGTTCCCGTCAGCGATAGGCCCTGCGCCGCAAGCTTCTGGCTGAGGATGCCGAACGGCACCGCACCATTGAAGTCGAGCGCCAGCGCCGGCGTGCCTGATGTCGTCACCGTGCCGCCGCCCTTGAGGCCAAGGCCGGCTCCGTCGCTGACATTGGCATTGAAGGTCAGCTTGTTGCCGGCAAAGGTGCCGGACGAGGAAACGCTCACCGCGCCGACACCCGCGCCGCGGGTCTGCGACGTCTGCACGCCGGCCGCGTCTATGTTGAAGGCAACGGCCGGACTGGCGGGCGCGCCGGTCACCTTGACCGTGCCCGAAATCGAACCGGCGGCATCGAGACCCGGCGAGAAACTGTTGGCGAGCGACATCGGCACCCGTGCCAGCGCCGCGTTGATGTCGAGCGCCTGCCCGACCTTGCCGGTCACCGTCGCCGTGCCGCCGCCAAGGCTGAGCACCAGCCGGTCCAGCGTCGTCGTGCCATTGGCGATGCTGACGGTCGAAGCCTGGGCGATGGCCACCTTGATGCCTTGGACCGTGGCCTGGCCGGAAGCGAGTTCGATAGTCGTCGTGCCGTTGGCCGCTTTCACCCGGCCGGCGGCCTTGGCCGGAATGCCCTTGACCGTGGCGCCGCCGGAAAAGCCGGTCCAGTCGCCGTCGCGCTTCAGGTCGATATCGACGCCATTGATCACGGTACCGCCGGATGTGACGGTATCGGCGTGGATCTTGCCGGAGATCACCGGAGCCGCGAGGTAATTGGCGATCAGCGCGTCGATGGAAACAGCCTTCGCCTGGAGGTCGCCGCGCGTGATTGAGCCCGTAGCCGCCTTGATGGCGACCTGGGGTGCCGCGCCATTCCTGGAGAAGGCGATGGTGCCGCGCACGTCGCCTTCGGCCTTCTCCAGCGCAAGCGCGGCGAGCGGTCCGATATCGGGCAGATCGAGCGAGATGGTGCCTTCAGGCACGAACTTGTCGTCCAACGCCAGATCACCGGAAATCCGGTTCTTGCCCAGCGACAGCAGCAGGCCGTTGATGGCGCTCTTGCCGTCCGCCGTCGCCAGCACGGCGCTGCCTTGCAAGGCTTGTCCAGCGACATTGCCGGTCAGTTGAACATTCGCCGCCGGGTTTGCGGCATCAGCCTTGCCGGTGGCCGTGAGCTTCAGCCCGGTGATCTCGCGCGACGCCACCGAAAGCTTGTCGCTATCGACGGTCAGCGACAGGTCCGACGCGGCGGCCGGCCCCTGGGCACTCAGCGAGAAGGCTATGGCGCCCCTGGCGTCCTTCGACAAAAGCGAGATATCGGTGAGAGCGCCGGTGATGTCGGCGGCCACCTTGTTGTCGGCAATGCTCGCCTGCCCCTTTGCGCTCAGCGCGCCCGAGGTCAGCGTCAATGCGTCTATATTGATATTGCCGTTGGGCGCGCGTTTCAGCGTGGCGCCCAGCTGGGCCCGCTCACCAAGCACGCCGCGCGCCGCCGCCGGCAAGGCCGATGACGGGGCATCCGCCTTGAGGTTGAGGTCGACGGCGCCGTCGCGCAGCGACACAAGGCCGGCGACATGGCTGTTCAACGCATCGCTCTTGAGTGAGCCGCTGTCGATGGCGACGGCGTCTGCTGTCAGGCGTCCTCTGAGAGCGGCTGTGACCTTGCCGGCGATCAGCGGCGCGATGGTGGGGTTGTCGAGCCCGACCTTGTCCACCGACACCGTGCCGGAAACCGGCCCGGCTCGGTTTCTAAGATCGAACGCATCCGAGTGCAGGGCCACGGCAAGCCCGTCCACCTTCGCCGGGCTGGTGGTGATTGAAGGCAGGATAGCGGAAAGGTCCAGCCGGGCATGCGTGCTATCGCCCGCGATTTTGGCCGACAACGACCGGACCTCGATCTTGACCGGGCTCTCGGCGCTTCCGACGGTCAGCGGCAGGCTGGGGCCGGATGAGGTGAGATCGAGCGCGAAATCGCTGGCTCCGTTCGGATTGATGGTGCCGGCGGCCTGGCCGGAAATCTTGTCGCCGGAAAGCGTGGCATGGTCGAGGGCGACGCCGCCGGCCGTGGTGTAGCTGCCGGCCGCATCGACAGCGAGCGGCCCAAGCCCTGCCTGGCGGGTCTGGCTGGTTTCGACGCCGGCGAGCTGCGCGTTGAACCGAACCTCCGGAGCAGCCGGCGTTCCGGTCACCTGCGCTGTGCCACTCAGCGCACCCACGGCATCGAGGCCGGGGGCGAAATCATTGGCCAGCGCTGCCGGCAGCGCTGAGACCTTTGCCGCGAGATCGAGCGTCTGGCCGGCGCTGCCCGACAGGGTCACCGAGCCGCCGCCGATATCGAGCGCCAGGCTTTCGATGCTGGCCGTGCCACCAGCGATGGTCAGCGCCGCAGGCTGAGCGATCGCCGCCTTGATGCCGCGAACCGTGGCTTCACCCGAGGCGATCTCGACGCTGGTGACTCCGCCGGCGATCTTGACACGGCCTGCGGCGGTGGCCGGAATGCCTGCTATCGTCGCGCCGCCGGTGAAATTGGTCCAGTCGCCGTCGCGCTTCAGGTCGACGCCGATGCCGCTGATTTCGGTGGCGCCCGAAGTGACCGTGTCGGCTTTGATCGTGCCAGAGATCGCCGGCGCTTTGAGATAATTGGCGATCAGCGCGTTGACGGCGATCGTCTTGGCCGTCACCTCGCCGCGCGCGATCGACATGCTCTTGGCATCGATGGCGACGGAGGGTGCGTCACCGTCCTTGGCGAAGTTGATGGTGCCGTTGATGTCGCCGGTCACCGCCTGCCCGGCAAGTGCGGCCAGTTGGTCGATTGCCGGAGCGGCGAGCGTCAGCGTGCCCAAGGGCATGAACTTGTCGTCGAGCGCCAGATCGCCCGAGACCTTGTTGTCGCCCAGCGAGATGAGGAAGCCGTTGATCGACCGCTTGCCGCCGCTCGTCACCAGCGCCGCCTTGAGATCGAGCGGCTGGTCGTTGACGGAACCGGTCAGCGAGACATTGGCGGCAGGATTGTCGATATCCGCCTTGCCGCTAGCCGTCAGCTTGATCGCCTTCACCGTGCGCCCCGAGGCCGTCAGGCTGTCGCTGTCGGCGGAGACGGTGAAATCGGGCGCCGTCAGGGCGCCGCTTGCCGACAGGGCGAAATCGACGCCGCCGGCAACCGGCACGCCGACCGTCGGCGACAGCACCGAAACATTGCCCAGTTTGCCTTTGATATCGGCCTGGATATCGGTGCCTTGCATGCTGGCGGTGCCGCTGGCGCTGAGCGAGCCGGACGTGAATGAGATCGAATTGGCGGCGAAAGAACCCTGCGGATCGCGCGTTGCGGTGGCCGCGAACTTCACTCGCCCGCCGAGCACCGAGGCGATCTGCGGCGGGAAGGCCGTCGCCACGGCATCGGCATTCATCTTGAGCTGCATCGACAGATCGGCGAGAGCAACCGACGCCGTCAGCGAGGCATTGACCGCATCGGACCGTAGCGTGCCCCGATCGATGACGATCGCGTCCTTGCTGACGGAACCATCCAGGCCGACATCGACCTTGCCGGTGACCAGCGGCGCCAGCGTCGCGACGTCGGTGTTGAGGCCGCCGGCCTCAAGCTTGACGGCTACCGGGCCGGAGCGGTTCTGAATGTCGAAGCCATCGGAATGGATCTGCGCCACCAGATCGTCCAGCCGCGTGCCGCCGGCCACGATCGAAACGAACGAGACGCCGATGTCGATGATCGGTGCCTTGCCGTCGCCGAACGCCCGAGCGGTGGCATTCTTGATCGCCAGCGTGATCGGCTGCGCCTTGCTGCCGACGCTGATCACCACTGGCGGTCCCTTGGCGGCCAGCGCGACCGAAAGATCGCTGGCACCGGCAGGATCGACGATGCCGGTCGCGGTGCCGTGCATGGCATCGCTGTCGATGCTGGCCCGGTCAATGCTGACACCGCCGGCTGATGTGGCGGTACCCGCGACATCGAAGCTGGTCTTGCCGGCAAACAGCGGCTTCAGGTTTTCCGGCAGGAAGTGAGCGAAGTCGCCGTCACCCTTGGCTTCCAGGTGGTTGCCCTTGTCGGTCAGTTGGTGGCGGCCGGTGAGCTGGGTGACGATCTGGTGATCGACGAGGAAGGTACCAACACCGCTCCAGTTGGCCAGCGGCCCCGTGCCCGAAACGACGATGTTGACCGGCGGCGCATCCGGCAGGTTGAGCAGGTTGGCGATGATGCCGCCGGCCGGCTCGGATGCCTTCAGGTCGAGGTCGAGCTTGTTGTCGGCCGGCGCGAAATGGACTTTGGCGTCGACATTGCCTTGCTTGCCGTCATGACGGGTGACGTTGAGCAACGTCTCGACCGCCAGCGGAGCGGCATCTGCCTTGAGCATCCCCTTGGCGGCAAGTTCGGCGATGCCGCTGCCGGCCAGTTGCTGGCCAAGCGCGATTTCCGGAAGGTCGATCTGCTTGATGTCGATGGAGACCGGCAGCGTCGTCGTGCCGCCCTGCGCCGGCGGCTGCGTACCGGCCACCGGCAGCCGTGCCAGTTCGATGCGCCCGGCCGCGATGCGGTCGGCACTGAAACTCTTCGACAGCAACGCCAGCGGCGACCAGTCGACCGCCACCTTGCGCGCCACCAGCCAGGCGCCCTCGCGGTCTTCCAGCACGACATGGTCGACGCTGAGCGCGCCCGACCAGATGCCGTCGATGCCGCTGATGGTGATCTTGCGGTCGTCGCTCGAGGCGAGCCGCGAAATGATGCCGGCGAGATTGTCGCGCCCGCGCTCGGTCTTGGTCAGCACGACAAGCGCGCCGATCGCACCCGCGACCACGATCAGGAGCGTGTAGAGGACAATGCGAAGAATGCGCCAGACCGTTTTCATCTTCAGAACGCCTGTCCGATGCCGGCATAGATGCCGAAATGCGGATCGCTGGGGTCGCGGTTGAGCGGCACGGCGGCGTCGATGCGCAATGGCCCGAACGGCGTGACATAGCGCAGGCCGACGCCGGCGCCGACCTTGACGTCGGAAAAATTGGGAACCGACCTCGTCGACACCGTGCCGGCATCGATGAACGGCACGATGCCGATCGTGTCGGTGACGGCAATGCGCATCTCGACCGAGGTTTCGAAGAAGGACAGGCCGCCGATCGGCTGGCCGGTGAAGTCCTTCGGGCCGATGCCCTGATAGGCGTAGCCGCGCACCGAGCCGCCACCGCCGGAATAGAAGCGCCGGTCGGCCGGGACGTTCTGAAGCCCCGTGCCGACGATCGAGCCGAGGGCGACGCGCTCGGCCAGCACGAACTTCGAGGCCGTATCCAGCGACTGGTAGGCCGACCCCTCGCCCTTAAGCTTGAGGAAGGCCGCCCCGCTCAGGATATCGTAGCTCGGCTCGGCGTAGGCCAGCACCCGGAAGCCCTTGGTCGGGTTCAGCCGGTTGTCCCTGTTGTCGTAGACGTACTGCAGCGGGATGCTGGCGATCAGGTATTTGTGCTTGCCGAAGGCATCATGGATGCGTGAGTAGTCGAGCGCGACCTCGGCCGAAACCGTCTGCTGCTTGGTCAGTTCATAGGACAGGCCGGTGCTGCCCTTGACGGAGAAATGGTCATAGGCATCGGGATGTTCGAGCACGGTCTTGATGCCGGCGAAGAACTTCGACGCCGGTCCGACCACGCCGGGTTTTTCGAACATGATGCCGGCATTGTAATTCAGTTCGGACAGATCGTTGTTGCCGATGCCGCTGATGGCGCCGTCGATGCGCAGCTTCTCGGCCCGGCCAAACAGGTTGCGGTGCCCCCAATAGCCCTCCAGGCCCAGCCCTTCGGTGTTCGAGAAGGTGCCGCCGAGGCCGAAATAGCGCGGCTTGCGCTCGCTGACCTGGACGCCGATTGGAATGTTGCCGTCGGCATCGAGCTTGTCGGCCTCCTTGAAGGTCACGCTGTTGAAGACCTCCAGCGCCAGCAGCCTGTCGCGCGCATCGCTGATCTCTTGCGGCGAGTACTGCTTGCCGCGCTTCAAGCCGGTCATGTATTCGGTGAAGTCGCGGTCGACCTTCTCGGTGCCTTCAACCGTGGTCGCGCCATAGCCGGCGACCGGTCCGGCGGCGACCGTCAGCGTCACGTCGAGCGTCGAGGTGGCGTGGTCGGCGACGATCCGCCGGTCGGTCACCTCAGCGAGCGGCCTGCCCTGCTCCTTCAGCGTCCGCACGATCAGCGCCTCGGCCTTCAGCACCGCGCCGGACCCGGCATCGCCGCCCGATATCAGCCCATAATCGGCACTCATCAGCCCCGCCGCATCGCCTTCCAGCCTGATATTGCCGAGGGTGAATTTAGGACCGGCAGATATGTTGATCGCCACCGGAATGGGCTGCGGGCCCTTGAATTCGGCGTCCGGCGGCAATTCGTCGAGCGGCTTGCCGTCGATGGTGACGGTCACCACGCCTTCGTAGCGGGCATCGGCATAAAGCGCCGCGACCAGCTGTTCCCGGTCGCTGCGCGCCTTGGCCATCAGCCCGAGCGAGCCCGAGACGGGCCGGTCCTCGTCGCCTTTCAGCGCCGAGGCGTTTTCGAGCTTCTTGAGGAGGTCCTTGTCGGCGTCGGGTGCCGTGATGGTCACGGCATAGCGCAGAGGATCGACAATGTCGGCGTCCTCGTCGCTGGAGGATCCCCACAGCTTGATGCCGAAAAGCTCGAATGCGGCAGCAGGCCTTGTATAGGCGGCCAGCACGGTCGAGCACATCAACGCAAAAAGCAGGGCGCGCGGAAGCACGTGCCCTGGCGCGGTCCTTCCTGACATCTGCTTTTCATGCGCCGGCATTAAGACAACCTAGGCTACAAAACTAAAATTGGAATGAAGTTCTGAAGCGCTCGTAAAGGGGCCACAATCCAATTGTCTGAAATAGGACGGGCTTGGAATTCACACCTTCTGCGTTTCCGCAAGAAAGCGTGATCCCCTGTCCTATGGAGGTTACTGTCCGCATACCGGTCCTTGGCCGGAAAATAAACCGTTGGCAGGCGGAACCTGCCGCGTCCGCGCGTTGACAAGCCTGACTGAAGCTTGAACATGCCCGGACGTCTGCAATTGTCTGGAGGGTGTTATGGCAATGCGCGCGGCTCGTGGTCTGTCGATTCTTCTCCTTCTCTTTTTCGCCTGGGGCACTGCCGCGCAAGCGGCCGAGGCGCGAAGAATTGCAACCACCGACAATTCCGACTATTTCGGTTTCGACCTCAGATCCGACCAGAATGTCACCCTCGACCAGTGCAAGACGACTTGCCTCGGCGATCCCGCCTGCCGCGCCTTCACCTACAACACCAAAGCCAAATGGTGCTTTCTCAAATCCGACTACAACCAGCTGAAACCCTTCAGCGGCGCGGTCGCCGGCAAGATCGTCAACGTCGACGGCGATCCCGACATCGGCGCCCCGCCGGAACTCGCCTTCTTCCCCAACTGGATGGCCGACCAGGCCCAGCAATACCGCAACAAGCTGCTCGGTCCGGCCTATGACAGGCCGACCGAGGGCATGGCCGCGCTGACCAACGCAGCCGCGCAGGCCGTGCTGACCGGCGACCATCGCTCCGCCATGCAGAAATACGAAGCCGCGGTCTCGGTGATGCCCGACGATGGCCAGCTCTGGCTCAACCTGGCCCGCGAAACACTGGCCGTGCAGCCGGCCACCAACACCTCCGAAGCGTCTACTTTGCCGACAAACGGCACCTCGGCCGCTTTCAACGCCTACAAGCTTTTGCGCACGACGAAGACGCGCGCCGACGCGCTGGCGCTGCTCGGCGCCGGCCTCGACAAGCGCGATCTCTACCGGCCGGCCCTGCAGGCCTATGAGGCGAGCCTTGCGCTCGTGCCTTCGCCGGCGGTTCAGGCCGATTATGCCGATCTGAAGGCCCGCAAGGGTTTCCGTGTCATCGATCACAGCGTCGATGCCGACACCAGCGCGCCGCGCATCTGCGCGCAATTCTCCGAGGATCTGGTCAAGACCGGCATCGACTACGCGCAGTTCGTGACTGTCGACAACGCGCCGCCCAAGGGCGTCGAGGCCAAGGACAAGCAGATCTGCGTGGAAGGCCTTGAGCACGGCCAGCACTACGACGTCACCTTCCGCGCCGGCCTGCCGGCGGCCATCGGCGAAGTGACCGCGGCCCCCGTGGTGCTGTCGATCTATGTGCAGGACCGCGCGCCGTCCGCCCGCTTCACCGGCGACAGCTTCGTGCTGCCGGCCGGCGCGCGCCGCGGCATTCCGGTCGTCACCGTCAACATGAACGCCGCCGAGATGAAGCTCTATCGCATCGGCGACCGATCGCTGGCGCAGCTTCTGTCGGGTTACCAGTTCCTGCATCAGCTCGACGGCTATGACATCTCCAACATTTCCGAGCAGATGGGCGCGCCGGTCTGGCAGGGCCAGCTCGACATCGTCAATGACCTCAACAAGGAGGTCACCACCTCCTTTCCGGTCGACGAAGCGCTGCCGCAGCGCAAGCCCGGCGTCTATGTGCTGACCGCCCGGGCCGTCAACGACAAGAGCGACGACTATGGTTCGTTGGCCACGCAGTGGTTCGTCGTCTCCGACATCGGCCTGTCGACCTATACCGGCCAGGACGGGCTCAATGTCTTTGCCCGTTCGCTGGGCACCGCCAAGCCGATAGCCGGCGCCGAACTGACGCTGGTTGCCCGTAACAACGAGGTTCTCGGCACCGCGACATCGGATGCCGAAGGCCACGCCGTGTTCAATCCCGGCCTGACGCGCGGCGACGGCGGCATGGTGCCCGCCGTGCTGATGGCAAAGCAGGGCGACAATGATTTCGTCTTCCTCGACATGTCCAAGGCCGGCTTCGACCTGTCCGACCGCGGCGTCACCGGACGCGCCGCGCCCGGCGCGCTCGACGTCTATGCCTGGACCGAGCGCGGCATCTACCGCGCCGGCGAGGACGTCCATGTCGCCGCCCTTGCCCGCGACGGTGCGGCCAAGGCGGTCGAGAACCTGCCGCTGACCTTCATCTTCTCGCGCCCCGATGGCGTCGAGGACCGCCGCATCGTCAGCGACGGCGCCTCGGCCGGCGGCCATGCCGTCGACCTGCCGCTCGAACCCAACGCCATGCGCGGCACATGGTCGGTGTCGATCCACACCGATCCGAAGCAGCCGGCGGTGGCCAGCCAGATGTTCCTGGTCGAGGATTTCGTGCCGGATCGCATCGAATTCGACATGAAGGCCGACAAGCAGGAAATCGCGCGGGGCGAAACCGCCAACATCAACATTGACGGCCGCTTCCTCTATGGCGCGCCGGCGGCGGGCCTGGCGCTGGAAGGCGAATTGACGCTGTCGACCTCGCGCGACTGGGACCGCTTCCCCAACTTTGCCTTCGGCCTCGCCGACGAGCAGTCGGCCGAGCCCACCGTCACGCCACTGACCAACCTGCCCGTGGTCGGCGATGACGGCAAGGCAACCTTCCCGGTCTCCGTCGACCAGTTGCCATCGACCACCAAGCTGGTCGACGGCAAGGTGACGGTGCGCATGCGCGAAACCGGCGGCCGCGCCATCGAGCGTTCGCTCAACATCGGCATCCGCCCGCAAGGCCATATGATCGGCATCCGGCCGGACTTCGCCGACGGTGAAGTGCCGCAGGGCGGCACGGCCAAGTTCAGCCTGATCGCCGTCGATCCCGACGGCAAGCGCGAGGCGCTGAAAGGCGCGCAGTGGACGCTGGTCAAGGTCGAACGCAATTATCAGTGGTACCGCTCCAACAATTCGTGGAACTACGAGCCGGTCGCCTTCACCAAGTCGATCGCCAACGGCCAGGTCGACCTCGGCGCCGATGGCGACGCTACTGTCTCCGTACCGGTCGACTGGGGCCAGTACAGGCTCGAGGTCGAGACATCTGACCCCGAGGGTCCTGCCACCAGCTACGAGTTCGACGCCGGCTGGTATGTCGCCTCGACCACCACCGAGACGCCTGACGGCCTCGAGATCGCCCTCGACAAGGACAATTATGCCGCCGGCGAAGTGGCCAAGCTGAAAATCTCGCCGCATTTTGCCGGCGAGCTTCTGATCAATATCGGCTCCGACAAGCTGTTGAAGACCATCACGGCATCAGTGCCGGCCGGCGGCAGCACCGTCGACATTCCGGTCGGCGACGATTGGGGCGCCGGCGCCTATGTCACGGCAACCTTGTTCCGGCCGGGCGATGTGCAGGAAACGCGCATGCCGGCTCGCGCCATCGGGGTGAAATGGCTGAAGGTCGACGCGGGCTCGAAGAAGCTCGCCGTCACCCTGACGCCGCCGGACAAGACCATGCCGCGCCGGCAGCTGTCGATCCCGGTTTCCGTGGCCGGCGTGCAGCCGGGCAGCAACGCCTATGTCATGGTGGCCGCCGTCGATGTCGGCATCCTCAACCTGACCAACTACAAGGCGCCGGACCCGGAGAACTGGTTCTTCGGCCAGCGCATGCTGGGCATGGAGATCCGCGACATCTATGGCCGCCTGATCGATGGGTCGCTGGGCACCACCGGCAAGCTCAGGACCGGCGGTGACGGCGCCAACATGCAGGCGCAAGGCAGCCCGCCCACCGAAAAGCTGGTCGCCTTCTTCTCCGGCCCGGTCCAGCTCGACGCCGACGGCAAGGCACGGATCGACTTCGACATCCCGCAATTCAACGGCACCGTGCGCGTGATGGCTGTCGCTTGGACCAAGGACGCGGTCGGCCATGCCCAGTCCGATGTGATCGTGCGCGACCCGGTGGTCATCACCGCCGGCCTGCCACGCTTCCTGGCACCTGGTGATGCCGCCGTCATGCGCCTCGATGTCGCCGACACTGACGGCCCGGCCGGCGACTATGCGCTGTCGATCGACACGACGGGCGACCTGTCGACCGGCGACAAACCCCTGCCCCAGAAGCTGACGCTCGCCCAGGGCAAACGCCAGACGCTGACCGTGCCGCTGATCGCAAGGACGGCGGGCAATGCGTCGCTCACCATCAAGCTTGCCCACGCCGACGGCACCAAGGTCGAGCAGACGCTCTACGTGCCGGTGCGCCCGGCGCAGTTGCCGGTCACCACGCGCCTTGTGGTCGACCTCAAGGGCAATGGCGGCGCGTTGCGCGTCGACAAGGAACTGCTGGCGGCAAGCCTGCTTGACGGCGCCTCCGTCAGCGTCGGCGTATCGCAGGCGGCCGCCTTCGACGTCCCATCGCTCTTGATGAAGCTCGACCGCTACCCCTATGGCTGCGCCGAGCAGACCACCAGCCGGGCGATGCCTCTTCTCTATGTCAATGACATGGCGTCCGGCATCGGCATGGAAAGCGACCCCGAGCTTCATGGCCGTATCCAGGACGCCATCTACAAGGTCCTGAGCTACCAGTCCTCGTCCGGCAGCTTCGGCCTGTGGGGCCCGGGCTCCGGCGACCTGTGGCTCGACGCCTATGTCAGCGAATTCCTGACCAGGGCGCGGGAGCAGAAATACGACGTTCCGGCGCCTGCCATGAACCAGGCGCTGAGCAATTTGCAGAACTCGCTCGGCTACGACCAGAGCGTACAGGACCGCGGCACCGAGATCGCCTACGCGCTCTACGTGCTCGCCCGCAACAAGAAGGCCTCGATCGGCGACCTGCGCTACTACGCCGACACCCAGCTCGAAGCCTTTTCGAGCCCGATGGCCGTTGCCCAGTTGGCGGCGAGCCTGGCGCTCTACGGCGACACCCAGCGCTCGGAGGCGACGTTCAAGACCGCGCTGCAGCTCGCCAAGTCTAGCACCGAGTACGACTATTACCGCTCCGACTACGGCTCGCCGCTGCGCGATGGCGCGGCGATGCTTGCGCTGGCGGCGGAATCGAAGCCGGTGTCGACCATCGTGCCCGAGCTGATCAAGCTGGTGACGAGGGAACGCGCCCAAGCCCGCTGGACCAGCACCCAGGACGATTCCTGGATGCTGCTGGCGGCCCGCGCGCTCAGGGAAGGCAATGATTCGATCACGCTGACCGTCAATGGCGCGCCACATTCCGGCGGCTATTCCAACCAGGTCAACGGCAGTGAACTGGCCGACAGTCCGCTCGAAATCGCCAACACCGGCAAGACCCCGCTGCAGGCCGTCGTCACCACCGTGGCGTCGCCGGTCCAGCCCCTGCCGGCCGACGGCGACGGCTTCACCATCAGCCGCACCTACTACAAGCTCGATGGCACCGAAGCCAATGTCACGGAGGCGACCCAGAACGAACGCTATGTCGTCGTGCTCAAGGTCACCGAGCAGAACAGCTGGCCGTCGCGCCTGCTGGTCACCGACCTTTTGCCGGCCGGCTTCGAGATCGACAATCCCGGCCTGGTTTCCAGCGCGCAATTGTCCAACTTCTCCTGGCTGGCCCAGACCGACGCCGCCCATCTCGAATTCCGCGACGACCGTTTCGTCGCGGCATTCAACCCGGCCGACGGCGATCACGACCACAATCTGACACTCGCCTATGTCGTGCGCGCCGTAACGCCCGGCACCTATGCGCACCCAGCGGCATCGGTGGAGGACATGTACCGGCCGCAATATTCGGCCCGCACCGCGACCGGCATGATGGAGATCAAGGCGCCGTAAGGTGCCTTGGCGGATATGGACATGAGGCTTGCGCTGCCCCTCATCCGCCTGCCGGGCATTTCTCCCCGTATAGTGACGGGGAGAAAGAGGCCTGCACCAAAGCTTTCGCCAGCTTTGAACGTTACAGAAAAGGCGCCGATGCATGCCACAGCTCCCTTCTCCCCGTCACCATACGGGGAGAAGGGGCCGGCAGGCGGATGAGGGGCAGCGCCATGCTCTCCAAGAAATTCCTTCGCCGCACAGCCATAGCCGCAGCTTCCTGCGCAGGCCTCTTCGCCCTTTCCGCAGCCACCCTCTGGCAGCTCGACCGAGCCTTCCCGCCACCACTTCCGGCGGAACTCACCGTCTCGACCGAAGTCCAGGACCGCGACGGCCAGCTTCTGCGCGCCTTCGCCACGCCCGACGGCTACTGGCGCCTCGAAACCCGGCTCGACCAGGTCGACAAGCAGTTCGTCGACATGCTGGTCACCTATGAGGACAAGCGCTTCTGGGACCATGAGGGCGTCGACGTGCTGGCGCTAGCGCGCGCCGCCGGCCAGTTCGCCACCAGCGGCCATATCGTCTCCGGCGGCTCGACCCTGTCGATGCAGCTTGCGCGCCTGATCGAGCCGCGCGAAAGCCGCAGCCTTGGCTCCAAGATCAAGCAGATGCTGCGCGCCATCCAGATCGAGCGGCGGCTGTCCAAGCGCGAGATCCTCGAGCGCTACCTGACGCTGGCGCCCTATGGCGGCAACCTCGAAGGCGTTCGCGCCGCCTCGCTCGCCTATTTCGGCAAGGAGCCGAAGCGGCTCACCGTCTCGGAAGCCGCCCTGCTCGTCGCTTTGCCCCAATTGCCGGAAAAGCGCCGGCCCGATCGCAACCTCGAAATCGCCCACGCCGCCCGCGACCGGGTGCTGACCCGCATGGTCTCGTCCGGCCTGATCGGCGAACGCGAGGCCGCGCGTGCAGCACTTGACGATGTGTCGGGCCTGCGCCGCACTTTGCCGGCGCTCGCCGCGCATGCCGCCTATGCGATGCTGCCCAAGGCGGTGCCCGGACAGCCGCTCAAACTGACGATCCGCAAAAGCGTCCAGCAGGGGCTGGAACAGGTGGCGCGCGACGCCGCCACCAAGCTCGGGCCGCGTCTCTCCGTCGCCATGGTGCTGGCCGACTCCCGCACCGGCGACATTCTGGGTGAAGTCGGCTCAGCCAATTTCTTCGATGCAAGCCGCTCCGGCTGGATCGACATGACCAAAATCGTGCGCTCGCCCGGCTCGACGCTGAAGCCGTTCATCTATGGCCTTGCCTTCGAGCAGGGGCTGGTGGCGCAGGAAACGCTGATCGAGGACAGCCCGGTCGATTTCGGCGGCTACCGGCCGAAGAATTTCGACATGGGCTACCAGGGCGATGTCAGCATCCGCCAGGCGCTGCAGCTGTCGCTCAACGTGCCGGCAATCCGCGTGCTCGACGCGGTCGGCCCGGCGCGGCTGACGGCGCGCTTCCGCCAGGCGGGCGTCAACCCGATCCTGCCGGTCAACGAAGCCCCTGGCCTGGCCATCGGCCTTGGTGGCGTTGGCATCACATTGCGCGACCTCGTCCAGCTCTACACGGGGCTCGCCAATGGCGGCAAGACGCACACGCTGCATGACGGCACCGAGCCGGCCAACGCCGAGCGCACCACAGCCACCATCCTCAACGATCAGGCGAACTGGCAGATCATCGACATCCTCTCGGGGGTAAAACCGCCGGAAGGGGCCTTGCAGCGCGGCATCGCCTACAAGACCGGCACGTCCTATGGCTACCGCGATGCGTGGTCGGTCGGCTTCGACGGCCGCTATGTGCTGGGCGTCTGGGTAGGCCGCCCCGATGCCGGCGCGGTGCCGGGCCTTTCCGGCTACGTCTCGGCCGCCCCCATCCTGTTCGAGGGATTTGTCCGCTCGGGACTTGCCACCGTACCGCTGCCGGGCAAGCCGCCAGGCGCCTTCACCCCCAAGCGCGGGGATCTGCCGGTGACACTCGCCCGCCTCGGCGCCGGCGCCGACGGCCTGGTGCAGGCGACACCGACAGAGCCCGCGCCGACCATCATCTTCCCGCCGGACGGTGCGCGTGTCGATCTCGCCACCAACTCGGCCGATGCCTCGCCGCTGGTGCTGAAGCTGCAAGGCGGCCGTGCGCCGTTCCGCTGGCTTGCCAACGGCAAGCCGCTCACCGGCATCGACCGCCGCCGCACCGCGACCTGGCAGCCCGACGGCGCCGGTTATTCGACGCTGACCGTGATCGACGCGGCTGGCCGCGCGGCGAGTGTGAAGGTGTTCGTTGAATAGACCGATGCAAGCGATTCATGGAATTGGCTTTCCGGCGCCCGGCCGCTAGCGAGGTAGTTCTCTTTATGTCTGTTCCAAGGCGCCCCCCTCTGCCCTGCCGGGCATCTCCCCCTCAAGGGGGGAGATTGGATGTGGTCACCGCTTTCGCCAAACGCCAACGTTGGAGAATAGGCAGAGCGGCGGAACTGCCGATCTCCCCCCTTGAGGGGGAGATGCCCGGCAGGGCAGAGGGGGGCGTGCCGAACCAAACGTCGAGCAAGATTGCCGCTATCCTCATCGCGTTGTCGGCAGCCACCCTCCCCGCTTTTGCCGATCCCCTCCCCGCCGGCTTCGTTCGCCTCGCCGATATCGATCCCTCGATCCGCCAGGACATCCGCTACGCCGGCTCCAACAATTTCCTGCACCGCAAGGTGAGCGGCTATGAGGCGCCGATCTGCATTCTCACCGAACAGGCCGCGAAGGCGCTTTCGGGCGTCCAGAAGGCGATCGCCGCGAAAGGCCTGACGCTGGTCGTGTTCGACTGCTACCGCCCTACCCGTTCCGTTGCCGACATGGGCAAATGGACGACCGGGGGCGGACCACCCGACCCGCAATGGCATCCGAAGGTCAAGCGCGGCGACCTCATCGCCAGGGGCTATGTCGCCAGCCTGTCGGCGCATTCGCGCGGCTCGACTGTCGATGTCGCCATTCTCCGAACCGATCGTCCGTCCAGCACAAAACCGGCCTGCGGCGCCATCGATGCCGACACGCTCGATTTCGGCGCCGGCTTCGACTGTTTCGACCCGATGAGCGAGACCGCGCACCGCCCGCTCGGCCGCGAAGCGGCGGCAAACCGCAAGCTGCTCCTCGATGCCATGCGCGCCGGCGGCTTCAAGAACCATGCCTGCGAATGGTGGCATTTTACCCTCGTGCACGAGCCGTACCCGACCCGGCGCTTCGATTTCCCGGTGGCAGCCGGGTAACGCGCCGTACCGACCCAAAGCCGTCTTGCCTCGGCACCGCGTATCTCTACATAGGCAGGGGTGGCGATCACCGGGTTAGGCGGGCTGGCGTCTGCGAGGAAAATATTTCTTCGCGGCAGGAAATCTCGTCCGATATTTTCTTCAGGAGGGCAAAAAAGGCAAACATTCAATGCATCTAATTTCTACCAACTCGCTAGATTTGGCGCGGGTTCAACGGAGGCAGAAATGACCAAACCTCATTTCAAGAAACTGCTCGGCGCACTGGTCGCCACATCTGTCCAGTTCGGCACGCTCGGTTTCGCGTTCGCCGACACCACCATCCTCAACGTGTCCTACGATCCGACACGCGAGCTCTACAAGGCCTATGACGAGGCCTTTGCCGCGCACTGGAAGGCCGAGACCGGCGAGACGGTCACCGTCCAGCAGTCGCATGGCGGATCGGGCGCCCAGGCTCGGGCCGTGATCGACGGGCTCGATGCCGATGTGGTGACGCTTGCGCTTGAAGGCGACATCAATGCCATCGTCTCCAAATCGAAGAAGATCAATCCCGACTGGCGCACCAAATTCGAAAACAATTCAGCGCCTTACACCTCGACCATCATCTTCCTGGTCCGCAAGGGCAATCCCAAGGGCATCCACGATTGGAACGACCTGGTCAAGGACGGCGTCCAGGTGATCACACCCAACCCCAAGACATCCGGCGGCGCGCGCTGGAACTATCTGGCCGCCTGGGCCTACGCCAACGCCAACGATGGCGGTGACGAGGCAAAGACCAAGGAATTCGTCGGCAAGCTCTATGCCAACGCTCCCGTGCTCGACACCGGCGCGCGCGGCTCGACCGTGACTTTCGCGCAAAAGGGTCTCGGCGATGTGCTGATTGCGTGGGAAAACGAAGCCTATCTGGCGCTCGACGAATTCGGCGCCGACAATTTCGACATCGTCTATCCGCCGACTTCGATCCTGGCCGAGCCGCCGGTGGCGGTGGTCGACGCCAATGTCGACGCCAAGGGCACGCGCAAGGTCGCCGAGGCCTATCTGAGCTGGCTCTACTCCAAGGAAGCGCAGACGATCATCGCCAAGAACCATTATCGGCCGGCCAAGCCCGACCTAGTGCCGGCCGAAGACCTCGCCAAGCTGCCGCCGATCAAGCTTGTGACCATCGACGATCCGCTTTTCGGCGGATGGAAGAAGGCACAGCCTTATCATTTCGGCGATGGTGGTATATTCGACCAGATCTATAAGCCGGCCCAGTGAGCCAAATCTAGATCGGACGATATGACCACAGCACCCGCGCAGGCGGGGTGGCGGTTCAGACAGCCGAGCGTCATTCCGGGTTTCGGATTGACGCTCGGCTTCTCGCTTGCCTACCTCACCCTCATCATCCTCATTCCGTTGTCCGGGCTGATCTGGCGCTCGGCCGCCCTCGGCTGGACCGAATTCTGGGCGATCGCCACCGACCGCCGCACCGTCAACACACTGGAAATCAGCTTCGGCACCGCCTTCGTCGCGGCGGCCGTCAACGTCGTCTTCGGCACGCTGGTCGCCTGGGTGCTGGTGCGCTACCGCTTTCCGGGCCGCCGCATCGTCGACGCCATGGTCGACCTGCCGTTCGCGCTGCCGACCGCGGTGGCCGGCATCGCGCTCACCACGCTCTATGCGCCGAATGGCTGGATCGGCAAATTGCTGATGCCTCTCGGCATCAAGGTCGCCTACACGCCGCTCGGCATCATCATTGCCCTGGTTTTCATCGGCCTGCCCTTCGTCGTGCGAACCGTGCAGCCGATCATGGAAGAGATCGACAAGGAAGTGGAGGAAGCCGCCGCCACGCTTGGCGCCAGCCGCTTCCAGATCGTCACCCGCGTTCTGTTCCCGGGCCTGGCGCCGGCTATCGTCACCGGCTTCGCGCTGGCCTTCGCCCGCGGCGTCGGTGAATACGGATCGGTCATCTTCATCGCCGGCAATTTGCCCTATAAATCCGAGATCGCGCCGCTGCTGATCGTCATCCGGCTCGAGGAATACAACTATCCGGCGGCAACCGCGATCGCGGCCATCATGCTCGCGCTGTCCTTCGTCATGCTGCTGGTCGTCAATCTGGTGCAGACATGGAGCCGCAAGCGCTATGGCTGATCCCGAAATCAAATCCTACGAGCCGCATCACGAGAGCCAATCGGCGGCGGTGACCGAAAGCCGCCCGGCGCGGGCCGTGCTGATGGTCATCGTCTTCGCCTTCCTCGGCATCTTCCTGCTCTTGCCGCTGATCATCGTCTTCAAGGAAGCCTTCGCCAAGGGCATCGGTGCCTACACCGAAGCGCTCGGCAGTCCGGACACGCGCTCGGCGATCCGGCTGACGTTGCTCGTCGCAGCGATCTCCGTGCCGCTCAACCTCGTCTTCGGCATTTCCGCCGCCTGGGCGATCGCCAAGTTCGAATTCAAGGGCAAGGCCTTCCTGACCACGCTGATCGACCTGCCCTTCTCCGTCTCGCCGGTCATATCGGGCCTTGTCTATGTGCTTCTGTTCGGCGCCCAGGGCCTGCTCGGCGCCTGGCTGAAGGCGCACGGCATCGTCATCCTGTTCGCCGTCCCGGGCATCGTGCTGGCCACCGTCTTCGTCACCTTCCCTTTCGTCGCCCGCGAGCTGATTCCGCTGATGCAGGAACAGGGCAATGGCGACGAGGAAGCGGCACTCTCGCTCGGCGCCAATGGCTGGCAGACCTTCTGGCATGTGACGCTGCCCAACATCAAATGGGGGCTGCTCTACGGCGTGCTCCTGTGCAACGCGCGCGCCATGGGCGAATTCGGCGCGGTGTCGGTGGTGTCGGGCCATATACGCGGCCTGACCAATACCATGCCGCTGCATGTCGAAATCCTCTACAACGAGTACAATGCGGTGGGCGCCTTTGCCGTCGCCTCGTTGCTTGCCGGGCTGGCGCTCGTGACGCTGGTCTTGAAAACATTGCTTGAGATGCGCTACGGCGCCGAACTCGCCGCGACGCGCGGACATTAGAAGGTTCTGTTGATGGAAGTTCGCGTTGCCAACGTGCGCAAGGAGTTCGAGCGGTTTCCGGCGCTCCATGACGTGTCGCTCGACATCAAGTCGGGCGAGCTGATCGCTTTGCTGGGGCCGTCCGGCTCCGGCAAGACGACATTGCTCAGGCTGATCGCCGGGCTCGAGCGGCCGACGCGCGGCAAGATCTTCTTCGGTGACGAGGACGCCTCGCAGAAATCGATCCAGGAGCGCAATGTCGGCTTCGTCTTCCAGCACTATGCGCTGTTCCGGCACATGACGGTGGCCGACAATATCGGCTTCGGTCTGAAGGTCCGGCACGGCCCGTCGCGGCCGCCGGCACAGGAAATCCGCCGCCGCGCTTCCGAGCTTCTCGATCTCGTCCAGCTTTCCGGGCTGGAAAAACGCTATCCGGCCCAGCTCTCCGGCGGCCAGCGCCAGCGTGTCGCGCTGGCGCGCGCCATGGCGATCGAACCCAGGGTGCTCTTGCTCGACGAACCGTTCGGCGCCCTCGATGCGCAGGTGCGCCGCGAATTGCGCCGCTGGCTGCGCGAAATCCATGACGCCACCGGCCACACCACCGTCTTCGTCACCCACGACCAGGAAGAGGCGCTGGAACTTGCCGACCGCGTCGTGGTGATGAGTCAGGGCCGCATCGAACAGGTCGGCACCGCCGACGACATATACGACACGCCGAATTCTCCCTTCGTCTACGGCTTCATCGGTGAATCGAGCTCCCTTCCCGTCAAGGTCGAGAATGGCGAAATCTGGCTCGCCGACCGCCCGATCGGGCTTCAGGCGCCGCACGCACCCGAGGGCGATGCGATGCTCTACTTCCGGCCTCACGACGTCGAACTGCTCGACGGCTGCAGCGGCTGCATCGCCGGCACCGTGGCAGCCAGCCGCCGCGTCGCCGGCACGCGCCGCGTGGAACTCGAGATCGGCGGCGAGCGCCAGCGGGTCGAGATCGAGCTGCCGGTCGACCATCCGGCGGCACAGAAAAGCCGGGTAGCCTTCCGGCCGGGGCGTTGGAAGCTGTTTCCGGCCGCCTGATCCTCGGGTCGGGCTTTATTCCAGCCAGTTCTCGACCTTTAGCCCCTTGATCCGGTTGAACTCACCGGTGTTGGCGGTCACCAGTGTCGTGCCCAGTGCGCAAGCGTGGGCAGCAATGAAAAGGTCATTTTGGCCAATGATCTGGCCTCTGGCCTCCAGCTCGGCGCGAAGTGCGCCGTACTCTGAATCCACCGGCACATCGAGCGGCAAGACAGGGATCTCGGCCAGCAGTTCCTCTAGCTTCTTGAGCAGTTTGGCCGATCCCTTCCTGGCGCAGCCATATCGCAATTCCGAGGCGACGACGATGCTGGTGCACACAGCGGCGTCTCCCTCGCGCACCATTGCACTTGCGGCCTTGCCGGCCGGGTTCCGGATCATGTCACTGATGATGTTCGTATCCAGCATGAACCGCACTAGAAAATGTCCTCCGATTTGACTGGCGTATCATCAATCTCGGGAAAGTCGTCTTCAAGACCGAGCGGCGGCTCTTTCGCCCATTGGACGAGCAGCGCGGTAAGGCCGGGTTTACGGACCGGCTCGATGATCAGGCGGTCGCCTTCGCGGCTGATCAACACCTTGTCCCCCGAAAGCTCGAACTCGACAGGAATACGCACCGCCTGGCTGCGGTTGTTGCGGAACAGCTTCGCCTCCTTCGGCGGCGTTGTTGAATGACGGCGCTGGGGCATGGCATACGATCCTTTGTATATGCCAATTGTATATGCCTTATAACATTACGATGCAAGGGCGGAAAAGGCGGTGCTGAGGCCATCGCGTGGGATCGAATTCGCACACGCCGCGCGGCTACTTTTTTGGCAGGCCTTTCAACGACAACACCAAGGTCATCGGATTTTTTGGGGAAGCCGCAAAGCCGTAGCGCTCATAAAAGGCTTTCGCCTCATCCGATATGGCATGAACAAAGATGCCGCGAATGCCTAGGATCGTCGCGGCGTGACCGGCGCGCAGCACGGCGTCTTGCAACAGCGCCGCACCCAGATCCTTCCCTTGCCAACCTGCGTCCACGGCGAGTCGCCCGAGCACAACCATTGGAATGGGATCCGGCATATTGCGACGAATGGAGCCGGGCGCTGCGACGAGATCAAGCCCGCCCGAAGAGAGACAGTAGTAGCCGACAACACGCGCGCCTTCCGCCACCACGTAAGTACGCGACGCGCCACTGACCTGGTTGGCCCGAGCTCTCAGGCGAAGCCATTGGTCGAGGCTTTCCGTCCCGCTTTGGGAGAGTTCGAGATCGTGGTTTTCGCCCAAAGGCACAGGCGCTGAAAGCATCAGTCCTGCCACGGCTTAGGCGCATTCATAAGGCGTGCAAAACCTTCACCGCTCGGCGGTTCGTCAAGAATGTCGAGATAATGCCGGTAACTCTCGGAATCCACCTTGATCAGTGCTTGGTCGAGCAGCGTATCCTCGGCAGCACGGTAAGCAGCATCGATCATAAAGTCGGAACGGGTTTTCCCGCGTATTTTCGCAGCACGGTCGATAAGCGTGCGCACATCTTCCCGAATGCGCAGGTTGACAGGCTTGGCACGAGTTTCTTGTGTGGTCTTTGTCATGGAAGACTCCTTTCTGCTAGCCTAGCACTCCGCATACACAATGTGTATCTATCTCATTGGGGAGACCAAGAAGGGGATTGGAAAAGTCGGCTTCCCAAGCACCGCCGGCAGCTTTTCTCGAAAGAAAATCCTACGAGTTGGCCTGTTTCGGCAACCATTTTTCTAGCGGCCAGCCCCGAACTTCCCGCTCCGTGCCTCGCCGCGCACCGTGTCCCACGGCTATGGTCGGCCATTAACGCATTGCATCGGAGCTCTTTTCATGAAGCGATTTTTCCTTGGCGTTGCCGCCGTCGCCGGCCTGGTCCTCGCATCCTCCCAAGCCTGGTCGGCCGACAGGCTGCTCAATGCCTCCTATGACGTCGGCCGCGAACTGTTTGTTCAGGTCAACAAGGCCTTTATCGAAAAACATCCGGGCGTGGCTGTCGACCAGTCGCATGCCGGCACGTCTGCGCAGGCGCGCGCCATTGCCGAAGGGCTTGGTGCCGATGTCGTCACCTTCAATCAGGTCACCGACGTGGACTTCCTGGTCAAGAAGGGTCTCGTCACAGCCGACTGGCAGAAGGACTTTCCCGACAACGCTTCGCCCTTCTATTCGCTGCCCTCGTTCCTCGTGCGCGCCGGCAACCCCAAGCACATCAAGGACTGGAACGATCTGGTTCGCGACGACGTGCAGGTGATCTTCCCCAACCCGAAGACTTCGGGCAATGCGCGCTACACCTATCTGGCGGCAACCGCCTATGCCAAGGAAGCCTTCAAAGGCGACGATGCCAAGGTGAAGGAGTTCATCACCAAGCTGTTCAACAATGTGCCGATCTTCGACACCGGCGGGCGTGCCGCGACCACCACCTTCGTGCAGCGCGAAATCGGCGACGTGCTCATCACCTTCGAATCCGAGACGCGCGGCATCCGCAAGGAGTATGGCGACGACAGGTTCGAACAGGTCACGCCCTCGGTCAGTCTGCTGGCGGAATTCCCGGTGGCGATCGTGGACAAGGTCGCCGACGAGCACGGCACGCGGGATCTGGCCAAGACCTATCTCGATTTCCTCTACACGCCCGAAGGCCAGGATATCGCCGCACGCAATGGCCTGCGGGTCCGCGATGCCGCCGTGGCCGCGAAATACAAGCCCGATTTCCCCGAGATCCGGCTACTGACCGTGGAAGACGTACTCGGCGGCTGGGACAAGATCCAGAAAGAGCATTTCGCCGCTGGCGGCCTGCTCGACCAGGCCTATGGCAGCCGCTGACGGTTGCAGGATTTGAATGCGATGGGAGGAGCCGGCGCCTTGCCGGCTTTTTCGTTTGTGCACCGGCAAGTCGGTTTCCGGCGCGATATCGGTGCCTTCGTGCAAAACGTTACAAAGAATCAACGCGTTTGTGCCTAACGTGCGTTCTGGCGGCTTGCAAAACCGCATTGTGCGGCAAGAGCGTCATTATTTGCACACAAACAGCCGCCAGATGCGGGTGGTTGGGGCTTTAACGGGTTGATCAGGGCATGCTGACAAAAAAAGGCAAATACGGCCTCAAGGCCCTCGTGCATCTTTCCAGTCTTCCGGTCGGCCAATTGGCCTTCGTCAACGACATCGCGGTCGCCAACAATATCCCGAAGAAATTCCTCGATGCCATCCTGGGCGAATTGCGCAATGCCGGCTTCGTCCAGAGCCGCAAGGGCAAGGAAGGCGGCTATCGCCTCGCCCGCCCGGCCTCCGAGATCAAGATCGGCCATGTCGTGCGTGTCCTCGACGGGCCGCTGGCACCGATACCCTGCGCCAGCCGCACGCAATATCAGCGCTGCGAGGACTGCGACGAAGCGACCTGCCAGGTCCGGCACATGATGCTGGAGGTGCGTCAGGCAATCGCCGAGGTGTTGGACAACCGCAGCCTCGCCGCCATGCGCGATGCCGACAATGATGATTTCCCGGTCGAGCTGACGTCGCAGATCTGAGCCCCTGCGTGGCGCTCGGCGTCGCAAGGTTGCGCGGTCCATGCCAACGCAGTAAAGCGGTCTTGGACAACAGGCTGGACCGATGAGGCTGTCGTGGTTCGCAAAATCCCGCAACCGCAAGCCGCCTTCCGCGGCCAGCTTCCGCACTGAAATCATCGCGGACGTTCTTGTTCCGGAACGGGCGGAGGATGTGCGCTTTTTCAGCCGCAAGCTGATCCGCCCCGGCAGATTTCGCCGTTTCTCCAACAGGGACCGTCGCGAAAGCCTGCTGGCCGTCTTTTATCTCGTGGTCGCGGCGGTTTTGCCCGTACGCTGGTGGGCGCCGATCTGCCGGCGCGTGTCCAGGGTCCGTCTGAAGCGCCATCTGCGCAAGGAGTTCCCAGCCTACGCCGAAGCCGTACACGCAGTGCTGGGCGAGGATGTCGATGCGCGCAGCCTGTTCGAGGCGTTGCTCGCGGCATGCCATCGCCGCCGCCTGCAGCTCGCCGCTCATCTGGCCGCCAGACGCTGGTCACCGGCGATCCGGCTGGAAGGGCTCGAGGGGCTGCAGGCTGCCTTGCAGCGCGGCCATGGCGCCATCATCTGGTGCGATCAGTTCACGTCGCAGACCATCTTCGGCAAGCGCGCACTGCACGAGGCCGGCATCGCGGCGCATCAGGTGAGCGCCAATACCCATGGTGTTTCCGAATCCGCATTCGGCCTGCGTTTCCTGAACCCGCCGCTTGTCAATGTCGAGAACCGCTATTTGAAGAGCCGCCTCGTTTTCGATCGCGACGACGTCTATCAGGTCACCATCCGCATCCAGAAGACTTTGAAGGAGAATGGCGTGGTGATGATGACCAACAACATCTATGCCGGCTCAACCTTCACCGAGGCCTCTTTGGGCGAAAGCGGCTGGACACATCTTGCCTCGGCCCCGTCGAATTTCGCCGCCAGGGGCAAGACGGCGCTGTTTGCCATGTCGACCTTTGAAACGGTTCCCTTTCGCGACTACCGCGCTGTCATCAGCCCCGAGCTGCTGCCGGCGGCACCGGCCGCGCCGGCAACGGGCATGGCCAGGGACGGAGCCAAGAACATGGTCGTGCAGGCGAGCTACATCCTGCTCAAGCGTGATTGTCTGCTGCAGGCACTCAAGCATTGCCCCGAACAGATGATGTCGTGGTCCCGTCGCCAACGGCTGACCGAGGGCCAGGACAGCATCGGCATCGGTGCCGATGAAGGCTCATGACCGACGCATCAAGCGGATTGCATCCGTGACGAGTTCGGCGACCGGGCGCGTCGCATCGAGCGTCAATGCCCGCTCATCCGTCCCCGGCGGCTCCAGGATGGCGAACTGGCTGTCGACCAGGCTTGCCGGCATGAAATGGCCCTTGCGGCTGGCGACCCGCTCACTCGCCGTCGCCGGGTCGATCTCCAGGTAGAGGAAGACGATGTCAGGGCAAAAACCGCGCAGTCGTTCGCGATAGCCGCGCTTCAGCGACGAGCAGGCGGCGACCACGCCCTGCCGCGCGCCGGCCGATGCCGCCATGCGTTCGCCGATCGCATCGAGCCAGCCTTCACGCAACTGGTCGGTAAGCGGCTCGCCGCTTGCCATGCGCGCCACGTTCTCCGGTGGGTGCAGCCGATCCCCTTCGATGAAGACGGCCCCCAACGACGCTGCCAGCGCGGCGCCGACGGCCGACTTGCCGCAACCCGCCACGCCCATCACCACGATGGCCGGAGGCGCCGAGCCGGGAGCGCCCTTCGGCGCCTGCGCTGCTTCTTCGTCCACGACTAGCGGCTTGCCGGCGCGCGGCCGTAGAGCAGCAGCATGGCGACGATGACGACGCCATAGATGATCTGCCGCCCCGCCTCCGGCATCTGCATGACCGACAGGATGGATTGCAGCAACGTGATCAGGATGACGCCGGCGACGGTGCCGAGATACGAACCGCGGCCGCCCAGGATCGAGGTGCCGCCAAGCACCACGGCCGCGATCGACGGCAAGAGATAGGCGTCACCCATCGACTGTGCCGCCTTGGAGGCATAGCCGGCCAGAAGCACACCGCCAAAGGCGGAGAGCCCGCCGGAGACGGCAAACGCGATCATCACCACACGCCTCGTGTCGATGCCGGAGAGATAGGCGGCGCGCTCGCGGTTGCCGATGCCGTAGACGGTGCGGCCAAAGCCGGTGCGGGTCAGCACGAACACCATGGCAGCGCCGATCAGCGCCCAGATGATGACCGCATTGGGCACGCCCGGAATGGCGAAACCGGTGGCCAGGTAGCGCATGGCGCCCGTGGCCGAATCCTGGGGCGAGAAGCCGCCGGTGTAGACGACCATCAGCCCTTGCGCGACGGCGTTGGTGGCGAGCGTGATGATCATCGAGGGAATGCGCAGATAGGCGACGCCAATGCCATTGACGATGCCGATCAGCACGCCGCAGAAAATGCCGAACGGAATGGCCAACGCCACGCCGGCCGGACCGTAAGCAGCCGCCGCGCAGGCCATCATCGCGCCTGCCGCTACCGCCCAGGGCACCGACAGGTCGATCTGGCCGAGCAGGATGACCAGCATCATGCCGGTGGCGATGACGCCGAGGAATGATGCCACTTTCAGCTGCTGCAGCAGATATTCAGGCGACAGGAAGCTGCGCGAATAAAGGCTGCCTAGCAACAGCAGCACCACGATGCAGGCAAAAGCCGTCAGCACCGCCGGGTCGGCGCGGCGGATGAATTTCGGCATGCGGCCGGCAATGCCGCCCAATGTCGTCTCGCTCACAGGAACCACTCCAGCCGGTTGCGGACCCGAAACAGGGCGAAGGCGCCGAGGCTGACGGCGATCAGCAGGATAACGCCCTGGAACAAAGGCTGCCAGAGCGGATCGAAATCGAACACGAACAGCAGGTCACCGATGGTGCGGAAGGCTAGCGCGCCGAAAATGGCGCCGATGGCGCTGCCCTTGCCGCCGAACAGCGAGACGCCACCCAGCACCACGGCGGCGATCGAAAATAGCGTGTAGGCGTTGCCGCTGGCATAGGCCGCTTCGCCAGTATAGGTGAAGAAGGTGAGGAACAGGCCGCCAATCGCTGCCAGCAGCCCGCCCAGCGCGTAGGCAGCGAACTTGCCGCGCCTTATCGGCACGCCGGACATGTAGGCCGCCGTCTCCGACGATCCGGCCGCGTACGCTGCCCGGCCGAGCACTGAACGGCTGAACGGCACCCAGATCACCAGCACGACGGCCAGCAGCACGACGAGGCTTGCCGGCACCACGCCGAAGACACGGCCCGTCAGCGCATCGGCGAGATCCTCATTGACCGAACCGCCCGGGAAGGGCCGCAACAGAAGGCCAATGCCGTAATAGACGGCGCCGGTGGCAATTGTGGCGACGATCGGCTGCAGCCGCCCGTAGATGACGATGGCGCCGTTGATGGCGCCGCACAAAAGGCCGGCCGCTAGCACCGCGATGAGGCCGAGCGTCGTCTGCATCGGCGTGCCCACCACCAGCCAGGACGCCAGGCAATTGGTGAGCAGGAAGATCATGCCGACAGACAGGTCGATGCCGGCGGTGATCACCACCAGAGTCTGCGCCATGGCGACAAACGCGAGCAGCACGCCCTTGTTCGCCGCCGTCTGCACGACATTGGCGCTGAAGCCGGCCGGATGGTTCGCGCTGTAGATGGCGAACATGACGATGAAGATGCCGAGCGCCAGCAATGTTCCGCGCTGCTCGGCCAGCCAGTAGCGCCAATCTTTCACGCACTTGCTCCCAGGCCCACCGGGCTCTCCTCGCCATGGATGTTGAGCGCGCTCGATATCAGCGCCCGCTCGGTGATCTCGGCGCCGACCAGCTCGCGCTTGATCGCTCCATCATAGAGCACCAGCACCCGGTCGCAGCAGCCGATCAGCTCGTCATAATCGGTCGAATAGAACAGGATGGCGGCACCAGCATCCGCCAGCTTGCGCATCAGCTGATAGAGCTCCTGCTTGGTACCGACATCGATGCCGCGTGTCGGGTCGTTGAGCAGGATGATGCGCGGCTGGCGCATCAGCCATTTGGCGATGACCACCTTCTGCTGGTTGCCGCCCGACAGCGCGCCGACCGGAATGTCGAGGCCGGCCGTCTTGATCGCCAGAAGGCCTACCATATCATCGATCAGCCGCTGCTCGGCGGCGCGATCGATGATGCCGCCCTTGGACAGCCGGTCGAGCGCGGCGAAGGACAGGTTCTCACGCACCGTCATCGGCAGCATCAATCCCTCGGTCTTTCGGTCTTCGGGAATAAGCGCCATGCCGATGCGGTCGTCGCGGGCCGCGGCCGGGCTGGCGATCGTCACCGGCTTGCCGTCGATCAGCACCTCGCCGGCAAGGCCGCGCAGCACGCCGAAGAAGGCGAGCAGCAATTCGCGCTGGCCCTGGCCATCGAGACCGCCGAGGCCGACCACCTCGCCCGCCCTGACGGTCAGTGAGATGTTGTCCAGCCGGTCCGCCCAGGAAAGCTTGCGCGCTTCGAGCCTGGGGGCGGCCGTGGCAGGCACCGCCACTGGCTTGGGCGGAAAGATGTGGCTGTATTCGCGGCCGATCATCAGCTCGACCACCTCATTGTCGCTCTTCGACCCGGCCTTGTAGCTGGCGACATTGCGGCCATTGCGAAACACCGTGCACTGGTCGGCAAGTTCGGCGATCTCGTTCATGCGATGTGAGATGTAGAGCAGTGCTAGACCTTCCAAACGCAGCCGCTTGAGCACCTCGAAAATCCTCGATACGTCAGCCGCCGTCAGCGCCGAGGTCGCCTCATCGAGGATGAGGATGCGTGGCTTACGCGCCAATGCCTTGGCGATCTCGACCATCTGCCGGCGCGACAGCGGCAGGTCCTTGACCAGCGCCAGCGGGTGGATATCGGCGGCCCCCGCGCGGGCCAGCGCATCTTCCGCGATACGACGCTGCGCCTTGCGGTCGATCATGCCGAAGCGTTTGGGCGGGTCGGAAATGACGATGTTGTCGGCGACGCTGAGCTCGGGGATCAGCGACAATTCCTGGAAGATGCAGACGATGCCGGCCTTGTTCGCCGCACCCGGCGAACCGAAGGTCACCTCGCGCCCGTCCAACATCATGCGGCCCTCGTCCGGCGCCACGACACCGGCCATGACCTTGATCAGCGTGGATTTGCCGGCGCCGTTTTCACCGAGGATGGCGTGGATGCTGCCGGCAAAAACCGACAGATCAGCCTTCTCCAGCGCCCGTACGCCGCCATAGCGCTTGGATATGCCTTCCACGCGCAAGAGCGGAATCGCGCCGTCCATCAGCCCTCCCCAAGGTATTTGCGATTGGAACAAGAGGCCGATGCCGCGGGATTTCTTCCCGCGGCATCGGCCGGTCAGGCTATTTGTTTTCCTTGGTTTGGCCCATGATCTCCTGGGCCGTGAAATTGATGCCGCAGGTCGGGAAGGAATTGCCGACGAAGAAATTGTCGGACTGGTCGGGGAAGAAATCCTGGCCTGCCTTGAAGTTGGGATCCTCGACGATTGCCAACGGCAGCTTGACCGACTGCGGCACGACATTGCCTTCGAGGGCTGCTATCGCCGTCTTGATGGCGACCGCCACCTGGGCTGGACCGGTGCCGGCTGACGAGCATTTGAGCCCATCCGCCGCATGCGCCGCGCATAACTTGCGGAAGCCATTCTCCGTCTCGCCACCGAACGGGACGAATGGATGCTTGGCATCCATCATCGCTTGCACGATGCCGGTATCGCCGCCTTGCCCGGTGATGCCGTCGAAGGGGCCATTGGTGGCGATCGCGTCAGCCGTTGCTTTCTGGGCCACGCCGTCGTCCCACTTGCCGACAACCTCGGTGACTGCCCACTTCTTGCCGGAACCGTCGAGCACCTCGTGGATGCCAGCATGACGGTCCGTGTCGACGGAGGTGCCGGCAACACCGCGAACCTCGAGCACCTTGCCGCCGTTCGGCACGTGCGAGACCAGCCACTTGCCCCACAATTCCCCAAGGCCCTTCTGGTCGACATTGACGTTGATGGCATCCTTGGTGTCGAGAATGTTGTCGAAGGCGACCAGCACCACCCCCGCTTCCTTGGCACGCTTGATGACCGGTCCGAAGGCGGTCGGATTTTGCGCATTGACGACGATCGCGTCAAAACCGGAATCGATGAAGTTGTTGATCGCGGAGATCTGCGCCGGAACGTCCTCACCGGTCGAGACGACCTTGAATTCCTTCAGCTTCTTGGCGACGTCCGGCTGTGCGGCATAGGCCTTGGCGGTCTGCACCATCTGGATACGCCAGGTGTTGGCGATATAGCCGTTGGCCAGCGCAATGCGGTATGGGCCGTCCTTCTTGGGGAATTTGAAGAATTGGGTATCGGCGGCCCAGGGCGCAAAGCAATCCGGCTCGGCGGCCGGTCCCTTGACGATTTCAGGGCCCGCGGCCATCGCCGTCGAGCTCAACATGACGAATGCAGCGGCGGCAACGATGCCACCAACGAGTGACTTGATCATCGATATTCCTCCCAGTTGCAGTTCTGATTTGTTTGTTGGCTGCAGTACAGTTGACGCGTTTGCCCAAGCACCTCCCGCCTTGGCCGCCGCGATTTCAGGCGGCTAACGCCGACCTGATCCCCTCCCTTGTCGCTCCCTGAAGCGGCTACGAAAACTATCATATTATCCATAATAAACAAGAAACATTCTGTCGCTTATGTATAATAAACAGAATTGCTCTCGTCGTGAGTTTTCGCGAGCGCGGGATGGTAGCGCTACCAACAAAGCCTGTAAAGTCTCATTTCAGCGGACTCTAAGATACTCAGCGGGCCGTGCTTTCGCGGCGCTTGAGTTCGAAGCCGAGATCGACGACCCGCTCCTGCGGCCTGTCTCCGGCGATCGCCGCCAGCGCCATGGCGACCGCGCGCCTGCCGATTTCGTATCGGTAAGTGCGGATGCTGGTGATCGAGGGAAAGGCCACCTGCATCATGTCGAGATCGTTGAAGCCGACGATGCCGATCGTCTTCGGCACATCGATCGCGGCGCGGTGGCATTCGAACAGCACCCCGAGCGCGATATCGTCATTATTGCAGAACACGCCGTCGAGCGTCGGAACCTTGGCAAGGGCATCGCGGAACAGTTCACGGCCAAGCGACACGCTGGACGGCACCGGCGTGGTGGTGATCAGGCGCGGATCGAACAGGCCGGCTTTTTCCATAGCGATACGGTAGCCGGCCAGCCGCCGCTGCGAGCGCGGATCCATGCGGGCGCCGATGAAGCCGATGCGGCGATATCCCATCTCGATCAGGTGCTCGGTCGCCGTCCTGCCGCCATCGAGATGCGAAAAGCCGACCATCATGTCGACGGGATCGGGCCCGGTCTCCATCACCTGCACCACCGGGCAGCCGGCATTCTCCAGCAGTTTTCGCGAGGCTGGCGTCTGATCGATGCCGGCCACGATCAGCGCGGCGGGCCGTTGCGAGCCGAACACCTGCAGCAGCCGCTCTTCCTCCAGACCGGAATAGTGCGTGTTGCCGAGCTGGATGCGGAACGGGCTGTCGGACAGGCTGTCATAGATGCCGCGCACCACCTCGGCAAAGACGTTGTTGGTGAGCGACGGGACCAGCACGCCGAACACCTCTGCGCGCGCCGAGGCCAGCGCGCGGGCATTCGGGTCCGGCACATAGCCAAGCTCATCGACCGCGGCCTGGATCTGGCGGCGCAAATCCTGGCTGACGCGCTCGGGTTCTCGCAGCGCGCGCGACACGGTGATGGCGCCGACGCCGGCCTTGCGCGCGACGTCGGATATGGTCGGGCGGCCACCGCCCCGGCGCGATCGCGGCTTGATCAAGGCCACCGCCCGTGCGCAGGGCCGCCGAAGCGCGCCCGCAATACGATTATCTGAGCTGTCGCCATCTCACCGGCCCATTGCCGCACCCCTCGGCCCCTGGCGTCGCGCAGTGCCTGTCCGTTGTCAAGCCGAGGGCCCAGGGGCTGTGCCACACCCCTTTAGCTCAGGCGGCTACGACGGCCCTGTGCTTTGCCTTCCACATGAACAGGCCGATGGCCAGTATGTTCAGCAAATTCCAGGCTATGCCGTTGAGGAAGGCGGCGGCATAGGAACCGGTCAAGTCGTAGATCCAGCCCGACATCCAGCCGCCGATCGCCATGCCGAAGATCGTCGCCATCATGACGATGCCGATGCGCTGACCGGCCTCCTTGGCAGGCAGATATTCGCGCACGATGATCGCGTAGCAGGGCACGATGCCGCCTTGCGATAAGCCGAACACCAGCGACACCACATAGAGCGAGGCGAGCCCGTCGAACGGAATGTAAAATAGCAGCGACAGGCATTGCAGCACCGAACCGATCAGCAAGGTTTTCGCGCCGCCGATGCGATCGGCGACAAAGCCGGACGCAAGCCGGCTGACCACGCCCGCCGCCATCATGATCGACAGCATGTCGGCGCCGTGCGCCATGCCGTAGCCAAGATCCATGCAATAGGCGACGATGTGCACCTGGGGCATCGACATCGCCACACAGCAGCCGAGCCCGGCTATGACCAGCAGCACCTGCATCGCCGCCGGCGACATCGAAATCGACTGCACCTGCCGGCTTCCGGGTGAGCCGGCTGCAGCAGCCTGCGGGGCGCCGCGCCGCAGCATCAGAACCAGCGGCACCATGGTGACCAGGCAGAAGATGCCGATGGCCGCGTAGGTGAAGCGCCAGCCTTCCGCCTTCATCAGCGTCGGCATGATGGTCGGCCAGATCGCTCCGGCAAGGTAATTGCCGGCCGCCGCCGCTGTCACCGCGACGCCGCGCCGGCGGTTGAACCAGTGTGAGATGTCGGCGATCAGCGGTCCAAAGATCACCGAAGTGCCGATACCGATCAGCACCCCCTGGGCAAGGATGAATTGCAGGATCGAGGTCGACAGCGCCGCGAGCAGCAGGCCGGCGGAGAGCGCGATCGAAGAGAGCAGCGCCGGGATCCAGTAACCCATGCGATCTATGGCACGGCCAACCAGCACATTGCCGGCGGCGAAGCCCACCATGGTCGCGGTGTAGGGCATCGATGCTGCGGCGCGGTCGACGCCGAACTCGGCCTGCACGGCTGGCAGCACCACGACGACGGCCCACATGCCGACCGCACCGATCGTCGCCAGCAGCATCGAGATGGCCAGCCGCATCCAGGCGTAGGGGCTGTCGATGCCGGGGCTTGGCCGGCTCAAGTCGGTTCGGGTCAAAGGCGTTTCCTGTCGGCGTCTCAAAAAACCGGCTGCCGTTCGCTCCCACTATCGATGCATTTTCAGCCCGCAGCAGCGCCACGGTGGGCAAATCCGTGGCTCCAGGGCAGGCAGCAAGGCGGGAACCGACGCCAATGTCTGGAGTTTTCCGGTCAGCAAACCTGCAAAGGAGGCCCAGCCATGACCGCCGCCAAGCAAAAATGGTCGGCCGAGGTGACCGAACACAGCGACGCGCTGGATCTCGAGAATCACATCTTCGAATCCGACGACGCCAAAAAGATCGCCGCCTCGCTCAAACGGTCAGCCGAACACAGCCATCGCCGCAAGGCCGAACCCTTCCAGTCCGCAATGTCGATGCTGAATTTCTACATCAACCGGGCCGGCAAGAACCTTCCCGCCGCGCGCAAAAAAGTGCTTGAGCGCGCCAAGGACGAGTTGCGGGTGGCCTTCGGCCGCGAGAAACAGGACTAGTCAGCTGTGTTAAGATTCAGGTCAGGCGGAGCCGTTTGTAGGCCGGCCGAATATTGACGCAGCTTAGCGCGACTTGATCACGTGGTCGGTGTTGGCCAGCAACTTCCGCACCGCGGCGCGCGCCGCATCCGGCCGCTGCAGGCGGATGTTCTTCTCGATCGCCTCATGCAGCTTCTGCGCATGGTTGAGATCGTCGACCGCCCGCGTCGTATAGGTGAAGAGATGGTCGAAAGCGGATTCGATCAGCACGCCGAGCGGCACCAGCAGGTCGTTGCCGGAAGCACGCAGGATTGCGAGGTGGAAACGCGTGTCGGCGCGCGTGCGCTCCTGCAGGCTGGTCGCCTCCCCCATCTCGCGGCAGGCCTGGCTGATCTCGGCCATCTGCTCGTCGGTCCGCCGCATGGCGGCAAAGGCGGTCGCCTCCGGCTCGATGATGTGGCGGAATTCCTGCACGGTCTTCAGAAACACCTCGCGGTCCGGCGACGTCGCGTACCAGGCGAGCACATCGCGGTCGAGCAGGTTCCACCGCTCCCGGGGCTCGACCCAGCTGCCGATCTTGGGACGTGATGCCAAAAGGCTCTTGGCCATCAGCATCTTGATCGCCTCGCGCACCGCCGAGCGGCTGACGCTGAAAGTTTCCGACCATTTGGCCTCATTGGGCAGGATGGTGCCGGGCGGATAATCGCCACGCACGATCCTGAGGCCGATTTCGCTCGCCAGCGACGTGTGAACGCTAGCGCCGGGAATGCGTGCCGCGTCGGGCCGGCGAACACCATCCGGTCGCTTGGCGGCTGCCACCTTTTTCGGCGATTCTTCCTTGTCCGGCTTCGCGTCCCGCATAGGCTTCAGAAAGGCCGGTTTGCCGAAGCTGTCAAGCACCAGCGAACGGTTGGGGTGCAAAGCGCGTCGCTATGCACAGCCCAACTCCGTTTGCCCGCTCGCTCAGGTCGTCTTTACATATTTACGCCAGCTATGCTCCGGGCGAAAACCGAGCATGTCCCGCGCCTTACGGTTCGACAGCAAAGTCTCGTATTCGCCGAGTTCGGCCTTGACCGGCACGTTGGGATAGAAGCGCTTCAAGAGTTCCGCCGTCGGCAGGTCCGACGAGGTGTCGTCATTGGCGGCGTTGAACACCTGGTAGCCCAGACCGTCCTTTTCGATGGCGCGCAGCGTGATCTGGCCAAGGTCGCGCGCATCGACATAGCTCCAGGCAATGCGCTTGCGGAAACCCGGGTCGGCGAACCATTTCGGGAACAGGGAATACTCATGCGGCTCGATGACGTTGCCGATGCGCAATGCATAGATGTCGGTGCCATTGCGCTGCGCGAAGGCACGCGCCGTCTTCTCGTTGACGATCTTCGACAGCGCATAGCTGTCCATCGGGTCGACGTCATACTCCTCGTCGAGCGGGAAATATTTGGGATCGCGCGGCTCGTTGGCGAACACCAGGCCATAAGTCGTCTCGCTGGAGGCGACGATCACCTTGCGGATGCCGAGCTTCACCGCGGCCTCGATGACATTGTAGGTGCCCATCGCATTGATGCGGAACACCTCGTTGTCGGGCGTGATCATGATGCGCGGGATGGCAGCGAAATGCACCACCGCATCCACCGGCTGCGGGCGCAGCGACGGGTCGAATTCGTGCAGGCCCATATAGCTCGACAGCGCGTTGAACACCTGCCCGCTGTCGGTGATATCGGTGATCAGCGTGCGCACCTTGGGATTGTCGAGCGGCTTGGTGTCGATGTTGAGCACCTGGCAGCCCTGCTCCACCAGATATTGCACGACATGGCGCCCAGCTTTGCCGCTGCCGCCGGTGAACATGATCCGCTTCGTCATTCTGGTCTCCATAACAGGCTCTGGAATTCCCGTGTATTGTCAGACAATATTGCTTTCTGCAACCGCATATGGCTAAAACGGCGGCGACATTATCGATAATCCCGAAATAGGACTGATAACATGAACACGACTGCCGCGCGCGAAACGATCGGCTTCATCGGCCTTGGCCTGATGGGACACGGGATCGCCAAGAACATCGTCGACAAGGGCTATCCCCTGACATTCCTTGGCCGCAAGAACCGCAAACCGGCGGAAGACCTTCTTGGTCGTGGCGCCAAGGAGGCGGCGACCTCACGCGATGTCGCGGCGGCATCTGGTATCGTCTTCATCTGCGTCACCGGTTCGCGCGAAGTGGAAGCCATCATCCGCGGCCCCGGCGGCCTCAAGGAAGGCTTGAAAAAAGGCTCGGTCGTCATCGATTGCTCGACCTCGGACCCGGTCTCCACCGTGGCGCTCGCGGCCGAGCTCAACGCGCTCGGGATCGACTATGTCGACGCGCCGCTGAGCCGCACCCCCAAAGAAGCTTGGGAAGGCACGCTCGACGCCATGGTCGGTGCGCCCGACGCCGTCTTTGCCAGGGTGAAGCCGGTGATCGAAACCTGGGCTGGCCGCATTGTGCACATTGGCGACACCGGCGACGGCCACCGCATGAAACTGCTCAACAATTTCATCTCGCTGGGCTATGCCGCCATCTATTCCGAGGCGCTTGCCCTGGCCGAAAAGGTCGGCATCTCGCCGCCGCGCTTCGACAGCGTCATCCGCAACGGCCGCATGGACTGCGGCTTCTACCAGACTTTCATGCGCTGGACGCTGGAAGGCGATCGTGACGCCCACAAATTCACCATCGCCAACGCCTTCAAGGACCTGACCTATCTGGAATCGATGGCGGGCGCCGCCGGCATCGCCAACCCGCTCGGCAATGCCACCAAGAATTCATTCGCCGGCGCTCATGCCACCGGCCCGGCCGAACAGTTCGTGCCGATGCTGGCCACCCATATCGGCAAGGTGAACGGCGTCGACCTGATGCCGATGAAGGACGGCAAGAAGCAGACGATTTGAAACGCACCCGCCGATGGTTTCGCCAATTGGCAACGTACGGACGCCAGCATCGCGGCCAGCCCCTTCTCCCCGTCACTATACGGGGAGAAGTGCCCGGCAGGGCGATGAGGGGCAGCGCCGGCGTTAGGAGGTGATTGAGCAGGCACGGCCTGTTCAATCGGTCCCGCCCGCGAACCGGATAGATAGGTAACAGCACGGGTTGGTGCATGGTCCCGCATCATCAGCGCCCGTCGGCGCCGCCCCTCATTGTCCTGCCGGACATTTCTCCCCGTATAGTGACGGGGAGAAAGACGCTCTCGCCGATGGTTTCGCCAATCATCGTCGTTGCAAGAAAGGCGCAGCCCTTAGGATAAAACTACCGCCGCCGGCTTCCGATCCCCTCATCGGTGTCGGCGAGCAGCTTGTGCACGGCGTTGCGCGCCGCCGCCGGGCGCTGCAGGCGAATGCTTTTCTCGATCGCTTCGTGAAGTTTCTGTGCCCGCCGCTGATCGGCGACCTGCCGCGTGGTGAAGACGAAGAGATGGTCGAGTGCGGACTCGATCAGCACGCCAAGCGGCACCAGCAGGTCGTTGCCCGAGGCGCGCAGGATGGCGAGGTGAAAGCGCGTGTCGGCGCGGATGCGTTCCGGCAGGTTCGCCGCCTCGCCCATCTCGCGGCAGGCGAGGCTGATCTCGGCCATCTGCTCGTCGCTGCGCCGTATGGCGGCAAAGGCGCACGCTTCCGGTTCGATGATGTGGCGGAACTCCTGCACGGTGCGCAGGAACGCTTCGCGGTCGGGTGCGGTCGCGTACCAGGCAAGTACGTCGCGGTCGAGCAGGTTCCAGCGCTCCTTCGGCTCGACCCAGCTGCCGATCTTGGGGCGTGATGCCAAAAGGCTCTTGGCCATCAGCATCTTGATCGCCTCGCGCACCGCCGAGCGGCTGACATTGAAGGTCTCGGCCCATTTGGCCTCGTTGGGCAGGATACTGCCGGGCGGATAGTCGCCGCGCACGATCCTGAGGCCAATTTCGCTGGCGAGCGAGGCATGGACGCTTGACCCGGGAAAGTGCGCCGCGTCCGCCCTTCGCACGACCGCCGGAGCGCGGTTGGCCGGATCGCGCTTGGCTTGCGCCTTGGCCCGGCTGGCTTGTTTCTTTGCCTTCTCGACGGGCATCCATGTTCCAATTGGTTCGGCCGTCCGTCGCCCGGATTGATCCGGACCTGAGTGCCGATCCCGCTGCCGAAATTCAAACTCCGGACGCGTCAAAGCTGGAGCCAATTGCCCCGGCTACCGCGTCTTCTCGAAGATTCGATGGAACGGGGCGCCCGCTGCCGAGCGCCCCGAAATCACGAGCCTACTTCTGGATGCAGGTGTCGACCGTGTCCTTGGTGCATTCGTCGAGGCCGGTGAACACCGGATCCGCGACCTTCTTGCCTTCGACCAGGTCGATCATCACCGACGGCGCCTTGTAGCCCATTTCGAAAGGCCGCTGGCCGACCAGCGCGGTGACAAGGCCATCCCTGGCGATCGCCACCTCGTCGCCGATCGTGTCGGCGGCGCCGACGACGAAGTCGTTCTTGGCCAGCCGGTCCTTCAGCGGGCCGAACAAGTCGCGATAGGGCTGCGGCGCGCCGAACAGCGGCCAGCCGCCCATGATGCCGAACGCATCGAGCTTGGGATTGGCGGCGAGGATGTCGGTCATCGCCTGCACGCCCTTGGCGCCGTCGTCATTGGTGAACACCGGGCAGCCGGCGACTTCCGTCCAGCCACCTTCGCCGGCAAGTGCCGCGAGCCCATCCTTGCCCGACAGCGCGTCACGCATGCCTTGCGCGCGGCGCAGGATATTGTCCGCCGCCGGATTGCCCTCGATCGTGCAGATCGTGCCGCCTTTCGGCTTGGCCTTCTTGATGTATTCGCCGATCTTCTTGCCCATCAGATAGTTGTCGGTGCCGAGATAGGTCTTGCGAAGTGCTGCGTCCTCCTTGGCAAGGTCGGCGTCGACGGTCATGATCGGGATCGTCGGATTGGCGCTCTTGATGGTCTGCGCGATCAGCGGCGCGTTGGACGGCGAAATCGCCATCGCCACCGTGTCGGGCTTGCTCAGCATGTCCTGCACGATCTGCGCTTCACCGGCCTCATCCGAGGTCGATGCCGGGCCCGTGTAGAAGCATGCATATTCCGAGCTGGCGTTTTCCTTGTTCCACTTCTCGCAACCCTGATGGATGGCCTCGAAGAATGGATTGTCGAGACCTTTCACCACGATGACGAGTTGTTTCTTGGCCAAAGCCGGCCCAGCGCCAAGCGCCATCATGGCGACGGCGGCGAGCAGAAGTGATTTCCTCATGTCAGTCCTCCCTTGAAACAAACGGACACGGCGTGCCCGCCACACAAACCAGCCCGGTGCGGGACGACAGAGGATCGTTATGCGAGCGCTCTTGACGTCGGGCCAGGCCGATAAGCATTTCCAGATGCGGCTTCGGATCCGGCTCACACACACAGGTGCCTCCGGAGCGTCGACCGATAAACCTCCGCCGAATTCCACTCGGCGAACCGCCAGTGGGGATCGGCATAATCTCCTCCGACGCTTAGCTAATATCGGCTCGCCGCCAACGTCAATGCTATTTGTCCTACAAAACTGATTTTTAGAATAATAAGGCTCTAATACATCCGACAATTGATTGACGCGCGCCGGCTTTTGCGTAAAAGAACGCTGACGCTGCTTCCGGGAGGAGCCGGGAAGAGCGAGGCCAAAGCAGCGCCGGCATTAACGCCGGGAACAGCGGCAGGGTCGTAAGGCACAGGGAGGCAAAAGGCTGGTGGCGGTTCTCGAACTCACCAATATCTCTAAGCATTTCGGCGCCATCCAGGCCGTCAACGACGTGTCGCTGTCGATCGAGCCAGGCCAGGTCGTCGGCCTGATGGGCGACAATGGTGCCGGCAAGTCGACGCTGGTCAAGATGATCGCCGGCAACTTCCCGCCCAGCCACGGCACCATGAAGATGGACGACAGGGAGTTGATCCTGCACAAGCCGGCGGAAGCCCGCCAACACGGCATCGAGATCGTCCATCAGGACCTGGCGCTTTGCAACAATCTGACCGCGGCGGCGAATGTCTATCTCGGCCGCGAATTGCGCCGCGGCGTCGGTCCGTTCCGCATCCTCGACTATGCCACGATGTACAAGCGCGCCGGCCAGCTCTTCGCCGAGTTGAAGTCCGAAACCCGACCGCGCGATCTCGTCAAGCAGATGTCGGGCGGCCAGCGCCAGGCGGTAGCGATCGCTCGCACCATGCTGTCGCAGGCCAAGATCGTGCTGATGGACGAGCCGACCGCGGCGATCTCGGTCAGGCAGGTCGCCGAAGTGCTGAACCTGATCCGCCATCTGCGCGATCAGGGCATCGCTGTCGTGCTGATCAGCCATCGCATGCCCGACGTCTTCGACGTCGCCGATCGCGTCATCGTCATGCGACGCGGCAGGAAGGTGGCCGACAAGAAGATCGCCTTGAGCTCGCCCGAGGAAGTCACCGGGCTGATCACCGGCGCCATAGAGCAGGTCTCGTGAGCGCGGCTAACCCGGATTTCACCAGGCTGGCTCGCATCGCCGGCAGGAAAGGTCGATAATGGCAGTCACCCTTGACCAGACGATCGCACAGAAACAGCACACCTTGCTGTCGCGCCTGTTCTCCAGCCAGACCTTCTGGGTGGTGATCGCCGTCATCCTGGCCTGTATTTTCCTGTCGTTCGCCACCGACGCCTTCGCCACGTCGAAGAACCTCTACAATATCACCCGCAACATCACCTTCGTCGCCATCGTCGCGCTCGGCATGACCTTCGTCATCATCACCGGCGGCATCGACCTGTCGGTCGGCTCGGTGCTGTGCCTGTGCTCAATGGTGCTGGCCGTCACCATGCATGCGGGGTTTTCGATCGAGGTCGGCATCCTGGCCACCATCGCCACCGCGCTCGTCATTGGCGGTTTCAACGGCATATTGATCGCCTATCTCGGCTTCCCGCCCTTCGTGGTGACGCTCGGCATGCTGTCGATTGCCCGCAGCCTTGCCATGGTCGCCTCCAACAACACCGTTGTCTTCCAGTTTGGGCCTGACCACGACAAGCTGCTGGCGCTCGGCGGCGGCGCCTGGGTCTTCGGCATCGCCAATCCGGTGCTCTACATGATCCTGCTGGCGCTGATCACCGGTTTCACCCTGCGCTGGACCAAGTTCGGCCGCCATATCTTCGCCATTGGCGGCAATGAGCACGCGGCGACGCTGACCGGCGTGCCCGTGCGTCAGATCAAGGTCGCCGTCTACATGATCTCGGCGCTGTCGGCGGGCATTGCCGGCATCATACAGACCGGATGGCTGGGTGCGGTCACCACCAATCTCGGCACCGGCATGGAACTGCAGGTGATCGCGGCCACCGTCATCGGCGGCGCCAATCTGGCCGGCGGCGTCGGCACCGCTTTCGGTGCCATTGTCGGTGCGGCCCTCATCGAGGTGATCCGCAACAGTCTCGGCCTGCTCGGCATCAACGCGTTTTGGCAAGGTACATTCATCGGCGGCGCCATCCTGATGGCGGTGCTGTTCGACCGCATCCGCAACTTCCGCCGCAGCGACTGAGAGCCTGATCGCCGCCGAAGCGCTGTTCGTTCCGGTTCCTATCGGTCAGTCTGAAAATCGGCCGAAGTGGCGCCTCGCAGGCACCGGCCAAGAGCCGATGCCTTGACGGAACCTGGAAACGGGCCGCACAATCCCCATGCAGGCGAAGGGAGGCCAGTCGCCTGCGGGAGGATATACCCATGACGGAAGCGATCAGGCTCTACTGGGGCCGGTTCGGACATGTTTCTGTCCTGAATGTCGCAAGCGACTTCGTCACCCATGCCCATGTCGAGGCACACCTGATCATCTGGCTTGAAGGCACGGCCGGCGAGATGACCATCGGCCGCGAGACGGTCCGGCTTGGGCCCTGCACCGCCGCCGGCATCAATTCTTTCCAGCCGCACAGCCACGTGCTGTCGCACAACGGCAGGCCAGGCCTGTTCCTCGCCTTCTACATCGATCCAGACTGGGCCCGCCGTCGGCGCGACCTGCCCTCGTCGGCGCCGCTGTTTTCGCAGGCGGCAATCACGCTGGAGCCCTGGCTGCACCAGGCCGCCGCCAGCCTGCTCGACCATCTGACCGACAATGAAAGCGTCGACGACGTCGCCAATTACGAGATCGAGCGCTTCATCGACAGTGTGCTCGATGCCGCCGACGCATCGGCGCCGCACGAGGCGCGCGCCCGCATCAACACCATGCAGGATTTCCGTGTCCGCAAGGCGATCCAGCTGATGAAGGCCAATATCTGCGAACGCATCTCCTTCGACGATGTTGCGCGCAGCGTCGGCCTGTCGCGGCCGCATTTCTTCGCTCTGTTCAAGGAACAGACCAATCTGACGCCCAACGTCTACTGGAACACGCTGCGCATGGAAGAAGCGGTGCGGCAGCTGCAGTGGTCGCAGGAGCCGCTGATTTCGGTCGCCTGCAATCTCGGTTTCACCACGCAAGGCAATTTCTCGCGCTTCTTCCGCGACCATGTCGGCGTCCCGCCGACGCTCTACCGCGAGGCCGCGCGGGCAACGGCCTGAGGGCCGTCTTGTCGATCTCGCTTTTTCAGACTCCTTGATACGCGCTCAAGACGCTTTGATAAGCGTCGCCCGAACCAGCGCCCTACCCTTGCCGCAACGATCATCCGCAAGGGAACATCATATGGCCAAGGTCACCATCTCCAGCGTCATCGATGCGCCTGTCGAAAAGGTCTGGGCGCGCATACGCGACTTCAACGGCCTGCCGGGCTGGCATCCCCGCATGGTCGAAAGCCATATCGAGGACGGCAAGGACGCCACCACGATCGGCTGCGTCCGCAACTTCCAGCTCGCCAGCGGCGCGCGGCTGCGCGAAAAACTGCTCGATTTCTCAGATGACGATTTCCTCGTCAGCTATTCCATCCTGGAAACGCCGCAGCCGCTCACCAATCACAAGGCAACGCTGCATCTCAGGCGCGTCACCGATGGCGACCGCACCTACGCCGAATGGACCGCCAGCTTCGACGCCGCCCCAGAGGACGCCGACAAGCTGGCCGAGGGCATGGGCGCCAACGTCTTCCAGGGCGGTTTCAACGCCCTGAAGAGCCATTTCGCCGGCCAGAGCTGAAGGAACGGGCCATGGCGCTGGCACTGCACACTTTCGCAACGGTGAAGGACGCCAACGCGGCGCTGAAGGCGGCCGGCACCCGCTATCTCGGTGGTGGCACGCTGGTTATCCGCGCTGCCAATGAAGGCGACGTCTCGGTCTCCGGCCTTATCAGGTCGATCGACCCGGCCCTGTCGGCTATTGCGATTGCCGGCGGCAAGGTCAGTATCGGCGCTTCCGTGACCATGGCGGCGATCGCCCGCCATCCTGAGCTCGGCATCCTCGCCAAGGCCGCGCGCGCCGTCGGTGGTCCGGCGGTCCGCAACATGGCGACCGTCGGCGGCAATCTGTTTGCGCCGGCGCCCTATGGCGACTTCGCGGTCGCCTTGCTGGCGCTCGATGCCATGGTCGGCACCGATGACGGTGAATTGCCCATAGAAACCTTCCTGGCCGGGCGGGACGGCAGCCGTGCCATCGTCACCTCGGTCAGTTTCACGCCTCCAAAGGCTGATGGCTTCCGCTTCCTAAAAGTGTCGCGGGTCAAGCCCAAGGGCGTCTCGGTGCTCAGCATCGCCGCCGTTCTGGGGCAAGCCGCCGACGGCACCGTCTCCTCGGCGCGGATCGCGCTCGGCTGCATGGCGGACCGGCCGATGCGCGCCAAGACGGCGGAGAAGGCGCTGCTTGGCCGAAGCCTGACCAAGGACGGCATCGCACCGGCCCTGGCCGCCGCAGGCGAAGGCACCTCGCCCATCACCGATCCGATCGCCACCGCCTGGTACCGCAACGAAGTTCTGCCGGTCCATCTCGGCCGGCTGCTGCTCAGCTAATGCTTGTCGCCCAAAAGTGCGAAGCGGTTTTGGGAGAACGACAAGCACAAAAATAAGTCCGTCGGGGGCGCGCGCCTGTCCAATCCATCGGGCAGGCGCGCAAGGAGGAAACATGGCGAAAGTCCCGGTTCAATTCACGCTCAACGGCTCTGAAAAGGCCGAATTCATCGACAGCGGCACGACGCTGCTCAACGCCTTGCGCGACAAAATCGGTGACACCTCGCCGAAAGGCGGCTGCCATCAGGGCACTTGCGGCGCCTGCTCCGTCATCATCGACGGCGAGCTCCGTCTCTCCTGTCTGACGCTCGCCGAAACCTGCGATGGCGCGGCCATCACCACGACATTGGGCCTCGCCGAAGGCGGCGTGATGCATCCCCTGCAGCGCGCCTTTCTCGACACCTTCGCCACGCAATGCGGCTTCTGCACCCCGGGCATGATCATGGCGGCCAAGGTGCTGCTCGACCACACGCCCAACCCCAGCCGCGACGAGGTTATCGAGGCTCTGTCGGGCAACATCTGCCGCTGCACCGGCTACGAGCCGATCATCCAGGCGGTGCTGCGGGCGGCCCGCGCCAATTCGCAGAATGCGGCCTGAGGGGACCAGAAGAATGGAACTGCGCAAGAACTATTTCGCCGATGTCCGCAAGGACGATCTGCACGAGATCGGCCAGCCGAGGCCACGTTCGGATTCGCCCGGCCATGTCACCGGCAAGACCGCCTACTTCGCCGACCGCAGCTTTCCCGGCATGCTGCACCTGAAGATGGTGCGCAGCCCGCACCACCACGCCCGCATCCGCTCGATCGACACATCGGAGGCCGAAAAACATCCAGGCGTAGTGCGAGTGCTGACCGCCAAGGATGTGCCGCACAATGTCTACACCATCCTGATCCTGATCCAGATCGGGCCGGAGGACGAGACCGTGCTGGCCGATGGCAAGGTGCGCTGGAAGGGCGAGGCCGTGGTGGCGGTGCTGGCCGAGACCGAACGCGCCGCGCAAGAGGCCGCCGCCAAGGTTAGGATCGACTACGAGGTGCTGCCGGCCGTCTTCGACATGGAAGAAGCGCTGAAGCCCGGCGCGCCGCTGGTCAACGAATATCATGGCCAGAACTATTACCTCTATGACAGCGGCGAATGCCGCAAGGTGCGCTTCGGCGATGTCGAGGCGGGCTTCGCCGGCGCCGACCACATACTGGAACAGAGCTACCAGTCCTCGCCGATCGAGCATGCGCCGACCGAGACCACTGGCTGCGTGGTGGCGCCCGAGGGCAATGACCGCTTCACCTGCTACACCAACACGCAGGCGATGTTCTTCACCCTCGACAACACCTCGATCATCCTGCAGATGCCGGGCAGCAAGCTGCACTTCGTCGGCGGCACCGTCGGCGGCGGTTTTGGCGGCAAGGTCGATGTCATCGTCGAGCCGATCGCCATCCTCGGCGCAAAACTAACCGGACGACCGGTCTGTTTTATCTACAGCCGCGAAGAGGAGATGCAGATCTCCTCGCCCCGCGCCGCCGAAAAGGTCGTCATCAAGGACGGCGTCATGACGGATGGCCGCATCGTTGCGCGCAAAGTCACCGGCTACACCGACGCCGGCGCCTATTCGCGCCACTCCCCCTATGGCGCACAGAAGGGTGCGGGGCATTATCCCGGGCCCTACACCATCCCCAATGTCTGGATCGACACCTACTGCGTCTACACCAACCGCACGCCGTCCTCGGCCATGCGCGGCTTCGGCGTCACCATCGGCGACTTCGCCCTGGAGGTGCAGATGGACAAGCTGGCGCGGCTGATCGGCATGGATCCGCTCGAATTCCGCTTCATCAACGCCTATCGCGACGGCGACATGAAGGCGCATCGCCAACCGACGGAGGGGGCAGCACTTATCGAATGCATGCAGGAAGCATCGCGCGTCGCCAACTGGCCGGTGGCGGAGAAATACATGGCGATGTCCTCCTACGCGAAGGGAGCTTGAGATGGCGATCCGGCGCGGACGCGGCGTCGCCGCGATCAATTATCCCACGGGCATGAACCTCGGCGGCGACCCGACCCAGGCGCTGGTGCATTCGACACCGACCGGCAATTTCATGGTGACGCTGTCGTCGGTCGATCTTGGCCAGGGCATGAAGCAGATCATGGCGCAGATCTGCGCCGAGACGATCGGCGTGCCGACCGACCGCGTCGTCGTCGACACCGCCGACACCGACACGGGCCCGCACTGCATGGGCACCTTCGCCTCGCGCGGCACGCACCGTGCCGGCAATGCCGTCATCCAGGCCGCCAGGGAAGCCCGCCAGGTGATGCTGGAAGTGGCGGCGGAAGAGCTGGAAGTGAATGCGTCGGACCTCGAGACCGACGGCCAGGGCAACATCCTCGTCAAAGGCGCGCCGCAGAAATCGATCTCGATCTTCGACGTCGCGCTGTCGGCGCATTTCAAGCGTGGCCGCTCGATCTCCGGTCGCGGTATGTTCCTGATCCCGCGCTCTTATCCGGAGAAAGAAACCGGCGCGATGAAGCCGTCGACCTGCTACGCCCATGCCTGCACCGTGGCCGAGGTCGAGGTCGATGACGAGACCGGCGAGGTCACCGTGCTGACGGTGAAGAACGTCTTCGAGATCGGCCGCGCGCTGAATCCGAAAATGGTCGAGCAGCAGCTCGTCGGCGGCTCATGGATGGGCATCAGCCACGCGCTCTACGAAACGACCGAGCCCTATTATCCCAACCGCGACCATGGCGGCACCGACTTCAATCAGTATCTGATGCCCGGGCCCGGCGACCTCGCTGAGACCAAGATCATCGTTCTGGAGCGTCCTTCCGCCGATGGCCCCTATGGCGCCAAAGGACCGGGCGAAATGTGCGCGAACCCGCAAATCCCGGCGGTCGCCAATGCCGTCTTCGACGCGGTCGGCGTGCGCATCGACACGCTGCCGATCACGCCGGAGCGCATCCTGCGCGCGCTCAAGGCGCAAGCGGCGAACTGACATGCCTGAGGTGAACGCCGAGACATCAGCGACCTCGCCGGAGGCGGTGGCCGAGCGGCTGGCCGCCTCGCGCTATCTGGCCGATGACAGCCTTGCGACAGCGATCTTCCTGGCGATCCGGTTGGGCAAGCCGCTGCTGCTCGAAGGCGCGCCGGGCGTCGGCAAGACGGAAGCGGCCAAGGCGATCGCCGAATTGCTCGGCCGCGACCTGGTGCGGCTGCAATGCTATGAAGGCATCGACGCCGCGCACGCGCTCTACGAGTGGAACTACCAGCGCCAGTTGCTCGCCATCCGCCACGCCGGCGAGCACGAGATCGACATCTATGACGACCGCTTCCTGATCGCCCGCCCGCTGCTGCAGGTGCTGAAGGCGCCCGAACAGCGGGTGCTGCTGGTCGACGAGATCGATCGTTCCGACCATGAGTTCGAGGCGCTGCTGCTGGAATTCCTCTCCGATTTCCAGATCAGCATTCCCGAGCGCGGCACCATCCGCGCCGCAGCACAGCCGATCGTCATCCTGACCTCGAACCGCACCCGCGAACTTGCCGAAGCATTGCGCCGCCGCTGCGTCTACCACTGGATCGGCTATCCCGACGCCGAGCGCGAAGCCGCCATCATCATGCTGCGCGCCGGCGACGTCGCGCAGGCCACCGCCCGCGCCGTGGCGGCAGCGGTGCAGACCATTCGTGCCCGCCCGCTCGCCAAGCCGCCCGGTATCGCCGAAGCAGTCGAATGGGCCAATGCCGCGACCATTCTCGAAAAGGGCGGCAGCCCGTGGCCGGAAGCCTTCCGCCGCGCCATCGGCGTGCTGATCAAGGACGAGGAGGACCTCTCCTACATCGTACCGGAGCTCGGCCGCATCGTCGAGGAGGCGCTGGCGTGACGCGTGACGTCAACGACCCCTTCTCCCCGTTCACGGGGAGAAGGTGCCCCGAAGGGGCGGATGAGGGGCAGCGCCATGATTGGCAAAAGGCGGCGCCGCCCCTCACCTGCCTGCCGGCATCAGGGGTCGAGCCGCTTGTCTCGACCCGTCCTTCGGACCCCCGTAAACGGGGCGAGGAGAGCTTGCCTTGCGCCGCCCAACCGTTGCTCGGCTTCGCCCGGCTGCTGCGCCGCTACGGCTTCGCCGTCGCACCCGAACAAGTCTCCAGCTTCATGCAGGCGGTGACGTTGCTCGGCCCACGCTCGATGGCCGACATCCGCGAGGCGGCGCTTGCCACGCTGGCGCCGCCGCCCGACCGCCACGACGAATTCGAGGCGCATTTCCAGAGCCACTTCTATGGCAATACTTCAGCCGTGGTCGAAGGCGACGCCGATGAGGAGACCCGCATCAAGGACGACGGTGGCAAGGACGACCAGCGGGTCGAGGCCGAGCACAAGCAGGAAGGCGGCGAACTGTCCTCGGCCCTGGAGCAGTTGAGCACGCGGGATTTCCAGCACGACGACGGCAGGCTGACCGCTTTTCAACGCAAGCTCTCTTCCGCCCTGCCCGCCCGCCGCTCCTTCCGCACCGTGCGCACCCATTCGCGCGGCAAGCTCGATTTGCGCCGTTCGCTCAGCGAAATCGTCAGCGCCGATGGCGATATCCCCTCGCCGCTGCTGCGCCGACGCCAGACCGTGCCGCGCAAGCTGCTGCTGCTGATCGATGTCTCCGGCTCGATGAAGCTGCACACGGCGGACTATCTCAAGCTGGCGCATGCCGCAGTGCAGGGTGCTGACCGCGCCGAAATCTTCACTTTCGGCACAAGGCTGACCCGCATCACCACGGCATTGCGCATCCGCGACCGCAACCAGGCGCTGGCGCGTGCGGCCGCCCAGGTCGATGATTGGGACGGCGGCACCCGAATGGGGCCGACACTGCTCGCTTTCCTCTCGGTGCCGCGCTTCTCGGCCTTCGCGCGCGGTGCCGCCATCGTCATCCTCTCCGACGCGCTGGAGCGCGGCAACCATGCAGAACTGGAGACGGCGATGCGCCGGCTGAGCGCCCGCGCCTTCCGGCTGTCGTTGGCCACACCTTTGGCCGGCGATCCGCGCTTCCGCCCGGCAACGGCGGCACTCCGCGCCATCCTGCCTGACCTCGACGACCTGGTCGACGGCTCATCAGTGAAAAGCCTGACCGATTTCATCCTGTCGCTCGCCCGCCCCGCCCCGGCGGCCGAGACCATCTGGAGGAGGGTGTCGTGATGCAGAAAGCCATCGACGCGCATTTCCACATCTGGCGCCAACAGGACCAGCCCTGGCTGGTCGGGCCGATGGTGCCGCGCATCTTCGGGCCCTACGAGCCGATCCGCCGCGATTACCCGATCGAGGAATTCCTGGCCGACCAAAAGGGTTCCGGCGTCGAGAAGGCCGTCTATGTCCAGACCAACTGGGCCAGGGAGGATTTCGAGAAGGAAGTCGCCTTCCTGCAGAAGACCGCGGACGAGACCGGCTGGCCGCACGCCATCGTTGGCTATGCCGACATGACGGTGGACGATGTCAGGCCGCAGATCGGCCGGCTGATGAAATACAGACTGCTGCGCGGCGTGCGCATGCAGTTGCACTGGCACGAGACCCCGGCCTTCCGCTTCGCCGCCTCGGCCGACCAGGTCATCGACCCCAAAGTGCGCGCCAATGTGGCGCGGCTCAAGGACTACGGCCTGTCCTTCGACCTGCAGCTCTTTCCCGCCCAGATGAAGGACGGGCTGACGCTGGTCGGCGAGAACCCGCAAACCAACTTCATCCTCACTCATGCCGGTATGCTGACCGGCATGGAGCCCGAAACCACCGAAGCCTGGAAGGCCGGCCTGCGCACGCTCTCGGCCGCGCCCAATCTCTACGCCAAGCTGTCTGGCCTCGGCACCTTCCTCCACCGCAACGATCCCCTGCTGATCGCCTATATCGTCGATAACGCGATCGATATTCTTGGGGCCGACCACCTGATGTTCGGCTCGAACTTTCCGATCGAGAAATTGTGGACCAGCCACGCCGAACTGATCAAGGCGCACCGCGATGCGGTGGCGAAACACGGCGCGGTCGCAGAGGCGGAGATCTTCTGGAACACGGCGCAGAAGGTGTATCGGCCGGTCTAACGCACGTCGTTCCCCTCACTTCACCTCGAACTGCGGATCGACCGGGATCTGCATCGCCGTCACCAGATGGTTGGTCTGGCCGGCGAGCCCGATGATCGAGACAAGTTCGCCATGCTGTGCCTCGGTCATGCCCTTGGCCCGTGCCGCCGCCGTGTGTGAGTGGACGCAGTAGGAGCAGCCATTGGCGGTCGAGACAGCGATGTAGATCATTTCCTTGGTCAGCGGATCGATGGCGCTGTCGGCAACCATCACCACCTTCAGCTGTGCCCAGATCCGCTTCAGCGATACGGGATCATTGGCCAGCCCGCGCCAGAAATTGTTGACGAAATCGGATTTGCGCGTCGCCCTGATATCATCGAATACCGCCTTCACCGCCGGGATATTCTCCACCTCGGCATCGCTAAGAAGTTTTGTGGTGGCCATGGTGTTTCCTTTCATTCGGATCGTCGCGTGAATTGGATCAGGTGTTGAGCAATCGCGGCCAATCCATTCGCCTGATTCACTTTTTCGGCGGCGACGCTGAGATTCAGGTCAGGCCGAGTCGAAAATGGTGGCCTCCGAGAACCGGAGCGGAGCGTACTGAAGTACGTGAGCACCGGAAGCGCAGGAAGCCGCCATTTGCAGGCCGGCCTCACCTGAATCTAATGCACGGCCGCGTACATGATCTTCTCCTCCGTGGCTTCCGCCGGCGAAAACTCTTCGACGATGCGGCCTTGCCGGCAGACCAGGATGCGGTCGGACAGGTTCATGATCTCAGGCAGGTAGGACGATATGACGACCACGGCCAGGCCCTCGTCGGCCAACCGGTTGATGATCTGGTGGATCTCGGCGATGGCGCCGACATCGACGCCGCGCGTCGGCTCGTCGAAGATGACGATGCGCGGCTGCTGCACCAGCCCCTTGCCGATCACCACCTTCTGCTGGTTGCCGCCTGAGAGCTCGACGACACGTGCATTGTCGTTGATTGCCTTGATGTTGAGCGTCTTCGTCCACTCCGCTGACAGCGCCCGCATTTCCTGCGCGTTGATCACCCATGCCTTGTCACGGCCGGCCGCCAGCAGCCCGCCGAACAGGTTCTCGGCAATGCCCATCGTCTCGAAGATGCCTTCGCTCTTGCGGTCCTCGGTGACATAGACGATGCCGTCGGCCACCGCTTCGCTCGGCACGAGGTAGCGCACGGGCTTGTCGTCTAGCTCGATGGCACCGCCGCGCAAAAAGTCGCGCTTGTAGATGCCGGAGACGATCTTGAACGTCTCGGTGCGGCCCGAGCCGATCAGCCCGAACACGCCGGTGATCTGCCCCTCGAAGATCGAGAAGGAATTGTTGCGCACGACATTGCTCATCGAGATGTCTTGCACCGACAGCACCTTCTTGCCGGCCTTGCGCAGCTTGGCCTCGTCGCGCTGGCGATAGATCTGTCCCGACAAGGTGCGCCCGACCATGGCAGCGACAATTCTGTCGCGGTCGAAGGCTGACGTGTCGTCGGTGACCACCAGTTCGCCGTCGCGCAAAATGGTGATGCGGTCGGCAATGGCAAGCGCCTCTTCCAGCGCGTGGCTGATGAAGACGATCGACACGCCGCTCGCCTTCAGCCGCCGGATCAGCGCGAAGAAGTGCCGCTTCTCCTCCGGCGTCAGCGTCGCCGTCGGCTCGTCGAAGATGATGATCTCGGCATTGTGGTGGACGGCGCGCGCGATCTCGACCATCTGCCGCTTGGCCGCCCCCAGCGTCGCCACCATGGCGTTCGGATCGACCGGGAAGTTCAGCGACTGCAGGAATTGTTGGGCCGAGATGTAGGTGCCGCGCAGCCGGTTGAGGAATTTTTCGGTGCCGAGATAAAGGTTCTGCGCCACCGTCATTGACGGCACCAGGCTGGTTTCCTGGAACACCATGGCAATGCCGGCCTCGAGCGCTGCATGTGGCGAGGCGTAGGCGATCTCTTGGCCCTTGTGGAACATCTTGCCCGAAGTGGCATCGACAACGCCGGCGATGATCTTGGTCAGCGTTGACTTTCCCGCGCCGTTCTCGCCGAGCAACGCGTGGACCTCGCCCTTGCGCAGTTCGAAGCTGACATTCTTCACCGCCGGCACGCCGCGATAATTTTTGGTGACGTTTTCGAGACGGACGATCGGTTCCATCAAAAACCTCCCGCGTCGACAGCCAGCACGCAGTCGCCACCCCTTGAGGCGATGAACAGCCGGCCGTCCTCTTCCGTTACGCTGCAGATGCCATGACGTGTGCCGTTGGCGCGGCTGTGCAGGCTGAATTGCGGTTGCATCCCTTGGTCGAGCTTGACCACCAGCCCATAGGAACGGCTCGGCGACCACGGCTTGTGGATGCCCATGGTGCGGATGCCACCGCATTGCAGCGGCTCGAGGAAGCTGCGGTTAGAGGCCAGCGCCGGCGCAATCCAATAGGGCGGCGGCACCTGGTCGATCATGTCCTGACGATAGTGGGTTTCCTGCAGCACGAATTCGATCAGCCGGTTGCGCGGTGCGAACAAGCTCAGCCATGCGCCGCCATCGGCGGATGGCGACAGGCGGGAGGGATAGCCGGGCAGATGTGTCAGCACCGTCGAGCGGTTGCCGGTCGCGCCATCGAGGCGGATGAGCTGATGCCGCCAGCTTTCACTGACCAGAACATGACCGCCGACGGGAAGCAGCCCATAGGGGAAAGCGAGATCGCCGGCCACTTTGCGGAAGTCGCCGCCGGCCGCGGCCCGTTTCCAAAGCGAACCGGAGGCGCCCTTTTTCATCAGATCGACGGCCCATTGTGACGCCAAGTGCTCCGTCGAACCATTGGCCAGCCACAGCGTGCCGTCCTCGGCATAGGCAAGCGCGGTGATGCAGCTGACACCAGCCGGCAGCGAAACCTCCTTGCCTGATATCAGCAGCTTGCCGCTTTCAAGCGCCACCGTCAGGTCCCCCGATGGCGACAGAGCCGACGCCGTGATCGGGGACGGAAAGGTCTCCACCACCTTGGGCTCGGTTTCGGCAGCAATCGAAAGGACTGTATTGCCGCCGGAGACGAGCAGCCTGTCACCGGAGACCAGCAGATTGTCCGGCTCGGTCAGTTCGGCAAACGCCGGCGCATCGTCCAGCCGCGTGTTGGGCCGGAAGGCGCCATCGAGCGGCGGGATGGTCACCGCCTTGCCGCGAAACATGTCCAGGATCGGATCGAGGATCATGGCTGCGCTCCCCAATAGGAAGCGGGGCTGGTCCAGTTCGGGTCGGCTCCCGCGATCTTGTACCGCCCGATGCGGTTGTTGAGGATGCCGCCGACGAAGAGATATCCCTTGTGCTCGCGCATCGAGGTGACCATCGGATGCGCGCCGCCCGTGAGGTCGCCCATCGCCTCAACGATGCCGCCCTTCTCGTTGAATTTCACCACGCCGCCCGTGTTGATGTTGGGGAACAGCCATTCGTCCTGCGGCAGGCGCCGCGTCATGCGCTTGCGCATGTCGGGATGGCGCAGCGACAGGTCGAAGCTTGGCGTGCGCATGCCGAGCCACGCCATCCAGTAATTGCCGTCCGACGCCCGGTTGATGTTGTCGGGATATCCAGGCATGTCGCGGATGACGCATTCGGCGGTGCCGGCCTTCGGCCCTTCCAGCCAGTAGCGATGCACGCGGCAGGCCCAGCTTTCGGCAAAGAACAGCGACTTGCCGTCATGCGCCACGCACACACCGTTGGTGTAGCGGTAGCCGTCGAGCAGCGTCCTGGTCGAACCATCCTTCGGGTCGTAGACCAGCAGGCGGCCGGTGGCGCGGTTCTCGATCGAATCCAGCGCCCAGTCATGGGCGTCATAGCGCTTGGTTGAATCCGTGAAATAGATGCGGCCGTCAGGTGCGATGTCGCAGTCATTGGGGTCGCGCAGCCGCGCATCGTCGACGATCGAGGTCCAGGAGCGCGACGTCTCGGCCGACAGGCGTTTCACTTCCCGCTCCGGCGACACGGAATAGAGTCCCATGGCGCCGACGCAGCTGATCAAATTGCCTACCTTGTCGAAGGCCAGGCCCAGCGGAAAGCCGCCAATATGGGCAAACACTTCCGATCTGAGATAATCCGGTGCGAAGAAACGGACGATCTCGCCATGGCGCGTTCCGCAATAGAGATTGTCGTCGCGGTCGATGATGACGTCCTCGGGTCCTTCCAGCTCGCCGAGCCCGATATGGTCGGCGGCCGACAGCCGGTTGTCGAGTTCGTATGATGTGCCCGAGCCGGGGACCGCCGACTGCGTTTGGCCCATCTTGAGATAGACCGGCGCGACATAGACTTCGTTCAGCACCTTATGGCGGTTCTTCAGCCAGCGGATGTCGATGGTGACGGCCACCGCCAGCATGATACCGAGCACCATCTGGTTGGTGCCGGTGCCGTAGCCCAGCCGGATCAGGCCGTTGGTCATGGTCAAGACGATGATGGCGCCCATCAGCCCCTTGATCACCGAGCCGCGACCGCCGCCGAGGCTGACGCCGCCGACCACCGCCGCCGTCAGCGCCATGATCTCGAGGTTGAGGCCGGTGCCCGGCCCTGCCCCGCTCAGCCGGCAGGCGATGAGGAAACCGCCGATCGAGGCGCAGAAGCCGGAAAAGACATAGGTCATGAACACCGTGCGGCGCACGCGGATGCCGGCATTGTGCGCCGAGCGCCTGGAGCCGCCGACCGCCAGCACATGCCAGCCGGGCCGCGAACGTGTCAGCGCGACATGGGTGACGATGGCCAGGATGATCGCCAGCCACACCGAGACAGACAGCCCCCAGAAGGTGCTGTCGCCGATGAAGTCGAGCACATCCGAGGTGGCGGTCGAAAGCTGCACATCGGCTGCATAGGTGGTGACCAGGATGTCGAACAGCGCCCGCCCGAAAATGAAGGTCACCAGCGTGGTGAGGAAGGCGCGCAGGCGGAGATAGCCGACGAGATAACCGTTGATGGCACCGAAGACGAGGCCGGTGGCGAGCGATGCGGCCAGCGCCAGCCAGATCGACTGTTCGAGGATGAAGAAGACATAGACGGCGGAAAAGCAGGACAGCGCGAAGATCGAGCCGACCGAGAGATCAATGCCGCCGCCCAGCATCACCACGGTCATGCCGGTGACCACCATGGAGAACTCGCCGAGCTGGCGGGTCGATTCCTGCAGCGAGGTCAGCCTGAAGAAACCCGGAATGACCGAGCCGAACACGCCGAGCGTTGCCACCAGCGCCAGGAACGGAATGGCGTTATCGGTCCAGCGTTTGGTCAGGATCTCGCCGACCAGATGGTCGGGCACGAGATTGTAGCGCCAGGACTGGAGGCGTTCGCGAAAGGACATTGGCTGCTGCTGCTCAAGAGAAAGAGGTGGCCGAACTGATCCGGCCACCTCGGGATTCTATTCGACGGCGTGGCTTACTTCGCCGCCGCTTCGGCCTGCAGTGCCTTCAGATCCCAGCAGCTGTCGGGCTTGAGGTCGGCCTTGGTCGTCGCCTTCTCCAGCGTGTAGATGAAGGTGTGCGAGGTGCCGGCCGGCTGGCCGCTCTGCAGCAGGAACTTGATGATGGCGTTCATGTCGCCCGACTGGCGGGCAAGTTCAGTCATCACCACGGCGCCGTAAGTACCGTCCTGCAGCTTGTCGCAATCGGCCGCCTTCTCGCCGCCACCGGTGGTGACCAGAAACACCTTGCCGTCGAGCTTGGCGTCGCGGATCGCTGCCGATGCGCCGGTGGCATCACCATCCCAGAAGTCGATGATCGAGCAGATATCCGAGTTCTGCTGCAGCATCGTCGTCGTCACATTGCGTGAGGTCGTCGCATCCCAGTTGGAGTCCGGCTTGGCCACGACCTTGAAGTCGGGATGCTTGTCCAGCACCTTCATGATGCCGGCATACTGATAAAGGCTGGAAGAGTTCGCCTGGTCGCCCTGCACCAGCCCGATCTTCTTTGACGAATTCTCGCCACAGCCCTTGATCGCCGCTTCGGCCTCGAGCTGGCCAAGCCGGTCCCAGTCGCTGCCGACAAAGGCATCGGCCGGGAAGTTGGCCGGATTGTCGACCAAAAGCACATAGGTGCCGGCGGCCTGCGCCTTCTTCATCAGCTTGGAATAGGAGTTGAGGTCCGGTGCGTGGATGATCAGCACGTCAGGCCTGGTGTCGGATGAAATGGCGTCAGTGATCGCCTGCGCGCCGGCATCGACGACCCAGTTCGGATCGCGCGTCTCGAAAGTGCCGCCCCAGGCCTCGACTTCCTTCTTCAAATAGTGCGCCCAGCCCTGCGCCAGGTCGAAGCCCATCGCCAGCGGCACCAGCATGACGCGCTTTCCCTTCAGCGCCTGCGCATAGGCGGCCGGGCCGGGATCGTCGGCGGCGAAGGTCGGCGCCACGAAGGCGGTAACGGCAAGCGCCGTTGCCGCGGCCATCAGTGTCTTGATCAGTTTCATGTCACATCCTCTGGTTTGGTCGTTGTTATCAGCGGCCGGCCCCAACCGTCCGCTTCCGGTCTAAATGTCACCCTGTTGCGCGGTCTGTTCGTCGCGCGGATTGATAATGCCGTCGACGATGATGGCGCCGAGCAGGATCGCCGCCTTGATGAGGTTCTGGTAGAGCAGCGGGATGTCGATGATGGTCATGGCATTCAAGAGAATGCCGATCAGCGCCGCACCGACCAGCACGTTGCGCACCCCGCCGCGCCCGCCCGACAGGCCGATGCCGCCGATCACCGCCACCAGCACGATGTCGTAAAGGAGTGTCGAATTGACGACGCGGGTGTTGATCGAATGCAGGCTGGCCGCCGTCAGCAGGCCGGCGATCAGCGCCACGAAAGCGGACAGCACGTAGCGCAGCACCAGCATCGGCCGCACAGGAATGCCGATGTTGCGGGCCGCGATCGGATTGTCGCCGGCGAAATAGATGTAGCGGCCCCATTTGGTGTAGCGCAGGAACAGAAAGAACAGGAAGGCGAGGCCCGCAAAGACGAACACCTCGATCGGAATGTCGAGGAAGCGCAGTCCGCCGAGCAGTTCGACCCAGTGGCCCTGCGGCACCGGCACGGCATCCTGCGTGATCAATTGCGAGCGCACATAGCCGAAGACGAAGGAGCCGGTCGCCAGCGTCACGAAGATCGCCGGCACGTCGGCATAGGCGACGAGAAAGCCGTTGAGCAGCCCGATGGCGAGCACGCCGGCCAGCACATAGGCGAAAGCCAACCCGTCCGAGGTGCCGGTGTTGAGCAATTGCAGGTACCAGGCGACCGACATCGCCATGATCGCCACCGCCGACAGGTCGATGCCGCGGCCGATGATGACGACGGCCATGCCGAGCGCCAATATGCCCAGCACCGACACCGAGCGGACGATGGCGACCAGATTGTTGGGGTCGATGAAGCCCGGCAGCCCGATTGCCGCAGCAACGAACAGCACCACGGCGATGGCAAAGACAATGCCTTCCTGATTCAGGCTCCTGAGGTTCCGCCAGCCGATCGCGTTCATGTCTGTTTTGCCCCGATGGCAGCGCTGCCATCCCGAAAGCAAAAGCTAATCGGCTCGGCGCCGGTTCGTCAAATGAATCCGCGTTCAGAACAAGCGTTGGCGTCGATATTCGCCAAGTGGACGCATTGATTGCCGAAGCTGGCGCAATGCCCGGAAACTCCTGCATTTTTGGCAATTGGTTGCGCCATCGCAGCGCTTCGCGAAAGCGCCGCGTCAAGGCGAAAGGATGAGGCGGAATTTATCTCCGCCTCAGGCGAGAAAATCCGATTTCAGTTTTCCCGGTGCGTGGCCGGAAACCTCGGCGCCCGCACCGGGCGGCAGCACGAGAAAGCGCAGTGCGGCGACCAGTCCGATGGCGCCAATCACCAGGAAGGCGATTCGAAAATCGACAAGGTCGAGCGCCGGTCGGTCCCGGGCGATCTGCGACAGATTGAGGATCGCCGCCGCTATCGCGACGCCGAACAGCATTGCCACCTGCTGCAGCATCGAGGACAGCGTCGCCGCCGAGCTGCGCTGCGTCGCATCGATATCGGCGAAAGCCAGAGTGTTCAGTGCCGTGAACTGCATCGAGCGAGACAGGCCGGCGATCAGCATCAGCACAACAACCAACGCCTGCGGCGTCTGCGGCGAGATCGCGCCGCAAGCCATGATCGAGACCGAGGCGATGATGCCGTTGACGACCATCACCGAGCGGAAACCGAAGCGCCGCAGCGTTGGCGTCGTCACCGTCTTCATGCCGAGATTGCCGAGGAAATAGGCCAGGATCATCAAGCCGGCATCGACAGGCGAGAGGCCGAAGCCGACCTGGAACAAAAGCGGCAGCAGGAACGGCGTGGCGTTGATCGCCACCCGGAAAATGGTGCCGGCGGCAAGCGTCGAGATGGCAAAGGTCAGCACCCTGAACGACGACAAATCGAGCAGCGGATGCGGCGCGCGCCTGAGATGCCGTACCGCCAGCCAGCCAATGACGATGCCAGCCGCGATCAAAAGCACCGTCGGCAGCACGCCATCCCTGGGATGAGCGATGCGCTCGAGGCCGTAGAGCAGGCAGGCGAGCCCCAGCGAGGTCAGGAAAAACCCCGGCCAGTCGAGCGGCTTCGGGTCGGCCTCGCGATCGCCGGGAATGAAGCGCGCGACCAGCGCCAGCCCAATGAGCCCAAGCGGTATGTTGATGAAGAAATTCCAGTGCCAGGACAGATAGGTGGTGATGAAGCCGCCAAGCACCGGCCCGACCACGGGCGCGAACAGCGCTGGCCAGGTGATCAGCGCGGTGGCGTTGAGCAGTTCGGACTTCGACGCGTTGCGCAGTACGAGAATGCGGCCGACCGGCGTCATCAGCGCGCTGCCCAGCCCTTGCACGGCGCGAGCGGCGACAAACTCGGTCAGGTTCCTAGAGAAGCCGCAGGCGAGCGAGGCCAGTGTGAACAGCGCGATCGCCACGAGAAAGATGTTGCGCGCGCCGAACCGGTCGGCAAGCCAGCCCGACAGCGGCACGAACACCGCCATGGTCAGCATGTAGACGGTGATGCCGATGCTCATCGCCACCGCCGGCACGCCGAAGGAAGCACCCATCTGCGGCAGCGACGTCGAGATGATCGTCGAATCCAGCAGCTGCATGAAAAAGGCGATGGCGACGATCAGCGCCACGCGCCGCGCATTGGTGGCCGCATCGGGTAAGGCTTCAGTCTCGGGAATGGCAGTCATGACGGTACGGGTTTGAACAGCATTTGGCCGGCTGCGTCCAGACACGGTGCAACAAACTTTCGTGTCGCGCCGCGGCCTGCTATGGGATGGAAGGGGCGACCGAGGAAAGTGCGCGCAGCAGCATGAGACCCATCTATATCGATTACCTCAACGCCCTCGACATCGAAGCGCTTGCCATGACCGATGGCGAAATCATTGCCGCCGTCGAGGCTGGCCTTGTCGCGCAGGGCAAGGGCCAGACGGTGATCGAGCCCCGCGTCCATCTCGAACCGGATCCATCTTTCCATGGCCATTTCAATGTCTTGCGCGGTTATGTGGCGCCGCTCGACACGGCGGGCGTGAAGATCGTCGGCGATTATGTCGACAATTACCTGCACGGTCTGCCTTCGGAATTCGGCATCCTCAATTTGTTCGATCCGCGCACCGGCACGCCGCGCGCCATTCTCGACGCCACGGTCATCACCGACATGCGCACCGGCGCCGTCACCGCCATCGGCGCCAAACATCTGGCAAGGAAGACCTCCAAGGTGCTGGCCCATATCGGCGCGCGCGGCACTGCGTACTGGAACGTGCGCCTGCTCGACCATCTCTTCGACTTCGACGAGATCCGCGTCCATTCGCGCCGCCCCGAAAGCCGCGACGGTTTTGCCGCCAAACTCTCCGCCGACCTCGGCAAGAAGGTCACGGCGGTCGCCGACTGGAAGAGCTGCGTCGAGGGCGCCGACATTGTCGTCGAGGCTTCGCGGCTGCCAGAGCCGCAACCATTGTTGAAGACCGAATGGATCAAGCCCGGTGCACTGGTCGTACCCTATGGCACGATGAGCGCGGTCGAGCTGTCGCTGACCGACATCATGCAGAAAATGGTCGTCGACGATTGGGGCCAGTGCAAGGGCGGCAAGTTCGGCTCGCTGCGCGCCCATGTCGAGGCCGGGCGGCTGAGCGAGACGACACTGCATGCCGAGCTCGGCCAGATCGCCGCCGGCCTCAAGGATGGGCGTGAGAGCGACGACGAAACGATCCTGTTCTGGCACCGCGGCTTGTCGCTGTCCGACATTGCCTTGGGCAAGGCGATGCTGGCCAAGGCAGGGGAAAAAGGCATCGGCCAGAGGCTGCGTTTCGCATGAGCGCGCTGGTCCTCACAGGAGCCGGAGCCGGCGTCTGCGTCGGCGATGTCGCCGCCGTTGCCCGCCAGGCACGCAAGGTGGAAATCGGACCCGATGTCATCGGCAGGCTGGAGAAGGCGCGGAAGGTGCTCGACCAGGCCGCCGCCTCCGGCCAGCACATCTATGGCCTCAACACCGGTCTCGGCGCCAATCTCGGCACATCGGTCGAGGGCGATGCCAGCGCTTTCCAGCGTCAGTTGCTTGAGGGCCGCAGCGGCGCCGTCGGCGAAGCGCTGCCGGTCGAGACCGTGCGTGCAACCATGCTCGCCCGCGCGGCGATGCTGTCCACCGGCGGCTCCGGCCTTTCGCCTGTCGTGTATGTCGCTTTGGTCGACGCGCTCAACGCCGGCGTCCATCCGGTGATGCCGTCGCTCGGCTCGATCGGCGCCGGCGACCTGGTGCTGATGACGGGGCTCGCGCGTCTGCTGATCGGTGAAGGCGAGGCCGACTATCAGGGCCGGCGCATGCCGGCGGCCAAGGCGCTGATGATGGCGCGCCTTGCGCCGGTCAGCCTGGCCCCCAAGGACGGCCTGTCGCTGATCAACGCCTCGGCGGCATCGGCCGGCAGCGGCGCGCTTGCGGTGACGGATGCGCTGTCGGCGCTGGCCCAACAGCAGCAGGCGGGCGCGCTGACCATGGAAGGCATCGGCGCCAACCGCACCATTCTCGATCCGCGCCTGCATATGGCGCGCCCGGCCGCCGGTCAGCAGGAGGCTGCCAAGGCGCTGCACGATCTGCTCGCCCGCGATGAGGCACCGGCACCGACCACTATACAGGACCCACTGTCGATCCGTTGCATGCCGTCGATCCATGGCGCGCTGATCGAGGCGATCGGCCAGGCAAAGCGCGCCGTCGAGATCGAGCTCAACGCCGCCGCTGACAACCCGCTGGTGCTGGGTGAAGACGGCGTGGTGATGTCGACCGGCAATTTCCACACAGCTGGGCTCTCGCTCGCCTTCGAGACGCTCGGCCTGGCGGTCGCGCAATGCGCCGCGGCGAGCGTCGCCCGCTTCATCCAGCTCACCGGTTCGGGCCGCAACGGCTTGCCCAAATATCTGTCGCCCATCGGCGGCGCGTCGGCTGGCTTCGTGCCGCTGCAGAAGACGGCGACATCGATCCTGGCCGCCATCCGCCACAAAGCCAATCCGGTGATGCTCGATTTTCTCCCGGTTTCGGAAGGCGTCGAGGATCACGCGACCCAGTCACCCCTCGCCGTTTCGAAATGCGCCGCCATGATCGCGCTGTGGCGGCGGCTGATCGCTTTCGAATTAATGGCAGCTGCGCAGGCAATAGACCTGCGCGACGGGTTCACGCCGGGGCCACACGCCGCCGCTGTGCATGCTGCGATACGCACGCTCGTCCCTGCCCTTAGGGAAGACCGGCCGCTCGGCATCGACGCCGAAGCCCTCCATGCCGCGCTCGCCGGCGGGCATTGGCAGCCGGGTCTAGCCCCGGCCAACCTTGTCCAGGAACAGGCGTAGCTCGGTCGGATCCATGTGCACGACGTGCCTGTCCTCGGGATAGGCGCCGGTGTTGACGTCGGCGACATATTCGGAGAATGCCGCCACTCGCTCCGCCTGCAGCCGGTCATATTCGGCGGCAAAGTTGCGATAGACCTTGGAATGACGCGGCATGTGGCCCCGGTTCTGGCCAAGAATATCGTCGGCGAACAGATATTGCGCGTCGCAGCCCGTACCCGCGCCCATTGACAGCATGATCAGCGAGGTGCGTTCCGAAATCGCCTTGGCCACCTCGACCGGCACCACTTCGATCTCGGCGCCGATGGCACCGGCCGCCTCCAGTTGCTTCACCGCTTCGAACACCTGGATGGCGGTATCGGCGGTCTTGCCGACCGCCTTGAAGCCGCCGGTCCAGGTCGCGCGGGAGGGAATGAGGCCGACATGGCCGATGACGGGAATGGCGTCGTCCGCCATCCGCTTGATCGTGGCGTAGCCGGCGCTGCAATAGACCGCGTCGGCGCTTGCCTTGTAGAGCCGGAAGGCCCAGCGGACGAAATCATCCGCCGTGCCGACCTCGAAGAAATTCTCGCCCGGCATGGTGAACAGACTGGGTGCTGCATCGCGGTATTGCGGGTTGAGCACCAGTTCGGGCGGCACCGAGACGATGTCGACCCCTGCCCGTTCGGCGGCCTCCGCCTCGTCCAGGGTCAGCACGCGCAGCATGGTCAGCTGCCGCTTGCCCTTCATCGCACGCAGATCGGCGACGGTCGGTCTCTTTCGGCTCATTAAAACGTCCCTCTGTTGCTTGCTTGCCGCGGATCGCTTGCCGCGCCTCAGATCTGGATCATCACCTTACCGGCCTCGACCTTCACCGGATAGGTCGCGAGATTGACGCAGACCGGCGCGCCCTTGGCCTGGCCGGTCTTGTAATTGAAGCGGCCATTGTGCTTGGGGCATTCGATGATGTCGTCCATCACCAGCCCATCGGCCAGATGCGCCTTCTCGTGCGTGCAATAGCCGTCGGTGGCGAAGAACTCGTCATCCGGCGAGCGGTAGACCGCAAAGGTGCGGCCGCCATGATCGAAGCGGATGACATCCTCTTCTTCGATGTCGTCCACCGCGCATGCTTCAACCCAGTCGGCCATCTCGGTCTCCTTAGGACATTCGCGATCGCTATTCGGCCGCCGCCGACATATCGACCTCATGGAACTCGCCGCGATAGGGCCTGGCCGTCGGCGGCAATTCGCGCTTGAGGTAATAGTCCTCGTATTTCAGCTGCCTGAGCAGGACCGGCCAGACCTCGCGATAGGCATGCCACATCGACGGGTTCGGTTCGGGCAGGTCGTGCTTGATCAGTTCGTGCAGCCTGGGCAGCGCGTGATAAGGCACCATCGGGAACATGTGGTGCTCCACATGGTAGTTCATGTTCCAATAGATGAACCGGCTGATCGGGTTCATGTAGACCGTGCGGCTGTTGAGCCGGTGGTCGACGACATTGTCGGCAAGGCCGATATGCTGCAGCAGGCCGGTCGTCACCATGTGCCAGGTGCCGTAGAGACGCGGCAGGCCGATCAGCACCAGCGGAAGCCATGATTTCAGTGCGATCGCAAGAGCGATCGTCGCGACATAGATGGCGACATGCCAGCGGGCGGCAACCACGGCCTTGTGCTGCTCCATCTCGGGGACATAGCTCTTTTCTTCGTCCGATAGCGTGCCAAAGGCCTGACGCACCAACGTCGGCAGCGAATAGCGGAAGTCGAGAATGCCAGTGAAGGCGAGCGCCGCCTTCAACAGGTCCGGCGGACGCATGACGGCGATCTCGGCGTCGCGGCCGACGATGATGGTGTCGGTGTGGTGGCGGGCATGGCTCCAGCGCCATTGCACGGGATTGCGCATCAGCATGAAGGAGGCGATGTGGTAGACGACGTCGTTCATCCAGCGCGTGCGGAAGGCCGTGCCGTGGCCGCATTCATGCCAGCGTGAGTCGCTCGACGAACCGTAGAGCACGCCATAGACGAACAGGAACGGCACCACCCACCACGAGCCCCAGAACCAGACGATGCCGGCGGCCGAGCCCAGAATGGCTGATATCCAGATCACCGTGTCGCGGATCGCCGGACCGTCCAAGCGCTGCATCAACTCCTTCATCGCCTTGCGCGGCACGTCGGTGTGGTACCACTCGGCCGAGGCCAGGCCGGTCTCGATCGCGAGCCGGGTGCTTTCGCCGACCAGGCTGTAGTCGCGTTTTTTGCCCATCACGCCGACCTCCGGTTTCCGGCCCGCCAGCCGGAGCATTCATCTCTCATCATGCCCCCAATCTCGGAAAATTGCCTGATGGCCGCGGAAAATCCTGCTGCGGCTGCGCGACGATCGCGGCGATCCTCTCTTGCGCCGCGGCAATCTCACCGGCGCCATCGAGGACCCGAAACACCGCATCGTAGACCCGGCTTTCCCCATGCTCCAGCCAGATCATCTCGCCGCGTTCCCGCGCGGCGAGATCGCCGAGCACGTGATGGGTCGAGGGCTCGATGCCCAGCGCATACTGCCCGGCCTGGAAATTCTGCCATTGATAGGCGCAAGGCAGTTGGTCCTTGCGCGTCACCATTTCGAAACCGAGACCGAGCCGGTCGTTGACCACCGCCACCGGCACTTCGCCGTTTCCGTCAGCGTCCATTTCGTGCTGCCAGACCTGCTCGCTGAACCCCATTTGCGGTTCCGGCACGGTGCGGTAGCCGACCTCTTGCGCCTCGTAGCGCTCGCCGGCATGGCCGGCCCACACCACGTCGCGGATCGGCGCCAGATAGCGCGAACCCCCATCGAGCAGGGGATGGCTGACATTGACGTGGTAGAAATACATGTGCGGCGTGCGGTTGAAGCCGTGATTGACGACACGGTCGGAGAGCCGGATCTCGTTGCCGCCGACATCGGCCTCGATGCGCCGGATGAGATGCAAATCCTCGCCGAACACCGTCGATTGCTGAACGACGCCTTCGGCCCACAACACGCAGCGGTCGCCATCCCACGCCTCGCCGTAACCGGTCAGCCGCGCCGGGATCGTGCCGATGCGGCCATGCAGCGAATGGATCACGGTCTTCTTGCCGGGGTAATTGTAGCTCTCTGCCGGCACCTCTTCCCGGCCCAATATGTGGTCGAGGCCGCAAGTGACAAGCAGGCCGGAAAAGGAACGCGCCCAGGCCAGCCCGCTCTCCCCTTCATAGTCGTGAAGACCAGGGTTGCGAAAACCGCTCGGCGAATGCCAGCCGATCGCCTGGCCCTTGAAGTCGCAATCGGCGATGTCGAGCGCCCGGTCGACCAGCGCGGTGAAACGCAGGCCCGAGCCGGTGCGGAACTCCAGCATTCGGATGCCGCGCTCCACCCCGTCGCCGAGCGTCATCAGCCGCACGCCTGCGAACTGCGACAGCATGCCGGACCGCTCGGCGACTTGCCTTCGCGACAGCGTCTTGCCGTAGAGCTCTACCATGCGACGTCCTTCACTTTGCCCTCGCCTCCTTGAGCAAGGCCGACATGTCGGCGCCGGTGATGATGCTTTCCACGGTCAAAAGGTCGGTGTCGGCGACCGTCTGTTCGGCGACGATCTCGCCGCGCCGCATGACGACGATGCGGTCGGCGACCTGGAACACATGGTGGATATTGTGGGTGATGAGCAGCACCGAATGGCCGGCATCGCGCACCTCCTTGACGAAGCGCAGCACACCATGAGTCTCCTCGACGCCGAGATTGTTGGTCGGCTCGTCCAGGATGATCACCTTGGCGGCGAACTGCATGGCGCGTGAGATGGCGATCGATTGCCGTTCGCCGCCCGACAGCGTCGAGACCAGCGCATCGGCGTCGAGCTTCTTCGAGATACCGACACGCTTGAGCAGTTCGGAAGCGGCCTTGCGCAACTTCGCAAGATCGAGCGGCGCGAACACGCCGAGCCACCCGAAACTGACCGGCTCGCGGCCGAGGAAAAGATTGCGCGCGATACTGAGATCCGGCGCCAGCGAGGTGTCCTGGTGGATGGTCTCGATGCCGAGGTCCATCGCATCGCGGGTCGAGCGGATCGAAACCTTTTCGCCGCGCACGAAGATGTCGCCGCGGTCGACCGGGAACACGCCCGAGATCGCCTTGATCAGCGTCGATTTGCCGGCGCCATTGTCGCCGAGCAGCGCCACCACCTCGCCCTCCCTCAGCGTCAGCGAGGCATTCTTCAGCGCGCGTACGCTGCCGAAGGATTTTTGCAGATTCTGCAGCCGAAGCACTTCCATCGTCAGCTCCTTGCGGCGTTCTTCTGCAGCAGAGCGTGCAGGATGAGCATGGCGAGGATGATGAGGCCGACGAAAATGTTGTAGGCGAGCCCCGGTACGCCGACCAGCACGATGCCGTTGCGGATGGCGCGCAGCATCAGCGCGCCGACGATGGTGCCCAGGATAGTGCCACGCCCGCCGGTCAGGGCCGTGCCGCCGACCACCACCATGGCGATCACTTCCAATTCATAGCCGGTGCCGGCCACCGGCGAGGCGGCCGAGATGCGGAAGGCGCTGATCATGCCGGCAAGACCGGCCAGCACCGAGGTCGCGATGAACAGCCAGATCTTGACGGCGTCCGCGGGCACGCCGCGCGCCACCGCCGCGTTGCGGTTGGACCCGATGGCGCTGATCCAGTTGCCGAGCTTGGCGTAACGCAGGATGTAGATGGCAAACAGCGACAGGCCGATGAACCACCACAGCGAGGTGTAGAAGCGGAACGAGCCGATGTTGAAGCTGCCGGCAAGCAGCGTCACGAAGAAGCCGGGCTGGTCCCACGATTTCAGCGGAAAGCCCTGCGTGATGTAAAGCGCTGCGCCGCGCACGACGAGCAGCATCGACAGCGTCACGAGGAAGGACGAGATGCCGATCTTGGTGACGATCAGCCCGTTGATCGCGCCGATCGCGATGCAGAGCACAAGCCCGGCCATAAGGGCGACGCCGATATCCACGCCGCCATTCTGCACCAGGAGCATCACCACCACCGGCGCCAGCCCGAACACGGCGCCGACTGACAGGTCGAACTCGCCCGCCGTCAAGAGCAGCGTCATGCCGAGAGCGATGATGCCGAGCTCGGGCAGGAACGCCATCATGTTGGAGATGTTGAGCGGCGACAGGAAATTGGCGTCGGCGACCGCGAACACCGCCAGCAATACGACGAGGATGATGAAGGAGGAGAATTGCGGCGAGCGTATCAAACTCGATCTGCGTTTCCCGACAGGCATTTCGTCTTCCGCGGCGATCGTCAAGACTGTTTGAACCATGCTTGAAATGGCGCCCGCTGCACTAGGCGGCGGGCGCTGCCTTTCTCATTTCTTGTCGTAGAGCTTCAGGATCGGGTCGACGCTTGAGGCGTCGTAGAGACCGAAAGTGTGGATGTCGTAGCCGATCGGTTCGCCCGAGGCGGCGAGCCCGAGCAGCGCCACCGGCATGAAGCCCTGCGCAGACGGGTATTGCCAGGCGGCTGCATTGACGAAGCCGTCCTTGACCCCCTGCGCCGTCTCCTTGGAGTTGCCCCAGCCGACGACCGGGATCTTGCCGGCCGCGATGCCGGCGCCGTCGAAGACCCGCTTGACGCTGGCCGCCACGGAATCGCCGAGCGCGATGATCGCCGGCGGATTGTTGGCGACCATGTAATCGGTCATCTTGGCGATGATGCCGGCCGGATCGGTGCCGCAATCGACCACGTCATATTTGATGCCGAGCGGGTCGAACACGCTGGCGATGCCTTCGGTTTCCAGTTGCTGATAGCTGGCGCCGGGAACCTCGACTGGCAGGAACACCTTGTCGCCCTGCTTCACCATCTTGTGGTCGACGAGATATTTGGCCCAGACCGCGCCGGCCTCCTTGAGGTCGGCCCCGACATAGGCCTGGCGTCCCGTCGCCGGATCATCGGTGTTGAAGAACACGATCGGGATGCCGGCCGCCTTGGCGGCCTTCACCTCCTCGGTCCACAGGCCGGGCTGCGCCGATGTGGTGGCGATGCCATCGGGCTTGGCGGCAAGGGCCGAGTTGAAGGCCTCCTTCTGTGCCGCCATGTCGCCGCCGCTGAAGGAGATCTTGCAGGTCACCTTGAGCTGGTCGCAAGCCTTGGTCGCGCCGGCGTTCCAGTCGATCCAGAACGCATCCGACGGGCCACCATGCGACAAGAGATAGAAGGTCTTCTGGCCATCCTGCGCCTGCGCGGTCGTACCGAAGGCGACGCCGGCGAGCACTGTCGCGGCGGCCGCCAATTTCCCAGCGAATTTCAACATTCTTTCCTCCCTTGTTTGGAGCCGCGCCGCCATGCAGCGGCGGCGTGGCCGGCCATCACAGGCCGTTGGCGCGGAACTTCCCGTCGAGGAACTTCTTGGCGCGCGGCACGTCATCTTCCGACAAATGCTCGATGATGACCGGAATGTTCGGATGCTTTTCCGCCAGCCGCTGCAGATAGAGATCGTAGTTGAGCGAGCCGAGACCGGGCGCCGGCAGTTCGATTTCGCCGACGCCGCGGAAAGTGTGGCTTTCCATCGCGTCCTCATCACCGATATCGGCATGCTTCTCCGACTTGTCGCTGCCCGAGCGCTTGACGTCCTTGGCGTGGGCGATCTTGATTTTGTCGGTCAGCGTGTCGAACACCTGGTTCAGGATCTGATCCATACGGTCGATGTTGTGCGTCTCGAAATAGTTGGTCGGGTCCATCAAAAGGCCAAGGCCGGGATGGTCGACCTGCGCGAACATCCTCACCGTCTCCTCGACCGAGCCGACGACGTTGTTGACATAGGTTTCAAGCAGGAAGACCGCGCCGTGGTCATAGGCTGTCTGCGCGAGGTCGGCGATGACCTTGCGGCATTCCTCAAAACCTTCCTCGGTCTTGTTCTTGGGGTGGTGCACCCAGTCGGATTCGGTGTTGTAGGTGCCGGTTTCCGAGATCACGTAAGGCGAGCCGAAATGGCGGGCGTTGCGGATGATCTCCTTGAGATAGCCGACGCGCTTGTCGCGCTCGGCCTTGTCGGGATGGATGATGTTGGTGTAGCCCGACACGCAGCAGACCGGCAGGTTGTGGTCGCGGAAGACGTCGCGCACCGTCTTCGCCTTGTCCTTGGTGATCTGGCCGGACGACAGGTCGACATCCCTGAAGTGCAGGTCGAGCTGCACCGTGTTGAAACCAAGCCCGCGGATCTTCTTCGCCGTCTCTTCGAGACCGTACGGGAAATAGCCCGTGAAAATACCAGCCTGCATCATGATCTTGAATTCCTCCCTGTAAGCGATTCAGTTGATTCAGTTTGTCGCGATTTCGGAAAGCTTGACCGTGCGGCCCTCGTCGATCGAGCGGTAGCCCGCCTCGACCAGCGCCATGGTCTTGACGTTGTCGGCGACCGACAGCGCCGGCGGCGTGCCTGTCTTCACCGCGTGCTGCAGCTGTTCCATGACGCCGATGAAGGCATGCGGGAACCACATCGTGTTCCAGCTCGGGCTGACCCACTCGCCGCCAGTGGTCTCGGTCGAGGCGTAGGTCAGCGTCGAGGCGGCGCCTGTCGGCCAGCCGATCGTGCCCTTGGCGACGCCCTTAGTGCCGTCGACGCGCCAGTTGATATGCTGGTCGTCCTTGTAGCCGTCCTGCCGCGGACCGGACCAGACATCCTCCAGCGACACGGCAAGCACGCCGGACGGGAAGCGCAGCGTCGAGACGGTGATGCCGTCGGAATGGTCGAATTTCGTGCGTGGATCCTTGCGCGTCAGCGTGGTGATTTCATCGGGATCGCCGAACAGGAAGCGCAGCACGTCGAGATGATGCACGCTCATATTGGCGAGCGTCAGCCGGTCGTAATCCTCGAGGAAGGTCTGCCAGTGCGGGATGGCGTGCATGTCGATCTGCGCGAAGACGATGTCGCCCAGCGCGCCGCTGTCGATGATCTGCTTCAGCACACGCATCGACTGGTCGTAGCGCATGTTCTGGTTGACCGAGAGGATCTTGCCGGTCTTCGCCGCCTCGTCGCGCAGCTTGACGGCTTCCTCGACAGACAGGGCCAGCGGCTTCTGCGCCAGGATCGCCTTGATGTGCTTCTGCTTCAGCGCATGGCGGATCAGCGCTGGCTGCTGGTCCGGCGGGAAGGCCAAGTCGATGATCTCGACATCAGTGTCCTCGATCAGCTGTTCCGGCGTGTCGTGGACTGTCGGGATGCCCCAGCGTTTCGCCACCTTCTCGGCGCTTGCCTTGGTGCGCGAAGCGATCGCCACCACCGGAAACCCGGCCTCCTTGTAGGCAGCCAGATGGCACTCGGCCATGATCATGCCGGCGCCGACGCAGCCGATCCTGTATTCTTTCGTGCGGACCTTCACGTCCGGCTCGAAATCCTTGCCTGCCATGTCTTCCTCCCGAAATTCCCTCTTCGCGGCGGCAATCATCTCACCAATGCGCCTCCACCTTGCCCGAAATAATGCACGCGGGCCGGCTCGCAGGATATCACCACCATCGCATCGGGCCTGATGTCAGGCTGGCCGCGCAACAGCGCCTTCAGCCGCGCCTGCCCAGCGGCGAGCGTCACCACGGTATAGCCGCCCAGCGGCTCGACCTCGAACACCCGCGCCGGACGGCCCGGAGCCCCATCACCTTTTACCTCGTTGGGCCACGGTCTGACCTTGATGTCCTCCGGCCTCAGCCCGATCTCGACGGCGTCGGCCGGAGCCGCGCGATCAGCGATGCTGAGCGTGCCTTCGGCGGCCTCGACGCCGCTCTCGCCGCGAACGGCTTTGAGGATGTTCATGACAGGCGAACCGAGCAGCCGCGCCACATAGGTGCTCGCCGGGCGATCATAGATCTCGGCCGGCGCGCCGATCTGCCTGATCCTGCCATTGTCCAGGATCGCGATGCGGTCGGCGATCGACATCGCCTCTTCCTGGTCGTGGGTGACATAGATCAGTGTTTTGCCGAGCTCGCGCTGGATGCGCTTCAGCTCGACACGCGTCTCCTCGCGCAGCCTGGCGTCGAGCGCCGAGATCGGGTCATCCATCAGATAGGCATTGGGGTCGCGCACCAGCGCGCGCGCAATCGCCACGCGCTGCCGCTCGCCGCCCGAAAGCTGCGCCGGCGGCTTGTGCAGGATATGCCCGATATGCAGCTTGGCCGCGACGTCGGCAGCGCGCCTTTCGATCTCGGCCTCGGCGACTTTGCGTTCCACAAGCGGGAAGCGGACATTGTCGCCCGCGCTCATATGCGGGAACAGCGCCAGGTTCTGGAACACCATCGCGACGTTGCGTTCGGCCGGCGACACCGTGTTGACCGGTCTGCCGCCGATCAGGATTTCTCCGGCGTCCGGGCTCTCCAGCCCGAGCACCAGGCGCAGGATTGTCGACTTGCCCGACAGCGGCGGCCCGAAGAAGCAGAAGAACTCGTTATCGTTGACCGTGAACGAGGCGTCGTCGACAGCAAGCGTTGTTCCGTAGCTTTTCGTGACATTGCGGAAAACGATATCGGCCATGGTTTCAGCCCACCCTCACGGCAAGTCCGCTGGCGGCGTCGAAGACGCGCACCGATGAAGACAGCGGCGCGACGACAGCTGTCTGCCCGATTGACAGCCCGACATCATTGTCGAACACCGCCTTCACGGCGCCCTCGCCCTGGCCGAGATGAACGATGGTGCGCGCGCCGATCCGCTCGACGAAGGTGACAGGCATGGCGAGCCCGCGCCCATCCTGCGCCAACGCCACCTGCTCCGGCCGGAAGCCGTAGAGCACGTCACCACGTGCACCACGCAAGGTGGCCGCCAACTCATCCGGCAATGGCGGCGTGATGCCCAGCGGCCCGAGATCGACGACCAGGCCGCGATCACTCTCCGCCGGCCGGCCTCTGAGCAGGTTCATGCCCGGCGCGCCGATGAAGCGGGCGACGAAGACATTGGCCGGATTGTTGTAGACCTCGAGCGGCGTGCCGACCTGCTGCAGCACGCCACGGTCCATCACGGCGATACGGTCGGCCATGGTCATCGCTTCGAGCTGATCATGCGTTACATAGACCATGGTCTGCCTGAACTGGCGCTGCAGTTGCTTGAGCTCGGTGCGCATGACCGCCCGGAAGGCCGCATCGACATTGGACAGTGGCTCGTCCAGCAAGAAGATCGCCGGCTCCATGATCGCCGAGCGGCCGATCGCCACGCGCTGCAAGATATTGACCGATAGCCGATCGGCGTTACGCTCCAGCAGCGGCGTCAGCTGCAGCAACTCGGCTATGGCGCCGACACGCCGGTCGATCTCGGCTTTCGCCGCACCGCGCATCCTCGGCCCATAGGCCAAGTTCTGGCGCACCGTCATATGGGTGAAGATGGCGTAGTTCTGGAACACGAAGCCGACGCCGCGCCGACCCATCGGCACGCCGGCCATGTCGCGCTCGCCAAACAGGATCTTGCCGCTGGTCGGCTCCTCCATGCCGGCGATCATGTTCATCGTCGTCGACTTGCCGCAGCCCGAGGGCCCGAGCAGCGCCATGAACTCGCCGTCCGCGATTTCGAGGTCCATGGTCTTCAGCGCGGTGAAGTCGCCGAATGTCTTGGTGAGGTTGCGCAGCTGGATCGCGCTCATGCCGCCACCTGCCTTGCCCGCGCCATGCGCTTCATGGCGAACACCGCGACGATCGAGAGCACGATCAGGATGGCGAGCGCGATCGCCGCCACATAGCCCCAGATCAGGTCCTGCGTGGTGACCTTGTAGATGTAGACCGAGATCGTTTCCGTGGCGACGCCGGGTCCGCCGCCGGTCATGATGTAGAGCGTGTCGAAGATCTTGAAGTTCTCGATCACGCGGATCGCCAGCGCGATGATGATGATCGTCTTCATCTTCGGCAGCACGATGGTGACGAAACGCTGCCACGGATTGGCACCTAAAAGTGTCGCCGCCTTGATCTGGTCCTCCGGTACCCCGACCAGCCCGGCAAGCAGGATGAGGAACATCAGCGGCGTCCATTGCCAGATATCGGCGATCATCACCGCGATCAGCGCCAGCGCCGGGTCCGACAGCCAGGCGATGGTGACGCGTGTACCCGTGACGGTGGACAGGATGTCGTTCACCGGGCCGCCGGACTGGAACAGCATGAAGAACATGTAGCCGGCCACCGCGGGCACCACCATCATCGGCATCAGCAGGATCGAATAGAAGATGCGCTTGCCCGGAAAATCGTCGGCGAACAGCGTCGCCAGCGCCAGCCCGAGCAGGAACTCGGCTGGCACGCAGACGATCATGACGATGGCCGTGCGCTTAAGCGCGCTCCAGAAGCGCGCATCGGCGGCAAGGTCGGTGTAGTTGGCGAAGCTGTTCCACATCTCCCACGCATTCCACCAGCCGATGCCCGAGAGCGGCGACCAGTCGGTGACGCTGATGTAGAGCTGCATCAAGAGCGGAAAGGCTGAGATGAACAGCACCAGGATCTGCGCCGGCAAGGTCAGCCGGAAGCCCAGCCGCGCCCCCTCGTCTCGAGGAGCCGGCTTCGCGCGCGCGGCGCCCATTTCGTCCTCCGAAACAGCCACGGTCACCGCGCTCATTGCTTGAGCGCCCCAAAGGTCAGCCCGCGCACCAAATGGCGCTGGATGGCAATGCCCATGATGACGGGCGGCACGGCGGCGATGAGTCCAAGCGCTGCCTTGGCGCCATAGAGCTGACCGGTCATCGAGGACGACAGCGAGGCCATGTAGACAGGGATGGTCACCCATTCGCGCGTCGTCAGAAGCAGCGCGATCAGATAGTCCGACCAGTTGAGGATGAAGACGAACAGCGCCGCACTCGCCAGCGGCGCACGCATCATCGGCAGCGTGATGCGGGTGAAGACACGCAGCCGCGAACAGCCCTCGACCAGCGCTGCCTCCTCGATCTCACGCGGCATGTCGTCGAAGAAGGTCTTCATCAGCCAGAAGGCGAACGGCAAGGTGACGATGCCGTAGATCAGCGCCAGGCCCCACCAGCTGTCGGTGAAATTCAGGAACGCCCACATGATCATCACCGGGATCATCACCGCCATCGGCGGAAACAGCCTGAGCTGGATCAGCGCCAGCGGCAGGTTCTGGCCCGAGCCGAAGCGCGACAGCCCGTAGGCGGCCGCCGTGCCCGCCGACATGGCGATCGCGGTGCCGAACACCGCCGACAGCAGCGACGACAGGATCGGCTTCAGCGCGGTGCGGTCGAGCGCCACGATCAGGCTGTTGGTGGACTCGCCGAAGACGAACCGGAAATTGCTGAGCGTCGGGTTCTTCGGCCACCATGTCAGGTCGGCGCCCGTCGCCGACCATTCGGCGATCGGTTTGAAGGCCATCGATACCATCCACAGGATCGGCACCAGCGTCACCGCCATCGCCGCGAGGATCGCGGCATAGCGGAATATCTCGAAGGGGACGGAACGCTTCATCTGGCTGCTTTTGCTGGTGGCGTTGACTGCGGAGGGGAAGAGCTTTCGCCCCTCCCCTCCGGCTCTGATCCAGGGAGACGGATCAGCTGATCGGATCGAGAACGGTCGGCCAGGCCTCCTTGTTGGTCCTGATGGCTTCGAGCAGTTTGTCCTCGCCGATGCGCCGGGCGATCTTCTTCCACTCGGCCTCGGTGTCGGCCATCGCCTGCTCAGGCGTTTTGGCCTTGGTCAGCGAGGCCATGAGATTTTCGTCCAGCGCGTTATGGAAGGCGGTGGCGCCGGGATAGTTGATGGTCGGCACCGTGCGGGCGACCGTCTCGCGCACCACGTCCATGTGGTAGGCGTGATAGGTCTGGCGCACCAGCGGATCGGAGAAATCCGAAAGCCGGAACGGATCGAGATAGCCGCCGGGGTTGGCGCTCATCCAGGCGTAGATGCGGGCCGAACCCAGCCATTGCAGCAGGAGATAGGCGGCCTCCTGGTTTTTCGACTGCGACGAGACCATGCCGGTCAGCGAGAACCACAGCACCGAGCGGCTGATCAGCTTGCCGTCGATCTCGCGGCCGGGCGGCAGCATCGAGCCGATCTTGCCGGTGACAGCCGAATCCTTGTTGCCGGCATTGTCGAGGAATTTTGGCAGGTTGGAGAAGGCGCAGGTCATCGCCGTGCCGCCCTTGGCGAAATTACCGTACTGCTCCGGCCAGCCCCACGAGATCGCGTCCGGCGAGTGATGAGCGAGCGAAGCGACATATTCGTTGGTGGCGGCGATACCGTGCTCGGAATTGATCAGCGGCTTGCCGTCGTCACCGAACAGGAACTGGTTGGGCGAGGCCATCGAGACATAGCGCTGGTACCAGTTGGTGTAGCCCCAGCCCTGGTTGCGCAGGTCGGTCGAGCCGAACAGGCCCTTGTCCGGGCGCTGGAAGAAGGCGGCGATGTCGCCGTGCTGCTTCCAGGTCTTCGGCGGCGCCAGATCGTAGCCGTATTTGTCCTTGAAGGCCTTCTTTTCGGCTTCGTCGCCGAACAGGTCGCTGCGGTAGACCCAGGTCTGGAAGTCGCCGTCGAGCGACACGCCATAGTTGGAGCCGCGATATTTGTTGAGCAGCGACACGCCCTTGGCGCCGTCGACATAGCCGGTCTTGGGATCGTCCCATTCGGGCTTGTACTGGGCGACGAAATCGTCGAGCTTGGCGATGCCGCCGGTTTCGGCGAGGTCGCCGAGGCGGTTCCATTCGGTGGAGTAGATGTCATAGGCCCCACCCTTGGTGGAGATATCCTGCATCGTCTTGGTGAATTCCTGGCCGTTCGGCAGGCCGACGATTTCGATCGGAATGCCGGTCTCTTTCTCCCACAGTTCCTTGATCGACGGCGCGCCGGCCGGGAAAGGCTGCGTGAGCTGGCCGATAGAGCCATCCGACAGGCCGAGCACGATTTTGGCCGGCGCCTTGCCGGCGCCCTTCAGCGCCTTGGCCGCCTCGATGGCGCGGCCTTCGGGCGTGTCGGCTCCATATTGATAACGCTCGGCGCCCTCGAAGCCGGTCGGGCCGCCGATCATGCCCGGCGCCAAGGCGTCGGCGGCGTAGGCGCGGCCAGGACGAATGAATTGGGGTGCGATACCTGCCGCGGCTACGAATACCGCCGCCTTTCCTCCGGACGCCAGCAATCGGCGCCGCGACATGCGGATCAGATCAGACATTGGAATTCCTCCCTCAGGGCCAATGTTTCCTCCACGAGCCCATGAGGGATATTGACGGCAGGATCGGAAGGCTGTCAACATCATAAATAATCAAAACACCTCACAACATCGCAATGAGGCCAGGAAATGCGTCATACCAAGGTTCAATTAGCGCTCCCCATGCCTCGATTTGATGGGAAATGTGCTCTCTCTGCCCGGCGCGATCGTGTCGGGCGACTTGATTTAGCCCAGCGGCTTGCGCATCGGCCAAGGCCGGATACATCATTTCCCATCAGAATCGCGGATACAGAGGAGCCGTTGCCATCAGGCCGGTTGCCGGCATTGCGTGATCTTGATGCGTTGAGGAGATGAAAGACGGTGCGTTCCACCCTGACTGACATTGCCCGGGAAGCCGGCGTTTCCGCCGCCACTGTCGACCGCGTGCTCAACAACCGTCCCGGCGTGCGAGCGCGCACGCGCGAGATCGTGCTCGAGATGGCGCAGCGTCTCGGCTACATCGCCGACAGCCCGAACGGCGCGCCGCTGCGGCCCGCGCCCGGCGAGATCATCAGGCTCGACTTCGCGCTGCCGGCCGGCACCAACTCCTTCATCAAGGTGCTGCACCGCCACATCGAGGCGCAGGCCCTGGCGCGCCCCGATCTCGACGTCCACATCGCCACCATAGAAGGCTTCAATCCCGACCGGCTCGCCCGCCTGCTGCAGGATTTGCGAGGGCAGACGCAAGGCGTCGGCGTCATCGCCCTCGACCATCCGACGGTACGCGAGGCGATCCGCTCGCTATCGGCCAACGACGTCAAGGTGGTGACCATCGCCTCCGACATCCTGCATGTGCCGAGGGTCGCCTATATCGGCATCGACAACCGCGCCGCCGGGCGGCTGGCCGGCTATCTGCTCAACCGTTTCATGGGATCGGAACGCCCCGGCAAGGTGGCGCTGTTCGCCGGGTCGCTGTCCTATCGCGGCCACGAGGAGCGCGAAATGGGGTTCCGCCATATCCTGACCGAGGAATCACCCAATCTCGAGATCGTCGAGATGCGCGAAATGCTCGATGACCGCGAGAAGGCCTATTCAGAGGCATCAGCACTCCTGGAACGGCACCCCGATCTTGCCGCGATCTACAATGTCGGCGCCGGCAACACTGGCATAGCCCGTGCGCTCAAGGAGCGCGGCCGCGCGCAATCCATGGTCTTCCTCGGGCATGAGGTGACGGATGGCACCAAGGACCTGCTGCTCGACGGCACGCTCGACGCGGTCATCGACCAGAACCCGCGCGTCGAGGCCCGCGAGGCGCTCAACACCTTGACCCATGCGGTCCAGGGCTTGCCCTATGAATTGCACCAGCCGAGGCTGCAGGTGATCTTCAAGGAAAACATCCCGGAGATTTGACGGAGCCGGGTGATCGGGCAGCGCCGCAAACGCGCACTGCCCGATGATTCTGGCCTACTGGACGGCAGCGACTTGCGCTGCGGCTGCATCGACAAAGCTCTTGTCGACCCATTTGCCATAGTCGATCGATCCTTTCAACAGCCCGGCGCTCGCCATGAATTTTTCTTCGCTCTTGAGCGCTTCGATCGCATCGTCGGTGAGTTTCGGATCCTGGTGGAAGACGCCGTCGGCATAGGTCTTGCGGACGGATTTTTCCGACGACTTGGTCGCCTCTACAAAAGTCTTGATCGTCTCCTCGGGATGCGCGTCGGCCCAGCGCGAGATTTCGATGTCGACTTTCAGCAGCCGCTTGACCAGATCGGGATATTTGGCTGCGAAGGCGCCATTGACCGAGATGACGTTGGGCACGTTCCATTCCGGATGGGTACTGGTGTCAAAGAGGACGCGCGCCTCGCCGGTATCGACCAGCTTGGCCGCCGTCGAGTCCGTCTCGACGATGGCGTCGATGTCGCCGCGCAGCAGCGCCGGGCCGGACGCCTCGAATGGCAGGTTCAATCCTTCGACATCACTCGTCGTCAGGCCGACGCTGTTCAGCGCCTTGCTGAAATTCGAATGCCGGACCGTGCCGGTGAGATAGGCGACCTTCTTGCCCTTGAGGTCCTGCAGCGCCTTCAGCGGCGAGTCCGCCTTGACGACGATGTAGGAGCCGCCCGCTTTGACATAGTTCGACAGGCCGATCAGTTTGACGTCGGCGCCGGACGCGGCGACACGCAGCGCCGGATTGTTGCCGGTATAGGTGAACTCGATGGCGCCGGTGGCCAAAGCCGTCGTCGCCTCAGAGCCGCCATTGAACGTCACCAGCTCGACCTTGATGCCGTCCTTGGCGAATTCCTTCTCCCACCAGCCGTCCTTCTGGGCGAGAACGAATTTGAGGTGCCCGGGCGCGGTGCTGCCGATGCGGATGACATCGGGCTTGTCCTGCGCGAAGGCCGGCATGCCGCCAAGGCCGATGGCGACGGCAATCGCGCCCTTCAGGAGCAGCCGGCGAAATCCATCGAATGCGATACTGGACATGGAAAAATCCTTCCTGATTGGCTGAATGAACGGCTCAAATGAGCGAGGTCTCGGACTGGCCCTTCCAGGCGGTCGCCCAGCGCTCGAACCAGACGAGCAGGTAATTGACGGTCAGGCCGATGACGGTGAGCGTCAGGATGCCGGCATACATGTCGGCCGTTTCCATCATCAGCTGCGAGTTCTGGATGAGGAAGCCGAGGCCGGACTTCGCCGCCAGCATCTCGGCGCCGATGACCGCGAACAGCGAGGATTTCACCGCCAGCCGCGCGCCGGCGACGATCGAGGGAATGCTGGCCGGCAGGATGACCTTTCGGAACAGATCGAAGTCGGATGTACCCATCGAGCGCGCCGCCTTGATCAGCAGCGGATCGACCGATTTGACACCGCTGATCGTGTTGACGAGGAGAAAAAAGACCGAGGAGTAGAAAGTGATCGCCACCTTCGATTCCTCACCGATACCGAGCAGCAGGATGAACACCGGCAGCAGCGCGAATTGCGAGGTGTTGCGCAGCGTCTGGACGAGCAGGTCGCTGACCTTCTCGAACAGCGCATAGCGACCCATCAGGAGACCGAGCGGAATGGCCACCACCACGCCGAGCGCGAAGCCAATCGCCGCACGCTGCAGGCTGATGCCGATATGCTCGATCAGGACGCCCGAGGCGAGCAGATCCCACCAGGCGACAAGCACCTCGCTCAGCGGCGGAAAGAAGATACGGTTCAGCCAGCCGAGCCGCGGCGCGATCTCCCACAGCAGGAAAAACAGGCCGAGCAGCGGCAGGCCATAGAGGAAGGTGCCGGCTTGCGCCATCCTCTTTCGGGCTTTGGCCCCCTGGACGACGCCGCGCGCCTTGACCGCCGGAACTTTTGCCGGACCAGCGACCTCACCGGCAACGCTGTGAAAGCCGATGGCGGGGCCAAATTTTTCGGTCAGGTAAGCCATGTATCCAGCTCCTCAATGGCTGAAGGCTGGCGACAGCGTCCAGTCCTTCTGCGCCTTGTTGACCTCGTCGCGCAGCACGTCCCAGACGCGGGCGCGGTAATCGTTGAACGCCGCACTGGCGCGGATGTCGCCGTCGCGTGGGCGCGGCAGATCGATGTCGATGATTTCCTTCACCGCGCCCGGGCGCGCCGTCATCACCACCACCCGGTCGGCGAGGAAGATCGCCTCGTCGATCGAATGGGTGACGAAGATGACGGTCGTCTTGATCTTGCCCCAGATCCGCAAAAGTTCGCCTTGCAGAAGCTCGCGCGTCTGCTGGTCGAGTGCCGCGAACGGCTCGTCCATCAAAAGCACTTCCGGGTTGCTGGCCAGCGCCCGCGCGATCGCCACACGCTGCTGCATGCCGCCTGAGAGCTGGTTTGGGAAACGGTCCTCGAAGCCGGCAAGGCCGAACAGCGACAACAGGTGGCGGGCCGTCGCCGTGCGCTCCGCCTTGCCGACACCGCGCACTTCCAGCGCATATTCGATGTTGGCGAGCGCGGTGCGCCAGGGAAACAGCGCATATTGCTGGAACACATAGCCGGTCTTGGGGTCAGGCCTGGTGATGCGCCGGCCGTCGAGTTGCACATCGCCGCCTGTCGCCTGCGTCAGCCCGCCGATGATGTCGAGCAGCACCGATTTGCCCGAACCGCTGGGACCAACCAGCGTGATGAACTCGCCTTTGCGGATCGAGAGATCGACACCGTCAAGCACCGTGACGCGGTCGGTCGCCTCCCCGTCGACGGTGACGAACTGCCCCGGCTTGAGCTGAAAGGTCTTTTTGATGTCGCTGACGACGATGCGATCCATGATCCTCTCCCCTCCTATTGCGCCACGCGGATGCGATGCGTGGGATCGAACTCCGAGCCTCCGGCCTTGCCGCGCTTCCAGCCGAGCGCGCGGGCATAGCCGCCGAACAGATGGCGCTCCTCGACTTCCGCCTCGCTGATGCCGGTCGGCCCCTCGGCGAACTCGGCGACGTAAAGCGCGTCGGTCGGGCAGTAGATCTCGCACAGGAAGCAGGTCTGGCAGTCGTCCTGGCGGGCGATGACAGGCACGCCGCCCTCGGTCGCGTCGAAGACATTGGTCGGGCAGACCTTGACGCAGATGTCGCATTCGATGCAGCGCGTGGCCGAGACGATCTCGATCATGACGCCAGCTCCGCCAGCCGCTCGGGCGCGCCGGCAATGCGGAATTGGTCGACGCCGGTGATCACCAGCCGGTGCGCCAGGGCCGGGCTCTTGCCCGGCAGGTCCGTGCGGCGATGCATGCCACGGCTCTCGGTGCGACGCAGTGCTGCCGCCACGGACCAGCGCCCGGCGGCGGCGATCGACGCGGCCTCGCGCGCACGAACCCGGTCCGGCCCCTCGCCCCGCAGATGGTCGCGCACCTCGCGCCAGACGCTCTCCAGGCGCTCCCGGCTTTTCTCGAGGCCCACACCGCTGCGAAAGAAATTCCCGTCGAGCGGCGTCACCTCGTTGCGCACGGCGTCGATGACCTCGCTGGCCCCGATGTCATCGCGCGGCGACGCCGCAGGCCTTAAGCCGGCTTGGCCGAGCGGCCGCACCGTGCTGCGGAAAGCCTTGCCGCCGCGGCGCTTCGCATGGACCGAGGCGCCCTTGCCGGCCCACCAGCCGCTGGCCAGTGCCCAGGACGAATTGACGGCGCCGCCACCCGATACGGCACCGGTCATGATCTCGCGGCTGGCGGCGTCGCCGGCGACGTAGAGGCCCGGCACGCCGGTGGCGCAGTCGTCGGAGACGATGTCGATGCCGCCGGTGCCGCGCACCGTGCCTTCGGCGCGCAGCGTGATGCGGAACAGCTCGGTGAACGGATCGATGCCGGCGCGGTCATAGGGAACGAAACAGTTCGGCTGGCCCTGGCGCAGCCAGCCCTGCAGCGTCGGCTCGGCCTGGTCGAGCCGCGCATAGACCGGACCTTCGATCAACGCGCGCGCCACTTCTTCCTCGCGGACGCCAATGCCGTTGCGCAACGGCTCACCGGTCGGCCCGAGGATCGGTGAGCCGTCCTCGCGATGGAACGAGGCCCAGCGGAACGGCAGCCCCTTGTTCAGTGAGGAGCCGTATGGCGCCAGCGTGTACTTGCCGGTGAATTCCATGCCCGACAGGCTGGCCCCGGCCTCCGCCGCCATCAGATAGCCGTCCCCGGTCAGCCCGGTCCCGCCGAGGATGCGCTCCCGGAAAGCGCAGCCGCCGGTCGCCAGCACCACGGCCCGGGCATCGACACGCCAGTCATGGCCCGCCTGCCGGGCGGCACCGGCGGCGCCGACGATGGCGTCGCCGTCCGACAGAAGTTCGAGTGCCGGATGATGGTCGAGCACGGTGACGCCGGCCATGAGCACGCGGCGGCGCATGAAGCGCATATAGTCGGGACCACGCAGATTGGCGATGTAGAGCCGACCGTCATCCTCGCTCGGGAAGGGATAACCCCATTCCGAAAGTTTCAGCAAGTTGCGGTAGGCGGTGTCGACGCAGCGCAGCATCCAGCGCGGGTCAGCGAGTTCGCCGGTGCGCTGCCAGCGCCGCTCGACGACGGCATGCCTGTTGTCGCCCGGCGGCACGCACCAGGTGCCGGTGTTCGAAGGCGCGGTGGCGCCGCTGGTGCCGAGATAACCCTTGTCGGCCAGAACCACCTTGGCACCGCTTTCGGCCGCGGCAACAGCCGCCCAGGCGGCCGACGGGCCACCGCCCAGCACCAGCACATCGGCCTGAAGGTGCAAGCTGTCGGATGAGGATCGCTGGAACTTGGGCATGGAGACTCGGTGTGAATGCGCTGCAGGGCGACGGCGCTATGCGGCGCGGGCGGCGCTTGCGAACCACACCGGTTCATTGCCGGCGCTCCATTTGATGTTGCAGCCGATCGACGGCACTTGGCTTGCGGCGGGCCGGCCGCCCTCCAGCACCGTATCGACCGCCGCGCGCAGATCGGCGCCGGTCACCGGTTTGCCATTGCCCGGCCGCGCATCGTCGAACTGGCCGTGATAGGCGAGGCGCCGATCGGCGCCGAACAGGAAAAAGTCTGGCGTGCAGGCCGCGCCATAGGCCTTCGCCGTCCGCTGCGAGGCGTCCTTGAGATAAGAGAAGGAGTAGCCGAATTTCTCCACCTCCTCGCCGATGCGGGCGAGCGTCTCTTCCGGATGCGCCTTATGGTCGTTGGCGTTGATCGCCACCACCTGCAGCCCCTTGGCTGCATAGTCGCGAGCGAAGGCGGCAAGCTCATCGCGGATCAGCATGACGAACGGACAGCGATTGGAAATGAAGGCGACAAGCAAGGCCGGCCTGGCATCGAAATCGGCGAGCCGGTGCAGCACGCCATGCGCGTCGGGCAACAGGAAATCCGCCGCTTTGGTGCCAAGCTCGATCGGATTGGATTCTGTCTTCGGCATCGATACGCTCCCCTTGCAGCCGGTTCTCACAGGCCAGGCCGCAAGCATTTCAAACGCTCGCAGTTAGTCTATGAATTTAGTAGAATTATAGGCTGGAGAGCGCGTTCACGGTCAACCGGTCGGCTTAGAATATCGTGCCAATGTTTCGAGCCGAGCCGGCAAGTTTGTTCGAGCAGGAGCAAATCCGGAGAAATCATGGGGCTGTGACTTGGCGGGCGCTGCCGCTCCGCCGGCAACAATGTTGCTCCCCCCGGCCGTGGCCTAGAGATGGCGAGGCTCTGCGATGACTGGCTGAATGCCGATGATCGCCCGGCCATCTGCCCCAATGCCGATCGCGATCCTGTCACCAGTCGCAATGCTGGAAATATCGCACACCACCAGCGGCATGCGGATGTCGTAGAGAAACTCGGCAACGATGGCGCCGACCGCCAGGATCGGATCCGGCCGCTGCAGAAGAATGCCGGCCGGCGCCGTGCCCCGGCGGATCGCTTCGGCCAGGACCGAGGATGACGACGAGGATCCGCGCCCGCTCGGCATCACCAGGATCTTGCCGATGACATTCTGGCCGAGGCCCGGATGCGAGTGGTCGATAATGTCCCCGGTCTCCGGATCGATCCCGCCCCAGAAGCTGAGCGGTTGCGAAAACACCAGCGCCAGTCCTTCGGCCTCACCGGCCAGCTGGAAGGTGCCTGTTCTTTCAAAGGTTTCCATCGATCGCGTCATGTGCCGCTTCGCAGGACATGCCCGACTGCTGCGGAGCGGATGCAATCCCTCATCTCGGCGAAGGCGACGGTCACGCCGATATTGCCCGGCGCATAATGCGCCCATTTGCCGGAGTTGGTCATCACCACGCCGTCGAGGCGCTTGAGGATGGAGGTGACGTAGGTGCAGGTGTCGGCGACCGGGATCAGGCCGAAGGCTTCCATGCCATCAAGCGCGCCCTCCTCCTGCAATCGTGCCAGCGTGGCGCGCCCGGTGTTGACATAGATCGGGATGCCCCTGCCTGGTGCTGCCTCGCGCAGAAGCGGCAGCAGGCGCATCCACTCCTCATGCGAGAAGTGTGGCGTGCCGAGCGACACGGCCGCCAAAGGTGCGCCGTCAGGCACGCCAGACAGCCTTGCCAGCGCATGATCGATATCGGAACGGCTGATGCGGATCGTCTCTTCCGGCGCCATGCCTTGAAACGCCTGGTCGAGCGTTCCAGCCTCCGGCGTGATACCGACCGCATGGAACAACGCCACCGCGCCGGCTGTCGCAGCCGCCGCCCCCAGCGCCTTCAGTTGATCCTCGTCGCGCGGCTGCGGCAGACCTGCAATGACAGGAATGCGGTCGCTGCTGGCTTGCCCGATGATCAGCCCGACACCGACGAACAGGCTGTCGCTCGGCTCCGGGTCGGGAACGTCCAATTCAAACAAGATCCGGCCACGCCGGTTTTCGCTGAGATGCAGGCCCCAGGCCGGCGCGCGTCCGGTCATGGCGCAGCACAGATCGATGAAATCGCCATAGCGGTTGGTGCGCGCGCCGATCACCGAATTGGCGAAGACGATGGCGTTGGATTCGCCCCAGGCGATCTGCTGGCCGGATTCAGGCCGGAACCGCGTCTGATAGGGCGCGCAGGTGAAGGTCGCCTGGCAGCCAAGCTCCAGATGCGCCTTCATCAGCCGCCGCGCCGGCACTTCCTCCGCTGCCGGCATCTTCACCATGCCGGGATGGATCAGGTCGAACGACCCGACATTCAGCGTCGTCTGGACCTGGACGCGGCCGCCGCCCTCGACCAGCCGTTCGACGAAATCGAGCCCCGCCTTGCCATGATAGAGGCAACCGTCGATATGAGCGCCTGATATGTCGAGCAGACTGCGCGCGCCGATGGCTTTGGAGAACGCGACCAGGATCTTCATCGCGGCGGCCGCGGATGGGCCTTGCTCGCCGTCGAGCATGGACTTGTCCTGTGCGGTCAATTCCAGCGTCATCAGTATTCCAGCCGCTTACTTCGATCGCATGGCGGGACAGCCCCCCTCTGCCCTGCCGGGCATCTCCCCCGCAAGGGGGGAGATTGGCCGTCATTTCTGCTTTCGCAAATTTTCAACGTTGCAGGAAGAGCTGCGGCGCTTACGCTGCTGATCTCCCCCCTTGCGGGGGAGATGCCCGGCAGGGCAGAGGGGGGTGTGACGGAGCGCCAACCTCCCCAGTTGGACCCTACCCCGCCGCGATCAACACCGTGCTTTCCGGCGACCAGCGCAGCACGACATCCTGACCTTCCGCCAGCCTGTCGGCACCGGTATTCTGCACGATCACCTTCAACGTCTGGCCAGCGCGCTCGACGAAATAGGTGCTGTTGTTGCCGGCGAAGATGCGCTTCGACACTTGCCCCCGCAGCATGTTCGCATTGGCGGCATCCGGAGCTCCGCCATCGATGGCAATCCGAATGCGCTCTGGGCGCACGGCGCAACTCGCCTTGGCGCCGGCGGCAAGCGTGGCGCCCGCGCCGGCAGCGATCGCCGTGCCGTCCGGCAGCCGGATGCCATTGCCGGTCGAGTCGCCGCGAAAGATATTGGCGTCACCGAGGAAGGTGGCGGCGAATTCGCTCTTTGGGCGATCGTATATCTCCTCTGGCGGCCCCTCTTGCACCAGCCTGCCGTCGCGCAAGATGCCGATGCGGTCGCTCATCGTCAGCGCTTCTTCCTGGTCGTGGGTGACGAAGATGGTGGTGATGCCGATCTCGCGCTGGATGCGTTTCAGTTCGATCTGCATGTCGACGCGCAGCGCCTTGTCGAGCGCGCCGAGCGGCTCGTCGAGCAACAGCACGCGCGGCTTGGTGACGATCGCCCGCGCCAGCGCCACCCGCTGGCGCTGGCGCCAGAGAGCTGGTGCGGCCGGCGGCCACCGAGCGTCCCGAGCTGCACGAGATCGAGGGCCCGCTGCACCTCGGCGGCAATCACCGCCTTGGCCTCGCCGCGCACCGACAAGCCGAAGGCGACATTATCGGCGACGCTCATATTGGGAAACAGCGCATAATTCTGGAACACCATGCCGATGCGCCGCTTTTCGACCGGCACGCGTTCCACACTTTCGCCGCCGATGGAAATACGGCCGCTGTCAGGGAAATCGAAACCGGCGATCTGGCGCAGCAGCGTGGTCTTGCCGCTGCCGGAGGGCCCAAGCAGCGCGTAGAAACCGCCATCGGCGAAATCGATGGAGACGTCGTCCAGCGCCTTGTGCGCGCCAAAGCTGCGCGACACGTTTGATACCTGCACGCCGGCCATTATTTCTCTCCGCCGAATTTGAAGAAGCGCGCCGTGAGCAGCATCAGCGCCATGGACACGACAATGATGATGGTCGAGACCGCATTGATCTCGGGCGTGAACCCCTTGCGGATCGCGGCGTAGATCTCGACCGGCAGCGTCGTCTGCCCAGGCGTCGACAGGAAGTAGGAGACCACGAACTGGTCGAACGACACCGCGAAGGCGAACAGCCCGCCGGCAATGACGCCCGGCATGATCCAGGGCAGCGCCACGCGGTTCGTCACCTGCCACTGGTTGGCCCCGAGCGAGCGCGCCGCCTCTTCCAGTTCCGGGGCGAAGGTCTGCAGCCGCGCCGAGACGACGACGATGACATAGGGCAGCGCCAGCGCGACATGGCCGAGCAGGATGGCGAACAGGCCGCGTCCGATGCCGACGCCGAAGAAGAAGATCAGCATCGCGGTGCCGGTGATCAGCCACGGAATGGCGATCGGCGGAAACAGCAGCGCCTGCAGCAATTTCTTGCCGCGGAATTCGTACCGATAAAGCGCCAGTGAAGCCGCCGAGCCGAGCACTACGCTGACGATGGTGGTGATGACGGCGATCTCGAGGCTGTTCCAGGTGGCCGAGATCAGCTGGTCGTTCTGCCACAGCGAGGCATACCATTCGGTCGTCCATTCGAAAGGCAATTGGTAGAAGGGCGAGGCGTTGAACGACATCAGCGCCATGATGATGATGGGCAGATAGAGGAAGGCGAGCAGCAGCCCGACATAGAGGCGGCCAAGTCCTTCCAGGATACGCGTCGTCATCATCACGCAGCCCTCTTCAGCACCGGCGAAGCAATCGCCAGGATGACCAGCACGACGGCCAGCAGGATGAAGGAGAGCGCTGCGCCCAGCGGCCAGTTGAAGACGGCGACGAACTGGTCCTCGATGATGGTGCCGTAGAAGGTGCCGGTGCGGCCGCCGAGGATGCGCGGCTCCATGAACGAGCCGACGACCGGCACGAAGATGAGTGCGGCGCCTGCCACCAGTCCCGGCATCGACAGCGGGATGATCACCCGCTTCAGCACCTGCAGCCGCGAGGCGCCGAGCGAGCGCCCGGCCTCGATAAGCGAGTCGTCGATGGCCTGCAGGGTGAGATAACAGGTCAGCACCATATAGGGCACGTAGGAGTGCACCAGCCCGATGATGACGGCTGGATAGGAATACATGAGATCGATGTTGATCTTGAACGGCAGCACCGCATTGAGCGCCGTGTCGAGGATGCCGCCCTCGCGCAAAACCATCGCCCAGGAAAAGATGCGCACCAGCCCGTTCGACCAGAACGGCAGGATGACGAGCAGGAAGATCGCCTCGCGGCTGCGGCCCTTCAGCACCTTGGCCAGCACATAGGCCGCGGGATAGCCGATGACGATGCACCACAACGTCACTTCGAGGCCGAGGCGCAGCGAGGCGAGCAGCAGTGTTAGATAAAGGCTCTGCGAGAAGAAGGCGGCATAGTTGCCAAGCGTGAACGCCCACGGTTTCCCCGACAGCGGCAGCTCGGTCATGAACGAGAAGAAGACCATGGCCGAGAGCGGCAGGAAGATCGCTACCGTCAGCCAGAGATAGGCCGGCGCCAGCAGCGGCAGCGCCGATTTCAGCCCGCTGCGCGACGCAGTCTGCGCTGCCATGAGAACCCTTCTCCCCAGGATTGAAGGGCCAGCCGGCGCGAGCCGCCGGCTGGTCCGGACGTGAACTTTACTTCACGTCGACCTTGAGCTGCTGCCAGAGCGCCAGATAGGCTTCGCGCTGTTTGTCGGTGATCGGCGCCTGGAACTGGATGCGCTTGGCAACCTCGGGATCACCCATCACCTTGCGGTTGAAGGCATCCTCGGGCAATGCTTCCACCGCCTTGGTGTTGGCGGAGACGGGAGCGCCGACCTTGGTGACCCATTCGACGTAGAATTTCGGGTCGATCATGTAGTTGATGAAGGCTTGTGCGCCTGCGACATTCTTGGAGCCAACCGGAATGGAGAAGGCATCGAGCCAGGCAACGGCGCCCTCCTGCGGAATGACCAGCGAGACCGGCAGCTTGAAATGCGTCTTGGCGCGGTCGGCCGAGCCGCTCCAGTAGGTGCCGATGTCGATCTGGTTGGAGGCGACCATCTGGTTCCAGTCGTTCTCGGAGCTCCAGAAGGTCTTGATCTGCGGCATCAGCGAGGTCAGCTTCGTCTTGACGGCATCCATATCCTTGATGTCGTTGATGTTCTGGCCGGTGGCGATGGCACCGAACTGTACCGCCTCGACGGCGTCGTCGCGGATGACGACGCGGCCCTTATGTGCGGGATTCCACATTTCGGCGATGCTTGTCGGCGGCTTGTCGAAGGATTTTTCGTTGATGGCGAGCGCCGTCAGGCCCCACACCCACGGCACGCCATAGACCTTGCCGTCATGGTCGAGCATTGGAGAACTGGCCTTGTCCTTGCTGATGTCGGCATAGTTCGGCAGCTTCGAGGTATCGATCGGTTGGATCAGCTTTTCCGCCATCGCCTGGTCGTTGAAGGCGGCATTGATCATGACCACGTCATAAAGGCCCGGATTGGTCCGGATCTTGGTCAGCATTTCCTGTTCGGAATTGAAGAAATCGTTGACGACCTTGTTGCCGGTCGCCTTCTCGAAGGCGGCGACGGCCCATGGTTCGTCGGCGCCGTAGCCTTTCCAGTTGAGCACATGCACTTCATCGGCCTGGGCCGCGAAGGCGAGTGCGGAGGTGAAGACGGCGGTCGCCGTCAAGAGAGCAGTCAAGTCGGGCATGCGCATGGTTTGTTCCTCTCTTTGGTTTGCCCGCTTCCCGGGCTTGTCAGGCTGTCTGTTGGGCCTTCTGTGTCTGGCCCGGCGCGCCGGTCGCGGCCTGGCTCAGGAAAGTCTGGACTTCCGCGTCGGTCGGCGCGGACGATCCGCCATGTCGGGTCACCGAAATGGCCGCCGCCGCATTGGCATAACGCGCCGCCTCGAAGGGGTGCATGCCGCGCGCCAACGCACTGACGAAAGCGCCGATATGGGCGTCGCCGGCGCCGTTGGTGTCGATGGCCGCCACTTTGAAGCCGGAAATGGTTTGCGCCGAGCCGTCGGCCAGCCTGATATGGCACCCCTTGGCGGCGGAGCGGATGACGACACCGGCCGCCTGCGGGCAATGATCGGCAAGAAGCCGTGCCGCAAGCGCCTCGACATCGCCCGGACCGGTAATGTCGGCGGCCTCCATCATGTTGCAGCTCAGCCACGTGGTTCGGGCAAGCACACGTGACAGGATGGGGCGCGGAATGTCTGAGATAACAGGCGTCGGGTCAAAGACAAACGGAACGTTTGCCGGCAGCGCCTCGATCCAGTCGGTGAGCGCGTCGCGGCTGCCGGGATAACTCAGCGTATATCCGGACGCGAACACCCAATCTTCCGGCGTCACCGATACTGGTGCCATCATGTCGAGGCGGAGCACGCTCTCCGCGCCCGGCCATGACACGAAGGTGCGTTCGGCATCGCTCGAAATCATGGCGACGCAATTGCCACTGTCCATCAGAGGCGATGGCGGTGTCAGCGTCTCGATGCCCTCGGCGGCGAAGGCGGCGCGCAGGAAGTCGCCGTTCGGCCCGCTGCCGAGCTGTCCGCCGAACACCACTGTCATGCCGGTGCGGGTGGCGGCGACCATCATGTTGAAGCCGCCGCCGGCGACCTGCGCATAGCTCGACGCCGTCTTCTCCGTGCCCGGCGCCGGCAAGGCGTCGATGCGGTAGACGTAGTCGACCACGGCGCTGCCGATATGGACGAGGCGCCCGCTCATGCCGCTGCGTCCTTGTCTGGGCCGGGCTTGTCCGCGCGGTCCTTGGACGTTCGCGCCGCGACAAGGTCGGCGGCCAACGCCCGGACACCCACCATGTCAATGCCCTTGAGGCCGGCGACCCGGTCCTGCGGCAATCGCGAAAAGCCGGTGCAGGCGCCGGCCATGCCGGCGGCGATGGCACCGATCGTGTCGGTGTCGCCGCCGAGATTGGCGCTGATGACCGCCGCTTGCCAGGGATCGCCGCCGGCGACTTCCAGCACCGCGAACGCAGCCGGAACGGATTCCTGGCTGGCGACCCCCGTGCCGACCAGATCGGTGATCAGTCGGATTGCATCGCTTATCGCCTTGCCGCGCACCAGATCCTGAGCCCAGACGATCCGCGCGGCGATGTCGCCGCCGGTCACCCAATGGCCAAGCGTCGCCCCTCGCCTCGCGGCCGCGACGGCGCTATCGGAGGCGGCGCGCCAGTCGTCGCCGGAGACGCCACGGCTGACGGCGGCCGCGACGGCCGCGGCCGATGCTATGGCGATCGACGTGTTGTGCGTCGCCCGGCAGGTCTCCGCCACCTTGGCGACGAACACATCGAGCGGCTCCAGCGGCTTCATGATGCCGACCGGTGCGATGCGCATGGCCGCCCCATTGGTGTCGCCGCCGCGCCCCGCCTCTTCCGCCGGCACGCCATTGTTGATGGCGTCGATGGCGCGCTTGGTCGATGGCCCAAGGAGATCATAGCTGCCCCGCGCCTTGACCTCGCGCTCCCAGTCGAGCAGCGCGTTGACCCAGCGCGCATGGTCGAAGCGCTCGCCCGATTCGACGAGAATGCGGCCGAGCAGCAGCGCCTGTTCGGTATCGTCGGTAATGGTCCCGGCCACCAGCCCCTTCGACACCGGATGATCGGCGAAAGGCGTGATGAAATCCTCGACATGACCGTAAAGCTCGGCAATCCGCGCCGGCGACAGAAGCTGCGTCGGCATGCCGAGCGCGTCTCCCAGCGCTCCGCCGACAAGCGCGCCCAAGGCGCGATCAAGCGTGATCGTGTCCGGCATCGCTCAGAACCTCATATGCAGCGCGAAATGCGCCGGATTGAGCAGGCTGGTGACATATTCGATCGGCCGGTCATCGGCGGCGCGGGTCAGCCGGCGGCCGCGCAGGAAGGGCGTGCCTTGCGGGCAACCGAGGATGGCGGCATCGTCGCCGTTGAGCATCTCGATGCCGACCCATTCCTCGCCATGATCGGGAATGAGGCCCGCGCCACGCAGGGTCTGGTGCAGCGAACCTTCGCGCAGGCCACGCAGCGGCACATCCTCAAGTTCAGGCGACAATGGCAAGCGGCTGCGCTCAATGGAGATCGCATGGCCATCGCTGGCATTGGTGCGCACCCGGTCGACGGCGATGAAGAAAGGGCTTTCGATGCCGAGCAACATTGCAAGGTCGGCGTCCTCGATCACTTCCAGCCGCAGCGTCCGCGTCTCGGCGTTGGCACCGGCATTGGCGAGCGCCCGCGACCAGCCGATGGAATCGTCGACCGGCTTGCCGTCGAAGGTGACGAAGGAACCGATGCCGACCTTGGTGGTGATCAGCCCACGGCTGGACAGCTCCTCGAGGCCCTTGCGGACCGTGTTGCGGCTGACGGAGAAGCGCTGGACGAGTTCGCTCTCGCTCTGCAGGCGGTCGCCGAAGCCGAGAACGCCGGAGCGGATTTCATGTTCCAGCACTGTGGCGATCTGCTCGGGCTTGCCCGTGCCGGGAGACAGTTGAGCCGAGCGCCGTTTCATATGCGTACCTGTTCAGTGAACCTGTATAACCCTGTTCAATATCCGGATGCGACAGCTCTGTCAACGATCGATAGGTCCTCGCCCTTGATCAGACGGCCATGGAGGCGCGGGCGACAGTCAGTTGGCTTCAAAAAGAAAGCCCGCTCCGGGAAACCGGGGCGGGCCTTGGAGGAGGATGAAGGGTGGGACCCTCTCCTCTTGTTTCCACGGGGGGTGTGGACCGCAACCACCATACAGCGGTCTGGTGGAGCGCAGGATCACAAGCCGGCCTGCCTCCATCACATTCCAGTGCACGCCGGCACGGGGTTTGCTCACGAGATTGCGACACCGACAGCAGAGACGCGGGCTAGATGCGCCCGAGCAAGACAAGGATGATGACTATAAGCAACACAAGACCGAGACCGCTACCACCATAATAGCCGGTTCCGTAGAACGGGCCGCCGCCGAGACCGCTGAAGCCGCCGAGCAGCGCGAGGATTAGAATAATGATAAGTATCGTTCCGAGGCCCATGGCTTTCCATGCTCCTGAATGCGCTTTTGCGCTGGTTCAACTTCGCACCATTCCGATGTGCAAGGTATGAACGTTTTACGGGCGCTGGCGTTCCGCCGGACACTCGCGGCCACGGAGCACTCCGGCCCGCAACGCGGGAAGCCCGCCTGAATGGCGGGCTTTCCGATCGGCCGGAGGCCAGGAGAGTGCGATCAAAGCCTCACGGCTGGTTCCGCACTTCCGATCCCGGCATTCCTCGCGTCGGCGGCGGTCTATTCTGTTAGCCAATCCCAAAGCCAGACGGCATGGGCTGGCACTTTCATCGCGAGTATTTGCCTTCAGAATATGCGGTAGAACAGCCTGTAGCGCACGCGTTCCATGTAAGCGCGATACTCAGGCACGGCGGCCAGCAGGGCCTCCTCTCGCAGGATACGATACAGCTGCAGATAGGTGATGACCGCATAGACCGCGAGGTTGTGAAAGGAAAACGCCGACAGCAGATAGAGCACATGGCCGGCAAGGTAACCGGCATAGATCGGGTGCCGGACAAGCCGGTAGGCGCCGCCCGTCATCACGCCGCGATTGGCAGGCAGGATGGCAAAGGAACGGCCAAGCGATATCTTGCCCCAGATGACAAAAAACAGCGCGAGGAACTGCAGCGGCGCGGCGATGTAGACCGGGACAAGCGCGATGCCAGGTTCGAGGGTGATCAACGCAACCCCGAAACTGGCGGTCACGGAGACGATAACGGTAAGCGGGCTCCAGTCACGCGTCACCGGGCGCCGCGACAACAGCAACCAGGTGAAGGTGAGTATTTCGGAAATCGCCACCAGCGCGACGTTGAGCCGGGTCGGATCTTCCACCACCTGATACGCGCCGCGATAGACGAACAGCCCCGCGCAGGCCAGGGCACATGTGCGAAAGAAACCTTCACGCAGGTCGACCAGTATGTCGCGCCTTCGCGCAGCGGAGAAAAATCCGCCCTCACTGCTTTGCGAAAACGCTTCACTTTTTGACGTGAGCAAGGCAAGCACCCCGATAGTCCCCTCAAAGTGACCATTGCATGCAACCATTGCCGGGCGGTTAACCGGCAAGATCGGATCGGCATCAAACGGGGCTACGTCAGAAGGGCTGCAAGTTGCAGGGGCATTGCAGTGTGCCGATTGTCGCCATTCCATTGCAATTTATGCTTGCATTTTGGAACAAATAAGGAACAATAGACGGATTGCCGCTGAAGCGGGCCAAGGTTTCGGGGGAAGGACCGGCGAGATGACGAGCAAAGGTGCGCGGCTGGTTGCAGCCGCGGTCGGATCATGCTTGCTCGTGAGGGCTTCTGGTCTTGTGGTTGTTCTTGCCCTGAGCACCGCCGCGCTGGCCGCGGGCAAGGACTACGCCGTCTGCTTCAGCGACGGCCGGGTCGGCGCCGACCAGCTCATCGCCGCCTGCACACCGATTGCCGAGGACAAGACCGAACCCTCGCGGAACCGTCTCATGGCCTATTTCCATCGTGGCCTCGCCTGGGACGACAAGCACGATCACGACCGGTCGATCGCCGACTACAGCGAGGCGATCACGCTCGATGCCAAGGAGGCCTCGGCCTACTTCAATCGCGGCGCTGCTTGGTACAACAAGGGGGAAAACGACCGCGCCATCGCTGACTTCAACCTCGCCATCAGCCTCGAGTCGGGCTCCAGCGATGCCTATTATAGCCGCGGCCTCGCCTTCTTTCGCAAAGGCAAGACCGACGCGGCCATCATCGATTTCGAGCAGGCGATCGCGGCCGATCCTCAAAATCACAATGCGCACAACAGTCTCGGCGCCACCTGGCAACGCAAGGGCGACCATGGCCGGGCCATCGCCGAATATGACGAGGCCATCCGTCTCGATCCGCAAGACGCCACTGTGTATGTCAACAGAGGCATCGCCCGCGCTTCCAAGGGCGACTACGACCTTGCGATCGCTGATTTCGGCCAGGCTATCGGCCTCGATCCGAAAAGCGTCGACGCCTATGCCAATCGCAGCGCTGCCTGGATTGGAAAGAGCGACTGGCCGCGCGCGCTTGCCGATGCCAATCGGGCGATCGGGCTCGACCCTCACAGCGTGGACGGCTACTACAACAGAGCGGTCGCCTGGACAAACAAAGGCGACAATGATCGCGCCATAGCTGATTTCGGCAAGGTGATCGGCCTCGATGCCAAGGACGCCGCCGCCTATTTCGGCCGCGCGCTGGCGTTGATACGCACTGGCGACGCGGCCGGTGCGGCCGCCGATTGCCGGAAAGCCATCGAGCTCGACCCGAAAAAGGCGGGTGGTTGCAACGCAGGACCGGTCCGCGCGAATGCGCCGGCTGTGCCACGGTCGCCCAAGCCTGCCGCAACCCCTGCTTACGAACCGTTCCAGCTATACCCCAAGGAGGATCACTCCGAGCTCGTTGCCTGGAATCTCAAACGGGGGGTTGAACAGCAGGTGCAAGGCTACGTCGAGGACGCGATAGTCTCATTCAGCTTTGCGATTCAGCTGGATCCTTACAGCGCCGAAGCCTTTTACGACCGGGCGCTCGCCGAGGCATCCCGGGGAGACTACGCCATTGCCGCCACCGACTGCCGGCGCGCCATCCAACTCGACCCGAAGCGCGCGGGCTCTTGCAGCGAACGCCCCCCGGGCGAAACAGCTCCATTAGCGGCCGCCGAGACAAGGGATCCGGCAGCCGCAAAAGCCCTGCTTGAACGCGCCGAGATGCGATTTGCAAAATATGGTGTCGAAGGCGCACTTCTCGATCTCGACAAGGCAATCAGCCTCGATCCAGACAGCGCCGAGGCTTATTTCCGCCGGGCCGGCGCCTGGACACTGAAGGGCGATATGGCGGGTGCGGCGGCGGATTGCCGTCGCGCCGCCGAACTCGATCCAAAATGGGCGGGAAGTTGCGGTGAAAAGGTTGCGGGCAACGAGAGCAAGTCGGCTCCGCCGCCAGACAAACAACAGCCGAGGCCCCAGGCCGCCGCTCCAAATATGGCAGCCACGGAAAACACGTTCGCCGCAATGGTCCTGGAAGTAGCAGATCCGCGCGTGCAGGAGGCGATCCTGGGCGGCGATGCTTTCTTGGACATGGGCAAGTACGACCAGGCGATCGGCGCCTACGACCAGGCGATCGCGCTCGATGCCAACAACCGGTTCGCCTATTTCGGCCGCGGCAAGGCCTGGGCCGCCAAACGCGTCTACGAGCAGGCGATCTCCGACTACGACAAGGTCATCCAACTTGCCCCTAATATGTCGTCGGCGCATTCTCGCCGCGGTCTCGCCAAGGTAACGTCAGGCGATGCCGAGGGCGCCCTCGCCGACTGCGGCCGAGCTTCGACACTCGATCCGAAGGCGCGCGACGCTTACTTCTGCGAGGGCATGGCCTGGCACGCCAAAGGCGAGCCGGGGCGCGCGATCGCCGCCTATTCGGTAGCCATCGAGATCGATCCGAAGGACGACGCCAGCTACTATGGACGCGGCATGGCGCGGGCCGACGGGAAGGACTATGACGAGGCCATCGCCGACTTCGGCCAAGCGCTCAAGCTCGACCCGGACAATCGCGACTACGCGCTCGCCCGCAAGGCAGCCGTGGCCGCCTTGAAGAAAGGCGGCGCCGCGCCGGGTGCCGTCGGCTCGGATCCCATGAACCTCAAGGCCTTCATGGATCGCGGCGATGCGCTCTACGACAAAGGCAAATTCGATCGCGCCATCGCCGAATACAGCAAGGCGATTGCGCTCGATCCAAGAAAAGCCTCGGCTTATGTCGGCCGCGGTATATCGCTTATCGAGAAAGGCATGTACGACGCGGCCATCACCGACTTCGGCGAGGTGATAAAGCTCTATCCCAGCTATTCAGACGCCTACATCGGCCGCGCTGTCGCGTGGACGAACAAGAACGAACTGGATCGCGCCATCGCCGACTACAGCCGCGTGATCGAACTCAACCCGCAATATGCGCCGGCTTATTTTGCGCGTGGCACCGTTTGGTTCACCAAGGGCGACTACGACCCGGCGATTGCCGACTTCGACCAGGCACTGAAGCTCAATCCGAAGATGGCCCTCGCCCGCAAGGGCCGCAAGTTGGCGATGGTTGCAAGAGACGAAGCGAACGCATCGAAGATGCCAGGCCAAGCCGCTGGCCGGGCTGGCGAGCAAGCGACCAGGCCGATTTGGACTTCGCTCGCTGCGCAGACCTTCAATAAGGGTCAAGCGCTGTATGGAAAGGACGACTATGGCGCCATTGCCCTGTACGACAAGGCGATTGCATTCTTTCCGGCGTTCCACGACGCCTATCTGGCCCGCGCGATGGCTTGGGAGGCCAAGAGCGATTACGCGCATGCGGTCGCCGATTACAGCCAGGCGATCAAACTCAATCCGGATCTTGCGGATACCTATTACGACCGTGGTCAGAACCGCAGTTCCCAAGGAGATTACGACGGGGCGCTTGCGGATTACGGAAAGGCCATCAGTCTCAATACCAAGGACGCAGGAGTCTATGCCGATCGGGGCCTCATTTGGATGGGCAGACATGAGGACGCCGCAGCGCTGCGCGATTTCGAAAAGGCACTTAGCCTCGACCGCAAGAACCCCTTTGCCTATTTGGGCCGGGGCGTGGTCCGGATCAGCAAGGCGGACTATGACGGGGCCATCGCCGATTTCAGCCAGACGATAAAGCTCAAGCCGGATTTCGCCGCCGCCTACAAGGCGCGAAGCAGGGCTTGGGACGCCAAGGGCAACCACAAGCGCGCCGAGGTCGACCGCGAGAAGGCACGCAGCCTGCAGGGGAAATAACAGGGGAGTTGAGAGGTCTGTCAGATGGCGCGTTGGAGAGGTTTGGGCGTGGCGGCGATCGCTGCCTTGTCGTTCGTTGCTGTAAAGGTGTTGCCTTGGGCGTTGGGCTTTGCCAGCGGCAAATATCTTTATCAGACGGTGGCGGGTTCGCCCGATGCGCAGACGCTGACCACAACTCAGGTGAGCGAACAGATTGATCGTCAGGGAAGCCAGGTATTCCTCGCAATCAAGCAGGAATTTCCAGATGACTATGAGGCCGTCGTGGAAAAGATCGCGACCGTGGCCAGACTTGGAAATGTCGAGCAAGTGCGAAACGCGAGCAGGATGGCAGTCGCCGGCCTCAGGCAGAGATATGCATCTCTGCTTTCCTCGGCTCCAGCCAGCAAAGCCGCCGAGGCGCTGGGTGCACAATTGGCCATGCTCAACCATGTCATGGCGCGAGAAACCGCAGCCACCTGCAACAACTACCTTCGCCAGGGGCCTGGCGCGCTCAGCACGCCGGACCAGGATTTCCTGCCCGACATGGACAAGATCGGCGCCACCCTGTTCCACGCCTTCGGCGCAGCGAAGAATGTCGGTTTGCCAGCCGTTGCCGCCCGCGACGAAGACTGGTCGCTGCTGGCCGAGGCTTTCATCAGCTCTGGCGGCACTCAGGCCGAGATGGATGCCATTGCCAACGTCAGCCCGGAATTCGAAGGCCTCTGCCCAGCCATCGCGAAACTTTACGCAGCAGCCCTGTCGCTGCAGGGTGAACCCGGGCGGCACATTAAAACCACTCTTCTTTATGAGATCGCCAGGAACTAGCCGGGATCCGCTGAACCTGTGTGGGGGAAGACGAGCGCATCAGATGCGGGATCGTCGGCTGAAGGGCATAGAGGCAATCATCGAGCGGCAAGAGCGTGTGCTTGCGAAAGGCGACGATGGCGGCTTCCTCTTCGAGCGACAGCACCGTCGAGCGCGGCTCTCTGGGACCGGTCGGAAGATCGGCGGTCGAGGTCCGGCTGCGCCACTTCGCGACCGTCTTGGGATCGATGCCATAGCGCTTGGCGAGCTTCTTCAGGCTCTCTTGACTATTTTTTGTATTGCTCGACGGATCGCATCTGTCGTCGTGGCGCGGCCGTGTAGAAGAGATCGCACCATTAAAGCCAGGGATCAAACATCTAGGGTCTGTGGGCTTGCCGCCCCCGTCTCAGCCCCGACCGTACGGAGCACCCCTGTGGATGGGCGCGTTAAAGCACCATTCGCTCGATTGGGGAAGTCATTTTTTTCATCACGCTGCGCCAAAAGCATTGCGCCAGAGCGGGCCCTCGTTGGCACTGTCGGCGCGACAATTTTATCCGGAACCTTCGCCAAACCGAGCGGTTGTCCCAACTGTCGCTACGCGACGAGTTCACAGAAATGGAGACCAACCATGTTCATGAAAATCCTCGCAGCTTCGGCCCTCGCCATTGGTCTGGCCACGTCGGCCATGGCGCAAAGCAATAGCGCAAACGGCACCGACGGCAGCGGCAGGTCAGTCACCGTCGACCCGAATACGCCGGCTTCGCCGAACACAGTCGACCCGGCGGTGACCAACAGCACGACTGGCACACCAGGCGACATGAATTCCAACGCGGACAAGAATTGCCCGACCAACCCGCAGGGTGCACAGCCTGATGCCAACGGCAATGCGACGGCGCCGAGCGTGAACGACAAAAACTGCGGCAAGTAGTTTTCTATAGCAGCACGGAAAGTCGTGGAGCGTAACGTCCGCGACTTTCCGCGTTCCACCGCTCTCGATTATCAAGACGACTGGCTGTCGGCAAGTTCCCGTCGGGCCGTTTTCCGCTTTGCCTAAAAGCGTTATTTCAGGGCACGACTTTTATGAGGCGGCCTTTTCTCGAACCGGCAGCTTCCAGCCTGGCCTGACGAAATGGCAGGTGTAGCCGTTTGGATATTTCTCCAGATAATCCTGATGCTCGGGCTCGGCCTCCCAGAAGGCACCGGCCGGCGCGACTTCGGTGACGACCTTGCCCGGCCACAGCCCGGAGGCATCGACGTCGGCGATGGTGTCTTCGGCAACGCGCTTTTGCTCGTCGCTGGTGTAGTAGATCGCCGAACGGTAGCTCATCCCGACATCGTTACCCTGGCGGTTGCGCGTCGTCGGATCGTGGATCTGGAAAAAGCGCTCCAGCAGCGTGCGATAGCTGATCACGGCCGGATCGAAATTGATCTCGATGGCTTCGGCATGGGTGCCGTGGTTGCGGTAGGTGGCGTTGGGGACGTCGCCACCGCTATAGCCGACACGAGTGGAGATGACGCCGGGGTAGCGCCGTATCAGATCCTGCATCCCCCAGAAACAGCCACCGGCAAGCACTGCGCGTTCGGTCGAAGTCGCCATGTCACGTCTCCTCAACAAGCAATTCCAGCTGTGTAGCGATTTCCCGTCCGGAATTGCGCAAAAAATTGGATTTCCCAATAAATGGGCATTGCCGTTTGCTTCGTCCAGTCGCGTGGAAGCGAACACCGCCATGCGCGAACGACATCACGACGCGGGCGATGGATCGACCGCGCAACAAGCTTTAGCTGCGCGGATGCCGGGTCCGGCTGTCGACGGCAACCGGCAGATAACGCGTGCCAGGTGGAATGGCGGCAAAGCTGATTGGCACCGGCGGCGCCATGCGCGACCAGTTGAAAAGAACGGTTTTGACCGGGACGTTGCCCAACCATACCCGCAGCCGTGGCGGCACGCCATGGCCCGCCCAGACCATCAGCATGCCGTGGTCGCGCAGCCGCTGCCTTGTGATCCAGGGCGCGAACCGCGTGTCGAGGTCGGTGAAGATCGACGGCTTGTCATAGGCATTGAGGCCCGCCAGCATGGCCAGATGGGTATCGCCGCCGACAATGTCGAGCCGGCCGGGCGCAGCCGCGTGCCAGACCGCCTCGGCCTCGTCCGAGATCGGCTGCGCTGGCCAGCAGACGGCGTCCATACGCCCCCGCACATTGCAGCCCGTCCAGCGGATGGCCGCATAGGCGCCTGACATGGTGACGATGCAGATGAACGCGCAAATCGCCAGCCTTCGCATCTCGATGGCGCCGAGCCGGTGGCCGAGGAAGGCGAGCGTCACGACGCCGACAAGATTATACATCGGCGCGCCCCAGGCTTCGCCGGTTCCGGCAAACAGCGAGGCCACCATGATCAGGGTCGCCGGACCAAGCCCCATCCATACGAGATAGACTAGGATGCCGCGTTCGACGGGCACTTCAGGGGCGGTCGAGCGCCGCAGCAGCCCTGATATTGCCAACACCAGGAGAAAGCCCGAGAGCCCGGCCATCTGGACGCCGATATAGTAGAGGCGCGCACGGTGCGCGATCACCCATTCGTCACGGCCGGCGAAATAGGTCAGCGGCAGGAAATCGATGCGGTAGAGTTCGAGGGCCAGCGGCGCGACGACGGCAAGAAAAACGGCAAGGCCGAGCCATGGCCAAGGCGTCGCCAGTCGGCCGCGCGCGCGCGCGTCGGACAGCAGCCAGAGAGCGCCAAAGGCAAGCAGCAGGCCGGTGGAGAACTTGGCATAGAGCCCGACGCCGGAGACCAGTCCAAGCGCCAGCCACCAGCCCGGCCCGCCACCGCGCCCGGCGCGCCAGAGCAGCCAGCAGATGGCCGCCCAGAACGGCATCTGCGCATAGTCATGATTGAATTGCGGGGTCGGCCAACCGAAGAAATAGACCGACGGCATCAAAAGCACGGCAGCCAGCGCACGGCGTTGCCCGAGCATGTCGCGGGCCAGCAGGTAGACCAGAACGAAGGTCGCCGAGACCGTCAACTGGGAGAGCATGTATTGCGGCCAGCGGAACGATCCGGTCAGGAGATGGCTGGTTTCGAGCAGCCAGCCGGGAAGCTGCGGGTGCTTGTAGGTCAAAAGCACCCATTCGCGGCCCCACATGAAGCCTTCCACGACATCGCCGGGTGGCGCGGGATCGATCAGTGCGGGCACTATCGTCCAGCACAGGATCTGCACCAGGCACAAAAGCGCCAGAAAATACCAGGGATGACGGAGCAGGCCAGGCCATACCGTTGACGAATCAAGGCCCGTGGCAGTCAGCCCCGCCGGCACCCAATTATCCACGGAGTCATCTATTCCCGCCATGCGGCGCTTAAACCACACCGTTCGGTTTGCCGAACAGCCCCAATCACCAAAGCTTACCAAAAAGTATACTTGTGCGCCATCGCAATACCAAGATTGAGCATGAATTTCGGCGCCACCCTGCCCTCCGCGGGCCGAACAGGCCCAACCTCCGATCCTGCTTGATCATTCCGGATATTCGATGCGTCACCAGCATGCCGTCATCCACCACCGCGCGCTCGACTTCTGGCTGGCGCGTGCGGCTGTCCTAGTCATCATCTGCCTGCAGCTCTTGGTGATCAACGATCTTTCGTTCGGGCCCCGCTGGCTGGCGCCGGCGCTGGAAGCCGCCCTGCTCGTGCCTTTGTCGGTGGTGACTGCCTGGACACAGGTCGCCACCCAGAAAGCGGTCGAGGAGGAGCACTGGTATCTGGTCGGCCGCTTTCGCGTCATGATCCGCAGGACGGCCCTGGTGATGACCGGCGTCGTCAGCGTCATGAACTGCGGATCGCTGGTGTTCCTGGTGCGTGCCCTGCTGGCGGGCCATGCCGGCTCCAGCGGCGAGACGCTGCTGGTCGACGCGCTCAACATCTGGGTGACCAATGTCATCGTCTTTGCGTTGTGGTTCTGGAGCACCGACCGGGGCGGCCCGCCGACCTGCGGCCTCGTCAAACGCGCCCATTCCGATTTCCTGTTCCCGCAAATGACCTTGAACGACCGCGAGATCCGCGACTGGCTGCCTGGCTTCGTCGATTATTTCTTCCTCGCCTTCACCAATGCGACCGCGTTTTCGCCGACCGACACCTTGCCGCTCTCCCAGCGCGCCAAGCTGCTGATGATGGCCGAGGCGATAATCTCGCTGCTGACCATCGCGCTGGTCGCCGCCCGCGCCGTCAACATTCTCGCCTAGGCCCAGAAACACGAAATAGCCCGCCCGGCGAACCGGAGCGGGCTATTTGGTTGTCTTCGACGGTCGCAATGCCGTGCTAAAGCAATGAAAAGCGTGAAACGAAACGCGAGATCCACGGCCGGAGAGCGACGTCGATCCAACACCCTCAATCCGCGCCGAGATCTCGTTCGAAGACCACCTGGTCGCGCAGCGGAATGCCGTCCACGAGCAAGCCTTCGGGATAACCGGTCGATGGCCCGAATGCATCCTGCACGATACGGCACATACGAAACCCCTGCCGCTGGTAGAAGCGCAGATTGCCGATGTCGGCGGTTGCGGTCGAGACAATCAGGCGCCGGCCGTTGCGCTCGCGGCAACGCCTGATGACCGCGGCGACAAGGGCTCGACCCACCCCCTCGCCCTGTAGTGCCTGGGTGACCGCAACGCTCTTGAGTTCGAAGGTGCCGGCATCGCCGGTCTCGACGATCTGCGCATGGCCGATGACCTCACCGCCTTCACAAGCGACCAGCACCTCGCCCACCCTGATGTAACTGACGATCTGGGTGGGAGAATCGTCGGCAAGGGCAAACAGCGGCAGCAGCGCGTCGCGGTCCCCGTCATATCGTTCAATGTGCATTCGCAAGCCTGTGCTGGATCAATGCCGCCGCGAGTCCGGCAGCGTCGCGCCGGGATATAGCAGCGCCCGATCAGGAGCCAAAATGCAAAAAGCCCGCCCCGGCGGGAGCCAAGGCGGGCTTTGCTCGATCGAACCGTCAGGTGCGGTTCCCGACGCCGGGGAAAGCCCGGAGTTATTCCTCCGGAGCTGGCCTGAACTTGCGCACGATCACTTCGAACAGGATATCCGATATCCACATGGCGCAGATGCCGATGAGAAAGGCCGCGGCCAGAGTCGTGGTGTCGTCATTGGCCAGCGGCAGGCCGGTGGCGCGGGAATATTGGACCACGGGCAGCGTCAGATAAGGAATGTAGGAGGCCAACTGGTTTGTCCGGCGCCTGCGGTCAAGCTCCGCCAGCAGCGCCAGATATTCCGCTCTCGCCGCCGTCAGCGGGTTCTTCGAGGAACGGCCGGAGGACGGCTTCGAGGCTAAGGATGCGGTTGCGGATCTCCTCATCGCTCAGTGCGTCCAGTTGGTTGATCGAGACAAGCCCGGGCAAATCCTTGGGCAGCACCGACAGCACGATCTTCAGATACTGGTCCGGCTTGTCGGCCCGCACCTCGGCAATGACGCCGGCGCCGTGGGTGCGAAAATCGGCGCGCACGGCGGCGAGAAAATCGTCGCCCAGCGTCTTCTTTGTCCGCCTCGGACGTGGCGCGGAAGCGGACGGAGCGATGGATGGCCTGCGCCTGGTCGACCGTGCCTTGCCGCGCTTCGGCCCGGCGTTGGCTTCGTCAGTCATTGGCCGGTGCCACGGCGTTTGTTTGGGCGTCGCCGGCGGGCGCCATCGTGCCGGCTTTCGGCACCGGTTTGGCCTGCCTGGCCGGCTTCTTTGGGCGGGCGACTTTCTTCCTGGCCCTTTTGGCGCGCTTCGGCTTTGCTATCCCGACAGGCTTCGCCGTGCCGGCCCGCGCCTTGAGGCGCGCCATGGCGAGACCGGCGCGGACATCGGCGCCTGCTTCCGGAAAACAAAAGCCACCGGCCGCGTCCCGCACCATGCCGATCAGAACGCCGGGCGCGACCTGCTCGATACGGCCGAGACGCGCCTGCGGCGCCGCGCCCTCGAATTCGCCAATGGCGCTGACCACCTCGCGGCCGTCATCGTCGGTGATGATGGTTGCGTAGCGTTGGGACATTGGAATGTCTCCTGGATCGTCCGCGCGTTGCGTAACGGGTGCAATGATGGGATGTTGCCTCAACCGGGAGAGCGCCATGAATAACGTGACCAGTCACTACGCCAGCAATGGCATCGTCGAGCGCATATTAGCCGCCATCCCCGATGCCAAAATCGACGCTCTCGATGCCAGGCAACTCTATCCGTTCGACCAGCTTCACGGCCGCGAACTGATAGCCACACAGGACCATGCCGCCCGCCTGTCGCCTTCATCCTCCGACCGCATCCTGGATATCGGCAGCGGCATTGGCGGTCCGGCGCGGTTCCTGGCCTCTACGTATGGCTGCGCCGTCGACGGCGTTGACCTGACAAAAGCTTTTGTCGACGCATCCACCCAACTGACCAGGCTCAGCGGGCTGAGCGAGAAGGTTCGCTTCCACGAGGCGGACGCGACCAGACTGCCTTTCGCCGACGATACGTTCGATGCGGCGATCTGTTTTTATGTCGGCATGAACATTGCCGATAAGCCCGCGGTCATCGGCCAGGCTTTTCGCGTGCTCAAGCCTGCGGCCAAGTTGATCTGGACCGAGGCGGTAGTGGCCGGCGGAGAGCCATATTATCCCCTACCCTGGGCGGTCTCACCGGCGACGAGCCATCTTCTTGATCGCGATGCCCTGAAAACCCTGTTCGCCGACGCCGGCTTCCGGGTTGACGAAATCATCGACGAAACTGGCGAACATGTCGAACTGGCACTCAAAAGGGCCAGTTCCGGCATCTTGCCCTCACCCGCCCAGCAGCAGGCCAATGAGATCGTGCTCGGCACCGAATTCGTGCAGCGACGCAAGAACTACATTCGCAGCCTGAGTGACGGCAAGCTCGCATCGCTGGCCGTGATCGTCTCGAAGATTGGCTGACCGGAGCCGATCCGCCGGGGTCTCCAGAAACAAAAAACCCGCCTCGGCGGCGGGTCGTCGGCGCAAATCAGCACCATGGACAAATATGTAGCATAGCTGCCCTCACCCGGTCAACGACTTTCTAGGAAAAAATTCCTAATTATATACGTGACAAAAGTAGCGCCTTGGGGTATGAATGAATCCAAGGAGTTACCCACATGGCCGACCTTCAGAACCCGATCTTCCACGACGAGGACAAAGCCCGCGAAGCCCTAGAGGCTATCCGTTGGCCGCATGGTCCCTATTGCCCTCATTGCGGTAACGCCAACCCGGACAAGATCGCCCTGATCGAAGGCAAGAAGCAGTCGCACCGTCCCGGCCTGCGCTACTGCAACGAATGCAAGGGCCAGTTCACCGTAACTGTGGGCACCGTGTTTGAGCGTTCAAAGATCCCGCTGACCAAGTGGTGGCTGGCAACGCATCTGCTTGGCGCATCGAAGAAGGGCATGTCCGCGCACCAGCTCCACCGCATGCTTGGCGTCACCTACAAGACCGCTTGGTTCATGGCGCACCGCATTCGTGAGGCGATGAAGGAAGACGTCAAGTCGTCCGGCCCGCTTGGCGGCGAAGGCAAGATCGTGGAAGCCGACGAGACCTATTTCGGACCTAAGGACACGATCAAGAAGCGCACCATTCGCGGCAAGCCGTCCAACTCGTCCAAACGTTCTATCGTGGCGCTTGTCGAGCGCGGCGGCTCTGTTCGTTCCTTCCATGTTGAGCGCGCTACAAAGGCGTCTGTCCGCGACGTGCTAGTCCGCAATGCCGACCGCAAATCGACGTTGATGACCGACGAGTCCAACTTCTATCCGATCACCGGACGGGAGTTCGCGGACCACGCTACCGTCAAGCACACTGGCGGCGAATACGTTCGCTATGAGGCCGACCGCATCGTCCACACCAATACGATTGAGAACGTGTTCTCAGTCTTCAAGCGCGGCATGGTCGGCGTTTATCAGCATTGCGGCGAAGCCCATCTTCACCGCTACTTGGCCGAGTTCGATTTCCGCTACAATCGCCGCACCAAGCTCGGCTTTACTGACCAGATGCGTGTTGACGCCATCATGGAAGGCATCGACGGCAAGCGTTTGACCTATCGAAGCGCTCACTAAGCCAAAGACATTGCGCCAAAAGGCGCGCAAATTTCTTTTGAGGCGAAAGAAAAAAGCCCTGTGAAAACCGGGTATAGCGACGTTTAGGGCTTGCTAGATTTGTTCTCTATCTGTCCGATTGCAAACGGCGGTGATTTTCCCGAATCACCGCCGTCAATGCAACCAAGCCACAGGACGGCTAGGCACATGAGAACGAACACCAAACTAAACTTACCGGTGATTCCGTCAAGCCGTCCTGTGGCCACACACAAGGACTTTTTGAAATGGCAGGACGTTTCCAAATCAAGTGCATAAACAAGCCGAACCGCGACAGCTCTGTCGAGCATATAACCCATGTCGGCGGTTTCGGAACGAGCCAGTGGAAGTTGACTGTAGAAGATGTGATAGCGCGGATCGAGCGTACCGGCCCGGATCACGAAGATTTCTTCGTCAAGGTCGGTCAGTCGGAAGCGAACGTTATCGTCGTTAGTCCCGTTGGCCGGCGGAAGCATATCCGCACGACGCGGGATTTGACGGTGCGGGATAATCTCCTGAGCCTTCCTGAATGCCCGTGATCATGGCGTAAGGGGACTTTGTGCCGCTCGGCTCCAATGCCCACTCTAGGGCTTGCTGAGCGGCGTAAAGCTCATCGTAGCGCGGACCGCTGGCCACTAGAGATTCGCGGATGCGGTCAATCTCTCTTCGGATGAAGCTCATTGGGCTTGTCCTCTTTGGGCTTTGTTCCTTCCTTCCCGGTCTTCGGATCGGGAGGGGTCTTCACCAAGCGCTCCATGATGCGCTTCGTTTCATCCAGGTCTTTGTTTTTTTCGGTGTCAGCCATGGCGAAAATTCCCGATAAGGAAGACCTGATCTTCCGTCCAACGCGCGACGAAACCTACATCGCGTTTGCCGCTGCCGTCGATTCTTGGTCAAAGGTCGAATGGCAAATGATGTTTCTGTTCAATTCCGTCAGCACTCCAACCGATCTTAACAAGTCTGGCTCGATCCTCCTATCAATCATCGGCATTCAAGCGCAGCTTCGCGTCATTGAAGCAGCGGCGCGGTCCCATCTTCGCAAAGATCCCGATCTTCTGAAGGACGTAGAACGCACAACCGAAAAAATCGGCAAGAAGGCGACAATCAGGAACCGCATAATTCACGGGCGATGGAACGAAACCCATTGCTTTAATGGCGCGGAATATCAGCACACTGAATTGATCCGCACCTTTTCCGCTGAGCAGATATTTGGTCCCACCTACAGCACGGAACAAGAGCGAAAGGCTTTGCTAGGAAAATTCCTTTTCGACAAATCAGAACTCGATAAGGCCGCTGAGATGTTCGAGCATTTATCGAACACCATATTCAACCTTCAGTTCAGGATCGTGAGCGGATTCGCGCCAATAGTGGGCTAGCCCATAGCTCTTTCGCTATGGCCTCGAATTTTCGTTGAGGGTCATTCGCATCCAAGCCCAGCCCAACTGCTTCTCGCAAGATATTTGCGAGGGCATTCACCATCTCTGGCGTCACTTCCAATTCCTGATTCGTTGGCGGTTCCCCGCCTGTTGCCGGCCTGTCAGCCACGGAATACTCCTAACTGTGACTTTTGTCACGTATATAATTAGGAAAAAATTCCTTGAGACATGCTTGACCTGCGACGGTTTAATTGTCATCCGAGCCGCGACAGGCCGGGTACCGAGAGCGCCTCCGATCAGACAAGAAAAAGCCCGCCAAGCGGCGGGCTGACAGCGGTCAAGCGTAAAGGCGTTCTCGCTCCCTCTCTCGCTCCTTTTCGTGCGCCGCCTTGTGGCTTTCCTCAAGGTGAGCGTTTGTCTGGCGGAGAATAAGCGCTTCTAGGGCAGTCTCTGTTGTCACTTGGCCGCGTTCAAACAGCCATATGGCTACATCCGTCCAATCCCAGAGCGGATTCGGGGTGCTTACCCTTGCTACAGGCAATGGAAAGTCAGCACCTCGCTCGCCCTTGGAATATAGGCTTACTGCTGCCCTTGTCAGGTTTGCGCGCTCGGCAATTTCGGAAAGGCTAACCAGATAATCTGGTTCGATCCTTTCGACCGTTGCCCCCGCCGCCTTCACGGCCTCAATGGCGGAATTGATAGCGGAACTAAGGTCTTCGGCCTCGCGGGCAAACTGAAGAATGATGGCACCTCGTGCCACCGCAATAGTGGCGTCATCACAGCCTGCTTCAAAGAAGCGGTCTTCGAAATGGTCATCCTCGTGGTCGACCCCAGAGGCAACAATCGTGAACTCAAACGTCCTCATTTTTAGCCTCCTTTCCTGCCTTGTGAGCGCAATTCTTTCCATGGCCGCGCAATTGATTTGCGTGGTTTTGAGCGGATCGCGGTGTTGACCAAACAGACACTATGCAACCGGTGCGGTCATGTTGCTCGCACATCATCCTGCCCCAACAATGGGCGCTTTTCCCGGGTGCCTTCCATGTCCATCCAAGAGATTCCAAATGAGAAATTGCAGCCTCGATCTCCTTGCTCGGGTGTCGGGGGCGGCTGCTCATTTCAGTGCGCCTAAAATGATGCAGCTGTTAACGGTTGTCAACACCATACGTTCCAATTCCTGAATTTAGGATGAATGAATGCGGATCCGCCTAAAGGCGAAAGCACATTCAAAATCGCCTTAATCGGTCGCAAGCTGATATAGCAGGCAGAAAAGATCCCCCGTAGGAAGATTACTTCCTTTTCCTAAGAAATAGGAGTCGTCTTGCCTTCTGCTTAAGCGTGACTGGCTTCACCAATCCGCCGATAGTAAGCGATAGCAACTTTTGGCGCCAGTTCGAAGACACAGCCGGCATTCACTTGAGGGACAAGCTGAAAAGCAAAACCCGCCTCGGCGGCGGGTCGCTGGCGCAAATCAGCACCATGGACAGATATGTAGCATAGCTGCCCTCAGCCGGACAACGACTTTCTGAGAAAAAATTCCTATTTTCCTTTTCGGCTCATGCGAAGCATCGCCGACCGCGGTAGTTCAAAACAAGACCCGCCTCACCGGACAGTCGGATCGCCGCACGGCCGCGGATGCCTGCATTGCCCAGTCGGCTTTTCACCGGCCGACAGCTGTGGGATCATCAGCTGAAGCTCATGGAATGATTCGCGTCGCACGGCCTTGTGGGAGAGGACGATGGACAGGCCAGCCATGGCATCCGTGTTCAGGATGCGGCATGCTCCAGCCTCGGTGTCCGGTGTGCGCAGCACCGGCCAGGGCCAGGCCGATCCGGTGATCCGGGTGCATTCGCTTGGCGAGGCGATCCGCTTCGTCGCCAACGCTTATCTCAACTACGACGTCAGCGCCGTTGCCATCGTCTGCGGCGATCCTGCGATCCCGCGCCTCGGCAGCCTGGAGGTCAGGGCGCTGTGGCGCGAATATGGCGAGCGCCTCACGCAGGAATAGACGCCTCGGCCGCTTCGCATGGCCCGCCGCCCTCCGGATCGGAAACGCCGCTCGCGCGTTTGAACGTAGATCAATGGAGGGAGCACCATGAACGTCGCCAATCTGCAACTCGAAGGCCTGCTGATGGCCGTCGCGTCGATCAACCAGGTCCTGGTTCGAAAGGGGGTGCTGACGTCGGAGGAGATCGACATTGCCCTGCGCAAGGCCGAGGCCAGCGAAACCGGCCAGGAGCGGTCCGAAGGCATGTCGGCTTCGAGCCGCGATGCCGTCAACTTTCCGATCCGGCTGCTGGAGCTCGCCAATCAATGCCAGCCGGAGGCGGACATGCCGTCCTTTTCGCAACTGGCCCGCATGGTCGGCCAGATGAAGGAACCCTACAACGATCAGTTGTGAGCCCGCTCACGCCCGGCCCGGCCAGCCCAGGTTCACGGAAAGCACCCGTCCCGGCCCATGCACGGCGGCAAACAGCAGCCCGGCCAGGAAGGAAAAATGGTCGACGAAGAAACCGAACTCGGCCTGGTTGCCGGCCCAGTGGCTGGGGCCATGGAAGGCAAAGGCCAGGAACACCACATAGGCTCCGGCGATCAGGGCCGCCAGCGTGAAGAAGGCGCCGCTCAGGAAACACAGCACCAGCGCCACCTCCAGTATCGCCGCGCACCAGGCGAGGAACAGCGGGAACGGAAAGCCGGCGGCGGCGATGTAGCCGGCGGTGGCCTCCATGCCCATGAATTTGAACGTCACCGCCATGAGGAAGACGGCGGCAAAGATCAGGCGGGCAATGAGAAGAGCTGCGGTCTGCCACGGCGATTGAGTGATTTGCGACGGCATGCATGTCCTCCTGGATTAAATCCGGTTTCGCTCCCAAGGACGCACCCGCGGCGCCACATCCGACACGCCCTTGCAAATTTTTTCGCGCGAGGCCGCGGGGCAAGCGCCCAGGCAGCCAGAGAAGCCCTCCGTGCGCCGATCGGCCGGCCTCAATTCGCCACCGGCGCCGGCGTGCTGAGCTCGAGAAATGGCACCGTCGAGCCCGGGATCATCGACTTCGGCAGCTCCCCATCCCACTTCTCGGCCTTGGTCAGTTCGACAAGCAGCGGATTGTTCGCAAGTGCGGCAGCGCGCGCCTTGATCGCCTCGGCCGTTGCCTCGCCTTCGATCTTGGTCTTGTAGGCGCTGGCCTCGGCTTCCGCCTTGACGCTGTCGGCGCGGCCCTTGGCCTGGGTCACCGCGATGTCGGCCTTGATCTTTTCCTGCTGCAGGTTCTGCTCCTGCTTCTGCACTTCCACCTGCGCCGTCATCCTCGCCTCGACCGCTTGTTCATAGGCATCGGAGAAATCGATGTTTTCGACCTGGACGCTGTCGATCATCACCGGCCCGTCGGTCACCGCCGAGATCGCGTCGGCGACATCCTTGTTGAACTTGGCGCGGTTCTGGATCACCGACACCGCGTCATATTGGCCGAACACGGTCTTGATCTCCTGCGGTGCCTTTCGGGCGATGATCCGGTCGGCCAGCGCCTCGATCGACCCGTAATTGGTGTAGACGTTGCTGACCTCGGCCGCCGGCACATGGAAATTGACGGTGACGCGCATGTCGGCCGGTTGCTGGTCGCGCGAATAGGCCTGCATGGCCGGCAGGTTGCCGCAGTCGCTCTGGTTCTCGCAGCCCCATTTCAGCACCTGCTGGCGCAGGCTGATCTTTTCGACCCGCTGCAGCCAGGGCAGCTTGAAATGCAGGCCGGGATCGACGACCGAACTCAGCGCGCCATTGGTCAACAGCACGCCACGGTCGCCCTGGTCGATCGTGTACCAGGAGCCCATGATGGCGGCGATCAGCGCCAGCACGATGGCCAGCGCGATGACGCCTGTGCCGATGGAGCGGGACCCGGCCCCAGCATGCTGAAGACGGTTCGAATTGCCTTGTGTGTCAGTCATTGCCACCCCCATTGTCTTGCCCGATTCCAAGAATTCCCCGCAATCATGGCGGCAAGATTGCCAAGATGTGGGACAGTTCTGCCTTCCGCGCCAGTGACCTCGCAATATTTCGGCTAAGGCGGCCGGTATTATGGTTACGCAGCACTCACGGGAGCTTCAGGGAGATTTTCAAGCCCTGTCTGCCCTCAAATATCTCGCGGCCCAGCGTCTGAAGCCGGCCGAGCCCAAGCCACGGCGCCCAGCCCGGCCGGCGTTCACGAACAATTAACGATGCTGAAACTTGTCCGTAACCAGCAACGTGATATCGTTAGTTGGGGCTAATGCACAGGCATGTCCGGTGCAGCTATTTGGGCGGGTTGAGTTTTGAGCGCGAGCGTCAGGTTGGGGACGACGTCCCATCTGGTCCGGTCACCGGTGCTGGAATGCAGCGGCTGTGGCGGCACCGGACAGGTTTTCCAATGCCCGCGCTGGACAAGTTCCAACGGCCTTTGCTGCCCCGCCGGCACGCACCACCGTGGCTGTCCTGGCGCCAGCGCGCCTTGCGCCGAATGCTGCGACACCGACTACCGCAGCGCCGGCCCGGCCCAACCATCGGCCTGAATTGAGAGCTCGCAAGCCGTACGCCTGCCATGGAACCAGCGGCGCCGCTCGCTGTTATTGCTGACCCGGCATCGAATACCGATGCAAGGCGACCATGCGGTTGACAGAAAGTGAGGCCCGGCATGCCCGACGACAAATCAAAGATCAAGCAGGACCGCAAGCTGGTTTCGAGCGAGGACACCTACGAGGTTGCCGCATTCGCGCGCAAATACGGCATTCCGCTGAGCGAGGCCCAGACCATCATCAAGCGCTACGGCCCTTCGCGCAAGAAGCTCGACAACCACATGGCCGCGCGCGGCTGATGCATGTCGCCCAAAAGTGACCTCGGTTTGGGAGAACGACATGCATGAAACAAAGACCTACGGCGCGCCGCATGAATCCGTTTCGCAGCGACGCGCTTTAGCCTGTGCGGCAACCATTTCGCCGGCATGGCGTTGAAGGATGCTGCGGGCCGCGTCAAACCGGTTGGTAGCTACCAACCGGTTGGTGGTACCAACCGGGCCCGGCGGTACGGTGAACAGGATGTCTTTTTCCCGGTTTCTCATCCTGGCCGGCGAAATGGCAGACGAGCACCTGTCCCGCCCGGCCCGTGGCATGCCAGACTAGCGATCTAAGACTGGCGAAGCGGAGGCCACGACCATGTCCGACACCACCATACGCAGGACAGGCAGCTGCCTGTGCGGCGGCGTGCATTTCGTCGTCACCGGCGAGCCATTGCGGGTCGGCCTTTGCCATTGCAAGGACTGCCGCAAGGCGAGCGGCTCTGTCTATTCGGCCTTTGCCATCTGGCCACGCGACGCCTTCGAGACATCGGGCGAAGTCGCCAGCTACGGCACGCGCAGCTTCTGCCCGACCTGCGGCAGCCGCGTCGCCTGGGTCGGCGACACCGAGGCCGAGGTGATGCTCGGCAGCCTCGACGTCGCGCCGACCGACCTTGCCCCCGAATACGAATTGTGGATCGGCCGGCGCGAGACCTGGCTGCATGCCTTGCCCGGCGCCGAACAGTTCGACCATGACCGGCCGACAGCGGAAAATGCCGCTCCGCCGACGCCGAGGCCTTTGTCGGACGCCGTCGCGCCCGACTGAAAATTGATCTTTCGGGCCTGGAACCCTACGTGGTCGGCGACGTTATCGGGCGCCCCTTTTCTTGGGGCGCACGACATGCCTTCACGGAGATGACCGTTGAACGACAAGATGTTTCCCCGACCGATCCGCCTGAAATTTGCGCCGGAGCGCGAGCGCGTGGTGCGCAGCGCCTGGGAAGGCCTGGAATGCCTCCGCGACTGGCCGGCCGGCCAAGGCCGGCGATACCGCGCGGCGCTGCGCAGCTGCCGCGACGCACTGGACGGCTGGACGCCGCCGGAAAAAGCGATGCGGGCGATGATCGACGCCGCGCGCGAAGCGCGGGTCCTGCAAGAGCTGCACAGGTGATGGCCGGCTTGATGGTTCGGACACGATCCGGAGGTGGCGACCATTCAGGACGCCAATGAAATCCTGAGCGACTGGCCGCATGCCAGCCGCGGTCCCTTCCCTTCTATCAGCCCGCGCGCGAAAAGATCGAGGCGGCGCTGGACAGCAATGCCGGAGTGGCACGCCGGCCTTCTGGTCCGCTAGAATCTCGAAGAAGTGGTGGCCGAGTTCCTCCCGGCCACTCGAATACAAATTGCACCGCATTATTTCGCCGGCGGCTGCACCGGGATTTCGCCAGGCTTGATTACGGGTGTCTTGCCGTCGTCCGGTGCCGGGGCGGCCATGCCTTGGTCACCCGTAGGCGGCGGCTTCAGCACGCCGCCACACTCGTTAAGCTTCTCCGTCAAATTGCCGCTGCCGGGCTGCTGCTTGGTGCCCGGATCCGTCTGGGCCCGGCATTTGTCGGACTGCTGGACGAGGTTCTGCTGCTGATCCGTCTGTGCCGCCGCCGGCATCGCCAGCACCAGGGCGCAAGACGCGATGATGAGAGGTTTCATCTCGGCCTCCTTCTCCTGCACGGCCGCCGCTGCGACCCTGCCTTCCCAAGGACAACGCCCGGCGGTTGAAAAGGTTGGCGGTTTTGCCCTGCCGCGTGGCAACCATTCCTCTACCTTGGCCGTTGCCAGGAATGTTCGCGGATTTTCAGGCGCTCGAGGTCGACTGCGGCGATGCCGTCATATTCATTCGCAGCGCCGGCGCTGGTCCGGCGGTGCTGCTCCTGCACGGCTTTCCCCAAACCCATTTGATGTGGCGCGACGTGGCGCCGATCCTGGCGAAGCGCTTCACAGTCGTATGCGCCGATCTGCGCGGCTACGGCGCCAGTTCCAGCCCGGCTTCGAGCCCCGATCACGCACCCTATGCCAAGCGCGCCATGGCCGCCGACATGGTGGCCCTGATGTCGAAACTGGGCTTTGGCAGCTTCATGGCCGCGGGCCACGATCGCGGCGGGCGGGTGGCCTATCGCATGGCGCTCGATCATCCCGACAGCGTCGAAAAACTCGCCGTTCTGGACATTATCCCCACGGGGGACGCCTGGGATCGTGCCGATGCCAGGCTGGCGCTCGGCTATTGGCCCTGGTCCTTGCTGGCGCAGCCGGAGCCGCTGCCGGAACGGATCCTGGCGACGGCCGCCGAGGCCATCGTCGAAAACGCCCTGAGCGGCTGGGGGTCGTCGGCCTCGGTGTTCCCCGAAAGCGTGCGCCAGGCCTATGTCGACGCGTTGCGCGACCCTGCCCATATCCATGCCATCTGCGAGGAATATCGCGCCGCCGCCACGCTTGACCGCGCACACGACCAGGCCGACAGGAAAGCCGGACGGACCATCCATTGTCCCGTGCTCGCTTTGTGGAGCGGGCAAGGCGCGCTTGCGCAGTGGTACGCCGGCGAAGGTGGACCGCTGGCGCTCTGGCGAGGCTGGGCTGCGAATGTGAGCGGCCAGGCAATGCCGGGAGGACATTTCTTTCCCGAGGAGGCGCCGCAACCGACCGCGCAGGCACTGGCCGCCTTCTTCGGCGAGGCGGCGGAAGCCCCTTTGGAGTAATGCTGGCCGCCACGTGCGATGCGCTGCCTGTCGTGGAACCGGCGGACAGATGATGGGTTTTGTGGAACAATGCATGCCATCGAAACCAAGAGAACCGTTATGTCCACTCGACTTCGAATCCTGTCGATGGCCTTGGGCGCCGTGCTCGCGGCGACCGGCCTGGCCGAGGCCCGGCCCGACAGCCGCGCCATGAGTTGCGCCGATATCCGGGCCATGATCCAGAGCCGTCGCGCCGTGGTGCTGACCACCGGCCCGAACACCTATGACCGTTACGTCAGGCAGTTCGGCAACGAGTGCGACTGGCCGGAAGTGCCGATGTCTGCCTATATACCGGCTCGCGACGGGCACTGCCCGGTCTATCGCTGCGAAGAGCCGGTCGACAACTTCCCGAATTGACGAGCCGCCGCACCGGGCCACACCATCTCTGGTTCGCGACACCCAGCTTGAGGTGAATGCCATCAGGGGCGAATTAGCGTGATCTCCTCACGCAAACCTTGTCGCCGATCTCTTTCGCCATATCGAAGGCAGCCTGCCGGCAGCGCGCCATCCATGCCCCGAAATGTCCATCCAAGGCGTGGAAATCAAAAGCCCAATGTGATCCACGGGTTGGTGTCATATCCGAGACGCGGCTTTACCGGCTGCGCGTTGTGGTCTGGCGACGTGGCAGTTCCCGTCAAACCGCAGTCCAACTTTGGAACCGGCTTCGGCTTCTTGGCCGAATGTTTGGTAGAGCACAAGGTAGCGGCGTTACTGACTGCCACCTTCTTCTCCTTGGCAACGGCGACACCACTCGCCGCGATCATGACCGCGGCGCAAAACATGACTATTTTCATTGGAACACCCTCCATCGCAGCGTCCCCAGACGTACGCACATGACGTCACGTCATATGTATATTAGCATTGGCGAATATAAAGGAAAGCGTCAAAGCGTAGGGAACTCGCGAAAGAGCCAAGCGGCTTATTCCGAATTGACGGGCCGCCGCACCGGCCCCATAACCATCCCAGCTTCTCCCGCTTCGTCTAATGGTAGGACAGCGCCCTTTGAAGGCGTGAATCGTGGTTCGAGCCCATGAGCGGGAACCAGAAAAATCAACAGCTTAGGTATAAGGCGGCTGAAAATGTCGAATATCGGTCGAATAAACGCCTGCGAATTTGCCTGAACGGCGCTTGATTGCTTTCGGTGGCATTCCTGCGACTATCTGCGACTTAATGCTTTGGGGGGCTTGGCATGCGGGTAATGCGCCGATTGATTTTCGGCTTGATGTTCACGATCAATATCGCGCTTTTCGTGTGCCTACTCTACCTCTTCATCGGCCGAGGGTACTATGTCGTTTCAGGCTTCACCTCAGTCGAGGTCGTGACGATCGTTCTGGCTGCGCTCGGCGTAATGTTGACTGCGCTTGGGATTTTTATCGCAATGCTTGCGATCTGGGGGTATCAGTCGCTGAGAGCCACATCGAGCGAAGTCGCGCGCGCGACCGCCGAGAATCTGGTAAAGTCAGAGCTATCCGCAATGGTGAGCCGTGAGGTTGCGGATCTAGTGACCTTGAAAAATACGCTAGGGACCACAAGTGGTGACGCGCAGGCGGCGGTAGATAGTCTCGATGGAGACAAAACGGCATGATTAACTATGGAGACGTGAACGCTATCGTTCAAAAATACGCTCTGGTCGCTCCGGTCGATGTGAAGGCAATCATCAGTGAAATCGGGCTTACCTATGTTGAGCGCGATATGCCTGAAGGCGAGTCTGGCTACATCGAATACGACGGGTGGCATTGCACTATAGCAGTCAACGCACATGAAGGCCCCCAACGCAAACGTTTCACTGCCGCTCATGAGCTTGGGCACTTCATGATGCATCGTGACCTACTCAAGGAACACCGGCATTTGGACCGTCTCTTCGACGAGGCCGCCAATCGTAATACTGCTCGCCCACTTGATTACCATCACGAGGTACAGGCCAATCAATTTGCGTCCAGCTTGCTAATGCCGAAAGCCACCATAAAGCGGCTGCTGCATGAGGGGATCAACACGATCCAAGCTCTTGCCCTGAAGTTTGACGTCTCGAAATTGGCAATGGAGTATCGGCTTAAGACGCTCGGAATGCTTGGAGAGGTGTCGGACGCTCGGGAGACGACAGCCGCAGAATGAAAAGCCCGCCACCGTGAGGCAGCGGGCGCTAGTTCGGGAGGAAATGCGGTCAAGGGGGCGTCCCCTTTGCCCCGTTGACAACGGTACGCCTCGCTTAACTGGATAATAAGCGCGCGCCGGTTGAAGCACTGCATATTCGAGTTGTGTGACTTTTCTGCCACAGAGATAGCACTTGATCAGCCTAGCGGCACCAGCAGATGAAGCACCGCAAGGAACGCCTTTCGCTTGTCAGGCGTGCCGCCAGGGCTTTGCTCGGGCTTTGGCAAAGCGAGTTGGCCATAGCTGCGTCGATATCAGTCGCGACGCTTCGACGGATGGAAGCGAGCGAGTCTGCCGCTGTTGGGCTTACCAATAATGTAGCGGCGGTGCGACGAACCCTCGAAGCGGCCGGTGTCGAGTTCATCCCCGAGAATGGCGGCGGCGCTGGCGTGAGGCTTAGGAAGGCTTAGGCTCAGGAGGTGGCACGTTCGGGTGTGGGCAATCAGGCTTTTCGGCACACGGAGAGGGCCGATCGCCCACGCCGCCATACCGTTCCACGAGTTTTGCGAATCCGTAGGCGAAGGCGAAAAGAAGCGCCAGGACAACCGCTATTCGAATGGCCATAGGGGATTGTAGCAGGATCCCGCATCCTTAGATGCTGTCGAAACAACAAGATGTAGGTAGGTTCGGCGTTATATCGTTTTACGCAATCCCCAGTTGCTAGACTCGCGCGGCAGCCGGCATCTAATTTTACCTCAGGCGGAGAGGGAAAAGGTCGCGAACTGGGAGGAATTCGACCATGGATTACGATTTCGACGCCGGCACTCAACCAGAAAATCAGCCTTACGAAGTCACTTCATTCGCAAGAAAGCATGGCCTGACGATACCGGCTGCGGACGCGGTTCTTTTCGCCAAGGGTCCGTCTCGGGAGGCATGCGATGCCGCCGCACTGGCGTTCCTCTGTGCCATTGCCGCACAGGCCAAGAAACAGTCGGCGCGCTAGCCGTTCCGTGATCTGACCGGGTGCAAAAAATGGCCCGTTACGGTGTAGCGGGCCAGGAGACAGGGAAAGGATAATTCGGGCGTTGGTCAGCCACCCATCTTCTTCGCCATCGCGCAGAATTCTGCATGCGACTTGTTGAGCGTGGTATCGCCGCAGTCTTTGAACACCGCCTCGAACACGCTCACGATGTAGGTTGTGGCCGGCTTGTCGGCCATCTCTTCCCCAGAGGAAAGATTTGAAAGCCCGCGCCTCTGGCGGAGGACGCGGGCCGATCGAAGGTCCGATCTTCGGCAGGCGATGGAGGGCACCACCTGCCGCATGCATCAATCTTTAGAGCCGCTAATGTTCCGTCAAGTCGGCTCTGGTTTGCAAATCGGCTCTGGCTTGTCACGGTCGAAAGTCGGGTTCCAGTCACGATTGCGCTCCCGCTGATGACCTTCGTAATCCGGGATGCATGTGAAGAACACCGGCCGGCGGTCGCGTCCAGCGGCCTCGCATGCCGAGCAGATGAACAGCCCGACTAGATTCTGGTGCATCGAACCATGATCCGGCCCGATGGCTTTTGAAACCATGCGCCGCCACAAGCGTTCTATGTTCGCAATGTTGTAGAGGCTCCGATGCAAACTGCATGGTTTTCAAGGCCCGTCATGGTTTCGGTCGGCGTGGCCGGTGCCACCCGCAATTTGACCAACACACAGGAGGCCATCGAATTGCTGACGACACATTGGCGTGACGCCGGCAGCCCGAAGCACCAGTCCGCGCTGCGCGCCTGCCGTCGGGCGACGAGCGGCGACGTCTCTCCCGATACCGCCAGGGAGGCTTTTGTCGAGGCCGCGCGCGAGGCGCATATCCTGGTGGAGTGAGTTCTCCCGGCTCCGAAACATCGTTCGGCGCAGCCGTCGCGGTCTCCGGGCGCGCAATGCCGGCCCAGCTTCGCTCCTTCCAACCAGCCTTCGCAAGGTTGGTCACGGACTGTTGCCGTTGTTCACAATTTCGTGACTAATGGAACCGCCTGAAACCACAGGCGTTTTTTCTGCAGACGCCGTTTTTGCGGACGTTTGTAAGGCAACATCAGGAGGCGTTTTATGCGCATCATGAACCTGGTCACCTTGGCGCTTATCATCCTTGGCGGCTTGAACTGGCTGGCCATGGGCTTGATAGGCCTCGACGTGATCGGCACGGTCTTTGGGGGAGCCACCCCGGCTCGCCTTGCCTATGTGATCATCGGTCTTGCAGCCATATGGCAGCTGATGCCGGGCTTCCAGAGCTTGACGGTTGGAGAAGTCGATGCCGAAAGGCATCTCCGTCATCATTCGTGATCGTTAACCGGGGCGGCGGAAAGCCCGCCGCCCCGCCTCAGTATAAGGGTCGGATCCTTCGACGGATGCGCTCCAGATCTCTTTTGTTTTGACGCAATTCCCAAGGGAAAGCGCTATGCGCTTTCCCGGGAAAACCGTTTCACACTTTTCCTGGAATTGCTCTAACTGCCGAAGCCCAAAGCCGCGCCATCGTCTTCGCCACCGGCTTGCGGCACGATGATCGATGCCAGCGGCGCGTCGAGGCGCCAGCTGAGATGACCGGGCGACCGTTCCAGGACGGCTGAGCCGCCCAGCGACTGCGGCGCCACGCGCTGCAGGACGACGGTGCCGAAACCCTTGCGCGCGATCTGCTCGCCCTTGTCGCCAGGACGGGGCAATGATGTCTCCTCCCAAAGCAGCTGGAATTCACGCCCGCCGACGGCACCCGAACCGATTTTCCAAGTGATCTCGACCCGGCCGGCGTCGCTGGCGAGCGCGCCATATTTGGACGAGTTCGTGCCGAGCTCGTGGAAGGCCATGCCGAGGTTCTGCACCGCATTCGACTGCAGCGTCAGGACAGGACCCGAAAGCAGGATCTGCTCCTCACGGCCGAACGGCTTCAAATGTTCCTGGATCAGGTCGAAGAGGCTGGCCCCCGCCCACTCCGAGGTGACAAGCAGATCGTGCGACCGCGACAGCGCCATGATGCGGGCGCGGATCAGTTCCTCGAACTCATAGGGATCGCTCGAGCGCTTGCTCGTCTCCCTGACCATCGACAGGATGACCGCGAACTGGTTCTTGACGCGATGGTTGACCTCCCTCATCAGCAGCCTGATCCGCCGCTCGCTTTCCTTGGCGGCGGAAATATCGCGGGCTATCTGCGACGCGCCGATGATCTCGCCACCTTCGCTCTTGATCGGTGAGACCGTAAGCGAGACGGAAATGAGCATGCCATCCTTACGCTTTCGCGTCGTCTCATAGCTCGCCACTCGGTCGCCGCTGCGAACCTTGGTGATGATCTCGGTCTCCTCGCTCTTGAGGTGATCGGGAATGAGCATGAGGATGGACTGGCCGATAGCCTCCTCGGCGCTGTAGCCGAACATGCGTTCCGCCGCCTGGTTCCAGCTTTGGATGATGCTGTTCAGGTCCTTGCTGATGATGGCGTCGAAAGAGGAATCGACGATTGCAGCGAGGCGCGCGTCGGCGGTTGCCCCATGTTTGTCACCGCCGTCTATGTCGATCATCGCCGCTCGTAATTCCAGTTTCCCAATCAGATAAGGCGCAAGCGGTTCAAGGCAATCGCCGGTGTGAAGATTACGGCGCCGGGCGAACGGTTCACTCCGGTCGGTCAGGCGATTTCTTGCCGTTGCCGTCGGGCATGATCACCCCGAACTCCTGCGATTTCGCACCAAGCTCCGCCGTCAGGAAGCCTTCCGAGGCTAGACCGCGGCGAAGCAGTTCCCGCACCGCGGCCGAGCGGCTGGGCATGCGCTTGTCGAAACGCCAGTTTTCCAGGGCCGCGAGTTCATCATGGGTGAGCATGATCTGCAGTCGTTCCGGTCGTTCCAGTTCAGCCATGTGCGCCTCCTTGCGCAGGACCAAAATGCGCCGAGTTAGTATTTGCCTCACTTGTCTCATAGTTAGGAATAGCTTCATACCACGTCAAGTGCCGCCAATGAGCGGAGGCCGTGAATGCTGCACCTCTCGCATGATGATGATCAGACACAGATCGAGCGTTTGCGTAACTATGCTAACTATATGATTTACATATATATTTTCAAGATTTGACTTGCCACGAACCAGCATTCGGCGCATGCTGCGGTCTTAACGGAAACCAGATCCCTTTGGGAGGTTTCGATGCGATACGATTATTCCACACGGTTGCGCGATGACGTCAGTTCGACGGTCTGCACCGCATTCAAAACGGCAGGCATCGTCAACGTCACGGTGGTGGCGGAAAGGATCAGGGTCAGGAACCTGGCCGAGAATGTCGCCCTCGAGGACGTTGAACATCTGGTCCTGCAGGCAGCCCAACTGATTGGCGCGGCGATCGAATTCGATGCATTGAGCAACGGCCTGGCTTTGTCTGGAAACGACGCCGTTGATGGTGACGAGCCTGCGATCGACACGCCCGCATTTTCGCAGCCGGCCCCGATCCAATAACGGCGACCTGATGCAAGCGCCGCTTGATGGCGGCAGCATCAGGCGCCGGTTCAACTCATCAGCCAGCCCCCTGCCCGGTCGAGGAACGTATCGCGCTGCTCGACCGCCGCCGGCGCGCCCAGCCCGAACGCCGCCGTCAGCACTCCGATGTTCGAGGAGATGAGATCGGCGAAGCGCCGAAAGGCACGACCACGGCATCAGTCGTCTCGAAGCCGAGCGCTCGCGACAGCGAGAGCGCCTCGGCCTCGGCGCGCGCGTCATGGATACGGCCCTGATCGGGAACCTTCAAGATGAGTATGTTATGGACAGAAGACCCTGCCTCCTATAAGGCAAAGCTCATAACAAAACACAGCAGTGATCAAGGACAATCTGATCGTTGCACTAATATATCATTGTAACTGAGCCTATGTTCTAATCGAAGCCGTTGCTCGACACCGGGAGAGAGACATGGTCACAGAGCAAAAGGACATAATTGCCCGCGAGCGGGAGTTTCACAACGCGCGTTTCGCGCAGGCGGAAGATCCCCGCAAACATCTGGACAAGTGGTACTGGGCGATCCGCCATGGCGCGATGCAGCAGGACGCGCTAATCAGGCGTCTGGCCACCGATGCGGACCTGCTGGAATATGGCTGCTCGACCGGCGGATGGAGCCTCGACGATCTGCATTTGCCCACGGTGTGCCGGTCCCTGGTGGGCATCGACATTTCAGACGTCGCAGTGCGGCGCGCCGAGGAGCGTGCCAGGGAGCTTGAGGCTTCAAACACCGAATTTCTGGCGATGAACGCGGAGGCAATGACGTTTCCGGACGGCAGCTTCGATCTAGTCTACGGCCGGGGCATCATCCATCACCTCGACCTCGTCAAATGCTACACGGAAGTCTCGCGCGTGCTGCGCCCGGGAGGAAAGGCCCTGTTCTACGAGCCGATGGGCCACAATCCGCTCCTGAACGCCTATCGGTCCAGCACGCCCGGCATTCGCACCGAGGACGAGCACCCGCTGCTCGTGTCGGATTTCGAACTTGCGCGGCACTATTTTGCGCAAGCGGACGTTCGCTATTTCGGCTTGTTTTCGGTAGCCAGCGCACTTTTGCCGTCGATATTGCGCGAACCGGCCTTCGTGCTCGGTCGGACGGTCGATTCCGTCGTGCTGAAAATGCCCTATATCGGCCGGTTTTCCTGGCACGCGCTGATCACGCTGACCAAGCGGCTTTCCTGACCGGCTCGGTATCGCGAAAGCCAATCATGTGTCGGTCGGTTACGTGTGGTTTGAGGTGCAGACGCCGGACCAACACTTGGCCGGACCAACACTTGGATTGAGCGATTTGCTCCCGAGCGGGATCACCGGAAGCGCGTCCCAACAGAGACGGACTTCCCGGGGATCACCGCGCGCCATGCCGCGCCAGCGCGTGCTCGATCAGCACGTCGATGACCTTGATGTAGTCGATGCCGATCGCCGCCAGCGCCTTGGCGTACATTGAGATGTCGGTGAAGCCGGGCAGCGTGTTGACCTCGTTGACCAGCAGCGAACCGTCGGCGCGCAGGAAGAAATCGACGCGCGCCATGGCCTCGCAGCCAAGCGCCTGGAAAGCTTGGCGCGCCATCTCCTTTGCCTTGTCGGCAACCGCCGCCGGGACATCGGCGGGCACTTTGACCACCGCGCCGTCGGCGTCGAGATATTTGGCCTCATGGGTGTAGAAGCCATGCTTGCCGGCCGGGATGATCTCGCCGGGCAGCGACACCGTGAGTGAGCCGTCGGCCCGCTGCAACACCGAGCATTCGATCTCGCGGCCTTCGACGAACTCCTCGATCAGCGCCTTGCCGTCGTAGCGGAAAGCCGTTTCGACGGCCTGCTCGAAGCCATCCCTGTCATTCACCTTGCTCACCCCGAAGGACGAGCCCTGGCGCGCCGGCTTGGCGAAGAAAGGCAGCCCGAGCGCCCCGGCGATCTCCTGGAACGAACCGACATCGTTGCGATGCACGGTGACCGAGCGGGCGACGGCAAGTCCCGCCTCGCGCAGCAGCCGCTTGGCGACATCCTTGTCCATGGCGGCGGCCGAGGCGAGGATGCCGCAGCCCACATAAGCGACATCGGCGACCTCGGCATAGCCCTGCACCGAACCGTCCTCGCCGAACGGACCGTGCAGGACGGGAAAGACCACATCGATAGGGTCGGGCTGCGCGCCACCATTGGTGACGGCCACCAGCCGGCCCTTGCCGCCGGGCAGCAGGGCGACCTCGATACCGTCCTCCGATACGGGCGCCCCTGCCCCGTCGCCGCCAGCCTCGGACGACGGTTGCAGCAGCCATCTGCCGTCCCTGGAGATGGCGATCGGGACCACCTCGTAGCGCGTCCGGTCGATCGCCTTCAGCACATTGGCGGCCGACAGCCGCGACACATCATGTTCGGCCGAGCGCCCGCCATAGAGGATGGCAACCCTGGTTTTGTCCTTCATTGAAAAGCCCTGTCTTTCATTGAAATGCCCTGTCCTTCATCGAAATCCCTGGAAATCAAATGGCTACGGCAATGCCGCGATTGGCGAAGAAGCAGTCGAAATCGGCTGGCGCCAACACTGCGTTTGCCTGTGTGGCGCTGTTGTGGCCGGACGGGTTGTGAAAGCGAAAACCCTCGTCCGACGCCGCCGTCACCAGCACCAGGTGGCCGCCCTTCGACGGCGGCTCGCGCTCGGGCCAGCGGATCAAGCTGCTGACCGACGCGATGAAGAACCGCGACCGGGCCAGGATCGCCGGAATGTCCGCCGCCCCGACATTGGTCATCACCTCGGCCCGCAGGCCGAATTCCGCCTGCACGAAGGCAACGAAGGGCGCATAGATCAGCCCCTTGATCGAGCCCTCATTGACGACATAGCCGCCATATCCAGTGCACCGTCTTGCCAGTTCGATCGTCGGCACGATCTCGCCGCGCGCCGCCAGGATCATCTTCAGACACGCCATGCCGCAGATGTTGGCGGCCCAGACCGCGTATTCGTCCAGGCTCGCCGCGCCTGAGCCCTGCCACAGCGGATCGCGCCTGAGCGCGGCCTCAGCACCTTCGGCGAGCACCGCCAGCGTCATATCAGGCATCGCCCACTGGCTGAAAAACGGCACGAGTTCAGGCAATGGATTCATGTAGACTCCTCATGCGGGTGGATTCATCTCGTATACGAGGATACGAGATGAATGAAAAGCGGCTTAAACCGTGTCGTCATCCACGGGCGGAGCAAGGAGCGAAGCGACGCGGCGCAGACCCGAGGATCCATGCCGCGACTCCCGAGCGCCACTGCGGTGCAGAATTCTGCTCCGCTGCACTCCTCTGCTAGGTCGCGGAATGGATCTCCGGGTCTCCGCGACGGAGCTTTGCTCCTGCTTCGCCCTGGGATGACGACCTTGGGAGGCTTCGGCCAACCCCGAACGATGTTCCACCGGGGGAACGACGAAATCCCCTGACAGGCCACCAAGGCCGCCGATCTGGCAACGCCGGGTTGGCTGTCCCGGCGTCGGAAAGGCCGCGCCGAAAACGCCGCCTCGCCGGAGCAGAATTCCCAAACTCCCTAGAAGGTGATCTTCACCGAAGCGACACTGCGCGTGTGTGGACCGTGATGGACGGCCTCGATGTTGTTGCCGTCCGGATCGAGCAGGAAGGCGGCGTAATAGCCGGGATGATAGGTCCGCTCGCCCGGCGCGCCATTGTCCTTGCCGCCGGCGGCAAGCCCGGCCTTGTGGAACGCATCGACCGTCGCGTGGTCCTTGGCCTGGAAGGCCAGATGGTGGCGGCCGGTGAGCTTTCCCTGCGCGGCCCGGCTGTCGGCGCTGGAGATGAACAGTTCGTCGGCCCAGAAATAATCCTCGCCGGTGCCGCCGATCGGAACGCCGATCACGCCCAGCACTGCCTCGTAGAAACGACGGCTGGCGGCGAGATCCCTCACCACCAGCTGGATGTGGTCGATGAGCCGGCCGCGATGCAGTTCCATCCAACTTCCTCCTCGCAAAGACCCTCGAATTTAGGTTTGCGGCCGGCGCCGTCAATGCGCGGGTGGATCAGAACGATTGGCTGAATTCGGCCTTGGGGGCGTGGACCGGACGTTGCCGGCGACTTGCCTATCTCCCGTAGGTGTACGTCACGCTGGTCTCGCCGAGCGCCTGGCTCTTCGCGGCGACCGCGACCATTTCCGGAGAAGGATTTTCCGGCGCGCGCAGCTTCGCCTCGCCGAGCGCATAGAGCGTGAAGACGTAGTGATGCGTGCCGCTGCCGGGCGGCGGACATGGCCCGAAATAGCCGGCGCGGCCGATGCCGCCCTTGCCGAGCACCGTGCCCTTGGGCAGGCTTTTGCCGCCCTTCGAGCCGGCACCCTCGGCCAAGCCCTTGGCGCTTGCCGGGATGTTCCAGGCCAGCCAGTGCCAGAAACCCTTGCCGCCGCCGGCGTCGGGGTCGAACATGGTGAGCGTGTAGCTCTTGGTGCCAGCCGGAGGGTTCTTCCAGTTCAAGGCGATCGATACGCTTTGGCCGCTGCAGCCGCCGGCCTTGTCGCCGAGATATTTTTCGGCCCATTTGCCGTCGGAGACCGACGGGCTGGAAATCTCGAAGGCCGCCGCCTCGTTGGCGAGACCGAACAGCACGAGCACGGCAAAGGCGAGGCGCAAGGTCATGGCTTCCTCCACTTTCCAGCCAAGATGCCAATGAGTTTAGCCCAAAAGCGGCCCGAAATTAGGCAAGTTGGCGCGAACCGCCGGTGGCAGCCGACGGAACTGTTGATCCCTCCAACAAGTGCGCCGGGCGATGCTATTCCCTCAGCAGGGCCGCCAGTCTTGGAATGCCCTCGGTCACCGCGCGACGGTCGGCCAGCGTGAAGGACAGCCGCAGCGTGTTGCGCCCGGTGCCGTCGGCATGAAAGGCATTGCCGGGCACGAAGGCGACGCGCGCCTCCTTCACCGATCGCGTCAGCAATTCGGTCGCATCCGACGCCTCCGGCAGCGTCATCCAGACGAACATGCCGCCTTCCGGGCGGCTCCAGGTCACGCCTTGCGGCATGTTGGCCTCGAGCGCTGCGAGCAGGCCGTCGCGACGCTCGCGATAGGCGCCGATGAGTTTCTCGACCTGGCCGTCGAAGACGGCTTCGGCGACACGGTGCATGACCAGTTGGTTGATGGACGGGCTGTGCAGGTCCGACGCCTGCTTCATCAGCACCAGTTTTTCGACCACATGGCGCGGCGCGCACACCCAGCCGACGCGCATGCCCGGTGACAGGATTTTCGAGAACGAGCCGCAATAGAGCGTGCGTGCCTTGTCGATGCCGCCCGACCTGATGCAGTCGAGCGCCAGGATCGGCGGCACGCCTTCGCCGTCATAGCGCAGCGCGCGATAGGCGGCGTCCTCGATGACGGCGATGTCGAGTTCTTGGGCAAGGTCGAGCACCGCTTCGCGCTGCTGGCGGGTGAGCGTCTCGCCGGTCGGGTTGGCGAAGTCAGGCACCAGATAGGCAAACTTGACCTTGCCGCCCCCTCTTGAAAAAGCTGTGGGGGCGGCAGCCGCCGCGCGATAGGCATCCGGCGTCATGTTGCCGCCATCGGTCCGCAGCCGGTCATAGCGCGGCTCGTAGGCGTTGAAGGCCTGCAGCGCTCCGAGATAGGTCGGCCACGTCACCAGCGCGGTGTCATCAGGCGACAGGAACAGTTTGCCGAGGTAGTCCAGCGCCTGCTGCGAGCCGGAGGTGATGAAGATGTTGGCCTCGTCGCAGGCAACGCCGAGCTTGCCCATCTGCCCGGCAATCCACCGCCGCAGCGGCAGATAACCTTCCGAGACCTGATACTGAAGGGCAGCGCCTGCCTCCGCGCCGCCGAGCACATCGGCATAGGCGTCGCGGATGGCGTCGGCCGGAAACAGCGACGGATCGGGAATGCCGCCGGCGAACGAGATGATGTCGGGCTGGTCGAGCAGCTTCAGGAGTTCGCGGATTTCGGAGGCTTTCATACGCGAGGAGCGCGAAGCCAGGAGGTTCATAAGGGTCAAGTCACGCCTCCCCAGACGTTTCCAATATAGGTCAACTTAGCTGACCTATATCCGCTCTTGCCGGCAATTTGAATAGAGCCTGAAAGAATTCCCGCATGCGCCAGTCGGCGCCGGCCCGAACTGGCCCAGGCAGGCGCCGCCCCTCATTGTCCTGCCGGACATTTCTCCCCGTATAGTGACGGGGAGAAAGGGGCAGCCGCGACGCCGGCGCGCTTTCTGCAATGGTGGCGATTGGCGAAATCATTGATGCCAGCGTCCTTCTCCCCGTCACTATACTGTCACTATACGGGGAGAAGATGCCGGCAGGCAGATGAGGGGCAGCGCCGGCATTCGAGGCCAGGCTCCGGGAACCGCCTCTCAATCCGCATCAGTTGCTGGCTTGGCCTTGCCACACCGCGCCAGCACCCTGCCGATTGTTGCTGGCCACCAGCACCCGACAATTGCGGTACACGCCGCCAGCCTATAGGAAAAGCGATCCCGTCGCATTGCCGTCGCGGCGAGATGGGCCAGCCCTGGTTTTGCGGAGAGCGGTGTTGCGAGCCTGCATTCGTCTGTGTCTTTCGGTGTCCGCCCTGGTCGCCTGGCCGCTCACCGCCCATGCCCAATGGAAGCCGGTCGAGAAGGTCGAGACCTACGCCATTTCAGGCCAGTCTGGACCGGAGCTCTACCGGTCTATCGGCGAGAACGGACCGAATGTCGGCATTGCTCGTGCCATCGCCCACACCAATTTCAAGTTGACCTGGACCAGGGACTACCAGGCGCGTGCCGGAGCCTGCGTGCTGGTTTCGGCGAAGCCGAAGCTGATCATCACCTATACTTTGCCCAGCCCCTCCTCGCCGCTGCCATCAGCTATCCAGAAGAACTGGGAGGTTTTCCTTGCCGGCGTCAGCGCCCACGAAAAGGTGCATGGCGCCGATATCGTCGACATGGTGCGCAAGATCGAGGCGGCGACCGTTGGGCTGACGGTTGCCGATGACCCCAAATGCAGCAAGATCCGGGTCGAGATGACCAAACGCCTGTCCGCGCTCTCGCTGGCGCAGCGCCAGGCAAGCCGCGATTTCGACCGCGTCGAGTTCGGCCAGGGCGGCAATCTGCAGAAACTCGTCCTTGCCTTGGTGAATGGCGGCTGAGAAGGGCCTGCGCGACGCGTGGCCCTTTTTCGCCGGCCCTGCCCTTATCGGCTCAGGTCCAGCGCCGCGCTCAGGTCGCCCATCGGCGGCTGGTCGTTGTTGCGCAGCGCCTTGTCGCGGGCGACGATGCCGGTCAGCACCGGCAGGTCGTAGCGCGCGGTGATGAAGCGCAGGATCGAGGTCGTGTCGTATTGCGTGTGGTCGACGGTACCCATCCTGGCATAGGGCGAGATGATGATGGCCGGGACGCGGTTGCCCGGGCCCCAGCGGTCGGCCTTGGGCGGCGCGACATGGTCCCAGAAGCCGCCATTCTCGTCATAGGTGACGACCACCAGCATGTGGCTCCATTGCGGGCTCTTCTCCAGATGCGCAACGATTTCGGCCAGGTGCTGGTCGCCCGATGTCACATCGGCATAGCCGCTGTGCTCGTTGAGGTTGCCCTGCGGCTTGTAGAAGCTCACCGAAGGCAGCTTGCCGTCGTCGATCGCCTTGATGAATTCAGCCCCATCCAGGCCGCCGTCCCTGAGATGCTCGGCCCGCGCGGCCGTGCCCGGCGCGTAAGCCGCGAAATAGTTGAACGGCTGGTGGTGGAATTGGAAGTTCGGCACCGGCGTCGCGTTCTTGCCGTCGAGCGTTGCCTGCCAGGCGCCGGCATACCAGGCCCAGTCGATGCCTTTCAGCGACAGCAGGTCGCCGATGGTGATGTCGTGCTGCGGCGGCAGCGTCGTCGGCGCCGCCGGGTCGGCCAGTGCCTTGTCGCCGCCCTCGGCCGGCTTGTTGGCGCTCGGCTGATAGGGCGGCTGCATGGTGTTGACGACATGGAAGTCGGGCGTGATGGCGCCGTCATTGACGAATTTCGGCGCGCCGCCAAGCGCCGATTGCGGCGAGTTGTCGGCCACCTTGAGCGTCACGCCGTCCGGTTCTACGACGGCGATCTGCCCCTTCACAGGGCTGGTGTCGGCATTGGGATAGACCGGCACGCAGGCGCAGGCGAGCATGATGTGGTTGAGGAAGGAGCCGCCGAAGGCGCCCTGGAAGAAATTGTCGGCGAGCACATATTTCTTCGCCACCGCCCACATCGGCAGGCCGGAGCCGTCATAATGGCCCATCACCAGCCCGCCGGAATCGGCCCAGGCGGCGAACTTGTCATTCCGGCCGCCGTCGATCTGCATCTGCTCCTGATAGAAACGATGCCAGAGGTCGCGCGTGATGACAGACGTTTTCTCGTTGAATCCGCTGGCATCATCGATGGCGAAGCTGGCATTGCCGAGATGCGCCGACTGCGCCTCGGTCACCACAGGCGTCACCCCCTTGCCGGTCAGCCCGCCCCAGGCCGGCGGCAGTTCGGTGAGCGGCTTGCCGTCACGGTCGAGCTGGCGCGCCTGGTCGGCCGAGAGATTGGCCAGCCCATTGGCGCCGGGGAAGCCGCCATAGAGGTTATCGAAGCTGCGATTCTCGGCATAGATGACGACGACGGTGTCGATCTTGTCGTAGCCGGGAGGGGCGGCGTTGGCCGCAGAGGCGAACGATGCCAGCGCCGTCGAGGCGAGGCAAAGGGAGAGAAACGACCTGGTCATGGGAAGATGCCTCGTGGCTGGAGGAACTTTTGGACGCTAGAACTGGTGCTTGTCAGCTTTGTGGCATCCCGGCGGGCGCGTGTGGATAGTAGGAACCGCCGGCAGGACAGAGGGGGGCGCGAAGGAACACGACGCAGGCAGAATTGAACCTCACCAACGGTCATCAATCCGTAGCAATACGCTTTTACGCCAAGGCAAACGGACCGCACTGCCATGAGACGATGGAAATCCGCTGCCATTGCAGCCTTTGCCGGCATCGCAATCCTCTGGCCTGCCGCCGGACTGCCAGCCGGCAGCGTCCACCCCGGACCGCTATCACGCGCGGACGCGTTCGCGCGGGCCGCCGCACTGACTGCGCTTGGCAAGAAAATGTTCTTCGATCCGGCGCTGTCGGCCTCGGGCAAGCAATCCTGCTCGTCCTGCCATGATCCTCACCATGCTTTCGGTCCGGCCTCGGCCTCGCCGGTGGAAATGGGCGGCCCCAATCTCGACCGGCCCGGCGTGCGCGCCGTGCCCTCGCTGCGCTATCTGCAGGCCTCCCCCGCTTTCACCGAGCATTTCTACGATTCCGAGGACGAGGGCGATGAGAGCATCGACAATGGCCCGACCGGCGGCCTGACCTGGGACGGCCGCGCCGACCACGGCCAGGACCAGGCGAAAATCCCCCTGCTCTCGCCTTTCGAGATGGCCAACAAGGATGCGGCCGCCGTCACCGCCGCCTTGCGCAAGGCGGCTTATGCCGGTGCGTTCAAGACCACCTTCGGCGACGACGTGTTCGACCACCCCGGCGAAGCCTTCGACGCCGCCACCGAGGCGCTCGGCACCTTCGAGCAGAGCGCACCTGATTTCTATCCCTATTCCAGCCGATACGACGCCTTCCTCGCCGGCAAGGCGCAGCTCACGGCGCAGGAATTGCGCGGCCGTGCGCTGTTCGAGGACGAGACGAAGGGCAATTGCGCCAGCTGTCATCTCAGCGAACCCGCCAATGACGGCGAGCCGCCGCAATTCACCGATTTCGGCCTGATCGCCATCGCCGTGCCGCGCAACCCGGCCATACCGGCCAATGCCGATCCCGCCTATGCCGATCTCGGCCTGTGCGGCCCGCTGCGCACCGATCTTCGTGGCCGGGCCGACTATTGCGGCCTGTTCAAGACGCCGACGCTGCGCAATGTCGCGCTGCGCAAGAGCTTCTTCCACAACGGCATTGTCCACACCCTGCGCGACGCGGTCGCCTTCTACGCCAGCCGCGATACGGATCCCGGCCATTGGTATCCCAGAAATGCCGACGGCACGGTCAGGCAATATGACGATCTGCCAAAGGCTTACTGGGCAAACCTCAACCAGGACCCGCCCTTCGACGGCAAAAAGCCCGGCGACAGACCGGCGCTTGACGACGCCGAGATCGACGACATCGTCGCGTTTTTACAAACGCTGACGGATGCGGATCAGTTAGCGCCGGCGAACTGACCTCGGCGGCTTGCCCAGTCCTGGCCTGCGCGCCCGCAAAAATGGAGTTCGGCTTAGCCCCGCCACGACGCCAGATCGGCCAGGATCCGCGCCTTCAGCGCAGGGTCGGCGTAGCTCGCATGCACCGATGTCGCGGCGAGATGGCGGATGGTCTCGTCGTCCCAGGCGAAGGCTTCGGCGCAGGCGGCGTAGGATGCTTCGAGCGTGGTGTCGAGCAGCGACGGGTCGTCGGTGTTGATCGAGACCGGGACACCGGCCTTGCGCAGGGTATCGAGCGGATGCTCGGCAAGCGAAGGATACACGCCGAGCGCCACGTTGGAGATCGGACATGTGCCCAGCGGAATCTGCCTTCGCGCCAGCAACTCGACGAGTTCCGGTTCTTCGATCGCCCGCACGCCGTGGTCGATGCGGTCGGCGCCAAGCAGTTCGATCGCGTCACGCACTCCTTCCGGGCCGCTCGACTCGCCCGCATGAACGGTGCGCCGCAAACCCGCGGCGCCGGCGCGGCGGAATGCCTCGGCGAAGCGTGGTCCGGTGCGGCCGGCAGCCGCTTCATTTCCATCGATGGATAACGCAACGACGCGCTTGTGCCTGATCGCGCTCAGCAGTTCCACCAGTTCGATCGCTTCCGCCGCCGACTGGGTGCGGAGGAGACTGACGCAAAGCCCGACCGGCGGGTGTCCGTCCTGCTCGGCGGCCGCGAAACCCGCGTCGAACGCGTCGATCATCCCGGCGATGTTGCTGTGCCAATGCGGCCAGTGCGTTGGATTGACGATGACGTCGGCATAACGCACGCCGCTTCGGCTCATGCGCTGCGCGAATTTGTAGGCAGCGGTGAAGAGTTGCTCGCGCGTCCGGAATGTCCCGCACAGCCAGTCGAGCATCTCGAGGAAGCTCTTCAAATCATGCGCTTCGAAGAGCCTGTCGCGCGGCGCGCGCAGCGGAATGCCGGCTTCCTCGCAATTGCTGATCACATCGTCGGCCTCGAAGCAGCCTTCGACGTGGATGTGCACTTCGGCTTTCGGCAATCCGATGAAGTCGGTCAATGACGCCTCCCGTGTTCTCTGGCGCCATCAGACCATGAAATGGCCGACCTCCATTTCAAGAAATGATTGAAAGAATTGCGCCTGGGGCCGAGAGATTGGCGGCGCCTCACGGAACCCAGGCCTACTGCGTATCCGCGTTTGCCGTCAGCTCCGCCCGCTTCCCGTCCGACACCACCGCCAGATCCAGCACCTTCTGCAATTCGGCCGCGTGGCGGAAGGACGGTTCGGCTTGCACGCCGCTTCGCACCGCATCGGCGAAACGCTGGTAGTTGGTTGGCACGGTGCCGGCGTCGAGCTCCTCCCATTTGCCATCGTCGACATTCTCGCCGACGCACGCCTTCAGCGCCGAGCCGTCGAGATTGTGCACCACCTCGATGCCGCCTTTGTCGCCATAGATGCGCAGGCGCAGCTCGTTGAGATGGCCGGTCGCCCAGCGGCTGGCGTGCACCACGCCGAAGGCGCCGTTGGAAAAATCCAGCGTCATGGCGAAGCTATCATTGGCGTCCAGCCCGTATTCGCCGATGCGGTTGCCGGGCGCCTTGTCGAAGGTGCGCAGCCGGCAGAACACATGGTCGATGCCGAGGGCCGCGCCATAGCTGGCGAAATCGAGGATGTGGATGCCGACATCGCCGAGCACGCCGTTCGAGCCGTGGCCGCGCGACAGGCGCCAGAGCCATTTCGGATCGCTGCGCCAGTCGCCCCAGAATTTCGACACCAGCCAGCTTTGCAGATAGGACGCCTCGACATGCCGGACCGTGCCGATCTCGCCCGCCTGCACCATCTGGCGCGCCCTCTGGAGTGCGGCGACATTGCGGTAGGTGAGGTTCACCATATTGACGGTGCCGGCGGCCTCAGCCGCGTCGGCCATCTCGGTGGCCTTGCCGAAGTTCTCGGCCAGCGGCTTCTCGCACAGCACCGGCTTGCCGGCGGCGATCAGCGCCATTGTGGTCGGGTGGTGTATGCGGTCCGGCGTGACATTGGCCACCGCGTCGAAGGCACCCCATCGCAGCGCCTCCTCCAGCCCGGTGAAGCGGTTGGGGATCCCGAAACTGTCGGCAAATTCGCCGACCCGAGCCGGATCGACATCGACGGCGCCGACGATGTCGACGCCCTCGATGGCGCTGAAGCGGCTTGCATGTTCCTGCGCCATCCAGCCGGTGCCGAGTATCAGAAGCCGCATTTTTTCTCCCTTCGTCTCAAAGGTATTGTGAGATCGCCCTGAAGCGGCGCGTGTCGGAGATGCCCCCCACCCGGCCCACGCGTCAAATAGCGCGGATGATGCCGCCGTCGACGCGGATGTTCTGGCCGGTGATGTAGCCGGCGCCTTCCGAAGCCAGGAAGGCGATGGTCGCGGCGATCTCTTCCGACGTGCCGTAGCGCTGCATCGGCACCGAGTCGCGGCGCTCCTCGGTGGCCGGCAGGCTGTCGATCCAGCCCGGCAGCACATTGTTCATGCGCACATTGTCGGCGGCATAAGTGTTGGCGAAGACCTTGGTGTAGGCGGCAAGGCCGGCGCGGAACACGGCCGATGTCGGGAACATCGGGCTCGGCTCGACCACCCAGGCTGTCGAGATGTTGATGATGGCGCCGCCCTTCTGCTTGACCATCTGCGGCGCCACGATGCGCACCGGGCGGACGACGTTCAGCAGATAGACATCCATGCCGGTATGCCACTGCTCGTCGGTGATCTCCAGGATCGGCGCGCGCGGTCCGTGGCCGCCGCTGTTGACCAGCACGTCGATGCGGCCATAGCGCTCCAGCGTCAGGTCGCAGAGGCGCTGCAGATCGTCATTCGACTGGTTGGAGCCGGTGACGCCGATGCCGCCCAGCTCCTTGGCCAGCGCCTCGCCCTTGCCGGAGGAAGACAGGATGGCGACCTTGAACCCGTCCGCCGCCAGGCGCTTGGCCGCCGCCGCCCCCATGCCGCTGCCGCCTGCCACGATGACAGCTACTTTTTCAAAACTCATTGGATTTTCCTCATCGGGTTGGCGCGACTTGCGGCTACGTCGGTCGTATAGCCGTTTTCGTCGGCCGGTTCGAACCAGAAAGACTGAACCAGCATGCAGAAAAACTCGAAGCGTGTCCCTGGGAATTCAGAGAGCCAGCTGGCGCAGCGTGTTGGACTGCGAGCTTACCGAGCGGCGGGTGCGTGACGCCTCCCGCTTGCGGTCGTCGCTGATTATTTTTACGACTGATGGATGCAGTCGAATTCTCCCCAAAAGATCGTCATCATCGGCGGCGGCATTGCCGGCCTGTCACTGGCCGCCGCCGTCCGGGATTGGGCTGAAGTCACCGTCATCGAGCGCGAGCCGCATCTCGGCTATCATGCCAGCGGCCGCTCCGCCGCTTTGTTCACAGAGACCTACGGCAACCGGCTGGTGCGCGGGCTGACGCTGGCCAGCCGGCAGGCAATAGTCGAGGGCGGTTTCGTCGCCCATCGGCGCGGCGCGCTGCATGTCGGCTGGAGCGGTGACGGCGCCGCCATCGACCGGCTGGCCGGTGAATTGCAGGCGCTGGTGCCCAGCGTGCGCCGCCTGTCGGCCGCCGAGCTCAACGCGCTGGTCCCGGTCATTGCCACTGAAGCCACCTGCGGCGGCGTCCATGAGCCGGACGCGGTGGACGTAGACACCGGCAAGATGCTGGGGTCTAGCGCCTCCGCGCTGAAGGCCAGCGGCGGCATCATCCGCACCGGCGAGGAGGTCCGCGCCATCTCTGCCTTCGGCGGCGGCTTGCGGGTCGAAACGAGCGTCGGTGCTTATTCGGCCGACATCGTCGTCAACGCTGCCGGCGCCTGGGTCGATGTCGTCGCCGCCATGGCGGGGCTCTCCGGCCTTGGCTTCCAGCCGAAGCGGCGCACCGCCTTCCTGTTCGATCCGCCCGCCGGCACGGATATTGCCGGCTGGCCGCTGGTCGTCGACCTGCACGAACAGTTCTACTTCAAGCCGGATGCCGGCAGGCTGATCGGCTCGCTCGCCGACGAAACCGACTCCGAGCCTTGCGACGCATATCCGGAAGACATCGACGTCGCGATCGCCGTCGACCGCATCGAGCAGGCGACGTCGATGCGCATTGGCCGTCCATCGACGCCGTGGGCGGGCCTGCGCACCTTCGCGCCGGACCGCACCCCGGTTGCCGGCTTCGACCCGCGCCTGCCCGGCTTCTTCTGGCTCGCCGGCCAGGGCGGCTACGGCTTCCAGGTGTCGCTGACTTTGGCCAGGCTGAGTTCGGCGCTGATGCGCGGCCAGCCTCTGCCTGGGGATGTCACGGCACTCGGCGTCACCGCGGCGGCGCTGGCGCCCGACCGTTTCCTTACTCCGGCGGCGGCGCCATGACGTTCAGGCGCATCAGGGCCGCGCCTGGCGCTCCAAACCGGAGGACGGATCGGGCAGGCCCGGCAGCATCTGGCTCAGCACGCGATCGCGAAGAAAGACGTGATGGAAGATGGCCGCGGCCGCATGCAGGCCGGCGAGCCACATCATGATATCGCCAAGCGTGCCATGGATTTCCGCCAGCGGAGCGCCCCAGCTGCCGGAAAACGGACCGATCGCTCCCAGGCCGTAGACCGTCACCGGGTGGCCGCCGAACCAGGCGCCGAGCATCGCGGTCATCGGAACCGCGAACAGCAGCGCGTAGAGAGCCCAATGCGTTGCCTTCGAGGCAAGCTCCATCCAACCCGGCATCGGCGGGGAGTCCGGAATGCGGTCGAATGGGCGCCACACCAGACGCAGGACCAGCAGCCAGAAAACGGCGAAGCCGAGCGATTCGTGGAGCAGCAGCGTCGGGGCCCTGGCCGCCGAATAAACCCGCTCGGGAGGTCCCCCTGCCGAGACCAGGAAAGCGATGAGCACAAGCAGTGCCGTCAGCCAGTGAAGTGCCTGAGCAAGGCTTCCGTACCGGGTTGTCGTACCGGACAGCGACATGAAAGAGCTCCGAAACAGTTGGACACAATCCTCCGCGACGTGCCTGAACGTGCCCTCATTTCAGCCGCTGCTCAAGTAACATGTGGGGTTGCGGCGGTGCCGATCGTGTGACCCGCTCTTGTGACGACTGGGTCGATGTTATTTCAGTTTCTGACCCGGTTTCAGAAATAAGGAGCGCGCCTGTTGCAGAAAATTTCCGCATCGCGAGCCCCGAGACAGCCAGGCAGGCCCCCTCAGCCTTCGCCCGTCCAGATCAGGCGCAGCAGGCGCAGCAGCATCGCCCGCTCCTTCTTCGTCAGCCGCTGCAGGAACCGGTCCTCGTGCCGGCGAACCTGTTGCCGCCATGGCGGCATGGCCTCTCTCGCCGCCTGCGTCAGGGTCAGCACCCGCACCCGCTTGTCCTCGGCATGATCGTCGCGCTCGACCAGCCCGCGCTCTTCCAGTTCGGCGAGCAGCGGCGCCATGTTGGCGCTTTTCATGCCGAGCCGGCGGCACAGCTCTGCCGCCCGGATGCCGGGCCTCTCATCGATCAAAGCCAGCATGCCGTAGGTGACCGGGCGCAGGTCCACGTCGGCCAGTTCGATCGCGAAATCATTGAGCGCGAAAGCCGAGGCACGCTTCAGATTGTAGCCGATCTGCGCATCGAGCGCGTCGTCGGACATTGCGTCTTTCGCGGCTCGGCCGCGGTGAAGCTGGGTCTCGTCCATGCCGCAACCGATCGCCGCGATCCCGGCCCTTGTCAAGTGAAAAAGACTATGCGACATAGCATTCGTGATCGCTATGCTGCATAGCAATTTCCGATACCGATGCTGAAGCGGGAGGACGCCGACCATGACCGAAGAGACCGTTGCCTTCGATGTCGAGAACGGCATCGCCTGGGTGCGCTTCAACCGTCCCGACAAGCGCAATTGCATGAATCCGGCGCTCAACCGGCAAATGATGGAAGTCCTCGACGGGCTCGAGTTCCGCGACGATGTCGGCGTGCTCGTGCTGTCGGGCGAAGGCAGCGCCTGGTCGGCGGGCATGGACCTCAAGGAGTATTTTCGCGACACCGAGGCCAAGGGTCTCGGCGCCATCCGCAAGGCGCAATCCGAAGCCTATGGCTGGTGGCGGCGCCTGCGCTGGTACGGCAAGCCGACGATCGCCATGGTCAATGGCTGGTGTTTCGGCGGCGGCTACGGTCCGCTCTTTGCCTGCGACCTCGCCTTTGCCGCCGATGAGGCGCAATTTGCCCTGTCCGAGATCAATTGGGGCATCCTGCCCGGCGGCGGCGCCACCAAGGTCGTGGTCGACCTCCTGTCGATGCGCGATGCCATGTACCACGCGCTGACCGGCGAACTCATCGACGGCAGGAAGGCCGCCGCCTGGAAGCTGGTCAATGAAAGCCTGCCGCTGGCCGACCTGAAGGCGCGCGTCACCGAGGTCGCCAACACCTTGCTGAAGAAGAACCCGATTGCGCTGAAAGCGACCAAGGACGCCATCCGCCGCGTCGCCGAGATGACCTACGACAATGCCGAGGATTATTTGGTCCGGGCGCAGGAGGCCGCGAACTTCCACGACAATGAAGGCCGCAAGGAAGGCATCCGCCAGTTCATCGACGACAAGAGCTACAAGCCCGGCCTTGGCGCCTACGACAAGGCAAGGTGATCCAGTAGACACAACGCTTGTCCTGGGGAGGAGACGCGAATGCCGGACTGGACGACGTCGGATCCCGTGGCCCTGCACGCCAGCGCCCAGCCGGATCGTCTTGCCTGTGTCGACCTGGCATCCGGCCGGCGCTGGACCTACCGCGCCTTCGATGAGGCCATCCAGTGCGCCGTCGCCATTCTCGAACGCGGCCATGGCGTCGAACCGGGGCAACGCATCGCCACGCTTGCCCGCAACAGCGCCGATCTCCTGATCCTGCAGCAGGCCGCCATGCGGCTCGGCGCCATCTTCGTGCCGCTCAACTGGCGGCTCGCCGGCGCGGAACGGCAGGCAATCCTTGAGGATTGCGACCCGGTTCTGCTGCTGCATGACGCCGCCCCCGGGATGGCGTTGCCCAAGGGCTGCCTACCGGTCGAAGTCCCGGCCTTCGCTGAAGCAGTCGCGGCGCAGGCACCGGCGCCGCGCCGTCCTCTGCCTGCCGGCGACGCGCCGTCGGTCATCCTCTACACGTCGGGCACGTCGGGCCGGCCAAAGGGCGTCATCGTCACGGAACGCAATGCCTTTGCCACCGCGGTCAATTTCGGCGTGCTGGGGCGGGTCGGCAATGCCAGCGTCTTCCTCTGCGACGCGCCGATGTTCCATGTCATCGGTCTCCTCACCAGCCTGCGTCCGCCGCTGCTGCAGGGCGGCACGGTGCTGATCTCGCCCGGCTTCGACGCCGGCGCCACCAACCGTCGCCTGGCCGATCCGGCACTTGGCGTCACCCACTATTTCTGCGTCCCGCAGATGGCCAGGATGCTGCGCGACCACCCCGACTTTGCCCCGGCGCGCTGGACCTCGCTCACCGCCATCTTCACCGGCGGCGCGCCCAACCCGGCCGCCGACATCAACTGGTGGCTGGCGCAGGGCATCCGCATGGCCGACGGCTTCGGAATGACCGAAGCAGGCACCGTGCTTGGCATGCCGGTCGAGGCAGAGCGGATCGCAGGCAAGGCGGGCTCGGCCGGCCTGCCGGCGCCCACCATCGGTCTGCGCATCGTCGATGACACCGGCCGCGACGTGGCAGCCGGAGAGCCAGGCGAGCTATGGCTGTCCGGCCCTTCGATCACGCCGGGCTATTGGAACCGGCCGCAAGAGACGGCCAGCGCCTTCACCGCCGATGGCTGGTTCCGCACCGGTGACATCGCGAGGCAGGACGACGAAGGCTTCGTCACCCTCGTCGACCGCCGCGGGGACATGTTCATTTCCGGCGGCGAGAACGTCTATCCCGTCGAAATCGAGATGGTGCTGCTCGACCATCCCGACATCGCCGAGGCGGCCGTGATCGGCGTCGCCGACGAGCGCTGGGGCGAAGTCGGCCGCGCCTTCGTCGTGGTGAAGCCCGGTCGGGTTCTCGATCCGGCCGGCCTGACAAGCCATTGCGCCGCCCGCATCGCCCGCTACAAGGTGCCGAAGGAGTTCGTGTTTACGCAGGCCCTGCCCCGCACCGCCTCCGGCAAGCTCCAGAAACACATTCTGCGCGGCTGGTAGTGCCGACGGGCAGGCCTGACGCCGCACCACCATGCCGCCGGCGCTCTGTCGCAAGATCGCCACGGCGCTCGCCTAACCATTTATGAGGATATCGACGCTAGGGTTTGCGCGACGCCAACGGAGGGGTTTCCTTGCTCACCGTCACCGAGGACGATTTCTCCGAATACCATGTGCCGCCCAGACGCATTCTCATGCATCATCCCAGGCACGGTTCGTCATTGGAGAACCTGTCCAGGGAACGGTTGGCGGCGCTCAATTTCCTCGACCTTCCACATGTCGACGAACTCTACGCCGAATATGACGCCTTCGCCGGCCTGATCGGAAGCCATGTCGACACGCTCTATCTCGATGATGTGCTTGCCGACCACGAGCCTTACCGGCTGGAAGCCGCCGGCAATCCGAACCTGATTTTCATGCGTGACAGTTCGGTGACCTTGCCGTGGTCACCGTCGACATTCATTCCGACCCGGCCGGCACTGCCGAGCCGCGCCCGCGAGGCTGAAATCGTCACCGCTGCCCTGCAAAGACTGGGCATGACGCCGCTCACCCGCCTGGAGCATGACGAATATCTGGAGGGCGGCGATGTTCTGCCGGTGACCTTCGATGGCCGGCGTGTGCTGCTTGTCGGCTTTGGCGTGCGCACCACCAAGGCGGCCGCGATCAAGCTGGCGCTCGACCTTATCCCCGACCATGTCGACTACATTATCGGCCTCTCGCACGACCCCGAATTGCTGCATCTCGACACCGGCTTCACCGTGCTGCCCAACAAGGTCATCCTGGCCGCGGCCGGCATGTTCGGCGCCGGCTTCCTCATCGACGAGGATCGCCGGCTCAGCCCAGTGAACCCGCTTGCCTATGCAGAGGCGCTGGGCTGTTCGATCGTTCGATGCGACAAGGCCGACGCCATCGCCCATGAACGCTGCAACTTGTTGCCGCTGGGCGATCGCCGCTATCTTGCCTTCGATCTTCCGGCCGAACTGAAGGCTACCCTGGAAGAGGCCGCCGGCGTAACCATCCAGCTCGTCAAGGGCACCGAGATCGCGAAGGCGACCGGCGGCGTCCATTGCTTGACCAGGCCGCTCTACGGGTAAGGCACGAGCCCTGGTTGGGGCCTCCTGCTGGAAGATCCAGCTAAAGCTTGTCGTATTTGATGTTCGAGGCGACATACTCGTTCTTCAGCCGCCGCTGGCCGCCTTCGAACGGTCCGGTGTTGAAGGCAAATACCTTGAGTTCCGGCATGTTATCCGGCGTTGCGGTGCGCTTCCAGGCGTTGAGGAAATCGCCGTTCATGGCGGCAAGCTTTTCGAAAACCGTCTCCTGCAAGGTTTCGACTGGCAGCGGCAGCGTCGCACCCTCGACCAGTTCGACAGCCACTTCCATGCGCTTGTTGTGGGCGGCGTCCTCATAGGAGATGAGGCGGAAGGTCGACAGCACCGGCGCCAGCACGTCGAGGCCGAACAGGATCTCACGCAAACTGTCCGGCGTGACCTTGGCGCCGTAATATTCGATCGACATGTCGGAGCGGCCGTAGATGAACAAAAGCGGCAGATCGAGGATACGGCCGCTGTTTTTCAGCATGTCGCCATGCCCGGTGTCGCGCAGGATGCGCTTCAATTCGCCGAAGCGCAGCACATGGCCGCGATCGTGGATGTTGTAGCGGATCTTGGGCGAGATGTTGTAGGGCCGCGAAATCGTCGCCACCAGTTCACCCTTGGCGTTCTCCTCCAGATAATAGGCCAGCGGATTATACTGGAAGATCATTGGCGTGACGCCGTAGCCGACGCGGATGATGGCCTCGCGCAACCGCTCGTCGCTGAGCAGCGCCCGGCGCAGGTTGATGGTGAGTTCGCTCTCGAGCGCGAGATTGACCTCGAGATCGGAGGCGCCGTAGCTGCCGACGACACGGCGGAATTTTTTCAGGAGATAGTCGCGCAGGCTTTCCGAAATGCCCTCCCCGCCAAAGGCCGCATCGATCGTGTACTGCGACCAGTCGAGCCGCGGATCGTCGACCAGCGTCTTCAGGAACGGCGGATAACCCATCACCACATAGCGGAAGCGCGGACCGAACTCGTGGATCGTGTTGACGATCTTGTCGAGGTTCGGGCCCGTCGACTTCAGGATCGTCGTATCAGTCAAGGAGATCGCTACGTTCATGCCGGTCGCCCAGGCGCCGAGCGCGAAGGCGTTGAGGATGAACAGGGTCTCGTTCTCGCCGGTGATGCGCAGGAACGTCATCTGCATCATCTGCTTGGTGATCAGCCGTTCGGTCTTGCCGCGCACCCAGCTTGTCGGCGTGCCGCTGCTGCCGGAGGATTCATCGACCATTACCCCCATCGACGGCAGCTTGCCGTCCAGCAGCCGCTCTTCCTGCTTGTATTTCTTGACATAACTCTCCTTGTCCATTTCGGGAATCGAGGTCAGGTCCGGCTTGGTGACGTGGTCGAGCATGATTTCGGGCTTGCCGCCCAACCTGTCGATATAGTCGCGATAGGCCGGCACCCGCCTGTAGGCATGATAGAAATTCGCCCAGGCACGCCAGGCGCCGACGCCCCAGCGCAACCGCTCGAAACCTGGGACGAGCAGGATCTTGTAAGCGTGTCGCGAAGACGCGAAGGCGCGCTCGACGACGTTGACGAGCGCCACCAGCGCCAGGAAGAAAGGCCGCACCGCTTGCTTGATCAGCCGCATAGGATGATGTCCTCGAACGGGAGCCGGCAGCTCAGGGGTGGGGTCTCGCTCTTGCCGAGCCGCAGCAGCAGCCAGACCATGTCGGCTCCGCCTTTTTCATCCGGCATGCCGAAATAGCTGATCATGTTGGTGCGCGCCTCGTCCGAGGTGATCACCGAACCATAGGGCTGCCAGTAATAGCCGTGGCGGGTAACGATCAGCCAGAGACGGAACATGGTGGTGCCGGCGTTGAACCAGTCCTCCATGGTCACGTAAGGGCCGCGCAGCCAGCCGATGGTGCCGACGCCCCTCATGCTGCGGCCATAGACGAACCCGACCAGGCTTTTAATGCCGGGCAAGGTCCAGAATCCCGGGCTGGTGAAGAAGCTCTTCAGCAGCCGGGCGGAAAAACCGAGGCAGCGCGCCGACAGGCCGTCGCCGGTGATGTCTTCCTCGCGCGTGCCGAAGCGCAGCCAGCGCACCAGCTCGTTGCGGATCGGCGCGTTCATCATGTGGTGGAACAGCGCCTGGCGGTTGAGCTCGATCACCCGGTCGATCGCCTGGCCATCGCTGCGCGCCTCGAAGCGGTGGCCGGTGCGCTGCGCTTCAGCCTGCATGTCCAAAAGCAGCGCCTCGGGGATCGCATGCCCGTCGTAGGGGAGGCGGGAGGTGTGGCGATCGAGCATCAATTGCGGATCGAAATCGGCGACAGGCCCCGCCACCTGCATCAGCGTCAGGCGCGAGATGATTTGCGGCGTCTCGGTATCGCCGCCGGGATACATCCCGGAGAAATCCGTGCTGCAATCGAGCTCGTATCCCAGGCCATGGGCGGCGATGGCGCATATCTCGGCGAAGATGCCGGCGGTCAGCCACGTAAAGCGGCCATGCGGGTCGGCGACCCACAAACCGCGTCGCGGCAGAAAGATGATGTCCGCCTCACTGTCGCTGCGGATGCGCAGCCGGAAAGGTTGCGTGTTGTGAGGGCTGGGACAACTGACCGCGTAACGGGCGATTTCCCGCCATGTGGCCGGTGTCGTTACATTGCTTCCGGTCAAGCCATCGCCCCCCTGCGCACCTCACCCAATAACAAACAAACAATACTGAAATGTGATTTCAGATGACTAACAAACGCTTATGCGAATGTACCAGGATACTATCGTTGGCGCGATGCCGGGAGCTTGACCGGCACGCCTGCTGCCGGCATCGGTCTTCAACCATGGACAAATTTCCGTTTAGCGAAAAATCGCCGCGGCCGCGGCAACAATTGCCGCATTGTCCTTTGCCATCGTTCCGTCGGCGAGCGTCTTGCCGTCTTCCAGCCCGACCCGCGTCGACCAGCGCTTTTGACGCGCAAGCTCCACGAACCGCCAGACGGTGACGTCGGCGCCGTGCAGCAGGATCGGCCGCCGCATTTCCGCGCGCTCGAGCACGGCGGCGATGCTATGCGCCTCGTCGAGTGCTGCGGGCAAGTCCGGGATGTCGATCTCGATCAGGATGCGCAGCACCCGCTCGTGGTCGGCAAGCGCCACGAAGCGCTCTGCATCTTCTGTCGTGGCAAGCCCCGCCTCGATGCCGACGCCGCGCTGGCGCAACAGTTCCATCACGGCGGGCGCGTCGGCCTCCGACAGGTTGACCGAGGCGTAGTCGGGCAGCTCGCGCCACCCGGCGATCGCCGCACGGGTCCGCTCGATATCATTCTCGATCCAGGCACCGGTCGACACGCCTATCAATGTGCCCGGACAGGACCGGCGCACCGCGAGGACCGTTTCGTCGACAGCGGCCAGACTTTCGCGCCCGTCCGCACCGCGCGGATGGATGTGCAGTTCGGCGGCACCCGCAGCGACGCAGGCCGCGGCGTCGCCAGCCATCGCCTCCGCCGTCAAGGGCAGCTTTGGATGGAAATCGCGTGGACGCGCGCCATTGATGCAGGCCTGGACGATCATGGACGTCACCTTGAACAGGAAGATCCACTCTAGCCACGCCGCACGGCCTGGCAAAGAGTTGGGCGGCCTCACTCCTGACAGCGCGGCCGTGAAACCGCCGATCTCCCCCACGAGGGGGGAGATCAGCCGCTTCACCGCCGCGCCTTTCCTCACAAGATCCAACCGCATTTGAATAAAACCCGCCTGTGGATATTTACCCCGCGTTCCGCCGGGCCGCCCAAAATACATCGGGGCGGGATCATGGAGGGACCATTGACCAGCGATTTTTCAGCCGCCCGTATCCACCTCGAACGCGCCTATCACTATCTGCGCGGCAATGACGAGACGAGCCGCCTGGCGTGCGAGGCCCTCGACCTGCTGATCGAGACGGTTGCGGAAGCACAGCACAGGCGGCCGGAGGCTGGAGTGGTGGAATTTCCGCGAGCCACGGCGCGGCAATCCTTCTGACCAATGCATCGCGCCCCGAAGCGGCCCCGGTTGGGACGCGACATGCATAAACGGGACTTGGAGCAATTCCAGGAAAAGTGTGAAACGGTTTTCCGTCCGGAATTGCTCTAGGATGCCTTGCGGGCCGGTGCCGCGTGTGCCGGCCCGATCGCGCGGGTGACGATCTGCTCCAGCGGTTCAGGCCGGTGCAGCAGGAAGCCCTGGCCGAAATCGACGCCCATCGCCTGCAGGATGCCGAGCGTCTCCGCTTGCTCGATCTTCTCGGCCACCACGGCGCAGCCGACGCTGCGGGCAATGCCCGATATGGCCGACACGATCTCGCGGTCGAAGCGGCTCTCGGCGATGTGCTCGATGAAGGAGCCGTCGATCTTGATGGCATCGACCGGAAAGCGCCTGAGATATTCGAACGAACTCATGCCGGCGCCGAAATCGTCGAGGCTGACCTTGCAGCGCCGCTCGCGCGCCTTGCGCACGAACGTCTCGGCGGCGTCGAAATTGGTGACGGCGGCGGTTTCGGTGATCTCGAAGCCGATGCCGGAATGCGGCGCCCCGGTTTCCTCGATGATGCTGTCGACGAAGTCCCACAGCCCTGGGTCGCTCAGCGTCTGCGCCGACAGGTTGAAGCCGAGCGTCAGCGCGCCCGAGCGCATCGCGGCGCCGTGGCGCGACAGCGCGGTGCGGATGATCCAGCGATCGAGCCGGGAGGCGATGCCGAACCGCTCTGCCACCGGAATGAACGCGCCCGGCGGCACCAGCCGGCCGTCGCGCCCGACGAGCCTGGCCAGCACTTCGACGTGGCGGCTCTCTCGCCAGGGCCGACCCAGCCGGTGGATCTCCTGGCCGAACAGCTTCAGCCGCCCATCGTCCATCGCATCGACGGTGTCGGCGGCGACGCGCGCCGCGTTGAGGCCGCCGGACCCTGATCTCGCCTCGGCCGAGAACACCGAGAAACGGTTTCGTCCGGCGGCCTTCGCCGCATAGCAGGCGTCGTCGGCGCAGGCCAGCGCATCGGCCACCGTGGTGTTGGCGTCATCGATGAAAGCGATGCCGATCGAGGCCGCCAGCTTGCGCGACGACACGGCCTGGCCAAGATCTGCCTCGCGCACGGCGGCGAGGATGGCGGTGGCGATCCGCTCGGCCTGGGAGGCGTCACAATGCGGCGCCAGCAGCGCGAATTCATCGCCGCCCAGCCGCGCCGCATGCGCCGATGCCGGCAGGCAGCCGCGGATGCCGGCGGCGACGCTCTTCAGCGCCAGGTCGCCGGCGGCGTGGCCGGCGAAATCATTGAGCGCCTTGAAGTAGTCGAGATCGACATAGAACACCGCCATCGGCACGCCCGTGGCGATATGGTCGGCAAGCAGCCTGTCGAAGGCGGCGCGGTTCCACAGGCCTGTCAGCGCGTCGTGGCGGGCGGCGAAGGCAAGCTCCTGTTCGCGCAGCTTGTCCTCGGTGATGTCGCGCACCGTGCCGAGGATCTGGCCGGCAGCGCCCGCCGCGGCGACGAAACGCACCAGCGATTCGACATGGCGGATCTCGCCGTCGCGCCTGATGATGCGGTATTGCGAGGCGGTGACGCCGTCCGAGCCGGGTGGCGGCAGGTGCGCGCGCTCGGTGGCTTCCTTGTCGTCGGGGTGCAGATAGCTGTGCCAGAGGTCGGCCGTCACCTCATCGGTATCGGCGACGAAGCCGAACATGTCCCTGGTGCGGGCGTCCCAATAGCTCTTGTTGGTGGCGATGTCGTAGTGCCAGATGCCGGTGCCGCTGGCCGCGAGCGCCAGGCGGAAGCGGACATTGACCTTTTCGATTTCGGCCTCGGCCGCCTTCTGCTTGGAAATGTCGGTTTGCACGCCCATCAGCCTGATGGGCTTTCCGGACGCGTCGCGCTCGACGATGCCGCCGCGGTCGAGCACCCATACCCAGTGGCCCTGCTTGTGCCTCAGTCTGAGTTCGGTGTCGATCGACGCGGTCAGGCCGGCAATGTGGGCGTCGCCGGTGGCCAGTGCCCGCTCGCGGTCATCGGGATGCGTCAGCTGCAGCCAGAGATCAGCCGTGTTGGCAAGCTCGCCCTCCTCATAGCCGAGCATGCGCCACCATGTCGGCGAATAGTAGCAGCTGCCGTTCGCAATATCCCAGTCCCAGACGCCGAGATGAGCGCGTTCGAGCGCCAGCGCCCAAAACTCTCCGTTGCGACTTTTCCTGTCCTGACGCGCCATATTCTGTTTCGTCCACCCCACCCCGCGCAATCTGCGTCAGAACCAGAGAAGAAACCGTTACCGGCGCGGCTCAGCAGGATCGTTGCGGCGGCCGTCATACGCGGCAGGCCTTGCCGAGCCAGGCACCCTCATCTTCCTCCGTTACGAGCGATCTTCATCTTCCGATTTGTTTGGCCTACTATTCTGACCAGAAAATTTAAAAGAGAGTGGTCCAGAAAGGCATGGCGCGGCGGCAAGACCTCATCACTATTGCGTCGCTACGGTCCTTCGATCGGACGAGCGGCCGCATTGGTCAGCAATTCACGCAAGCACTTCGGGATGCGATTGCGAAGGGCGAATTGAAGCCGGGGCAGCGCCTGCCCTCGACCAGGGCGCTGTCCGCTGCTCTTGGAATGGCCCGGGGCACCATTGTTGAAGCCTTCGACCAGCTCTATGCGGAAGGATATATTCAAGCCCGGGCAAGAAGCGGCACGGTTGTCGCGAGTGTCCATGAGGCCGCCCCGGAAGCGCTTTCACGGGAGTTGACGCCTGACACGCTGGCCGGGGAATTGCCCCTACCGACAAATGTTGCCCGTCTCGCTGCCGTTTCAAAGGCACTGACCCCGCAGGGAACCCAACCTTTCGCGATCGCACATCCAGGCGGCGATGTTGCGCCTGACGACAAATGGCGGCGTTTGGGCAACCGGGTGCGGGCAACCCGCCCCGCGGCACCTTCGGGGTATATCGATCCAAGAGGATTGCCGGAACTGCGCTCGGCGATAGCCGAATATGTCCGCAAGGCGCGGGCGGTGAAGTGCAGCGCCGAACAGGTCATCATCACCGCGGGAACGCAACAGGGTCTGTTCCTTGCGGCAACGGTGCTGCTGGCGAGCGGCGATGCGGTCTGGGCCGAGGATCCGGCCTATCCGGGGATTGAGGCCGTGCTCGGCAACTTTAGCATCACGGCCTGTCGGGTCCCCGTCGATGGCCAAGGCATCGACGTCAAGGAAGCGATTCTTCGATGTCCGGGCGCCCGCGCCGCCTTCGTCACGCCGTCCCACCAATATCCCCTCGGCATGCCCATGAGCATGCCAAGACGTACGTCGCTGCTTTCATGGGCACGCAACAACAATGCCTGGGTGGTGGAAGATGATTATGACAGCGAACTTCGATACGCGGGATATCCATTCCCCTCCTTGCAAGGGCTCGACCCGTCCCGGGTCGTCTACCTCGGCACGATGAGCAAGATGCTGTTCTCATCGCTGCGTCTTGGCTATGCGATCGTGCCGGTGCCCCTGATCGATGCTTTCGCGGGCGCGCGCGCGATGATCGACCGCCATTCCCCCACGCCCGATCAGCATGTCCTGGCGAGTTACATGCGCGAGGGCCTTTTCGAGGCGCATGTGCGCCGGATTCGCGGCGTGTACGCAGAGAGGCGGGCAGCCCTGATCGAGGCAATCGAACAGGAGCTTCCCTCGTGGGCGACACTGCAGCCCTCGGATCAAGGCATGCATCTCGTGCTTTGGTTGCCCCTCGGTATCGATGATGTGAAGGTTGCCGAAGAGGCACGCAGCGCCGGCCTGGTCGTCAGGCCGATTTCGCCGATGTTTGCCAATCCCCCTGCCCGGTCCGGCCTGATGCTGGGCTTTGGCGGCTTCACCCCCGCCGAACTCCGCGCAGCGGTGCGGCGGCTCAAGGACGTTCTCGCCGGAGCGATACGTGGTCCGCTTACCACACATCTTTCGGCTGAGGCCTGACACGATCCCGCATCGGCGACAGATTGCCATGAGGTGGTTCAGCGAAAATGACGAATACTGGTCCTGTGAACTGGACCAATCCGGATACAGGGTGCCCCGGAAATCGAGCGAGCCCATTTGCGGTTCCGAGAAATGGAGCACCCCATGAGCTACAGAACCAGTCAGACGCTTGAAAAATTCGTCAACGAAAACGCGCCCTACAAGACGTGGCTCTGCGTCCTATGCGGTCTCGTCTACAGCGAGCGAGAGGGCTGGCCCGACGACGGCATACCGCCGGGAACGCGCTGGGAAGACGTGCCGGAGGACTGGGGCTGCCCTGACTGCGGTGCCGCCAAAGCCGATTTCCAGATGGCCGAGATCTGAACACGCCTTCGCCCCATAAGATCCACCATACTTGCCGCCAGGAGTTCACATGTACGTACCCCCACACTTTGCCGAAAACCGTCCAGAGGTTCTTTTCGATCTGATCGAGAAGAACCCGCTCGGCATGCTCGTAACCAACGGCCAGTCCGGCCTCGACGCCAACCACCTTCCGTTCGAGACGAACAGGGCCGAGGGGGAAAATGGGATTCTTCACTGCCATGTCGCGCGCGCCAACCCTGTCTGGCAAGACGTGTCGACCGGCGATGAGGTGCTCGTGGTGTTCCGCGCCGCCGACGCATACATCTCTCCCAACTGGTATCCGAGCAAGCGCGAGTTCAAGAAGCAGGTTCCCACATGGAACTACCTTGTGGTCCATGCGCATGGCCGGGCCACGATCCGGGACGACGAGCGATACGTGCGGGGCCTGGTCGCCCGCCTCACCCGCACGCATGAGGCGACGCAGGCGGCCCCGTGGAAAATGACCGATAGTCCCAAGGATTACATCGACAAGATGCTGAAGGCGATCGTCGGCATCGAAATCGAGATCACCCGCCTGACAGGCAAATTCAAGCTGAGCCAGAACCGCGAGGCGCGCGATATACTGGAGGCGGGTGAGACGCTGCGGAAGCAGGGTGACGAATTGATCGGCGGCAGCATGACTGCCTTCGGCATCGAAAAGGCACGCCAATCCTGAGGTTCGACCGCGAACAAGCTGCGTTGTGCTGAAAGGTAGCGTGATGGGCCAACAGGGAGGATCGCATATGGGCTCTTTTTACGAAGAGGACCCCCACCCTAACCCTCCCCACAAGGGGGAGGGAACGCTGCCACGGAAATCAGCGCCTACCTAAGTCTCCCTCCCCCTTCTGGGGAGGGGTTGGGGTGGGGGTAATCATAGAGCGCCAGCCAGTCATATGCGATCGCCCTGGGCGAATAGCCGGCAAGGGGAAATGCCCGCGCCGGCCACTTTCCTCCCGTCTTTCGATTGGCCGGCAAGAACCGGAGTTTTGCGCGCCGCCTATCGTCCTAGTGATTGCCCCAGGTCGCCTGTCAATCCGGCGCACCTTGGCAAACACAAAAGGAACCTCGCAATGACCAAACAGGAAGACAACAAGGCCGTCGTCGTCAGATGGTTCACCGACTTCTGGGGTGAGACCTGCGACCTGTCGGTGGTCGACGACATCGCGGCACCCGACATGCTGCTCAAATATTCCTTGCATGAGCCGCGCCGGGGCCGCGACGACATCAAGGCCTTCATGACCGATTTCCGCGCCGCTTTCCCGGACCTCAACTTCTGGGCCACAGCCGATCTCATCGCCGAGGGCGATTATGTCGTCGGCCAGTGGGAAGGCGGCGGCACGCATACCGGTCCGGCCTTCGGCGATTTCCTCGCCGGTTCGCTGCCAGCCGCCACCGGCCGGGCCATGCGCTTCACCGGCACCACCGTGCTGAAGGTGATCGACGGCAGGATCGTCGAGGAGATCGGCCTCGATGACGGCGTCGCCGCCCTCACCCAGCTCGGCCTGATCAAGGCCGGCTGATTTGCAGGGCCATCGCCGTCCAGGCGGTGGCCCGCTTCGCCGAAGCCTGGCGGCCTTTCGGGTTCGAGATAGGCAACCGCCTTGTCAATACCTATGCATTGCACGATGACATCTTCGTCAACGATTCCTTGATGAAAAAGGAAGAATTAAAAACGTCTAATATTTCAAAAAACTTTGCCTCCTAGAAATGTAACTGAAAAGTAATACTCCATCTGCGAAATACCCCTAGTAGTCCTATGGGCGGGATGTCGTTCGATGAGTGTGCGCGCGGGGCAGCGGGGTGGCGATCGCCGCTCGCTTGCGGTTTTTGACCTGGACATCGCCGCGACCAGGAGCGGCTGGCTGCTGACTGCTCTGTGCCTGGCCTATGCCCTGGCCGCGCTTTGCCTGCAGCCGGGCCGCTATCTGCACCTGGCGCAATCCTACGCCCAGCCGTTCGTCTTCTTCCTGCCCACGCTTTTTGGCGCCGGCCTCGGCCTGGTGGCGCTGACATTTGCCAGGCATAGCCCGACCAGGTTCATGCTCGATATGTTCAGGCAGCGCTGGCTGGGCGCCGCCCCGGTGATCCTCCTGTTCTTTCTCGGCCTCACCGCCTTCACCGCCTTCAAGATCGCCATCCCGGAGATCGTCCCGTTCTATGCCGACCGCATGCTGGCGGAGCTTGATCTTCGGCTGCATGGCGCCGATCCCTGGACATGGACGCACAGCATCGTTCCCGGACCGGTCTCGGCCCTCATTTTCATCGGCTATGGGTATGGCTGGCACCTGCAATGGTTCGGCACTTTGCTGTTCGTCGCCTTCTGGAACGACAAGGCAAGGCGTTTGCGCTATCTCTGGGCATTCGCACTGACCACGATCCTGTGCGGAACCGTTCTGGCCACGGCGCTGTCGTCCGCCGGCCCGATCTTCCACGACCAGCTCTACGGCGGCGACCGCTTTGCGGCACTGCAAGCCGCACTGGCGCGGAACGGCTTCGCCGCGCCGGTCCATCTCTATGCCACCTATCTGCTCGCGGCCTACGAAAGCGGCCGCCCCGAACTGGGCGGCGGCATCTCGGCCATGCCAAGCATGCATGTCGCCTTCGTCACGCTCAACGCCCTCTTCCTCGCCGGCTTCGGGCGCCGGTGGGCCGTCGCCGGCTGGTCCTTTGCCGCGCTCATCCTGTTCGGCTCGGTCTATACCGGCTGGCATTATGCCGTGGACGGCTACCTCTCGATCCTCGTCGTGTCCGCGCTCTGGTATCTGACCGGGCGTTTCGTCCTGCCGCGGGAGAGCCGGGATCCCGTCGATGCCGGCCAGACGCTTCCCGACCCGACCGCAGCATGACCGTATCCGACTGACGCCGGGGGCCGAGAGCCCGCGTCCGGCAATCTTCGGAGATGGCCAGGCGGCCTTGGCGCCGCCTGGCCACATTGCCTACTGGCTCGGCGCCATCGTGTGCTCGCACGACACTTTCGGGTTCATGTCGGCAAAGGTGCCGGTCGGGTTGCCCTTCCAGGCCCAGACGTGCAGCTCGTAGAATTCACCCAGGCCATAGCGGTTGGGCGCGCTGTTGAAGTTGAACAGCTGGCCATCCAGCGATGCCGGCCCCTTCGAGGTGATGTATTCGACCGCCACCAGCTTCAGCGTGCCGTCGGCCATCGGCTCGTACATCACCGCTTCGGGACGGGCGATGTCGATCTTGTCGTCCTTCAGATACTGGCCGTTGACGTAGTGGATGCCCATGGCGCCGCCGGTGATGCCGCTGGCGCAGGGAATGGGCGCATAGCCCTCGGCTGTCGCCGCCTTGACGTCGAGAAACCGGCTGTTGGCGGCCCGCACCTTGTCGGCCAGTGGATTGGGACCGGACGCGGCGTCGGCCGCTTCCTGGTGCGCCTGCGCGAAGGTGGCGCAGGCGGCAAGCATGGCCCCCGCCATGAGGAGCCTGTTGCGAAAGTTTGATGTCATATCGATTCCATTCTTCTTGAAAAGGCACAGCTGGCAGGCCGCCGAAAACACGGAGGCCCTGCAGGCAAGGGCTGTGGCTGTTGTTGCTCGAAAATCCCGATGCGACGAATGCCGGGACGGGTCATCCCTTCGGCAGATATGGGATCGTTCCGGCCAGATCGGTGTTGTCGATCAGCTGGAAACGGCTGTCGCTGCCGTCCTGACGGGCCGAGACGAAAGGCGCGTAGGCCGGATCGTTGGTGAAGGCGCGCGCCTCGGCTTCCGACGGGAACGCCATCAAGGCGATCAGCGTGGTGTCGAGCGGCTTGCCCTCAAGCGTCTTCACATTGCCGCTGCGCGACAGATATCTGCCGCCATGCTTGTGGACGAGGTCATGCACCGAAGCGGCGTAGGCCGGCACCCATTGCGGGTCGTTTATCTTGATGTCTGCGATGACGTATGCGGTCATAGGGAGTCTCCTGGTTGCGGCGCACCGAGGTGTCCCGGTGCGTCCGGCCAAAGGGCTCGCACGACACGGCTTCCGCCAACCAGTCCGCGATCTGTACTGGGCCGGTACAGTTTCTGTACTCGCCGCTTCATTCGCGAAGGGCTAATGTTCGCCCCAGCTTCGAGGGAGAGACACCGATCATGGCCCAGCACGGATACAAACAGTTCTGCCCGCTATCGATGGCCGCCGAGGTGCTGTGCACCCGCTGGACGATGGTGCTGATGCGCGAGCTTGTGGCCGGCTCGACCCGCTTCAACGACCTGCGCCGCGGCGTCCCCAAAATGTCACCAAGCCTTCTGTCGCAACGGCTGAAGGAGCTTGAATTGGCCGGCATCGTCGAACGCAAGGAAGTGCCGGGCGAGCGGGGGATTTTCGACTACCAGCTGACCGAGGCCGGCCGCGATTTGCGCCCCGTGGTCGAGGCGATGGGCTTCTGGGGGCAGAAATGGGTCGAATCCCGGCTGTCGCTCAAGAACCTCGATCCGTCGCTGTTGATGTGGGACATGCGGCGCAATCTGAACCCCTCGCCACTACCCGAGGGCCGCACGGTGATACAATTCCTGTATCAGGAGCTTCCGGTGTCCAAACGTTCGTGGTGGCTGATCGTCGAGAAGCACGGCGAGGTCGATCTGTGCTGGTACGATCCGGGCTTCGACGTCGACCTCTACGTCTCGACCGACCTGCACACGATGACGGCGATCTGGATGGGGGTGCTGACGGTCGAGAAGGCCGGCGCGAAGGTCACCCTGACCGGCGACCAGGCGATCGGCAGGAAGATGCAGACCTGGCTCGGCCTCAGCCCGTTCGCGGTGGAGCCTAAACGCGCGGCGTAGGAGAGCCCGTGCATGTCGCCAAAGCGCGCAGCTTTCCCCGTCGCTGCGAAACGGCTCAGGCCCGCTTGCGGCTCCCGTCATTTGCGAGGTGATAGGGCTGCACGAGGATGTCGGCAGGGATGTGCCATTCCTTGTTCAGTTTGAAGACCATATCGAGGGTGAGAGCCCGCTTTCTGTTCAGCACCTCGGTCGCCCGGGGCGACGACCCGATCACCTCCGCCAGGGCCTTTCGCGACAGGTTGAACAGTTGCATGTGCGAATGAATGGCTTCAACGGGATCGGGTGCTTCAATGGGATAGTGCTTATCCTCATAAGCCTCGATCAGAGTTGCGAGAACGTCGAAGCGGTCACCGTCGAGAGAGCCGACCTCCGGCTCATTCTCGAAATATCTGGTGATTTCGGCAATCGCCCAATCGTAATCGGCTTCGGTCTTAATGGGTCGAATGTTTTCCATCACACTTTCTCCGGATCAATCTTGTCATACTCTTTGTGTGTCCCGACGAATTTGATCAGAACGCGGTGAAATTTGTACGCGACATGGACAATCAAGCGGTACTTATTGCCGCCAATATCGAAAATGACGCGATTGTCGCCCACGAAATCGACGGTCGCTCCAAATGCGTCCTTGATGTCGGTCGGAGTCTTCCAATCGGCATTACCGACAGCCACATACCAAGCCGTCAAAGGAGCTTCGGCCTGATTGTGCTTGGCCCAAAAGTCCTTCAGCGCTTTCTTGGCAATTATCTGCATGGCCAGATATAACAACTTCCCAAATTGGGAACAAGAGGCAATTCCCAAATTGGGAAAAGAACGCGCAGAGCCATTCTCAGCCCGCGCTGGTTTACCATCTCGAACGTAGGTCAAGCTTCCCCCTCCTGACACTTGGCAGGAAACGGGTGGCGGGACCGGCTTCTAGCGGCTTCAATGCGGCCATGTTCATCACTCTGGCCAAAAATCTGAAATCCACGCCGCTGCCGGTCACCGATGATCCGCGCTGGGCGCGCATCGTCGCACGCGACAAATCGGCCGATGGAGAATTCTGGTATTCTGTGGCGACGACCGGCGTCTATTGCCGGCCATCCTGTCCGTCGCGCCGCGCCAATCCCGGGAATGTGCAGTTGCACGACACGCTGGATCACGCCAGAGCGACCGGTTTCCGCCCGTGCCGGCGCTGCAATCCGGACGGCCCCTCGCTCGAGGCCGGCAATGCCGCCATGGTCGCCGATGCCTGCCGCAGGATCGAGCAGAGTGAGGAAGAGCCGTCGCTCGCCGAGCTGGCTGACGCCGCCGGCCGCAGCGCCGGCTATTTCCATCGTATCTTCAAGGCGATCACCGGACTGACGCCGAAGGACTATGCCACCGCGCACCGCGCCGCCAAGGTCCGCCAGGGCCTTGAGGACGGCGCCAGCGTGACGTCCGCCATCTACGACGCCGGCTTCAATTCGAGCGGGCGGTTCTACGAGAAGTCCACCGGCATGCTCGGCATGACGCCGACGCGCTACCGCGCCGGCGGTGCCAGTGAAGAAATCCGCTTCGCCGTCGGCGAATCCTCGCTCGGCACTATTCTGGTGGCGTCGAGCCGGAAGGGCGTTGCCTCGATCCTGCTTGGCGACGACCCCGACGCGCTGGTGCGTGACCTGCAGGACCGTTTCCCCAAGGCGCGGCTGATCGGCGGCGACCGCGATTACGAGGCGCTGGTCGCCCGCGTGGTCGGCTTCGTCGAGGCCCCACGGCTCGGCCTCGACCTCCCGCTCGACGTGCGCGGAACGGCGTTCCAGCAGCGCGTCTGGCAGGCCTTGCGGGACATCCCGGTCGGCGGCACGGTTTCCTATGCCGAAATCGCGCAACGCATCGGCGCGCCGAAGGCGACCCGCGCCGTCGCCGCCGCCTGCGCCGCCAACAATCTCGCCATCGCCATTCCTTGCCACCGCGTGATCCGCAAGGACGGCGCGCTGTCCGGCTACGCCTGGGGTGCCGAGCGCAAGCGCGCGCTGCTCGACCGCGAGGCGGGTGGATCGAACGCGCCCGACAGCGCTTATCAATCCGCGCGGAGCTGACGGGCACCAGCATGCGCGCGATGGCAAGGTCTCATGTCACTACTGATGGGACAGCCCGCACGTCCGCCGCCGGCAACCGCGCTCAAGAGGCGAAGTCCTGGGTTATGGCCGCCATGAGCGAGCTTGTCGATGAGGGTAAAGCTGAGTGGAACCACGCCGCCACCGGCGAGATCGAACTGCGGATGCTGACCGGCGAGGTGTTCGTGCTGGGCGAGGTGTCCGTGACGCGTGTTGGATGAGCATCATCCCGGGCTACCATTGAAAAATCAGCACCCTGCGACGCCCCCCTCTGTCCTGCCGGACATCTCCCCCTCAAGGGGGGAGATTGGCAACTTCGGCGCCCCATTTATTCTTGCAACGTTGGAAATTGGCGAAGGCCGCGATGACAGCCAATCTCCCCACCCGTGGGGGAGATGTCCGGCAGGACAGAGGGGGGCGCCGTAGAGCGCTTACTTCGCCTGTTCAGGAGATTTGAATTTGAAAGCAAGCATCGGAGTGAGGGACCAAAGGCAGGGAACTAGCGTTCAGGCACACAGAAGGAGAAAGCCAATGAACCTCATGCAAACCCAAGTGCCGGCGTCAGCCTCCAGAGCTGCCGCCTTCGATACCATCACCTATGCCGTCGGCAAATCCGCGATCGGCAACATCCTGGCGGCGCGCAGCCTCGTTGGCGTCTGCGCCATCCTGATCGGCTCCGACACCGGAACTTTGGAGCAGGATCTCGCCGACCGCTTCCCCGGCAGGATTCTGATCGAAGACGAACCTGCTTTGAGCGACGATCTCGCCGCGATCGAGCGCTTCGTCGAAACACCCGCCGCCGGCCTCGACCTGCCGCTCGACGTCAGCCATGGCACGCCGTTCCAGCAACGGGTGTGGGGGGTGCTGCGCGCCATCCCGCGCGGCGCCACCATCACCTACACCGCGCTTGCCCGGCGCCTCGGCCAGCCCGGCGGCGCCCGCGCCGTGGCGACGGCCTGCGCCGCCAACGCCATCGCGCTCGGCATTCCCTGCCACCGGGTTGTCCGCGCCGATGGCACGCTGTCGGGCTACCGCTGGGGCATCGAATGCAAGCGCGCACTGCTCGACAAGGAGGCCCTGTAATGAACGCCCACGCCAAGGTTGCCGCATCGGCGGTGGAAGCCGCCGAGAGACGCGTCGCCGCTTACGACTGGCCAGCTCTGACCGCCGAACTCGACGGCTTCGGCTGCGCGGTGATGGAAAAGCTGCTCTCGCCGCAGGAATGCCGGCAGATCGCCGGCCTCTACCCCGACGAACAACATTTCCGCAGTCACATCCACATGGCCAGGCACGGTTTCGGCAAGGGCGAGTACCGCTACTTCCGCTATCCCTTGCCCGATCTCATCGGTGGCCTGCGCAGCGCGCTCTACCCCAGGCTGGCCGAGGTCGCCAACCGGTGGAACGAGCGCATGGGGCTCGCCATGCGTTATCCCGCCACGCATGGCGAGTTTCTCGAACAATGCCATGCTGCCGGCCAGACCCGGCCGACGCCGCTGCTGCTGCAATATGTCCCCGGCGACTTCAACTGCCTGCACCAGGATCTCTACGGCGACCTCGCCTTCCCGCTGCAGGTGGCAATCCTGCTCTCCGAACCTGGCAAGGATTTCACCGGCGGCGAGTTTGCGTTGACCGAACAGCGGCCGCGCATGCAGAGCCGGGTCGAAGTGGTGCCGCTGCGCCAGGGCGACGCCGCCGCCTTCGCCGTCCACAACCGGCCGGTGCAGGGAACGAAAGGCAATTACCGCGTCAATTTGCGCCACGGCGTCAGCCGCCTACGCTCAGGCATGCGCCACACCGTCGGCATTATTTTTCACGATGCCAAGTGAGTGTGGTGGGGTGGTTCCGCATCGGCAGCTACCATCTCCAGGATCCACGGACATGCATAGTAATCGGCGATGCGGTCGATCACCCCGCCATCGGCATGGATCCGCACCAGATAGGCAGGCCGCCAGACATCGCCATACAGCCTGTCGACGACCAGCACGATCTCTCCATCGATCGCATCCGGCCGCATCCGCCAGGGCAGTTCGCTGCGCTCGTACTCGACGAAATAGGGCGAGCTGGAGAGCAGGCCGTTGTAGCAATCCGAGACGCGCAGGCGCGCATCGGCGCTGGTCAGCGCGCGCACCCCGTCCCAATCCCTGACATTGAAGAGTTCGACATAGCGGCCGAGCAGCCGCTCCAGTTCGGGGTCGTGCGCGGGCGCCGCGACAGGTTGCGCCGGCAGGGCGGCGAGCTTGGCGCGGCCGCGGTTGAGCGCCGACTTGACGCCGCCTGTCGTCGAGCCGACAAGCTCGGCGATCTCCTCCAGCGAATGGTCGAAGACATCCTTGAGCAGCACGCAGGCGCGCTCCTTCGGCGGCAGGTGCACGACCAGCCGCTCGATGGCGCGGCCGGCGCCCGGCCCGGCAGGCTCGACCGGCAGCACGATATCGTCGCCGGCATAGCCGGCCTCGGCCTGCATTCGCGCGCGGCGGCTTCTGATGAAGTCGATGCACCTGTTATGGGCGATGCGGAACAGCCAGGGCCGCAACGCCTGTGCATCGTCGAGCTGTTCGATCTTGCGATAGGCCTCGAACAGCGCCTCCTGCATGACGTCCTCGCCATCGAGAGCCGAACCGGTCATGCGGGCGCAATAACGATGCAGCCGCACGCGCAGATGCGAAACCGTCTCCAGGAAGGCGGCGTAACGCAGGTCGAACAGGCCTTCGGGGTCAAGGCGCGGCTGCATGCCTTGCCCCATTTCACGAGATCTGCGGATCTGCTGGTTCATAGCGGCACGTCGCTCAGCGTCACCGCAGCATCGCGCAAGCACACCGCTTCCACAAGCACGAAACTCGACACGATCAGCCGCCGCATGTCACGCCGCCTTGGCGCCCGCAGTCGTGTTGCGGGCATCCGGGAGCCCAAGCTTCGGCCGCACCCAGGCGGCGAGGCGAGCGATCGCATCGTCGGCTTCGGGCGCCCGGCCGGCCATCATCTGGAAGGAGTGCAGCATGCCGTCAAAGACATCCAGCCGCGTCTCGACGCCGGCCTGCCGCGCACGCTCGGCGAACATGCGGCTTTCGTCGACCAGCGTCTCGTCGGCGCCAGCCTGCAGGAAGACAGGCGGAAAGCCGGAGAGGTCGGCATAGAGCGGGCTGACCTCAGGATCGCGCCGGTCGGCATCGCCGATGAAATTGGCCGCCAGCCAGTCGACGCCGGCCTTGGCGAAGCCCGGGTCCTTGTCGCGGTTGGTCTCGAAGCTGGCGGCGGTCAACGCCATATCGAACCAGCCGGAGATGATCAGCGTGGCGACGGGCAGCGACCTCCCCTGCGCACGCAGCCGCTGCAGGACGCCATAGGCCAAGACCGCGCCGCAGGAATCGCCGGCGATCACGATGCTCCCGGGGTCGAAACCCTGGTCAATGAGCCAGTTCCAGGCGGTCATCGCCGCCTCGAGCTGGGCCGGATGCTTCGCCTGATGCGCCAGCGGATAATCGTAGAGCAGCGCCCGGCAGCCGACGGCCTTGGCGAGATGGCCGGCCAGCTTGCGGTGCGTGTAGATCGAGCCGCCGATGAAGCCGCCGCCATGGGCGTAGAACAACACCCGCTGCTCGTCGGCGCCCTTCGGCGCGATCCACATCGCCGGCACACCGCCGGCATCCACCTCGATATAGTCGACGCCGCGCGGTTCGCCGGTCAGCGCCGTCCAGTGGGTGTCGTTGAAGTCGATCATCGCTTGCGGGCTGGTCAGCTTGCCGGCATTGGCAGCGATCGTCTCGTAGTGGATCTTGTTTGCCTCGCTCTCGGTGCTCGCCATCATGGTCTCCCTTGGTTGCGGATCGCAGGCTGCGCGATCCTTCAAAGCCAAGGACGGACGGGCGGGCAAAAAGGATACGTCGCAGCGCTCGCTTTTCTTCCGAGTGCTCAGGCCACGCCGCCGAACATCGCCGCATGGCGCTGGGCGAACTCGACGAACGGCGTCGGCTTGACGCCGAACATCTCGTGCGTCGCCAGATGCACCCGCGATTTCGGCCGCCGCCGCCGCTCCGCCAGTTGCTCGTCCAGCGCGTCGGCGAAGCCGGCCGGAATGCCGGCGGCCAGCAGGTTGCGCCGCCGCTGTTCGGGGCTGATGTCGACATAGCGGACCGGCTTGCCGATCGCTTGCGATATTCGCGCGGCGATGTCGGTCATCGTCAGCGCCTCAGGTCCGGTCATGTCGAGGCTCTCGCCTTCGTGGCCGCCATCGCTCAGCAGGCGAAAAGCTACCTTGGCGATGTCCTCGACATCGACCGGCGACAGCTCGGTCTCGCCGAGCGCGAGATAGAAGGCACCCTCGGCGGCGATGGTCGGCGCGTCGCGCAGATAGACCTGCATGAACTGGCTGGGGCGCAGATGCGTCCACGCCATGCCGGCCGCTTCCAGATAGCGCTCGACCTCTTCATGCATGCGCGTGAAGCGGAACTTCGTCGCGTCGTAGCCAATGTTGGATTCGGCGCCGGAAAATTTCACCACATGCTCGACGCCGGCCGTTCTGCAGGCGTCGATGAAACGGCACTGCGTTTCCGTCATGTCGTCGGCCGCGGTCGAAATCATCAGCACGCGATCGATGCCGTCGAGTGCCGAGCTCAGCGTTTCCGCCCGGCTCATGTCGCCCTCGACCAGGTCGACTCCGGCCAGCTCGCCCAGTCCCGCAGCCGAAGCCTGGTCCAGATCGCGCACCAGCGCCCGCACCGCATGCTTCTGCCGCGCGAACTCGCGCACGATCGCTTTTCCATTCAGGCCCGTGGCGCCCGTCACCAGGATCATCAGCTTTTTCTCCGTCTGGATTGCCGCGGCTGCCACGCCGGGCAACCGCACCTTGAAGACGAAGAGACCAGGGCAAAGGATTCTGCCCAAACATCTTTTTATCAACGCGAGGCCTCAGCCGGCCGGCGCGTAGCGATTGACCACCATGCCGCAGGCATAGGCTTTCGAACCGAGCAGAAGCAGGTTTCGGAAGCCGCCCTGGTCGAAGATGCGGCGCCCCGCGCCCAGCACCGCCGGGTTGATGAACAGCTGGAACTCGTCGACCAGCCCTGCCGCGATCAGCGCCGACGCGAAGCCGGCGCCGCCGAACACGGCCATGTCGCCGCCACCTTCGGACTTCAGCGCCTTGACTTCGCGGGGCAGGTCGCCGCTGGCCACCCTCGTGCGTTCCCACCGCGAAACCTTGAGCCGGTCGCTCAGCACCACCTTCCGTGCCTCAACGATGCGCTGGGCGAAAGCGTAGAACGGATCGGCCCGATGTTTCTTCGCCGCATTGCCCCAATGGCTGAGATAGCCCTCCTCGGCCATCTTGCGGCTGAGCAGGATGGTGTCGATGCCGGCAAAGACGGCGTTGAAATCGCGCTTCAACTCGTCGTCCCACTGGCTGTCGTCACCCCATTCCCAGAGCTGCCAGTGATGGTCGGCATTGGCGCCGACAAAACCATCGACCGACATCTGCATCTGAAGGATGAGCTTCTTCATCATCGTTCTCCGGTTGTGATCGAAGGGCGCCGCGAAATCCCGTGTCCGGCCAGCCCCGGCATTAATTGGTTTACATTTGGAACCATTGATATCAGAGGAAAATGATGTCAATAGTAAAGTGATTTAAAAATGGAACCTTTGAGATGTCGACGCGCGAAAGATCCGGCTGTCCGATCAGCCTGTCGCTCGAACTGCTGGGCGATCGCTGGACGCTGCTCATCATCCGCGACCTGGTCTTCGCCGGGAAAAAGCATTTTCGCGAATTCCTGCAGTCCGACGAAGGCATCTCCTCGCGTACGCTGGCCGAGCGGCTGCAGACGCTTCAAGACGAGGGCATCCTCACCCGCAGCGACGACCCGACCCACGGGCTGAAGGCGATCTACCGGCTCACCGAGGCCGGCATCGACCTTCTGCCGGTGCTGGCCACGCTCGGCGCCTGGGGCAGCAGGCATCGCAAGGCCGACGATAAGCTGGCGCGGATCGCTGACGAGCTGGCGGCCGGCGGCGAGCCGGCGCTGGAACGGATGAAGGCGGCGCTGCGGGCGGAGCATATTGTTTGAGGGGGCTGTTGGAGGAGAAGCGGAACCGCTCTTCTCGTCTGCAAGGTCGGCGCCGCCCCTCATTGCCCTGCCGGGCATTTCTCCCCGTAAACGGGGAGAAAGAAGCTGGCCGCAGCGCCACCGCTTCCCTTGCAACGTTCGCGATTGGCGAAACCAACGGCGACAGCGTCCTTCTCCCCGTTTACGGGGAGAAGATGGCGGCAGCCAGATGAGGGGCAGCGCCAATCCCGGAAGGTTTAAGCGAGCATTTCGATTCGGAAGCAATTGCCATTGAATGCATTCCACCGCCCCTCCTTGACAACAATCACCCTTTGTTCTCTATATGTTCACATCTATCAGCAACTGCGGATGAGCGGTCGGATGGAAACGACAGCCACCATCCTGCATGCCGATCTCGATGCCTTCTATGCCTCGGTCGAGCAGCTGCTTGACCCCTCGCTGCGCGGCAAGCCGATCGCGGTCGGCGGCGGTGTCGTGCTCGCCGCCTCCTATGAAGCGCGCGCCTTCGGCGTGCGTGGCGGCATGCCGGGGCGCAAGGCGCGCGAGCTTTGCCCGAAGCTGATCTTCGTCGGCGGCAATTTCAGCCACTACCAGCGGCTTGGCGACGCGGCGATCAAGGTGCTTGACGATTTCACGCCGGTGGTCGAGCGCATTTCGATTGACGAGGCCTTCGCCGATGTCGCCGGCTGCACCCATCTGTTCGGCTCACCAGAAGAGATCGCCCAGACGATCCGCCGCCGCGTGAGGGCGGAACTTGGCCTGCCGATCTCGATCGGCGTCGCCCGCACCAAGCACTTGGCCAAGATCGCCTCGCAGGTCGCCAAGCCCGATGGGCTGGTGGTGGTCGACCCCGGCACCGAACTTGCTTTCCTGCACGATTTGCCGGTTTCCCTGATGTGGGGCGTCGGCCCGGCGACCAAAGCGCGGCTGGCCGAGATCGGCATCGAGACCATCGGCGAACTGGCCAGGACGCACAGCGGAGCACTGACGCGGCTGCTCGGCCCGGCCGTCGGCGAAAAGCTCGCCGCCCTGTCGTGGAACCGCGACCCGCGCAAGCTGGAGACGAAGCGCCGGGCGCATTCGGCCGGCGCCCAGTCAGCGCTTGGCCAGAAGCCGGCCGTGGCGCGCGTTATCGTGCCCACCTTGCTGCATCTGGCCGACCGCGTCGCCAGCCGGCTGCGCGCCAAGGCGCGGCCCGGGCGTACGGTCACGGTGCGCGTGCGCTTTGCCGACCTCAGCGCCGTCACCCGCTCGATCACGCTGGAACAGCCGATCTCGGCGACCACCATGCTGGCCGAGATCGCGGGCGACCTGGTGCGCGGTGTGCTTGCCGACCATCCCCAGGAGAAAACGATCTCGCTGCTGGCGATCTCGGTCTCGCACCTGGAAGAAAGCGCGGAGCTGCAGCTCGACTTGCCGCTCGGCCTTGCCGACGAGAAACGCCGCCCGGGCAGCCAAAAAGGCCTCGCCCGCTTCGGCGCCGACCGCGCGATCGACAAGATCCGTGAGCGCTTCGGCAAACAGGCGGTCGGCTACGGCACGGTGGCGCTGGAAGCAGCGCGCTCCGTGCCAGACGAATTCAGGGAACTGGCGGAGAAGGAGCTGTGAGCGCGCGGGAGAGTTGGCCCCTCGCCTCACGGCTTCCGGATCAACGGGATATAACCGACGCGACGGTCACGGACAGCAGTTCGCGCTTTACCAGCACCGGCTTCTCATATGTCTTCTTCACGGCAAAGGTCCCCTACGCCCAAACGGCTGGCAGCAGTAACAACCGGCAAGCGCGGCTTTGTCAAGCCGATGCGAAACCGCGGTTCGAGCCCGGGAATCGGGCCGTGTTTCCGTCCGGCGGACAATCCCCGGGTTGCTGGCCAGGCCGAGACACGCCCGAATCGGTTCAGAGCCGCGCCGTGCCGAAAATCCGGTCCCAGAATATCGACGTCACGCCGAAATTGGCGGTGTCGTCGATATGGTGATGCACCGCGTGCCGGCGCTTGAGCGTGTAGAGATAACTCGGATGGCTGGGGTGCCAGTGATGGATCATGTGGTGGACGCTGATGTACCAGAGATAGCCCAGCATCAGCCCGCAGCTGACCGCGCTGGCGGTCGCGAAATCGGAAACCATCCAAACCGGCAATGCGATCAGCGCATGAACGCCGAGGCTGAGCCAGGTCGGCGTGCCCACCGAACTGCGCTCCTCGACATGGTGACGGTCGTGCAGATCCCTGATGTAAGGGATGTGATGAAGCACGAAGCGGTGCAGGACGTATTCGATCAGCGTCCAGAGGCCGAGACAGAACAGCACCGTGCCGATCCACTCCGGCGCGCTCTCTTCGCCAGCCTCGATCAACCCGGCTATGCCCAACACGGCGATCACCAGCGGATAGACCACGAAGTCGCTGTAGTAGCCGATCAGACCCAGTTGCATTCGGACGCCTCACCTGACCTTCGACGCCGCCCCGAAAAATGATACTGCCAGATTGCCGGACTCGCCCATGAGGTGCAATGCGGACGCGTTTGACATAGCGTCGCAATTTGCCGGTGCAAGATCGGCATCCGTGATCGACTGGGAATCGGCCACCTCGCACCAGCGCCACGAATGGACATGCAAAAATGGCAAAACGCAGTGCCGGCCTGCTGGTCTATCGTCGAATCGATGGCGACATCAGCGTGCTGCTGGTTCATCCCGGCGGCCCGTTCTGGGCGAAGAAGGACGATGGCGCCTGGTCGATCCCCAAGGGCCTCGTCGACGAGAACGAGGACGAACTTGTGGCAGCACAACGCGAGACCGAAGAAGAACTCGGCTTCAAGATCGACGGCCGCTACGCGCGCCTCGGCGATTACAAGCAGCCGGGCGGCAAGATCGTCAGCGCCTGGTCGGTCGAGGCCAGGGCCGAGATCGATGTGGCGGCCATCAAGAGCAACAGTTTCACCATGGAATGGCCGCCGCGGTCGGGATCGATGAAGGCGTTTCCCGAGGTCGACAGAGCGGGCTGGTTCACCTTGCCCGAGGCCGAAGTCAAGATCCTTGTCGGGCAGCGTCCGATGCTGGCGGATCTGACGAGGCAGCTGGAAATCCAGTGATCTCCCCCCTTGAGGGGGAGATGGCCGGCAGGCCAGAGGGGGGCGCTGTCCCGCCAACCTCTCAGCCAAATCAGCTGTGTCCGTCGAAGGTCTTCGCGTAAGCGGATCATGCCGAAAGGCTGGCGTTCCTTCGCGCCCCCTCTGCCCTGCCGGGCATCTCCCCCACGAGGGGGGAGATTGGCTGTCATCCCTCGAACCTTGCCGCCGTCCACGCGCCGCCCGCCGCATTGGAGTCCACCGCCGCGGCGACGAACTTCACGCCGCGCGCGCCGTCGACCACGTCAGGCACCTGCGCAGCCCGTGCCGGATCGACCGGGCCGCCCGAGCGATGCGCGCGGATGATGTCGGCGGCGTCGCGGTAGAAATTGGCGAAGGCCTCGATATAGCCTTCGGGGTGGGCCGCCGGCATGCGCGACACACGCCGGCTTTCTGCCGTCGAACCATGACCGCCGCGCACCAGCGTGCGGGTTTCCTCGCCATAGCGGGAGAAGCGCAGTTCCTCCGGCCGGCCGCCCGACCATTCGAGCCCGGCTCTGTCGCCGTAGATGCGCACGGAGAGGTCATTGTAGTGGCCGGGCGAGGTCTGGCTGGCCAGGATCGTGCCGCGCGCTCCGCCTGTCCAGCGCATCATCACATGCGCATTGTCGTCGAGCCGCCGTCCAGGCACGGCGGTGAACAGGTCGGCCGACACCGCTTCGGCCTCGCAGCCCGAAATATAGCTCGCGAGATTGAAGGCATGCACGCCGATATCGGCCAGCACCGCAGACTGCCCAGCGCGCGCCGGATCGGTGCGCCATTCCGCCTGTTTCTGGCCCTCGGCGTCGATCGGCTTCGTCAGCCAATCCTGGATGTAGGCGCCGTGCACCGACACGATCCGGCCGAGTTCGCCGGCCGCCACCATCTCGCGCGCCTGGCGCACCATGGCATAGCCGGTGTTGTTGAGCGTGACGACGAAGCGGCGCTTTTTCGCCTTCGCCAGCGCCACCAGCGCTTCGGCGTCAGCCAGCGTCGTCGACAGCGGCTTGTCGCAGATCACGTCGATGCCGGCATCGAGGAAGGCGGTGGCGATCGGTGCATGCAGATGGTTGGGCGTGACGATGACGACCGCCTCGATACCGTCAGGCCGGGCGGCTTCCGCTTTTGCCATGGAGTGATAATCGGCATAGCTGCGCTCAGGCGCGATGCCGATCTCGGTGGCGGAGGCGGCGGCGTTCTCCGGATCCGACGACAGCGCGCCGGCCACCAGAACGATCTGGTCGTCGAGGCGCATGGCCAGCCGATGCACGGCGCCAATGAAGGCATTGCGGCCGCCGCCGACCATGCCGACCCTCAGCCGCTTGCCCGCCGTCTCATCCGATGTTGCATAGACCATGTTCGTCTCCTCCGAGCGGTTTCGTCATCCTGGGGCGGAGCAAGGAGCGCAGCGACGCGGCGCAGACCCCAGGATCCATGCCGTGACTTCAAGGCGTTGCGACGGTGCCGAATCTTCCCTTCCGCTGCATTCCTCGACAACCGCCACGGCATGGATCCTAGGGTCTTCGCGACGGAGCTCCGCTCCTGCTTCGCCCTAGGATGACGACGTTGGGGGGATACCACCATCGAACAGGATTTCCAATTTCCATATTGTAAAACGATCGTATCGCGCTAGCCTGAAATCATGCGTGGGGCGGGCAAATCATCCAGGCGATCCAGTGCCGACGAGGCGGCGACGCGCAAGCGCGGGCGCTCGCTGGCGGCGTTGGGCTATACCCAGCCGCAGACCTATGAGGAATTGCGCGCGGTGCTGTCGTCCGGCACGGTGCATTTCCCCAAGCGGCTGCGCCAGGTGGCGATCTTCCTGTGGCAGCATCCGAGCGATGTGGCGCTCGGCACCATCGCGCAGGTGGCGGCACAGGCCGGCGTGCAGCCTTCGACGCTGGTGCGCTTCGCCCAGATCTTCGGCTATTCCGGCTTTTCCGATTTCCAGAGCCTGTTCAAGGATCACGTCAAGGGATCGTGGCCGGAAGGGCGGGGCGAGCCGCGGGCCGAGACCGAACCGAACGCCGCCATGCATTTCCTGCACGGCATGGTCGGCGCCTCGCAGGCTTCGCTTGGCCGCATCGAGGCCGGCTTCGACGTCGAGAGTTTCGAAAACATGGTGGCGCTGCTGGCCGGCGCCGACCTGATCTACGTCATCGGCTCCAAGCGCGCCTTTCCCGTCACCACCTATCTGTCGCTGACGCTCTCGCAGCAGGGCGTGCGCAACGTGCTGGTCGACAATGTCGGCTCCTCGGCGCTCGATCAGGTCGGCTGCATCGGCAGCCGGGACGCGGTGCTGGCCGTCTCCTTCAGCCCCTACAATTCGATCACGCCCGACCTGGTCGCGGTGGCGCATGAGCGCAAGGCCCGCATCGTCACCATCACCGACAGCACGTTCAGCCCGCTGATCCCGCTGTCGGACAGTTGGCTGGAAGTGGTGGAATCCGACTTCGCCGGCTTCCGCTCGCTGGCCGCGTCGCTGGCGGTCGGCATGGCGCTGGTCCAAGGCGTCGCGGCAAAGCGCGGCGCATGAGGCATTGGAGGGCAATTGCTTTGGACCGTCAATTGTCGAAGTCCGCGCTGCCCCTCACCTGCCTACCGGCATCCTCTCCCCGTATAGTGACGGGGAGAGGGGCGCTCTCGTCGCCGGTTTCGCCAATCGCCAGCGCTGCAAGAAGGGCGTCGAGGTTGCGGCCAGC
>NZ_JAFFIW010000020.1 GCF_018588885.1 Mesorhizobium sp. dw_380
GATATTTTTCGTCGAATCGGGAGAACTCTCGTGACCGTCGACCACACTGAAGAACGATCGCTCAGGTGGCGGTCCGGCACACGATTTCGACTGCCCGCTTATCCCTGGTCGACGGTTGGCTTCCAGTCGCGGCTGCTCCCGCTGCTGGCCTTCGTAGTCAGGAATGACGGTGAAGAAGACAGGCCCGCGGGCACGGCCGGCGGCTTTGCAATCTGCGCAGCTAAGGAGCTGGACCAGATCCCAGTGCATTGAGCCGTGATCCGGGCCGAGCTTGTCAATCAACTGTTGATTTCGAGTTTTGTCGACGTGCAGCACGCTGGGTGCCCGCAATTGACATACATGGTTTCGCGAGCGGCCAAGTTGGTGGCAAGTGTCTTTGTCAGCCCCGGAAGCGCTAGGTGTGCCAGACGATTTTGCCGTCCAACTATCGGTTTGTGGATCACCAGGCGCTTGGGAAGGTACTTGGGGTGAACCTCCAGTAGGGTGATTTTCACCTGTGGCTTGCAGCGATTGCAGTCATTGAATGACAGGGCTCGGTTGGCATTCGCCGGTGAGGGATTTTCTACGACTGGTGTGACTTCTCTTTCTTGCTTATGCATCATTCGGCCCTCCCATTTTGGCGAAGGATTCACCGGAGGCGACGCGTGCCGCCTCCGGCTTGCTCCTGCGTAGTGGGTGATGGGGATGCGCTTCACCTTCGATTGCGCGTTCGGGTTCTTCGGCAGCGTCAGCGTCAGGATCCCATTGGCAAAGGACGCCTTGACCTTATCGTCCTCGACCTCGGAGCCGAGGGGTATGCGCCGCTCGAAGCGACCGTAGAAGCGCTCGGAGTAGTCCTTCTCGTCGGTCTCCGACCGCCTTTCGCCACGCAGGGTCAGCACGTCTTCATCGAGCAGGACTTCGATGTCCTTCTCTTCCATACCGGGAGCCTCGGCGGTGACGCGAAGCTCATTATCCGACTCCGAAATCTCCGCCTTCGGCCAGCCGCTATCGAAGTGCGAAAGCTGCTCCGCAGCAGGCAAACGCGCCCCGACGCTCCTCAACATATCGTCAAAGAGCCTGTTTACCTCGCGGTGAAGCGAAAGAAAGGGATCGCCACTGCTATAAATGCTGGGGGCCTGGTTGTTGTTGCGGCCCACGGGATAAGGTCACGCATGTTCATCTTCATTCACCTCCATGTTCAACCGCGCGGCACCGGACGATTGCCGGTGCCTGTCGCTTCTGATTCACTCTGACTTCAGGCTGCGTTCTTTTCGGCTTCGATCTGTCGCGGCGCTGTGTTTGCCGTGTCTCCGGCGATGGCGATCCGGCGCGGTTTCATCTCTTCGGGAAGCTCGCGCTTGAGATCGATGTTCAGCAGCCCGTTGTCGAGGCTGGCGCCGACGACCTTCACATGGTCGGCCAGTTCGAACTGACGCTCGAAGGCGCGCCCGGCAATGCCGCGGTACAGGTACTGGCCGTTATCCTCACCCGACAGCGAGCCGCTCACAACCAGCAAGTTCGGCTGATGGGTGATGGTCAGCTGTTCCTGCGAGAAGCCGGCCACCGCCATGGTGATGCGATAGTCGTCTTCGTCCACCTTAGCGATGTCATAGGGCGGCCAATTGTCGGCCGGGGTCACGCGGCTTGCGGTTTCCAGCATGTCGAAAACGCGGTCAAAGCCGATGCTAGACCTGAACAGGGGGGAAAAATCGAGGTTTGTCTTCATAGCCACATCCTCCTTTGAGCAACATGGTTACAGAGATGCCAAGGGGAGCCTTAGCGTCTCCTGACTTAGCGCCGGCCCCATCAGGCGACCGGCAATTGTCAATTTAGAACAGCTACTTGCGCATTCAAGAGGGGCACTTAGGAAATTTTCAGGCGGGATCCAGGCGTAGGACGAATGGGCGGGGAGAACGCACCCGGCGCTTTCCGCTGGCGAGTTCCTCGCCAGCGGATCAGCCCCTCGCATTCCGGGAGGGGCGGCGTCTGCTCAGAGTCGATCGACCAATGCTGTGAAACCGCCGACCGCGATGTTGTCGATCTCACTACCGCGACCGACGGCAGGACGCCTCTCCCATTGATCCAATTGGCGCAAGGCGTCCATGGCATCGAAGCTGACCCGTTCGCTGACTCCGGGCGGCATGCGCAGCGCCGGCACCGATTCCACTGCACAAGCATCCGATGCCCATGACGAGGGGATTGCACGCTTCTCCTGGACGTCCAGCGTCACGTCGATCAGCACGTCCTGAGACCGCTCGAAATGCCGTGCCGGATGGAGCAACTGGTCAAGAAAAACATCAGGGCCCTCGGGCCCGACTGGGGAAAACTCGTCGAAATGGCTCTTTCCATCGATGGTCCTCCGCTTTCAAGAGGCTCCTCTGTTGACGTTATCTTGGTGGTTCTCGTGATTTCCACCGGCTGAAATTTTGGAGGGTCCAGAGCAAATTTCGATGGCTCGGAACGTATCACACACCGCGAGTCAAGGTCTTCCAGAATCATTTTTCCGGGCCGGTGAAACAATCGGCTTCAATCTCAGTTCGTGCATTTAGCAGGCAAAGTGCCATGGGCGCTGGCGCGGTCCGGACAGGAGAACCGATCATGTCTTACATATCCAAGAAGCGGCTGTGCATTGGCCTGATCGCGGGAACTCTGATGCTTTCGGCTGGTGGCTTTGCTCCGGTTTCAGCACAGGAAATCCCAAACGACTTCAGCGCGATCGTGCGTCAAAAACTGCCGGCGGTGGTCGCCATCACGACCAGGCAGATCATCCAGGACCAGACGACGCTCAACGACTTTCTCGATCCCTTCGACAGCCACGGGCCGCTGCAGCAGCAGGTACGAGAAGCGCTGGGCTCCGGCTTCGTCGTCAGTCCCGAAGGCTACATCGTTACCAACAACCATGTCGTTGCTGACGCAGCCGAGATTCACGTCGTGTTCTCCGACAAGGAGACCGCGCCGGCTCGCCTTGTTGGACGAGATCCGGAAACCGACATCGCGGTGTTGAAAGTGGATCCCCGACCCAACATGACGACCACCGCCTGGGGCGATTCGGACGCAATGCAGCCGGGTGCCTGGACCATCGCGATCGGCAGTCCCTTCGGGCTCGGGGGAACAGTGACCGTCGGTGTTCTTTCAGCCCGCTCTCGCGACATCCAGTCCGGTCCTTTCGACGATTTTCTGCAGACAGACGCCTCGATCAACAGAGGCAATTCCGGCGGCCCCCTGTTCAATGCGCGCGGTGAGGTGATCGGGGTCAACACCGCCATCGTATCGCCGTCGGGCGGCAGCATAGGCATCGGTTTCGCCGTGCCGTCCCGCACCGCCCGCAGCATTGTCGATCAACTGATCAGCACCGGCCGGATCGAGCGCGGTTTTATCGGAGTGCGTCTTCAGGAGGTCACGCCCTCCATCGCCGAGTCGCTCGGAATAGCGGGCATCAAGGGTGCGCTGGTTGCCTCGGTCGAGGCAGGCAGCCCGGCGCAGCAGGCGGGGATCCAGCCCGGCGACGTCATCACCCGGTTCAACGGCAAGGACATTCAGGGCGTCCATGACCTGACATTGGCGGCGGCGAGCCAAAAGCCGGGGTCAAAGGCGACGCTGACCACGAACCGAGGCGGCACCCAACAGGAATTGTCCCTCACCGTCGGTCAACGCAAGGACGAGGAGGTACAGACCGGTGCTGTTCCCAACCCGGGGACCGGGGACCAGCGCCTCGGACTGTCGCTCAGAGCCATTCCGGACGAAGCGCGGCAGCAGCTCGGCCTGCAGCCGGGTACCACCGGCGTGTTTATCCAGCAAGTCGCACCGAACAGTCTTGCCGCTCAAAGCGGTCTCAAGCCCGGCGATGTGATCGTGTCGGCAAACAACCTGAAAGTAACCCAGCCTTCGGATGTCCGAGAGGAATGGGCGAAATCCCGGCAGCAGAACAAGCCGATCCTGTTACGAATCGAACGGCAGGGACAATCGCTTTTCGTGGCCGTCTCATCCTTTTGAGTGATTGAGCCTGGCGATCTTGTTTAGTAGCCAAGCCGTTACCGCTCGCGCCGGGATGGGTTCCTTTTTGTCCTTGTGCCGACGATGGAGCGATTGTTCCCGGAACAAATTAGCGATCCGTAAGTTCGCGGTGACAATGTGAATGACGTGAAGGAGGGTCGTGCCATCGCCGGCTGGTTTGAGGGCTGACTTCCGCTTTCAGGTGTCCCGCAGATGAAGATTGCCCAGATCGCACCTTTGATTGAGTCGGTACCGCCCAGACTTTATGGTGGAACCGAGCGTATCGTTTCCTATTTGACCGAAGAGCTGGTTCGACAGGGCCATGAGGTGACGTTGTTCGCCAGCGGCGATTCAAGCACCTCGGCCGAACTGGTGGCATGTTGCGATGTAGCACTACGCCTGAACCCCAATGCTGAGAACCATATTCTGTATCACGTCATGACGCTTGAAAAGGTTCGCAGACGGGCGGGTGAATTCGACGTGCTGCATTTTCACGTTGATGTTCTCCACTTTCCCATAATCCGTGAGTTCGCGCGGCGAACCGTTACCACCCTTCATGGTCGACTCGACCTTGCGGATCTGGCACAGCTTTACGCGATGTTCGACGACATTCCGCTGGTCTCGATTTCCAATGACCAGCGCCGGCCCATGCCGCCGGTCAATTGGCTCGGAACGGTTTATCACGGCCTGCCGCCTGACATTCTCCCCTTCCACCCCAAAGCCTCGGGTTATCTGGCGTTCCTTGGCCGCATCTCACCGGAAAAGGGGCCGGAAGTCGCGATGGAAATCGCCGCGCGCGCCGGAATGCCGCTAAAGATCGCGGCCAAAATCGACGCGGTGGACCAATCATTTTGGAGTGAGAAAGTCAAACCCCAGGTGCTTCGACATTCGAACGTCGAGTTCGTTGGCGAGATCGATGAACGGCAGAAGGCGGAATTTTTGGGCGGCGCGACAGCGCTGCTGTTTCCGATCGACTGGCCCGAACCGTTCGGCCTCGTGAGCATTGAGGCAATGGCCTGCGGTACCCCGGTGGTAGCTTTCAACCGCGGCGCCGTGCCAGAGGTCATCGACGACGGAGTGTCCGGACTGATTGTGGAAGGTGTCGACGAAGCTGTTGAGGCTGTACGGCGGATAGGCGATCTTGATCGTGCACAGGTGCGTGAAACTTTTGAAAAGCGGTTCACGGTGGAGCGCATGTGCCGCGACTATATGGCGGTTTACCGCTCGCTCGCGGCCGACAAGCGACTTGGGCTTGGCGCTCAAAATGGCTGCGCCGCAGATGCAGCTGCGACGGTCCTGCCCGTGACCGAGCCCGTGGTCTAGAACCGATGGCTTCGCGCCGCGTTTGATCGGCCGAAATAGAAGTTCGCCAATCATTCGCCAAGAATTAGGACCACTTTTTCCGCGACCGCACGTCCGAGTGCGGGATTGACGCGAAATGCTGTTGATGAGGAATGGTCGGCGCAGGCGTATGGGAGCATGTGCGCCTCTACCGCCCAAGTCTCTTCTGAACGGAGGGCTGACATGACCATTGAAGTCGAAGAACGCAAGCTTAATCCAGCTGTGGCTCTCCCCGCGCTCGACGAATCGGCGCCGCGCGAGCCCCACAGGCAATTCGCTTTGAAGCATGAGGACTGTTTCATCGTCGCCGACAGCTATGGTGACATACGCGGCACTGGCGACGGGCTTTTCCGCGACGATACGCGTGTGCTGTCGCGCTTCCGCCTGTTCATCGGCGGCCGCATGCCCTCGCTTCTTGGAGCCTCGCTCTCGCAGGACAACATTCTATTCAGCGCCAATCTCACCAATCTGGCGACCATCGGGCCAAACGGCAGCGAAACACTGCCGGGCGTCGTCCACATCGATCGGACCCGATTTATCTGGCAGGACCGCATGTTCGAGCGAATCACGTTCTCGAACTACTCCGCACGCGAGGTGCTGCTGCCGGTCCGTTTCGACTTTGACGCCGATTTCCGTGACATGTTCGAGGTGCGCGGCACCACTCGAAGCCGCCGTGGTCGCGCGCATGAAGCGCTGGTCGGCGAGACGAGCGTCACGTTCCGGTACGAAGGCCTCGATGATATTTCGCGTCAATCTATCATCGCGTTTTCGATGAGGCCCGATCAGGTGCACCCCAATCACGCCGAGTTCCTCATTCGGGTGGAAAGGCGCGACAGAAGAGCGCTGTATCTGGAGGTCGGCCACAACGAAGAAGTCCCATCCAGCGATCGTTTCCGCGCGGCCGCGGCGCGAGCGCGGTTTGCCATGCGCTCAAAACGTCGACACGGCGCCACCGTCTTCAGCTCCGGCCGTGTGTTTAACGATTGGCTCACGCGCACCCGCGCCGACATCGCGTTGCTGACCACCGATCTGGAAACTGGGCCATATCCGTACGCCGGGATTCCCTGGTTCTCCACCGCCTTTGGCCGCGACGGCGTCATTTCCGCCCTGCAGATGCTGTGGCTGAACCCCGCGCTGGCGCGCGGGGTCCTGGCGTTCCTTGGCCGCTATCAGTCGACAGAGACTTCGATATTTGACGATGCCGAGCCTGGCAAGATCATGCATGAAACGCGCAAGGGGGAAATGGCCGTCCTGCGCGAACTGCCGTTCGGCCGCTACTATGGCGGCGTCGACACCACTCCGCTCTATGTCTACTTGGCTTGCTCCTACGCGGATCGCACCGGCGATCACGAATTCGTCGATCGCATGTGGGATTCCCTGTGTGCGGCGATCGCTTGGATGGAGGAGGTTGGAGCTCGCAACGGGGACGGCTTCGTGACCTACAGCAGGGCGGCGGATACCGGGCTTTTCAACCAGGGGTGGAAGGACAGCGCCGACGCGATCTTCCACGTCGATGGCACCATACCCAAGGGGCCAATCGCGCTGGTGGAGGTGCAAGGCTATGTCTTCGCAGCCTATCAAGGCATGGCTGCGCTGGCGGCAAAGCGCGGCGACGACGCCAGGGCGGCGCGCTGGAGCGCCATGGCGGAACGGATCCGCGGCGCGGTGGAGACGCGGTTTTGGATGCCGGAGCGCAACTTCTACGCCTTGGCGATCGACGGAGAAGGCAAGCAATGCGCGGTGCGTGCGTCCAACGCGGGTCACCTGCTTTATGTCGGGCTGCCGTCAGCGGAACGGGCACAGTCAATTGCCGCGCAGCTGCTGTCAGGTCGCCTCCACAGCGGTTGGGGTGTTCGCACGTTGGCCGACGACGAGCTTCCATTCAACCCGATGTCGTATCACAACGGCTCGATCTGGCCGCATGACACGGCGATCTGCGCCGCTGGGCTCGCCCGCTATCAGGAGCGTACAAGCGTTGTGAAGCTGATGAGCAGCATGTTCGAGGCGGCGGTCCGCTTCAACATGCGGCTGCCTGAACTGTTTTGCGGCTTCACGCGCGCCATCGGCGACGCGCCGATAGCCTATCCTGTCGCCTGTCTGCCACAGGCATGGTCGGCCGGTTCGGCCTTCATGATGCTGCAGGCCTGCCTGGGGATCCGCATCGATGGTTGGAAGCGCGAGATCAATGTCGAACGCCCACGATTGCCGATCGGCATCGACAACATCGTCATCCGGCACTTGGCAGTCGGAGAGGCGAAGGTCGACCTCAATTTCCAGCGCGTCGGCGACCGGGTCGTCTGCTATCTCGGCGAACGGCACGAGGGCCTCGTGCCGTTGGCCGTTCGCTCTTAGCAACCGCCGCGGCGGGATATGCCATTAGATGTCAAAGCGCGTCGCGCTCAAACGGATTGACGCGACGCGCTTTAGTCTATGTCGGCGTCCCAGAACCGCTGCACGGAACAATGGCCTGTCGAAAGACGTGGCCTCCTTCACGCGGCGGCCTGTGAGGCGTGCTACTCGGCCTACGACGATGCAAGTGCCGCCCGCGTTCTGCTGCCCCTTCGCCAGAGCGTTTCAGCTTTTGAGGTTGGGTGCGATGCGATTGGCTTCCGCCCATTCGGCGAGTTCGTTGCTCAGAAAGAGGCGCGCATACTCGCGTTGTTCGTCTTTTCCAGTAACGCGCGAGAAGGCTAGCGAGGTGCCGTCGTTCCGGACGTGGCGGTCAACGGTGAACGGATGGGGCTGGAGACGATCTCGCGCCCACGCCTTCATGTCTTCGATATGGGTGTCAGCGAAGAAAAAGCAGGCGGCCGACATGGCCCATCTCAGCTTTTCCGTTCGCCTTCCGGCTTCGCCGATGTACCTGACCCGGTTGTCTTGCCCGCCCAAAGCAAGGCGCCGGATCGCCTCGGTGTTCGAATGGCTCGAATGTCTGTGAATCGGCGTGCAAAATTGACCCCATAAGCCGGGGAATCGGCGTCCAATTTTGACCCCCCTGATGTGATTTGCGACCATCAGCTCGTCGTGGCGAGCGGATGGTGTGGGGATGAAGTCGGTGGATACGATTGCCCGGGTTCGGCGCGCCTTCCATGTGCAGGGATGGTCGCTCAAGCGGATTTGCCGCGAGCTGCATGTGTCGCGGAACACTGTCCGCAAGATTCTCAGATCCAATGAGACATCGTTCTCCTGCGAACGCGAGCGGCAGCCCAAGCCGAAGATCGGTCCGTGGCAGGATCAGCTTGACGGGTTTTTGAATGGCAACCGTGGCAAGGCGGCGCGCGAGCAACTGATACTGATCCGGATTTACGAAGAGCTTTGCAGCCTCGGCTACGAGGGAGGCTATGACGCCGTCCGCCGCTACGCGAAGAGCTGGGCGAAGGCGCAGGGATCGGCGATGGCGGACGCCATGTGCCGCTGTTCTTCGCGCCGGGCGAGGCCTACCAGTTCGACTGGAGCCACGAGATCGTCCTGCTCAACGGCGTGACAGTGACCGTGAAGGTCGCACATGTCCGGCTCTGCCACAGCCGCATGATGTTCGTCAGGGCCTATCCGCGCGAGACGCAGCAGATGGTCTTCGACGCCCCCGACCGGGCGTTCGCCTTCTTTGGGGGCGCCTGCATGCGCGGCATCTACGACAACATGAAGACGGCGGTGGAAACGATCTTTGTTGGCAAGGACCGCCAATACAATCGCCGCTTCCTGCAGATGTGCAGCCATTATCTGGTGCAGCCGGTCGCCTGCACGCCCGCGTCGGGCTGGGAGAAGGGTCAGGTCGAGAACCAGGTCGGGCTGGGAGAAGGGTCAGGTCGAGAACCAGGTCGGGCTGGTGCGCGAGCGCTTCTTCACGCCCAGGCTGCGCTTCAAGACCTATGAGGAGCTGAACGCCTGGCTGCAGGACAAGTGCGTCGCCTACGCCAAGGCGCACCGTCACATCGACCAGCCGGAACGAACGATCTGGAACGTGTTCGAGGAGGAGCGCGGCAAGCTGGTCGAATATCGCGGCCCCTTCGACGGGTTCCATGCGGTGCCGGCCTCGGTGTCGAAGACCTGCACGGTGCGCTTCGACAACAACAAATACTCTGTCCTGTCGACGGCCGTCGGCCGGCCGGTCGAGATCCATGCCTATGCCGGCAAGATCGTCATCCGCCAGGACGGCGTGGTCGTCGCCGAACATGCCCGCTCCTTCGGCCGCAATGAGACGATCTACGATCCCTGGCATTACATGCCGGTCCTTGCCCGCAAGCCCCGGTGCACTGCGCAACGGTGCGCCCTTCCAGGGCTGGGTCCTGCCCTCGGCGATGGAGCGTATCCGACGCAGATTGAAGGCGACGCATGACGGCGATCGGCAGATGGTGTCGATCCTGGCCACGGTGTTGACCGACGGCATCGATGCCGTGGAAGCCGCCTGCCAGGAGGCGCTCGATCAGAACGTCTGCTCCTGCGCCGTCATCATCAACATTCTGGCGCGGCGGCGCGACCCCGCGCCGGCCCTCACCATTCTCACCCCGCACGCGCTTCGCCTGCAGCATGAGCCGCAGGCCGACTGCGCCCGCTACGACAGCCTCAGGAGGGCAAGCTGATGGAACGCACCCAGGTTCTGGATCTGATGGGGACGCTGAAGCTCTATGGCATGCGCGGTGCCTATGACGAGGTCATGGCGACAGGCATCAAGCGCCAGCACGAGCCGCCGAGGATCGTCGGCGATCTGCTGTCGGCCGAGATCGCCGAGAAGCAGGCGCGCTCCATCAAATACCAGCTCACCGTCGCCAAGCTGCCGATCGCCAAGGACATCGATGAGTTCGACTTCGACGGCACGCCGGTCAACGAGGTGCTGGTCCGGGACCTTGCCAACGGCACCTTCGTCGCCGACCAGCGCAACGCCGTGCTCATCGGCGGCACCGGAACCGGCAAGTCGCATCTGGCAATCGCCATTGCCCGCGCCCTGATCCGCAACGGCTCACGTGGCCGCTTCTTCAACGTCGTCGATCTCGTCAAGCGGCTCGAGACCGAGCACCGCGGCGGCAAGCAGGGCCGTATTGCCGATTACCTCACCCGGCTCGACTTCATCGTGCTCGATGAACTCGGCTATCTCCCGTTCGCGCAAGCCGGCGGGCAATTGCTCTTCCACCTGATCAGCAGGCTCTATGAACGGACCTCGATCATCGTCACCACCAACCTGGCGTTCGGAGAATGGCCCGCCGTCTTCGGCGACGCCAAGATGACGACAGCGCTGCTCGACCGTCTCCCCCATCATTACGAGATTATCGAGACCGGAAACGAGTCCTGGCGCTTCAAGAACCGCGCCTGATCACCCCATCATGCTGCCAAGCGCAATCCGCGCTCGCCCGGGCTGCGCAACCCTGACCAGCTCCGCCCGGGCGAACGCTGACCGCCGCGCATTCCATAAGGGGGGTCAAAATTGGACGCCGATCTGGAGTGCGCCCAACACTTCCGGCAGACGGGAAAAACCGCAGCCTGATCAGTGTCCACCCCCAGGGGCGCACTCCAATCTGGGGTCAGTTTTGGAAGCCGTTTGACACGAATGTCGGCTTCCAGTCTTTGACGGTGAACCTCGGCGTCCCTGTCACGGTCGACGCGAACACAGTGCGCCTAAGAGCTACGTTCCGCCGAAAAGAAGGAAGGCGCTCATAGACAACCCGGATTGACGCCAAGACAACGCGCGGCCTGTGGGCCCGCACCGCTTGCGGGCGGTGCGAGCCCGGCCAAGGGTTGCCCTACCTTGGCCAGCAGCGTTGGACGCTGCCACCGTTGAAACATGCCTCGGAATATCAGGTTCCGCTTATGAAAAAAAACTCGCCACATTTCGGCGCGTCAACGACAACTAGTGGGCCCATCCGGCGCCGAACTGTCGCCCGTCAAACCATGGCACGCCACCGCGCTTCGCCCAACTTTCTTACTTGCCCGAGGAACATGCTTCCGACATCGACGTTCTGACTGGGCTTGGTGTCCTCCAAGCAATTGGTAGGGGCCCGCCACTGTTCCCCTCAATCCAGTGACGGGCCTTCGCTATTCTGTACGAGGTGCTGGGCAGTCGATGACGAAGCTATCCGACCTTGGACCTCCCATCAACGGTACGCGTCACGGCGGGCCGCCGGCCAGCGAAAGTGACCATTTCCATACATGCCCGACCTGCGGCCAGCCCGTCGACCGGCGCGACCTGCGGCAGGTTATCTGGCACGAACAGCCAGGGCACGAGCCGCTGGAGATGGACGCCTAGCGGCCCTTATGTCACGCGCCGAAAGGCGAAGCGGTAGCGGATGTGGTGGTTAAAATAGACGCCGCTTGGCAAAGGCAGATTTGAAAGCGGTGAAAGTCCCCGGAGGCACGTCCAAGAACTCGTAACGCCTGCCGCTCGCTACAAACCACACCGACAGAACCCTGCTGTCTGGATCATATTCGAACTTGCGTATCGAAGTCGACGGCATGACATGCCCGAAAAAAGCGCGCCGGCCGGAGCCAGCGGGAAGGATCTAGAGTGTGCTGCGATCAACCAGCATAGGTCAACGAACCGCGGTGGGGTTGGTTGCGATAGTCAGGCGGACGCGGCATGCTGGCTTCGAGCACCGGAGATTGGAGATTATGGCCCGCGAAGTCGAGTTTCAGGATGACGATGTGGTGGTCACATCGCGCAATCCGCTGAAAGGCACGTTGCTGCTGATCACGGATGACGATGATGAGGTCGAGCTGCAGCTCGACAAAGAAACTGCCGAGGCGCTTATGATCGCCCTGGCCGCCTTTCTGATGCAAGAGGAAGGCGGTGACATGCCGAGGCTCTCAGCATAGCCCGAAAGTGACGGGGCGGCCTCCTTCCGGTCCCAGTCACTATCCGCGCTTGCAACGTATGGAAAAAGGCCCGCCACCCTTCGGCAGCGTCCAGTCAGGCCGGCCCTTGGTAGGAATCCGTACCGTGACTAACGCAGTCAGGCGATTTGTCCGACGAAGCGGAACATGCCTCCAGCAGGCGGAACGGGGCGTCAGGTCCGGGCCGAAGCGATCACCAGCTTCACCAGGTCGAAACCTAGCGCTTTGGTTCAGCCAAGGATCATCTGAGCTATTACAATCGTCAGAACCATTGAAGCCGGAACGGCTAGAAGACAGCACATCTCAACGATTTTGGTATTCTGTCGCTTGTCCATCTTCGCAGCCTCGCGTTGTCGGTGTCATTTTGACGCCAACGGGCGGCCGCTGGAAGCGGTTCCCGGCGCGGCGACCAGAGATGCCGCCGGTGCTGCATATTAGCAACACCTTGTCGAACCACCGGCCGCCGAGCGTTAAGTGGTTCCCGAGAAGTATGCGTAGACCCGCGCCGATCGAGCTTTATGGACCGGACGCGGCGACCGCCGCAGCCTGGTTAGCGTTGGAGGCGAACTTTGACGGCCGCGGAGCCGACTATAGCGTCTGGTGCACAGTGTTCCTCGAACTTGCCAAAGTCACCTTCACTCAGATCAGATGACATCCCGAGGAGACCCGGCGCTTGAGGTCTTCGGCATTCAGGAGGGCCAACAAATCCTCGGCATACCCCTGGTCAAGACCTTCAGCCGGTGCGCCCCATGCATCGACGGGCTGCCCGGTGAACACGTCGAACACCGTCCAGGTTTCATCTAGCTCCTTCCTAAGATTGTACCGCTGACTCATGCAGCTAATTTAGGAGATCGGAATGTTTGGGCAAATGCCTGAGCGAGGGATCGTGTACGAAGGAGACTCCCTAAAGATCGGGGAGCAGCATTCCTTCCTCCTTGGCAGCCTCAATGAACGCCTTTCGGACCTCGTGTGGGGAACCTTGAGCGTCGATAGCGTCTAAGCAGGCATATGCCGCCAGATACCACTTGGGGCCTCTTTGGGTCCACTGAAGCAGTTGTTCCCTTGCCGCCTGAACGTGGCTAATGTCGTGTCGGACGTCACCCTCGATTGTCTTAACGGGGACCGGAGGGTGGAACCATCCGAGGAGCATTAGGGTTCACGAACGTCGAAGGCAACGAACAGCCCCAAACTCGGGGCTACATCAACGATCATCTCGACCAGCTGACACTCAGTCTCCGAAAGATGCGGGCCGCGTTCCCGCACCCTGGCAATGGTAGCCTTTACGGACACCATGTCCCCGACTTGAAAGCCCTCTAGGACCTCGCAAACAAGTTCCCTGGCGGTGCGCTGTGCGGACCAATCAGACGCTTGAGTATCCATCCCGTCTGACGGACGGCACTTCGATGTCGCCGCCTAATCTACCAGCAGGAGGAGCGGCTTGTGCTTTGGCCGTTCGTGCCAAATGACCTGTCGCAGGTCACGCATCTCGACCTGCTGTCCGCAAATCGGGCAAGTGTAAAAGTTATCATACTCGTCGGCATGGTCATCGTCGTACGGCTTGCCGGGAACTGGCGGACCAAGGGCGGATAGCTTCGTCATGGCCCACCAACCGTCCGCTGCGGCGATGGTTCCTGGTATTTAGAAGAAAATAACGGAACTAACGCCCGCTTCTCAAGTTCTTGCGGCAGGAAGCATCTCGGACGTTCCAAAGCTCCGCAGCCCGTCTCGGTTCCGATAAGTAGCCATCCGAGGCGGACCATAAGGACCGCGAGGGGTGGGCAAACAAGCTGGCGTCACTGCATGGTCGCGCGATGCTAACGCTTCGCTTGGCGAGTATGGAAAGCCCACGCTCCCTTTGTCGTTGGTGACGTTCCCGAAATGGGATGAAGGGCGCCAGTATGCCTGGAATTGAGGAAGCGACGGGGCGCCAGAGCGGATTCCAACTCCCTGATGGTTCCGCGAAGGGCGGGTTCTTCGGCTCGGCTCCGGCGTGGCCTACGAAGGAAGGCTGGCGTCACGCCAACTAAAAGTCACGTTGCTGAAGGGGAGGAGCGAGAACGACAGTGGTAGATATACGCGTTCGCGTATATCTACCGTGAAATATATCCTATATATTCCTTGGCACAATTAGGGAAGTCGTATAGCATCGCCTTCTAATTGTCGCGCCATTCCTGTCGATATCTCTGCTCGATGGAGACATTATAGTGACCAGCCTGTCGAATGTGCTCCGTACTCCGGCAGCGCAGTACGTTCGTATGTCAACCGAGCACCAGCGCTATTCTCTGGAAAATCAAGTTGCTGCGATTTCCGAGTATGCCGAGGCGAGAGGCTTCGCTGTCGTCCAGACATATTCCGATGCTGGAAAGAGTGGCCTGAGTTTGAAGGGAAGGGACGGCCTGAAGAATCTGTTGGCCGACGTCGTGACCGGCCAACACGCCTATTCTGCGATCCTGGTGCTAGACGTCAGCCGATGGGGTCGGTTTCAGGATACGGACCAATCCGCTCACTACGAGTTCCTTTGCAGGGATGCCGGTGTCGATGTCCGATATTGCGGTGAGCCCTTCGAGAACGACGGCAGCATGGTCTCGACCATAGTCAAGAACCTCAAGCGCGTGATGGCCAGCGAATACAGCCGCGAACTCTCCGCTAAGGTCCAACGAGCTCAAAAGCAACAAGCCCGGCTGGGTTTCAAGCAGGGGGGCAACAATATACCGTACGGCTTAAGGCGGCTACTGGTCACGAAGGATAGGGTGCCCAGGTTTCTCCTTGGACCGGGCGAACACAAGGGCCTGAGCAGCGACCGGGTCATCTTTGCGCCGGGTCCACCAGAGGAAATTGCAATTGTTCGACGCATTTTCCGAATGTTTGTCTACCGACAGCGGAGCATGAGCAGTATCGCGGCAGAGCTGAACAAAGCGGGAATACTTTCGACAGAGGGACAGCCATGGAGCTTGCGACGTGTCAGGACAGTCCTCACTAGCGAGCTAATGTTGGGGTACTACGTCTATAATCGAACGACACACACCATGATGAGCCCAACCAGACCCAATCCTCCTGATCAATGGATCAGAACTAGGGTGATGGAGCCACTCGTAAGCGCCAGTCTGTTTGCTAAAGCACAGCGCCCCAGAGGCTACGAGCGCGCCTACCCCCTATCAAAGTCAGTGATGATTAAGAGCCTGCGGTGGCTATTGCGGCAAAAGAAAACGCTCTCGTGGGACATCATTGACGCCTGTCCTTACACCCCTTGCGCGAAATCGTATCACCAGCATTTTGGCGACCTCCGAGCTGCATACGCAATTGTGGGCTTCACGTGCCGTTGGAAACGCCCGCGCCGTCCTGGATTTTCGGATTTGGAGCTTCTCGATGGCATTCGACGGATCCAAACCTCCTTTGGACATGTTACTGCGGCGCTGATCAATGCTGACCCAGACCTGCCTCTCTGGGGAGTGTTCATAAGGCGATTCGGCTCTATGACGAACGCCTACGGGCTTGCAGGCTTCCCAATCACCAAAAGCGAAGCTTGCTCATCAGCGAGGAAAAGGGCCGGTCGAGCCCTCCGTGTCTCAGTTCAATAGAGGTCTGCCCGCTTTTTCGATGGGACCAATGGCTGCACCCGATGAAGACCTCAACAGGATCAACTCACTGGACGTGCTGCTGTACCATAATAAGGTTGGCATCATTTCGCGCAGGTCGGACGGTCTTAACACGTTCGACTTTGCGCAGGCCTATCGCGACACGGGTGGTTTCCCAATACTAAGCCTTTCGTTCTGGTCGTTAGCAGGCGGGGTCCGAAAAGATCTATGGCCGATCCGGGGTGCTTTGCCACCTTTCTTTGCGAACCTCTTCCCGGAGGACAAGCTTCGCGCGGCTATGGAGAGCCACCACCAGACCGAAGTGAGACCCGGGAACGATTTCGATCTCTTGGGAGCGCTAGACTAGTTTCCGTCCATAAACATGCGTATTTCGGTGCGTTTACAATGAGTTGCGCGCGATTGAAGGCGCCTTGACGGGCGCGGACGGGTCGAAGAGTGCTGTTTGTCGCCAAAATAGTGTCACCGGCGCATGCGGTGGCGGCCGGCATGGGTCGGCGCGGGGCAACTGCGATCCCGGGGGCAGTTCAGGTCGGCTTGAGGCGGGTGAAGATGACGAGGTTGTAGGCCACGACCGAGGACCAGGCGTAGGTCTTGAAGTGATCGAGGCCGCGCCAAGTGCAACGCGCCAAACCGTAAGCACGCTTGAGGCATGAAATGCCGGCCTCGATGCCGGCGCGGAAGTTGCGCAGCTTGCGATAGACCCACTTGCTTCTGACCATGTCCTCGATCCTCAGGCCAGCTTTCTTGTGGAAGGCCATGTCGCAAACACCCCACGCTTTCGCCGTGGCCAGGTTGGCGCGAGTGGCGAAGCCACCGTCGGCGGCCGCCTGCCGTGGTGCCTGACCATAGAGGGCGATGTGGCGCAAAAGCATCGGCAGCAAGCGGTCGCTGTCGGCTGGGTTGCCTGCTTCGATCATCAGATCGAGGATCATGCCGCTCCTGCCGGTGGTGAGGTTGAGCTTGTGGCCGTATTCGGTATCGCGGCTGCCTTTGACGATGATATCGGCATGCTCTTCGAACAGGCTGACCAACTTCTCGTCGGCGGGCACCGGCTCGCCGGCCAACACCCGCCGCTCGCTCTGTCTGATGATCCGTTCGACCAGCGGCCGATAATGGCGAACCTGGATCTGCCACAGGGCTATGGACGGTGTGCTCGCCACGGCCAAACGCTCGCTCGCCTGCTCCAGATAGGCCAAGGTCGCACGGGTGATTGCGATCAGCTCGCGGTAGAGTTGGACCCGGTTGGGTCGACCGCGCGTGAACTGGATTTTGCGAGCCCGCTTCTTGGCTGCGCGGCAGTGATCGCGCCATGCCATGCTGGTGCCGCCAATCAAGACATCAGCTCGCTTCAGAAGGCGCACCATGACCCGCACGGCATCCCCAAAGCAGGCTGCTGTCACTCGGCTCGTGCATGAGTGCCGAGGTCACGGTGCTGTCCAGCCGCACCACCGCGCCGTCTTCGAGCTTTGCCTGTCGAGCGCTCGACAGCAGTACCCGATTGATCTCTTCCCAGGTCTCGGGCCGGATCGCGCTGATCGTCTTTTGCAGCGCCGACTTCTGGGGGCTCCATGACAATGATAGGCGGGCAAAGGCGCGAAACGAGGCAGAGTCCTCAAGATGGAACGTCAGCTCCTGATAGCTCAACTGCCGGTATTGCTTGAGAAGCGCGCAACGCAGCACCGCTTCAGCAGGCAGGCCTTGCCGTCCAGTAGCCTTGACACCGAGCCGGACCAAATCGCGCGCCACCAAGCCAAGCAGATCGCGATGCTCGTCCAGCCAGCGCGACATTGCCTCCAGTTCGCGTCCGATCTCGTGCGTGGAGAAAACATCGAATATACTCGCTTGGACGGTGCGTTCTTGGCGCATTGTCGGCTCCGGCGGTGGCAGGACTTTGGAATCAGCGGCATGATCCAAGATACCTGAAACCGCCGGGCCTTGCTCGCGCAAAGCTACGGTTCACTCAATAGAATCAATCACTTGCTGTTTATGGACGGAAACTAGTCTAGGGGCAGATCTTCCTGGAGCAGTGCAGGTCTTGCCAAGCGGCGGCCCAATTGACGCTCCCAGTCAACGCTTGATCGACGGAACCAAGGCCCGCTTCTCGCTGGCTGGTGTGCAAATGAAGCTTTCATTAGTCAAAGATGAAATGGATGCCGGGAGCCTTATGCTGCCGACGAACGGGGAACAGGGTCAATACATAGCAAAATTTCCACCGGCGGCGATTCCGAGTGTTTTGGAGAACGAGTTCGCGAACCTCGCGCTGGCAGAAGCGATCGGCATGGATGTTCCTGAACGCGAGCTGATTGAGATATCCGATCTTGAAGGCGTACCAAGGGAACTCAGGCCAAAATCTGAAGGCAAGGCTCTCCTAGTCAAGCGTTTCGATCGAGGCACCGAGGGTCAGAAGATACACATCGAGGATTTCGCCTAAAGTGTTCGGCGTGTACCCCTCACGCAAATATGAGGGCGCTGCCTATCACGAGATTGCAGCCGTCTTGAACGCTAATGTGTCGTTTGCCGCGGCTCTAGAGTTCGTTCGCCGACTGGCTCTCGCCGCCCTGACCGGCAACGGCGACATGCATTTGAAGAACTGGTCACTGATCTATGCCGGAAATGGAAATACGCCGGAGTTCGCTCCAATCTACGACGTGCTGTCGACCATCCCGTATATCCCAACCGACAGTATGGCTCTTGCAATAGGAGGGGAGCGAGCCTTTCGGGGCCTGACGGCACGGCGATGGAAAAGCATTCGCACGGCGCGCGAGGCTTCCCGAACCAGCGGTTCTCAAGGCAGTGGTCCAAACGGTCGCACAGGTCAACGAGGAATGGTGGCGTCTGCCTGAGCGCGAACTGTTGCCTGCGAAGGTGCTTGGAGTGCATCGACAAACACATTAGGGCAATGACGCCGGTCCTAACCACCTGTGCCGAGAGTTCTTAGGTACGAACTCAGCCATTGTTTTGCGGCGTCTGGACCGGACGCCATCAAACTGAGAGTTTCATTGTGGGAAGGGTCGTAGAGATGCCGCTGAAAGAACAGGACGTCGTTGACGCGATTGAGGTTTGGCTAAGGGCAAACGGCTTTCGGGGTGAGAGCCTTAAAGGCCGGGTCTCAACCTGTTGCTTTGTACGTTTTCGACTCTTGATTTCTCCAGAGGGCGCGCCACAGAAAAGCTGATTGAGGTTCTGTCTCTCTGGGAGGATGGATGGACATTCCGCAATGGTCGCTTTCACGGAAACAATGTCGCCCGGTTGAGAGCCCAAGAGGGCCTCGCGAACCAACTCCTTGGCCGTTTGCCGCGCAGGCCAAAAAGTTCTTTGGAACGTCGGTCCAATCGACATATTCGTGGTTCTCGGCATAGGCCGCGATGAGCTTGCGGCAAGCAAGGGCGGCAAGCCGAGCGTTTGGTGGAAAAAGGACGCCGGCCGCGCGGGAGAGAGGCGCGACCGGCAAGCGGCTGACGATTATTCAGCCGCTGGGACGCGGTGCATCTTCATTGGACGATCCGTGAGCGCGGCCTTACCTTCATGAGACCGACTGCCAGCTGGTCGCCATGATCTTTGATTGTGCCCTCAAATGAAGCTGCCGTCCAATGACCTTAGGTGCCGTCCTTGATCGTGGAGGATGAGAGCATCCGTTACCCTCCGGCACACGCAGACCGGCTTGGACAGGCTCTTGAGGTGAACATGACGAAATGGTTCGAGCCGACCGGCGACAGCTATTTCTCGCATATCAACCGCCAGAGCATCGAGGCCGTCATTCGTGAGGCGAAGGGCGATCAGGCCGCGCTTGCCATCAAGGGAGCGGGCAAGAAGTTGGAAGCCGTCGGCATTGCAGAGCGGATGGTCGTTGATAGCGGTTGGCTTCCGGAGCCTGTGAGGATTTCCGTTCGTACCGCCGATACAGAGCGCGACGCCGCCAGTTTCCAGGACGCGCTTACCATGGCGCTCCAAGCCTTTGGCCTTCCTGGAACGTTCACCGAGCGCGTCCAAGAGGCGCAACTCGACTGCCGCTAATGCGATCGGGGTCGGGATCGACCGGCCCGATCCGCATTGAGGGGAGGCCCGTTCCCCCTCCCCTCAAACTCCCCTTCCCGCCCACAAAAAGGCACCGGCTTGGATACCCCGCTGCTTTGCTGCCGTTCATATATCCAAGACGGCATAACGGATAGAGCCCACCGGAGAGCTGCTGAGTATGAAACACGTCAAAACACTCGGAATTTGGTTTGATTGCTACCGGTGGAAGTCCAAATTGTTGCGCCAATTTGGCTATTCAGGCTATCGTTCTGCAGATGACCCGAAATCAATGATTCCCGGGCCACCCAACTTAGCGCTTACCACGGAGAAATAGACCGACCAGAAAAAGAAAAACCGCCCCGAAACGAATCCCGGAAGCGGTTTGCAGTGAAAAATAAGCCAAAATCTTTCTCGCAAACCTCCCTTCCCCTGTCAACCTGAAAACCACCGTTTCGGTGAACGGGATTGCCTTGCCTGGTTCTCCAACAAAAAGGAGACGAGAATGGGAGAAGCTGTGCCACTGAAGCGGCCGATCAGTCGAAGAGTGACGCCACAACGCACCGAATACCGGCGACTGTCAGCGTCAGCCGAGCTGGGATCGGTGACACCGGGCAGCTTGCCGTGCTCGCGCACAACCTGCCCTGCACGGGCTTGATTAACGCTAGCGAAAGCCATCTTCTGGTCACGTTGATCAACACGGCATCGCCTGAGGCCTTTGACAAAGGCGGGCGGCCGATCGTCTTCAAGTCCAACCAGCAGCTCGCCTTCGAGATCAATCGCTCGGTCGGACGTGTCAGTCGCATGCTATCGAACCTCTTCGACGCCGGGCTCGTCACCATGCAGGACAGCGGCAATTACAAGCGCTATCCGCACCGCCACGCCGACGGCCTGATTGTCGACGGTTGCGGCATCGACATGCGCATTCTGATTGTTCGTTACCGCGAGCTCGATGGGCTGGTACGGCAGGCGAAAGCCGAGAAAGCTGCCGCAAGCGCAGCACTTCGCCGCTATCGTGGGGCGCTGCGCAGTCTCCGGTACGCTTTGGCAACTGCCACCGGACTTTCAGAGCGCGCCCGATCCCGGCTCGAGGCGCGACTTGAGCGGGTCGTTGCGGTTGTCGGTATTGCCGCAAAGGCGTCGAGCGCAGTTTTGCGCCGCGCTACGACGTTGTTCGAATGGCTCATCGAACGAGCCCTGCGGCTTTGCCGCCGTTCGGAATCTGTGTTGGAGACAGAAAATTCGGCATGCGCGAATGCCGAAAACGACATGCATAGACAGATTACAACCCCTGATCCCATTGTGAACAGTAGCAAGAATCGGCGTTCGGCTGCCGCCGAACAACTCAATCTGTTAGAGGCTGGCTCCGCCAGCCAATGGACTTATGAAAAAAGCCTGGGGCGAGGTTCTCGCCTAGTCAACCAATCGAAGCACCCACCTCAGGCTGTTGTGGCGTTACAGGATGTCTTGCGGGCGGTACCAGCACTAAACACCTACGGGTTCGCCCTGCCCCGAACCTGGGCCGATCTGGTACGGATCGTGCCGCAAATGTGCCTCGTCACCGGGATTTCAGACGATGCGCGCCGCCGCGCCGTCGGCCAGATGGGCGAGCAGCAAGCGGCCGTCGCAATCGCGGTGACGCTGCAGAAGGTCGACCGGCAGGAAGTTACCTCGCCGGGCGGCTATTTGCGCGCCATGACAGAGCGTGCGGCCGCCGGCGAGCTTCATCTTGCCCGGTCAGTGTTCGGGCTCTTGGCGCGCAACATGACGGAGGCGTTGAATTGAGGTTCCGAGCGGCATTGGCGGCTGCGGTCGCGATAGTTGGGCATCGGCGTCGGCGCAGCCGCGGCCGATCCGGCAATCTGGTCTGGCACTGTCCGGGTGATCGACGGGGACACGATCAGCGTACGCCAGCAGCGCATCCGGATCGCGGCGATCGACGCTTGCGAGCTTGGCTAGACAGGCCTTCGCAATGGCAAGGTCTGGCAATGTGGCATTGAAGGCCGGGCCTTTCTTCGGCGAATGATCGATGGGAAACACCTCATCGACCGCGATCAGTACCGCCGCCTGGTGGGGCACTGCTTCTACAAGGAAACCGATGTCGGGCTGGCGATGGTCCGCGCCGGGCTTGCCGAGTCGATGCTTCGATATCTGCCGTCGTCCCATCCGATCCACCTGGTCGAGTATGGCGAGGCCGAGAACAGCGCCCGAGACCGAAGGCTTGGGCTCTGGTCGGCGGAGATCGAAAAGTCCGCATCTCTACCGGCGCGCTAAAAAGCCTCCGGCGCATTGACCTGTCATATATCCAAATTGGCGCCATGAATTGGCAGAAGCGGTGAAGCGATTTGCTTCTCGATTCTTGCGTTAAGCGTACGAGCCCGTTGTAATGGCGGAAATTGTGAATAGAATAAGGTCACTTCTTGCCACTGCAGGCCGTCACCGATCCGGAGGCGGATAGCCAATGATGTTCATCCCTCGCCCTCCATGGCGGTTGCTTTGACGCTCGTTCGCACGTCGACGCGGTTTGCGCAAATCCGGACTCCGCAAAAATTTCCCCGCCTGCGGCTTCCTCGCGCAGCAAATTTTTCCGGCCTCCGGCTTCCTCCGCTCTCGCTTCGGCCTGCGGTGCGCACCGCTTTCCGCCGTGCCCGTGAACAATCGTCGCAACCACCAAAGAGGAGTGACTGACATGACCACCACCAACTTCATCCAGTTCGACACCGACGACCTGGACGCCGCCAAGGGCAACGGCCTTATCTCCACCATCGATCGCGACCTGGATATCCACGTTGTCCCGTTCGACTCGAGCAACGAGAAAGCCCCGACGCACCGCGTCTATGCTAAGTCACCGCGGGGCTACGACATCGAGGTCGGCGGCATCTGGAAGAAGACCAGCGAGGCGAAAAAGCCCTACTACACGCTTTCGATCAAGCGCCTCGGTTTCAACGCCAATCTTGGCCGCTTCCCCGGCCAGGACGATCCTACCCTGCAGGCGATCATCGAATGGGAACCCCGCGATTGATCGACGCGATGCGCCCGGCCCTGAGCCGGGCGCATCCCTTCACAGGTCGATAAATGCCGCAAACCGCTCGATTTTCGGCGGTTTTTCTGCTAGTGTTTTTTGCCATTGGAGATCTGTTGATGAACGTTCATTCGACCCGTCCGGACCGCTCGGCGGAGGCCGTTGCCCGGCGTCGCAAAGCGACGGATCAGGCTCGCGCGGCCAATATCCGGCAGGGCTACACCCACGATCCGGTGCTGGAGGAAGCGACGGCGGCCTATGTCGCGGGCGACATCACCCGCGAAGAGTATCGCCTGCGTGTCGTGCGGCCAGCGAAACGGGCATAGCCGAACACCAACTGTCAAAGGCGAAAGGCCGCCTGCCCTACGCAGGCGGTTTTTTGTTGGCCCTGCCGATGTCCGAGAGCCCTGCCAAAGGTTCCTATTTCTACCCGAACACGTCGGACGATCCCGATCGTGCTGATGTGCTGCGCAACAGATTCGGCATCGAGACTCATTCCGAACTCCGCATCGAAGAATACCGCGCCACGGCTTTCCGCATGGCGGAAATTGCCGAAGGCGACGGCCCGCAAGGGCAATTCGACAAGACGCACCTGAAAGCCATCCACAGCCACATCTTTCAGGACGTCTACGAATGGGCCGGGCACACCCGCAACGAAAGCCCGATCGTGGACGGGCAGCGTGTGGAGCCGATCGGTGGCCTCTCCAAAGGCGGCACCGCATTCCTGCACGGCTCCCGCATCGAGATGGGGCTCGACGAGGCGTTGAAGCCTATCCGTGATCCCGATGTCTTGCGCGATTCAACGCCAAAGCAGTTCGCCGAGCGTGCGGGCCAGGTCATGGCCGAGCTCAATTATGTACATCCCTTTCGCGAGGGCAACGGTCGCACCCAGGAGGCGTTCATTGCCGAGCTTGGCCGTCACTACGGTCATGAGGTCGATTTCACGATCATCTCCAAGCCGCGCATGATAGAGGCGTCGATCGAAACCACGAACGACCCGTCAAGCGCTGCCATGAAACATGTGCTCGAGGATGCGGTAGACCCAAACCGCCGCGAAGCCCTTCGCGCCGCATATTCCGATCTCGAGGCGCGCGGCGAAGATCCGTTTGAGTACAACATTCGCACAGCCCGCGCAGGCGAAGAAGTGACCGGCCAGGTGCTCGGGCACGACGACCGTGTCGCCAGCATCGTCTCGGACGAACGGATCATCGCCGTCGATCGCGCGGACCTCCCGGAGCGACCGCCCGATGATGAAGCGGAAATCACCTTCACCGCCCGATCCGACTTTTCCCGCCTTGGCCGTGAGCTACAGGCCATCGAGGCGCCCGTGCAGGCCGAAAGAGCCGAAGCGACCCTGCAAGGCACGCCGGCTGCCGAGCTGGCCATCAAGACGGATATCGCGGCGCAGCGAGCGCGTGAGCGCGATAGCGATGACCGCGAACGGTGACAGCGTCCGTAGGCGGCAAGTTGCTCAGCGGCCGTAGTTGACCGCCGCCGCGTTCGATGCGGCCGGCCGTCTCCATCCGTTGGGTGATTTGACGGACAAGGTACGACAGCCCCTCCCCCATGCAACCGCTGGCGCGGTCCTCCTCTCCGTTGCGGCCCTACGGGTGCATGGGCTCGATTCGGCTATCTCCGGTCTTTGCCGTCAACCAACGGATGGAGACGGTCATGCAGAGCATCAAGGACACCTACCAGCGCATCACGGACACCATTGTCGAGCAGCTTGAAGCCGGTACCAAGCCGTGGATCCGCCCCTGGCGCGGCAATGCCCGCCGCAACGCGATCATTCCGCGGCGCGCTACCGGCGAAGCCTACCGCGGAATCAACGTCATCATGCTGTGGGTCGCGGGCCAGACGTTCGGCTACGAGGAAAATACGTGGATGACCTACCGGCAGGCCCAGGACTTCGGCGGTCAGGTCCGCAAGGGCGAAAAAGGAACCCTTGTCGTCAAGTACGGAACGTTCACTCCGAAGGATCACGAAGACGACGAAGACCGCGCGATTCCATATCTGAAGGGCTATACCGTCTTCAATATTGAGCAGATCGAGAACATGCCGGATCGGTTCTTCATCCCGGCCGACGCACCGCCGGGCAATCCCGTTCCGCACATCGAGGCCGTCGAAAGCTTCGTCCAGGACACCGGCGCAAGCGTCAGCTACGGCGGCACGAAAGCTTGCTACCGACCCAGCACCGACGACATCCTCATGCCGGACCGCACGCGTTTCGATAGCGAGGTGCACCTTTACTCGACTTTGCTGCACGAGGTTTCGCATTGGTCCGGCGCAAAGCATCGCCTGGACCGCGATCTGACGGGCAGGTTCGGCAGTGAAGGCTACGCCGTCGAGGAGCTCGTTGCGGAGCTCGCGGCATCATTCCTATGTGCCGACCTGGGCGTGGCGCATGATCCGCGTGACAACACAGCCGCCTATCTGGCGAACTGGCTCGCTGTCCTTAAGAATGACAAGAGGGCCATCATCACGGCCGCTGCCAAAGCGCAGGCCGTCGCTGAGTATCTCACCGCCCTGCAGCCGGGCGCCGCACAGGGAACCGCCTAGTCTTGCAGAGGCAAGCAGTTAACCAGAGCGGCCCCGATGAGGGCCGTCGAGGGCTTGAACCCAGTTGATTTTTGACAGCCGTGCAGAATCAGCTTTTATCGTTGCAAACCAAGATGATAGCGCGCACTGCAGGGTCCCTGCCAGGAGAGCAGTTGCCAGTTTGTTTGGACTGGTCGGTGACTTAGGCGCTCACTCGCATGGTTCCCCCATTGTTTTTTTTGGACCGGAATGCCGTTAACCTTTCGTTAACGGAAAACTTGTTGCCGGAGCAAAAGAATCAGGCATTATTCACGCTTGCAAAGTGATTTGCGTGAGAAAAGCGTTATTCTGGATTCCGGAAAATATGAATTTGCTCCCTGACCACGATCTTGAGTTCGATTTTGACGAGATGATCCTCAAACAGGGGGAGCTTATCTCGGACAAACTGAATTTGCTTCGCTTCGAGCAGTATCCGCCGGACGCCACAAAAGGGCTACGGCAATTCACGCTCGCCGAGGTCGCGGAATATCTCGGGGTCACCCAGAACCACATCAAGAAGCTGCATTTGGAGGGCAAGGGGCCGATCCCGGCGACGACGCCTTCAGGCAGGCGGACGTATACTGCCGACCAGATGCTGGAGCTTCGGCAGTTCCTAGACAAACACGGACGGGCTGACTTCAAGCGCTATGTGCCGTACCGACGGGCCGGGGAGCCAATGCAGGTCTTAGCCGTCGTGAATTTCAAGGGTGGCTCGGGCAAGACAACGACTGCGGCGCATCTGGCGCAGTACCTCGCGCTCACTGGGCATCGGGTGCTCGCCATCGATCTCGATCCCCAGGCATCGCTTTCGGCGTTGCACGGCATCCAGCCCGAGCTCGACAAGAACCCGTCACTGTATGAGGCTTTGAGGTATGACGGAGAACGCAAGCCGATCTCCGAAATCATCCAGCAGACGAATTTTCCGGGACTTGATATCGTGCCCGCAAACCTTGAGCTGCAGGAATACGAGTATGAAACTCCGCTGGCCGCTTCGAACAAGAACTCGCCAGAAGGCCGAATGTTCTTCACACGCATAACGACGGCTCTCAGGGAGGTGGACGATCGTTACGATGTGGTTGTCATCGATTGCCCGCCACAGCTCGGTTACCTCACCCTGACGGCCCTGACGGCCTCGACTTCGGTCCTGATCACCGTTCATCCGCAGATGCTAGACATAATGTCGATGTCTCAGTTCCTGCTGATGCTCGGGAGTATATTGCAGTCGATCAAGGCCGCAGGGGCAGCCGTCAAGCTTAAGTGGTTCCGATATTTGGTCACGCGCTACGAGCCGACTGATGGCCCACAGGCACAAATGGTGGGCTTCATGCAGGCAATGTTCGCGCGCCACCTGCTCACGAACCAGATGCTGAAATCAACGGCAATCTCGGATGCGGGGATAACAAAGCAGACCCTCTATGAGGTCGAAAAGTCGCAGTTCATTCGTACGACATACGAGCGCGCGATGGAAAGCCTGAATGCCGTAAATTCCGAGATCACGGGCCTCATCCACAAGGCGTGGGGGCGCAGATGACGGAGAAATTGACAGCCGTGCAGATCACGGGTTTCACACGCGAATTCAATGAATTGCGCTTGGATTCCGGAGATAGCTGATGGCTCGGAAAAACCTGCTCGCAAGCGTCACTGCCTCGATAGCACCCGTCAGGGACTCGGAAGGCAGGGCCGAATATGCGAAGCGCGGGGCTTCGCGCTCGATGATGCAGTCTCTCGACGAAATGGCCGAGAATTCCATGCGGTTGCTCGACGGCGAGACAGTTGTGAGCCTCGATCCCGCGTTGGTCACCGCGTCATTTGTTTCCGACCGCATCGAGGAAAGTGACGAAGAGTATCGCGAGCTGCGAGAGGCAATCCGGACGTCTGGGCAAGCGTCACCCATTCTTGTGCGGCCGCATCCCGAGATCTCCGGCCACTATATGATTGTTTTCGGGCATCGGCGGGCAAAAGTCGCGCGCGACCTGGGGATCAGTGTCCGAGCCGTGGTCAAGCCTATGGCCGATATTGCTCATGTAATCACCCAGGGACAGGAGAACACGGCACGGGCGGACTTGTCATTTATCGAGAAAGCCTTGTTCGCCAAGAAGCTGGCGGACAGCGGAATGACAAAGGATACCCTCAAGGCTGCGCTGACCGTGGACGACACGTTGTTGTCGCGGATGCTGTCGGTCGCCGAGACGGTTCCTGATGCGGTTCTCGACGCCGTCGGAGCCGCCAAGGGTGTCGGGCGCGATCGTTGGGAGGATCTCAAGAAACTCGTTCGGGTGCCGGCGAACGCTGCAAAGGCAGTGGAGTTTGTCACCTCTGACGGGTTTGGCGCCGCGCAATCCGACGAGAGGTTCAATCTTCTTCTTAATTTCCTGAGCGTTTCGAAGAAGCCCAAAAAGGGTGGAGGGGATGCCAAGGCCAAAATCTGGGCCCCTCCCGACAAGTCGGTCACGGTTGTCGCAAAAGGTACTGGAAAGGCGTTCTCATTGGCACTGAGGGCCAAGGACGGACCGCGTTTCGGTGGATGGATCTCGGAAAATCTTGAGCAGCTCTACCGAGCGTTCAGGGATTCGGAGAAGACAACAACAGGAGACTGAAACCGCAAAAGAAAAAGGCCCCCGAACGTCACCGTAGCGGAAGCCCTTCTCGTATCTAGACAATCCGAGAATCTCATTTCCGCGAATCAGTGTCAAGAGTTTTAAGCGTCGATTCGGCGGACGGATTTCTTTTGCCTAATTGAAGGCGAAGGAAGAAATGGAGACGGGAATTGCAACGACGCCCTTTGGGCGGCGGCCGATGTCGCTTGCCATGCTGGCAGCGCAAAACGAGTCACGTGAGATCCCCAAGGGCAGGATCGTCGAGAAGTGGCAGATCTACCGCAACCTCTGCGAGGGCAAGAGCATCGTCGGCATCGGCGATCGCGCTCTAGCCGTCCTGAATGCGTTGCTATCATTCTATCCTGACAGCGGGCTGAGTGAGGAAAACGGCCTCATCGTGTTTCCCTCGAACGCACAGCTGTCCCTTAGAGCTCATGGGATGCCCGAGCCCACAGTCAGACGGCACCTGGCGGCTCTTGTTGATTGCGGGCTGATCATCCGTCGGGATAGCCCGAACGGCAAGCGTTACGCGCGCAAGGGCAGGGGAGGGGAGATCGAGGAAGCATTTGGCTTCTCCCTGGCGCCGCTGCTGGCCCGTGCCTGCGAGTTCGAGGCGGCGGCCGAGCGTGTTCGCGCCGACAACAGGGCGCTCCGGCTTATGAGGGAACGCATCACGCTGCACCGCCGGGATATCCAAAAGCTGGTCGAGGCGGCCGTTGAGGGAGACGTGCCGGGCGACTGGGGAGGGCTGTGGAGGCGTTTCCGCGCTGTTGTGGAGGCAATTCCGCGCCGTGCTTGCATTGCCGAACTCGAACCTATCGTGGCAGATCTGGCCGCGTTGCACGAGGAAGTGGATAACCTGCTGGAAATCCACATGGAATCCATTAATTCAAGCGGCAATGACTCCCAAAGCGAGCGGCAGCAATCTGATTCAAATACCGACTCTATTTTTGAATTTGAACCTGCTTTGGAAAAAAGCGGGGCGGCGGCCGAGCCACTAACGAGAAATGCAGAGCCCCCGAAAACCTATCCGTTGGGGCTAGTGCTAAAGGCCTGCCCCGAAATAGCCGATTACGCCGTTGAGGGGATCGGCAACTGGCGTGATCTCATGATAACCGCCGCCCAGGTGCGGGGATATCTGGGTGTCTCGCCGTCAGCGTATGAGGATGCCTGCCATGTCATGGGTCAGGAGATCGCGGCGGTGGTGATTGCCTGCATTCTGCAAAGGGCGCAGCATATCAATTCGGCGGGCGGCTATCTGCGCGTGCTGACCGATAAGGCTAGGGCAGGGGAGTTTTCGGTCGGACCGATGCTGATGGCGGCGTTGCGAGCGAACGGCGTGACAGCAAAGATGACGGGGTAACCGTTGGCGGATCGGTTCGCGCTGATGCGGGGCTTGCATGGCGCATCATGTGAGGCTATATTTTGCCTCAAATGGAATGGAGAGTGAAATGCTAGCGTTCGGAAATGTCGCCGACGTGTTGGGGCTGCCCGCCAAAGAGGTGGCGGCGCGGTCGCCTTTCGGGCTGATCTCCCGGATCGAGAATGGACTTCCCATCGGGGCACTTGAGCGTGTTGCGCATCTTCTGGCACCTGGCGATGCTCAGTTCAAATACCGGCTGATCCCCAAGGCGACCTATGAGCGGCGCAAGACGGTACATCGTCTCTCGTCCGACGAGGGCACACGATTGGCCCGCGTGGCGCGCGTCTGGGGTCTTGCTGTCGATGTCTGGCAGAACGACGAGGAAGCGCGCGATTTCTTGTTTCGGCCGCACCCGATGATCGAGGACAAGCGACCGATCGATGTCGTTATCCTGAGCGAGTTCGGCGCCGAAATGGTGGTCGATATTCTCGGAGGTCTGAAGTACGGCAGTGCTGCGTGACGGCGCAGATTCTCGATCGCACGCTATCGTCCTTTCGCATCGGCGATCCGGCGGGCACCTACCCGATCTTCGACGCGACCGGCTCGACAATCGCGCCAGGGCGATGGAACACGCCCGGAAGTCCTATCATCTACACCAGCGAGCACTATTCGACGGCCCTGTTGGAAAAGCTGGTGCATGGCAGCGGCCGACTGCCGCCCAACCAGCACTACATCGAAATCACAATCCCGCGCGGACTGAGCTACGAGGTCTTTTCCCAGCCGTCACTGCCCGGCTGGGACACGATGCCGGCGACGGTGAGCAAGGGATTTGGCGAAACCTGGTGTTTAGAACGGCGCAGCGTCATCCTGCTCGTGCCGAGTGTTGTGGCGCGTCTCGATTGCAATGTGCTGATCAACCCGGCGCATCCGGAGTTTTCAACGATCCAGACAAGTCTGCACCAGCCCGTCTACTGGGACCGGCGGCTGTTTGGCGCGTAACGGGGAGGGCTTTCTGTCAACCCCGAGGCCTTGGTGAGATTGACGCGGAACCGATCACGTCGGCGCTGGTATTTGCGCGTCATCGCGGCCGACGAGGCAAGCCCGGCGCGCAGCGAATGGCCGGAGAACTTTTGGCCCCGTTCGCCTTCCGACAGGCCGCCTGCACCGGTGGCAAGCGCGGCTTCCTTGGAATCAAGTGTCCTACAGCTGACACCGCAAGCTGTGATGTGTCGGATCGATCTGCGAATTTAGACGATTATCCGCGCCGCCCGCCCGAGCGTGCGTTCGGCATCATTGTAGTAGTTCGACGCCTGCTGCACCGAGCGATGCTGTGACTGCTGCATGGCTTCGGGCAGCGGAATGCCGCGGCGCGCGGTTTCGGTGAGATAGCCGGAGCGCAGGCCGTGGGCGGAAAACGCCGCCGGATCGAGGCCGGCCTCGGCGACGCGGCGCTTGAGGATCAGATTGACCGCCTGCGGCGTCAGCGCGCGGTTTTCGAGATTGCCCCAGCGATCGATGCCACGAAAGACAGCGCCTTCCGTGATCGCTGCCCGCTCGAGCCAATCTTTCAAGGCCAGCACCGGCCGGCCGACCAGCAGCACGAAGGCGTCGCTGTCGGCCTGCGTCGTTTTTGTCCGGCCGAGCCGGATCGACCGGCACGGGAGTTTGTCGCCGTCGGGAGCTTTGGGATCGGCCGGCACCGGGTCTTCTTCGATGATCTGCTCGATCCTGAGCGAAGCAATCTCGCTGCGGCGGCGGCCGCCGGAGGCAAAGGCGGTGATAAGAAGAGCGCGGTCGCGCACGTCGACGAGACGGTCGCCGGCGCAGGCTTTTAGCAGCGCGGTCAAAATGTCGGCTGTCACCGCTTTCTTGCTCTTGCGGCCGCGCGGACGGGCGCTGGCGCGCACCGCTAGTTTCATGGCGCTCTGTAGCCCCGGCGCATTGAACTTTCCGCGCATACCGCGCCATTTGGTCAAGGTCGACCAGCTCGACAGCCGCCGGCGCACGGTGGATGGCGCGTGCGGTCCGTCGCTGCGCAAAAGCGCTTGCGATTTCAGCGCCGTCGCAACGTCGGCCGGCATGCCGTGCGCCAGATCGGTTTCGCGTTTGGCAAAATCCCATAGGTGGTGCGCGACGAATTTGATCAGCATTGCTTCCGGCGCCGGCCACGGCAGCGGCTGTCCGGTCGCGGCAAAAGACCAGGCCTCGAGGTAGCCGAGGTCGGAGGCGAGTGCCCGCAGGGAATTCTCGCCGATGCCTTCTTTGGCCAGGTGACGCAGGGTTGCGACGTCGTCGTCGGTCAAAAGGCCGGCCAGAAAGTCGCGGCGGTCGAAGGGCAGCACGGAGTCGAGTGCGTCGAGGGCTTCGGCGCGCCGCACCACGAGTTCGGTGCTTTGGCGGCCGCCGGCGCGGCCAGGTTTTTTTGGCATCAAGGCGTGTTCCAGGCGAATTCTGCGGCCATTGCGGCCGTGCTTGGCGCCGAGTCTAGCGCCTTTGCGGCGTCAAATCCATCACTATCGATAAGAGGTCATTATCGATAGTCATATTTCTCACCAGCATCATCGCCTGTAACAGAAGCGAGTAGGAAGATAGCTTCCGTTACGCGAATCGGCTACAACAGAATCAATGGCTTACGATCTTTCGAAATTGGCCTTGAACACCCTGTTGGGGCCGCTCGCCCGCGCCGAAGACCTTTTGGCGCGGCTCGACGAGCGCGTGCACAAAAGCCCGGTCCGCGACGGTTTTGTCGAGCGCCAGCATTTCGCTGACGCAGCGGCCGCGCTCTGGCTCGAGGGCGAGCTCGTGCACATCGAAGACCTCGTCCTGCACGACGCCCACATGGACATCCGCGCGCCGACCCACGAACTCACCCGGGCGCACGCCGTGCTGCGCGCTCGCCGCCGCATCCTTTTGCACCCACCCGACTGGGCGCTTTGTCGCGTTGGCATTTTGGCGTTGCGCGGCCGCGAAGGGCAGGGCGGGCGCGACGGGGCGAGTCCGGGACGGACTGGCGCCGAACCCGCGACGGCGGCCGCCGGGGCGGACGAAACCGCCGGCGAAAGCTTTGCTCAAGACACCGGCCAGAAGGACGCTCTGGCCGAGGAACTGGCCGAGATCGATGCCGTGCTGGCCCGCTCCAGCCGGCTGCTGGCGGGCGAAAATTTCGCGCCGCGCGCCGCGGACAGCCCGGACGTCGACACGGCAGGGCAGGGGGTGACAGCGCGGGAGGCCTTGCCGAACAGTCTCGGGCCGTTGATCCGCGACCTCGACTGGGACGAGGACCAGCGGCTGGCCGACTGGCTGGCCATGATCGACAAGCTGCGCGGCGAGACGATGCCGGCCGTCCTGGCCGCGGCGGTCGCCTGGGAGACGTGGCAGGACATCGAACCGCTGCAGCACCAGCATTGGCTCGGCACGCTTCTGGTGGCCGCGCTGCTCAGGCAGAGCGGCAAGGTCGGCTCGCATCTTTTTGCTCTTAATTCGGGGCTGCGCCTGATTGCCAGGGAACGGCGCAAAGCTCCGGACCGAACGACCCGGCTGCTGGCCGGCCTCGACGCTTTCGCTGAGGCGGCATCGGCCGGGCTGAAGGAACTCGACCGGCTGACACTGGCTAAAGGCCAGATGGAACGCCGGCTGAGGAAGCGGCGCAAAAACTCAAGCCTGCCGAGATTGATCGAACTCGTCCTGGCGCGGCCGGTGGTGTCGGCCGGACTGGTCGCGGCCGAGCTGAAGGTCACGCAACGCGCCGCGCTCGGCCTCGTCGCCGAACTCGGCATCCGCGAGGTGACCGGCCGGGGACGCTACAGGGCGTGGGGAGTCGTGTGACGAAAGAACGTGCAGTTTGTTCCGCGCTGCTGTGCGTGAAACCTTTGTTATTTGTGCATGTCGGCAAGCCGTCATGCTTGCAGACAGCCCCGCATACGGGAATTATTTCCCCTGCAGATCAGGGAATCGGATCTCCAAAGGCGCCTTGCGGCGCGTGACTCCGGAGAGCCTGACAGAGCTGTCTTCCTTAATGGCCAGGGTCCGAAAAGGATCAGGAAAAATCTTGACGACAGTCTCGTAGCCCTGTTCGAGACCGCCAATAACAGCCAGAAAGAACTTGCCGTTCTGTTTTAGCGCCTGATCGGCCTCATTGGCCGTCAAAGTTACATCATCAGGCACAGAGCCATAGAACGCCTTGATTTCAAAATAGCGCATGAGCTTGTCTCGCGCATCCGCTCCAACTCCGCGAAGGTGCCGGTAATCCCTCAACTTGGCTGCTTCGCCGTTGATGGCAAGCTGCAAAACGTCGAGCGCCAAATCTTCTTTTTGTTTTGGCGAATATGCAAGCGGAGAGGCAGCTGGGGCTGGTCCGTTTCCCACTCCCGGTATCTTGTTGCTGGTCGTTTCTCGCAGCAGCCCCCTTCGCCGTCCTTCGCTGCGGAACGGTGCTTGTCCTTCCGAAAGAGCGACGGTCTTTTCGTCTAGCTGCTGGACTGTCTTCAGTCGCCGCACCGCCTGAGGAGGTACGTCGTCCAGCGTAGGCATATTGCGATCAGATTTGGTCGAAATTCGGTTCTTTCGCACACGAGGTGCGGCGCCCTTGGCTTGTTGGAACAAATCCTCAAGAGAGCTTGTGTCGGCGGCGTCCTCCTCAATTCCGATGGTGGCCACCTCTCCTTTTGCAGCCTTTGACCAGCAGTGGGACCACGCGAGGGAGAGTTTCATTCGATCCCCTCGCTGGAACAACGACGCGATGACGAGTCCGGCTTCATCATCGCCGATCACGTTCGTATCCGCGAAATAAAAGGTCAGCGGGTCCCGCGAAATATGAGCGCGCGCGGTAATTACGATCGGCGCCACGCCCATTCCGGGAAGCTCAAGCTGGAGATTCGGATCGATGGCGACGCGGGCTCTCGCAAAGGAGTCCCATGGAACTGAATTTGCATGGGTCAGCTCCCTGTCATGACGGGCGACCCACTCCATCAACAGGCGGACTGCATTCCTGACTTGCGCTTCGACGGCTGCTCCTTTCAGATTTGCATTTTGGCCAACGCTGGGGATGAACGACTCTGTTGGTATTGCGGTCACTAATCGCACTGACCAGCCCCGGCACGCCTTCGAGACCTATGGGCGAACGCCACACCGGGAGATGTCGGGAAAGGGCCTCGGCCACTCCAGGTATGTTACAAACATAGATCGGTCGCCTTGTTGCCCAGCTTCTCCCTGTCCAAAGCGGCAACCTGGAGAGTGTAAGTCGTTCAATCCGGGACGCCTCAGCCAGGTGCGCTTCGAGATATGCATAGGTTTCAACGAGAATTTGCTGATCTGGCTCGGTTTCGCGAGAGGCGGCGATCTCTTCGAGTATCTCGACGCAGTCCGTTACCGAGGGCGGCTTAATGCGAAGAACTCGCCAGAGCGCGGCAGCCGGAGATCTGGCGGGAACGAACGGGCGCATCGCGCCGAACACAGATGGCCCCAAAAAGACCCGCGCTGGCGGCAGCCACTGCCCATGGAGGAATATCAAACCCTGTCGGTTGCGTTGCGCACCAAAGCGAGCGCGCAGCTGTTTGACCGTGATGTCTCCGACCAGATCATCTGGACCAGGATCGCGCTTGTTGCAGGCTGCGGCAATTGCAGCGTAACGCAGATCAAACTGATGCTGGGGAAGTGCCTCGTCCGAATCCCGGAAGGACTCTAGTTGATCGAGTAACTGAGTTACCTGCGGGTCCGTTTCAACCCGAAGCGCCGACACGACCGGAGACGAGGCGCTGGAGGAGTCTAGCTCGCGCGCAAACCGGCTGGAGTCATCACCAAAGATGGCTTCAGTTGCGGGGGTGCGGACGGCGAGCTCGCGTGGGGCTTGCGGCTTGCCGGCCTCGCTGGTGAGCCACGAAATATCCATGGCATGGGCGATCCAGGTGGCGGGAATGGTTCCTGCGATCGTCCAGGTGTAATCGGAGTAGACGGCCGACGCGCTGACGCGGCCTGAATACAAACGGCCCCATTCGCGGTCCAGAGTTGACAATAATGCACGGGCTCGGACGCTCCGATTCCTGCCTTTTCGCTCCGCCGCGATGTCGTTCACGACAGCTAGGAGCGCCGGAGAAACCCAGTCGTCCTTAAGGTGCGTGGCATGGCGACTAAGGTTTTGCAGCGCTTGCCGCTGACTGTCTGAAAGTTCCGACCAAATGATTCTGTGCGCGGGATCGCCGTAGCGTTCTTCCACTCGGCCCGGCCCAAACAGACGCGGAGCCACTTCCGCGCCCAGAAGACGAAAGAAGGCGCGCGACGCAAGCCATTGTTTCGACTTCCGGTCGTCCCGTTCCTGCCCCTTTCGCTGAAGGAGCTTCTCGTAGCGCGGATGAATCCAGAATATGCCGGGGGTCTCGGCCGCAGCCTTGCTCCAGCCGTCAGCCCTGTCCTCGATTGAGGCAGGAAGATATGCAACGGACGGCCTTCCAACCTCCTGTTGTTTGCTGCGTTCTCGCCAGGACTGCACCTCGACGGCGATGACGCGGCCAATCCTCGGGCCGATGCGGACCGCCATTTCACTAGGCACTCTCTCGAACAGATTACGCAGTTCAAGGAGCTCCGGGTCCCTGAACTGGAGTACAGCACCGCCGCGGTCTACTGCCGCGATCACCTCCAGCGTTTTCTCTGCTTCAGGTGAATCGACGAGGTGTTCCTGCTGCTCAAGCCATTTCCGCACGGCTTCGGCGGGGGGCCAGCGGGAAAGATAGACCGGGTGCAGCGCGCGGGCCAAGCCAAGGCGGCTGACAAGCGCATTAGTTGCTCGCGAGGAGAGAAGCAGCTCTCCATCCTCTTCAGCTACCGGAGGGACAATGCGAGCGCCATCGTCAGTTACAATGCATCGAACCCGGCCAAGGAGCGCCTCTTCACCTTCCTTGATTGCCACATGAGCCAGTCGGATGAACCAACGCACATCGCGATGAGAGAGGTCTTCGTCCTGCCAGTCGAAAAGGCTGATCGACTCAGCGACGTCGATAGCTGAACGTTCATCCAGTTCAGCGAGGACCGATCGCCATCTCCGTTCCGGGTCGCGGCACGAATCCGGAAGTAGTACGCAATTCGGCCGAAGCCCTGTTGCTTCTCCCTGTCCGATTATTCCGGTCAAGGCGCTATCCTCGAAAACGATCTCGCGCAGTTTGCGCTCGGCGCCTTCAACTTGGATCACCGCGCTCCTTTTCACCTTCTGTCGAATCGTATCCGTCAGTTCCAGGAACCGGTCCGAAAGCCATCGCTCGCTTGCCGCTACGGCTTCATGGCGAAGGGGAACGGCCTTCCAGGCTTCGGCGGGTTGCGTTCGAAACAAATAAACCGCCAACGCTGCGGCGAACTCACCGAGGCGAGCGAACAGCCACTCATTTAGCTTCTCGCGCTGAACGGATCGCCGGGCCGTATCCACATCGAATTGCGCATGGAGACTGAACGGAAGCCGGTTGGCTTCGCCAATAGGCAGACCAGCATAGAGCCACCCCTCTTCATCAGGTGAAGCGGGCAATGCGACGGAAAGCGGCGTAGTCTCGCCTATCGCCTTGTAACGTCGTTGCAGTCCGCGCGGAGCCTTCTTGTGAATGTCGTAACGAGACCAAGAGCGGCCTGTGGCGGGCTCTTTCAGGATTGTGCGGCAGCAAGGTTCGTTGACGCCGGACAATCTTAAATTCTGCTCGATCGCCGCCACATGGATTTCGTGATGCGCAAAGACCTTCTTGCGTTCCAGATCGAGTAGCTTCAAGTGCCGCACCGTATCGAGGAACAGCAGGGACTGCGCTCCTTTCTCGATAAACCAATTTCTGAACTCATCGAGCTGGAATCCTGGCAATAAATCCAGCTCCAATAAGGTTTGGTTGGATCGACTGTCGTATAATCCAGGAATGGAATTTCTGGGCTTGGCGCGTTCGACCTGGCTCCCCTGAATCACGAAGTGATACGGCTGGCAGTGCACCGTCAGTCTGCGGCCAAGGCGTCCTAGCGTCTTCAGTCCGATTCCAAATCTTCCCTTGCTGAATGGGTCATTCCGCTTAGTGGATATGAAGGCTAGCGTCATGGCGATTACATGCTCAAGATGAACACGTTCACCATCGTGCACCACCAAAAGCTTCTGCCGACCCCCGGTGCCTTGGACCGCGGCACGGACCTCGCTCGCCCCCAGGTCATCTGCATTCTGTACGACCTCAATGAGACCGTGAAAGGATTCCACATTTAGCTGTTCGGCACTGACTTGCGCGCCGTCGAGGACTTGCCTCAGGACGCCGGGAGTGCCGTGTTGAAGGTGCTCAAGTTCCTCCAGTGCGGCATCTGCGAAATCGCGGGTCAACGGGTCCTCCACCGGACCTGCATTAAGCCCCAGGCTCCAGAGCCTACGGGCTGCGCCCCGGCCCATGTCGGAATGCGTAGCTACGGTCCTGATTTCCCCTGCAAGCACGTTCTGCTCCTCCCAGCACCTGTTTACCGTGGTTTGTCCGCTGCGTTCCAGTTTTCTCCGAGAATTTTGGAATCGTGAAGCTCTCGATAAACGACACGGTCGGCGAGAACTTCAGCTTCGGCGGGCGTCGCCATTTGACTGGGGAGATCTGCCGCCGGTCATCGATGAAAGCGAACGCCCTCGAGCTGATTCCGTTTGAGGCGATGCGCAAACTTTTTCTGCCCTAGGCGGACGATCGTTCGCGCGGTTCAGTTTTTCCAATACGCGATAAAATCTCCACGTAGCGAATGAATCTTTTGCGGCAATTCACTTCCGACACATGTCAGCCCCAGGTAGGTGGCGGCGCGGGTGGCACCCACATATAGGTACTTATCGAAAAGCTCCGGCCGCAATGTTGCCAACGTGTCGATGCCGACAAAGAACACGGCTTCAAACTCTAGCCCTTTGATGTGCTGAACATCGAATACCCTGATGTCATTGTCATGGCCGACAAACTGCCCCTTGTAGCAGGCGACCACGTTCAGGTTTTCATCAGCCAGCGCGGCCTTAAGGCTGTCGGCAAGGGGGCCGACCTCGGCTTCATTATTGACCAGAATCGCGACCGAAGGCAGGGGTTTGGTCAATCGTTCGATCTCGGTAATCCGGCTTGTCAGCCAGTCGACGATGTCATCACGGTGCGCGAGATCGACGCCAAGAACCGGCGGCCATCCATCGTTGTCTACATTTTTAGGGAGGGCCACCTCAACCGTTTCCCCAGAACACAGCCGCACAATTTCCTTCGCCAAACGATTGAGCTGGCGCGTGTGCCGGTACGTGACCTGGATCGGTCTGACGTCGATCTTGGGAAAGGCCCAGCGCATGTCATCCGTGGTTCGGCTGCCCCACGGGGTGATACGCTGATTGAAATCGCCACAGGCGAAGAACGACTGGATCGTGGGGCTGCTGAGCGCGCCCATGCAAGCAAGCGTTATGGGTGAGAAGTCGGTGGCTTCGTCGACCATAATCTGGTTGCGTACAATGCCCTGGAAATTCTTCAAAACGGCATAAGGCGGATCGTCGATGTTTCGTCGGATGGTGCGGTCCCGCACCAGGGCGGAAGCGGCACGCATCGTGCAAAGCAGCATGACGTCGACCTCCTGCGGGTCGACATCGTTCGCCGGGATCGCACTGCCAATGTACCAGATGCCTTGTGGCTGCCGGGCGCGCCGGAAGCGGCGATACCGCGCCGGTACCCCGTTCAGGTATCGCCTTATAGGATTAGTAAACTTCCGCAGCGCCGCCTGAATTTGAAGGCTCTCACCAACCTGGCGAAGATCGGCGTCAGGGAGGCTTCGATCCCCAATCCAATCCGCAATTCGGGCTGCACGGCTCGTCCGGCCCATTGCTCGTCTGCCTGAACGCGCGCGCGCCTGGTTCCGCAGATTTCGTAAATAGCCCGAAGCCGCCGCTGCCATACGAGTTCGCGGCGCCTGTAATTCTTCTTCGTCCTCGCCATCCTGTTCCTCCGGGTCCTCATCGGCAGCACTCAGCCCGTCAAGGAATGCCGCCAACTCTTCGAGAAACTGGTGATTTCGGTTGACCTGCAGATTGAGGGTGCGCCGCAGCACGGCGTCTGTCTCTTCCTTCATGCTTGTCAGCAGACCTTCGACATCCGCAGAAGCGCCGATGAGGTCGAGCAGAGCGCGTGACAGGGAAACGGCAGGTGCTTCGGCAACCACCGTTCCTAGCGTCCGCCCAAGTCGCGCCGCTTCCGCCACAGCAGTTTTTTCTAGAAGTTCGGCCGCCACGCGCAACTCCTCCCAGAAGTCGCCGCCCTGCCAGTTCTCGAAATCCTCGTACCAGGCGGTCTGCCGGCCGAGCAGCTCCGGCTGAAGGAAGGTTTCGCCTTCCTTCATGATGAATGGCCCCCCTCCGTCCGACGCCTTAAGGATACGAAACCTGTTTCGCGCCAGGCGCTGCCGGAAACCCGACCAGGTGGCAATCTTCTGATCGGGAGCCGCAATGTTCTCGCGCGCGAAGGCTTCTTTGAGATATTGCTTGAGCAGGTCCGTAGGTGTGAACATTAGCCAACTGTCAGCATGTTCGGGACCGCTATCCACGCGGCTGCTATCGGCTAGGCGCCTCTCGTCATTATCGAGGAATTCGCGATCGAGCTTCTGTCCCAAACGACGGATGAGAGTGGTCGTCTTTCCGGTTCCGGGCGGGCCGATTATCAGTAGCTGGCTGTTAAGCGGGAGCCGGAAGATTTCATCCTGATAGCGATCCAGAATTGGCTGGTCGCGCAGCCCCATCTTTGTGATGACGCTACGCCGGATGCCGTCGATGACATTGGTCGCTTTCTCGTCGTCGGCTAGGATGCTGTCGAGTAGTGTACTATCATCCTCCAACGCGACATGCACCGCTAGTGCGTCAAGCAGAGAGACGACTGTGATCGGGCCGTATGCTTCGCCTTCTAAGATCGAATTGCGCGAGTCCCATCGACTATCACGTCGCTGCGGGTGGAAAAGCGCCTTCTCGACGATCTCCACCGATTGGACGCCGCCGGGCGTCCTGATGTCGAAATCGTCGCCAACGTCGAGCGATGCGAGCCGGCCCGCAGGCGAGTTGCGCCCGGCTAGAAACTTGCCCCCGCCGGGATTCGCAGCCGGCGTGTCGCGGCAGATATAGTAGATGACAGCGGCGCCATCCGTTCGGCGAGCAACAACGCGCGCGATCGCCGGCTCCTTGGCGAGAACTTCAAGACTTCGACGGCGCGCGCTGTCGATATTGCTGAGGGACTTGACCGCTTCGCCCGATGTAAAGGTATTTACGCTTGCGAGTGCGGTTGGACCAGTGGAATACGGCTCGCCGAGCTGCGACTGGACGGCTGAAGAAATAGTCTCGAATACGTCGAGGGTCTCTTGCGAAACCCGTTCGACTTGATCCTGGTAGTTAATCGTCATCCCCAAGCTGCCCTTCCCTAGAATATTTTCTGTACATTTAATCGCCGTCAGTTCCGGTCAGAGATTGATAACTGTCGTGCGATTGCGTTTTTCAGCGCGGCGCTGTCAGTTGTACAATAAGGCTTGGAGAATGAAAGCAATGCCTACGGGCTCCAGAGAGCCCGCAATCAATGCCGCGATGTCGAGAGTTCAGCATCGCCAATGTCTCGCGAGCGGACCCACCCAGCGCCCGATTTGGGTCGACTTGTGCGATTGGGCGAACGCTGGCTGTCCACCAGGTTCCTGGACCGTTTCCGGGGGGGGGGGAAATGCTAGCCGACGACAGCCCAGCTTCAACGGCCCGGCGATTGCAGTCAACCAAATCTTCCCAAGTTTGAGTGCTGATAGGGAGATTCTGAATCGGCACGGGATAAATGCTAGAAACGGGGACCATTTTATCTTCCAGTTGCGATGACGTTTGCTTCTCGTTGCAGAAGGAAATCGAGCAACAAAGTTGCGGCCGTCAAAGCCTCTCTAATTCCGTCATCAGTGATGCGGCTGAAATCCGACGGAGCGTGCGAAACGGGCATGGTCAGCACTCTCGTGGAGCCCAGCGTCCGAAGCATCGCGTTGCTCAGCTTGGTCCTTGCGTCTGGTGTCAGATCAGCGTCCTCAATAGCGCGAGCCGAAGCACCGGGCCAGAACGACAGATCAACTGTGGCCTTCTTGATCTTCCAATCGATTGTCACTTTCGGCGGGAGAGCGCCTTTGAAGATGACCCAGCTTGAATTGCTTCCCTTCCCGGTCGGAGGTTTCATTTCCAAGGCAGGAAATTCACTGCTCGCAATTCCGTAAATACGCTCCCACAGGGATGTCACTGCAGGCGCTTCGACAAGAACATACGAGGATCGGGCTCTTTCGATGGCTCGCCTGATCAGAGATGCTCGGTGCAGTGCCCGGGAGGTACCCTCCTGCTCGATTGCTGCGGCGATTTCTTCGTAAGAGACACTGGCATCAAATGCGGAGACGGAAGGAGTTAGACTTGCCAGGTAGGACTTGGGCGCTACAAGCACACAGCGGGCGAAACCGTCGGAGCTTTCCAGCGCCTGCGTCCTTTCCCGATAACGTTCCGCCTGGCGAGGTTGGAAACAGGCATCTATTTTGTTCTCTATCAGAAGAACCCCTTTTTGCCCGTCTATCTCAATTGCTGTCAGCACATCGGTTTCACCGGATTCGTCAAACACCGATAAACGGCAATCGACAAATCGCACGAGACCATACAAATCCAGCGCACGTGTAAATAGATTTTGGACGCCCGAGTTGAATAGGAGTTCCTCCTGCAACAACACGTCGATGTTACGTTCGTAAAGGCGCGGGAGAATTTCGGACGCGGGCTGCGGGTTCATCTACAAACTCCGATTCAGAATTTCAGCCGGCCCAATCGCTTTCCCGCGGTAATCATCTGACCATCATCGCTGATGACAAGATAAGTGTTGAGGCGGTCGGACACCTTAGCATAGCTTCGCCCGAGCTCGGCCATGGCGCGAGATCGGGCCTTTCCGTCCATGAAATATACGTCGGCACCAAAGCGCCGCTTGCGGCGCCCGTAGGCGAGGATCGCGTCGATGACTTCCGGCTTGATCCCCCGCTGCTGGCAGCGGGTTTCTGCATGGCGCGTATACATTGATCTTTCCTCCCTTCTTGGTTCCCTGGAAGATAGGAGAGGGGGGTGCCATTTCCTGTCATGCCGCTCGCTCTTTCGAGGTAACTGGGGGGCCTGAATCCATCTGACTCCCGCTGTATTCCCGCAGGGTGCAAAGCACGCTTACGAGCCGCATCTCGTGAACGTTGTTGCAGTGGACCTCCAGGAGCCGTGGGTTCGCAAAAACCAAGGCAAGCACCTGCGCCCGCGATACTGCGACGTTGATCCGATTGAGGCTGAAGAGGAAATCGACCCCGCGCGGGATTTCATCCGCCGACGAAGTGGTCATGGATACCATGCAGACAGGAGCTTCCTGCCCTTGGAACTTGTCGACGGTTCCGATCCGGGAACCAGGAGGAAGCGAACTTCTCAGGGCGTTCACCTGCGCGTTGTAGGGCGCAACGATCAGGATGTCTTGAAGCGTCAGGCTTCTTTCCTTGCCATCACGGTCGCGGAACCTGACTCCAATGAGGCGATCCATTTCGCGGCGGATAGCATCGATTTCCTCGACAGCGACCTGTCTGTTACCGGTGTGCTGAACTTCCACAAAGTGAACACCTGAAGATCGATTGGCATCTGAGATGATCGCTTGTCTGGCGGCGCCTTCATCTGAGGCGAGCCGGCTCTCATAAATGATGTCGGAGATGAACCGGCACACGCCGGGATGCATCCGGCGTGATATTGGCAAGAAAATGCCCATGTCGGCCGGAACAGTGTTATGCCCGGCGAGCAGATACTCGAGCGACGACAGCCCACTTTCTCCAGCATGCGCACCCTGAATCGGCTGAGGCAACTGCATAGGATCGCCAACCAGCACGATGTTTTTGGCACAGGCGCCCATGGCAACGATGTTCGCCACCGAAACCTGGCCAGCCTCGTCGACAAACAGATAGTCGAAAGCCTGTTGGAATTCTGGCCTCGACAGCAGCCAAGCCGTCCCGCCCACCACTGAGGCCGTGATCAACTGACTGTCTTCATTTTTGGACGTGACGTATATTGAGCCATACGGATCGTCGAAGCCGTCTCCCCCCTTCTTTGCTATGGCGACCGATGTGCCGGCTTCGTTGGCTCTATCGACCACCGCACACAGCAGATTGTCGATGGCCTTGTGGCTGTTGGAGGCTACTGCAATCCGCTTCCCTCGCTTGACCAAATCCAGGATAGCGCAGGAACTGACGTAAGTCTTTCCAGTGCCAGGTGGTCCCTGGACGGCCACTGTACTGCGATCGAGGTCACCGACCGCAGTGATGATTTCCGGAACGACATCTGAAGACGGATCGATGATGTTCGACTGTCTACCATGGCTCAGAAAGCGAGGTCTGCAACGCTGCAAGAAATCCAGGATTGCTGGGAACTGCCGATCATCCCGAACGATTGAGGCCACCGCGCGTTGAATGGCGCCTTCGATGGTCCGGGTATCCAGCGGTCCTGCAGGAACCAGGCACGTCGATTCGGGTGCATCATCGTAGCGGTTCATTGAAAACTGCACGACCGCGCGATTGCTAGTTCGATCGATCTCGATCAGCTTCGCGGAAGACGGCAGGCCGTCCACCTCGATATGGCAATCTCCCACGTCGATCTTCGTCTCCTGTGCCGGAAACTCATAGGTGCGCTGCCAGTACCTGCCGGCAACAGACGTTGCCGAGACAGCTTCCAGCCCGCCGAGGCAGTCGAGATCATCCACCAGTTCATCCGTCTCCCTCCCTATCTTGTCAAAGATCGACCACCAGGCCGGCTTCCTTTCTCGCGGGTGGAAGTAGCTCAGATCAAACAGCAGGTCGGCCAGCCGATCCCCTAGTTGCGCACGAACTGGCCGCAGCCTTTCCCGCAGTTCGTCCGCGGCCGCTTGCTCGGCAGCAGCTCTCTCAAGATTACAGCCGGCGCCTTCGTCCGCCCCTCCTCGATCCCGCCATTCCATGTTTGGGGGACGCACCTCGGCTATTAACCAGTCGCGGAGCAGCTGCGTGGAGATGCAGTCAACCCGGTTGTAGTCGCGGATTTCATCGAGAATGCTTTGGTCGCCCGTCTCGCGCCATTTTTCATAGGCGACTACGCTGCCACCGGCAGTCTTCACCTCCCCGGTGCGTGCTTCCATGTAGAAAACTTCCAGATTCTTGAGCGAGTAGCGCGGTTCCGACGCAATCAGACCTGCCGAGACCACGCTGTAGAGATCGACGAACCTGTTCTCCCTGAGCATCTGATCCAGCAGCGCCTCGCCTACGCCATGACTGCTGGTGAGCTGGCGCAGGGCCGAAACCTCATACGCGGCGTAGTGATAGATGTGTGCTCTCGGGAACCGCTTCAGACGGTCCTCGAAGAAGACCATCAGCTGCCGCAGCGCCTCTTTCTCTTCCGTGCGATTGTGCGCCCAGAAATCTCGAAATTCTCCACTGCCTCTACTGCCGAACCAGACCCCATGGAGATATTCCAGCCCGTCCTCGTAGAAGGGATCGCCTTCGATGTCATAGAACAGGTCTCCTGCATCGGGCTTCGGAAGCAGAGCCAGGCCCCGGCTAGGGTCGAACGGCTTAAGTTCGAACGAAGGCCGCCCTCCGGCCCGCCGCGCTGTCTGCAGACGAGCCTGGGGTCGCAACCTGCTCAGCGTCGTCTCCGCTAGCTTCGGGACTCCTTCATTGTGCTGCCCAAGGGCAGCCATTGTCGTCACGCCAGCTGCAATCAGCTTGCTCCGCTGGCTCCTGGAGATGCCAGCCACAAGGGCAAGGCTGTCCGACTCCTCCCAATGCGTCTGGCAAACCTCGCGCCAGCGGCACAGGTCGCACATCTTCACCGGATCGGGAGAGGTCGCGGGCGGATCGGCTACAAAGCGTTCCAGCCGGGATCGTGCATGGCGAGCATATGCCGCATAGTCCAATAGCCTGAAGGAGAAACGCTCACCGTTCCCCAGCTCAATGTGGGCATATTCCGGTTGAAGACCCTGAGCCTTAGCCAAAAGATCCGAATACAGCACAAGCTGCAGAATGTGTTTCGGGTCCGGCTTCCGTTTCAGCTTGGTATCAATGACCTCATAGGAATAGGCGCCCAGCAACGAGGGCTTATCGACCTTGATGAGAAAATCGGACCACCCGCCCCAGGGCGGCCCGAAAAACGCGCCCTGGAAGAGGACATCCGCGCCGGCAAACAGCGCCGCACGCGTTTCCTTGGCAGCGGCTGGCAAATCCCGGTCGCGGCCGAACTCGATAACGCGATGGCCTTCTGCACGCAGCTTGGCAAGAAACTTCGCTTCGTGGGCGTCGCCCTGCTTCTGGAGGATCTTGGCATCCTCCGTGTCCTCGGCGGGGAAAAGAGGTTCCCCCTTCGCGTAAGGGCTTACGCCGCTAGGGGTTATGAATGCGAGGGATGCGGGAATTTATACGCACTCGTACTCGAGAGATGCGGCCATTTGATTAGTGCGAGCGGCCGCCAAGGATTCATTGTTCCGGTTTCCTCCGTATCGACTGACCGCTACTACCCTCTCCAAAAATATCTTACGAGCTACGACCTGTACTTCAGCAATTATGACGACAGACCTTCTCGACTGTTCGATGGACTTGAGCACATCCGCTTAACCATACACATCCTGGGAATCCGGTCCAATTCCCCGACGATCTACGCGACGCGCTATCAAAAGTGGTTCTCGGAAGAGAGACCACATCTATTTGGCATGCTGGCGTACGCTAGGTCGTCGCTGACGCTGGTGCCCAAGAGCATGGCGAAGTTTGGCTCTGAACGTGACGTAGAGGTCGCTGAGCATCTTGCCCACCAGAAGACCCCACTCGCCAAGTATTTCGTGAGGGGCGGCAGTGGCTGCGTACTGTATTCAAGAAAGGTAGGATACTTTCTTCAGGTCCTTAACTTCACACCGAAGGTCTTGGACGGAAATGGTAACGAGAGACCGCCATCCGAATTCAAGCGGATAACGTTTACAAACTCCCGGCTAGCCAGTTTGGCACTGGCCTGCCTCAATTCTAATTTGTTCTATTGGTTTGTCACAGTAACTTCCGATTGTCGGCATCTCAACAAGCGGGAGGTTGAGGCGCTTCCAATGCACTTGGAAGCGTTGGCCAGCTCCCCGTATTCCGATCAGATAATCGATACGGTCGTATCACTGATGGATGATTTGCAGGAAAGGTCTGTGACCAGGTCGATGCGGTTCAAGCATGATACTCTTCGAATTCAGTTTATTTACCCGAAGAAGAGTAAAGCGATAATTGATCAACTCGATCGTCAGCTCGGGTCCTATCTTGAACTATCTCCGAAGCAGGTCGACTATTTGGTGAACTACGACGCAAAATTCCGAATGGGCGCGGCCGATGACCTTGCAGGCGAGGGTGAATGAAGGTCGCAGTCCTGGCCTGGGGTTCCCTTGTGAGAAGCGTGGCGATCTGGCCCGTAGCTGCGGAGTTTGAGCCAAACGGTCCGCGTTTGCCGATCGAATTCAGCAGGGTCTCCCGTCAACCTCGATCCGCGGGGGGAAAGGCCTGGCGTCTTTACCGCAAGGGCAACGCGATCAGCCTCTCGCCATCCGTTTGGCGCGATGGCGGCTGCGGGAGTCACTTCATCGTCTGGCAAAGCCGGATTATTTGGTGCGACCGCTTTGAAATGGGCAACCAGGAGCCGGCCTATGATGCCGCTCTTGAGGCCGAGGTCCTGGCGACACTGGACGCCGTCAGATTCAGATCCACGCACGAGATCGCGGAAGAGCTCAACGAGATTCCGTGGGACGTAGCGCGTGCCGCTCGCAAGCTTGTTGACCGCGGGTTCGCGGAGTACCCCGCAGACGCTCAGCGCGACCGCCTGCGAAAAAACGTCCATGCAGGAATCCAAACCGGAGCAGCCGCGCAAGGGAGGATTTCTCGCCTGGATGCGGCGCCTTCTGTTAGGTGAGACCAAGTAGCGGCACGCGTAGCTCACTTCGAGGTGTGGACAGTTCATCAGAATTCTTGGGGTGAAGTAGCGATCATCAACGCGTCGTCGGCAGGGTCGGAATGGATGTCCTGGGGCAGGAATCGCTGATCAATATAGAGTCAAAGTTGCATAGAATGCGGCCTGGAACTTGAACATTCCGCTCAGGGCAGGCGCGCGGCCGCGAACTTGGGTAGGTGCTCGTTGCACAATATCCTGATCGCTCAGAGTGCCTCGTTGTGGCCATGCCGAGCAAAGGCGGAAAGTTGTCGGTCTCCACGCGCGGACAGGGCTGTAATTGCCCCTTGGCGTGCTCCGAGGTTAGGGCATGTGGAACGATGTCCCCGTCGCAGTGTTAAATGGCGAAAAGAGTTGAGGCAGTACGGTGGATGATCTCAAAACGGCATTGGTCGCGCGGCTGGCGGCGCGGCACGGGTTGTCAAGGGACGCGGTAGAAACCGTGCTGCGTGCCCTGCGCTCGGGCGGCGGTTCCATGGCGCAGTTCAGCCATGCCGAATTCGGCGGCATGTCGCAGTGGTCGTCAGGCATGACAATGGTCGGCGACATGTTCAACGATGCGCTAAGGGCGAAGCTGAACGCTGTGGCCACGGATCTAGCAGCTTATCTGCGGGAGAATCCTGAGGTTGCCCATAATGAGCCTGCCGAAGTGAGCTATAGATCGCAGCAGCAGGTACCTGAAAGTTGGCCGGGCGGACTCGGCACACCCTCATCGACCGGATCGCAGAACCATCTGCGCTACGCGATCTATCCCGACACGCGGCGACTAGTCATCGAGGATGCCGGGCAGCGTACGATCTACGACACCGGCGATCACGTTATTTCGGGGATCGCCCAGGCGCAAAGTAGGGATGCGACACTGACATTACGCAGCCAAAACGGCCTTGTGCGGCTCTCGGACCTGAAGAAGGTCGATGCTTAAGGCGTGGCCCTATTAATGCCTCGCGGTGATGCTCCCGCCCGGCGCCACTCATCGCAGCGCGAGGCGCCTAAAGGCGTCCTTCTTCTCCCTTTTGCGTTCCCACCGCCGCTCCGTCAGCGGCACGCTCCAGGGCTACCATTTTCTTGACCAGGGCCAGCAGATCGCGCTTGGTGCCGTGCGGCAGGGACACGACCTGTTGTGCTAGTTCCATGCTGTCGCGCGCTTCCTCCGGCGTGCGGCCCCATAGATGCGGGGCAGCGCTGAACAGCATTTCCATCGGCATGAATCCGAGGATCTCGCACAGGTGGATCATCCTAGTTACGTGCATTTTTGAGAAGGCACGTTCATAGCGGCCATAAACCTGCATCGAAAGGCCAAGCAAGGGAGCAAGCTCCGCGCGGGTCAGATCCTTGTCCTCGCGCGCCTTGCGGATGAACGTGGCAATTCTTTCATCGATCTCGCCGAGGGTTTTGATGCCTTCGAACCCCGGACGGCGGAAAATAGGCTTGTCGATCTCGGGATCGATCGTCTCAACCAATTCCATTTTGTTTTTATAAGCGTCCATATCCTTAGCCACGTCCTCTCCCTTCTTGCCTTTTTCCAGTCGCGGGCAGGGCGACGACCTCAATCAAACATTCAAAACGGGATTGACCCAAGTACGCCCCGGCACTTCCTTGCACAGCGATTTTCCAGAAGCGGGGAGTGAGGACAGCGCTTTCCGCTACTCGCAATAAACGACCAGCAGGGCCGTGTTGCGCTCGCCTTGCATGGTTCTTTCTGGCGGAAGCCTGCATTCATAACGCCCTTGAGCTGGCGCGGGGATAGGCACAGCCCACTGAGAGAAAATCAGCGCGCCCTGGCTGCAACCATTCGCCAAGTACCCGGTTCGCCCTCGAACACAGCTTCGACAAGTTTTTCCCCATCGACCCACCCCAGATGCGCCAAGAGTTCGCACGCGATAGAATCTTTGCCGAGACTAATACATCGCTTCACGGTAACCGTCGATCCGGTCCCGTGCATTGAGATATCCCAATTGGATAAGCGAAACAGCTCGCCTTTGGCAGTTTCCTCAGACGGCCGGATGGACGCATCGAGAGCGGATTCCCTAAGTCCGTTCAATAGGGAAACGGCCTTTGAGCCTTCACCAAAGTCGAAGCCTTGGCTACCGACGAACGGTGCGGCGTAGATGCCAATAAGGATACCAATCGTCATCCCGAGCAGGAAGCTTCGGCCGCCCACGGATCAATAGCCGTTGTCTCGGAGAAATTGGTCGATGGCTGCCTTTATGACCACCGTCATCTTGATGTCGTTGTCGAAGGCGGCCTTTTGCAGTCGCATTTTTGTGTCGTAGTCCAGCGGGCAATTGACGTAGTGCTTGGCTTCTCGCGTGTGCGCTCGTTTGAGGTCGCGCAGGCGATAGCGTCCCTCCTCCTGAGCCAGAGCACGTTCGATCGACTTGCTCTTTCGCTCTTCATTGCTCGGGTTCGGCAGACCGCGCCGCGGCCGTTCTCTTGTCGCATCCGCTTCTGAAACCGGCGCCGCTGCTGGTTCCCTCGCAGCCGTTCGCGCCCCTGCCTCTTCCGACACAGAGGCTGGTTTCATTGCGGCTTTGGACGTGGCCGGCTTCGGCCGTCGCGGTGCGATCGGAAAGTCAGAGACGGACAGTTTGCCTGGTTTAGACATTTCCCACCTTTTCCCGGTTTGCCGCGAGATGGCGATCGAGCTCGGCCACAAACGCCGCGATCTCCGCGCGACCCTTCATGACCGGGGCGGTCAGCTCGAGCATCTGCAAGGTGCCGAGGCCGTTACGGATTTCGCGGTAGCAATTTCTTTCGGTGAGCTCGGTTTCCATCAACGTCGACTCATAGCCATTGTCGCGAAGATTGGCGATGAACGGACGGATCAGCCTGTAAGCCTCGAGAACGCGGCCCGGAAGGGCGACGCGCGTCACCACGTTGACGTGGGGAATCGTGCGCCCCTCCCTGTCGCCAATGTCCGCCGTGATGGTGGCGGCTTCGCCGGCCGCCTTGATTTCATCCTGGTTCGGCTGAATTGGCGTCAGCACCAGGTCGGAGTTGCGAATGATCGTATCGCGGATGACGCTGTCGACGCCCGGTGAGTCCATCAGGATGACGTCGTAGACGCCGTCTTGTTCGGCCAGCACGGTTTCAATGCTTCGCTGGGTTGCCGCGCTGTGCAGCTCGATGTTGGCCGGAAGATTGTCCTTGGCCTCACAGCGCTTCCACCATTCGGCGAGGTTCTGGCGCGGATCGGCATCGATCAGAAGAACCTTCTTTCCATGAATAGCGTACTCGCCGGCAACGAGGATAACGATCGTCGTCTTCCCGGCGCCGCCTTTTCCGCTGATCGCGCAAATCCTTCGAGGCATGTTCGATCCCTCTTTTGCCGTCTTCAAATCTTGAACGCGGCAGGCCGTCGCCACGCTCATGCCTCCTCTTGGGCAACTGCATTTCCAAACGAAGTGAATGCTTGCGTTCGCATGGCGTTTTTACACGATGCGATCACGCCTCACTATCCCAAGGTGTGATACTTCAATCACATCTTACTTTCACATCGTAACGTCATCGCATGTGAACACATCGTGTGAACAAGTCGTGTGAAACTGGATGGTGCGCGCGCTGGCGTTGAGCAAACCCTGGAGCCCTCGCCAGTCGACGCAATTTTCCCTCGCCAAAAAGGCCGTCAGCGCCGCCGCAGGCCTTCCCGCTCCTTTTGTGGTGAACCCCGGAGCCGCGCGAAGTGCCGTCTGTGAGGCGCTCGCACGCAGCCGGCCAGGGCGAAGAGCGGAGCGTCCCTTGCGGGCGAGTACGAGGGGCACACAAAGGCCGACAAAGCGGTCCTGGAGGTGAACCCTGGAGAGCGTTTTAACGTTTGATGGGCAGGGGCGAAGGCCCTGCTCATGGTCGCGATAAAGTCGAGCGAAGTGTGGGCCGCTCGAAAAGGTTGGTTTGATTGAGTGCAAATTTAACGTCTATTGATGGTGGCAGGATACGGAAAAATGTGCGACATTTTTCCCGACGATCGAGGAACAAGCCCTCGATGCCTGCCGCAAGCGCCAGAGAGGGGGCCCAAGGCCAATGGACGACGCGAAATTCGAGGTCCGGCTCGAGCCGGACCGGAAGGGTCGGATGGTGCATGCCCGCGTCAGCGCGGACGAATATACGGCGATCGAAAAGGCCGCGAAGGCAGCCGACATGACGGTTTCCGGATTCTTCCGATCGCTGATCCTCGAAGGCTCCGGCGTACGACCGATCCTGACTAAGGACGATCGGCTCGTCATGGCGCTGCTGCTGGAGGACATGCGCGCGATCGGCGTGAACCTGAACCAGGTGGCGCGATCAATAAACAGCGGCAAGACCGTTCACCCGAGCGAGCTCGACATCAATCTTGGCAACGTGCAGCGCGTCCAGGCGGCCGTTTTGACGGAGCTGCGATCGCTGGCGAAGCGTGCCGGCCACAAGCGGCGAGGGGAGGCCTAGGCTTTGGAAATCTTCTTCGGCGCCTTCACCGGCGAATGGGAGCAGCGGCGCGCGGCATTGCTGCATGAATTGTCGCTTGGTGGAAAGCGGCGGTCGGCCGAAGACGAAATGAAGCGTCGACTGAAAGCGATGGCCGCGCAGGGCGGCGACGGTGGTGCTGGTCCCGGTGGCGGCGGTGGCAGCCGGCCGAAAATGCAACGAGCGGCTGCCAGGCCGATCTTCGCGGCCGAGACGCGGGCAGCAGCGGCGTCCCGTTCAATAGAAGCGCGGCTTGCGGCGGTTGCCCAGGGCAGCCAGCCCGCGGTTGTCAAAATGGCATCCTATGGCGCCGGCGCGAGGGTAGGGGCGATGCTGAATTATGTGTCGCGCGGCGGCGAGCTCGCCGTCGAGAACGAGAACGGCGAGCGCATCAGCAGCCGCGAGGACCTGGCGCGGTTGCGGGGCGACTGGAACCATCTGTTCCAGAACCGCGCAGAGAGCCGCGATATCGGCAGCTTCACCGTAGAGATTGCGACTGCGGCGGTTTCGTCAGACGACGCGATGCATGAGCTGGTCAGGAACAGTTTGACGAGCGCATTCGGCGATCGACGCTATGCTTATGCGGTGACGCGCCAGGCCGACGGCGCGCTGACGGTTCAAGGGGCGATCGTGCTCAGAAGCGGGCAAGGCGAGCGGCTGACTGGCGACGACAGGGCTGCCAGCATCATTCAGGCGCGATATGACGCCAGTGCAGCCGCGCAAGGGGCAGCACGGTTCTCGTTCCAAGGCTACGGCAACGGTGTCGAGTATGGCGCCGGCAAATTGCGGAGCCTGGTCGAACGTCATGACGGCGACGTTCGCGACGACCGCGGCCAAGTCCTAGGTGACGAAAAGCTCGCTGGCGATCTGGTGCAAAAGGAATGGCGCGGTGATCTGCACAGCCGCAAAGGCCGCGACGTGATGCATCTGATCATGTCGGCCCGGGCCGGCACGAATGTCGAGGCGTTTGAAAACGCTGCACGCGACTTCCTTGCCGAGCAGTTCGCCGGCCATCGCTATGTGTTTGCCATGCATGATCCGGCCAATGATCCGAAGGAAGAAGGCGAGGGGGGCAAGCGGCCCCATGTCCATGCGCATGCGATCATCACGATGCGATCGGAATCGGGCGATCGGATCGAGACGACGCCTCAGGTGTTTCGGGAGTGGCGGGCCACAATGGCTGAGAAGGCCCGCGCGCAGGGAATAGCGATGGAGATGACCGATCGCCGCGAGTTCGCCAGTCCGCCCGCCTTTACCCGCAATCAGGTGAGGCCGGTGAGCAGGGAAGGGAGGACCGAGCACGTCGGGACGAGCGAGGCGGCGCAGGGACGGTATGACGCCAAGCGGGGCGGAAGGCGCAGTCTGGCGAAGGCCGAGAGAAGCCGGGAGTATGCCATAAAGGCAACGCAGAGTTGGCAAAAAATTGCGCTCGCCAGCGGTGATCGGCATGTTGTCGCTTTTGCAGAACAGCAGCTTGATCATTTGACGGCAAGCCTTTCGGCAAGTCAGGCGGAAGCGAGCGTGAATGTCATCGATGCAGATTTTGGCTCCAAATTCCGCGCCAATCTGGTAACATTGCAGAAAGTCGTTCTGGAGGGCCAGGAAATGCGTGAGACAACACGGGCGGAGTTTGAAGCCTATGAAAAGAAGGTCGAGACGGCCTTGTTCCGGCTGGAACGGAACGTCGGTCCGGACGAGCGAGATGACTTTGATGAAGTCGCGTCTGTCGCCCGCGAGCATGTGAACGGCCGGCGTGAGCTCATGGAGCTTTACGAGCTGAAGGGCCAGGCCCAGACGGAGCAGGGGACTGCGACCAGGCGAGACGGGCGTCGAGACGATGCGAATGAACAGTGGGATGCGGCAGTCGCCAAACACGGTGAGGCGGTTGTCGAGGCGGCAAATGACATTCTTATGGACATCGAAACCAGTCGCGAGGGTTTGGACAGGATTGAGGCCGGTGAGCTTTCCAACGATCCAAGGGTATTGCGAGCTGATATCGAGCGCGGACTGGCTCGCGCGGCGGAGCTTGCCGTCCAGGGCAACACCTATATGCGCGAGGTGGCCGAGAAGGATCCGGAGCTCAAGCGCGCTATCGAGGTGGCAGAGCAGACCCAACAGCGGCCGACAGAAGAGCAGGGCAGAACCCCCGCCAATGTCGATGCCGTGACCGAACAGCAGCGGGAAGCTCGCCTCGGGGAGGCCGAGCGCCGGCCGGACGAAGTGGCCGAGCGCGAGGCTCACGACCTGGCGTCGACCGTCGATGCTACAAATCGGCTGCAGGATAAGTTAAACAGGGACAAGGAGGCCGCACAACGCGGCGATGAAACGACGCGGACCGATCCGGCGCAACAGCACATTCCCCGCCTCGAGGAGATGGAACGCGAGGAACGAGAAAGAAGGGAACGCGACCGCGACGACCGGGACCGTTAGATGACGATGTTTGATCGACAGGACTACGTTTACCAGTACAGCGACCCGAAGGGTGACGAAGCGTTTGGCAAGCTATTTGCTATGGTCATCTGTTTCGTTTTCTTCCTGGGCGCCCTGCAGGTTGCCTATGAAACGGTGTCTGGCTGGTACCAAAACTTCATGCAGTGGAGCAGCGAAACGCTGGCTTTTTTGGCCGGCTCTTGGCCGTTCTGATAGTCTGGGTTTGGGCGCGCAAGTCTGATGCAAGGATAAGCGCAGTGATAGCGCCCGGCCTTGCCGCCAAGGCCGGCGCCAAGGCATTGATATTGCCGTTGTCAAAAGCTGGGGATTTTTGGAGCTAATCGCCAGCTCCGGAGAATAATGGCGTTTTCGGAGAGGAGCTTGGGGACAATGGTGTTTCTGCTGTCCCCGACTTTTGGCCGTAAATCCCGCAAACGCTGGGCTTCCGGGAAGCCATGAGGGGACAATGAACCAAAGGGCGAACAACGGGGACGGCATATGTCGGCGAGTGCTTTTGCATTGACCGGATTCATCTCGTGGGCACTAGGCCTGCTGATCATGATGGAAGTCATCCGAACGTACCTAGTGATCTCCGGACAAGTCGCGGCAAACGGCTTTACGCCAGATAACGCATCGCTCTCCCCCTTCATGCAGAGGCTGGCCCGTGCCCACGCCAACTGCATAGAAGGGCTTCCAATCTTCGGAGGTCTGCTCGGAGTCGCGATCATTATTTCAAAGACAGATGTCACGAATCCCTTGGCCTCCACGCTGTTAGGCGCACGGATAGCGCAGTCGGTGATCCACCTCGTCTCGACCAACCAACTCGCAGTCAGTCTCAGGTTCACCGCGTTCGCCGTGCAAATGGTGATTGGTGCTTATTGGTGCTGGATGCTGTTGATCTGAGGAGTGCGGAATGACCGAACATGAACGCGGACCACCTCGATTCCGGGAGCCTTGCAAACCCCGCTCCGGTTGGCGAGCCGAAAGATTGTTCCTTTTGACAGGCGAGCGAACCGCAAAAACAGGCAGCAGCAAGGTGGCCTGCTGCCGGTTTCGTGGACACCGAGATAAGGTGTTTAACGGAACCCGAGCCGCTCGTAGTGGGATGGATGACGTCTTGAACGAGAACGGCGGCGAGTATCTGGGACAGCGATCTTTCGCCGACGCATTCCCTCGCCACGACATGGAGCCGATCGGATGAGCGACGTACCAGACACCAAGAACCGCTGGCCGGCGTTGCCCTATGCAGATTGGGCCGAGACCTGCGCCGCACTGCACCTTTGGAGCCAGATCGTCGGCAAGTACCGCCTCGCGCACACACCATGGGCGAACCACTCCTGGCAGGCCACGCTTTACGTGACGCCCCGCGGTCTGTCGACGGGTACGGTGCACGATGGCAGCGAGACCATCGCCTTGACCTTCGATCTCCACGAACATGCCCTGATCGGTGAAACACCCGCCGTGCGCAAGCGCTTCCAGCTGGAGGCGATGAGCGTGGCCGATTTCCTTGACAGGACCACCAATCTGGTGGGGCAGCTTGGCGGACGGATGGACATCCATGGGGCTCCAAACGAGATTCCCAATGCGAAGCGTTTTGCCGAGGACACCGCGCAGCGTCCCTACGACCGTGAGGCGGCGGAGCGGTTCCACAGGGCGCTGATGCAGATCGAGCGGGTGTTCACGCGTTTCCGCACCGGATTCCTGGGCAAGGTGTCGCCTGTGCATCTGTTCTGGGGATCGTTTGATCTTGCCGTGACGCGCTTTTCGGGCCGCAAGGCGCCTCGCCATCCCGGCGGAGTGCCGGCGCTACCCGATGCGGTGACCCAGGAGGCTTATAGTCACGAAGTGTCTTCGGCCGGGTTCTGGCCCGGTGGCGGCGGCGTGAACGAGCCGATGTTCTATTCCTACGCCTATCCGGCGCCCGACGGCTTTGCCGAGCGGCCCGTAGCGCCGGCGGCGGCCCACTTCGACCCGACATTGGGTGAGTTCCTGCTGCCCTATGAAGCGGTCCGCCAAAGCCCGGACCCGGAAGAGGCACTCATGCGCTTCCTGCAATCGAGTTACGAGGCCGCGGCAGACGCAGCCGGATGGGACCGGAAGTCCCTTGAATGTAATTTCGGAACCCCGCGAGTGCCGCGCACGGTGAGCTAACAAAAGGAGCAACCAAGACCAAAAGAGGGACAAAACTCGGAGGAATCTACGCAGCGGCCGGCCGATGATCCCGAGCATTTCGTTGTGTGGTGCTGCTTCTTGCGCGATCCGACTTTCCCCCATACGAAAGGGGACTTGCAATAGGAGTTGATGAATGACCGAAGAGAACAATCGCCAAAACGCGGAATTGATGGAATTGACCGCGGATATTGTCGCGGCGTTTGTCCAAAATAATGCAGTGCCTGTAGCAGGCCTGCCCGATCTTATCTCTTCGGTGAACTCAGCGCTCGTCAGCTTGGTCAAGTCAGCTGCAGTTGAGCAGCCAACACAGACCCCGGCAGTCAATCCGAAAAAATCTGTGTTTCCCGACCACATCATTTCCTTGGAAGACGGGCGCAAGTTCAAGTCGATGAAACGGCACTTGGGCTTGCTCGGCATGACGCCTGACGAGTATCGGGCCAAGTGGGGGTTGGCGCGGGACTATCCTATGGTGGCACCAAGCTACGCTGCACAACGGTCAGAGCTGGCGAAGTCAATCGGACTTGGTCGCAAGCCGGTCGCAAAAATGCCGACCAAGAAGGCGGCAGCCAAGCGGGTGAAGGCCTAAAGATCCTGCGTCAGGCAAGCGGACTAATGCGATGACGCGCCAATCCATTGCCGAAGAGCTTGAAAGCGCTGCCGATCGCATCGCAGACATTTCGCGCGCGGATCTGCAGATCATCTTGCGACGCGCGGCGTTGATGCTCAGAAACGTCGCCGGCGTGCCGCTGGAACCGGCAACTGATGACGCTCTGAACTCCATTGCTGCTGAAATGAAAATCGGCAGATCAGACCTAATTCAAGTCATCTTGCGCGAGTGGCTCGAAACCAACGCGTATCTGCCGGTGCGCCAGATCGATGAGGACTGCGAAACGGACGGGAGCGCTTAGCTTTCGTCTCTCCAGATAACCCGCCGTTCCCATCTGATTTCGACCAAACGTCGGAAACGGATCGTCACCAATTCCTGACCGACGGGATGGAACAGTTCCGCGCTCATCGATTCCTTGCGACCGCAATTTTCGCAGCGGACTTTTGCCCGGACCTGATCAATGGTGACATTGCCAATGACTTCTCGGAGCTCTAGCGGCTTATAGAAGCGCTTGATGTTGCAGTGGCCGCAGCAAATACGAGCCACCTGCCCCGCGTTGTGAGCGTGCATCAACGTCCATGGGGCACCTCGTGGCCATTTTTCTGGTTGTTCCGGCATTATGCTGAGAAGAGGAACATATTCCTGCCAGGTCAAGGGTCTTGACTTCTTCGTTCTCTTTTTGTTCACTGCTGACAAAATGGAGACACGGCCATGAAATCGATCATCGACACCGAGTCCGAGCAGCCCGAGATATATGCAACGGTACAGCGCGAGCGGCCCGCAATTCACCGGGCCGTCAACAAAATGGCGAAGCAAATGCGCGGTCTTTCTGACGTTAGTCAGAAGCAGGCCATTGCTGAATTGACGGCCACATGGATATTGGCAATCTACCCGGAAAACCTGGAGTTGGCGCTGTCGCTTTCGGACGCGATGCGCGAACAGACCGACATCTATCTGCGTGAAAGCAAAACGGCCAGCGCCCGACACTGATGGTCAGGCGCAGCCGGGGAATACCCACGCCCACAGTCATCGATCGCGAATTGCCGCACCAAGTCGCGCTGCCCGACGACCTTTGCACCGATCGCAACTACACGCTGATCAGGCTCTTTCTGCAAGAGCGCGGCCTCACATGCAGGACCAGAGCGGTGCTGGCGGTTTGGGAAGACGGCAAGCAGGAGCAATGGCGGTTGCATTGCTTCGCCGATCCTGATGCGGCGGCGGCGTTCCTTGACCACTTCAGCGGCATGATGTTCGATCCGAAGCGAGACAGGGAGAATGGGCGCGCTCGCGGCGTCTGGCGCCGGCAGGGCGCCTATGAGCAAATTCTGGAGCTTGGGCCGCTGAGCGTGCCGGAAGCCCTGCGGAACTGAGGTGGAAGCCATGTGCGGACGCTACACCAGATATCTGCCATGGTCGGAAATCCATCGTCTCTACCGGCTGACCGCGCCGACCGATGTCGGCCGCAACGACCCGCCGCGCTACAACATCGCGCCAACCGACGAGGTGCCGTTCGTCACCATCGCTGACGACGCCAGCCACAAGGTTCGAACCGGTCGGTGGTGGCTGGTCCCCTTCTGGGCAAAGGAGATGCCCAAAGCAGCAATGTTCAACGCTCGGATCGAGAGCGTTGATACTGCCCCGGCATTCCGCGACGCTTTTAAGGCGAAGCGCTGTCTTGTCCCTGCCGATGGTTATTACGAATGGACGATCTCACCCGCAGACGGCAAAAAGGATCCTTGGTTCATCTTCCAGCCCGGCCACGCGCCTTTCTCATTCGCCGGGCTATGGGCCTACAATTCGAACCTCGACGTCACGAGCTGCACGATCATCACGCAGCCGTCGGCGGCGCCAGTCAACCAGATCCATGACCGCCAGCCGCTGATGCTCGATCCGGCCTACTACGATGCTTGGCTGGATTCCAAAACGCCGGCAGCCGACCTCAAGGAAATCCTCAGCCACGTCATTGACGGGAAGCTGCAGTTCTATCGCGTCGGCCGCGAGGTAAACGCAGCAGCCATCAACAAGCAGCCCAACGATTACGCCGGGCTGGTCGAGCCGATCAGGCTGTTATGAGCGACGAACCGACCCGCCCCGGAGAGCCTGTGCAACTGCGCGAGCACGGGCCGCTTGGCCATGTCTGCGAACATGCCGGCTGTGGCAAGGATGCCGGCTGGGGCTTCGCCCGACTAAGGCAGCCGTCGCACTGGTTCTGCTTCGAGCACCGCGGCGAGGGGGAGAAGTTCCTGTGATCAACCCGCCTAGACATGCCATCGCCTACCCAGACCGCGAGATCGACTGCCAGGAAGCAATGGAGCCTGGCTTTCAGGCCATCGTTGACTGCATGCTGGAAGCCGGGTGGACGCGCGGCGAAGTGATGCGCGCCCTGCGGTGCCTGATCGCCGCCGACAACATGACGCAGAAGGAGAACGCCAAAGTCGAAGCTGACCTCGCCATCGCCCGAGCGATGTTGCGCGCCGGCCGCTAATCCCGCTCCCTGAAATCCTTCAGCGAGGCGTGTCGCAGCTTCTCCTCGCCCTTCAGGAACTTCACGCGCCCGACCAGGCCAGGCCTTAGCCATTCGGCTTTCTCCTTCGCAAGCCCCTTCGGCGGCGGCGCGCCAACCTTGCCCTGCACGCCGTCCCAAAGGGCCTGCCGCTTGTCGGCTTTGAAGGTGACGAAGGCGCCGCCCATGTATTGACCCCCATCTGCCATGAGCACCATCGCCGGTTTTCCTGTCTCGCGCTTCACGCCGATGATGTCCATTTCCTTCTCGACGTAGCATTTCACCTTGCGCCAGTTCATCGTCGACCCGCTGCGGTATACGCCGTCGAGCCGCTTCGAAACGATGCCCTCCAGGCCGGCTTCGCAGGCCAGATGGTAGACGGCGTCGCCGGCGCCCGGCAGCGCCTCGCTGAACTGGATGTGACCGCCGGCGGGGATGAGCACCTGCAGGATCTCGCGTCGGTCCTTCAGCGGCATGTCGCGCAGATCGTGGCCGTTGAGGTGCAAGAGATCGAACGCGACCAGGTAGAGGTCCTGCGGGCGTCTGGTGATGGCGGAACGCAGCGCGTGAAAGTCCGACAGCCCGGCTTCGTTCGTCACGATCGTTTCGGCTTCGATGATGAAGCTTTCGGCCTCGAGGTTCTTCGCCTCGGCGGCCAGCAGCCGATATTTGGCCGTCCAGTCAATCCCCGTTTTGGTGTACAGGCGGATGCCGTCGACGTCTTTGATCAATTGGGTCCGATAGCCGTCGAATTTGACCTCGTGGCTCCATCCGCCGCCCTTGGGCGGTTGCTCGACAAGCTCGGGCTCCATCGGGCGGATGAAGGACAGCCGGACGCCGCCGGCAGGTTTACGCATCGAAGCCTCACGCGATACTCGAATTTTATTCAATATCGCACAGTCGCGAGTGTTCCGTTAGCGAGTGCTGAAAAAGCAGATTGGAACGTTCATGCCAGGTGGTGGTTTCTTCCTCGGGAGGAACAGCCATGGCAGACGACAAGAGCAAGCGCGCTGGTCGTGACCGCGACCGGGTTTCGGCGGACGAGGATTACGAGGTCCGTCATTTTGCCAACAAGGTTGGTTTGACGGTTCAACAGGTCCACGATCTCATCAAGCAGCACGGCAATGACCGGAAGACGCTGGAGCGCGAAGCGGAGAAGCTCCGAGGATGAAGCATTCAGAGCTTGGGCCGCCGATCATCGGGATCCGACATGGGGGCGAGCTTCCCCGCGAACAGGATCACTTCTACAACTGCAGGAAATGCGGCCAGCCGGTCGACCGGCGCGATCTCCGGCAAGTCATTTGGCATGAACAGCCGGACCATGAGCCGCTTGAACTCTCAGATCGTTTCAGGGAGGCGGAACAAATTTCGCGCTTCGCAGTTACCAAGCGCTGCTTACGGGGACCCATGCGATGCTCCTTGCTCTGGACGATGCGATCTCGACCGCTGTTTTGGCCGGCAGAGGCGCGGACGCGGAAATCCACGGGGTAATCGATGTCAGCAACAAAACTGAAGCCCGGATAGGCGCCATCAGCTTAGGGCATGCCATCCAGTTCGTCGCCAATGCGTCGGTGCTTGGCTACGACGTTCGCGGTGCCATGGTCCTCTATGGGGAGCCAGGAACGCCAAGCCTAAGGATATGGGACTGCGAACATCTGTGGGCGCAATACGGTGGCGCTTTGCTCCAGCCAGAGCGCGAGGCGCCCTAGCGATGGCCATAGTTCTCCGAAGAGCGACGAAATGCTCTGACCTCGCTTCCATCGCTCCAAAGCTCGGCCTTCTTCGCTGACGTAAACCAGATCCGTGACGTCACCATGCAACACCTCTTAATCCTCTCAGATTAAAGCGTGTTGCGATGGCTGGTTGAACCCACCGCCCAATTTCGGCCGTTCGACTATATCGTTCGAACTGCCGAAAGCTGTCGGGCTCCGGACCATCTCAACCCTCCACCGCCGTTGGCGCGCATGTGCCGCATGCCGCCTGCCTGTCAAACGGCTTCCAAAACTGACCCCCGATCGGCGTCCAATTTTGACCCCCTTTATGTAATGCGCGGCGGTCAGCGTTCGCCCGGGCGGAGCTGGTCAGGGTTGCGCAGCCCGGGCGAGCGCGGATGGCGCTTGGGGAGCTTGATGGGGTGATCGGGCGCGGTTCTTGAAGCGCCAGGACTCGTTTCCCGTCTCGATGATCTCGCAATGATGGGTGAGACGGTCGAGGAGCGCTGTCGTCATCTTGGCGTCGCCAAAGACGGCGGGCCATTCTCCGAATGCCAGATTGAAGGCATCCCGCCAGCAACCGTTGGGAACGACTGCGACAGCGTTGTCGGCGTCATGGAATTTCGGTAGCCTCAGAGGCCTAAATCGCTCAACGATGGGTGTTTATCGGGACGAGGGCCAGAGCGGTCCCAGAAGAATTTGCGTTCTGATTCCTGAATTGGCAAATCATTGATGCAGGCAAAGCGTTTTTGCATCAGGCCGTTTTCGTCGAATTCCCAATTTTCATTGCCATAGGCGCGGAACCAGTTGCCGGAATCATCGTGATATTCATAGGCGAAGCGAACGGCGATGCGGTTGTCTGTGAAGGCCCAAAGCTCCTTGATCAGCCGATAATCCAGTTCACGTTCCCACTTGCCGGCCAGGAAGGCGACGATAGCCTCACGTCCCTGCACAAATGTCGAACGATTGCGCCAATAGCTGTCAACCGTATAGGCGAGCGACACGCGTTCGGGATTGCAGCTGTTCCAGCCATCTTCTGCACCGCGAGCCTTCTGGATGGCGGTTTCGCGGGTGAACGGCGGCAGTGGCGGACGTTGTGCAGGCATGATCTTTCTCCTGTTCTTCAAATCAGTGTTTCGATTGGTAAGCACTGGATCGATCGGTACAGAACGGGTCGAGCGATTTAACTGGCCAAAAATATTGAATCTGCATGAGGCAAAGCTCCCATGTTACCACTGCGGGCGGGAGTACCTAGTACCGGACCGCCGTCCCGTTTCGCTGTACGGTTTGACCGATCAATTTCCGGCCGTCACCTGCCTGGCGCAACACGCTGGCATCGGAGGAAAGCGGCCAGCCGTGGCTGAAGACTATAGGCTGTCCTGAGCCCCAATCCTTGTAGTAGATCTGCGTGCCGTCCTTAGTCCGGATCATGCTCATGGTCTGTCCTTTTCGACCTGAACCAACAGCGGTGACAGTCGGCTTTGTGGCGGCTGCGAAGGCCGGAAGCGCTAATGTTGTCGATGTGAGCAGGCTTGCGGCGCCGATCAGGACGTTCCCGCGAGAGGCCTGGAAACTCGGACCGGATCTGCTTCGACCCTTCGGTCGCTCATCGCCGTTTCCTTCCGTCCTGCTATCCTTCCAACTTACGTGAGGACCCCGCATTGATCGAAGGAGATCGCGAGAGATTGCGTGAGGAGTTGTTAGACCGCACGGCGGGAGCTCGCTGCGGCAAATACCGTCTAGGCAAGGTCGGTTGGTTTTTCGCCTTGCGGAGGGACTAAGGTCGCAAGGCCTAAACGCTAAATGAGCGCTGGCGTCTTTAGTTGGGCTTACCGTTTGGGTTCGCCACCGACGCCTCCCTCACGTCACGGGGAGGCGGCCCCATTCCAGCCCGATGCCGCGAGAGCCAACGGAACAATCGGTATGCCGACCCAGAGCGCCGAGACCCGATTGCGACGAAGGTAATCGACGCGAACTTGGTCCAGATCGGGTGATTCCCCTTCGTTTCACAACTTCTAACGCGCTCTCTCGGCAACTCATTCGATCAACGAGTTTCCGCCGCGTAAGTTTTGTGAAACGAAAGGAGCCGACAATGAGCGCGATTAAGACCAAGGACGGCACAGAAATTTATTATAAGGACTGGGGTTCCGGGCAGCCAATCGTCTTCAGCCATGGTTGGCCGCTGACTGCCGATGCTTTCGAGGACCAGATGTTCTTCCTGGCCTCTAGCGGATACCGCTGCATTGCGCATGACCGCCGGGGGCACGGCCGCTCAAGCCAGCCTTGGCAGGGGAACGACCTCGACACGTATGCGGACGACCTTGCCGAGCTGACTGCGGCTCTCGACCTGAAAGAAGCTATACATGTGGGACACTCGACTGGCGGCGGCGAAGTCACGCGCTACATCGGTCGGCATGGCACCAAGCGCGTTGCCAAGGCTGTTTTGATCGGCGCGATCCCGCCTGTGATGGTCAAGTCCGAGAAGAACCCAGGCGGCACGCCGATGGAGGCATTCGACCAACTGCGCGCTGCCGTCGTCGCCGATCGCTCACAGTTCTGGAAGGATCTTAGCCTTCCCTTCTATGGCTATAATCGGCCCGGCGCTAAAATTTCGGAGGGCGTTCGCCAATCCTTCTGGCTGCAGAGTATCATGGCGGGCTTCCCGGCCTCCTATTTCTGCATCAAGGCGTTTTCCGAAACAGATCTCACGGACGACCTCAAGCGGATCGATGTACCGACACTCGTTCTGCACGGGGACGACGACCAGATCGTCCCGATCGCCGATTCCGCCCTGCTGTCATCCAAGATCATCAAGAACGCGAAGCTCGTGGTCTACGAGGGCGCCCCGCACGGCATGTGCACCACGCTCAAGGATCGGGTGAACGACGAGCTGCTCGCCTTCATCAAATCCTGACGATCCCTCGAGGTTGCCGCCCGAACGGGCCTGCCGCCGACCGGAACAATCCCGCGTACGCGAAAGGACAAAGCTGTGACCAACAGTTCTCACTTAAATCTTGGTACCGCTTCACGCCGCTCGGTTCTGATCGGAACCGCTGGATTGCTCGCCGCCTCGGCTTTTGGCCTGTCCGATCTGGACAGTACGAACCGCGCCGCGGCCGCTACGATCAAGCGCTCCAAAGCAACTGCTTCCGGCAGCGTACTGACTACCAGCGACGGCACGCAGATCTACTACAAGGACTGGGGAACGGGGCAGCCAATCGTCTTCAGTCATGGTTGGCCGCTGTCCTCCGACGCGTTCGAAGATCAAATGTTTTTTCTCGCTTCGAACGGATATCGCGCCATCGCCGCGGACCGACGCGGTCATGGACGCTCCAGTCAGCCGTGGAAGGGAAACGACATCGACACCTATGCCGATGATCTCGCCGAACTCGTCGCTGCGCTCGACCTGAAGCATGCCGTTCATGTCGGCCATTCCACCGGCGGCGGTGAAGTTGCGCGTTATGTCGGCCGGCATGGAACGAAGCGCGTAGCCAAGCTGGTGCTGATCAGCGCGATACCACCGCTTCGACTGAAGACCGAGGCAAATCCCCTCGGCGCGCCGATCGAGGCTTTTGACGGACTCCGGGAGCAGATTCGCGCGGATCGATCAGCCTTCTGGAACGAACTGTCCCTGCCGTTTTACGGTTATAACCGCCCCGGCGCTAAGATATCGGAAGGAGTACGTGACCAGTTCGTCCTGCAATGCATGATGGCCGGCATGCCGGCATGCTACCTCGGCATCAAGGCGCAATCCGAAACGGACTTCACGCCAGACCTCAAGAAGATCGACGTTCCAGCGCTCATCCTCCACGGTGAGGACGACCAGCTCGTGCCGATCGCGGATTCTGCCCTGCTTACAGCAAAGCTGGTCAAGGGATCTGAGCTCAAGGTCCTGAAAGATGCACCGCACGGCCTGTGCACCACCCGCAAGGACGAGATCAACGCCGCCCTGCTTTCGTTCATCCGTGCTTCGGCCTGACTTGCCCCTACCGGGCATTCGCTGAAGCCTGCGCTACGCGGCCCCTCCCCGACCGCGTAGCGCCCCCCTCTCACAACCGCTGGCCGCTAACCCAGCAAGGAGCAAAATGATGACTTTCAATTCGAGGATTGCCGCGCTGGCCGTTGCATCTGTCCTGCTTTCATCGACGGCGCCGATGTACTTCAGCTCGCTTGGCGCATATGCCGCAGAACAGGTTGCTCGGCCAACGGTTCACTACCACACCGCCAAGGTCGAGGGTGTCGACATCTTCTACCGCGAAGCCGGCCCCGCCGACGCGCCAGTGGTCCTTCTGTTGCACGGATTCCCCACATCCTCGCACATGTTCCGTAACCTCATACCCCTGCTTGCCGACCGCTACCACGTGATCGCGCCCGACTATCCGGGGTTCGGCCAGAGCGGCGCGCCCGATCACAAGGAATTCGCCTACACCTTCGGGCACTACGCCGACCTGGTCGACGGCCTGCTCGGTCAGCTCGGAACAAAGAGCTATGCGATGTACGTCATGGACTACGGCGCACCTGTCGGCTACCGACTGGCGCTGAAGCACCCCGAGCGCGTGACCGGCCTCATCATCCAGAACGGCAACGCCTATGAGGAAGGACTCAAGGAGTTCTGGGATCCGATCAAAGCGTATTGGGCGGACGGGTCGGCTGCCCATCGCGAGGCGCTGAGCTTCCTGGTTGCGCCCGAGACCACGAAGTTTCAGTACACGGACGGCGTGTCCGACCTGTCGCGGATCGATCCCGACAATTGGGCGCATGACCAGGCGTTGCTCGATCGACCGGGCAACAAGGACATCCAGCTCGACCTCTTCCACGACTATGGCAGCAATGTCCCGCTTTATCCGGCCTTCCAGGCGTTCTTCCGGGAGCGGAAGCCGCCGACGCTGATCGTCTGGGGCAAGAACGACAAGATCTTTCCGGCCGACGGGGCCGGTCCCTATCTACACGACCTGCCTGACGCGGAACTCCATCTGATCGACACCGGACATTTCGCACTCGAGGACAAGCTCGACGAGATGGTGCCGCTTATCCGGAATTTCCTAGACCGCAAGGTGGCCACCAATTGAGTCTGGGTCGGCTAACGCCCGTGTCGCGCGCGCCCCCGACACAAACAAAGAGGACCATGACAATGCCCGCTCCCGGCCAGCATCTCATTTCGCGCCGTGGCTTCTGCCTCTGCTGCGTGGGCGCCACGGCCGTCGCAGCCAGCGGGGGATGGCTAAGCCCGCGCGATGCTTACGCGGAAGCGCGCGGAATCGTCAGTCTGATCAAGGAAAGCGCCGCGGCATCCCCTATTACGGTACGCAAACTTCGCAACAACATCAGCGTGCTGGAGGGATCAGGCGGGAACGTTGCCGTGTTGACCGGCGCGGATGGCAAGCTGCTTGTCGATGGGGGGATCAGCGTGTCGCGGCCGCAAATGACCAAGACGCTGCAGGACATCTCCGCCGACCCCGTGACCCACCTGATCAACACGCACTGGCATTTCGACCATGCGGACGGCAATTCCTGGCTGGGTCCGGCGGGCGCCAAGATCATCGCTCAGGACAGGACCTTGGAATACCTGTCGCAGGTGCAACGCGTCGAGGAATGGGATTACAATTTCCTGCCACTTGCCGCCGATGGCCTGCCAACGGACGTGTTCGCGAAGAGCCGCGATCTGAAGCTCAACGGCGCGTCCATCGCGCTCAAGCACTATGGCCCGGCTCACACCGACAGCGACATTTCCGTTACGTTCGGCGAAGCGGACATCATCCATGTCGCCGACACGTTCTGGAATGGAGTCTATCCCTTCATCGACTATTCGACCGGCGGCAGCATCGACGGCATGATCGCGGCCTCGGATGCCAATCTCGCGGCAACGACCGACAAGACAATCATCATCCCCGGCCACGGGCAACCGGTCAGCAACCGGGCCGAGTTGCAGGCCTTCCGCGACATGCTCGTCGGCGTCAGGGACAACGTTGCCAAACTCAAGCGCGAAGGACGAACCCGCGACGAAACGGTGGCGGCGAAGCCGACATCCGCGTTCGACGCCAAATGGGGCAACTTCGTCATCGACCCGGCCTTCTTCACCCGGCTGGTCTACGAGGGCGTGTGATCCACGCCGCATAAAAGGAGGTTTGCCATGGGCAAGCTAGAGGGAAAGGTCGCCGTGATTACCGGCGCAACGAGCGGCATAGGCCTGGCGATGGCCAAGAGATTTGCCGTGGAAGGCGCGCAGGTCTTTCTGACCGGTCGCCGAAAGAAAGAACTCGACGCCGCGGTCCTTGAGGTCGGCAATGGTGCGCGCGGCGTCCAGGGCGACGTGGCCAACATGGCTGATCTTGATCATCTCTTTACCGTCGTAAGGGATGAGGCTGGCTCGATCGACGTCCTTGTCGCAAACGCAGGCGGTGGCGAGTTCGCCCCATTGGGCGCGATCACCGAAGAGCATTTCGACAACACCTTCCGCACCAACGTGAAGGGCACGCTTTTCACCGTTCAAAAGGCGCTTCCGCTTTTGCAAGATGATGCCTCGATCATCTTGGTCGGGTCGACGGCCGGAACCACGGGGACGCCCAATTTCAGCGTCTACAGCGCCACCAAGGCCGCAATCCGCAATTTCGCGCGAAGTTGGATCCTCGATCTCGCTGGCCGGGCCATTCGAATAAACGTCCTCTCCCCGGGAGCGACATCGACCCCTGGCTGGCACGATCTGGCAGCATCTCCGTCCGAGCATGACGATATGATCCGCTTTGTTTCGACAACGACACCGTTGGGACGGCTTGCCCATCCCGATGAAACAGCGAGCGCGGCGCTTTTCCTCGCGTCGAGCGAAAGCAGCTTCGTGACCGGAAGCGAACTCTTCGTCGATGGCGGTTCCGCGCAAATCTAAGAGCTACGCATTTGCTGAGGGATTTCGAGATGAACCTCATTCTCAAGGATTTGATCGCCATGTCCGCAGCCGCCGTAATGTCCACTGTCGCATCGGCGCAAACGGCGAAGGACATCGTTGGTCCATCGCCTCTGGTTGCTATCGAGAACGAGCCTGCGCCGAAGCTCGTCGTCGATCCGCCTCTGCCCGAGCCGCTGTCGCGCGGCCTCGTCTTCATCCAGTACCGCAGCGAGAATCTGCGCGTCGTGCCGGTGTTCGGCAAAGGCGCCCTCGATGTGTCTCCACGCATCGGCCATGTCCACATCACCGTGGACGATGCCCCCTGGCATTTCGTCGACGCGAGCGGCGAGACGATCATCGTGGTTGGTCTCAAGCCCGGTCCCCACCGGGTGCTGGTCGAACTGGCGGATCCGACGCATCACGTCATCGATCGCCAAACCGTCAGCTTCGACGTGCCCAGCAAGCCGGATACGCCGTAGCACCTTGGCCGCAGGTGGTTGTCAACAAGACAAGGGAATTGCTATGGACCTCGATTTCGTCAGCCGCCGGCAGGTGCTCGGAGCCGCCGGCACGCTTGCGCTATCGACGCTGCTGCCGAAAACCGCGTGCGCGGCCCCGGCCTACAGCTTCTCGCATGGCGAGTTCGAGATCACAGTACTCAGCGACGGTTTCATATCCGTCCCCGGCGAAATTCTTGTGCCCGACGTCTCAACGGAGAAACGAGCGGCTATCCTAAGTCGCATCGACGCCCCCGGCGGCGTGGTCCGTGCCAAGACGAACATTCCGCTGTTGCGCAAGGGAAACGACCTGATCCTCGTCGATATCGGGGCCGGCCACAAATATCAGCCGAGCGACGGCGGCCTTGCAGACGACCTGCGGAATGCCGGCGTCGATCCCTCAGCCATCACCAAGGTAATCTTCACCCATGCGCATCCCGACCACATCTGGGCGACTTTGACGGAAAGTGGCCTGAGGTACCCGAACGCCACCTACCATGTCGGCGCGTCCGAATGGGACTTCTGGATGGATCCGGACTATCTGACGAATATGCCGGACGCCCTGCACGATTTCGCCAAGGGGGCGCAGCGGGACCTCAATGCCATCAAGGACCGGGTCGTGATGCTCAAGCCCGGCGAAGACGTAGTCACAGGACTGACGGTTCTCGACACGGCGGGCCATACGCCCGGACATCTGTCGTTCGAAGTGGCAGGCTCCGATGGGCTGCTTATCACGGCTGATGTAGCCAACAACCAGATCGTCTCGTTCGAACATCCGGAATGGAAATTCGGCTACGACACGCATCCGGATATTGCTATTCAAAACCGGCTAAAGCTCCTTGATCGGGCTGCGGCCGACAAGGTCAAGCTGGTCGGTTACCATTGGGAGTATCCGGGGGTCGGGTTTGCGGCATGTGACCGCAATGCCTTCCGCTTCGTGAGCGCAACCTGAAAACCATGCAGCGCATTGGGGAGCTTACATGCCTGACAAAGCAATGGGCGATCCAGGCTTCGGTGTCGTGCTGGCCACGGGCGAGGCGCCTGTCTTCCAGCCGGGAGATCGGGTCCGGATCCTCGTCCGCGCTCCGATCGGGCACTACCGCGTGCCGACTTATCTGCGCGGCAAGCAAGGGTCGATCGAGGCTGTGATCGAGCCGCCCGCCGTCGACAACGAGGAAGAAGGGTTTGGCCGAAACGCCGGATCGAAGCGTCACTACTATCGCGTGGCGATACCGATGACGGAGGTCTGGGCCGACTATGTCGGCTCACCCCGGGACGGACTTCGCATCGAGATTTTCGAGACCTGGCTTGAAAGGATGTGAAGATGGTTGAACCCCACCACGACCATGACCACGACCATGAAGGACATGACCACCCGCATGCCGAAATCGCGGAAGCCGGGAGACCAGGCTACTACGACATCATGGAGACGGCCGTTCGAGAGCTTCTGATCGAACGTAAGATGATCCGCGCCGATGAGATTCGGCGCCAGATCGAGGTCATCGACTCGCGAACTCCGGCGCTAGGAGCAAAGGTCGTCGCGCGCGCCTGGGTCGATCCGAGGTTCAAGGCCAGACTTTTGGCGAACGGTCGCACCGCCTGCGAAGAACTCGGCATAAGCTTCTATGACGATACAGAACTCATCGTGCTCGAGAATACGCCAGAAGTTCACAACCTGATCGTCTGCACCCTGTGCTCGTGCTATCCGCGCCCCGTCCTCGGGCTCCCGCCGGACTGGTACAAGCTGAAACCATACAGGGCGCGGGCGGTTTCGGAGCCCCGCGCTGTTCTCGCGGAATTCGGCACCGAAATTTCTCAGGACGTCGAAATCCGTGTCAGCGACTCGACGGCGATGGTTCGCTATCTTGTGCTGCCGATGCGCCCGGACGGCACCGATAGCTATAGCGAGCAGCAGCTGGCCGATCTCGTCACGCGCGACGCAATGATTGGCGTGATCCCCGTCCAGCTGCAGGGAGAATGAGGATGACCGATACGCAACACCTTGTCAGCCGGCTGCCCAACGACATCGGCGGCTTGCCATCGGAAACCGTCCAGCGGATCGACCACGAACTCGAGCCCTGGGAAAAGCGTTGCCATGCCTTGGCCGACGTCCTCGATTTCCACAAAATCATCAACACTGAGGAGAAGCGCTGCGGCGTCGAAGCCCTCGGCTCTGAGATGGTCGGCAAACTTAGCTACTATGAACGCTGGATCGTTGCTTTTGCCAACATCCTCTTCAGGAAGGGCATTCTTACACCAACCGAACTTGCCCTCAAGATGAAGGAGGTTGAAGAACGATGGTCGCATGTGGGCAACGACTCGTGAGGCCGCGGTCATGACCCCCGCTGGCTTGACAGTGCGCGAGAGCAACCTCAGTGCCAAAGCATGCATGGATCGCCTTGCCGCAGCCGCGGCCGATAATGGGATGGCCGTTCTGGCGCGTATCGACCACGCCGCGGCGGCAGCACAAGTGGACATGGTCCTGCGGCCAACTGAAGTCCTGATCTTCGGTAACCCGAAGGTCGGGACGCAGATCATGCAGGATGCTCAGACGTCGGGGATCGACCTGCCGCTGAAGGCACTCGTGTGGGAAGACGCCGCAGGGAAAACCTGGATTGGGTACAATGACCCCATGTCGATCGGGTCCCGTCATGTGGTTCACGAGCGGTTGAAGCCGTTGCCGCGGGGGATGGCGGACAAACTTGCAAAAGCAGTCGCCTCCGCATTGGGCGGAGCGCTGGACAGCTGACATCGTTCAGCGCGACGCTGTCGCGACTGTGCGAGACCCGCGCAAACCGAGGAGCATTGCGTGTTTGGAGAGATTGATCATTCGCGGCGCCTACTGTTTGGGGCTGCCGCAGCGACTGTGGCAAGCGAAGTGTTTCTTCCGACCGGTCCTTCCGCGGCGCATTCAAAACCAAAAAGCGTGACGGTCTTCGGTCCGTAAAAACCAGCTTGCGTTCATCATTTCAGACGATCAAGCAAATCGACTCCGGAGTGCTGAATCTCGGATATGCGGAACTTGGCCCGGCCGGCGGGCCGGTCGCAATTTTGCCGAAAAGGGCCGTCGCCGATCTGACTCGACGTGACGAGAGCGTCACGGCTATCAAGCGCCTCGCGGAAGCGTTACGGTTCGCAAGGGAAACCAGTCCCGCGAGGCGAGCCGCCTGTGTTCGACATTACCGGATATGTCTTGGAGAGGTTGCGCGAAGACAGCGAGGTCACCCTTTATCGCGGCCAAGCACCGGATAAGGCAATTCTTCTGCTGGTGCCGGCCTCCGCCCAGCCGCAGAGGTCGACGCTCGAGCGCCTCGAGCGGGAGCACGCCCTATCGGACCAGCTTGACGCCACATGGGCAGTCCGGCCGCTGGCGCTTGCACGCCACGAAGGCCGCGTCGGGCTTGTGTTCGACGATCCGGGCGGGCAGCCACTCGATGGCCAACTCAGCGGGTCGTTGCAAACTGGACATTTCTTGCATGTCGCCATGGGGCTCGTCGCAGCGCTTCGGCAGGTCCACGCCAGCGGCCTGATTCACAAAGATATCAAGCCGGCAAACGCATTCGTCGACGCCGCCGGAAATGTTCGGCTCACCGGCTTTGGACTTGCGACTCGGCTGCCCCGCGAACGACAAGTTCCCGCGCCGCCGGAACTGATTGCCGGAACGCTCGCTTACATGTCTCCCGAGCAGACGGGCCGCATGAACCGCTCGATCGATACGCGCACCGATCTCTATTCTCTCGGGGTAACTTTTTACGAGATGCTTACAGGCGAACTGCCGTTCGTCGCCTCCGAACCCATGGAATGGATTCATTGCCATATCGCACGACAGCCAATCCCGCCAACCGAACGTGTGCCGACGGTCCCCCAGGTCCTTGAGGCAATCGTGCTCAAACTCTTGGCGAAGGCAGCGGAAGATCGATATCAGACCATCGCAGCGGTCGAATCCGATCTCCGGCAGTGCCTCGATTCATGGACTGCAAATGCGCGCATCGACACGTTCAAACTAGCTGCAAAAGACCGGCCGGACCGGCTTCGAATCCCTGAGAGCCTGTACGGACGTGCCAGCCAAGTCGACAGCCTGCTGAAGGCTTTCGATCGTGTCGCCGTATCGGGCGAGACGGAGGTTGTGCTGGTGTCGGGTCCCGCCGGCGTCGGCAAGTCATCGCTCGTCGAGGAACTGCACAAGGCGATGGTTTCGGCGCCCGGCTTTTTCGCGGCCGGCAAGTTCGACCAGTATAAGCGAGACATTCCATACGCCACCGTGGCCCAGGCTTTCCAAGGCCTTGTCCGCCAAACCCTGAGCCTCGCGGAAGCGGACCTTGATCACAGGCGGCGGGAACTACTTGCGGCGCTCGGGCCGAACGGCCAACTGATGATCAACCTGATCCCGGAGCTTGTACTCGTCATTGGCGAGCAGCCGCCAGCGCTCGATCTTCCACCTCAGGATGCGCAGAATCGCTTCCACCTGGTTTTTCAGAGATTTCTTGGCGTCTTTGCGCGACCGGAACACCCACTGACTTTATTCATTGACGACGTACAATGGCTGGATGCGGCTACCATCGAACTAATCCGGCGTCTCGCTGCGGAACCGGACATCCGAAATCTTCTGTTGATCTGCGCCTATCGAGACAATGAAATTCTACCCTCTCATCCCTTCGCGCGAACTCTGGAAACGATGCGGAGCGCCAATCGCAAGCTCCAAGATGTGCGACTCGAGTCCCTCTCACATGACGACATATCAAATCTGTTCGCGGATGCCCTACAGTCGGATCCACAAGTCGTGCGGCCTTTGGCTGCGCTTGTATATGACAAGACCCAGGGCAACCCGTTTTTTGTCGGTCAATTCCTGACAGCACTCGTCGACGAAGGTCTGCTTGAGTTCGACCGTGACACAGGCACATGGCGGTGGGACGTGCCCCGCATCAGCTCTAAGGGGATCACCGACAACGTCGCCGAGCTTTTGGCCGGAAGGCTGACGCGCCTATCAGGTGCGGCGTTGGATGCAGTGAAACTTCTGGCCTACCTGGGGAATAATGCGCGGCAGGCGACGTTGAGCATTGTGCTCGGGCGATCGGAGCGGGAAACCGGCGACGCACTTTGGGAGGCCATCCTGGCGGGTCTCGTCTTGAGCATGGACGGCGGTTACGCATTTACCCACGACCGTGTGCAGGAAGCAGCCTATCTGCTCAGCCCCGAAGCAGATAGGCCGGCGACGCATCTTCGCATCGGCCGGGCGCTCGTCCTGAAGATGACTCCAGCCGAGCTTCAGGAGCGCTTGTTCGAGGTGGTCGACCAATTCGGACGAGGCACGGTCCTGATAAATTCGTGTGAGGAATGCGAGCAGATCGCCGAGCTGAATCTTCGCGCGGCACGTCGTGCTCGGGAATCTACCGCATATCAAGCCGCGCTTGCATATGCCGAGTCCGCAAGCGCAGCATTGACCAATGCGATAGGCCCGCCACGGTATCGGCTTGCATTTGATGTCGAATTTCTTCGCGCAGAGTGCGAATTCCTCACCGGCAGTACGGAACGCGCCGCAATTCGATTGTTATCGCTGTCAGAACAGGCGGCCAACCTTGCCGACTGCACTGCTGTCACCTGTTTACAAATGGCGCTCCACACGGCCCTTTTGCAGCCGTATCGAGCAATCGAGATCGGCCTGGACTATCTGCGGCAGGCTGCTGGTATTGACTGGTCACCCCATCCGGACGACCGAACTGTTCATCTGGAACTGCAAAAGACCTGGATCCTGCTCGGAAATCGAAAGATTGAGGAGCTCATCGACCTTCCGGTCATGGATACGCCGGTTCACCTTGCTGTCATGCAGGTCTTGGCGGAATTCTTGGGGCCAGCCACTTTCCACGACAACAACTTATTCGACCTTGTTCTTGTTCGAATGATGAATCTCAGTATCGAGCATGGCAATTGCGCCAGCTCCGCTTTTGCCTATGGGTTGGTCAACGTCGTAGTAGGGCTTGGATTCGGCGATTATCGAAATGGCTATCGGTTTGGCCGGCTTGGCTGCGACTTGGCGGACAAGCTCGGCTTCGAGCCCTTGAAAGCCCGCGTTTATATGGCGTTCGGGACGTTCGTGCTGCCATGGACGAGTCCCCTGGCGACGGCACGTGATCTATTGGTGCGCGCGATTGCTATCGCAAACACCGGCGGCGACTTGGCCTTCGAGACCTATAGCCGTCTCGGTTTCATGTCCAACCTGATGTCCTCTGGCGAACCGCTCGCGCGCCTCCAACTGGATGCGGAAACGGCGCTGGATTTCGCGCGCAAGGCGCAATTCGGCCCTGCCGCGGATTGCTTCGCCGAGGAAATATTGCTGATCCGTGAACTTCGCGGATCCACCGACGACAAAGTCGTCTTCGACAGGCCCGGACGAGATCGGGCCTGGTTCGAAGAACACCTTGACGCTGGCGGCCTGGCCCTCGCGGCGGCGGCCGCCAAATACTGGATCCACCGCATCCAGGCCTGCTTTTTCTTTCAGGATATTGCCGGGATGATGTCGGCGATGATGAGGACGAAGGCGCTCCTTTGGTCGACGCGCTCCTTTGTCGAACTCATTGAATATCATTTCTATGGCGCACTGGCGCTTGCGTCGGCCTGCGACGCGGCTACCTCCGAGCAGCGTCAAAGGTATTTGACCGAGATCGAGGAACACCGCCTGCAATTGCAGATCTGGGGCGAGGCATGTCCGGAGAACTGGGCGCATCGTGAAGTGCTCGTTTCAGCCGAACTCGCCCGCCTTGAAGCCAGAGAACTCGACGCCCAGCGATTGTATGAAAGGGCAATACAACTGGCGAGGACGAACGGCTTCTTGCCGCACGAGGGGATAGCCTACGAACTTGCGGCGCGCTTCTACGCTGCCCGCGGTTTCGAGACGATCGCCGACGCTTGTCTGCGCAATGCGCGATCCTGCTACCTACACTGGGGCGCCGACGCGAAGGTAAGCCAACTCGATCGGCTGTATCCCCAACTGGGAGGCGAACCATCGGCGCGGGCGGGGGCAGTTGCAAGCGGGATCGAGCTCAAGCACCTGGACTTGGCGGCCGTGATCGAGATGTCGCAGGCCGTGTCTGGCGAGATCGTTCTCCACCGGCTGGTCGAGCGATTGATGACCACGGTGGTCGAGCACGCCGGTGCGGTCCGCGGACTCCTCCTCCTGCAGCCGGAAGGGGAGATGCGCATCGTCGCGGAGGCCGTCACTAGCGCCGAAGGCGTCGAAGTGCACCAGCGTCCATCCGAGACGGCAGGAGAGTTGCCAGAATCTATTCTAAACTTAGTCACACGCACGCATGACGTCGTCATTTTGCATGACGCCCAAGTCCCCAACCCGCATTCGGCCGATCCTTACATTCGCAATATTCGGACACGATCGATCCTGTGTCTTCCATTGGCCAGGCAGAAACAGCTTATCGGCATTCTGTACCTGGAGAACAACCTATCGTCATACATGTTCACGCCGGATCGGGTGTCGCTCCTGCAAATTCTTGCGTCCCAGGCCGCCATCTCGATCGAAAACGCGCAGCTATTCCTGGATGTCCATTCAGCACAAGAACGAGAACGACAGTTGACGATCGAGGCGCGACAGTCGTTCGACATGATCCCTGCGCTGGCTTGGTACACCTACCCGGACGGCACACTCGCGATATTCAACCAACGATGGCATGATTATACGGGCATTCCAGCAGAGGAAGCGCTCCAGGGTGGCTGGACCCGCTCATTTCATCCCGACGACTTGGAGAAAGTGCTCGCGAAATGGAAAACACTTCTCGAAACAGGCGCGGCGGGCGAAATCGAGGCGCGGATCCAGCGCTTCGACGGAGCGTCACGCACCTTCATCACACGTGCAACGCCCATGCGGGACGAACAGGGCTCCATCATCAAGTGGTACGGAACGAATACGGACATTGATGACTTCAAGCGCGCTGAGGAAGCACAGCAGGCACTTGCACGCGTGGGCCGACTGACCGCCATCGGAGAGCTGACAGTTTCGATCGCCCATGAAGTGAACCAGCCGCTCATGGCAATCGTGACCAATGCTGCGACCTGCGTGCAGTGGCTTACGGACGAACATGTCAATATCCTGATGGCGCGGCAGGCCGCTGAGCGCATCGTCAGGGACGGCCACCGTGCCGGCGACATCATTGCCAGCATCCGCGCCCTCGCCAAGAAGTCCCCGCCGGAAATGGGCGAACTGGATCTCAATGAAGTGATCCTAGAGGTGCTTTTGCTGACGCGTGGCGAACTGCTCCGAAATGGAATAGTGGCGGAGACGGACCTCATGGCGGACGCACGCGTCCTCGGGGACCGCGTCCAGATGCAACAGGTCGTCTTGAATTTGGTCATCAATGGCATTGAGGCGATCGCCGCGAGCCAGCATCAGCCCCGACGCCTGCACATAGACACCAGGCAGGGCGACCCCGGCTATCTCCTCGTAGCGGTCACCGACACTGGAGACGGATTGGATCCGAACAGCAGCGAGCAAGTCTTCGAGGCCTTCTTCACGACAAAGCCTGAAGGGATCGGCATGGGATTGTCGATTTGCCGTTCCATCGTCGACGCGCATAGCGGTCGCTTGTGGGCCGCGCCGAACATGCCATCCGGGAGCACCTTCTGTTTTACCGTGCCGACTTTCATCAACGGGCATGCATATGCGCAGTCGAACTGACGATACGAAGCCGACGGTCTTTATCATTGATGATGATGAGGCCGTCCGCGAGTCGTTGAACGGCCTTTTCCAGTCGATAGGCCTTCGAGTGGAGCTATTCGCATCGGTTCAGGCGTTTCTCTCCAACGGCCAGGCGGACCGTCCTGGATGCATGGTTCTCGATGTGCGCCTTCCCGGGCAGAGTGGGCTCGACTTCCAAGACCTCCTCGTCGGGAAGGGTATCCGTCGCCCAATCATATTCATCAGCGGTCACGCCGACATCCCGATGACAGTTCGCGCCATGAAGGCCGGCGCCATGGAGTTCTTGACGAAGCCTGTCCGCAGTCAGGATCTGTTGGACGCCGTTCAGTTGGCAATCGAGCGAGACCAAGCCCAGCGGGCGCGCGCTCGCAATGTGGCGAAAGTTCGAGCGGACTTTGAAAGCTTGACGCCGCGCGAGCGCGAGATCATGGCACTGGTCGCAACGGGGCGCCCGAACAAGCAGATCGCGGCAGACGTTGGTCTGAGCGAGGCTACGGTCAAACTCCACCGGGGGCATGTGATGCAAAAGATGAACGCGCGATCCGTCGCCGAACTCGTCCGAATGACCGATGCACTCGACACTTTGAAGGTCAATCCTTGGTAACCTCGACCAAAGTCTAGCGGCCCCGACATTTTGTCTGGGTAATCCGACGCAAGGCCAGTTGAGGCGCCGGGCTGAAGGGGGCTACGTCTCAGTCGACCGAAGCCAACTGCGAATACCAATGTGCCTCAACCCCCTCTGATCGCCTGTATCGACGACGACGCGTCAGTTCGCGAGGCGCTGGAGGGGTTGCTGGTCGCCTTTGGTTTTGCAGCCGAGATCTTCGCCTCCGCCGAGGATTTTCTGAGTTCCGCTCGGCTGGATCGCATTTCGTGCCTGATAGCAGACGTAAAGCTGGCTGGGATGTCTGGCCTTCAACTCCAAAGACGTCTTGTTGAATCGGGGTATCAGATCCCCACGATCCTCATCACCGCCTTCGGAGATGATCGGCTACGAAGACAGGCACTCGATGCTGGGGCCGTCAACCTCCTCCTCAAGCCAATTGCCAGGGAGGATCTGTTGTCCTCGATAGAGCTCGCACTGAAGCGAAAGGCGGATGGCGATGACGGTCAGTAGATCGATGGTCTTGTTCGATGCGGCGGGATTGAAACAAGGGGGTTAGCGGCAGGGAAGGGAAGTGCACCATGGATATGCCAGCCAGCCGAATAGCGGAGCCCGACCAGCGCCTGATTGCCGCTCCCGAGCAGCGCAGCATCGATGAATTTGCCACTGGCGGGAGTGGTGCCAAGGGCGCCATCCGCTTCAGGCACTACAACGTCGAGCCAAGCACTCGATTGCTGCTTCGCGATGGACGTCCGGTCTACCTCGGTAGCCGAGCATTCGATCTTCTACTGGTGCTTCTCAGGTCGCGCGGCGTTCTTGTCTCCAAGGAAGCGATCGTCCGCCACGTGTGGCCCGAAACGCTGGTCGACGAGAGCAATCTGCGGTTTCAGATGGCGTCGCTCCGGAACGCGCTGGGCGAAGACAGGGACGTTATCAAGACCATCCCTGGACGCGGCTACCTGTTTGCCGATGAGGGCGATATGACCGAGACCGCGCCTCGGGTGCAGGCGGAGACCTCTCTATCTGTCGCGAGAGACTCGATTACGCGATGGCCGAGAGCCAATATCGCGTCGCACACCGACGATATGGTACGCAAGGCGTCCATCGTGATCATCGATGACGACTGCGAGTCCCGCGAGGCGCTTGAAGGCCTGCTTCAATCGGTTGGTTTACAAGTCGAATCGTTCGGATCAGTTCAGGCGTACTTGGACCGCGTGCGGCTATCCCCGCCACGGTGCCTCGTGCTCGACGTCTGGTTGCCGGGACGGAGCGGGTTGGATTTTCAGGCCGAATTAGTGCGTTCCGGTGTGCATGTGCCAATCATCTTCATCAGCGGCCACGCCGACTTGCACATGGGTGTCCAGGCGATGAAGGCGGGCGCATTTGAGTTCCTGGCGAAGCCTGTCCGCCATCAGGAGTTGCTGGAGGCCATCTGGCTGGCCATCGCGCCTTGATTGGCAAGTTTCGATCTTCAAGGGAGTCATGTTGATCACTTTGGATATGGATATGGGACTTAGTCGATAAACGGGAGTCTGCCCTATCATCAGGACTGGGTCGAGATGCTTGCACAGGCAGCAGAGGCAAAGGCCGCTCGCTGACGACCACCTCAGCCTTCACCCGCCTGCACAAAGGACGCCGTTGCGGGAAGAGCAACTCTCCGAACCGGACGTCTCAGCTGCATCTGGCGGACATTGCGTCAAACCACTTCAACGGAGCTTAAGACATGAGACCATTTAGATTGTTTGTTGCAGGCGCGGTCCTGGCACTGTTGTTGCCGGCGACGGTCTCAGCGCAGGTTACCGATAAGGGCAATCCTTATCAAGGCATCGACGTCTCTGACGCGACGTTAGTGGGCGAGTTGGAAGGATTTGAAAGCAGCTTTGCCGAGGTGAACGGCATCCGAATACACTACGTGCAGGGCGGCCAAGGCACACCTGTCGTCATGCTGCCTGGCTGGCCGCAGACATGGTGGGCGTTCCACAAGATCATGCCCCAGCTCGCCAAGAACCATCGTGTTATCGCTGTCGACATTCGCGGAATGGGCACGACGGACAAGCCCAAGGGCGGCTACGACAAGAAAGACATGGCCAAGGATATCCATGAACTTGTCAAAGCTCTCGGCTATGACAAAGCGCATATCGTTGGCCACGATATCGGATCGCAGGTCGCCTACGCCTACGCGGCCAACTATCCAGATGCAACGACATCGGTGACCTTCCTGGATGTGTCGGCACAGCCGCAGAGCACGCGCGACATGCGGCTCGTTCCTCCGCATCCTCTCACAGGCAATTTCCAGAAGGACTTCTTTCTCTGGTGGTTCGCTTTCAACCAGGTGCGAGACATGCCCGAAGAGCTTATCGAGGGACGCGCATATATCTACCAGAACTGGTTCTGGAATTCGCTTCTCTATAAAAAGGATGCGCTGACGGAACGCGACCGTGCCGTTTACGCCAATGCCTACAATACCAAGGACGGCATCCGGGGCGGCAATGGCTGGTATCAGGCCTACGCCCAGGATCTCGACGATCAATTGACGTATCCGGACAAATTGACCGTACCTTCTCTCGGCATCGGTGGTCTTGGAAACGGACTGCTTGTCGAGTTCATGAAAAGCAAGTTCGCCAATCCACGACTCGAACATTTGCCGGAAAGCGGGCACTACATTGCCGAGGAGGCACCCGAGCAAGTGACCGGCATCTTGGCCGGCTTTCTTCGATCCGTCGACAGACAATAACCCTTGACTGCGGTCGTCTCTGAGCCGGCCGCGGTCGGCGCCCGCCAGATGCAGGAGCTTGTCGAGGCCTCTGCCGATGGTCTCGGCGAGGCCGCTGTTCGGGCCATTCCGCCGGTCCGTTCGCGCAGGATGTCGTTTGCCAGGGCAAATGGGCATTCGTCGCACGAAGTCACAATACTATCGCTGTCAAACGGCTTCCAAAACTGACCCCCGATTTTTGACCCCCTTATGTAATGCGCGGCGGTCAGCGTTCGCCCGGGCGGAGCTGGTCAGGGTTGCGCAGCCCGGGCGAGCGCGGATGGCGCTTGGCAGGTGATCAGGCACGGTTCTTGAAGCGCCAGGATTCGTTTCCGGTCTCGATGATCTCGCAATGATGGGTGAGACGGTCGAGCAGCGCTGTCGTCATCTTGGCGTCGCCGAAGACGGCGGGCCATTCGCCGAACGCCAGGTTGGTGGTGACGATGATCGAGGTCCGTTCATAGAGCCTGCTGATCAGGTGGAAGAGCAATTGCCCGCCGGCCTGCGCGAAGGGCAGATAGCCGAGTTCATCGAGCACGACGAAGTCGAGCCGGGTGAGGTAGTCGGCGATACGGCCCTGCTTGCCGCTGCGGTGCTCGGTCTCGAGTCGGTTGATCGGCGACGTTGAAGAAGCGGCCACGTGAGCCGTTGCGGATCAGGGCGCGGGCAATGGCGATTGCCAGATGCGACTTGCCGGTTCCGGTGCCGCCGATGAGCACGGCGTTGCGCTGATCGGCAACGAAGGTTCCGTTGGCGAGATCACGGATGAGTGGCTCGTTGACCGGCGTGCCGTCGAAGTCGAACTCCTCGATGTCCTTGGCCAGTGGCAGCTTGGCGACGGTGCGCCTTGGCATAGGCGACGCACTTGTCCTGCAGCCAGGCATTCAGCTCCTCATAGGTCTTGAAGCGCAGCCTGGGCGTGAAGAAGCGCTTACGCACCAGCCCGACCTGGTTCGCGACCTGACCCTTCTCCCAGCCCGACGCGGGCGTGCAGGCGACCGGCTGCACCAGATAATGGCTGCACATCTGCAGGAAGCGCCGATTGTCTTGGCGGTCCTTGCCAACAAAGATCGTTTCCACCGCCGTCTTCATGTTGTCGTAGATGCCGCGGGTGCAGGCGCCGCCGAAGAAGGCAAAGGCCCTGTCATGGGCGTCGAACACCATCTCCTGCGTCTCGCGCGGATAGGCCCTGACGAACATCATGCGGCTGTGGCAGAGCCGGACATGGGCGACCTTCACGGTCACCGTCACGCCGTTGATCAGGACGATCTCATGGCTCCAGTCGAACTGGTAGGCCTCGCCCGGCGCGAAGAACAGCGGCACATAAGCGTCCGCCATCGCCAACCCCTGCGCCTTCGCCCAACTCTTCGCGTATCGGCGGACGGCTTCATAGCCTCCCTCGTAACCGAGACTGCAAAGCTCTTCGTAAATCCGGATAAGTGTCAGTTGCTCGCGCGCCGCCTTGCCACGGTTGCCATTCAAAAACCCGTCAAGCTGATCCTGCCACGGACCGATCTTCGGCTTGGGCTGCCGCTCGCGTTCGTAGGAGAACGATGTCTCATTGGATCTGAGAATCTTGCCGAGCTCGCGGCAAATCCGCTTGAGCGACCATCCCTGCACATGGAAGGCGCCGAACCCGGGCAATCGTATCCACCGACTTCATCCCCACACCATCCGCTCGCCACGACGAGCTGATGGTCGCAAATCAAAGCATCAGGGGGGTCAAAATTGGACGCCGATTCCCCGGCTTATGGGGTCAATTTTGCACGCCGATTCACAGCCTGCCGTGCTTTCAGCGATCCGACCTTACCTAAGTGATCCAGCCTTCAGTGCGTACAGCATGTGATCAACCGAACTAAGCAATATGCTCACTGGAACGTCGGCCAAAGCCCGCACCTGTTCGCCGTGACACTTTCGTAGAACGCTTCCGCTCCCGCATGGACATGGCCAATGCCCTCGCACCTTGCCCTTCAGCAAGTTCAGCAGAAATTCGCCAACTACACGGGCATCCTTGGTGCCAAGATAACGCTCGTAAAACTCAAGGACCCCGAAACTCCCATGGGTGCTTTCGCTGAATGGCCATGGTTGGCCTTCCTCAAAGAGGCTGTTCCCAATGAGATACGGCCGCACAGCTTTCTCCAGATAATTCTCGATGGAGAAATCACCTTTCAGGTTCACCCAAAGCTCGACCGGGACGCCGACGCACAGAGCTCCGGTCCCCGGAAAAACGTGACGATCAATGATCCTTTCAATCCGGCCAGCCGTTTCCCAGATATCCGGTATGGACTGGGGATAACCAGTCGGCAGCCGGACATCGATCGTGTAGCGGTCCCGGTGCGCGTCTTCGGCCAGTACGGCGAAGGTTCCAGCGACATGAACAAAACCGCCCTGCACTCGGGCATGCAGGGTGGGGTACCTGTCGCGCAGTGTCTGGCGAAGGCCGTCAAGCTTTGATGGATCGTTCTCGTGCCAGGTCATTCACCCTCGTCTGCCCACGGCGGCGCCGCACCACCAACAGCGGTCGCGGCAGCTGTGAGCGCCGCGACACGCGGAACAGCTGGTGCCCTCGGCGTCGGCAGGGCGCCGAACACATGTTCCCACCCATGATCCGCAGCTGCGATCAGCGTGTCTTCCGCCACGTCCCTCAGCGTATCGCGCAACTCCTCCGTGAGCGCGAAAGACAGATCGTTGCCGGTGGGATTCGCGGGGTCTTCAATCATCAGATCTTCGATCTCGTCCCGGAAAGCGGTCAACACGCGCTCGAACCGATCCTGCAGGGTGCCAGAGTCGTTGGCAGACAGTACCTTGATGATCAGAAGCTCCAGCGGGAACGTGCGGATCAGGATACTATTACGGGTCCGCCACAACTTGCCGAGCTGAATGACGTCGGTGCACCCACTCTCGCGGACATGTGCGATGTGCACCTCCAGGTTCGTCTTCAGACGCTCCTTGTCACCTTCGTTTTGGTGAAGGAACACGTCGGTGCCGTCATCGCTGACGTAACGGCCGGGCACGATGTCAATTTTAAGATCCTTGCCCTTTTTGGTCTTCAAGCGAAGCGCTGACCGTTTCCGCTCGACCTGATAGTCGGCCTCAAGAAGGTCGGCGACATTGTCGTAGATCTCCTCCAGCTTCTCACCGGGTGCGGTATCATCGTTGTCGAAGTAACAGACCTCGTCGAGATCGTAGTCTTCACGGATCATCGTGCCTTTGGCGCTTGATCCGCCGTGCGTGAAATTCGGGTTGCTGTTGGGGAAGGCCTCGGTCAGAAGGACTTCGACATTATCGCGTTCCGCCTCCAGGGCGACCAGTTCATCGCACCCCTCCTCCAGTTGCTGCGACTTCAGCAGGTCCTGCAGATACTCGTTGTCACTCATTGCGGTTCACCCTGATCCTTTCCGTGAAACCTCCAACCCGTTTGTCAAAGTCATGCACGATCAAGGCCGGGTGAACCTTGGGCAATAGGTCAAAGCCGAGCGCGATAGCGGCAGGCGCCGGAACGGCGGGAAACACGTGAACTTCCGATACGCCCGGATTCTCGCGCGTCACCTGCGCGAGAAGGGCGCGGTAGGACGCACGGAAACCGTCCAGATCGGCACGCGTTCGAAGAAAGCCCGGATTGGGCGCCATGCCATCAAGGGTCAAATCGTAGACCGTGACGCCAGCGTAGATCGCTCCGGGCAGTTGCTCCGCATCAATCGCACCACTCAAGGACAGCGTCACCGCCACCTTGCCTGCGTCGGTGCCGCGCCTGGTGGTACGAGTGACGTAGGAGACCGGCAGCCCATCGGCATGCCAGGTCCAACGATCATCGCGGTCACGATGACACTGAAAGAAATCTGTCTGTACAGTGTTGCTGAGCGCGGCACCCAGAACCGCCAGCAGGGGCATGGGTGCCAGGCCTATGACCGACAGGTGTTTCACATCGCCAAACACGTCCTGCGCGGCATACATGGCGCTGACATGCTGCGAAATCAGGCGCTCAGCCATTGGATAATATCCATCGCCCGTTTCATCGCCGAGCTGGCTGAGATCGATAACCTTGAAGGCACTGGACGCCGGATAGCGGGGGCGAAGCGCGTCGACAACTTCCTGCTGCCCGACCTCTACGACGCGCTCCCCGATGCGGCTCTTCAATACAAGGACGTTGGTACGCAGTTCTGGGCCTAGCTCGGTCAATGCACGAATGCGGCGCTCGTGCGCTTCCTTGCCTGCAACGAGAACGTCGCGTGGATAGCGCTCGGCATTGTCATCGATCATCTTGTGGCAAGGCTGGCAAAGCAGCATCAGGTTTTCGATGCTGTTGATGTCCGCTGGTCGCGCACCGTCCTTCCCCCGCGCAGCGCCTTCCTTAAAGGCGACGATATGGGCGTTCTCGCCGTAGTTGCCGCGATCCTTCGTTAATGGATGCTCGAACAGGAACTTGTTGCATCCCGGAAATTCACAGCGTCCGGCCGCTAACGCGACCAACGCCTTCTGGTCATTGGCAGACGCGTTCCGCGCCAGCTTGACCGGCGAGTCATCGTGCACCGGTACAGCGCGCGTGCGCCCTGAACCCGGTTCCTTCCTGCTGGTCGCGTCCGACTTCGCCAATCCATTCGCCCCTTTCCGGGTTGTTGACCAATGTCGCAAATCAGTAGTACGATCACCTACGAACTCGTAGGGGCGCCCGGTATCAAAAAGCCACCCTCAAGGTGGCCACCAGTGCCCTACGCATTCGTAGGATTAACATAACCAGGAACGTCGTGTCAAATAGCTCGGAGAAAGAACTGGAATTCGGGGATCGGCTGGTGGCCGCCCGCGAAGCAAGAGGACTGAACCAAACGGAGTTGGCAAAGGAAGCGGGATTGCAACCTGCTGCCATTGGTCACTTTGAACGCAACAGAAGGAAACCGTCCTTTGCTAATGTCAGGGCGCTTGCCAAGGCGTTGAAAGTTTCAGCCGACTATCTTCTGGGCCGGACCCAGGACATGCAGGGCGCTACCACGGCTTTCCGTGGTGAGGAAAACCTGTCTTCCGCCGACCGTGAACATATTCAGATGATGATCGACCTGATTAACCAGAAAAAGAGAAGCGATGGCTAAGTTCCGTCTCGCCATGGCGCGCCAGCATGGCGAACGCATCGCAGCCGAGAACGGCTTTGAAACCCTTCCCGTCGATCCCTTCAAGATCGCCGAGACCGAAGGCATCATGATAGTCCCGAAGCCGCCTATTGCCAAAGGCGTCAGCGGTGGCATCATCTTTGACGAAGAATACCCTTCGATTTTCTACGCGACCGACATCGACAACGACGGCTATCAGCGCTTCACGGTCGCTCATGAGCTGGGCCATTATTTTCTAGACGGCCATCCAGAAGAAATTCTCAAGTCCAGCAAGATGCATATCTCTCGCGCGGGCTTCAGCCAGGGCGACAGCTCGATCGAACTTGAAGCCGACCACTTCGCCTCGGGTCTTCTCATGCCAACGCGCTTGGCGAAGAAGGAACTCAGGAGCGGCGTGATAGGTCTTTCTGGCATCGAAGCGTTTGCCAGCAAATCGAAATGTTCTCTGACTGCCGCTGCAATCCGCGCCGCAGAGTGCAGTCCGTATCCTATGGCAATCCTCGTAAGCGAAGGACCGAATATCAGCTATTGCTTCATGTCTGACGGTTTCAAAAGCCTGGCCAAGCTCGCCTTCCTCCGTAAGGGCACACCGCTGCCGGACAGTGCGACGAGAGAATTCAACCGCGATCCCGAAAACGTCGCATACGGCCGACATCTCACGCAGGAAACGACTCTCGCTGACTGGTTCGACGGACCTGCGCATATTAAGCTCGACGAGGAAATTGTCGGGCTAGGTTCCTTCGGTCACACACTCACCGTGTTCTCAAGCGACGCGCTCGCGGAAGACCCTTATGAGGAAGAGGACGAAGAGGCGAGCCTGATAGAAAGCTACACTCCGCGTTTTGCCTATGGACGTTGACATAGAAAAAGTCCGGACCGCCCGCGATAGTCGTCACTTATCCAATTCCCATCAGCCTACTAGAAATGCTGTCGTATCGCCGGTCTCGCGTGCAGATAAGAAACGGCAGGTTCCCCAATTCTTTCCGAGAATCTGCCCGTCCGGTATCGGCCCCCTTCTCGTCGAGTAGCAGCCGGACGGCAACGCGGCGCGAAGCCGACGCCACCGCGACGAGCGGCGATTTGACAGCAGCGCATAAAGAGCCGCAATTGGCGGCTCTTTATGCTGGGCCTTCTGCGGCCGCCAGGCCGAGTTCGATGGGATCGGGGACCGTCGTCGCGAAAATATCGAGATAGTTCCGCCGTTTCGAGGGGGATGCTTGGCCGAGCTTTTCGACTTTCTGAGAAACCGTCTCCTTGAGACGTTCGGCACTAGGTTTCAGGCTTTCTTCGGCGACCTTAATCCGCGCGTCGATAGTCGCTACGTCCACTGTCACCTCTGCTTCGGTTCCAGATCCCCCACTCGACGCCTTAGTGCGTTTCTGTTGCGGCAGGCTGGCGTTGCGATTCATGGTGCGGGTTGCGGGCTCCTTTGTTGCCGGCGCTCTCGCAGTCGCAGCGCCAGTCGGCATCGCCTCAGCTGGTGATGACATTCTCTTTTCGAAATCAGCCATCCTGGTAGTCGGAGCACCGACATCTTCGGCGGGCTGGCTCGCCCGGTTGTAATCGTCGGTCAAAGCCGGAACCGGCTGAACCGGGAGGTATTCGATCGGCGGGACATCCGGAATGTGCGTCTGCGAAAAGGCTTCCGCGGACTTGAATGGCTGCGTCTCGAAAAATCGCAGCTTGTCGCCGAAGATCGGGCGCTGGCCTTCAACAAGCAGGACCATCTTGCTCTCCGGCATCTGCCGGATTTCCTGCGGCATCATCAGATCACGTTCGCGAATCTGTTCGACCTTCGTGCGCCTTGGCAGGCCGAAGATCTCGATCGTGCGGGATTCCGACTGGTAGCGGATGGTCCGCTTGCCGAGCGCACGGGATGCATAGTCGGCGGTCGCCTGATCATTCGCGCCTAGAATGAGCTGATAACCACAATTGCCGAGCAGCGAATGCCGGGAGGTTTCGCCGTAAATCTCGTCGAGATTCTTCAAGTCCTGGATGATGATGGCGAGCTTGATGTTATACCCTGCCACATAGGGCAGCTTGGTCATGATCTCGTCCATCTTCTTGAGCTGGCGAAACTCGTCGAGCAGGAAGTAGACCGGCAGCGAGTTCGGATCGTGCTCAAGGGTAAGAATGTCCATTGTCTGTTGCACGAACAGCGTCAGGAGCGGCTTGAGCAGCGTGATATCGGTGATGTTGGGCGCGAGGTAGACGGAGATCGGCCGACGCTTCATCGCGCGGAGATCCATGTCGGTGACGTTCGTTGCAGCGACGATGCGTTCGTTCTTGAAAGGGCGCATTGCCTTCTGGATATCGAGCAAGGCCGAAGCGGCGGCGCGCTCGGAAAGCGCCAGATAAGCGTTGAAGCTTTCCAATGTGAATTTGGACAGGTACGGCTCTTTTGCCTTGATGAATTTCATCAAGGACTGCAGGTCGACGCCGCTGTTGAAGAACGAGTTGACCTCCCCGAGATTGCGCCGGCCGTTATAAAACGGGCTTTCCAGCACATAGCTGATAGCGCCTGCCATGACCTGTTGAGCGGTCGCCTGCCACACCGAGTTTTCGGATTCGGTGTTTTCGGGAACGAGAATGCTCGCCGTGTTCTGGATATCGGTCGTGCGATTTCCACGTTCCTGGCGAATGAAGTCGAGAGGGTTGTAGCGATTGGTCCTCTCTGCGCCTGGCGCGAAAAGGAAGACCTGGCTGCCGTTGCGCCGGCGATAGCCGGCCGTCGCCTTGAAAATCTCTCCCTTGAGGTCGGTGACGATCATCGACCCTTGATGCATCAGAGCATTGGGGATGACATAGCCGGCGCCTTTGCCCGATCTTGTCGGCCCGATCACCAGATGGTGACGATCATCCTTGGTGCGCAGGATTTTGCGGCCGACGCGACCGAAAACATGGCCGGCTTTGCGGAACCACTTACCGCGGCGCAGAGAGGCGATGTCCTGAAAGGCCGCGTCACCGAGTGGGCTGCCTTGCGGCCGCAGGCCGATGTAAGCGACGAGGCCGCCGGCGAGGAGGGCAGGGACGAGCGCCCCGATCGCGACCATCTGCAATGTGGTGTTGCTCTTGTAGAGCCAGAATTGTTGCAATGGGGCGAATGGATTGGTGGTGATCGTCGCTCCGAGAATGCGGCCGTCACGGAAAAAAACCTGGAGGCCGAGGCCATAGCCGAGAATCCAGACTGCAAAGACGATTCCGGTGCAGAAGAGCAGGTAAAAGGCCTTATAGCCCTGGCTCATGATTCATCCCGGGCAAAGAAGATTTCCGACACGCCGCGCTTGCCGCCGTCGCGGCGAAGCTGGATGACGATCGGGATGACCATCTGAATGTAGGACATCAGATCGGCCTTGGAATAACCTGACGACATGCCAGCCTGTTGCATCATCATTGCCAGTTGCTCGTAGGCACCCATCGGCGTGTCGGCATGGACAGTGGACATGCTGCCGGGGTGGCCGGTGTTGATCGCGCGGAGGAACGCGAAGGCTTCGGCGCCGCGGATTTCGCCGACAAACAGGCGGTCGGGGCGCATGCGAAGCGATGCTTCGAGCAGGCTTTGAATCGTCACGTCAGCAGTGCCCTGATCGCCCTTTGAGGCGACGAGGTGCACCTTGTTGGCCTGGGGCGGGAAAAGTTCGCGTGTGTCTTCAAGCGTCAGAATGCGCTCATTGGCATCGATGCTTTTCAAGCACGCGTTGAGAAACGTCGTTTTGCCGGAGGAAGTGCCGCCGCTGATCAGGATCGATACCCGTTTCGTGATGGCCGTATGGATGAAGTCATAGATACGGCCGGCGCGCAGATGGGCAATCAAGTCGCGATCGATGTCGCTTAGGCCGCCGACAGCGACCGATACTCTGTCTAGCGAGCCGCTGTCGCGATACTCCTCGAGCGTGAAGTTGTTGACCACCTGCTTGCGGATCGAGATTGAGCCGCCTTCGGGAGCGGCCGGCGGCAGGACGATCTGAATGCGTTCGCCTGTCGGCAGCGCGGCGCTGAGAATGGGCTTGGAGCGGCTGATAAACTGACTTGTCGCGCCGGCGACGCGCTCACCGATGTTCTGGATTTCGGCGGCAGTCAGCTCATGAATCTCGTGGTACTCCATATGATCGGAGCCGAGACGTTCGACATAGACGTGGCCCGGCTTGTTGATCGAAATTTCGACGACGCGCGGGTCTTCTAGGAATGGTTTCAGCGGAGCCAGCGCGCGATCAAGAAAGTGATAAGGGTTCGGGACTCTACCTATGGCGACGTTCACGTTGAATTTCCTTCATCGCTTCGATGACGGGATCGTCGTACATGGCGCTGAAATCGAGATCCTGTCGGACATAAACAAAGATGCGCTCGCCTTGGGCGACGCTGATCGTCGGGGGGATGCGGAGATTTTCGCTTAAAGCCTGGTTGGCCATGTCGCTGAAGGTTTGAGCGATCGTGTCGCGCGCCAGCTCCTCGCCGCGTTTGGCATCGTCGTTGTTTTTGCCGGACGCTTGGTCGCTTCCGAAGCCGATCAGGTAGCTGGCGCCGGCGCCGACGATGGAAAGGACGATGGCCGACCCGAAACGTTCGCGCCATTTGTTGTCGACATGACCGGTGAGACCGGAACGGCCAAGACTGTCGCTTCCGATCGAGTTCAGCCGGACACTCACGCCATCATCACGGATAAGCCGCGTCCAGATGACGAAGATACGTTTTTGTCCCCTGGTCACATCGGACTGATACTCACCGATCAGTCGCGTTCCCGTCGGGATGAGGATACGCCGGCCATCGAACGAATAAACATCCTGAGACGTGATCGCCCGAATCTGCCCCGGTAAGTCGCTGTTGATCGCCGTTTCGAGGATGCCGGGAATGAGAGTGCCTTCCGGGATCAAGGCATCAATGCGCTTGAGTTGGGTGGCTTTCGCACCACGGTCGGCCAGGCTCGATGCAGCAGCAAGGTACTTGCTGTTGCGGTCTTCGCCAGCGACTGTAGGGCCGCTGCCATTGGCGCCGCCGAGCCCGCCCGCGCCGTCCTCAGCCTTGGCCTGGTCAAGCGAGATCAGCCCTGATTTGTAGCGTTGCGGAAATTCTTCCGGTGGCGGTTCGTCCGCCGGGGGTGGCGCGACGGCCGGCTCAGCAACCGGGGGAGGCGGCGGTGGTACGTTGAATCCCGTCGTATCGACCTTTGGTTCAACCGGTTCGGGCGGTGGCGGAATATTGATGATCGCCGGGTCGGGTTGCGGCTTCGGCTTATCCTGCTCACGCACGAATGACGGGGGACGGAACGTCGTGGTCCGAAACTCCTCGTCGCCTTGGGTGATGTCATGAGAGGTTTCCTTGGCGGGCGAGAGGACGAAATAGGCGGCGACGACGCCACCGATTAGCAGCGCAGCACCGCCGAGCAGCTGATTGCGTTTGGCATTCTTGTTGGCGATGGCCGTATCGTCGCCGGCAAGCATTGCCTCTAGTTCTGGAGATTGCTTCATCAGTTGCCGCTCCTCCAGCGCTTCTTAGCCTGGCGATCGGGAGCCGGGCCGAGGATGTCGGGATCTGGGGTTCCGAAGTCGGGCTTTCGAAGGTTGAAAATGCACGTCCACTGATCGCCGTCGCGCAGCGTGTATTGAGTGGCGACGCCATCGACGACGAGATAGTCGCCCTCCTTGCGGAAATTGCGCAGCGTCTCGGAAAAATCCGATTGAACGGCAAAGATCGCCGGCACGCGGCCGTTGAATTTGAAGAAGGTCTTCTTGCCATCATCGAAGACCATCGACGGTTTCAGGGTCGCGTCGCCCGAGAACGAGTAGTCAATGTTGACGTTGGCCTTGTCGATGTTCGAGACGTTGGGGTTTGCCGCCCTATATTCCGCCTCCTTGCGCAGGGCGGCGTTCAGATCCTTCTCCGGATAGACGAAGCGCACGCCGAAGACCTTGTGGCCTGCCTCTGGCGCATAGTCGTGCAGTTCGATGAAATAAATTCGTTTCGTCGTCACCACGTTCATATTGGTGGTGACGTTCTTGGCGACCGGTTTGACGAACAGGATGTTGCCCTTCTCGGAAGGCGCAACCTGCCAGCTTTCCGTGTCGCCGAGCGAGATCGTTTCGAATTTCTCGTCTTCGTCGAAAATGATCATGGTCGAAATGCCATAGGTAGCATTGACCGTGACCACGTTATTCGGCTGATACACGACACTGGTAACGCGCCCGTCGAGGTTGCCCGGACGAGGCGTTTGCGCACCATGGGCGTGAGTCAGGATGGCGACGGAGAGCGCCGCCGAAAACAGCAGGCGTTTCATCATCCCTCGTCCCCCGGCGTGACCGTTTCCTGGTCGCGGCGGTAGTTGTAGACCTGGAATCCGAGGGGGTTTTCAAACCGCCATTCATTCGTTTCCGGCGTCTCCGTATACCGGTAGCGGACAACCGAAATGTAGTGCCGGACGATCGACTCCGTGTCGGACTTTTCAGTTGTCGAGAACCTGACCAGCGCCGTGCTGGCATTCGAGAACGTCACGGACTTGACGTCGACCAGCACGCGCTTGTTTTTGCCGTAGACTTTGGTCGGATTGTTCGGATTGGCCGCGCTGTACTGCTCCGCCAACTCGCGTGCCGCATCCCCGGTTGACAGAAGAGCGGCAACGCCGAAAGTTTCTTCGATGGCGAACGGGTCATAGCCCTCGCGATGGCGGATATAGCGCACCACATTGGCCTGCGTGATGGCTTGCGTCTCTGTCAGGGTCAATGGCTTGGTCAGGCCCGTCTTGACTTCGATATAGCCGGTGTTCTTGTCGACCTCGACGATATACGGCTCGAAGCTTTTCAGCGGGACCAAGAGAACAAGCGCTGCGAGCGCCAGCAGCGTGATCGCGCCGAAAAGCAGCGCCACGAACCACGCAAGCGACCGGGAGCGCTTCGCCTTCTTGACGATCTCGTTTTCCCATCGATCGCCGTCCTGAAAATAGCTCCTCAGCGCACCTTCATTATCCGCCATATTGATCCAGCCCTTACTTTACCTGCCAGCGAGCAGCCTCAGCGAGGCATGCTGTTGTTGGAGATTCTGTTCTGCATGGCAGCGCGCTCATTGGCCGTGCGAATGTTGGCGACCATGCCGGATTGGATACGATCGCGTGCACGCATACCGGCATTGCCGACCACGCCTGCCGTGCCGCGCGCAACGTCGAGCGCCTTTGTTGGAGCCGTCATGCCGGAGTATTGCGCAACGGCTCTCGCGACGTTGCCGATGCCCGCCGAGACGCCGCCGACGATGCTTTGCGCCAACACCTGGATATGGAAAAGAACGAACGCCCCTGCGCAACACAGGAGCAGGAACGCCGACACGTCGCTGAGCTGCAGCCGGCGTTGGTTCGCTGCATTCGTCACCTTGGTTAGTTCGGGGTCCATGGCGGCGATGAGGAAGGCGGCAACCACATAGATGAACAGCGGGATCAGCGCGTAGAGAAGAACCTGTCGGAACCACGACACGCCGAGGCTTCGCGTCTGCTCGAATAGCATGCAGGCTATGAAGATCGGGGCCGTTCCGATGAGCACCCACATCATCACCTTCGCCAGCAACAGGATCGCCAGCGCGACGGCGATAAACACCGCCACGCAAAGCATGATGAGAAAGCCGATCATCGACGGCAGAATGGCGAAGTAGCCCGACTGTTCCGCAAACGCCGCCGCTGCTTCATTGGCGGTCTTCCAGATCATCGACAGGCCGTTTGTCGGTTCGGTGATGCCGGTTCCCGTGGCAGTCAGGATCGCCCGCCCGACATCCTCTGGCGTGTCGTTCAGCCAACTGTAAAACAGCGTCTCGAAATTGTTCCATTCTCTGACGATCAGCAAAATGAGCACCATCCGGGCGACACGGCCGATGACTTCGGCAACGCTGACCCTGGACGTTCCCATGAAAAGCTGCAGTCCGTAATAGGCGACATAGGCCAGGAACAGGACATTGAGCAGCGGCGTGATTTCGCTGCTGACAATTCCGTATGCCCTTTCCGAGAAGGTTCGGCCTGTGTCCTCAATTCGGTCGAGGAGGTCGCCTAAGAAATCTTCCATTGCCGCCGATCGTCCTTACTGAGTTGCCATCGCCTTTATCGAGGCCATGGCTGTGGCCGGGTCGCCATTGACGTACGACATCGGGCCGCATTGCTGGCGAGGATCGGCAGCGTAGGACGTCAGATTTGCGGGTCGCTTGCAGGGGGCCGTTTTCTCTTTGACCGTGCCGCAGCCGGCAACGGCGGCCGCGATCACGATCACGAACAAGGCCCTGACTATGTGAGCAGGCTTAGTTGCCACCGTAGGTCAATGCCTTCTTCGAGTTGGAAATGTCGGTGAGCCGGCGCTGGTTGTCGGCCTGAAGAGAACCGACAGCACCGTTCATCACACCGATGAGCTCGTTGATGGTGAGGCCGGCCTGAACCTGCAACTGGGTGTTCTGATCGATCGACCCCTTGATGTCCTGAGCCTGGCCGATGCTCTGTCCGGCTTGCTCCAAGGCGCTCCGGCGCGTCGTCACGGCCTTCTGCGATCCGGTCACAAGGGCCGAGACGCCAAGGACCGTGTTCATCAGCTCTTCATAGGACTTGTCGCTGGAAAAGCCGCTGTTTGACTTGCCGGAAAGGCTTTTCACAAGCTGCAGGCCATTGATGAAGGTGGTCGCGATCTTGCTGATGTCGCCGCCCATGCCGCCGAAATTTGGCACACCGCCTGACATGATGCTGTCGAACGACGGCATGGAGGACACGCTGAACCCGTTGCCGACAGCCAGATTCTGCATCTGGTTGGCATCACCGCCGCGATCGCCGGTGACGGCCTTCAACGTGTCTTCGACAGTCGACAGGATGTCCTTGTTCGTGTTCAGGATCTTGTCGGTAGTCATGGCCGTTTCCTTGGCCACCTTGAGATTGGCGCCGTCAATGACCGGCACGCCTGATGCCCATGCCGCGGAAGCAAAGAGAACCGAGCACGCAGTGAGAATAGAGCGCTTCATAGAAGGTCTCCTTATTGAAGCTTGAGTTGCAGGTTGAGGGTGGATTCACGCTCGCGCTTCTGGACACAGGCCTTGTCCGCCGGGCTCCATTCGAGCCCTTCGCGCGGGTCGCACAGACCAGTGGATTCGCGCGGCATTTCGCCTTTGTTTTTGTATCCGGACGACTGCGATGAGCCGGACGTCTCGGTCAGCTGCATCGTGTTTCTTGAATTGAACAGGTCTGCCATTGTCGTGCCGAGCAGGATGACCTGGTTCATCATTTCAAGATTGGCGTTTCGCGCACCGGAATTGTGGTCCCAACTGTCCTGAATGGTTCCAGTGGTCAGGCCGCCGAGCTGCTGCAGCCATGACGCGACGTTGGCGCCGCTCTCCTGCGTGGCTTGCGACGTCGCCATGGCGTTGATAGTCGAATCCCGCATGCCAGTGTACGATGTGCTGCCGCCGCCATAGTTGATCGGAATGCCCGCCCCGTTCGCCCCACCGAGTGCTGGCAGCCACTGTTGCGTGATCTTTTTGACGTAACCCTGTGTTTCCTTGAACGGCGGGATGCCACCGTATTTCTGGACGTTGCCGTGACCAGAATTGTAGGCGGCAAGTGCCAGATTCACGTTGCCGCCGAACCGCTTGAGCTGCTGTTTCAGATAGCGGGCGCCGCCACGCAAATTGGACTCGATATTGTAGCGATTGACGCCGAGATCGCTTGCGGTCCCCGGCATCAGCTGTGTGAGGCCGTATGCGCCGGCGCCGGATTGGGCGCATGGATTGAAACGGCTTTCCTGGTAGACGAGAGCCATAAACAGGTTCTCGTCGACGCCTTCTTCCCTCGCGACCCTTTTGACCAGGCCGACGATTTCGGGGTTGGCTTGTGCGGCCGCGGCCGGATCGTCCTTGCGACCTTCCCTGTAGACGGAGCAGGTCACGCCTTTGTTGATCGAAAACCGGTCCTTATCGGTCTTTTCGATTTCGCCGGTCTTGTCCTTCCGATCCGTCTTTGTACCGAGGTTCGCTCCGTCGATGACGGGAACACCGGACGCCGTCGCCGGAACGGGGGTGGCGAGTGTTGTCACCAGCAAGCCAAGGGCAAGACGATTTCTCATTGAGCCTTCTCCCATCCGCAAAATTCAGCCAGCCACTTTTCCGGCTCGTCGCCGTATTGTTCCCGAAGTGCTGCGCACTCCTCGATCGTCTTCTTTCGGCCCGACAGGACCTTGACCACGTCGGGCATCGACGACAGATCGAGCCGGGCAATGACCGAGTCATTCCCGTGCTTGACGAGAAAAGTGCGCTTCTCAGGCGGGGTGTTTTTGATGAAGTTGAATTCTTTGACCGTCAGGCCAAAGCGGGTGATGTAGCTTTCCTCGTCCGCGCGCGGATTAGGGAAGTGGATGTTCGTTGCCGATTGCTCGATCAGCGTGTGTGATGCGCGGGCCTTGGCGATGTCGGCCGCCGACTGCGTTCCGAAACCGACAATGCCGTTGAGCTTGCGGATGGTCTTCATCTTGTCGACGATGAACGCCGAAAAGGTCTCATCCTGGAGCAGCTGCCAGCCTTCATCCATGAAGAACATCACGGGATCGCCGTTCAGCAGCTCATCCAGCCGATGGTAGAGGTACATCAGCGCTGGTGTGCGCAACTCCTCATTTGCGAGGATGTTGGTCATGTCGAAGCCAAAGACACGATGTCCTGAGAACGACAAAACGTCGTGCTGAGCGTTGAACAGCCATGCCTTTTCGCCGTCGATCCAGGGCCGCAGCCGTGCATGAAGGTCGTTGGCGTCTGCGCGAGAGCGACCGACGAGTAGGGTCGACAGGTTCACCAAGTTACGCTCAGCCGCAGGCTCTTGCATGAGCCGAGCCAAGGCCTTTTCGAGCGTATCTTCGTCTTCCTGGCTAAAGTCGCGGCGATCGTTGGCGCGAAGCATTGCCTTTAGCAGCCGCAGGAGAAATTCCCGGTCCGGTGCGGTGTTCTCGAGCTGGAGAGGGTTGAAGCCGGTGGGTGTTTCCGGGGACAATACCTCGTAGGTGCCGCCAACCGCCCGAATGAAGATCTCCGCACCGCGGTCTTTGTCAAAGAAAACTGCCTTGGGTGCGGGATTGACACGCATGGCCTGGGCAAGCAAGAACGTCAGGCCGACCGTTTTGCCCGAGCCGGTTGGACCGGTGACGAGGAAATGGCCAATGTCGCGTTGGTGAAAGTTGAACCAGTACGGCGTTTGCGAGGTCGTTTCGAGAATCGTGATCGGCAGGCCCCAATGCGCGCCGTCGGACTGCCCCGTCGCGAAATTGTGCATCGACGACAAACCGGCGAAATTGCCGCTCGACAGCAACGCCTTGCGGGCGATGTAACTGTGATTTCCCGGCAATTGCGCCCAAAAGGCTGCTTCGAGGTTCATATCCTCGCGCAGCCAGTTGATGTTCATGTCGGTGAGGCATGCCCCAAGCTCGGAGACCGCCTTGCTCACGCCCTCCAGATCGCGCGACAGGCACAACAGTGTCAGATGGTGGAAGCCGAAAACGGCTTCCTGGTTCATCAGACTGTTAACTGCGAAATCGATGTCGTGTTCGACCGAGCTACCCGCTTCATCCGAGGCCTGGATTTGACGCTGCAGGCGCGTAATTCGCTCTTGAGCAATGGGCTTGTCCGCGATCGTGAACGATTGCGTCAGAATGAACTCGTGATTGACTTGCAAAAGGCCGTCGAGCATTCCCGGCCCCGTGAAGGGGGGATATTCCTTTACCGACAGAAGCGCGCCGAAACGGCTGTCCTCGTCGACAGCGGCTTGTGCCTGCATGGTCCGCTTGCTGAAATGTAGGCGAGACGTGCCGACATAGTTGCTGATGCCCATGCGCGGGAGCCGCATCTTACGTGGCACGCCGCAGGTCAGGATTATGTTGAAGAACTCGCAGGGTTCGGAATATGGCTCGCCGTCGCGGCGAACGATGCCGAGCGCCCGCGCGCCGTATTTCTCGAGCTCGCGCGTGATGTTGGTGACCAGCTCCTCCAGTTCCGTCACATCCTCGCGTGACTGCTGAGAGCGGCCGTCGCGGCTGGCGTTGTTGAGTATCCGCTTAAGGGTGTCACCGATACCGAGCGCACCCCTCATGCCCGACCTTACGATGGTGAGGTAGATCTCGTTCGTGAACATGCGCTTGTGGCGCAACTGTTCCATGTAACGCTTGTTGAGCAGGTCGCAGAACGGATCATCAAAAGCGCCTCCGATCTCGGCTTCAACCGCGCGGCGGATGACCGTCGACCACAGCGAAAATCGGCTGGAACCGAGCGCACGGATCATTGTGTTCTGCACGACGGAGCGCATGTTCAGCGTGGCCTGGTCCTCAGTCTGGAAGAACAGGCCATCGAGCTTGATGACGCTGATCAAGGCGCCATTTTCCAAGCCGATCACCGTATCGGAGACATGACGCAAATAGGGAATATGAGTCGACATGGGCCGCTCGTTTTGAGCGGCCTTCCCAAACCCAAGCTCGTCTGTGACGACTTTCAGCATCGGCTATGGTCCGTATGAATTGGTGCCCCAAAAGCTCTTGTTGCGCGTGCGGGGCGTCTTGCGCGACGCAACCTGGATTACGTCGAGGATCTTGCTGTCCCAGGTGCACAGCGTGAAAAGGACGAGGTAGGCGACTGGTGCGGTCAGCAGTGCCCACAGGGAGTTGGAGCCCAACCACCCGATGATCGTACAACCGACGACGATAACGACGGCCATGTACGGCACGCCCCAGAGCGTCGGTGAACGGGTCAAGCCAATCACCAACGGCGTGAGAGCAGGCTTTTCGTCCTCGAACTCAGCCATCGCTATTTGCCGACAGCCGCAATCATTTCATCGACGATGGTCGGTGCGCCGAAGACCAGGCCGATGCCGACAATGACCGCGCCTGCCGTGAACCACGACAGCCGACCGGCGAAGGCGAGGAAACCGAGGCCGATCACTGCGATGATCGCTAACAGCCGGCCGAAAGGACCGGTGATGAAATCCACGATCATTTGAACGGCCGTCTGCAGTGGCGCGAAGGCGCCGCCGCCACCACCACTTTGCGCCAAGGCTAGATCGACGCCGGCCATGTGCACGGCCACAGCCAATCCCAGAACGGCCGCCAGCTTCCATGCGCCGACCCTCGGTCCCTCAATTGTATTGCACTTCATGCGTTCTCTCCTTCAAAAGTGCATCACTCCACCGACAAACTTGCCGGTCTTCTTCACTGCGATGACACCGACGTCGCCGTCCTCACCACCGCCTGCGATTGTTGTGGTCCCGGATTTGGGCTTTCCCTTCGCCGCCGGCATGGGCAAACCGAGCTGGTAATTGACCACCTTGGCGACGTAGCCGACTGTTTCCCGGAACGGCGGGATGCCGCCGTACGCGTAGATGCGTTGCTCGCCGCTATTGTAGGCAGCGGCGACAAGCAGAGGATTTTGGAACTCGTCGAGCAGGACCCGCAGGTACTTCATGCCGCCTTCTATGTTCTGCTGCGGATCGCAGATGTCCTCGACCTCGAACCGTTCGGCGATGGCAGGCATGAGCTGCATGGGGCCGCGTGCGCCCTTGTCCGAATTGCGAGTTTGGTCGAAGCCGCTTTCCGCCCAAACAATCGCCGTGGCGAAAACCTCGTCGACCTTGTGACGCCGCGCCGTATCGACAACTAATTTCTTGATTTCCGAGGGGCTTAGCGGTGACGGACCGCATGCCTGCACGTTTGCCGTGCTTTCTTGAGTCGCATTCGCCACACCATTGTGGGTAATCTGTCCTGTCGGCAGCTTACCCACAATGGTATTTTCGGCAGTATCGTCCTCCGTCGTGTAAGCCTGCTTCAGTGTGCCAATATGGGTAGATGCCTGCCGGTCCTTCTTGGCTGTCTCCTCTGGTGCGACGACGCCGTCTGCGTTGAGCACGTAATGACCGCCGCTTTTGCCCCATCTAGAATCGAAAATTTCACTGATTGCAGTGCCATTGACGCTTTCAGCTTGCGCGGAATTATTCACAAGATTGGCTGATTTCTGCGCTTCCTGGGCCATTGCGGCGCCAGCGACGAGCACATTCAGCAGGGTCGAACAAATCAGAGCTCCATTGCCTCCAATGCTGCTCGTTCTGGCCCTTTTCGTCATCGCGACCCGCCCCATTTGCGGTGTTGAGATTATGGCGAAAACCGATTAAGTTCGCCATTGCATTGAACCGATTTGGTGTAGCGATACAAGTTTTTGCGCCACACTTAAACCCCAAAAATGGGTTCGGTTTGAACCAAAATGGTAAAGGACTGGAAATGAAACGGACCATCCTTGCTGCATTCGCAGGTTGCGCTATCGCAACGCCGGCCTGGTCGGTGGACAACGTCAACAAGGACTACATCAAGTCGCTGGCGGCACCGGGCAAGACGGTGCTGGTCGTCGAATACTATGACGGCAGCGGCAAAGCCGTGGACCGAAAGGGCTACGCGTCAGCATCCGGATATGTGGCGGTATCGCCCACGGATTTCCGGGTCGATGGCAAGACCAATCTTCACCTTTACGGTCTCCAGCCGTGTCAGGGTGAAATGGTCAACCGGAAGGAAGGCTTTGCCGGCACTTGCGCCGACTTCGCGCAACAGCAGCTGCAAATCATGCTGAAAAGCCCGAAAGTCATCTTCTGCCGGGCCTTTGTCAGCGAGCAGTCGTCACCGACGCAGAATGCCACCTGCTACGGCTACTACAATTATCCCGGCAGCCTCGATTCCGTTGATATGTTCGAGGAACAGCTTTTGTCCCTTGGCGCGTTGCGCCTGACAAAAAAGCCCGATGGCTCCTATGACCGGCCGGACCTCGCGCAGGCCGAAGATGTCGGCAAAGAAGGGTCCTACGGCATGTGGGCCGATCCGCGAGTGAAGGCCCAATGAGGTGTTCACTCGCCCTTACGCTCACCGTGGCCAGTGTTGCAACGGCGCTTAGTGCGCCTGACGGCTATTTTGACCTGGAGCCGGGCATAACACTGGAAACCGGCGACACCTGGGTTGCAGAGGGGCAACGCTATCGCCTGTTTGGGGTTCAATCCTGCCTTCGCGGCACCAACTACACCGACTTGAAGGGGCAAAAGCGCGATTGTGGCGATGCGTCCCTGGCAATGTTTGCTGCCTATATCAAGGACACCAAGCCGGTTTGCGCGCCGGTCGCCAAGACCGCGGACCTAACCTACGTCATCTGCTATGCCACCGTTGGCAAGGATCGCCTCGACCTCGCCACCATGATGATTTCGAGCGGCTACGCCTTCGCTTCGCTCGATGATCAGGGCATGCCACTTCATCCGCCGTACTCCGTGGCCGAGCTGGACGCCCGCGAACGCAAGGCCGGTCTCTGGCAGTTCCCCGATGTTGTGCACCCGGCAGTCCTGTTGGCCAAGACAGCCAACGAGCGCGCCAAGAAGGAGGCGAAGCAATGAAAGCCCAACTCCTCTTGTCGGCAGCAATGCTTGCCCTCACCGCTGAGGCCGTCGAAGCGGCGGATGTCATCAGGAATGAGCCTGTCCGCAAGGTCTACCGGCCAGCCGTAGAACCATCCGCCGCCCAGGTGACCCGGGTGCATCCTGTTCTAAGGGGGCGGGTCGCGGTCATGGATGGGCGGACGCTCTGGTACCCCCAGTATGCACAGAGCGTCCAATTGGCCGACATCGACGCTTGCGAGCTGCCGCAATGGGCACTCGATCCCAAGTGGGAACACCGTGAGCGCGTGAAGGCTCCTCCACCCGTTCCGTGCGGACCATTTGCCAAGGCATGGCTTAAACGGACTGTCGGCAACAAGTCGGTGACCTGCAACGTCGTCTCCTACAGAGTCGACGGTACGGCGATCGCGCGTTGCACCAATGGCGCTCGAGATCTTGCCCTGGAAATGCTTCGTGTTGGCTGGGCGCGAGTTGCCTCGCCCTATCTCGTCAATGGCCAATATGCCGCCTATCAGCGTTACGCCATGGCCGCGCGCTACGGCATGTGGGCAACCTACGTGCTCGACATGAATGAATGGCGCCGCAAGGCGGTCGACAAGACGCCAGATCGCCGGCCGATCGCTGATTTCAATCTGCTGGCCGAACGCGAGAGTGAAATATCCCCGCCTTTTGCCGATGCCCGCAAGCGACCGTTGAGGACAGACCGATAGCTGCCGGACTTCGTCTACGTGGCAGACGCTTCGATGCGAACCGCTCCACCCAGCGACACACCGTCTGTCGTCTGAGCGACGCCCGCAATCATCATCGAGAGGACCGCCTGACATGAAACACCTGATTTATGCCGCCGGAATCGCCGGCGCCGCGCTCCTTCCCGCCACAGCGGCCAAGCCACAAGACGCATCCTGGGGCTGCCAAGTCCTGCTCTGCGCAGCCTCGCAGAACCCGTCCTGGCATGGCGTGGAATACTGCATCCCGCCGATGATCAAACTTATTGCTGCCATGTCGAAGCCTGGCTTCTCGTGGCCCGTCTGCAACGAAGCAAATGCTGGTGCACCGGGTCATGAGGACTATGCCGATTGCCCCGACGGGGCCAAGATCGGCTACAGCCAATATGGCCGGGACGGAAATCGCAGCGCACCGGATCGTTGCGTCAAGACCGTCAACACCTGTCAAACGCACCCCGGTCTAAAAGGTCCCGCCCATCAAGCCGGCGTGATCTTGAACCGCCGTGCCCGTGACGGAGAAGACTCTTGTATTAAGGAAATTTCCTCGCAGCGGCCGAGGCGCGCTGATCCCTGGTACTTCGACATTCCGAATGATCATGGCGTCAAGCAACGCCACTGGTTCAATCTGAATCTCTAGTGGGTCAGAGCGATGAACAATGCCGTCCTACTCGCCATAACAGCCGGCGTCGGCCTTGCGGTCGGCGCCGGCGGAACCTGGCTGGTAATTCTACACCCGACTGTCGAGGCAAGGACCATTACCAAGGCCGAGCTCACGGCGGCGATAACCGCTGATCCCTCACTGTGTCCTCTACCAGTCGTGGAAAAACCGTCAGAGGGTGAGGCCCTGGCCGCCTATCAGAACGCGCAATCCACCTCACCCTTGGTCTGGGATCGCAACGACATGCCGAAGATCTTTTTTGCCCTTGGCCAGTGCGACAAAAACCACAACGGCCCCGGCGTTTCCTGCATGACCACGGTCAAGATGTCGCCCGAGGCACAGCCCCTCAATCGTGTTGTTGGCTTCGCAAAGGCGGCCAACGGCGAATGGGTCGCCACAATCTTCTAGGCCGATACGGAAAGGTGTTCGTTATGGAAGATCAATTTCTCGACTACGTGACGGTCTTTGCAACAGCGGTGGTTTGCTTCGTCATCTCACTGTGCTTCGGCTGGAACTGCCTGGCTGCGTTGCTTTTTGGAATCGTCACCGGCGCGGTACAGGCCGGACTTATCCGCCTGGTGCATGGAAGGCCTGACCTACTGTGACAGGCCATCACGGAAACGTCTGCGCTACAAAAGAGCCCGCGCGGGCGAGGCCCCGCCGGTTAGTGCCATTGCCATTTCAAATTCCGACGTAACATTCAACCCAGTGCCTAACACCATCGGAGCCTCCCTCGGCAAGTGCGTAGACACATGCCGATGGCGATGACCGGCCTGATACCAAACCTCGAAAGGCCTGAAGCGCCCAAGTGCTCACGGCGTCGCTGGTGGTGAGTTGTCCGGTGAGACGCGGCAACCGCAGCGGTCAGACAACGCCGCTGTAAGCAACCATCTTGCCGTCTGGCGCGAGATCGATAAACGCCCGCTTTCCTCGTCTGCCGACTGCCATGAATACCAATCGGTTGCCATGGCCTTCCAGAAAACGCAGCGCCTGACCTGATGCGTCATAGTGTGTGACGTCGTCACCGCCAGTCTCCCTGAAGCCGATAGATGCCAGGAATTGCTCGTTGGCCTTTGCCGTCGAAATTGTTTTAACGCGGCTTGGCCGTTGAATTACACCCCATAGGAAACCTATCAGGCTGAAAACCGCCGTCGAGCATGACGCCAGAAAAATCGCGGCCCCAAATCCGGCATCGGGATCATTATCGTTTCTCGTAATCAAGCTAAGGCACATCACTGCCAGCACGAAACCGATGCCTGTCAGCACTATGCTGCCGATGATAGTCTTGAAAACGGTTCCCGCCACACCTCGGTCATGGCCCTTGACAAGTTCTCGCGCCCCAAGGGTAGGCAACGTTATCGCCCCTATCAGAGCGAGAATGGCAAACAATTGCATTTGGTTTTTTTTGGTCGATTTCCAGAGATCTCGACCAATGGATAGGCCATAGCCAGCAACGGCGGCCCCACCAATTCCTGCGGCGATAAGTGCGAGAGATGATTTCCGTTTTGCCATTATGCCCCTCGCTTCAGCGAAAAAGTGCGCGCAAATTGAAAAGGAAGGTCGAGGTCGTCCAGATCGCGCCAAGAAACCAGGTGATTGCGTAAATCACGGACGCGCCGATCAGATAGGCCAGCCTTCCAAGGTCGATTGCGCCCCTTCCCAGAATCCTGATTATCGACGAGGTGCGGTCTCTCGCCTTTTCTGCCAGCTTTCCGAATTTCGCGAGCTCCTTTGGAGAGTCGGCTTTCTCCAGTGAACGGAAGGCAGCCTCCGTTCCTCCGTTCAAAACGACGGTTGATGTCCCGGCCGTGAATGCAGCGAGATCGTCGGCCGCGTCGGGCCTCACAACACCCTTAAAGCGCCGTTTAGCTGCTGCGACGTCGATGGGCAGAAGATCGCCCACGGAGGCCCTCAGCCCGGCAAAATCCAGTTCTTTCACGTCCTTGTACGAGATGCTGGACAGCACGCGTTTAACTGCTGTGAAGCTCGGAGCTTTGAGTAGCGGGTCGGCGGAATTCGAAAGCGCCCTTTTCAGCATGGGAACGTCGATCATGTTTTGTGAAATACGAACCAGAGAAGCCCTGATACCCGCAGATAATTTTCTGGTCTTGTTTGCTGTTTTTAGGACTGATAGCGGCACATCAATCTCAGCCTGTGCGGCAACACTTGTCACGATACCGAAAACCGAGAGTCCGAGCGTAACTCCATCATAGTCCTGTCCGGAAAGAACCTCCGATCCCTCATTGTAGGCATCTCTGATATCTCCGTAGGAGACAGCATCCGCAACCATAGAGCCGGCAAGGCTTCCTGGGCTGTGAACGCTGCCCGACATGAAACCGTCGACGAGATCCACGCTGTAACGCCACGACATGTCGATCGCATTCTCTCGCGTTTTAGCGATCAACTCAGGATCGAAATTGTGTCCGTTCTCTTGCCCGATTTCGACGATTTTGGCAGCGTCCGCATAATTTCGTTCGGTGACCGCCTCCTCGATCTTCTTGACATATTCCTGTGTCGTGAGGTGCCTGAGCCGGAATTCAGCAATCGAGAACGGGTCGTAGTACGCAAATCCCAGCTTGACCGCGCCGAACATCGGCGACGAGAAGAAGGCAACGGCCGTCATCACTAGCGCGGTCGCCGCAATTGCCTTGCGAACTCTCAAAATCAAGATGAATGTTGCCCCTGCCCCGACCGGAATATGCACGAATCAGGCTTGATTTCCATCCGCCAAATTGCGCGATCTTGATTTCACAAGACTTGCCAGAGGCCAGGAATTCGGCTCCTGTTAAGATCTGCTTCCGCTCCCTTTGGCAGCCGTGCCGAACCTGATTTCCAAAAAAGCGCTTCAGTTCAGCATTGCCGAATGCTCAAGAGCGTTGAATTTGGTGCAAATTCTTTGACTATGATCGCCAACTATTTCGAATCGGGCACATAGGTTGAGGGCGGACGCATGGCACTGAGAAAGCGCAGCTACAGAAGTGGCAAACTACTGGCCACCGCGTTTCATAATGTGAGGGTAGAGCACCAAAACGGGAGAAAGGCAGGGCAGAGGGATCGGTCGCGAAAGGAGAGTGTCAGAGTCCGGCTTAAGGGAGAAGGTATTCACGAGTCATGGACCGATGAAGCAGTGAAAATAATGGACGAAAACGGATTTGGTGTGAACCAGATCGGTTCCAGAGTTATACCAATCTTAAGCCGAAGGATGCGTGAGCATCACACGGAACTCCAAGACGCCTCTGCGGAGGTGGCCAAAAAAGCAGCCGAGAAGGAGGCTAGCGCAGCAAGGAAGGCCGCAGTTCCCGTTGCGGCGCGCCATGCATTGGATATAGTCCACGACGAAATGAGCAGAGAATTGGCTGAGCTAAAGAACCGGGTAGATGTTCTATTGGCTGAAAGGTCCAATAGCTGCGAACAAAAGCCTGATTTGCCAAAGATAGAAGGAGGGTATTTCTTTGTCCATCAACTAGGAACCGCTCGCATCATCCTTCGGTTGGCGTTAGAGGCGGTCTGCATTGAAGCGATCTGTTTCGTAGTAGTAGCCATGTGGAGCGCCGGTGCAGAAATGGGGCTTAACTCTGGTTGGATCGCGATAGTCTCGCTTCTTGTCGCTGCTGCTTACGCCAAGCTGCGCGTAAAACACCTCCAAATGCCTAAGTTGCGAATGAGTCGCGCGGCGGTTCGCTCACGGTTTCGATCGCTCCTAGACGCCGAAACATTTAAGGCCTGCAGATCGGCAACGACAGAAGCATGCAGACGTGTACATCAATACGCAGAATGGGAGCTTCCAAAGGCAATTCGGTCCAAGAGAGATGATGTAAACGCGGTCGTTGAGCTACTTGGGCAGGGAAGTCTCAGATAAGGAGCCAGCTAGAACGCCCACCTGACTCGGATCATGAAGCAGATGACAAGCGCGCCATCCGCAACTAAGCGGTGAGCTTTCCGGCATTCGGCAGCAGGCGCGTCCTAACCCGGATTGATGACGGCGCGGAAGCTGGATGGGGCCGCCAGGGTGCCGGTCAGCTACTCCGGCTAGATGTGGACAAAACACCCTTTCTTCGGGCCTTGGTCACGCTTGCCAATTCGCTACTTCCATAGACGCCGTCGCCAGGCGTCCGATGTCGCGGAGGTAGTTGCGTTGCGTCTCCCGGGAGAAACGCCGCATGTTCATATCGTCGATCAGCCGCTGACGAAGTGGACTGATAGGTGCATCGAGAACAGGATAGGGCATGGTCAGGCTCCTTGTTGAAGAAGCCCGTAATGCTCTGCCGCTGCCGAACCGCCCTCAATGCGAGCGCGACGTCCGGTTCGTGATCTCTACCTCACCCCACGCGCTATCCCGCGCAGCGGGTTCGTTCTCCCGCCCCGTAGACGTCAGGTCATGCGCTTTGTCAGGTGGTTGAAAAGGTCTTGGGCGATCGGGGATAAATCAAGGTTAGCGGCGACGCACACTGAGAGATGTCGGCGAGCCCAGTCGTCCAGTAGCGGCGTAATCGAAATTGAAAACGTTCGCTTGCGCCTTCTGGCTACCGTCTCTGGAACAATCGCGACGCCAACACCAGCACTAGCCGCCAAACATATCGATTCGAACGTACGCAGCCTGATCCGGTACCGGAGTTTTACGCCGAGCCTGTCAGCTTGAGCGTCGATATGGTCCTGTAATGCGCCACCTTCCAATCCCACGAAATATTCTTCGGCGAGGCCGGAAAACCGGACTTCTCTTTGAGCCGCGAGTGCGTGCGTCTGAGCCGACACTACTACGAGCTTGCTCACCGCGAAGGGTTTAAGAAGCAGTTCCTCGTTGGCGGCTGCGTCCGACAATATGCCGATGTCGGCAAACCCGGCAGCTATGCTTCGGGCGATCTCATGACTTTGGCGCTCCCGAAGATCAACATCGACTTGCGGATGGGCGGCAAGCCACGGCGACAGTCGTATTGGAAGAACTTCCACAATGGCCGCTGTGTTGGCAACAACACGGATGCTCGCCCGTATCCCCTTCGCGTGGCGCCCTAGTTCTCCTCGCATGAGAGCGACTTGATGAAGAATTTCGCGGGCATGGTGGGAAAGTGCCTCACCCGCCTCCGTCAGAGCCACACCCCGGCGCCCCCTTTCCAGTAGTCGAACTTGGCCGGTTGCCTCCATCTCCCTTAGTCGATCACTGGCCGCAGCAAGAGAGAGTCCGACGTTAGCCGCGCCGTGGGTGATACTGCCAGCGTCAGCGACGGCGAGGAAAAGACGTAGGTCGGTGAAATCGAAGCGCATCTTCGGAAGTTACAACTCATTCAGCCTTCGGTCTAGGCGAAGGCTGGATACGGGAGTGCCGCATTGTCGATGATGTCGTAAAGCGTATGAGAGGGTCATGAACGACCTCTCAATTTTTCTGCTAGTCACTGTCGCAGCTACATTCTTTGCCGCCGGCACCGTTAAAGGTGTGACCGGCATGGGCCTCCCGACCGTCGCGATGGGTATTCTCGGCGGACTGCTGTCACCGCTTGCGGCAACATCGTTGCTCATCATTCCGTCGTTCGTAACGAACGTCTGGCAACTGGTTGCTGGCCCGAGCTTCAGGAGCATCCTGCGGCGGCTTTGGACCATGATGGTAGGAATCTTCGCCGGAACACTGGCCAGTACGTCTATGTTGACAGGCGATGATACTAACTTGAGCACCTTCATGCTCGGCCTCGCGCTGACCGCGTACGCGGTCTACACCTTGCTCGCAAAGCCCTCCCACATCAACCCACGGCATGAATGCTGGCTCTCGCCCGCGATCGGCTTGATCACCGGCCTCATTGCCGGTGCAACAGGCGTGTTCACCATTCCGGCCGTGCCCTATGTCCAGGCGCTCAGTTTCGAAAGGGATGATCTCGTCCAGGCACTCGGCCTTGCCTTTACGATTTCTACCATAGCACTTGCCGTTGGGCTCGCAGCACGAGGGGCATTCCAGATTGATAGACTATCGCTTTCGGCTCTCGCCATCTTTCCTGCGTTGGTCGGGATGTGGGCAGGGCAGTACATCCGACGGGCGGTCAGTCCCGCTACATTCAAACGCTGCTTTCTGATTGCTCTTGGCCTACTCGGCGCAGAGATGATGCTGCGCAGTATTTGGTAGTCCTGTCCCTCTGGCATGGACGCTTTTGGCGCAAAGCGCTGCATGGGGCCGTGTCTGTCTTAATCTGATGTGTTGGGTCTGCCCTGCTGCGGGAAGAGGATGAATCATCCGCATTTTGATCCTTTTGAGCATCATCTTGAGCTTATCTAGGCTCGAAATTAATACCATCTCAGTCGATGATGGAGACCACAATCGCTTTGCAGGAGAGACTACTATGCCGAGAATTGCAGCTCTGAAGCCCGCCGAAGTGCCGGCCGATTCGAAACTGACACTCGATGCCTTCACCAAGAATCTCGGGTTCACTCCAAATATGATGGCGACCTTTGCGGCCAGCCCGATCGCGTTCAACGCGTGGGCTACCCTGCGCACCTCCTTGAGCAAGGCGCTCGACCTGAAGACACGTGAAAGCATCAGCCTCGCTGTCTCCGAAGTGAATGGCTGCAACTACTGCCTGGCAGTTCATACCTTTGGTGCCGGGCACGCAAAGATGTCGGCCGATGAAATCATTTTCGCCCGAAAGGGTCATGCCAACGACCCAAAGCGGGATGCCGCCGTCCAATTTGCACGCAAAGTCATCGAGACGCGAGGGCAGGTCAGTGACGTTGATGTAAAAGCCGTCCGCGACGCCGGCTACACCGATGCGAACATCATCGAGATCGTTACGCTGGTGGCCATGTACTCGCTGACGAACTTCTTCAACAACGTGTTCGATCCCGAGAAAGACTTTCCCGCCGTTCCGCAGGCCGGCTCGATCTGAGCTCTGTCCGGTCGGAAGTCTTTTGCAGACCGGAATTCCGCAAGATGACGAAATATCACACACAGGGAGTTGGATGATGAAAGCAATCGTTGTGACGGAGCAGGCGGCGGGAACCGCGGGGATGAAGCTGGTGGAGCGGCCCGAACCACAGGCAGCAATAAACGATGTCGTCGTTGAGGTTCATGCGGCGGGATTCGTCAACACCGAACTGGAGTGGCCTTCGACCTGGGCCGATCGAGCCTTCCGTGACCGGAAGCCGTCGATCCTCGGCCATGAGGTGGCTGGAGTGGTCACTGCCCTAGGCTACGGCACCACCGGGCTTTCAATCGGTCAGCGCGTGTTCGGCCTCGCCGACTGGCATCGCGACGGCACGCTCGCGGAATATATTGCCATGGAGGCGCGCAATCTCGCGCCATTGCCCGGCGACGTCGACTTCACGGTGGGCGCGAGCCTGCCGATCTCTGGCCTGACCGCATGGCAGGGACTGTTCCAGCACGGCCGCCTTCAGGCGGGGCAGAGCGTCCTCGCTCACGGCGCGGCCGGCGCGGTCGGGTCGATCGTTACGCAACTCGCAAAGGAGGCCGGCGCCTATGTCATTGGCACCGGACGTGCTGCCGATCGCCAGAAGGCGTTGGACTTCGGCGCAAATGAATTCGTCGACCTCGAGAACGACGCTCTGAAAGACGTCGGTGGCGTCGATCTGGTGTTCGATGTCATCGGCGGCGACATTCAGAAGCAGTCAGCAGCCCTCATTCGAGCCGGAGGTACTCTAGTGACCGTCGTTGGACCGGCCGAGGCTCGACCCGCCGATGGTCTGGCCGTGGACTTCGTCGTTGAGGCGGATCGCGCCCAACTAGGCGAGATCGTCCAGCGGGTGCGGGACGGACGACTGCGGACGAATATCGGCAAGGTCTCGTCGCTCGACGATGCCGTTGGCACCTTCAACTCGACCGAGCGACGCGCGGGGAAGACGGTCATCCGCGTTCGGCCGTGAGAGCTTGGGGAGGGGCGAGCGGTTCTGCCCCCCGTCGATCATCATTGCCCTTTTGGACCGTGGCGATTGTCTTGGCACGCATCCAGGCGAAAGATTCGACCAAGCAAACAAGCACATAGGAGTCACCAATGTCGTTTCGATTCATCACCAAGTCTATGCATGCCTACCTCATCGATTATCCCGTCGCTGTCGTCTTGATCGCAGCACCGTTCGTGCTGAAGCTAGGCCAGAGCGGACCGATCGCACTGTGGCTTTCGGTTGTTGTCGGTGCCACGGCGCTACTCTTGGCCGCCCTGACTGACCATCCCACCGGGCTCTTTCGTATCATTCCCTACTGGCTGCATCTTTGGGTCGACCGGGCCGTTGGCGTGGTGTTTGTCATCGCACCGGTTGCCTTCAAGTTCGCTGGGCTCGATGCCTGGTACTACTGGGTCCTCGCTGCCGCTGTCCTACTCACGACCTCGGTCTTTAACGCGCCGGAGGAACCAGCCGCGGCGCATTTGGCATCGGACAGGCATACGGCGGCTTGAGGGCGACGATTGTCGCAGCGCTATTCTTCGCCGCTATAAAAACTATACGCACCGGCTATTGGAAGATTTCGTTCCTCGCTGCGATCGATGGTTATCGCTGCCGCAGATCTTATCGAGTGACGCTCAGCGTAACCTGGAACGGATGTTGCTCAATTGCGTGAACCAGAAATGCACGGCTCGCCGCGAAACGTGCCACCAGTAATCAACGAGGCTCGCCGGGGCGAAATGCGCCAGCTGGCTTTCATGCCCGCCATGGTATCCCTGGTGGCCTCGTTTGCCGCGGCGACCGCTCCGATCCCATGTACTAGCGGCCGACGTACGGCCCGGCTCAAATCATATTCAAGCGAGTTATCATGACTGAAATCACCACCGATATGGAGGCAATCATCAAGCAGGCGATGCTGTCCTTCGTCGCCACGATCAATGAGGACGGAACGCCAAGTCTTTCGCCGAAGGCATCGCTAACGGTGAGCGATGGCGCACTTTACTTCGCCGATATCGCTTCGCCTCGGACGATCCTGAACCTGAAGCGCAATCCGGCCGTCGAAATCAATGTGGTCGACGTATTCCAGCGGCGCGGATACCGGTTCACGGGTCGTGCCGTGGTTTTGCCGCCGGGAAATGACGAGTTTTCCATGATCGCCGACTGGGTCCGCGCGACGAACGGCTCGGAATATCCTGTCGATCATGTCGTCAGAATTGAGCCCACTTCGATTTCACCGCTTCTTTCGCCCGCTCATGTCTTTGCCGACCCGCCTCGGAGCCAGGACGAAATCAGGGACACATATCGTCAGAAATACACAGTGACCTCGGGGCTCTGCAAACCACAGGGAACCGCATAAGGTTCGGGAGCATCGTATGGGCATCAGTCGAGATCGGCACCACCGATCACAGCGATTTCGATGGATGGCTGCCGCTTTGGAACGGCTGCCAGTGGTTCTAGGAGGCGCGACAGCGATGACTTGCGCGCTTACCCGACTCGAGCGGGTCCATGGGGCGATCGCGACGGTGGACGGGCATGCGTTCGGCCTGGCGCATTGGATCTATCATCGATCCACCTGGACGACTAACGACAATTGCTATCTCCAGGACTTGTTCGTGGCCGACGATGCGCGTGGAAGCGGGCTCGGTCGCACACTCATCGAGCATGTAAAAGCGGACGCCATGCGTCAGGGTGCCCCCCGAGTTTATTGGCCGGCGCACGAATCCAACCAGAACGCCATCTACCTCTATGACCGCGTCGCTGAGCGCTCGCGTTTCGTCCAATATCGAAAGCTTCTATCTTGACTTGCTTCCACCGGGCGCGCGGTGCAGTGCGATATGGTGGGTCAGCGATTTAGTATCTCGAGGTGTCATGCCCCAAGTCGACTGGTTAAGCCATCTCTTGCAAATAATCACCGTGACCGGCCAGCTCGAGGTCCGCTGCGCCTACGGTGCGCCGTGGCGCGTTGCCTGGAGCAAGGCTGCCGCGAACGAAATTCCCTACCACGTCATTGTTAAGGGCCGGGCCATTCTCGAGGATCCGGAGACGAGAGCGGTGAGGGAGCTGGTGAGCGGAGATATTGTGCTGCTGCCTCACGGCGCGGCGCATGTACTGCACGACGGCAGCGGGCAAACACCAATCCCTACCCAGCAACGCCAGGGGTCAGCCGGATGGATGCTGAGTGAGAATGATGGCCGGGGCGAGCAACTGGATCTGCTGTGTGGGCGATTTTTTATTGCGCCACCCCATGATCGACTGATCCGCAACTACCTGCCCGCTAATCTGGTGACACGCGCTGTGGACAGCCATGGAGAAGAGGGCATGGGGTCCGCATCCAACCAACTTGCCGGTCTTGTCGGGCTGATGCGGATGGAGTCCGCCGGTGACAGGGCGGGAGGGCGCGCCATTCTCAACGCGCTTTCTTCGGCTCTGTTCACACTGGTACTGCGCGCGGCGAGCCAATCCGGGAAAGCCCCCGAAGGCTTGTTGGCCCTGGCCGGCCATCCGCGGCTGGCACCAGCGATTGCGGCAATGTTCGCCGATGCGGCACGGCCTTGGAAACTGCCCGATCTGGCCGATTTGTGCGGGATGTCGCGCGCTACGTTCATGCGCCAGTTTCAGGACAAGCTGGGTCGCTCCGCCCTCGATTTGTTGACCGATCTCCGCATGAGTCTGGCCGCCAACGAGTTGAAGAAGCCAGCGATCAGCACCGAGGCCGTGGCCGAGACCGTTGGGTATCAATCCGTTTCGGCATTCCGGCATGTCTTCGCCGAAAGGATGGGGATGACGCCGGGGGAGTGGCGGCGACTGGCGCACAAGGGCGAGTAAGAAGCGCGGTCTGAGATCCGGAAGGCGCAGTTTGATCCTTTCGCGCATCGTATTGAGCTAATTCAGTCTCGAAATAATCACTCGTCCCCGTAAATTAGGCTCCGTAATCACTTGATAAGGGAGCCATCCAATGAACTGCATCAGCCTCACTACCGGACCCGCAACCCGCGTCGCCGCCGAAATCTTCAAGGAGACCGCGAAGAGCGAAAACGCGTTCGCGACGAACGCCGTCATCGAAACGATCCTGAGCCGCAGTGCCGCCAAGTACTACGACGCTACTGCCGCCCTGAGCGACGACCAGATCCGCGACCTGGTGCGTATCGGCACGTCCGCGCCAACCTCCTTCCACCTGCAGAACTGGCGCTTCATCGCCGTACGCTCGCCGGAAGCCAAGGCGCGGCTGCGTCCGATCGCCTGGAATCAGCCCGCGATCACCGACGCGGCCGTGACCTTCATCATCATCGGCCAGCTTGCCGATGCAAGCACTGTTCCAGCCCGCCTGGCGCCCGTAGTGGAAGCCGGCATCATGCCGGCACACCTGGTGCCGGATTGGGAAATCCCCGCCCGCGGTTTGTATGACGATCAGCCGCAGCGCCAGCGCGACGAAGCCGTGCGCTCCGCAACCTTCGGCGCCGCGGCGATCATCTACACGGCCCGGTCGCTGGGCCTGGGTTCGACGCCGATGATCGGTTTCGACGCCGAGGCGGTGCACAGCGAGTTCGGCCTGGCCGAAGACGAAGTGCCGGTCATGCTGCTGACCGTCGGACCCGAGCGAGCTGGCAACTGGCCGCAGAAGCCGCGCATGCCGGTCGCCGATGTGCTGGACTTTGCATAATCACTAATCAACTCAAGATCTTATGGAGACTACGATGGCGAGAACCGCTGCGCTGAAGCCGGAACAGGTACCGGCTGACTCGAAACAGACCCTCGATGCTTTCACCAGGAATATCGGGTTCACCCCAAATATGATGGCGGCCTTCGCGCAGAGCCCGATCGCGTTCAACTCCTGGGCCACGCTGCTCGGATCCCTGAGCAAAGCACTCGACGTAAAGACGCGAGACAGCATCGGCCTCGCCGTTTCCGAAGTGAACGGCTGCAATTACTGCCTGACGGTTCACAGCTTTACGGCCGAACACATGGCCAAGCTGCCGGCCGATGACATCATCCTCGCCCGAAAGGGTCATGCCAAGAATCCGAAGCGGGATGCCGCCGTCCAGTTCGCACGCAAAGTCATCGAGACCCGCGGCCACGTCGACGACGCTGATCTGAAAGCCGTCCGCGATGCTGGCTACACCGATGCGAACGTCATCGAGATCGTCGCGCTTGTGGCCATGTACTCGCTGACGAACTTCTTCAACAACGTGTTCGATCACGACAAGGACTTTCCCGCCGTCGCGCCGGCCGGCTCGGTCTGAGCTCGGTCCTGTCCCGTAAAGCCATAGGAACAATCCCATGAATATCCTCCACATTGATGTCAGTCCGCGACTGGAATCGCATAGCCGCCAGCTTTCGGCGGCGATCGTCGAAAGGCTCCTCGAGGTTGCGCCCGGGGCGAGCGTCAGTCGGCGTGATCTAGGGACTGAGCCCTTGCCTCACGCCGCGGCTGACTACGCGGTTGCGCTGTCGTCGCCTGCTACCTTGGCGGCCCCGCCGAAGGGCGCTCTGGATCGTTCCGAGGCGCTTATCCAGGAAGTCGAAGCGGCCGACGTGATCGTCATCGGAACGCCCATGCACAACTTCACCATTCCCTCGGTTCTCAAAGCATGGATCGACCAGATCTTGCGCGTTGGTCGCACGATGAAATCGACGTCCGCCGGGAAGGTGGGAATGCTTCGGGACCGTCCGGTGTTTATCGGCGTCGCTTCCGGTGGCGTCTTTTCCGGCGACCGAGCAAACCAACCCGATTTTCTTACGCCGTATCTCTCGCTAGCGCTGAACTCCATTGGGCTGGAGACCCTGCAATTCCTCCCGCTGCAGGCCACCGCGTTTCTTGATGAGGACAAGGCCGCATTGGCGAGGGAGAAGGCCTTGGCGGTGATCGATCTGACGGTCGTGCGAGAGCTTCGAGGCGTCGATGGTCGGCCCGCGGTGCTCTCGGGCACCGGTAGACCCTATCGCGATGCGCACCCTGTTCTGAGAAGCGTCGCGCTAGCAGCATTCTGAAGGCCCGCCGCAAGCTCTCGGCACGCCCGCATCATAACCCTCCGGCCTCCGCCGGACCGTGAACACGAGGTCTTTCCGATGATTTTACCTACTAATACGCGTCCCCAAATCGGCGATAGGATCACCGGCAAATCAGCACCGCCCGATGATGGCGCCGTCCGCGAATGGATCGGACCAGAGGCGTTCGAGCGTTGGGCTGAGCTGCGGAACTGGATCGATGAATCCTATCCAGGAGTTTTTACGCCGGACTGGCTCTACGGTGGCAGGAACCGCGGTTGGTCCTTGCGCTACAAGAAGACCAAGGCGCTCTGCACCTTGGTGCCGGGATACCGGCGGCTTTCGGCTGTGGTGGTCATGGGTGGAGCAGAACGGGAGAAGTTTGAGGAGCGGCGCTATGTCTGGCGTCTGCAATTGGTCAAGCTCTACGACGAAGCCAAAACATACATCGACGGAAAATGGCTGACGATTGCCATTTCATCGGCAGATGATCTGCATGATGTGACGGCGCTTCTGACTATGAAGCGCCAGCCAAAGCCGCGCGGCTGAAGGCAACAAAAATCCTCGATTCGCGGCGCGATGGCTCCGAGGAACCCGGGTAGCGGTCTCGTGCTGGATGCGGAGCAGGCGGACACAGGTGACCTCGGCTGAACGCCCGCTTGTGCACTTTCGGTCTAATAGCGAACCGGCACCTTTCGGCCCCTTCTCGTCGAGTAGCAGCCGTGGCGCGAAGCCGACGCACCGCGACGAGCGGCGAGTGCAGCCGCGCATAGCGTTCATCGACATCCCACGAACCCTCCTCCTTCATTCGATCCTCCCGTGCCGGCCAAAATCGAGTTGATAAAAATGTTGATCAAGGACGATGGCACGATAGGATACGAAGACGAGCGAAACGGAACGAATCCAGAGCCTACAAGTCATTGTTTAAGAACGGAAAGTTATTTCTCTCTCCGCCGAGAGACGAGAGCGATTTCAAAGAATTATTCAAACGATTGGCCGCAGCGGGTGCGGGTCGGCCAATGGGCAAGGATGGATTTCCTGCTGGCCCATGGACGCCCGAGCTTCTTGCAGAGGCGATTTCACAGATTGATTCCAACCGGATTGGGGTTGATCTTCAAGAGAACGAGAAGGGAATTAGCGCTGCCAACATTCGCTGGCTGGCGAGGGTCCTTGGCTGCGATGATCCGGTGGCAACCAGCGAATGGCAGATGGAGCTTAGTGCGGCGCAATCGCGGTTAACGGCCAAGAGAAGAGAATGGAAAAGAGCGGGAAGCGGCGTTGCGCTGGCAGTTCCAGATATGAGACGGACTGCGACCTTCGATGATGGGTCGGATTCCCCGGCAGAGATGGCAAGGGATAATGACGCTAAAGGGCCGAGGCGGCGTTTCAGTTTGGCAAGGAAATCGGAGGCGCTTTTTAGTCGAGGATATCCGCTGAATTTGCCGGCGTCGGTGTTTGCGGGTGTCTCCGCTCTTGGGTTTTTGTCGTATATTG